>NZ_SSHJ01000014.1 GCF_005925345.1 Pedobacter ureilyticus
CGCTGTAATGGGGTAAAGAAATCCGAGCGATAGGTTTTTATTTACAGCCCGATAAAAATTGTCTTCGGGAACCATCGAATCCAAACTTTGATGGTAAAAAAGCTGTGGCGTAAGTTGTTTCTTCCCTCGCATATACTAAAATACAAATAAATAGCTGATAATCAATATATTAAATAAAATATTACCCGCAGAATACATTAAAATGTTTTCCGTACTTTAGTGTTGTGCAACAAACACAATGGCTATAAGTAATTGCTTGTTCTCGCCTACTTCTGAAAATCCTCGCGGATTTTCATTTTGGTGTGTATTTGCAAAGTTACGTGCTAAACCACGCAACTACTCATAGCCGAGACTGTTGGCGGCAAGGCTGACCAACCCTGATTAACAATAATGAATTACTTATAAAATGTCAAAGATTTAACTCAACAACAATACCTTTTTAATCCAATTACTGGTTCCATTTTTATAGAAAATATTGAATTTCCAAAGTTAAATACTCCCTATAAATTAATCAGCCGTCATGGAAACCACGTTTATCAAGTATTGTTCTTGAGCGAGAAAGGAATTTTTTACTTTGATAGTGAGGAAAAAATTGTAAAAAGAGCTGGAGACAATATATTTTTGAATACTAATTTTAAAGAAATCGCACCTCTAGTTTTTTCCGATGGTTTACAAATTATCTATTTAGATGGAATTGAACGCTGGGGAAATTCACGAACAGATAAAAGTCTCCAGTCTAGAACAACGTATACTTACAAATTAGATGAAGACATAAAAGGGAATTGGAAAAAAATAGGAAATACTTACAAAGGTTCTGTTTGGAAAAACAATAATCAACTTTATTATTTCGACGAATTAGGGCATAATCAATTAATTCAGCATACTATTTATAAAATAAACAATGACGAATTAGCAGAAAAATTAATTAACGATAAATATTGCGAAGAGAACTTCGGAAGTTAATCAATGATGAGGAATTAACAGAAGTTAAAAAAATAAAAATATTGGAAGCAAAAACAAGATATTGAACATTAAATAAGACAAAAGACTACCGCTAACCGATTAAACAATCTCACCGTTGTACGTCCATGCTAACAAAAGACCACACATGAACACTAAAATTATCCTTCAAAACATCTCCAAACATATTGCTCTTACAAAGGAGGAAGAAGTCTATTTTGTGTCTTTGTTAAAAGAAAAAATAATTAAAAACAAACAATACATTGCCAGAGAAGGAGATGTTTGCAAACATATAAGCTTTATCAACGAAGGTTGTTGCAAGACTTTTAATATTGATAAAAACGGATTTGAGCATATTCTTCATTTTTCTTCTCAAGATTATTGGGTAGGTGATTTGTATAGTATTATTACACAAAAGCCTGGAGTGCTTTTTGTTCAAGCAATGGAAGAAACCGAAGTTTTGCAAATTGCCAAAACTGATATGGATAGTTTATACCTAAAAATTCCAAAATTTGAACGAGTGTTTCGCATTTTAGCAGAAAATGCTTATGTGGAAACTCAAAACAGAGTGATGGAAGGTTTGGGTTTATCGGCAAAAGAGCGATATGACATTTTTAATAAAAAATATGCTGCCTTAAAACATTTATTACCGCAAAAACAAATTGCCCTTTACCTCGGTGTTACACCAGAATTTTTTAGCCGAATGAAAAAAAAATACCAACTCTTAACCTAGGTCATTGGTAGAAGGGTGAGTGCTAAACTACTTTTACATCTTAATAACTTAAAATTATAAGATATGAAAGCAAGATCTCTAGCATTAGCAGGCTTACTGCTTACCAGTGGTTTAGTATTTGCAACAACCCCGCAATCTGTAACGGTAATTAAATTTGGTAATGAAAAAACATTATTCGTTGGAGATAGCAAATCGGCTACTTTATATGCGTATTCCATTGGAGCAAGCAATAATCCTGAAGCTCAAAAAGCTTACAACATTCATGATCTAAGCAAGAAAATTGCCACTTTCGCAAAAGTTGATGCGATGGGGATTATCGTAAGAGATATGGCAATACATCCTACGTCAAAAGAAGCGTTTATCGCTTTTGATACGAAAACCAAAACGGGCTACACTTCGCAAATTATTGTAGTAAACCAAGCAGGAAAAATTAGAAAATTTGATTTAATTAATACCAAACACACAGAAATCAAATTGAATGATGCGCCCACACGAAATTTTACGTTTTGGGATAAAACACCTATGCGTTCTCTTACCTTTACAGACATTGATTTTTACAAAGGAAAAGTATATGTAAGTGGCATGAGTAATGCCGAATTTTCTTCAGCATTGCGAGTGATTGATTTCCCGTTTAATGATAAAGTGAGTACATCTTCAGTAGAAATTTTTCACGCAGTACACGGACAAAATGAGACCAGAGCACCTATCCAAACCTTACAATTCGTAACGTTAAACAACGAAGATTATATTGTAGCGGCTTACACTTGTACACCTTTGGTTTTAATTCCTGTAAAAGAGTTGAAAGATGGCGCACATATTTTAGGCAAAACCATTGCAGAAATGGGTTACGGAAATACACCGATTGATATTATCAAATTTCAATCAGAAGGATTCGACAAGAAACCCTACGAAGGTATTATTCTTTCTAATAGAAATAGAACAGCTCAATTTGTAAATATCAATGATATGGCAAAAAGTGCTACAGAGGCGGGCGTAGGATATGTAGGAATGGTAGAACATACAGGTACCCCAAAAAGCGATTTGCCAATGACAGGTTTGTTGCAACTAGACGACCAAGACAGTTACCATATTGCAACCATGCGAAGAAATGACGAAACAGGAAGTTTGGAACTAATTTCTTTCCTAAAAAATATGTACTTGCGTTTAGATGAATTTGTATCGGAATATGACCAACCAACCTATAAATACGAAGGGCAACAGTTGCAAATGAAAGGGTATCAGAATATGATGATACAAGATTTAGGAAAAGACAAATTTATAAAAAATTAAAACCAACAAATAATTTTAGCTGATGGACAATTATTTTGTGCAACAGCTTTTAATGATAGTGAAATGAAATCATCAAGGTTAGAAGCATTTAGCGATGGCGTAATTGCTATCATTATTACCATTATGGTATTAGAACTAAAAGCACCTGAAGAAGCCAATTTAAAAGGATTGCTTTCGATTGCACCTGTTTTTATCGGCTATTTAGTAAGTTTTGCGTATGTAGGAATATATTGGAATAGCCATCATCATCTTTTTCAAATTACCGAAAAAGTGAATGGGAAAATACTTTGGTCAAATTTGCATCTGCTATTTTGGCTTTCTTTAATACCGTTTACAACTTCGTGGATAGGAGAAAATCATATAAAATCTCTACCTGTTGCACTTTACGGTTTTGTATTTTTAATGAGTGGCATCGCTTTTTTAATGTTGAAAATGCAAATCCTCAACACCCACGACAAATCGGCTCCCATTTACGAAATGATTGGCTCTCACAAAAAAGAGCACCTCTCACTTGTAGTTTACATAGTAGGAATTTGCTTTGCATTTGTCAATACCAATATCGCAATTATTTGCTTTATGGGAGTAGGTGCGATTTGGTTTTTACCCGATAGAAGAATAGAGCGAAACAATTAATTTTTCATGTTAAAACTTATCTATTCCCTATTGTTATTATGTCCAATAACTGTTGTTATTGGACAAGAAAATAAACCTAAAATTGTTGCAGTTTATCCAACTACCGATTCTATTCCTGTAAATATCCTTCGGTTTTATATTCAATTTTCAGCACCAATGCAAGAAATGAATATTTTAAACCATTTAAAATTAGGCAATGAAGATGGTAAAAATATTTCGGGTGTTTTTTTTGAAAATCAATACGAGTTGTGGAACGAAAACCGCACCGAAGTCACCTTAATAGTTGACCCAGGAAGAGTGAAACTGGGTTTATTGGCAAATAATACAATGGGTAGGGCTTTTGATGAAGGCAAGAAATACACCTTGATTATTGATAGTTTATTAATGGATTTTAACGACCAAAAATTAAACAAAAGTTTTACCAAAACATTTGTTGCCGTAAAAGAAGATAGGCAACCACCAGATACAAAATTGTGGCAATTAACTTTTCCTAAAGCCAATTCTACAGAGCCAATTTTAATTGATTTTAAAGATAAAATAGACCACATTTCTGCCAAGACTTTGATTAAAATATTTAAAAATAAAAAGGAGATTGCTGGCAAAATAAAATTAGAAAACGAGGAACAATTAGGAACTTTTACACCCAATAAAAAATGGGCAAAAGGCGATTATCAAATTCTTATTAATCCGAGATTAGAAGATATAGCCGCCAATTCTATAAACCAAATATTTGACCACAAACCTTCAGATTTTAAACAAAAAAATGATGCCAATTTAATTTTAAATTTCACTATTCAATGATAAAAAATACTACTCTACTCATAACAATTTTTGCTTTGAATTTCACTTTAAAAGCACAGGAATTACCACAAATAAAGGCATTACGAGCCGAAGAAAATTACAGCAGTTTACTTAAAAACGATACGATTCGCAACGCTTCATTTCTAAATAAATTAAAAGCCATTCCACTCAATAAAGACAAATCTATTTTCCTAAGTTTAGGTGGAGAATTTAGACCACGATGGGAATATACCGAAAACAAAAACTGGAGTGCAAATGACAACGCCGATGAAAGTTTTTATTCTCAACGAATTATGCTTCATTCCGATTTACATTTAGGCAAATACGTTCGTTTTTTTGGACAACTCACCCACGGTTTAGTTTCTTTAAAAGAGCCTGTTTATGTACAATCTGATAAGTTAGATTTGCACCAAGCTTTTGCAGAATTTAGTATTCCTATTAAAAACACCACTTTAAAATTAAGAGCAGGACGTCAAGAATTATTATTCGGTTCGGGGCGATTAATGGCTTTCAGAGATGGTCCAAATAGCCGAAGAAGTTTTGATATGGCTCGTATTATGCTAGATGGAAAAGGGTTAAATTCAAATTTATTTTTCGGAAGAGAAGTGACAGTTCCCGAAGGTGTTTTTGATAACAATTCAACCGATGCTCCTTATACTTGGGGTATGGGCTTAACTGGCGATACCAAAAACTTTTTGGGCAATACTACCATTTACTACATTGGTTTTGATGCGAAATCAGTAAAATATAACGATGGAATTAATTCTGAAACCCGCCATACAATTGGTTTACGACGTTTTGGAAATGTAGGAAAACAATTTAAATATAATACCGAACTTAATTACCAATTTGGAAAATTTGGCGATAAAACCATAAGTGCTTTTTCTATTGAAGGCGATTGGCATTATACCTTAATCAACACCAAATCCAAGCCCGATTTGGGAATTAAATTAGATTATGTTTCTGGCGATAGAAACCAAGGCGACAACAACCTGGGGACTTTCAATCCCTATTTTAACAACCCTGCCTATTTTGGTTTAATAACCCAAGTCGCTGCCATGAATATGTTCGACATTCACCCATCTGTGAAGTTACAATTAACTGAAAAATTAAGTGCCACTACCGAAGCCGATTTTTATTGGCGAGCCCAATTGAATGATGGTTTGTATGGTGGTTCAAAAGCCTTATTACGTTCATCAAACAACAACCAAAGTCGATTTATAGGCTGGCAAAGCGGACTAAAATTAGATTATGAAATTAGTAGAAATTTAAAACTATCCAACGAAACCTATTATTTTGTAGCAGGCGATTTTGTAAGAGAAACTGGCGACTCGAAAAATACTTTTTATAATGGTTTAACGATGTGGATTGGGTTTTAACTAAAGGCGGGAATTATCAAACCAATTCGAGATGCCCAAAACATCCCCTTTACCTGCGACATAGTTTGAGCAGTCATCGTTGGCCGTTTTCTGCTGAACTTTACCGTTTCTTCAAATTGTAGTTAGCGCCGCCATCAAAACATACTTGTTTGCTTGCTCCATTCCACGGCTGTCTACCCGTTTCATGCTACAATGGTTAAACAAGGCACCTAAAACCGGTTCTATTGTGCTCGAACGTCGTTTTAACCAACCTTCGGTTAGGTCTTGTATCCCCCAACTTGTGGCACATCCTCTCCTAAAGCGGTTTATGGATACTTTTTTGATCTTATTTTAATTCATTTATCTAAAAAACAAGCAATTGCACAGAATAACGAAGGCTGTTTGATGGATCTGTTCGTACTGGCAACCAAATAACCAACATCATTGGCCATGGTTCGCTAAAAAGGCATCTAAAAGTACTTGCGTGCTTTATCGCTAGTTTTAAGCAATGGCACGATACTGTTGTACTCTTCGAAAAACAAAAGAAACAAAATAATTACCCTTTTTTAATCATCCTAAACTGGTTATATTTAACTACAATTAAACATGTTTAAAAATTAATAAAGGTTTTTAGAAAAACTAATGTTAGCCGTAGTTTAAGCAAAGCCCGAAAATAAAATGAAAATTCAATCCTACATATTGACATTAGTAATGCTCACATTAGCACCTTTCGCTTATGCACATCCAACTGGTAATTTGATAACTGTGGGAGATAATGTCCTTTGGTCTTACATAAACCCCATTAACGACCCCGACCACCATGCCTGTATCATGTCTTGGGATAAAAAATCGGCGCCAAAAGTCTTTATTCAATCTGAATTTTCCGCAAGCGATTATATGCTTTACAATAACCAAAACGAAATTTATATCATAGAAAGACGGCACTTACAAGCTACCCAAAAATTTGAAATACGTTTGATGAAATCAATGATCGAAATAACATTCAAAAACACATCAAACTATTTTACAAAAGACAACGCTAAACTGACAATAGAATGGAAATAAGAATGCCAGCCACCAACATCGTATTGGCAATAGGCGGGCTGAACGGCTTCGTATCAGCGTAAGTGCTTAAAACCCCGCCCTTCGCAAATACGCGGCCCGCTAGCTGTGATTTTAACCAACAACGATGCAAAAATTCAAACGACAAATATTGACACTAAAAAATCAAAAAACTGTAATAATTAGACAAGCAGAAATTGATGATGCGGAAAAACTACTAAATTGTATAAAAACATATGTTCCACAAAGTGAATATATTCCAAAACTTGAACAAGAAATTAAACTGACAATTGAACAAGAAAAAGAGTGGATTAATTACTTTCTAGCAAACGAAAATTCTTTGCTTTTAATTGCTGAATTTGACAATGAAATAATCGGAAATGTTGATTTAACAGGCAACCGAAGAAAGATTATGGAACATACCGCAGTTATTGGAATGGGAATGCTAGAAGAATGGAGAAATACAGGACTTGGAACAGCATTATTGAAATTAGCAATTCAATGGGCAAAAGAAAATCCAATTCTTGAATTACTTTGGCTTCAAGTTTATACAGAAAACGAATTAGGTTTAGGTTTGTATCGTAAACTTGGATTTGTAGAAAACGGAATAATGAAAAACTTTTTTAAACAAGATGGAAAATATTTTGACAATTTAACAATGATAATGAACGTGAAATAAAAAACCACAGCTAACAATGGTAACTGTTGCACAACCCCACATTTCGCCGTCATCTTAAAAACCAACCTCTTTTAGAGCGATTTAAGCGTGTTTGTTTTTTTTTGATGACAGAAAATTATTGTTTTTTTTTTTAGAAGGGCTCAATTCGAAGATAGGTAAGCCAAATCAATCCTGTTTTCGAAAAACCACCACTTTCCCCTTGGTGTGCGCTTCCCCGAAATTGGACCGATTGAAAATAGAAAAAACGCTATAAAATCAATTTATATTAAAATTAGATCTTTACCACCACTTTTCCTTTTGCCCTGCCACTTGCCACGTAATCCATCGCCTCGTTCATTGCTGTAAATGGGAATACTTTATCGATAACTGGACTAATAACTCCAGCCTCAATCAAATCTGCAATTGCCGCCAATTGTTTACCATTGGCTCGCATAAAAAGAAAAGCGTAATCAACACCAAGTTGTTGGGCTTGCTTCCTTACTTTTCTGCTTAAAAACGAAATAACCATTTTCATCAACCAAGACAAGCCTAATTCCTTGCCAAAAGCTACATCTGGAGGTCCTGATATGGAGATAACTTTTCCTCCTCTTTTTAAAATGCGTAACGATTTTGAAAGTGTTTTTTCATCTTGGCTGTGCAGTACCAAATCATAATCTTTCAAAATAGTTTCAAAGTCTTGTGTTTTATAATCAATCAACACATCAGCACCTAAACTTTTGAGCAATTCAAAATTATTAGCACTTGCAGTTGTGGCAACAGTGGCATCCAAATGTTTTGCCAGCTGAATAGCGATGGTTCCTACACCGCCGGAACCTGCCTGTATAAAAACCTTTTGCCCTTTTTTAAGTTGCGCTTTCTCTACAAATGCCTGCCAAACCGTTAAAGCCACCAAAGGAATAGAAGCGGCTTCTTCCATTGAAATATTTTTAGGCTTCAACGCCAGATCATTTTCATTTACAGCGATGTACTCGGCAAATGTACCAATGTGAAAATCGGTAGGACGGGCAAATACTTCATCGCCTACTTTGAAACGATTGACTTTCGAGCCAACTCTTGTTATTACTCCTGCAAAATCGTGGCCCAAAACCAAGGGGAATTTGTAGGGCAACAACAATTTAAACTCGCCTTCTTTTAGCTTGTTGTCTAACTGATTTAGAGCTGTGGCGTGTATGGCTACCAAAACTTCGTTATCCCCGATGTTCGGTTCTGGCATATCAACCAGCTGCATTTTATCGCTTTTACTATATTTCGAAATACTATATGCTTTCATATCGATAGTAATTAATTTATGAAATTTTTGATAGGGCTTCTGCCACTGCCGCTGCATACTTTTTCGTTTCGCCCACGGGTACATCAAATTGATTGTTTTCAAGCGCAGCGAAAAATTCATCAGCTACTTCAGAAGGTGGAATGCCATTTGCACCGCCTATTTCTGTTGAAAACTCTGTATTTACCAAAGGTGGGTAGATTTCATAGATCTGTAGATTTTTCTGCTCTTCATATGTCATTCTTAAAGCAACCGTGTAAGAATGCAATGCCGCCTTAGTAGCGCCGTAAGTTGGCAAAAATTTGTGGCTACCAAACACCGCCAGCGAAGAAACGTTGGCAATTGCTGCAGCTTCTTTTTGTAATAGATGGGGCAGCATTAGCTCGGTAAAATGGATAATAGCCAGATAATTCGTATTCATCTCAATGGCAGCTTTTTCGTGTGCGTTGGTCGTTTCGCTCAATAAATAACCAAATGCTGCGCCGGCATTGTTTACGATGACATTAACCTCCGGATAATTGGCTTTTAAATCTTCCGCAATGCGAATTCTATCCGCTTCTACTGATAAATCGCCTTGGATAGCAACTGCGTTATCAAGCATCTCCAGTGCTTTTTCAAGTCGTTCTGCACTACGGCCGTTAATGATGACTTTATTACCTGCCGCATTAAATTTTTTGGCGATTGCTAGACCTATTCCGGCACTACCGCCACTGATAAAAATGGTATTTCCTGTTGTTTTCATTTTTTTTGTTTTAAAAATTCTATATTTTTGCTTGCACTTTGCAAGTACAAATATAGAAATCAACTTTCATTTTGCAAGTGTTTTTTAAAAAAATTATGCCAGATAATAAAAAAAGATCAGATTGCCCAATTAGTAGTTCTCTTGAGGTTTGGGGAGACAAGTGGTCGTTGTTAATTGTAAGGGACTTAATGTTTGCAAAACAATGCACTTATGGCGATTTTTTGAAATCAGCGGAAAAGATCGCCACCAATATTTTAGCATCCCGACTACAGACATTGGAAGAGAACGGAATTATTACAAAATCAGACCATCCGGATAGTAAAGCGAAAGTTTTATACCAGCTCACGCAAAAAGGAATTGATTTATTGCCTTTAATGGTTGAAATAAACTTGTGGGCCGAAAAATATTATGATTTGCCTGCCGACAGAAAGGCGAGTTTAAATGAAGTAAAAAAGGATAAAGAAGGATTCATTAAAAAGACGGCTAGAGAACTCAAAAAAAGCAGTTATTAACAACGAAATGTGCAAAGTTTCATTGGTAAAGTTTGTTTGTTTCCTATAAAAACTAAAGCGTCCTTCTGCTGCGCAGCTGCAAACTGCGCTACCTTTGAAACTACAGGAGAAGCGATTTGGGATAAAGACTCACAACAATAAATCAATTTATATATCTTAGCCAGCAAAAAAAATATAATGATTGCACACCACGTATTATTTTGGCTAAAAACCGACACCACACTTGCCCAAAAAGAAGCCTTTTTAGGGGGATTAAAAAGTTTAGAAAACATTGAAGTTGTAAAGAACTTCCACGTAGGCACACCAGCGCCAATTGAGCGTGCAGTAGTAGATACCACTTACACTTTTAGCTTAATCTTATTTTTTGAAGATTTAGCAGCTCACGATGTCTATCAAGTTCATCCAATTCATAAGGCTTTTTTGGAAGAATTTAGAGTTTTCTTCGAAAAAGTGATCATTTACGATGCGCATTAAATAAAAGAGGCTGTCTCAAATTCACTCGTCATCTCGAACGTTAGAGAGAGATCCCTCTTCAGAAGTACTTCTGAAAAAGATTTCTCCTCCCCGAAAATTTCGGGGCAAGCTCCTCGATCGTCGAAATGACGGCATTATTTTACTTTTGAGACATCCTCTTTATGCTTAACATTATTATTTGATGATGCCTTTTTCTTGCGCCGTTTGCGCTTCATGATCTGGCAACAAACCTTTTCTTTGAGCTGGTGTTAGCAATTCTGGCGATGCTTTAGTATTGAAAGGGTTAAAAAAATATAATCCATCATCAGTATAAAGCTCAAAATGTTTCTTTAATCTGCCGTTGAATTCAACAACGTCCTTAGCTTCTGCTTTTGTCCAAGCTGCTTCTGCTAGAGCCGCAATACGAGGAAAAAGTTTAAAATCTAACTGCTGCTCATCTACAATTACTTCAGTCCAGATGTTAGCCTGTATACCTCTAATTAACGACGAAGCATTTGGCAAATCTGTAATTTCTTTAGTGGGAAAATCATAGACACTTTGCACAGGGACAAATTTACCAGCCCATTTACGACCAACCACATGTGCTGAGTCTTGTACAAAATCGAAATACAAGGGTAAACGTGGGCATAAAACCACTTTAAATCCTTTTGCTAAGGCTTGTCTCAAAATCTCTGGTTTATCGTGTCTCCACCAAAAAACGGTAGTTTTCTCTGCAGGTAAGTTACCACTCACAATTTCGTCCCAAGCTAACACTTCGTTGTTTAAACTTTTGATACTATCTGCCATTCTTTTCACGAAGTAGGCTTCCACAGCTGGCAAATCTTTAAAATTGCGAGCTTTCATTAACGCTTGTACCGCAGCATCCTTGTTCCAATGTTGGTTACCAAAATGCACTTCATCTGCACCAATATGGATCATCTGAGAAGGAAAAAGTGCATCTACCTCTTTTAAAATATTAGTGAGATATTGGTAAGTACTTTCTTTGCCTGGGTTAAAAGTAAACTCGGGAT
Source organism: Pedobacter ureilyticus (assembly GCF_005925345.1). Classification (GTDB taxonomy): domain Bacteria; phylum Bacteroidota; class Bacteroidia; order Sphingobacteriales; family Sphingobacteriaceae; genus Pedobacter; species Pedobacter ureilyticus. Next base: position 11,522 of record NZ_SSHJ01000014.1, read on the forward strand.
ATTTGGGCGAACCACCCCCACTAAATTCGGGATAGGCTTTGTTTGCTGCCGTTGCGTGGCCAGGCATATCTATCTCTGGAATTACGTCTATAAATCGCTCTGCGGCATAACTAACAATTTCCTTAATTTCTTCCTGGGTATAATATTGTGGTTTTGCTAGCGAGTCGGTAAAAGTGCCCAGCCCTCCTACTAAAGTTAACTTTGGGTATTTTTTGATCTCGATGCGCCATCCGGGTTGGTCTGTTAAATGCCAGTGAAACTTGTTGAGTTTGTAAAAAGCCATCCAATCTAAAATTTGCTTTACTTTTTCTTTTCCAAAAAAGTGCCTGGATTCATCTAACATCAAACCTCGCCAAGCATAAAGCGGTTGATCTTCGATAGACCAAGAAGGAATTAGAATTTGATTGTTTATCGCCTTTTGTTGCCTTACAAGTTGAAGCAATGAGTTTACTCCTGCAAATAAGCCTTGCGTATATGCCGCTTTAATTTCGATTTTATTTGCTGTTATAGCTAATTGATAAGCGTCCACAGCTTGTTTTGCATCAGGTTTTATCTGCAAATCGATGTAATTCGTACTGGCCTTATCCGCATTGCGCAGAGCGATACCTTGATACTTTAACAGCTCAGTCTGTAAATATGCTGCTATCTTTAAAGCTTCTTTATTGGCTGTGATTTGCGTTTGCTGATTAAGCGAAAAAGCCGAAGATTGCTTGACGGCCTTCACTGGTTTTGGAATTAGTGCAATTTCTTGTGCATTTGCTCCCAAACCAACTAATAGAAATATAACTGATATAATGATCCTTTTCATCCCAAACTATTGAACCGTAAATATTGCTGTTTGTCTGATATCTTCAGATGAAGAGCCCACCATCACTTTAAAATCTCCAGGCTCTACCACTTGCTTCATCTCTCGGTTCCAAAGCATCAAATCATCTGGCACCAAGGTAAAGCTCACTTTTTTGGTCTCGCCTGCTTTTAGCTTAACACGCTCAAAGCCTTTCAACAGTTTCTCGTATGTTGTTACCGAACTCAGCACATCACGAATATACAATTGCACCACTTCATCGCCGTCTTTAGTTCCTGTATTTTTGAGATCTAGCGTTACTTCTACTTCTCCGTTTTGGCTAAGTTTATTGTTAACCGAAAGGTTTTCGTAACTGAACGTGGTGTAACTTAAGCCATGCCCAAAAGGATACAACAAACCTTTTATTCTAGCCGTTTCGCCTTCGTCGGTTTGGGCATTGGGTTTAGTTGGAAAATTTAACGGCAACTGCCCCACAGATTTTGGGAATGTCAAGGTCAATTTGCCGCCTGGGTTATAGTCTCCAAACAACACATCGGCCACTGCCAAACCACCTTTAACACCCGGATAACCTGCATAAATAATTGCTGGTGCATGCAAATCAACATAATTGACAGACATAGGTTGAGAACCAATTAACACCACTACATAAGGTTTTCCGGTTTGGTGGATAGCTTTTACCAAGGCCAACTGATGTCCGGGCAAATCTAAAGAAGTGCGGCTTTTGTTTTCGCCAGCAGTTTTGGTATTGCCACCAATTGCCAATATGACCACATCAGATTTTTTAGCTGTTTCTACCGCTTCATTAATTAAAGCTAGCTCTTCCGCATTCGGTTCTTCGGGCAAAATTTCGCTGTTTGGCCAGTTTTTGTCTATCAGTTCGCTGCCTTTGGCATAGCTTACATTTTGCGCTCCAATTTTTTGCTTAATACCTTCCAATACATTTACGCTAGGCGACATTAAGGGGCCATAATGCGAATGCGCATAATCGGCGTCGGTAGCATTTGGTCCAATAACGGCAACTTTTAATCCGGTTTTAGCTAAAGGCAAGGCATTTTTAGTGTTTTTTAGTAAAACGATACTTTCTAATGATGCTTGTAAAGCTACCTGTTGGTTGGCTGCGCTGTTGACTAACTTTTTACTTGCCTCGGCATCTTTTACATAAGGGCTATCGAACAAACCTAACCTGAACTTTACATTCAACACATCCGCTACGCGGCTGTTAATGGTTTCGATTGGAATTCTTTTTTCATTCACTAACTCTCTCAAGAAGATGATGATACTATCTGGCCTTCTAAAAGTTGTGCGCACATTTAGACCGGCAGTAAAAGCTTGGTAAACAGCTTCTTTTAAATTTGCCGCAACATGATGTTTGTTGTAAAGATATTCTAAGGCATCACTGTCACTTACCACATAGCCTGTAAAGCCCATTTCGGTACGCAAACGATCGGTTAACCAATAGCTACTTCCCGTAACCGGGATACCATTGTAATCGTTATAAGAACTCATGATGCCCATGATGTTTGCTTCTTTGATTACCTTTTTAAACGGATAAAGCAACACATCTTCTACCTCACGTGGCGAAACCTGCGGATCGGTACGGGCCAAACCTTCTCTGGCACCTTTGTTAGCGCTGTAAACGGCGAAATGTTTGGGTGTAGAAGCCGCCCCCATTTCTTGAATACCTTTGGCCATTTCTACGCCCAAGCGAGCAGTTAAGTAGGGATCTTCGCCATATACTTCTTCTAACCTGCCCCAACGTTGGTCTCTTGCCACATCTAAAATGGGTGCATACACGTTGGTGTAGCCTAAAGCTCTGGCTTCCTTCCCTGTAATTTGGCCCATGGCACGCACCAATGAGCGGTTCCAGGTCATTCCCATGTTTAATTGCGTAGGGAAACCTGTTGCCTGATAAGCTTCAATGCCTCTAATGCCTTCGTTAGAAAAATCTACCGGAATACCCAAACGAGTTTGTTCTATGAAAAAACGCTGGGTTTCGTTCATTGCCCAAACGTGGCGCTTTATATCAGTAACTAAATCTAACTTGGTTTCTACCACGTTCCAATTGATAAAACCATTCAAATGTTCGTCTATATTGGCGATACCATCTTTCCAAATTTCATTTTTCCACGAGGATGTAGGCAGCGAGTCTTTCAAAATACGTTTCCAACCATACAAAGTGGCCATTTGAGCGGTCTTCTCATTGAGGTTCATTTGCGAAATCAAATCGGCAACACGCTCTTTTGTAGGGCGTGAAGCATCTTCGTAAATATCTTTTTTGCCGTTTTTATTCAGATCGATCCAGTCTTTTTTATAAATTTTGCTGGTTTGAGCTAAACAAGATGAACCAATGAACAAGGTTGCGAGCAATAGGGCTATTTTTCTGTAATTCATAAAAAATTTAATGGACTAATTTACTGCTTTCTGATATCTTAGCAAGGCTTCTAAAAAATAATAATCGGCGTAAACCAAAGGTGTACCTACTTCAAAATTATGTGGAAAGCTGCCTACAGAATTTTTCAAGATAAAGCCTGCATTGGTACCAGGTTTGGCCAAATACTTATCGCTAGAAAGCGATTGTAACATGATTTCTGCGTTTTTGAAGTAAAACTCTTTTTGCTTGCCTGTTACATAAGTGCTTAACTCTAACAAGCCCGAAGCGACCAATGCACCCGCAGAAGCATCGCGAGGAATGGCTTTGAGGTTAATTCTGCCCTCCGTTTGCCAATCTGCACGATAACCTTTTTGCCCTACGTTGAAATCCCAATAGGGAATTTTGTCTTTAGGTAAATTGGCATGGTTAAGGTAAAAATCGGCTGCCTTTTTAGCTGTTTCTAAAAAACGTTTGTCCCCAGTTTCTCTGTACATCATGGTAAAACCATATATAGCCCAGCCCTGTCCCCTAGCCCAAGTAGAATTATCTGAAAAACCTTGGTTGGTTTGCTGGTGCAGCACCTTGCCCGTTTCAGGATCGTAATCTACCACATGGTAAGTGCTAAAATCTTTCCTAAAGTGGTTTTTCATGGTGTTTTCGGCATGACTAATAGCTACATTTTTATAAATAGGATCTCCGGTAATTTTAGAAACATAGCAAAGCATTTCCAAATTCATCATGTTGTCAATAATCACGGGATATTGCCATACTGTTTTTCCATCCCAAGAGGCTTTGGTATTCCAAGATTTGATTAAGCCAACCTTTGGATCAAAACGTGTTAGAGCCGTTTTTGCCGAATGGATGAGGATATCTTGATAAGCCTTAATTTTTGCTGAGTCTTTCTCTAACCTTACGGCATTGCCATAAGAACAGTACATTACGAAACCAATATCGTGATGTTGGTTAAGGTCTTTCCCTTTTTCTAGCGCTGTAGTCCATTTGGTAGCTAAAGCCTTCCAGGTTGGGTTTTTAGTGTACTCATAGATATACCACATTACGCCTGGAAAAAATCCACCGGTCCAATCGAACACACCTACGCCTTTAACTTTGCCATTTTCATCTGTACTCCGCGGAAAACTAGTTAAATCATGCTGTGTTTGTAGCATCATTTTGTACTGCTTGTCTGCCACTTCAAAATCTTTTTTAACCATTTGGGCATTTGCTGTGGCAGTGGTTAAAAATAAGGTAGCTAAGGCAACGAACTTTGTATTTTTAAAGCCCAAACTTATTTGTTTAATCATTTTTTTGAGATAAAAAGGTCTCCTTCTGGCAGTCACTCGAACTTCCAAATGTTAACTTCGGTAATAAATTTGATAAGGATTAATTGTTAATCCACTAGTTAATTAGGGCACAATGGTTACCTGTACTTCCTTAATGGTTTTGCTTTCGCCATAAACGTTTACATTCGAAGCCACAAAAGTTGCGGTATAGGTACCTGCCGTTGTGTAGGTGTTTTTGTAATTATCCATCCGAGTGCTCATATTTTTTAGGGCTACCCCAGTATCGGGTTGTACTTTAGTTAACGATAGTCCACCAGAAATGGCCCACACCTGGTTGCTGCCTACTGTGCCGGCGCCACCTTGGTATTTCAAGATATTGTCTGTACCAAAAGTCCAGCTAACGGGCGATGTAGCCAACACTTTTACCGAAGTAAAACCTGCCGTAGTAATATTGGCAACGGGCAATACCTGCCCATCAGTAGTGGTGGTTTTGATATCGAATTTATTTACCCACCAACGTGGTTGCGTTGTGCCAGTTGTGCCTGTGTATTTAAAGGCAAAATAAATCGGCTTTGTCTTATCTAAAGTAAAACCCAAACTAGTTAATGTGGTTAAATTTACTACGCCAGATGATACATAAGCCAAATCTGTGGATTGGATGCCCGACAAGGTAAAGGCCGGGGTAATGTCTGTCCAATCTGCCGGATTTACGCCCGCTGTGGTGTACGAGCCCGCAAAAGTTTGCGAAGCCAATAAGCGTAAAGATTGTGGTTGTTGCGCATCAGAACCGTAGCGTCTATTCGTAGCAAATTCTAAGCTAATTTGATCACTTTGGGCCTCTGTTCTGTCTTTATAAATGTATTTATGACCTTCGGCTCCCGAGTAGAAGAGTATTTGATCTGGGTTACCAGTAATTAAAAAGTTTACGGCCTCTCCTACCTTGTAACTTGATTTCTCTGGCTTTACATCAAAATCAAGCACAATCACTTCTTTTTTATTACAACCGAATAAGCTAACCAGCAATAACGGAAGTACATATAGTTTCTTCATCATGTTATTCATCATTTACCAACCTGTATTTTGAGACATTGCTTTATTTAACGAGAGTTCTAGCACCGGAATTGGCAATAAATTGTTTCTACTGCTCACATTCTTGGCGGCCATTGCCGCAAAACTCCAAGCTGCCGGTGCATCTGCCTGTATCAATGTGCCCAATTGGTTCATTTCTGATACAAACATATCCCATCTTACCAAATCAAATTTTCGTAAACTCTCGAACGATAATTCTAAGAAACGCTCCTTGCGGATGGCTGTTTTCATATCCTCATAAGAAGAAATGCTAGGAATTACATCAGAAGCATTGGCTCTATCTCTTACTTCTTTTAGGGCCTGCTTTGCCAAAGAGCTTGCACCGTTTACTTCGTTTTCGGCTTCGGCAAACATCAACAATACATCCGCGTAGCGTAACAACGGAAAGTTTTGTGGGGTATAGTTTTTATTTTTGGGCTTCAGTTTTTCGTAGGCTCTGCGAAATTTACCTACGTTTCTGTTGTAGATCTGCGCTGATGTCCAATTTGTAGAATCGGTTACCGTTACCAGCGTATTTACCGTTTGATATACATATTGATAGGGAGCTATGGCCCAATTTTTTCTCACATCCTGATTTTCGTAGCTATCGAACAGTTTTTTGGTTGCATTTACCAAACCGTAGCTGTAGCCATGCACCTCATCGTTACATTGCAAGCCAAAGGTGTTACCTACACGACCAGATTCGAAATCGCCGCCTCTGTTACCGTATAATTCTACCTCCCAAATGGTTTCGCCAACATCATATTTATCGCCAGCGTAGTTGGTAAAAATCTGCTGATAGCTTGGCAACAAACGGTGTTCTTTTGGACCTGCATCGGGGAAAACTATTTTTCTTGCCCATTTCAAAGCTTCGGCATATTTAGTTTGATCTCTAAGTGGCGCACCCGCCATTTTTAGATAAACCCTGGCTAAAATACCACGCACCGTAGATTTAGAAACCCTACCGCCAAAGCCTATAGCGGTAGCTGTTTTTACCAAACCTTCGGCCTCTTCCATTTCCTTGGTAATAAAATCATAAATCTCTTTTTGAGGAGTAGCTTTGATATTTACATCGTTTACCGAAACTGTAGGTGTAGTTTTTAGTGGCACATTACCCCAGTTATCTACCAATAGGAAATAATAGTAGGCTCTTAAAAATTTTACTTCGCCTTTGGCTGCATCTTTGGCTGCCTGCCCCATGTTTACCCCATCAATACGGGTTAAAAATACGTTTGCACGTTCTATTCCTTCGTATAAAAACCTCCAAAAATTGGCTACCGCAGGATCTGAGGCATCAAAGTTATAAACAGCCGGACCAAAGGTGTAAGAACTTCTAGAGTAAAAACCATCATCTGCTACCGATAACAAAAGTTGATAATTACCACCATATATTTCTTCTTTCCCTAACACATCGTAAACTCCGGCCACGCCCGCATTTACGTCTGTTTCGTTATTATAGTAGTTTTCTTTTACAATAAAAGTTGGTTCTTTATCTAAAAACTTTTTACATCCGCTCATCGCAAAAAACATCGCTAATGATAGCATGACGAGTAGTTTAATTTTCCAACCTTTTTGATCAATGTTATTCATTTGAGATCTTGATTGATGAATATTTTTATATTTTTTCATGATTGGCTGCTTATAAGGTTACATTTAAACCAAAGACAAATGTTTTAGGGCGAGGATAAGATGAATAATCAAATCCTGGGGTGAGAGGCGTATAATACACCGCCACTTCTGGATCGTAACCAGAATAGTTGGTAAGTGTAAATAAGTTTTGTGCCGATACATAAAACCTCGCCGATTTTAACTTGATGCGTTTTACCAATTCCGAAGGTAACCTGTAGCCTAAATCAACCGTTTTAAGCCTTAGGTAAGAACCATCTTCTACAATGCGGCTTGAGTATGCATTAGGTCCTTGCCCATTTACCCTAAACATGGTGGTATTGGTATTTTCAGGGGTCCATCTATCAGAAAAAGTAGCATACTGGTTAAGGTAGGGTTTGTTTCCAGCTTCGAACAATAAGCGGTTGGCATTCATTACGTCGTTACCGTAAGACCACTGCAAAAAGATATTCAAATCGAAGTTTTTGTACCTGAAATTATTGCTAAACCCACCCTGATGGATTGGATAAGCTCTTCCAATTACGGTACGGTCTAGGTCATCTACCACGCCATCGCCATTTAAGTCTCTGTACTTGATATCTCCCGGTTGTATTAGCGACCTGGTGTTACCATTAGTGGCTACATTTGATTTGAGCTGATAAGCGCCGCTGGGCAATTGATCAAAATCTGAATAAGGATAAACGCCCTCCCAAATAAAGCCATACATTTGGCCTAAAGGCTGCCCCACTTTGGCAATGTAGCCTGGCAATTCACGGTAGTTTTGATCCCAGCCTACCGTACTGATTAAACTCTCTTGGTTTTCTGTTAATTCTAACACCTTATTTTTATTAAAGGCGATATTGAAAGAGCTGGTCCAATTGAAATTGGCAGTGCTGATATTTTCTGTAGTAAAACTCAACTCAAAACCCTCGTTAGAAGTTTTCCCAATGTTTTTAAATGCAGCAGAATAACCTGTAGAATAAGGAAGCTGTGCGTTTAAGAGCAAATTAGAGGTGATTTTCTTGTAATAATCTGCCGTAATGGTAAGGCGTTGCTTAAAAAAACCTAAATCTAAACCAATGTTGCTTTGCCCTGTGGTTTCCCATTTCAAATCCGGATTGGCCAATGAGCTCAAGAACACGCCCTGCGCTAAACTGTTATTGAAAGAATAATAGCCATTAAAGTTTCCATTGGTATTGTCGAAATTCATTTGTGCATAAGTGGCATAATCGGTTACTCTGTTATTTCCTGTTACCCCATAACCTACTCTTAATTTTGCATCAGAAATGAACTTGTATTTTTTAATAAAATCTTCATTAATAATTCTCCAAGACAGGGCTGTAGAAGGAAAATATCCCCACCTATTGCCGTCTCTAAATTTAGAAGAGCCATCAGCCCTAAATGATGCCGTGATGTAATATTTGTACTTGTAGTTATAGTTGATACGCCCCAAATAAGACATCAACGACCATTCGCTATTGATAGCCGTTACGGGTTGCGAAACACCTTGACTTAAACCCGCCAAACCTAAAACTTCGTTGGGCAATTGGGTAGCTCTTAAGCCATATCTTTTGTAATTGCTTTCCTGAAAAATCAATCCACCAACCGCATTTAAATTATGTTGACCAATTCTTTTGTTATAGGTTAATAAATTTTCGTTTTGCCATGTGTTGCTATTGGTGTACAGCAAACCTCCATTTACTTTCTCAGTACTACCGAAATAGCCGTACCTGGTTTGCGAGTTATTAAAGGTTTCTTGTCGGTAAGCGGCATTGTTAATACCACCAGTAACTTTAAATTTTAAGCTTTTGGTAAATGCGTACTCTGCAAAGCCATTGGCTACCAAACGGTTTTCGAAGGTTTGTCGAAGTTCGTTTTTTGCAGAAAGAATAGGGTTAATACGGAAATCGTTTCTACCGTCGTCGGCGCTCAAGTCTGGGTCGGTCAATAAATCTTCCAATTCTAATCCACTAAAAGAAATAGGTCGGTAGCCCCAAACACTATACATCAGATAATTCATTGCCGAGTAATTTTGGTCGGGCGTTGCCGGATTAGCGCCGTAGGTTTTAGCACCCGTGTACATTACCGAAGAGCCCACTTTAAATTTATCTGTAAAGGTTTGGTCTAAAGTAAATTTGAATTGTTTACGGTTAAAACCAGAGTTTATCAAAATCCCTTCTTGATCGAATATATTGCCAGAAGCTGAATATTTGGTGTTTTTAGTACCGCCCATTACAGAGATATTGTGGCTTTGCATTGGTGCAGATTGAAAAAGCTTGTCTTGCCAATCTATTTGCTCTACGTTACGATAATAATCTAGCGTTCTGCCATCTCTTAAATAATTGGTTAAAATACCTATCGGATCTCTTTCGGCCTGTAGTTTCACATACTCGTAAGAGTCCATCAATTCTATTTTGTTGATGATTTTTTGCACACCCGCATAAGCGTTGTAACTGATGGTTGGCGCTCCCTCTTTACCGCGTTTGGTGGTAATCATGATTACACCGTTGGCACCTCTGGCGCCGTAAATAGCCGTAGAAGAAGCGTCTTTTAAAACTTCAATAGATTCTATTTCTGCAGGATTTAAAATACTGGCGTTGGCCTCTTCCATTGGGAAACCATCGATAACGTACAAAGGAGAATTATCTTGGGTAAGCGAATTGGCACCACGTACCACAATGTTGATCCCCGAACCTGGCTTGCCACTTTCTGAAGATACTTGCACACCTGCAACCCTACCCGCCAATGCTTCTATTGCCGAACCTACGGGGGCCTTTTGTAAATCTTCTATTTTTACCGAACCCACAGCACCGGTTAGGTCTTTACGCTGTACCTCGCCATAACCTACTACTACCACTTGGGTTAGTGATACATTGTCTGGTTTTAATTTTACCTCTACAGTAGATTTTCCTTTTATTGCTACTTCTTGGGCCACATAGCTGATGTACTTGAATATCAAAAATTCATCATTATCGGCCAATTTAATGGAGAATTTTCCGTTCAAATCTGTAACGGCTCCCAGGGTTTTTCCTTTAATGGTAACACTTGCACCCACAAGTGGCTCACCGGTTTCGAAATCTTTTACCGTACCCGTTACCTGTCTGGTGGCCTGCCCAAAAAGCTGCGTGCTTGTGAATAGTACCAAAAGAAAAATAAAGACTTTCCTCATATTGTTTATAGTTTATATTATTTGGTCAGATCAATTAGCATGGTTTTAATTGTGCTAAATCATCTTTTCAAATTTATGAATAAGGCTAAGGTTTGTAGGGGGTAACAATCAGTTAAAATAAGGGTAATAATTAATTTATATAGCTAAACCGATGAAATTTGGTTCATTGGTTCATTGGTTCATTGGTGTATCCCCGCAGATATTTGGTTCATTGGTTATTGATAATTGCTAACTGTTTCTTCCGCAGATGTTCGCTGATTTTACTGCTGATATTTGATGATTTGATTTTGGTTCATTGGTTATTGATAATTGCTAACTGTTTCTTCCGCAGATGTTCGCTGATTTTACCGCTGATATTGGATGATTTGATTTTGGTTCATTGGTTATTGATAGCTGGCAACCGCTAGCTGGCTCTCCCGCAGATGTTCGCTGATTTTACCGCTGGTATTGGATGATTTGATTTTGGTTCATTGGTTCATTGGTTATTGGTCATTAGTTTATTAGCCACCCTTTTTAAGCGGATTTGTACCCCTCTAGCTTTATCGTACCGTTGTAAATTTAATTCTAACTAAAACCAACCTATAAACTAAAAAAATGAATAACATGAAATTACTTATGGCAACGGCCTGCTTGGGCTTTGGCATAACCGCTTGTACCAAAAGCGTATTGACAGAAAATGTGGCTACCGAAAGTGCCAAAATATTAAATACAACTAAAACTGTGGCTAACCTTACCATTAACACTGGAATGACTTTGGCCCAAATGAACCAGGTAATTGCTGCTGCCAATACAGGAGATACCGTTTGGGTAGAAGCTGGCACGTACAACATTACTGGCAGAATTAATATGAAAGCTGGTGTAACTATGGCAAAGAAAACCAGCACCAATCCAATTTTTGATGCTACTGGAACCACGGCACAACTTTTAGCGCTTAGCTATACTACAGATTTAAGCAACAGCACCTTTTCTGGAATTACCTTTTGGAACATCCGTTTTGTAATCAATGGCTCGTCTAAAACAACATTCAAATATTGCATCTTTGATTATGGAGTACGCAAAGCCGGTACAGATGAAAATTACTATTCTGATGCTTATCTGCAATTCAACAATGCAGATTTACCTCTCATCAACAATTGTGTTTTCTCTCGCAGGGTAAGCAATAGCGGCCGAGGCATTTGGATAGGCAGCGGAACCACCAATAGCAAAATCACCAATTGCACTTTCGGGAATGGCGGCAGTACCGGATATTTTGTTACGGCAATTAACGATAACAGCCAAACCAATTCGTTAATTGAAGCCAATACCATTAACCGAAACACGGCACTTAATTCGGACCTGTTGCAAACCGACCATGGTATTTATGCCCATAGTTTTAACGGCGTAACCATAAATAACAACACCATCACTGGATGGCCCACCAACGCAGATGGGGGTGCTATTAAAGCCCGCAATGGACAAAACATCATCATTTCTAACAACACGTTAAATACCTCTGGCATTTTATTGTACGAGTACGACAATACCCCGGCCTTCCCCTATTTAGATGTTGTGAAGGTACTGAACAATCAAATCAATATTGCAGCACCAGTAAATGACATTTATCATGGTATCGGCTATTATCGAAATAATACAACAGGTTCAGAATACTCGATAAGAATTGAAGGGAACATTGTTCCCAACGGGACAATTAGCTTTAATGGAGCCAATTTGAATGTAAGTAATTTTAACGCCCTTGGTGGCGGTGTTTACAATAACGATTACGGGCTGATAAATTTAAAGGCAGGCATCAATCAATCTGGGAATTATTAAACAAAAAAAGGCTGTCTCAAAAGTCGCTCGTCATCTCGAACGTTAGAGAGGGATCTGCTTCAAAAGGGCTTCTGAAAGAGATTTAACTTCGTTGATTTTCAATTCTCCTCCTTTGATCGTCGAAATGACGGCACTATTTTACTTTTGAGACAGCCTCTTTTAGCTAGAAGACAGCAGTCTATCTCAAGAACTTGACGGTTTGAACACCCTCTCTAGTGCTTATTCTAGCAACCAATATGCCCTTAGGCAAATTACTTGCATCTACCGAATAGGTATGGTTACCGGTATTTAATTGTAGCTTGGTTTGGGTTAATTTTCTACCATTGGTATCATACACGTAAAAATCAGCCAGGTTAGCACTAGCGGCGTTGATGGCTACACTTAAAATGTCATTCTTAGCAAACACCTTAAAATCATCTTGCTGGTTTAAGCTATATTTTAAGGCTACTGTTTCTTCTATTTGATGAACCGTACCATCTTTGTCTACTTGTTTTAGCTGGTAGTAATTGTAGCCAACATTTGGGTTACGATCTGTAAAAGCATATTTACTCATTTCGTTTGAGTTTCCTTTACCAGTAATTTTACCTAACGAGGTATAGTTTTTTCCATCGCTAGCCCTTAACAGTTCAAAGTAATCGTTATTTTGCTCAGAGGCGGTGATCCAATTTAGCTCAACACCATTACTCAATACTTTTCCTGTAAAAGAGGTTAAAGAAACTGGGAGTGTGGGATCAACACTAGACGGATAAGTTACAGAAACATTTGATATTGCAATAGTTTCTAACGTAGCATTATTTGCGAACTCAAACGTTAACCCGTCTAAAACAGTTTGGCTATAACTGCTACCGTTTTTAGGAAAGTCTACCGAATATTTTACCCCACCAACATAAACATGGTAAGTGTTTGCTGCTAAAGTTACCGCACTTGCGTTATAAGTATAAGAAGTTGCGCTAGCTGTACTATTGGCAAATATTTCTACGCGTTGTGAAACACCCGCCTTAATTAAAGAATTGGCTGCCGGTATGGCTACACTAGATGAGCCAGCGGCATCTCTGTATTGTGTTATCAATGTGCCTCCGCTCAATACAATTCTAAACGACCCAAAAATATCGGTACTGGCATTAGCATAGCCCGAGCTAGCGCTAATTAACCTAGAGGGAGTGTTGTCATTACCAAAATAGATTGCAAAAGGGGCAGCTCCTGTATAGTTCGTCAAATCAAGATCAAAAGCAAAACTGGCTATTGCAGAAGCGTTTTGAATATTATAAAAAGATGATTTGATGAGCGTTGTCGTAGGATTTTTCATTGTCAACACGTTACTTGCTGCAGCAAACTGTGCATCAGCTGTTGCCCCCGCAGCAAACAGCGCCCTAGCGGTATATGTGGTAGGGTAAGGAAAAAACTGCGTTGCACTTACACCAGGTTTCGACTCTAAAAAAGAAGTGACAGATTGTGTAGCGCTGTAATTGTATACAGCGGTAGTATCCAACTTAATATTTACTGATTTGTTAAAAGGTGCAAATTGAGCTTTTACAAACCCTACGCTTAGCAACATACTAGCGGTTAGTAATAGTAGTTTTCTTTTCATATAGCTTTTTTTTTGGTTAAATATTTAACCAAAAATGGCCATTTACCACATTTATAATAGGGCAGATTTTAGTGTAAAGAGGGGTAATAATTGGTTATAGTGAAACCACCACTTCCTTTGATGAACCTTTATATGGGCCAAGGGGCAATGAAACCTCTACCTCAGTTGACTTTCCTGTTTTGATATTTTTGAACTGTAGCTGAATTGCACTTTCTGTTTGCAGCGGATCTGCCACATACAACTTCTTTTCATTTCCTTTACCCTCTCTCCACATGATGATGCAAGGCTGTGCGGCTTTTATCTCGTAACCATTAGCAACCACCGTTGAAGCACTGTAAAACACCGCTTGTAATATTTTTAACTGCTCGTGATACACTACCTGGTTTTGAGTGCTATTACTCACAATAGCTATGGTTTTAGGATCAACGCTTTTGCTGTTTTTAGCGGCAGGTAACACAATGTATTGGTAACTTGCCGTGTCGGGTTGTGCCCCATGTGCTATCCATAGTTTAAAAACATCGCCAGCAACATTCTCTTTGCTATGTGTTTGATTAATTTTATTCCAGTTGCCCTGCTGTAACTGTGTACTTATCGTTACTTTGCTTTGCTGTGGGAAGTAATAAAATACTCCATTATGTTGTACCCAACTTGCAGCGGGCAGTTCTAAATTTTTCAACTCTCCTTTTTTTACGGCACCAGCCGATGTGTTAACCGACCCCGACAACCAGGTTTGGTTAATAGTAGTAGCAATGGGTGCTGCGCTTTCTGATTTGATATCGGCACCTAGCGCCACAATTTCCTTGTCGAAGAAAAACCAAGCTTTTTTTGCCAAAACCCCATCATAATCTAGCTGATAGGCTGTTGCGCCATAAACGCCATCAGACACCCCTCCTGCAAATTCGTTGGTACCTGTTTCGCCCCAATTTACTGTCATTTTCACATCTTCGGCATGGTCTGCCGCTGTAACCCCCGGAATTTTATCCCATTCCCAAACAGGCATAATGTTATAGTACTCTGGCCCATTAAGCTGCAAATTGGTTGCACCATCAGATAAATACCTACCAAACAAATTCTCATTATTTCCAGCCTCTGCCCTTTTGGTGCGCTTGCTGTTTATACGTACATTAAAATTATACTCAGGGCGTACATGAATGGTGTAATCTCCTTTCCAGAAATGTTGATGATAAGGTGTAATTACAGCACCCTCAGCGCTATCTACCCTTAACCGCTCGTTTTCCCATAGCGATGCATTGCCCGCATCTATAGCTTTCATGGTGTTTAAACGATATTTTTCTGAAGGTTTACGTAAATTATTGGGCCTAGAAACCCCACGTCCTTCTACATTAAAATCTACATATCTATTTCTAAAAGTCTTTAAATAAGTACTTTGATAAAACGTGGATAGCAACGCCAATTTCTCTTTGCTTAACGCATAAGGCGTACCTGCCACATAATTGGCAATCTTAATTACTCCACCTAAAAAAACATTGCCATAACCACCAATATATAACTGCGGGCCGTGCTGCAAATAAGAAAAATCGTATTGTAGCCCTTCTTCTCCCTCTACCAAGCTCACAGGTTTAAAAAACTCGGTCAACGATTCGGCCAAGAGCTTCGTATCTTCTGTTAGCAAAGCTCTGTAGAAATAATGCATGGCGATATCAGTTTTATTTGCGCCGGTTTTACTGATCATATCGCCGCGTTTCATACGCTCTATTAGTTGGCTTCGCAAATCATCCGGCAATTGTTGCGCTGCCGAAGTCATTATTACCAACAAAAGCCCTAATTTTTGTGGCACACTAATTTCGTTATGCCACCAGTTGCTGCTTTTTGGATCTTTTGCATACCACAGCTTCAAGGCATTTACAATGGCCTGATACACTTTATCGTTTTGGCGATAAGTGCTCCCGGCGGTAGTGTAGGCATAAACCAAATCGCTTATCCTATCTAGGTGTGTACTCGGTGCCCAAGCTGTAGTAGATTTATCCTCATAGTTGATATCAGCCCAGGCGCCATCAGCTTGGATACTGGCAAATGCCACTTGGGCAGGTTTATTTACATTGTTTGCATTTTTACCTTGGTCTGCGTATACTCTTTTTAGGATGGTACCAAAGGGATAAGTTGCCTGTGCATTTACCCACAAAGGAAACAACGAACCCAAAACAATTAGACATATCAATTTTCTCATGTGCGCTTCAAAATACTTTCGGGGTTTCCCGAATTCAAATATTCTTCAAATCAGTAATAAAATGGGAGGCCAAATTGGTTTTAGAGGGGTAACATTTTAATTGTCTGTATTTTTAAGTTTTATAATCAGACGGGACCACACCAAACTGTTTCTTAAACTCTTTGCTAAAGTACTTTCTATCATTAAAACCAACCGAATAAGCCACCTCTGCAATACTCAACTGACCGGCAGTTAACAATTGTGCTGCTCGTTTTAATCTAATAGACTTAATGAAATCGGTAATGGAAAGATCGGTTAATGCCTTTATTTTTTTGTAGAGCACCGTTTGGCTCATTCCAATGTCATCTACCAAAGCAGTGACGTTAAAGTCGGGATCTTCCATCTTGTTTTCTATAATCTGCATTAGTCTGGCTAAAAACTTTTCTTCGGGCGATTTACCCTCTACTTTAGCAGGTGTTAACAGCAGTTGCTTATGAAGCTTAGCCCTAAGCACTTCTTTTGATAGCAATATATTTCTAATGTTTAACTCTAAAACCTGTACGCTAAACGGCTTGGTAATGTAAACATCGGCGCCGGCTTCCAAACCTTCTATTTGGTGGTTGTGGGCAGCCATAGCCGTAAGCATAATTACCGGAATATGGTTGGTGCGCTCTTCGGTCTTGATCTGCTTGCAAAGCTCATTGCCGTTCATTATAGGCATGGTTACATCGCTGATGATTAAATCTGGCAGGTTTTCTACGGCGTATTCCAAACCCACCAAACCATTGGCACAGCCTATTATTTTATAGCTGTGCTGTAACGACTGTACAATGAATTCGCGTAGCTCATCGTTATCTTCTACTACCAAAATGTGCTTTGCATGCGGAGGTAGGTCATCAACCGAAGTAGTTACGGCATTACTTTCTGCCAAAGGCAATTCCATGGCTGTAACTTCATTGTGCTCGGTCATACTTGCTGCCGCCAACTCTTGGGCAGAGAAATGCGCACTCCCCTTTAACATCGAAATGCGAAACTCGGTATATCCTTCTTCATCTGCTGTTGCCACTTTACTTTGAACGCTGATTTGGGCCCGGTGCATGTCAACAATATCCTTAACTAAGGCCAAACCTATGCCCCAGCCAGTTTGGGCATTTTCGCCTTTTATCTGATAAAAATCTGAAAAGATGTGAGCTAAATGCTCCGAAGAAATGCCGGTACCGGTATCATGAACCTTAATTTGAATGTGGTTGGCCAATTCTTCCAAGCTGAGCGTAATACTGCCATGATTAGGAGTGTACTTTAATGCATTGGCCAGCAAATTAAACAGTACTTTTTCCATCTGCGAAGCATCTATAAATGCTGTAACAGGCTGTGATGGATGGTCAAATCTAAAATTGATTTCCTTATCAGCAGTTTGACTTTTAAAGGCTTGGCAAATGGCACTGCCAAAAGCTACCAAATCTACCTCTGCAACCTTTAATTGCAAATTTCCGGTTTCTATTTTCCTAAAATCTAGCAGTTCCTTAATCAATCTTAACAACCTATCAGTATTGCTCTTGATCCCTTTCAAAGGGGCGTTTAGCAAAGTATTGTCTTGCGTTAAATGAATTAATTTCTCTATGGGTGCCGAGATCAAGGTTAGCGGCGTGCGAATTTCATGAGAAATCCTGGTAAAGAACTCTAACTTATGCTGATGTAATTGCTGCTGTTGTTCATAATTGAGGTGCTCGTAATACAGTTCGGTTTCTAAACGTTCTTGCCGTCTTAAAAACCTATTGATGTAATACCAAATCAAGGCAAGCGCAATGGCGTACAACACGTATGCCCACCAAGTTTGCCATAGCGGCGGCAATATTTTTATTTCTAGCCTTGCCGGGGTTTTATTCCAATATCCATCGTTGTTACTGCCCTTTACCAATAAATGGTAAGTTCCGGCGGGCAGGTTGGTATAGGTTGCAGATGGGATGCCGACTTCGTTCCAGTTATCTTCAAATCCTTCCAATTTGTAGGCATATTTGTTGCGCTCTGGTTTAATGTAATTGAGAGCCACAAAATCTACCGTAAAAATATTCTGGTTGGCACTAAAAGTAATTTTTGGCGCAAATGAAATGTCTTCTTCCAGCAAGCCGTCGTCGCCACCTACAGCTACATCTTTGTTAAACAAACGCAGAGCGGTAAATACAATTTTAGGTGCGGTTTGGTTAATTGATATATTTTGCGGTTTAAAAGCTACCAAACCATTGTAGCTACCAAAGTACAAGGTGCCATTGGGTGCTTTATAAGCTGCATTGTAGCTAAACTCGTTACTTGGCAGTCCATCGCTTACATAGTAATTCTTAAAATTGCCCCGCTTCACATCAAACTTTGATAGGCCACGGTCGGTGCTGATCCATAAATTGCCTTCATCATCTTGCGCCATTGCCGCAATGTTGTTGCTCGGCAGCCCGTTTTTAGTGTTGTAAGTAACGAATTTATTTTGCTTTGGCAGGTATTTGGCCAAACCACCTCGGTGCGAACCAATCCATATTTGATGCTGGTTATCTTCTAAAATGCAATTGATATAGTCTGATTGCAGACCATCTTTACGTTTATAAAACCGCTCGAACCGGTTTTTACCTTTTCTTAAAATGCTTAGTCCATCGGCCGCCCCTACCCAAAGGTTGCCTTTGGTATCGCCCAACATTACGCGTATGTAATCGCTGCTAATTTTTAATCCTTCAGACTTGGTGTTTACCTTGGTAAAGTTTTGCTTATCGTAATGGTAAAGGTTAATTCCTTTTGATGAGGTGCCAATCCACAGCCTACCCTGTTGATCTTGTGCAATGCTGCTCACATAGCCGTGGCTAATGCTGGTACTGTCTTTTGGGTTAGGCTTAAAGTGTTTAAAGGTACCACTGGCCAAATCAAATTGTTCTAAACCTCCTTCGTAAAGGCCAATCCATAACAAGCCTTTTTGATCTTTAAAAATGGCTTTTACGTTGTTAGAGTTGATACTTGTAGGGTTATTGGGTTGGTTGCTAAAGTTTTTAAACGTACCGGTTTGGGTATTCATATAATCTATACCTGAGCCTTCTGTACCTGCCAAAATATGCTGGCTATCTACCCCACCAATTACGCTAATGATATCATTGCTGATGCTGTTGCGGTACTTGCTATATTTATACACCTCAAACGGTACGGCATTTTTATGGGCTACGCTAATGCCGCCAAAATTGGTTCCAATCCATACCGAGCCATGCTCATCTTCATAAAGGTCTTTGATAGAATTATCAATCAAGCTTTTTCTGTTTTCAGAATCGTGCTTGTAAACGGTAAATCTTCTAGTGTTCGGATCATAAATATTTAGCCCGTTCATGGTGGCAATCCAAAACTTACCCTCTTTACTGATGATGATTTTTCTGATGAAGTTATTGCTTAAGCCATGCACTGCCAATGAGCTTTGCTGGATATGCGAAAAGGTACGCTGCTCAGGATCGTAAATACTGATGCCGTTGCGCTCGGTGCCAATCCAAATCTTTCCCTCCTTATCTTCTACTATTGTCTTGATCGAATTTCCGCTTAAGCTATTAAGATCATTGGCTTTGTAAAAAAAATTGACAAACTGATATTTGTTTTGACCTACAGGTTTAATTCTGGTTAAGCCAGTAGTGGTACCCAACCAGATGTTGTTTTTGCTATCTTCAAAAACGCAATAGATCTCGTTACCCGCCAGCCCATCTTTAAGTTTAAAGTTTTTGAATTTACGGGATTTGGCATTGGCCAACATGCTTAAGCCTTGGTTGGTACCAAACCATACTTGGCCGTTTTTTGTCTCGCAAACGCTTAACACGGCATTGCTACTAAGGCTAGAAGGATCTTTGGGATTGTGGTATATTTTTTCGAAGGCATCTGTTTTAGGCTGGTAGTAGTTTAGTCCGCGTTGAGTGCCTATCCAAAGGTTGTTGTCTTTTGATTTTACGATGGTGTAGATGTAATCGTCGGCACTGATAGAGGTGTTTTTCTGATCGTCGTGCCTGTACACTTTAATGTTTTTCCCATTATATCGGTTAAGGCCATCTCTAGTGCCAAACCATAGATAACCTCGACTATCTTTAGCTATAGAAAGCACCGTGCTTTGAGACAAACCGTTGGATACCGTGAGGTGATCGAATGAAAGTTGCGAAAAAGCTTGACCTGCACCCATCAATAATAAAAAAAACAGAAAGCAACTTTTCCGTATCTGCATTTAAACCACAGTCTTAAAATTTACATTTGAGTACAATAATAAGAAAACGTAGGTTGATAGCAATAGCCTAAACCTATAAACTCAAAAACACTTATTAGTTACGATATCTTTTTCGATGAGCTCGATAAGGGTTAACAGCAATATAGGTTTATGCTGTGCTACACCAATTTTGGCACCTCCTCTTTAGGGTGTGCAAAGGTTTTTGGCGTACTTTTAGAGCAAATTAATGAGTTGTTTGGGTTGGATGCGTTTGCGATTTAGGCTAAATAAATTCTATGGCTACCGGAAAGCGTAAAAGGTCTTAAATAATTTCTTTTTTGACAGGTAAAATCCTTTATCTCACAATTTTAAACCAATAGGAAGCATGACGAAAATATACGAATAGCGTAATATCTAAGCGGTTTTAATCTGGAATGATAATTAAAGAGCGATTGTTGATTATTTACAAGGTCACAAAATGATAACGGCGACCACACACGACGGCCTGATTATTACTGGGTGCACAAGAAGTTAATTCGGAATCCAATTATAAGTCGAAAGATCTTAATTTAATTTATTTAACGCCTTTAGTTTTTCCTCAATAGGGCCAAAATAAATATCGTCGTCTATATTGGCACTGCTGGGTTGTGAGAAACGGCTAATTTTACCATCCTTAGCTAGTTCGAACTGCCCTATATCTTTACCATCTAGGTTGATATGGAAGCACGATCCGTTCTTTGTGACAATCACATGGGCTAATTTCTCATTAATCAGCACATCGACAATAATTTTCTCGCCTTCATTAGTTGGTGAGCTAATGGTAATTGGAGTACGTTTATCGGGCTGATTGCCGCTTGGTTCAGCGGTGTTTATAGAACCGATATAGGCGTCGTCGTTTAAAGAATCATAACCTTGTGTGCCTGTATTGTCTAGCCCATCTTGAGGAGAAGGAGGGTTGGTAATTTTGTGCGTTGTATTGTTCATTGTGTATGTTTTAACTATCAATCTAACAAACGAGTAGGAAATATGTTTAGTTGTACTTTGTTGGCTGTTTGCATTTTTGGTTATTTAGGGCAGGTTATTTTTACAGAGGACTACTGTTGATAGCATATAAAAAGGCCCATATCGCTACGAGTCTTTTTATATTGAAAATCTTTCTTACTTTTTAGCTGCTACGGCATCGCTGTAGGTTGTTTTTCCATCCTTATCTATCCGGGCTAGGCGTACCTGAGCTACTTTAGGTGTCGCAGTGCCTTCATTTTTAGTTGCTTTAAACCATTTGTTTCTTTAGCGCAAGAGATAAAGAATATGGAGAGTTTTATTACCAAGCTATTCGAAACCATCTGTTTTTGCCAGTCGGCAGCAGTAACAAACCTAAGAGCCCAAAGCCAGCAAATGTGCAACTCCAATTGGCGTGCTAAAACTATAGCTTAGTGCATCCCCGGAAGTTAATTCGGTTACTTTTGAAACTACTGTACCCAGGTCTGTCCAATCTACGCCATTTTGCAGAGCCCTGCACCACAAATCTATCATTATCGGTTTCGCTAAGAGTTGTCCATTCTAACTTTAACAGACCAGATTGGAATTGCAACTCCGTAAAGGAACTGTAACCCAAAAGCATACTTTGATTAAAGGTTTGTTCAAAGATAATCTTGTATGGGGTCAAGGTTCATTTAGAACAAAATTTTTGGAGAGAACCTTCCACGATAACTTATTGAAAGTCAACAAAAAAAAGGTTGCTTTTTGATGAGCAACCCTTTAGAAATTCGAAACAAGAATCTTGTTAGTACCGATTTGGAGGAGTACTTTGAACATTTAAGAAGCTTTTTACGACTTATTGAGCCTATAATTGAGGATTTGGAACGAAAAGGATTTGTATAAAAATGGCATGAAAATTTTTCTCATTTTCATCAAGCATACCTTGAGCAGATTATATTAGAACAAAAAAGTTGGCAAATGCTGAAGTTAGTATTTAAGGAGAGAATAGTATTCGGTCCATGACTATGCAAAGACATTAACTATCATAAATTTAAGATTAAATTTGATTAAAGAAACTACAAAGACTATTGCTTTTTACTCTGCAATAATGTTAAAGCAAAATCCATTTGCACATCTCTCCCCGTAACAACTTCATTTAAGCTTTGTATAATTTCATAATCTGGCATTACCCCTCTGTCTGTATATCTTGTTTTTTTAACATCATTTAGGTACTTAAACTTTGGAATTATAATCGCAATCTTGGTATTTGGTAATTCAAGTCTTATTGTTTTGCCTGAGTTATTGCCATAATAGGCACCAGCAGTTTCTTCTCCAACAAATTTTCCGCGTTTGTTACTCTTTGCAATAGCGCAAAAATCAGCTGCTGCAGAAAAGCAAAGTCCATCGATAAGAAAAACGATTTCACCTTTGAAAGTATTAAATTTGGATTGTTTTATCCCCAAATTCCTATTATTGGAAAGAGGTTCAGGATCATTCGCCCTATAGACTGCTGCTAGATAACCAAAATCCCTTTCTGCTACATAAGAATATAACATCGACCCGTATTCATCAAAGCCGCCACCATTACCACGAAGATCGATGATAAGCTTATCGGCTTTTCTATCTTTAAGCTCATTAAAAGTATTTTCGAGGAATCTCGAATAATCAAGTTTCGACCGCTTTAGTCTGCCCTGATCAAAGGTTTTGATAGTAAGCAGAGCGATATCCCCGGGTAAATAATCTAATTGCAAATCTTTTGCTGGCCGACTGAAACTACCTAACTCGCAGTCAAAATCCTTGGACAATGAAGCTTCGACACTTGCTGTTTTTCGTTGGCCATTAGGCTTCCTATAATCAATAGAGAAGGAATCACCTGCTCCAAAAACAAGATGATATAGGAATGCAAATGAACCATTATTCAGCGTATGCCGTTTCTTAGACTTAATTTGGCCATCACTGGGGAGGTAGGAAAATAATACTTCCTTAATTTCTTCCATTTTTTTGCCATTGATTGATAAGATCTCTGTTCCAGTTGGAAATTCACGTAATTTACTGCAGCGTACAAAAGCACTCTGCTTATCAAAATAGAGCATCAATGGGAATAGCTTTACGCTGTCTCGATAAGCATTGAGAATCATAGAGGATAGATTGGTACCCGTATGCCCGTCACGTACTTCGCTAATGATATGCATCAATTTCTTTCCAAAATCAAGCCTTTGCATTGGTCCTTTGATCGATTTCATACCTTCATCAAATAAACGTTCTATTTCGGGTTTGGTACGGTATCGGTAAAGCCCAGCATGTTCCCGTTCCATATAGTCTCGAAAGACCATAAAATCCATGGCCAACAATTCAGGGCTGATCAGTTTATCTTGTTTTACTGGAGAAATACCTTCACTGGTCACAATTTGCGTATAACAGGTATCCTTTCCTTTAAGTAGTACCGCAAATAAATATGTATTGCCAGGCGCAGTTTTAAAAGATATAGAGTCGATATCTGTATAGAACGTAATGATTTTTTCTGTAGCAGACTTCAACGCATGATAACGGTCTGGTTTTACTTCAGGAGAGAGGTTCCAAGTATCGTTAAGAATTACATATCCATCTCTGATGGTAACTGCGTTGGAATTTGCCCTAATCAATTTTAGCGGCTGCTGGGCAGCTAGGATTTGGCAGAAGAGGGCGAAAACTAGGGCAATACAAGCCCCTGCCCATTTAGGGCTAATTTTTATATCTTTCATTTCGTTAAAATTTTAAAGTTCTATTTTCGAGTTTTTTTGGTATAGATAAAATAGCCGAAAAACCCCGAGGCTATTGATAGAGAGAGGATAGCGAGTGAATGCAGACCCAATGGGGTGGTATAATGAACAATAATGAGCCCTAATCCCAACCCAATGAGGATTAGGCTCCATTTTAGGTTGACATCTCCATCATCGGTACTACTGGATCTAAGTACCGATTCTGCTAAGCTTTCTGTTATGCCCTCTTCAATAATTTTCTTCTTAAGGCGTTGGTCAAATATTCTTTTAACAAAAGAAAGTATAAAGATCATGGTTAGTGCAACTACTAGAATGGTAGCACATATATTGAATATGTCTTCGTTGATATAGCTGTTAGTTTGTGCTTGCATAGCAATGATGGGTGTTTTCATGTGATTTTTATTTATGATGGATTAGAACGCCAGTTTAATTTAATGTTGCATAAAAATGCGATTTAGGGCTTTTATTTTTTTTTCGTAGCTGATCACTACATCTATCACCAGTACAGTAAGCAATATTCCTCCAGTGCAGATAACTAACCAAGTTGATAGCCATGTACTCTCCAGTTTTACAGATTTGTTGTTAGACAGATAGCTAATCACTCCAAAAGACAACCCTAAAAACCCTAAAAGGGCTGTTAGAAATATTGGAAAATGAAAATGATTTCGTATAATTTTCTGACTATACATCTTTACGGGAGCTTGTACATGGAAATCGAACATGGGTTGAGGGAAATCCTCAAGGTCTTTGAACATTAGCTTATAAGCTTCGATGCTATTTTTGCAACGATTACAATACTGTACATGTTCGTTAAGGCCACTAAAATCCTTTTGTTCAAATACAATCGCTTGAATTTCTTCTTCTAAAAGATGTGAATTTTTCATAGATCTTCCTTTTTATAATTTAAAACAACATAGTCTTTGAGTTTCTTTCTTGCCCTAAATAGGTAATTCTTTAGCGTTCCTTCTGGCAAGCTAGTAATTTCGGAAATCTCTTGATAGCTCATTTCCTGAAAATGGTATAAGGCAATTAAGGTAGCATAGATGGGTGGTAACTGATCAATACCAATCTGAAGTACAGAACGAAGCTCCTTTTTGATTATATACTCCATGATTTCACTACTGGAATGGTCTATAAAGCGATTTGTCATAGTTTCCAGTACATCTTCATTTTCATCCTCCAATTGTTTCTCAGGCAGTAAAAGCTTTTTCTTTTTCAGGTAGTTATAGCAGGCATGGTAGGCAATGCTGCCCACCCAAGTACTCAACTTCGAATTGGACTTGAAATTTCTAATATATTTATATGCATTTAGATAAACATCCTGTACAAGATCCCTCCTGTCTTCAAGGCTGTCTACCATCTTGAACACAATTTGGGCCACCAATCCTTCGGTATTCTTAACCAATAGTGTAAATGCGGAATTATCTCCGTTGAGTAGTCTTTTAACAAGTTCTTGATCTTCCAATTAATATTGCTTTTTCAAGGGACATTAGACAACTAAGTTAATAAAAGGTTGCATTCTGTTTGAAACTAGATCTAGAACCACGTTGATTTAACGCGGTGAGTTCGAAAAAGAAATGGAGATCAAATCAAGCATTGACGAAAAGTTTATCAAATTGATAACTAAATTCATAACAGAAATTGTAAAAAGTAGAGACAAAACTAAAAAAATGTTCTAAGCTAATCTGCTCATGGTATTGGAGCTCTATCTATTTTTATGAAAAACAGGCCAAATCTTAATGAATTGGTAGTCAAAATAATGCAAAAACAGTTAAAATATATCTCCAAAATCTGCGATTTTGAAGTATTTGAGAATCAAAAAATTGCGAAATCAAACTCTAAAAAACACAACAAAAAGAGCTTAAAAAAGAACGATTTTTAAAACACAAATAACTAACAATCAGGTTTTTATCTATTAAAAAGTGTACCCGGAAGCAGATTCGAACTGCCACGCCGTTGCCAGCGCCACCCCCTCAAGATGGTGCGTCTACCAATTTCGCCACCCGGGTATTTATGCTGCAAATATATCATTTGAAACGAAAAAACAACTTATTATTCAATTGTTTTTGCAATCAGCTTCTCCCTCATTTCTGGATACTTCTTTAAATTCATGATATAAACCCTACTCTTCATCTTCTTGATGTGCGCCTCAATTGACCTGGCCTGTGGGTAGCTCAAATTTTCAATGGTATAAAAAACAGCCCAGTCATTAGCCTTTGCTGTAAAGCTATGGATAAAATCCTTATTCAAATGCTGTTGCAACCGAAACGAAAGCTCTGCACAACTTCCAACATAGAAATGATCTAGCGTGCTCGAATATAGAATGTAAACAGAAGCCATAGAGAAATCAGAACTACTCAAGATGGTGCGCTACCACCCCGATAGCTATCGGGATCGCCACCCGGGTATTTATGCTGCAAATATATCATTTGAAACGAAAAAACACCTTATTATTCAAACGTTTTTGCGACCAGCTTCTCGGTCATTTCCGGATACTTCTTTAAATTCATGATATAAACACTACTCTTCATCTTCTTGATGTGCGCCTCAATTGACCTGGCCTGTGGGTAGCTCAATTTTCAATGGTATAAAAAACAGCCCAGTCATTGGCCTTTGCTGTAAAACTATGGATAAAATCTTTATTCAAATGCTGTTGCAACCGAAACGAAAGCTCTGCACAACTTCCAACATAGAAATGATCTAGCGTGCTCGAATATAGAATGTAAACAGAAGCCATAGAGAAATCAGAACTACTCAAGATGGTGCGCTACCACCCCGATAGCTATCGGGATCGCCACCCGGGTATTTATGCTGCAAATATATCATTTGAAACGAAAATGTCCCCTATTTGCTAGATCGTATACAGATTTTGGCCCTACAGCTCAATAGTCAAACCATCATAAGCTAACTGAATGTTTGTAGGTAGCTCCTTGCTTACGGTTTGGTGCAAGCCCAAGTTATGGCTGATATGCGTAAAATAGGTCATTTCCGCACCTACTTGTTCTGCAATAGCAATAGCTTCACTAAAAGTTAGGTGAGAGATATGGCTTTCTTTCTGTAAAGCATTTAATACCAAAACCTTTGTCCCTTTGATTTTTGCTAGCGACTCTTCACTAATGGTTTTGGAATCGGTAATGTATGTAAAATCACCAATCCTGTAACCTTTAATTGGTAATTTATAGTGCATTACATCAATGGGAATTACCAAGTTACCTTTCACATCAAATGGTTCATTAGTAATTGTATATAAATTAATCAAGGGCAATCCATGATATTTGATATCAGAAAAGATGTAAGAAAACTCTCTTTTCAACGCTTCTTGCACTCTAATATCGGCATAAATATCAATATGTTTTTTAAGGATATAATTAAAGGGCCTTATGTCATCTAAGCCTGCAACATGGTCTTTGTGTTCATGTGTATACAATATTGCATCTAAATCCATTACA
Organism: Pedobacter ureilyticus; assembly: GCF_005925345.1. GTDB lineage: Bacteria > Bacteroidota > Bacteroidia > Sphingobacteriales > Sphingobacteriaceae > Pedobacter > Pedobacter ureilyticus. Next base: position 38,774 of record NZ_SSHJ01000014.1, read on the forward strand.
CCGGCCCTCAGCATCTGATACCTAAAATCTGGCCCGCTATCAATTACAATGGTCGTATCATCAATTTCAATTAACACTGACACTCTTAATCTTTTGTCTCGGCTATCGCCAGATTTACATACGTCGCAACCACATCCAATTACTGGAATGCCCTGCGATGTGCCCGTACCTAAAAAAGTTATCTTCAAATCTATTTATGAAACGTGATTTTCAAATCTAACAAAAAAGGGCTTAAGCTAATAACCCAAACCCTTTTTTTGAAAGATATTTTGTTAACCTTATGCCTATCTTAAATCTACTACTTCAACACCTGGGTATTTCTTAGCATCAAAAGCAAAGGTTGCTTCAGAGACCTTTACATTGGGCGAGAATGTTTTTACATTATAAGTATAGGTGTTTCCATTTTTCTCAAACACTACAATATTACTAATCTGCTTAGCTGCTTTATCTATACTTAAACGCACCTTAAATACATTTTTCTTAGCATCTGTTGGAGATAAGTCTATCATTTGATAAGTTTTAGCCCCTACCTTTTTCTCGCCAGTATAAATATATTTAAAACCTTTCTCGTAAATGGTAAAAATTTTAGCCGGATTTAAGGCTTCGCCGCTTGGATCTACATTAGAAACCTGTACTTCTTTATCATTTTTCAAATAAGTCCACTGTACCTTACCATCACTAATTAGCTCTTGGTTAGTCATGGCCACCTTATATTTATTTGCATTGGCCTTTACGTATAAAGTGCCTTGCTGCGTTTCTTTAACTTTAGCTTGTTTGTTATCTAAGGTAAAAGTGAAATCTGTTTTTACTACATCGTACGAACGGTATTTCTTACTTACTTCCGCTAAAATTGCTTTGGCCTTAGGGTCTGTTTGTGCCGAAGCTAATGAACCAAAAACACCTAGCGCTAAAAACGCCAATATTACTCTCTTCATTTTATCTAATCTTAAATTCTGTTCTATTTGTCGTTGAGGTTACTCAAGAATTGTTCCAAAGCGTATTCGTCTGGTATTAAAACCTCGCGAGCCTTGCTACCTTCAAAAGGCCCAACTATACCTGCGCCTTCTAATTGGTCTATAATTCTGCCGGCTCTGTTGTAACCCAATTTCATTTTTCGTTGAATAAGCGAAGTTGAACCCTGCTGGTGCATTACAATTAGCCTTGCCGCATCTTCAAAAAGTGCATCTTTATCATCTGGGTCGAAATCTTTTGTACTTCCTTCACCATTTTCATCAATATATTCAGGAAGTAAATAAGCATCTGGATAACCACGTTGGTTACCAATAAAATCAGAAATCCTATCCACCTCTGGTGTATCTACGAAAGCACACTGTAGCCTAATTAAGTCACTGCCAGTGGCCAAAAGCATGTCTCCTCTACCAATCAATTGGTCGGCACCGCCACTATCTAAAATGGTACGCGAGTCTATTTTAGACAACACCCTAAAAGCCAAGCGTGCAGGAAAGTTGGCTTTTATAGTACCCGTAATCACATTTACCGACGGACGTTGTGTGGCCAATACCAAGTGAATACCTATGGCACGAGCTAATTGCGCTAAACGAGCAATTGGCGTTTCTACCTCTTTACCGGCGGTCATAATTAAATCGGCGAACTCATCTACTACCAACACAATGTAAGGCAAGAAACGATGGCCGTTATTAGGGTTTAACTTCCGCTTGATGAACTTCTCGTTGTATTCTTTGAGGTTCCTTACCATCGCATCTTTCAGCAAATCATACCGTTGATCCATCTCGATACAAAGTGAGTTTAGCGTATGCACTACCTTTTTGGTATCGGTAATGATGGCATCTTCACCGCCTGGCAGTTTAGCCAAGAAATGTCGTTCAATTTTATTGAACAACGTAAGCTCTACTTTTTTAGGATCTACCAGTACCAATTTCAGCTGCGAAGGGTGTTTTTTGTAAAGCAGTGATACCAAAATAGAATTGATACCTACCGACTTACCTTGGCCAGTAGCACCAGCAACCAGTAAGTGAGGCATTTTTGCTAAATCGGCGATGTAAACTTCATTACTGATGGTTTTACCTAAAGCAATAGGTAAATCCATGGTGTTCTGTGCCCATTTTTCGGTGGCTAAAACACTTCTCATAGCTACCATTTCTGGGTGCGAGTTAGGCACTTCTATACCAATGGTACCCTTACCCGGCATTGGCGCAATGATACGAATACCCAAAGCGGCCAAACTTAATGCAATATCGTCTTCTAAATTTTTGATTTTTGAAATACGTACCCCTGGTGCCGGAATAATTTCATACAAGGTTACCGTTGGGCCAATAGTCGCCTTAATTTTATCGATCTCGATATTGTAGTGATTTAAGGTTTCTACAATCTTGTTTTTATTAGCTTCTAGTTCGTCAGAGTTTACGGAAATCTTATTGGTGCCATAGTTTTCCATCAAATCTAAATGTGGGTACTTGTAGCCAGATAAATCTAACGTAGGATCATAATTACCAAATTGCTCAACCAACTCATCAGATTTTACTTCTTCTTCCGTTTTTTCTATCACAAACTTAGGTTCTTCAACAGTATCGTCAACCTTGGTAGTAGGAGTAATTTCCATTGGCATTGAAGACGCAACATCGCTAACCGAAGCTGCAATGGGCGGTGCCGCAACTACAGGTGTTGGAGTTAGCAAAACATTAGCGCCCAATGGAATTGAAGAACTTCCCTCCTTTTCAGGCTCTTGTCTATCAAATCTGCTTGGCGTTAAAACGATATTTTGTTCTTGTTTCTGCCGGTTGACATATCTATCATTTAAGCTAAACTCTACAGGCTCCGATTTTTCTTCCTCCACCAATTCAATATTTTCGGGGATATCTGGTTCTACAATCCTTCTAGGATTTGGGGCTGGCTGCTTTTCTGGAAATTTAAAATCAATGTTATAAGCTACAATGAGTACCGAAAGCCCTAGAAAAATCAATAAGCCTCCTACTCCGGTTCTACCAATTTGTACTTCTAATAGCTTATTGCTCCAGTAACCAAATTCGCCTTCTAAAAAATGTGGTGTTTTGGCAAAAAAAGAATGGCCAAAACCAAAAGCCAACGAAGTAAACAACAAAAAAAAGAAACTATATGCCAGTACTTTTTCTATCGCAAAAATCTTTACCTTAAAAAGCATGCGGTAGCCAATTACAAAAAAAACGAACACAAAAAGAAAGGAGGCCACCCCAAACCATTCGTAAATAAACTGATGAGATAACAAAGCCCCAATTTTACCTAACCAGTTTTGTACCACCGGATCTTCTACTCCGCTCTGCTTTAATTCTTCTATGCTTTTAAACAGGTTGCCCCACCCACCATTGGCATCTATTACATAGCTCTGGTCTTCCTCCCAAGTGAAAAGATAAGACGTAAAAGCTACCAAAAAATAAATAGAAAGAATGACAAAAAAGAGGCCGATAATTTTTACCAGTCTGCCATCTTGCAGGTTAAATGTAGGAAGATACTCAGATTTTACTCGGGGCTCTTTCGGACTGGTTTTCTGTCCGCCTTTGCCTGTCTCGGCATTTTGTTTAAAAGAATTAGATTTGAATGAATTTCCCCTTACCGACATCGTATCGTTTAAATTAATGAACAAATATAAGAAACTGTTTATATTCTTTTAATAAGCGAAGCATTTAGCTATCACTATTTAGTTTAAGCCTAGGTAAACCTTTTACATTTGCTACAGTCTGAAACTACAAAAGCAATAAATTTATTGTATAGGTTTTTTATTTTAGTTTTAATCCTGCGGAGTAACAGCTGTGCGGGATTTTTTTATGTGAAAGCTACAGATCCAGAGATTTTGATATCAGCATTTTGCTATTAGAAGCTCTCTGTTTATTGCATGGGGTTCCTTAATTTATTGCCTTAGTACGGCAAGGCGCTCAGATGGGCAGATAGCTGTGCATCTGTGGCTAAACTCATTTAAAAAGGTGTTTTCTAAATGTTAATTTAATTTCGTTAATTTAACCTGTTAGCGAAAACTAATTAAGAAAATGGATATCACGCAACTCGAAACGTTTATAGAGAACAGCCAATTAGATGAAATAGTGGCCCTACTATCGCAAAAACCTCAATTGGCCACTCAAATCACTTCGCATCAAATATCTCCCATGCTGCTGGCCTGCTACTATAAAAAAATGGATATTGCTAATGCAATTGCAGAATTTATGCCCCAATTGAGCATTTTTGATGCTTGTGCTATTGGTAAATTCGATGATGTTACCTTATTAGTTTTCAAAGAACCTAGAGCTGTAAACGAATATTCTGCTGATGGTTTTACGCCATTAGGTTTGGCTTGCTATTTTGGTCACGAAGAGATTGCTCGCTTTTTAGTGCTAAAAGGAGCAGATGTAAATCTGCCTAGCAAAAATGGTTTTAACGTATTTCCGATACACTCTGCCGTGGCCAACAACAACTACAATATTGCTAAAGTACTTTTAGACGCCGGTGCCTATCCAAATGTTTGCCAAAAATCTGGTGTTGCGCCTTTACATAGTGCCGCACAGTTGGGTAACATAGAATTGATTATCCTATTATTAGAACATGGTGCCGAGGTAACTTTAAGGATGGAGGGTGGCAAACTACCTGCCGATTTAGCCGCAGAAAAAGGTTTTGCAGAAATTGCAGAGATATTGAGAGACGATGATTAAAGTTATAAGTTTTACGTTATAAGTGCGGAAACCAGTAGCAGTTTAGTTCTGAATATTTAATACGTAAAACCTAAAACTTATAACCTAGAACTTTATCATTCCCAAACTTTAGACCTCACACGTTTCATATAAGTTCTAATATCTAACACTACTGCCGCTAATATGTAAAACAGAATTGGAAAACCTACAGCCAAAAATGAAGAATAGATAAAGAATAACCTCACTTTAGACGTACTCATATCTAACTTATTAGCCAAATAGGCAGATACGCCAAAACTACGTTGCTCAAAAAAAGTAACTATACGTTGAAACATGCTACGTTGATTTTAGACCTAATTTACAAAAATAATAGTTAGAACATAAGAAATAATTTGCAGTTATCATTTAACGAATTTTTTAATGTTTTGATATCTATTAATGTTCATCATTACAAAATTAGGTGCTTATTACTTACGCTTAGCATTAATCCCTCTTCAAAATTTTCAATCCAATACCACAATTTAAACATTTCTTTTCATTGCAGTAGCTTTTACGTAATTGTAGTAAAGCCTGCGTTTGGTATGCGTTCTCTAACCTAATGCCAGCTGCTGCATATTGAGAAATAACTTGATTATGCTCTGCAGCAATACTCTCTAATAAATAAAAAGCCCTAGTTTGGTAATTGGCCTGCCCTGTATATTTACCATAAGCAAATAGAAATAAACTCACTGTATTGATTAAAATATTATCAATGGATGATTGTCCCAATTGCAGATTTACTTTTTCGGCTTGCTTATTGAAATGATAATGTGTTTGCCAAAACATATTTACGGGCAAATTACCGAATAACAACCGTAAATCTTTTACATTTTTAACTTCCAATATTTTAGAAAACAAATGGTTGGAAACAGCTACCAAAGCTGCGAATTGCGCTAGCCTTAATGTAGGGAAATTTTGGGGCCGCATTCTTAAAAATTTCCACAGCGATCTATCTATAGGCGCTAACTTGTACTTCTGCCTTAAAAATTTGTATTCGACTTTTAATTGTTCGGGATAATCATCTTCAAAATCTTGGTTTAAAAAACCTGCTTGGCCAAAAATCAATGCCTCGATTTGTAAAGATTGGTCTTTATGCTTGGCGAATAATGTTTGTGGCAAACTTTGAGCAAGCAACTGCATGGGCAAAGCATTTACTTTAAATCCAAAGTTTTTGGCCATAAAATGATAAAAAGTTTCATCCCAATTACCATTTAATTGCTCAAGGCGATCAAAAACCTCCTCAGATTTTTGGGCTAAACGTTCTACCAAAACCCTCGAAAGAAAACCATTTACCACAAACTCATCTATTTCTTTCAATTGGTTTTCGCAAGGAAAAGTACTTACTGCACTAACGAGGTTTTGATAATTATTGAACAGATGCGCTGGCACTTTCTCCTGTAAAACCAATGTTGGCAAGATGGTGCCATCCTTCAGGGCAATTTCAGTGTCATGTTCCCAAACTACATGTAAAACAACGTTATCGTAAGCATTGTCTTTTTGGTGTTGATGTGCTTTCCAATCCGAAGCTTTCAAATGAACTTCTACCTGCCCTACCCAAGTTGTTTGGCCAATGATAATTTTCGCATTGGTGAAATCTGGTCCCGCATGCTTGTTTGGAAAACCACAATTTAAAACCTGTAATGGCTTTCCGTCCACAGTTTGTAATTGCTGGGCATCATACAATCTAAACTGCCATACGAAATGTAGAAATTCTTCGGGAAATCGCATGATTGAATTTAACAATAATATATTTAATCAGGCAATTTAAAAACTTTGAGGAATAACTATTTCAATTCCTTCTTCTTATAATTGGTAATAAAAACTCCTAAAATAATCAATACAGTTGCAATCAACAAATCGTAAGTAACTGTTTCGTTTAGAATTAACCACCCTAAAAATATGGCTATAATGGTATTAAAGTAAGATAAAATAGAAACCTCTGTAGCACTTACTTTTTTAAGTGCATAGTTATAGCAAAAGAAACCAACTACCGACCCGAAAACCCCTAAATAAACTATAGCAGCTATACTTTGCCAACTCAACTGAGTAAATTGAGTAGTAGGAGAAACGAACGAAGCAATAATTAGCTGCGCCACGGCGGCGTAAGCGAATTGATAAAACAGATCAAGAAAAATATTGCTGCTTTTGTGCGTGTATTTCTTGGTGTAAATAGTTCCTGCAGCCCATCCTAAAATTGCAATAGCTAAATAAACTACACCAGTTTTGTAGTTAGGGTCTAGTATATCGCCAATACCATCTCTAAATATAAAGGCTACACCACTAAAGCCTATAATAACTCCTACAAAACCTTTTAGGCTCGGCTTTTGCAAACCAAATATTAAGCTTCCCAAAAAAACAACAATTGGTGATAGCGCTGTTAACAAAGATGTTAATCCGCTGGGAATACTTTCTTCGGCTACTGTAGTCATACCATTGGCTACAATAATCATTAAGCTGGCCACCAAAATTTGTCGGCCAAAACTTTTCCAGCCAATCCACTTAAACTCTCTCTTGTAAAGTAAAATAGCTAGCAATATAGAAGAGGCCACTACTTGACGAAAACCGGCCACAAACCAAGCGGGTATAGTATGTACCGCAATGCGAATACCCAAATAGGTGGTACCCCAAACTATAGCGATGGCAAACAACGCTACAATTAATTTCACATCTTTTTTTTGGCTCATATCAAATTGGCAGCCTTTAAAATCTGCTCCATTTCTTGCTGTAAAGCCAATGCTTCCTCTCTTGCTTTTTCGGCAAAATCTTCGCCGCTGCTTGCGTAAATGATACTACGGGCTGAGTTGACTAACAAACCGCACTCGCTATTTAAACCATACTCACAAACAGCGCTAAGGCTACCACCCTGTGCACCCACACCAGGCACCAATAAAAAGTGATCTGGCGCCAAACGGCGGATATTTTGAAACTCTTCTGGTTTAGTAGCACCCACTACATACATCATTTGGTTACTATCACTCCACTGCTGTGATGTGCTAATTACCTGTTCGTACAGCTTTTGCTCTTCGCTCTCGCTCTGCTTGGTTTGGAAATCTTTACTGCCCTCGTTAGAGGTTAATGCCAGAAGAATTACCCATTTATCTTGATAAGTTAAAAATGGAGTAACCGAATCTTTACCCATGTAAGGCGCTACGGTAACCGAATCGAAACTCATACCAGAACTTTCCTCTTTAAAAAAAGCTTCTGCATACATGGCCGAGGTGTTACCAATATCGCCACGCTTGGCATCGGCAATGGTAAAAACATCTTTCGGGAAATGCGCCCAAGTTTTTACCAGCGTGTCCCAGCCTTTAACGCCACGGGTTTCGTAAAACGCCGTATTAGGTTTATAGGCTACGCATAAATCATGGGTAGCATCAATTAGCTGTTTGTTAAATTCTAGAATTGGATCATTGTATTTTAATAGATGTTTAGGCAATTTATCCATAACCGGATCTAAGCCTACACATAAGAATGATTTTTTACGCTGAATTTGTTCAAAAAGCTGCTGCTTGTTCATTTACGATAAGATTTAAAGATGTGCAAAGATGAGGATTAAAACCGCAAAGACACAAAGAACCACAAAGATTTTTTAATTGTTGATTGGTAAAGTTTAATTATTGGTTACAGTATAAAGCCCTAAAGGGTTCCTTTTGGAGCAGAACTAAAGTTACCAATAAAAATTTGACGCTTATTTTCATCCTACCTAAAAGCATAAAAAAACAGCTCTAGTAACGGTTATTACGAGGGATGTTTAAAATTTTTTCAAAATCTCTTGCAGATTAAAATTCAATTGCCTACAATTGTGCCATAATTCTCAGAACGTTTATCTGAATACCTCCCGAAAATATCTTAAGCAAGAAAATTCTTTTAAATCTTTTAAGCCCTTTTTTGGTTGTATTATTTGGTTAAACTCTTAAAATAAAATTCTCGACAAAATATAAATGTTTAGTAAAACAGAACTAACTGAAAAGCTAACTGCCGAATTGCGTGAGTTAGCAAAAGCGAATGGTGTTGATAATGTTGGCGATTTACGCAAAAACGATTTGATCGAACAAATTCTTCAAAAACAAACTGAAACTGCGGAAGTAGCCGTTACTCCAACCGTAGTAGCCGAGGCTTCTTCTACTGAAAAACCTGCTAGAAAAAGAACACGTATAGCTAAAGATACTGCTCCAGTTGCAGAAGAAAAAACGCAAAGGCCTACACTTTTTGATGAATCTGATAAGATAGAAATACCTTCTCCAGATTTTGAAGCTATTGCCTTAGTTACCGGCCAAGACCTTTCTAAACAAGAAAGCATTGCGGATAAGATCCAAAATCAGAAAAACAAGAAAGATCGTACACCGAAAGGCAAAAACGACGGCAGTGCAGAAGTAATTGTGGTTGAAGAAAAAGCCGTTAAAGAGGAGAAAATTGCAAAAAGCGAAAAACCTCAAAGAGAAGAAAAGCCTCAAAAAGACGATAATCGCCAGCAAAAAAATCAAAACCAGAATAACAATGGCAACCATAAACAAAATGAAACCAGTTATTCTAACTTAGATTTTGATAATACCATTACCAACGAAGGTGTTTTAGAGATTATGCCTGATGGTTATGGTTTCTTACGTTCGGCCGATTACAATTATTTATCTTCTCCGGATGATATTTATGTGTCTCAATCTCAAATTAAGTTATTTGGCTTAAAAACTGGTGACACCGTTAACGGAAGCATCCGTCCGCCAAAAGAAGGCGAAAAATATTTCCCTTTGGTAAAGGTAATTAGCATTAATGGCCGTATTCCAGCTGATGTGCGTGACCGCGTTCCTTTTGACTATTTGACGCCGCTTTTTCCTACAGAAAAATTAAACTTATTTACTGATAGCACCAATTATTCTACCCGTATCATGGATCTATTTACCCCAATTGGTAAAGGTCAGCGTGGTTTAATTGTGGCGCAACCTAAAACGGGTAAAACCAATTTATTGAAAGAAGTAGCTAACGCTATTGCCAAAAATCACCCTGAAGTTTATCTAATTATCTTGTTAATTGACGAGCGACCAGAAGAGGTAACCGATATGGCTCGTAGCGTAAGAGCAGAAGTAGTTTCTTCTACCTTTGATGAGCCTGCTGAGCGTCACGTAAAAATCGCAAACATTGTGCTAGAAAAATCTAAACGCTTGGTAGAATGTGGCCATGATGTAGTGATCTTATTAGATTCGATTACACGTTTAGCCAGAGCTTACAACACTACCGCTCCAGCTTCGGGTAAAATTCTATCAGGTGGTGTTGATGCCAATGCCTTACACAAACCTAAGCGTTTCTTCGGTGCGGCACGTAACATTGAAAAAGGTGGTTCACTAACTATTTTAGCCACAGCTTTAACAGAAACGGGCTCTAAAATGGATGAGGTAATCTTTGAAGAATTTAAAGGTACAGGTAACATGGAGCTACAATTAGACCGTAAATTGGCTAATAAACGTATCTTCCCTGCTATCGATATTACCGCTTCGAGTACACGTAGAGATGATCTATTATTAGATAGAGAGAACCTACAGCGTATTTGGGTATTGCGTAACCACTTGGCAGATATGAACTCTCAGGAAGCTATGGAATTGGTACAAGCCCAAATTAAAGGCACTAAGAGCAACGAAGAATTCCTCTTGGGAATGAACGGATAGTAAAAGTTTTACGTTATACGTTATAAGTTGTAAGTTTGGCTTGCAATAAAAACGTATAACGTAATACCTATAACGTAACACTCAAATGCTGAACCTCCCTAATGCTTTAACCTGTGCCAATCTATTCTCTGGTTGTATAGGTATTGTATTTTGTTTTAATGGCGATTTAAAATCTGCGGCCTACTTTGTAATCCTATCTGGAATATTTGATTTTTTTGATGGGATGGCTGCTAGGGCCTTAAAAATTAAAAATAGCATTGGTAAGGATTTAGACTCATTGGCTGATGTAGTGAGCTTCGGTTTTTTACCCGGAGCAATTATGTTCCATCTTTTTAAAGCTAGCGATGCGCCTCATCCATATTTACCATATCTTGCTTTCGTCATTACCTTATTTTCTGCGTTAAGGCTAGCTAAATTTAATAACGATACCCGACAAACCGTAGATTTTATTGGATTAAACACACCAATGAATACGTTGTTCATTGTATCGCTACCTTATGTTGCCGATTACCACCCTCAAGCTATTGGCAATTGGATAGTTTTAGCTGCAATTACTCTCGTATGTAGTTATTTGTTGATCAGCGAAATCAAGATTTTTTCTTTGAAATTTAGCAACTTTAGATGGAGCGAAAATAAAATCAAGTTCGTTTTCATGATTTTATCTATTGTGTTGTTTGCTTGGCAACAGTTTGTAGCTATCCCTATTATTCTATTGCTTTATATTGCTTTATCTTTCGTTTATTTTAGAAATAAATAACGTGAATTATAGGGTTTAATCTTCGCTAACCGACCCTTAAATAAATTTGCTACGTGGTTTAGGGTAACGGAAAATCGGCAGTTCTTCATGCTAAATTTAATTTAGTTCAGCATCAGTTTTAATTCTGATTAATAACCTGAGTTCGATTGTTAAAGTGTGATTGGGTGGTATTTAAACACGCTATAACGATTTGTAACCACCCCGCCTTTCAGGCACCCCTCCAAAGGAGGGGAATTGCGACCTACATTCCCCTCTTTCAGAGGGGTGGTCGAAGACCGGGGTGTTGTAGGGCGATAAATATTAATCGAACTCACTTTAATAGGTAAAAATCGAACTCAGGTCACCAAACAAACAACCAACAAATCGTTCTCTTAAAATAAAAAGGAGAACCGTTTCTAAGTTCTCCTTTATGTGTAAAGCGAAGTAGGTTTTTAAAACCGGGCCACTTTAATATGCTCTTTGGTTATTGCCCTCTTTCCAATTTACAAAGGCCTTATTTACTACTTTGTTACCGCCTGGTGTTGGGTAATCTCCTGAGAAATACCAATCGCCCAAGTGATTTGGACAAGCCTCATGAAGATTTTCTAAAGTTTGATAAATAACCTCAACTTCTGCAACTGTATCTGCCGGAGTGATGATCTTTGCGATTTGATCCGAAATCTCTTGCGGCGTAAAGGGCTTGTAAATGTCCTTCACATGATTAACAATCTCCTCCTTTGGCAACTCTAAAGAAGCTTTACATTTTTGGTAAACCTCTTCAATGATATGTTCTTGCCCCCTTTGTTTTAACAATTGGATAGCTGCGTCAAAAGCCACAAACTGTCCCATTTTAGACATATCGATACCGTAGCAATCTGGATATCTAATTTGAGGAGCAGAAGATACTATAATGATTTTTTTTGGATGCAACCTATCAATGATCTTGATGATACTTTGTTTTAAGGTAGTACCTCTTACAATAGAATCATCAACAGCTACCAAAGTGTCTGTATGATTTTTAATTACCCCGTAGGTAGTATCGTAAACATGAGCTACCATTTCTCCCCTATCTGCATCAGAAGTAATAAAAGTACGTAACTTTACATCTTTGATAGCGAGTTTCTCCACTCTTGGACGCATAGATAGCAACTCATCCAAAGCAGCATCATCCAACACCTCTTTACGTTTAAGTAACGTTTCCTTTTGGTAGTCGGTAATGTATTTGTGCAGGCCATCTACCATTCCGTAAAAAGAAACCTCTGCCGTGTTCGGGATAAACGAGAAAACGGTATTTTTAAGGTCGTAGTTTACAGTTTTCAACACCTGCGGACACAGTAGCTCGCCTAATTTTTTACGTTCTTTATAAATGTCTGCATCACTTCCTCTTGAGAAATAAATACGCTCAAACGAACATGCTTTTTTCTCTAATGGCTCACGAAACATTTCTTCGGTAACTGTACCATCTTTTTTGATAATCAATGCATGTCCTGGCTTAATTTCCTTTACATTCTTGATTTGCACTTTAAAGGCCGTTTGAATTGCTGGTCGCTCAGAAGCGGCAACCACCACCTCATCATCCATATAGTAAAATGCCGGACGAATACCTGCTGGGTCTCTCATCACAAAAGCATCGCCGTTACCAACTATGCCAGACATGGTGTAACCACCATCCCAGCTTTTTGCAGATCTTCTTAGGATATTTGCAACGTTTAAGCCTTCAGATATTTTGTGGGTAATTTCTACGTTAGTTAACCCCTCTTTTTTATATTCATCAAACAAAGTTTGATTTTCATCATCTAAAAAATGACCAATTTTTTCCAGTACAGTTACGGTATCTGCTTTCTCCTTCGGATGCTGACCCAGTTCGTATAACTGCTCTAACAGCTCATCTACGTTAGTCATATTAAAGTTACCAGCAATCACCAAGTTTCTAGTCATCCAGTTGTTTTGGCGTAAGAAAGGATGACAGTTCTCGATACTGTTTTTACCGTGTGTACCATAGCGAAGATGCCCTAATAACACCTCCCCAATAAAACTCACATTTTGCTTTAAAAATTCGGTGTCTTTCATTAGCTCCGGAGTTTCTTCCTGGATGCTAACAAACTTGCTTTGCACATACCCAAAAATATCTGCAACAGCATTTTGAGCCATTGAACGATAGCGACTAATGTATCGGCTACCTGGTTTCATGTCTAACTTAATAGTGGCAATACCAGCTCCATCCTGACCGCGATTGTGCTGCTTTTCCATCAACAAATACAATTTGTTAAGGCCGTAAAGTGCAGTACCGTATTTTTCTTGGTAGTATGAGAGAGGTTTTAACAAGCGGATAAAGGCTATCCCGCATTCGTGTTTGATCTGTTCGCTCATTGATTGTGATTGAGCCGCAAATTTACCGCTTTAATTAACCACAACCTAACAGAAAATGTAAGTTTTATCGTAAAATTATTATATTTTAAAGAATAGCCTGCTAATTAGCTTTTTAGCAATTATAGGAATGTAATTTTAACATTTTAAAGACAAAACTTAATACGTTAGCTCCGTAACCTGTGGTAATTTTTGCCTTATGTATGCCCTAAACGCCGAACTATTTTCGCTATTAATGCGTTGGTAGCCTTTCGATAAACAACATTAATAATGGCACCCGTATGTTTACTTGTTAATTTCTTTACCTATAAAACAAGGTCGTCATTTCTCGTGCATAGGTTTAGCCTGTAAAGCTCTACCTAGAAATACAGAAGCGTGATCGTTAAACGTACTTAGATCGCCAGTGGTGTAAAAAAGCTGTTTATTATTTTTCGAGAGTTTACTTTCAATTTCGAGATGCCTGCCTAAATAATCTTTCAAACTATTGGCTACAATTTCGCCTTGCGAAATGAGTTTTATATTGCTATTAACGTAATTACTGATTTTATTGATAAGCAAAGGATAATGCGTACAGGCCAACAATAGCGTATCGATATTGGGCGATTGTTGCATAATCGCATCAATATATTTTTTCACAAAATAATCTGCACCTGGGTATTCATGTTCATTATTTTCTACTAAAGGCACCCACATTGGGCAACTTTGTTGATAAACTTCCACGTCTGGAAAAAACTTATTGATCTCTATTAGATAAGATTCTGAACGTATTGTTCCTCTTGTGCCCAACACACCTATAGATTTGGTTTTGCTCATTTCGCCAACAACCTCTGCCGTGGGCCTAATTACGCCCAAAACCTTACAGTTAGGATATTTCTTGGGCAAATCTAGTTGCTGTATATTGCGCAAAGCTTTTGCGGAAGCCGTGTTACAGGCTAAAATAACCAATGGACAACCTTGCTCAAAAAGCCACTCTACACACTCTAGGGTATATCGATAAACCGTATCGAAAGAGTGATCTCCGTAAGGCGACCGGGCATTGTCTCCTAAATAGATGTAGTTATAATTAGGCAATTTTTCGGCAATGGCTTTAAAAACGGTTAAGCCTCCAAAGCCAGAATCGAATATACCTATCGCGTTATTGCCTTGCATATCAATTTTTTTTGAAAGGTTTTGAATGTTAATGTCTCCGCACATTGTAAAGTTATTATTTGCCCATTTTTAAACATTCTTGAGCACAAAAAAGCGGAATTAAGCTTACCTAATTCCGCCATTTAATTTTTAAATAAGATTATGGCTTTTTAGCAGGAGTTGTAGCTGGTTTAGCAGTTGCCGCAATACCTAATTTAGTTTTTACAGCAGCAGTAATATCTTCGCCACCATCAAAATAAACTAAATTATTGAAACCTTGAGATGCAGAAATATCAAAAACGTAAGACAAACCTTTTTCTTTTGAAATTGCATTGATAGCTGTAGCTACTTTTTGTTGCAACGGAGGAAAAACCTCAGCTTGCTTAGCTTCAACATCTGTTCTTGCTTTGTTACGAGCATCTTCAATTCTCTTTTGCAAATCTGTTAACTCTGTTTGAGCAACTTGCAATTCTTTAACAACAACATCTTTATTTGCTTCGCTTAATGTTCTTTCTTTGTCTTGAGCAGCTTTTAATTTATTTTGATACTCGGTGATCATTTTATCAATCTCTGCTTGTTTTGTTTTTGCTAAATTCTCTATAGTACTAGAAACAGTTTTAGCTTCCGACCAAGTAGAGAAGATCTCATCCGAATTTAAGTGACCAAATTTTTGTTGTGCACTTACAACTTGCGTAGTTAAAAGTAATCCTGCAGCTACAAATAATCCTTTAATTAACTTTTTCATTTATAATATAATTTGTTTTTGTTGATAATTGCTTTTTGTATTTTTTGTTCAATGAGCTTTTGAGCTCGTTTTAATGTAAATAAAACCATCCCGTTAAACTTGGATAGTCTCATTTTCTGTATGTTTATTGTTTTATTATTTTACCAATGTTCCTGGCTTAAAACCTAATCTAATAATTACATCGTTACTAATGTCATAGTTGGCACTGGCGTAGATCATCATGGTACTTTCACTGCTTTTATCAAATACGAAGTCAATGTATTTGTTTTTTGCAACTTCTGCAATGGTTGAAGAAACTTTTTCTTGAATAGGCTTCAATAATTTGGTACGAGTTTGAAACAAATCTCCTTCTGGTCCAAATTTTTGACGCTGTAATTCCTTTGCTGCCTTCTCTTTTTCGATGATGTCATTTTCTCTACGTCTACGCATATCATCAGTTAATAATACCTGATCTGCTTGGTAAGCCTTATACATGGCATCTACCTCTTTAAATACCTCGTCTACTTCTTTTTGGTACTGCTTAGACAGTCCTTCTATTTGAGTTAACGACGATTTATAGTCAGGAATATGTTTCAAAATATATTCTGTATCTACATAGGCCATTTTCTGTGCCGATACTCCTAATGCCATAAGGAGTAAAAAACTAGCTAAAAATATCTTTTTCATAATTGAACTTTTGCTTAACGCTTTATACAAGCTTTAATTGTGTGCGATTAATTAAACCCTCCCATTTGTTGCGCAATACTAAAGTGGAACTGTCCTTTATTAGCATCTGGCACACCTGGGATGTTATCAAATCCATAACCATAATCTATGCCAAGTAATCCAAATATCGGTAAAAATATTTTTGCACCAACACCAACAGACCTTCTAACGTTAAATGGATTAAAGTCGCGGAACCTATCCCAAGTATTACCAGCCTCGCCAAAAACGGTCATAAACGCTGTAGCTTGTTGTGAACTAATTACTGGATATCTTAATTCCATTACGTATTTGGTAAAGATAGGGCTACCAGAACTTTGTGCAATATTTGGATTGGCGCCTACCGGAATTACTGAGTTGTTTGAGTAACCACGCATTGCGATGATCTCTGAACCTTGTAAAAAGTCGAACCCTTGCATACCATCACCACCTAATTTAAATCGCTCAAATGCTGATTGGCCAACTGCACTATTGTAAGAGCCTAAGAAACCAAATTGCGCTTGTCCTTTAAATACCAACTTACCAACTACGGTTTCGAACCACTGCGATTCAAATTTCCACTTGTGATATTCGGTAAATCTGTAGCGATCTTTATCAGATGCCGTATTATAATTGACCTTGTTAAATAAAGAATAAGGCGGGGTTGCTTGTACGGTAAACCTTAAATACGAACCACCGGTTGGGAAAATATTGTGATTTCTAGAATCCCTTGAAATTTCTTGGGTAAAGTTTAAGTTATAAGACTCTCCAGTACTGAAAAGGAAGCCTGGATAATTATTTAAGATGTACTGGTTTAGGTTAATAGAGTGCGTCAAAGAGAACCAGTTATCTGGCCATTTTAACCTTCTACCTAAACTGAACGACACACCATTTAAACGGATGCCATAGTAATTGGCATTACTTTTAGACAAACCATTAGACTGTAGCGAAGTAAACGCACTTACACCAAAACTAACTGGCTTTTTACCACCAAACCAAGGCTCAGAAAACGAGAAACTGTAAGATTGGTAGAATTTACCATTGGTTTGTCCACGTAAGCTTAAACGCTGTCCATCTCCTTTTGGCAATGGCCTGTAGGCTTCGCCTTTAAATAAGTTTCTTAATGAGAAGTTATTGAATGTTAAACCTAAAGTACCGATCACACGGCCACCTCCAAAACCTCCAGAAAGCTCAATTTGATCTGATGGCTTTTCTTCTACATGATATACGATATCTACAGTACCATCTGCTGGATTTGGCTTAGGTACCGGATTAGTCTTAGACTCATCGAAGTTACCCAACTGTCCAATTTCCCGAACACTTCTAATCAACAATTCTTTGGAGAAATAATCTCCCGGCTTTGTACGGATTTCTCTCAGCACTACTCTATCGTTTGTAATAGTGTTTCCTAAAACACTTACTTTATTGATCGTATATTTCGGGCCTTCGTAAATACGCATCTCTACGTCTACCGTGTCGTTATAAATTTTAGTTTGTACTGGATCAACGTTAAAAGTAAGATAACCGTCGTTAAGGTAAATACTAGAAACGTCGTCACCATTAGCACTACCCCTTAATTTCTTCTCTAGTTTTTCTTCACTAAATACTTCTCCTTTTTCAATGCCGAAAACTTTCTCCAGAAACTCCGTATTGTATTTAGCATTACCTACCCATGTAATTTTTCCGAAATAATACTTCGGTCCTTCGTACATGTTAATTTTAATGCCAACGGTTTTATCATTGTACTTATAAACGCTATCGCTGATAATTGCAGCATCGCGATACCCTTTCTCATGCAACTTAGCTACAAAAGCCAGTTTATCTTCTTCGTATTTCTCTTTATTGAACTTACCGCTACCAAAAACTTTATAAAACGCACGTTGCTTAGTTTTTTTAAGGTACTTTCTAAGTTTAGCAGCGCTGAACTCTTTGTTGCCTGTAAATTCTATCTTTTGCACCTTTACTCTACGGCCTTTGTCTATATTAACCTGAAGAACTACGCTATTGTCTTGATTTGGATCAGGTTTAGAAGCATAATCGATTTTGGTGTAGAAAAAACCCTTTTCGTACAAATATTTGGTGATGATAGACCTTGTAGTATTGTACAGGTTATCATTAATGATAGATTTCCCAGGTCTGTCTCCTAGTTTTTCTAGAATATCTGTTTTTTGTGATTTACTGATACCAGTAAACTCGAAACCGCTTAGGCGAGGAAGCTCTACCACTTCAATATCAAAGTACACGGTATCTCCATTTATTTTAGAAACGTTTAGCTTGATATCATCAAATAAGCCTTGAGCCCATAAGTTTTTAATAGCATTTGCGGTGCCCTCTCCCGGAAGCATAATTGTTTCGCCTTGGGTTAACTTAGAAAGCACAACAATTACATCCTTATCCAGATATTTTGCGCCTGTTAAAGTGGTACCTCCAATGATGTATTCTTTTGGGGTGAAATAGTCTAAATTTAAACCATTTACTTTTAAGGAAGGTGTTGCTTGTGTTGGTTGGTTACGAATTTGAGCTAATGACGGAAAACCGATCAAAAGCAGAAATACTAGTTGGTATATTCTTCTCATTTACAATCTAAAAAACGTTGCTAAGTTAATTTAAACTCATGTTAAAAAGTGTTAAAAGAAAAATTAGTTCAATTGCTCACTAATTTTTCCAAAGCGACGTTCGCGTTTTTGGTAATCTACAATAGCCTCAAAAAGATGCTCTCTTCTGAAATCGGGCCATAGTGTTTCGGTAAAATACAATTCGGTATAAGCCATTTGCCACAACAGGTAATTACTGATACGATGCTCTCCGCTGGTACGTATCATTAACTCTGGATCGGGTATATTTACGGTAGTTAACTGATTTGCAAACAACTGCTCATCAATTTGTTCTACCCTAATTTTTCCTTCTTGCACTTGGGCAGCTAATTTTCTCGCAGCTTCTACAATTTCCCATTTTGCACTGTAACTCAGCGCCAAGGTTAGGGTACATTTCACATTATCCTTGGTTTTATCCATAGCATCCGCTAGGTCTTCTATACATTTTTGTGGGAGAGATTTTAAATCGCCTATGGCATTTAGCTTAATATTATTTTTGTTAAGAGTTTCTGCTTCTTGGTTAATGGTTGAGATCAGTAATTCCATTAAAGCATTTACTTCTTCTATTGGTCGGTTCCAATTTTCTGTAGAAAAAGCATAAACCGTAAGGTATTTTATTCCAATTTCTACACAGCCCTCTACAATATCTTTTACAGAAAGCACACCGCTCTCGTGGCCAAAAACCCTAAATTTACCTTGATTTTTTGCCCAACGCCCATTACCATCCATGATAATGGCAATGTGTTCTGGCAAACGCTTAATATCTATTTGATCTTTAAAATCCATCTATAGTTGCTGAGGCCGTCAAAAGTTAAAAACACTTTTGGCTCACAAAGGTATAAGTTATGCCAATACCTACAAACATATAAGTATCTCTTTTTCTAAAATCTCCTCTTTGCACATCTCTTGCACCAATATAATTGCCGTTAATTTCGCCAGATCGGTCGCTTAACACTATCTGCATAGGGCGTATATCTGGATTGTTAGAATAAATTGCTGGATCAATATAGTTGCCACTTACGTCATCTAAATAATCTGTATAGGCATTTCTATAGCCTATATTGCTCATTACGGTCCAGTTATTTTTGAAATTATACTTAATACCAAAGCCAAAAGGCACGCTTAAAGCGGCGGTTTTATATTTTACCCCTTCGGTTAGGTACAAAGGAAGTTCGTATTCATTTCCCTGATATTTAGTTTTAGGATTAAACAATACCACCCCAACACCAGTATATAAATAAGGAGAAAACCTGGCATAGCCACCTCCAGAAAAATAATCGAAAAAGTTAAAATCTACCAAAAGACTGAATTCGTTTAACTTGTTAGAAAAGCTCAAGTTTCTTTGCCTAAACTGCTCGCTAGTTGATTCTGCGTCATTTGCTTTAATTTTGCCGTTAGTATAATTAAAAGATAAGGCCCAGTTGGGATCAAAGTTAGCTTTAACAAAACCACCCAAAGAAAGGCCACTAATTTTTAGCGGGTTGGTGGGGTTTAAATCTCCCATATAGCCCGCACCGCCTGCCTGTAAACCTACTTCCCACACTTGGGCAACAGATTTACCTGCAAAAATAGAGCTTAAAATAATGGCTAATAATGTCTTTTTATAAAGCATCCTAATAATTACGGGTATCTATGCCCCACAGCAATTTATTCCTTAACGTAGTTAGAAACGTTTCATTGTTAAGGCGGATAAGATTTATGTTAAATATTGCTTTACTGATACTAATTTTCACGCTACGGTCTACGGTTTCCGTCCTCGAATCGCAGGTAAGCAAAAATTTGGTACTACGGGCTTCTACCTCAAAAGTAAGCGCTACATCGTCGGGCACTATAATTGGTCTAACGTTTAAGTTATGTGGCGCCACGGGTGTAATCACAAAGTTTTGTGCGCTTGGCAAAATAATTGGACCTCCGCAGCTCAACGAATAGGCCGTAGAACCTGTTGGGGTAGCAATAATAAGCCCATCGGCCCAATAGGAGTTTACAAATTCGCCATTCATGTAAGCGTGAATGATCATCATGGCAGAATCATCTCTCCTGTGTATGGTAATGTCGTTTAAGGCAAAGTTTTCATCGCCAAACAGGCCACTTTTAGATTCGATGCTGAGCAAGCTCCGCTGGTCTATAGAATAAGCCCCGCTTACCAATGCTTTTATGGCATCGTTTATTTCTGCTTTATTGATACTGGCTAGAAACCCCAAACGCCCAAAGTTGATACCTATTACCGGAACTTGCGAATCCCTTACCAAGGACAAGGTGTCTAGCAAAGTTCCATCGCCGCCCAAACTTAACAGGATGTCGGTCTTGCCTAACAAATCTTTGTAGCCAGAAAAAGTAGAAATGTCTGTGGGTAAGGTTAATTTATCCTTTACAAAATCAAAAAACTTTTGATAAACCGTTACTTCAATTTGGTTAGCTGCCAAAGCATCAAATACTTCTTGTACAAAAGGCAGTACGTTATCATTAAAATCTCTACCGTAAAGGGCTATTTTCATCCGTTTGTTTTGACTTATTTTTTTGATGATGAAGCCTTCATGATTATCCTGCAGTTACGTTCCTAATGAAATCATGAAGGTTTCTTGTAGTAATTAAACGTTTAAGTAGTTCATGAACGAATTGAATCTATCCATAGAACCGTCATCATGACTGCTATTGTTAAAAACAGCTTTAACTTCATAATCGTAGCGTTCAAAAGAAGCTATAATGGCAGAAAGATCTGTTTTATTAATTTTTAAGGTAACTTCTAACCTGGTAGAATCGGGAAAAGAGTTCACATAAGACGATAGTATTTGTGCATTTTCTGCTTCTACAACTTGAGACATGTGCGCCAAAGAATTGTTTCGGTTACTGATAGAAAGCACAATGATACCGCCAGGTTCGCTTACCGCATAAAGGTTAGCGGTAAAATTTAATAAATGATTGATATAAACCACCCCAAGGTAATTTTTTTGCTGATCTAAAACTGGCACAACAGACAATTGAAGCTCGCTAAATAAACGGATAACTTCGTAAATATGTGCATTCTCGAAAGCAAAAGAACTGAGCAAACTTAGCGGCAATGCGCCAATGGCTGTATCTGTATCCTTAGCCGCCATTAATTCTTCTTCGGAGACTAAACCTAGGTATTGCACTTCGTTTACAATAGGCAGATGATATAGCTTGAACTCGTTCATTCGATCCAAGGCCATCCTAACCGTATCTGATGTACGAAGGGGTGGAATATTGTTCGTTATGAGTTCTCCTGCAATCATTTTTTATTTTTTTATTGGCAGTATTTTAAATCTATTGTACCAATTTATTATTTAAGCAAAATTCTGTCCAAAAACTTTTCCAAATAGTTATTAAATACTTCTGGCTGCTCCATCATAGGCGCATGGCCGCATTCATCTACCCAGTTTAGTTCCGAGTTTGGCAGTAATTCATAAAACTCTTTAGCTACATCTGGCGGGGTAACTTTATCTTGTTTGCCCCAAATTAACGACACCGGAATAGTTATTTTTTTCAGTTCTTTAGCCATGTTATGCCTTATAGCAGATTTGGCTAATGCTAAAATACGAATTACTCTAGAACGATCGTTAACCGTTTTAAATACTTCGTCTACCAATTCTTTAGTTGCTGTTGCCGGGCTGTAAAATGTAAACTCTACTTTTTCTTTAATGAAATCGTAATTCTCTCTTTTTGGGAAAGAGCCTCCGAAGGCATTTTCATACAGGCCAGAGCTTCCAGTAAGCACCAATGCTTTCACAAACTCTTGATGTGCTACGGTAAATACCAAGCCTACATGTCCGCCCAGCGAGTTTCCTATTAAAACTACCTGGCTAAGTTTTTTAAATTTTAGAAACCGATGCAGATATTTCGACAAGCTTTTTACTCCTAATGTTAAGATAGGCAGTTCGTAAATAGGCAAAATAGGTACTAATACACGGTATTTATGTTTAAATTTTTCTACTGTTTGTTCCCAGTTACTTAATTCTCCCATTAAACCATGAAGCAATACCAAAGGTTCGCCCTCGCCAACCTCTATAAATTTAAACCCCTCCTGTTCAACTACTTCGTAATTCATAAATATGATTATGTATATTTTTCACCTATTTATTTTTTTCAATGGTGGTGAAGCTCCATGATTAATTATCTCGCCTTGATTGTTAATCATGGCGGTTTGGTATATGCCACTAAGTTAATAGAGTAAATGCAATTAATATGAAATAAAATTACATTTTTATCCTTTACACTCTATTTAGTATTAAGCCAATAAGTTTTTTACAATTTCGCCAATCAATTTTCCTTCGGCTTTACCAGCTAGTTCTTTGTTAGCCAAGCCCATTACTTTGCCCATCTCTTTGATAGAGCTTGCGCCAGTTTCAGCAATAATTTTCGCTATAACAGCTTCTATTTCTGATCTTTCCATTTGCTTAGGCAAAAACTGAGCAATTACATCAATTTCTTCTTGCTCTACTTGGTAGAGGTCATCTCTGCCCTGTGTTTTATAAATATCGGCCGATTCTTTACGTTGCTTAACCAGCTTCTGTAAAATTTTTATTTCAGCTTCTTCATTAATTTCTTCTACCTGACCTTTTTCTGTTTTTGCTAATAAAATTGCTGCTTTAATAGCCCTAAGACCTCTTAGCTTCGCTTGATCTTTAGCCAACATGGCTTGTTTAATTTCTTGATCTATGTTTGTTGATATCATAATGTGTTATGTGTTATCAGTTACATGTTGCGGGTTATGCATCCAAACTAGAAACCCATAACTTTCAACTTGTAACTCTAAATTAATCTCTTTTTACAATAGTACCTGTGGCTTGTGCAGTAGGCATAATCAGCATGTCGCTAATGTTTACATGCGCAGGCCTACTTACTACATACCAAACGGCGTCTGCAATGTCTTGTGCCATTAGAGGCTCAAGTCCATCGTACACTTTTTTTGCTCTATTTTCATCTCCTTTAAAACGCACAATAGAAAATTCTGTTTCTACCATGCCCGGATTTATAGCAGTAACTTTTATACCATGTGGCAAAAGATCAATACGCATTCCTTTGTTTAAAGCATCTACAGCATGTTTAGTTGCACAGTACACATTTCCGTTGGGATAAACCTCCTTACCTGCAATAGAGCCGATATTGATGATATGACCTTGCTTTCTTTCTACCATCCAGCTAGAAACGATCTTGGTAACGTAAAGCAGTCCCTTAACGTTCGTGTCAATCATTCTATCCCAATCGTCGGTATCGCCTTTATCTATTGGATCTAAACCTTGGCTCAACCCGGCATTGTTAACCAAAACAGCTACATTTTTCCACTCTGCAGGCAAAGTTTCTAACACATAGTTGATATTTTCCTTATCCCTAACATCAGCCTGTATTTTTTTTATTTGAACACCGTATTTAGCGGTAAGCTCTTGAGTTTGGGTAGTTAACAGATTTTCTCTTCTGGCTACTAAAATTAAATCGTAGCCTTGTGCGGCAAGCGTATCTGCACAAGCGGCTCCAATGCCAGAAGTAGATCCCGTAATTAATGCGATTTTGGCCATTTTATAAATATTGCGTTTGGCACAAAGTTATGCTTTTTCTTAAAAGCGAATTACTCAAAAAACAAACTGAAAGTAAAATTTCTTAAAATAGCTTTATCTATCGGGGTAGAAAAAGGATGGTTTTCGTGCCTCAAGACATCTCCAAAAGAATGGCTAACCTTTAATTCTGGAGACATTTTAAAATATTCGAAATACAAATCGAAACCAATTGCGGCTTCATAAGAAGCAAAGTTTTTTTTATTCTTCAGTAACTTGTATATCAATGCCTTATCTTCATCATTCACTTTTTTACCCGAAGCCAAATCTAGAGAATACTTGGCTCCCAAGAGGAGGTAAGCTCTAAAATCTTTTCTTCTTTCGGATTTAAACTTAATGCCCAAAGGTAAATCTACCATAGTTGCCGATACTTTTTGTTGCCATTTTCCGTCTGTAAAATCAGATGGAACATTAAGCGACGGCAGAGCATATTGATAATCTACCAATCTATCGGTAAATACTAAAGTGGGTGTGCTGCGTAAGTCAAAATTCTTTGTCAATTTGTAGTTCATCACGAAACCAATACCAAAACCGGCAGAAATGGGGGAGCTTATGGCATTTAATTTATCGGTAATTGGTCTATTGTTCTGCTCGTAATCTAAGAAAATATCTTGCCAGTTAGGCGCTCTAGTGAGCTTAAACTCCGAGGCAATGTATTGAAAGCTAAAACCCCAATTGAAATCCTGCTCATCGATACCACCGCCCCAATTTTGAGCATTGGCATTTAACACGATTACAGAAAACAAGAGGATGAGTAGCTGTTTTTTCATTTAACACCGGTATAAATGGCACTAATACCAAACGTTAGGGAACGATGTTTGGTATATTGGTAGCCAACTTTTTCCATCAGTGCTGTGAAGTTTTTACCATCAGGAAATGCCTGTACCGACTCTTCTAAATAGGCATAAGCTTTTTTATCCTTAGAAAACAAGCCGCCGAAAAATGGGGTTGCATATTTAAAGTAGAAGTGATACAACTGCTTTACGGGAAAAACTTTGGGCTTAGAAAACTCTAAAATTACCACTTTACCTCCGGGCTTAAGCACCCTAAACATATCGGCCAAGCCTTTTTCTAAGTTTTCGTAATTACGTACACCAAAAGCTACGGTAATGGCATCAAAGGTGTTGTCTTCAAAATGCAGCCTCTCAGAGTCGCCCAATTGTACCGAAAAAACATGTTCTAGCTTACGATCTACGATTTTTTTCTTTGCTACTTCCAACATTCCTTCAGAAATATCTACGCCAATAATTTGTTGAGGTTTTAATATTTTGATTGATTCGAATGCAAAATCGCCGGTACCAGTGGCTACGTCTAATATTTTTTGAGGATTGGCGGATAAAAGCTCTTTAATGGCCTTTTTACGCCAAATGATATCAATCCCTAAAGACAAAAAGTGATTAAGAAAATCGTAAGTACCAGAAATATTATTGAACATGCTGGCCACCTGCTCTTTTTTTGTTTCGGTACCAGAATACGGAGTAATTTGTGGATTCATAATGCAATGCAAAGATAGGGTTATTTTGGTTAATCGGTTAACTGTAAAAACTGGTTAATTGTATTTGACAATCGATTAACCAATTAAACGTTTCTCACAATTAACCTTATCTTTGCTGCATGATCATTAAATCTGCAACCTTTGTAGTTAGCAATACCAAAGTATCGGCTTTGCCTCTACCCGATATGCCAGAGTATGCTTTTATTGGGCGTTCTAATGTAGGCAAGTCGTCGTTAATTAATATGTTAGTAAACCAACAGGGATTGGCCAAGACTTCGCAGAAACCAGGTAAAACTCAATTAATTAATCATTTTTTAATTAATGAGAAATGGTATATCGTAGATTTACCGGGTTATGGCTACGCTAGGGTATCTAAAAGCAGCAGGGAGAAATGGGAAAAGTTCATTAGAGCTTACATCACCAAAAGAGAAAACTTGCAATGTGTATTTGTACTGATCGATAGTAGGTTAGAACCGC
Source organism: Pedobacter ureilyticus (assembly GCF_005925345.1). Classification (GTDB taxonomy): domain Bacteria; phylum Bacteroidota; class Bacteroidia; order Sphingobacteriales; family Sphingobacteriaceae; genus Pedobacter; species Pedobacter ureilyticus. The sequence continues at coordinate 64,894 of NZ_SSHJ01000014.1, forward strand.
AAAAAATCGACTTAGAGTTTTGCTCTTGGCTGGGCGAATGCCAAATTCCTTTTGCGTTGGTTTACACTAAAGCCGATAAACAATCGGGACCAAAAACAGACCAAAATGTGGCTAAATTTAATAAAACATTGTTAGGTTGGTTCGAAGAGCTGCCATCGTATTTTATCACTTCTGCAGAAAAAGGGCAAGGCAAAGATGAATTGCTGCAATTTGTACAGGAAGTGAATGAAGACTTTGTGAAACCGATTATCGACCCCAAATTTTACGCTGCCAGCGACCCAGAAAAATAAACCTCCCTTAGCGCTCAACTATTACTTTTATACCTTATTTTAATGAAAAAGTATTTTTCGCTCGTATTGTTTGCCCACTCTATATTTGCTATGCCTTTTGCCTTTATCGGTTTTTTCTTAGGCGTAACCACTACTACCAATCCTTTCAACTGGTATCTGCTATTAGCGGTAGTGTTATGTATGGTATTTGCTCGTAATGCGGCAATGGCGTTTAACAGATATCTAGATAGGGATATAGATGCGAAAAATCCAAGAACAGTTACTAGAGACATTCCTGCTGGTAAAATTTCGGCAAAGGAAGCATTGATCTTCGTGATTGTGAACTGTGCGCTTTTTATTGCAACAACTTACCTCATTAACCCCATTTGCTTTTACCTCTCGCCAATTGCCATCTTTGTAGTGCTATTTTATAGTTATACTAAAAGATTTACCGCTTTATGCCACCTCGTTTTAGGGGTTGGGTTGGGCCTTGCTCCTATTGGTGCCTACCTTGCTGTAACTGGTCAATTTAACATAGTGCCAGTACTTTACTCTTTTGCTGTATTATTTTGGGTAAGTGGTTTTGATATTATTTATGCACTACAAGACGAAGAATTTGACCGCTCTCAAAAGCTACACTCAATACCCTCGGCTTTAGGTAGGGAAAATGCGTTGCGCTTATCTTCATTCCTACATATTTTATCCGCAGCCTGCGTTATTGTTCCAATATATTTCATGGATTTTGGTTGGCCATATTACGGCGGCATCTTGTTCTTCTGCCTCATGCTGATCTATCAACACCGTTTGGTAAAACCTAATGATATTAGCAAGGTAGACCGAGCATTTGCCACTACCAATGGTTACGCCTCAGTGGTATTTGCAGTTTGCTTTTTGCTTGATGCTTTTTTGAAGAGCAGGTAGGGATAAATGGTTAATCGCTGATAGCCATAAGATTAATTCACGCTGATTTCGATAATTTAAGACACAATAGAGCCTAGGAGATATTTCTTCTACGCTGTCAACTCTTACTGTGATACCTGACCCCTAGTGCTTGACCACTCCTACACCGGCAACCTATTCAACTCAATATCATCTGGACTTACAAAAATAAGCGGCACTTTTTCTACATCTACGTAACTAGAATCTAAACCGAAACTGGTTACTTCAGATAAACTCATTTTTTTAAGTACCATGTAGTAATCCATGATGGTTTCTTCGTAGAAACTTAAATTCGTAAACCTACTTAAAGTTTTTTCTAAAAGTACGAACCTAAAATCGCCGGTAATTTTATGCTTGTTTAACGAAGTGTACTGGCTTGTAATATCTACCTCTCCGTTTTTCACTAACTCTTCTACCACTTTTCGGTAAAGTAAATTGATACGTTGTTCTATCCTAAAACCGAGTTTAAAATCAATTCTAATCAGTTTTCCAGGTATCAAAAACTCTACTTTATAATCCATTGTATAAGGCTCGTCTACCACATCTACGTGCACTAACCAGTAGACATCTGCCCTTTTTGGTTCTTTTTGTATAATAGAGTAAATGATTTTAGATTCTATTTCGGTTTTAAAATTGGCACTAGTTAAATACACCAATTGTGAGGAGAATTTAGGTACTGAAACATCATTACTTAATTCGTTTATAATGTCATAATAGTCTTCGATCTCTACATATTTAACAAACCTATTTTTGATTTTACGAGAAGCGTACCAAGTCCACATGATACTTAACAGCACCACGCTAATAAGTAATGTTACCCAACCACCATGAATAAATTTGGCCATGTTACCTACCAAGAAAGCCAATTCAATACCCATATATACCACTACAAAAAGTACAATTAGATACATAGGAAACTTCTTGCGAAGCATATAAACGGCTACCAAAACGGTGGTCATTAAAAAGGTTAGGTTAATAGCTAAGCCGTATGCTCCCTCCATGTTATCAGATTTTTGGAACACCAAAACAATAATGATACAACCCACACAAAGCAACCAGTTAATAGAAGGCACATATAATTGTCCTTTCTGTACACTTGGATAATTGATACGAACCTTTGGCCACAAATTCAAACGAACGGCTTCGGATATTAAGGTAAACGAACCAGAAATCATAGCTTGAGATGCAATTACAGCAGCAGTAGTGGCTAAGATAACTAAGTACAACACCATATCTTCTGGCACCAATTTAAAAAATGGATTAGACAAAGGGTCATGCGGATTATAACCTTGTGCGTTTTTCAACACCCAAACACCTTGACCTAAATAATTTAAGATGAGCATAGATTTCACAAAAACCCAGCTGATACGGATATTCCTCTTACCGCAGTGGCCTAAATCGCTATATAAAGCCTCGGCCCCAGTGGTACAAAGAAAAACACCGCCTAAGATAAGGAGCGCACTGGGATTTGTAACTAACAAATGGGCTGCATAATAAGGGTTTAAAGCTTTAAAAATCCACGGATCGTGCACTACCTGTAATAGCCCAGCCACCCCAAGCACAGAAAACCACAACAACATAATTGGCCCAAATAATTTACCAACCAAATTGGTACCGAACTGCTGAATGATAAATAGCAATGCGATAATAGAAATTACAATTGGGATTACTGGCACATCTGGAAATTTCAGCTTAAGCCCCTCAATAGCGGAAGTTACGGTAATACTTGGCGTAATCATACCGTCGGCCAAAAGCGCAGCACCACCTATAACAGCTGGCAATACTAGCCATTTGGCCTTTTTACGCACTAAAGAATATAAAGAAAAAATACCTCCTTCACCTTTATTATCGGCTCGTAAGGTAATTACCACATATTTTATGGTAGTTTGTAGGGTTAAAGTCCAAATGATACAAGAAAGGGCACCTAATACCAGATCTGGACTAATTGGCTGACCGGAATCTACTACCGATTTAAAAATCGCTTTTAAAGTATAAAGGGGTGATGTACCGATATCACCAAACACTATTCCTAATGTTACCAACAGCCCTCCGGCAGTAAGGGCATTTACGTTTTTATGACTTGACACTTAGTAAAAATTTGACGCAAAATTACATAAATAATTAGCATAACAATTTATTTAGATCTAAAAGGTGTTTTTAATAAAACCATAAAATCTATTTTGCGAGTTAAAATCCTGTTAAATATTGTTAAATAATATAATTACATCATTTTATGTTTGATTTGTTTGTTTAAATATTTATATTTTTGTGCAACAATAAATGAAAATAAACAGAGTTAAAATAGCGCTCAATAATAATGCGGCATTCCTTATAGTGATGTTGTTGCTTTCTTGTTCGTCTATTTTTGCTCAAAAAACCGACACTTCTAAATTTTCTGTAAGGCCAAAAGCCAAAGCTTTTAGCAGAATTCCGGTAATTAAAGGAAGCGTGCAGCCTTACAAGCCTTCTTACAATATCTATTCGTCTACAGATGCGCACGCCAAATCTAGCGTAAAAGAAAAAAGCGGCAAAACGTTAACAGTACTTAAAATTTATCCAAATCCTGTAGTAGAACAGCTCAACATCAACCTTCGGTTAGAGAAAGAAACCAGTCTTTCAATAAAAATAACAGATTTGTTGGGCAACGAAGTAGTTACTCTTGCCAACGAACGTATACAACACGGCGAACATACTAAAACCTATAGCGTACCAGCAAAACTTAACGCTGGCATTTATTTTCTACGCATTGTAGCCGGAGGTGAGCCTGTAATTAGAAAAATATCTGTGCTTTAAAACGGTTAATCGTTTAACCTTTTAATTGTAAACACCAATTATCGTAAAATTGGTTAATCGTAAAAAGGTTGAACTGTTTAGCAGTAAATAGCAGTAACCAAATAGCCAACAGTTAAGTAAATAAAACTTATTTTTGCCGTATGAAAATCATCGCAATTGGCAGAAACTACGCCGCACACGCCGCAGAACTAAACAACGCTATACCTACTAAGCCTATTATTTTTTTAAAACCGGATACCGCTGTTTTAAAAGATAACAAACCATTTTATCTACCAGCTTTTTCTGACGATGTACATTATGAGCTGGAAGTAGTACTTAAAATCTGTAAAGAAGGAAAACATATTGCTGAGAAATTTGCTTCTAATTATTATGAAGAAATTGGTTTAGGAATTGATTTTACCGCCAGAGACATTCAGGCAGAACATAAAGAAAAAGGCTTACCTTGGGAATTGGCAAAAGCTTTCGACAACTCAGCAGTAATTAGCAATTTCTTCCCAAAAAGTGATTACAGAAATATGTACGATCTGAAATTCGAATTAAAGAAAAACGGTGAAAGTAAACAAAATGGCCATACTGCCAATCTGTTATTTTCGTTTGAAAAAATAATCGCTTTTGTATCACAATACATCACCTTAAAAAAAGGAGATTTAATTTTTACAGGCACGCCAGAAGGTGTTGGCCAAGTAAATGCTGGCGACCGACTAGAGGCCTGGCTAGAAGACAAACAACTACTTAATTTCGAAATAAAATAAATAACATAATGCGCAATTACATCTCCTACATTTTTATAGCACTATCCTTTTTCATTGCAAGCCAGTTAAAAGCGCAACAGACTTACAGCAACAATATTTATCCATTAACAGATTTTCGTTCGCCGTTAGCTATTGAACCGCCGGCTTTGGCCGGATCCTTTGGTGAATTAAGAGCTAATCATTTTCATTCGGGCATAGATTTTAGAACCAACCAACGCATTGGCTATCCCGTTTATGCACCTGCGGATGGCTATATTTCGCGTTTGCGAGTTCAAAACAGCGGTTTCGGGTTGGCTTTGTACATCAACCACCCTAATGGTTACACCACGGTTTACGGTCACTTGTCTAGGTTTAATCCTAAAATTGCGCAGATTGTAAAGAGCATTCAATACAAAAAAACCTCTTATGAGATTGATGAGTTTCCTTCTTCAGATCTTATTCCGATAAGAAAAGGTGAAGTAATTGCTTATACGGGCAACACTGGGAGTTCGGGCGGCCCGCACTTACATTTCGAAATTCGCGATAGCAAAACCGAGGCAACTATTAACCCGCAATTGCTAGGGATTAGCATTCCAGACAATATCCCTCCTGTAATACGTGCGATGTATGTTTACCGACTAAACGGCAAACCTTTTAATGAATTTACACCGAAACAGTATTTTCAGGTAGCAGGAAGTAAAGGAAACTACCAACTGAACCAAGTAAAAACCATTAACCTAAGCGGTGAAATTGGTTTTGGAATAGTGGTAAATGACAAACATAACGGTGCTTCGGGAAACAATGGCGCTTATGCTATTGAATTAATTGTGGATGGCAATACCGTATATACTTCGGCCTTAGAAAGGTTTACCTTCGAGAATAGCAAAGCCATCAATTCGCATATCGATTATCCTACTTATTTACGCACCAAGCAAAGCATACAAAAGAGCTTTGTTGACCCTGGCAATCCGTTAGGTATCTACTTTAATTTGGTTAATAATGGCCGTATTACTTTTAACGACGGAAAAACTCACTCGGTTAAATACATCATCAGCGATGCTAGAGGAAATAAAAGCACTTTGGCTTTTAACGTATTGGCAGATACAAAAGCAGTTATCAATACTCCTGAGCTACCTTTAGGAACAAGCTTTGCCTACAACAAACAAAACGAGTTTAATCAAGAAGATGTGAAAGTTGTTTTACCCAAAGGCACTTTATATGACGATTTGAACTTTACTTATAAAAAAACTGCCAAACCAAAGCAAAATGCATTTTCAGAAATCCATTACATACATAACAATTATACACCCCTACACACAGGTTTTGAACTTTGGATCAAAGCAGACAGCACCTTGATCAAACACCAGAGCAAAGCTTTAATTGTCAACACCAATCGTTCTTCGCAAGGCGGATATTTTGAAAATGGTTGGGTAAAAACAAAACCACGTAATTTTGGTAGCTTTTTTATTGCGGTAGATACCGTGGCGCCCAATATTGTTCCTGTAAATATTGCCAATGGCAAAAATATGGCCGGCATTAGCAAAATGAGCTTTAGAATTAGTGATGGCTTATCTGGCATTAAAAGTTTCAACGGTTATATTGATGGCAAATGGATACTGATGGAATTTGATGCCAAAACAGCAAGCTTATGGCATGTTTTTGACGAAAAAACAAGCGCAGGTAAACATACTTTGGAATTGCTTGTTGTTGACATGAAAGAAAACACCAAAAGATACGCAATAGAATTTTATCGCTAAGAAGCCCGAAGTTGGAAGATCGAGGTTCGATTTTCTGACGTATTATTCAATCATTTTATAATTTAATTATTCAATCATTATTAAATATGAGTACACTACAAGAAGGCAATAAAGCCCCCGAATTTTCAGTAAAAGACCAAAACGGAAATACCGTAACCTTAAGCCAATTTAAAGGCAAAAAGGTGGTGTTGTATTTTTACCCAAAAGACGATACCCCTGGCTGCACTGCCGAAGCTTGTGATTTCAGAGATAACTACCAGGGTTTACAAGCCAAAGGCATAGAAGTTTTAGGAGTAAGCGTTGATGACGAGAAATCGCACCAAAAATTTATTACTAAGCACAGTTTGCCTTTCACCTTATTAGCCGATACAGATAAACAAATTGTAGAGGCTTACGGCGTTTGGGGAGAGAAGAATATGTATGGCAAAAAATATATGGGAACTAACAGAGCTACTTTTGTGATTGATGAAGAAGGAAATATTGCCCACATCATCAAGAAAGTAGATACTAAAAACGCTACGGCTCAAGTATTAGAGTTGCTAGGGTAACTAAATCTCTGCCACAAAACTTACGAAGTTTTTAAAACTTCGTAAGTTTTGTGATTACCAACCATCGAAAAAAAAATCCTTCACGAGCTTATCGAGAAGGATTTTATAATTTTTCTAACGCTTATTAGTTATTAATTCATTGCCATTACCGGGTTAACTTTTACAATCTTAAATTCTGTTCGTCTGTTTAACTGATGCTGCGCTGCGGTACATTTTACACCATCGCCACATTCATTTAGCAACTCGGTTTCACCTTTTCCAATTGCTCGCAAACGTTCAGCGGCAACACCTTCGTTGGTTAAATAATTCAACGCACTTTCTGCTCGCTTCTCAGAAAGATGTTGATTATAGACCGCCGAACCTCTAGAGTCGGTATGGGCTACCAACTCCATGTTTACGTTAGGCATATTAGCCATAAATTCACTTACTTTCCTTAAATCTGCCAAAGCATCTTTTCTAATGTTCCATTTATTAAAATCGTAAAAAATATGATTTAATTTAACGGTGAAAACATCTTTAGCACGCTCTAGCTCAAACCTAATATCATAAATAGTAGATTGACTTGCACCTTTAGTAGTAATTTCGCCCGACTGGCTAGTAAAGTATTGTAACGGGTTTCCCTTCACAACGTAGTCAGTTTCTGCTTCTAGGTTAAAACTAAATTTACCTTCACTATCAGAAAGTACTTTTGTTTCTGCACCAGTGTTTTTATTAATCAGCAACACTTCTAAACCACCTATCGGCAATTTAGTATCTTTCTCTATCACCAAACCATTTACAGCAAATACCTGCTGAGCTTTTGGTTCTGCTTTAATCCCAGTAGTAAACCTATAAATATCATCTAAACCTACGCCTCCATTTCTATTACTCGAAAGATATCCGGTTTTATGATCAGCATTAAACATTACACCAAAATCATCTTTCGGAGAATTTAGTGGCGCCCTTAAATTTTCTACCTCGGCAAACTTATTCTTTTCGCCTACGGCAGAGAAAATATCTAAACCACCCATACCAATGTGCCCTTTAGAAGCAAAATAAAATTTGCCATCTGCTCTTACGGTAGGAAAAACATCATCTTGCGGCGTATTGATTTGATCGCCACAATTTTGCGGCTGTGTCCAGCTACCATTGGGCAGCTTTTCGCTAAAGTACAAATCCATGCCACCTAAACCACCGGGCATATCAGAAGCAAAATACAAAATCTTACCATTTGGCGATAAAGCTGGATGTTGGACAGAAAAAAGGCCTTCGGAGTTAAATGGAAGTTTGTCTTTGGCAATCCACTCACCTTCTTTTTTAACCGCCATCAACAAATACTGCTTGCCAACCTCGCCTAATTTAGATTTTTTAGCTGGCAATACCGCCCTAGTAAACAACAGTGTATCCAAACCTGGGTAAACAGCTACGGGCCCACTGTGAAATCCGGTATTGATAGAGCCTTTTAAAATACTTACCTGCTTAGAAGCAGTTGCGGAGTAAATTTTAAGATAAGGATTTCCGGTCCATCCGTAAGTATCTTCGCTTTTTTTATCTTTTTGCCGTCTATCAGAGATCAATAAAATATCGGCACCAAATTGTACTGGGCTGAAGTCAGAATTTTCGGAGTTAAGGCCTGTTTCGTTTTGTACCAAGGCACCGATATCAGGGTTTTCTGTCCAGGTTTTAGCTACTTCGCAAATATTAGCTTGTTTAGTGGCTTCGGCAGCTAACGTCGGATTTTTCTCGCCCCAAATTTTGTAGTTCGCCGCGGCTTCGTCAAATTTTCCATTTTGCTTTAATGCTTCGGCCAAGAACTTATAATTATCTGATGTAGCCTCTGGGTAGCCCAAGGTTTTCTTATACCAAATTTCCGCAGCCTCGGTGTTATTAATAAACCGATAACAATTGGCAATTTTCTGAGCTACGTCCAAACTTGGACTTTCCCTCATTATCTTTTCGTAAATCTCTAGTGCATACTTATAATCGAGCTGCCTGTAAAGCTTATCGGCTTCCTTAATGTCATCAGAAAAAAGCACCGACGGAACAAAATAAATAACAATAAAAACTGCTAAAACTCTAAAAAACTTTCTAAACATCATATAACTCGGCGTTAAAAGTAGCGCGGAGTAGTTAAAGCATTGTTTCTATAGTTTTTATTCCCTAATGTGAAACCCAATGAAATTTCATGGCTTCCAGACGAATAAGAATTTAGATCTGACAAACTATAATCATAAGCATATCCAATTCTAAACTGTTTTGCAACAAAAACCTCAACTAAACCGACAAGCGAATTTTGTTGAAAAGTTGCATTTAAACTGTTAGTTTTTTTCCACATATCAACACCCATCCTGTAAGAGCCTCCCAGCCAGAGTACATCTTTAAATAAAAAAGATGCGTTAACATCGAAATTACCCATACTTTGAGGGTCATCACGGAGCATTAACGAGGGTTTCATTTTCACACTTTCATTAACATTTATCATTGCACCCACTGTTAAGAACATGTGAACAGGCGGTAAGATCACAAACGCTGCACGTTCATTATTCTTATTTAGCGCCGTTGTTAAAAGGTTATTTGCAGATAGCCCAGCGTAAAAAACATCATCACTATAATGAATACCCAATTTTGCATCTGGAGACAAGTAATTTTGTGTGCCCGAAAAATTGATGTCCGTTTGATCTCCCACAATAGCTTTATCGCCATTTAACGAAAACTGTACCGCTCCCACCCCAATTCCAAAGCTCAACCTACCTTGTTGGCCAACCGGCAAGCGATAAGCATAATTTGCCATGATTGCAGTTTGTCCTTGTATCCCTATCCTATCGTTTAATACCGTTAAGCCCAATCCAACATTCTTATTATGAAAAAATGCGCCATCGGCTATCAAAGATTGTGTAGTTGGAGCACCTTTTATGCCTACCCATTGGTTGCGACTAAGCAAATTGATATTGATATCTTCCTTATATCCGGCATAAGCTGGGTTAACTAGTAAGTTGTTAAACATATACTGGCTATAGGTAATCTCATTTTGCGACTTGGCTAAAAGAGGCGAAACAACAATCAGAAGCTGAAGTAAAAATCTTTTCATCTTGCTATTTTTTAACCATTGTTATCGAACCTTTAAAATGCTGATCTTGCCCATCTATTTTAACTCTTAAAATGTAGATGTAAGTACCTGAGGATACATTTTGCCCATCCCAATATTTAGACGAGTTGTAACCGCTCATGCGATAAACCAAATTACCAGACCTATCAAATATTTTTAAATCGTTATCTGGAAAGGCATCTATATTTTTAACCTCCCAAGTGTCATTTTTACCGTCGCCATCTGGTGAAAAAGCATTGTAAAACTCAAAAGGCCCCACATTGTTAACCTGCGCCAAAGCAAAGCCTACATCGCTACCCAGCGGTAAATCGGCATTTTTATAGAGTATAGTTTGCGCCAGATACGGCAGCAAAGCAGATTTATCGGGACTGTTTGAAGAAAGCGCCCTATCCCATTGAGCGCTCTTAACCCAAGTAACCAAATTCTGATATTTTTCGGAAAGCGGAATTAGAAAGGAAGCGTCTACTCCGTTGGCACCGCTTAAACGCTTAATTTTATGATAATACATATCATTGATCTCGGCAACCGATTTTGCTTTGCTTGCCCTATTAAAACCTCCAGTGTTTGGATCTTTATCGATAAAAGAAATAGCAAAAGCAGCTAAATCTGCATTTTGTGGCTTAAGCTTAACAAACCGTTTCAAGCTTTTAGTACCTAAGGGATATAGGTATTCATCCTGAGTATTCATGTAACGCACAAAAGAACCATCGAGACTTTCGGTATTGATGTACCCTGTATTTCGAACCAAAGCATTCGCGTCTGGGTTTAGCAAGGTCAAAGCCTCCGCTATGCTCGCCATAATTTCTGCATCTTCAATATCAAGCGATAACTTGGCATTAAACGTGCCTTTTAAATAGTAGCTTCCGTTGCCTTTAAAAATGAGATGAGGAAAAGTTGCCGTACCAGTTAAATATGCCGAACTATTATTAAAAACTACCGTACCTATAGATGCATCTTCAAAGACTTGATTATTAGAACTCCAGTCACCTAAAACTGTCATTTTACCATTGTTTAACACTTGGCCATCTTTGTGCAAGTAGTTGCCGGTAATATACAATATGGAATTATTATCAAGAAATAGCTTTACCCCAGTATTAGAGAGTTGAGCAAAAGCTTGAATGTTACCAAAAAATACCAAGGCGACAACAAAAATAAAATATGTTGGCATTTTTATCATTACTGTATTGCGCTAATGTGGAAAGTGGCCGAAGGAAGATTAATAGCAAGGTCACCTACGTTAATAAATTTAACTTCGACCGTATTGGCCGAAACCACCCTAGCATAAGCGATGAGCAAACCATCAGGTAGTTCAATACTAGAAGAGACAGCCACACTTGCATTAGCACCTACTCCGGTAAGTGTAAAATTTTGCTTATAAGATGCTTTTGCTGCAATAGCGGGTAAATCTGCAATTATTGATGCTTTTGAAATCGAAGTTATATACGACCCAGCTAATCCAACTCTTACTTTACCATCTGTTGCTATTCTAAGGCCTTCGTTTCTATTTGAAGCAATGATAAGCTCTTTTGCATCGGTAGTTCCTACAAAATCATTATTCACTCCAGGATTGGTGGTACCTCCAGTAAAACCAGCACCATTACCAGTACGCATCCAAGAGGCTGCGGTTCCAGATGGCCCCGCCGGACCAACCGGGCCTTGCTCTCCGGGATCTCCCTGTAAGCCCTGCGGACCTTGTGGACCAGCAGGACCTGTTAGTCCAATAGACCCTTGAGCACCGGCCGGGCCAGCTGAACCTACATCACCCTTGTCGCCTTTATCTCCTTTCGCTCCTTGTGCTCCTTGTGGACCAGTAGCACCAACTGCTCCCTGAGGACCGGCTGCACCTACATCGCCCTTGTCGCCTTTATCTCCCTTTGCACCCTGAGGACCGGTAGCACCAACTGCTCCCTGAGGACCGGCTGCACCTACATCGCCCTTGTCGCCTTTATCTCCCTTTGCTCCTTGCGGACCGGTAGCACCAGCTGCTCCCTGAGGACCGGCTGCACCTACATCGCCCTTGTCGCCTTTATCTCCCTTTGCTCCTTGCGGACCAGTAGCACCAGCTGCTCCCTGAGGACCGGCCGCACCTACATCGCCCTTGTCGCCTTTATCTCCTTTTGCTCCTTGTGGACCAGTAGCACCAACTGCTCCCTGAGGACCGGCCGCACCTACATCGCCCTTGTCGCCTTTATCTCCTTTTGCTCCCTGTGGACCAGTAGCACCAACTGCTCCCTGAGGACCGACTGCACCTACATCGCCCTTGTCGCCTTTATCTCCTTTTGCTCCTTGTGGACCAGTAGCACCAACTGCTCCCTGAGGACCGGCTGCACCAGTTGGGCCAGTAGCACCCACAGGGCCAGCAGGACCTTGAATACCTTGGGGTCCAGCAACGCCAGCATCACCCTTAATACCTTGAGGGCCTTGCGGGCCAGCATTACCCTGCGGACCTTGAGGCCCAACAATACCTGTTGTTAAATTAGCTATCAAAGTCCAAGTACCACTAGCAGTTCTCTTAAAGACATCTCCGGTATTATTATTTAGGTAAAGATCTCCTTCTTTAACGCCGCTAGGCTCATTAGCATTGCTCGGCGGATTGAGCGTACCATTATACCACTGGGCACCAGCCGGGCCAATAGGTCCAACAACGCCAGTAGTTAAGTTCGCAACCTCTTGCCAAAGCCCATTATTTCTAACAAATACTTTCCCATTATTATTATTAAGATAATAATCTCCATCTCTGGCACCCGAAGGTTCGGAAGCAGCGACCGGAGGGTTAAGGTTTCCATTAGACCAAACGGCTCCATCTAAACCAGCCAGACCAATATCTCCTTTTGGTCCTTGTGCACCAGTTGCACCATCTATTCCTTTATCTCCTTTGACTCCCTGTAAACCCTGAGGCCCCGTAGCCCCAACATCACCCTTATCTCCTTTCGGTCCTTGTGCACCAGCAGCACCATCTATTCCATTATCACCCTTAGGGCCTTGCGAACCTTGAGGACCAACGGCACCCGTATCACCTTTGTCACCCTTGTCGCCTTTGTCTCCTTTCTCTCCCTGATCACCTTTAATACCTGTAGTTGTAGACAGCTCATCCCATTTATTCAAATTCCAAACATTAAACTTATTGGAAGAAGTATTGTAAATCAGCAACCCATTAATAGCAGCATTAGTAGTTCCGTTTACTTGCAATGCATCTCGCTGAGTAGCCGTTAAACGAGGGATCAAAAGCCCCTTCTCGGTAGAATAAATATCTAAAATTGATTTGGCATTAGGATTTTCAGTTCCTATACCTATTGCACCATTTTGAGCGTAGATAGTCGTGCAAAAAGAGACTAACAAAAATGTTAAAAACGTAAATAATTTCATAAGCGGTAAGCGTTTGATTGGTAATTTTTGGGTAATTACGTACTCAAAATAAGAGTATTATTTTCAAGAAAGCAAACTTATTAACATTTTTTTCGTTAAAAATCATTAAAATGTGGAAAACTACATTTTTAAATCCCATCACATTTTGACAAAAAATGGTATACAGATAGCAAACGAATGGATATTTAGATTAACTTTGTTACATTACATATAATTATATTTTTTTCGATGAAACATACAATCAGTGAACTAGAAGATATCGCTTCGCAAGTAAGAAGAGATATTCTGCGCATGGTACATGCTGTACAATCTGGACACCCTGGCGCTTCGTTAGGCTGCGCAGATTTTTTCACAGCACTATATTTCGAAGTATTAAATCACAACCCAGAATTTGACATGAACGGTAAAAACGAAGATCTTTTCTTTTTATCTAATGGGCACATTTCTCCGGTTTGGTATAGCGTACTGGCTAGAGCAGGCTATTTCGAGGTGAGCGAATTGAGCACTTTTAGAAAACTAGATTCTAGGCTTCAAGGACACCCAACTACCCATGAGCATTTGCCGGGTGTGCGTATTGCATCGGGATCATTAGGCCAAGGGCTTTCTGTAGCTATCGGTGCGGCCCTAGCCAAAAAAATAAATGGCGACCACTCTTTAGTTTATGCACTTTTAGGTGATGGTGAATTACAAGAAGGCCAAAACTGGGAAGCATTTATGTTTGCCCCTCACAACAAAGTCGATAACCTTATTGCGAGTATCGATTATAATGGTCAACAAATTGATGGACCAACTGAAAAAGTACTTTCACTAGAAAACTTACAAGCTAAGTTTGAAGCTTTTGGCTGGCACGTAATCACTTCTGACGGTAACGACATGGAAGGAATTGTAAAAGCTTTGCACTATGCAAAATCATTAACTGGCAAAGGCAAACCTATTTTAAACCTAATGAGCACGCAAATGGGCTACGGCGTAGACTTTATGGTGGGCACTCACAAATGGCATGGCTCTGCGCCAAATGATGCGCAATTAGAAAGCGCACTCGGTCAAATTAAAGAAACAGCTGGGGATTATTAATTAGATTTGAGAATTTAGATATGAGATTTGAGAAACTTTTAAAATCGCATATCATATATAACAACAAAGAGATTTTGAGAAAAAAGATTTAAGACTGAAATACCTGTCTCACATCTAGCATCTCATATCTCATATCTCACGAAAAATGAAAAAATACACTTATACAGATAAAAAAGATACTCGCTCTGGCTTTGGAGCAGGCTTGCATGAAGCAGGCAAAAGAAACGAAAATGTAGTTGCGCTTTGTGCAGACTTAGTAGGTTCATTAAAAATGGATGCTTTTATTAAGGATTTCCCTGAGCGTTTCTTTCAAATTGGAATTGCAGAAGCAAACATGATGGGCATTGCGGCAGGTTTAACTATTGGTGGTAAAATTCCTTTCACTGGAACTTTTGCAAATTTTTCTACCGGCAGAGTTTACGATCAGATCCGTCAATCTATTGCTTATTCTGGTAAAAACGTAAAAATTTGTGCTTCTCACGCTGGTTTAACCTTAGGAGAAGACGGCGCAACACATCAAATCTTAGAAGACATAGGCTTAATGAAAATGTTGCCGGGCATGGTGGTTATCAACCCTTGCGACTATAACCAAACTAAGGCGGCAACCCTAGCCATTATGGATTACGAAGGACCAGTTTACTTACGTTTTGGCCGCCCAGTTATTCCTGTATTCACACCCGAGGATCAAAAATTTGAAATCGGTAAAGCATGGATGGTAAATGAAGGTAAAGATGTTACTATTGTGGCCACTGGGCACATGGTATGGAGAGCAATCCAAGCTGGCGAAGAATTGGAAAAATTAGGTATCGATGCAGAAATTATAAATATCCACACGATTAAACCTTTAGACGAAGAAGCCATCTTAAAGTCGGTGCAAAAAACTGGATGCATTGTAACTTGCGAAGAGCACAATAAATTTGGCGGTTTAGGCGAGAGTGTTGCTCGTTTCTTGACCACTACCTATTTAGCTCCACAAGAGTTTGTAGCTGTTAATGACAGTTTTGGCGAAAGTGCAACTCCAGACCAACTAATGACAAAATACAAATTAGACCCAGCTGATATCGTGGCTGCCGCACAAAAAGCGATAGCTAGAAAAAAATAGAATGGAGACATTAGATATGAGATTTGAGACATCGAGCCAAATCTCATATCTCAAATCTCGAATCTCTTATCTAATTATAAATGAAACAAGTTGAAGACGCTGAGATACTCTCTAAATTTAATGATGAAAAAACTCGCAATACTGCTTTCAACTTGCTTTTGCAAAAGTACCAGCAAAAGATTTACTGGCATATACGTCGTTTGGTCATAGACCACGATGATGCCGATGATATTGTTCAAGAAACCTTCGTTAAGGTTTGGAAGAACCTACATAACTTCCGTAGCGATTCGCAATTGTACACTTGGATTTATAGAATTGCAACCAATGAATCCATTACTTTCCTTAACAAAAAGAAAAATCGCAACAACATCTCTTTAGACGAAATAAATTCTGAACTAGCAGAAACACTTTCTTCTTCATCTTATTTTGATGGAGATAAAATTCAGCGAAAATTACAGCAGGCAATACTTACCCTTCCTGAAAAGCAACGCATTATCTTCAACATGAAATATTTTGATGACATGAAATATGAGGAAATTTCGGAAGTACTAGGCACTACCGTGGGCGCACTAAAAGCATCTTTTCATATTGCGGTAAAAAAAATAGAGACAATTTTATTAAATCAAGATTAAAATTAAACCTTTTGCTTAAAAAAACATCAATAAATACAAATGAGTAAAATGGCCGACAATATGGAATGGGAAAACGAAGCGCCACAACTAGCAAAGCTGAAAAAATCCAACCCTTTTACAGTACCTTCTAATTATTTCGAGGAACTAGAGGAAAGGATCAATCAATCGGTATTTATAAATTCTTTGCAAAAAAATGAAGGCGCAGGGTTTACTGTTCCTACAAATTATTTCGAGACACTAGAAAATCAGATTACATCTAGAGTGTCTTTAGAGCAACTTAAAGATGGCAAACAAGACGGTTTCGCTATACCTAATGGATATTTTGAGAAATTGCAACAAAGTATTGCAGCTCAAACTGTCGAAAAGAAAAAAGCAGTTCAACTTTGGCATCAGCCGCTATTTAAATATGCAGTTGCAGCTTGTTTAGTAATTGCTTCTACTACAGGTTGGTTTGCAAATGAACATTATCAGAATAACCAGCTACGAAACTCGGAATTAGTTAAAGAGCAAATGCTTTATGATATTGACGAAAGTGTAATTATGGAATATATGCAGGAGGCACAAAATGTTAAAACTGCAAATTTTACTGACAGCGAAATGGAAAATTACATTTTAGATAATTTCTCAACTAACGATCTATCTAATAACCTATAAAGTATGAAGAACCTAATTTTGGCACTATTGATATCCGTTCCTTGCTTAACAATGGCTCAAGGCTTGCGTGGCGAAAAAATGGAAGCTAGAAAAGTAGCATGGTTAACTACCAAACTGGATCTATCGGCAGAAGACGCGAAGATTTTTTGGCCAATATATAATGATTATGTACGAGAGCAATCTACATTAAGAAAAGAACGTACTCAGAAAATGATCAGTTTTAGAAAGCTAAAGGAAATAGAAGATTTAGATGACGAGGAAATTCAAACCTTAATTTTAAACGATTTCAACTTTAGACAACGAGATTTGAATATAGAACGTAAATACTACAACAAATTTAAATCTAGCTTGCCGATTAAAACGGTGGGTAAATTCTATAGAGCACAAGAAGCGTTTAAGAAAGAGATTTTACAACAGTATAGGGCCGCAATGCCAGCTTCAACAAATTAGATCACAAAATGATAATTTGAAAAAGTCCTGATATTAATTGGGACTTTTTTATTTGACATGATTTACAAAAAACTGAAAGTTAAATCAGTTATTTTTGCAGCATGCTTACCCAACGACAACTATTTCTGCAACACAACGCACAAACCTCTCCTACGCCATTAATGCTCGAATTTGTAAAAGCACAAGGAGTATATATTTACGATGCTGAAGGGAAAGCATATCTAGATTTAATTGCAGGAATTGGTGTTAGCAATGTAGGCCACTGCCACCCTAATGTGGTTGAAGCGGTAAAAAAGCAAGCCGAAACTTATATGCACTTAATGGTATATGGAGAATTTGTTCAAAGTCCGCAGGTTAATTTTGCAACTGCTTTAGCTTCGGTTTTACCAAGCTCACTTAGCAGCACCTACTTTGTAAATTCTGGCGCCGAAGCGGTGGAAGGTGCCATGAAATTAGCGAAACGATATACGGGCAGAAAAGGCTTTGTAGCTTGTTTAAACTCGTACCATGGCAGCACGCAAGGTGCCGAAAGTTTAATGAAAAGTACCGATGGCGAGGGCTATTCTGCCGGCTACGGCCCCTTTTTACCTCATGTAAGTTTTATCAATCATAACAACCTTACTGATTTAGACAAAATTACCACCGAAACTGCGGCAGTTTTTGTAGAACCAGTACAAGGCGAAGCAGGCGTTAGAGTGGCAGACCAACATTACATGGATGCTTTACGCAAAAAATGCGATGAAACTGGGGCCTTATTGGTATTCGACGAGATACAATCAGGTTTTGGCAGAACGGGGAAAATGTTTGCTTTTGAGTATTACAATATAGTTCCTGACGTTTTATTGCTAGCTAAAGGCATTGGTGGTGGAATGCCGATCGGTGCTTTCATCAGCTCTTTAGAAATCATGTCAGTACTGTCTTACAATCCAATTTTAGGGCACATGACCACTTTTGGCGGGCATCCTGTTTGCTGTGCCGCAGGTTTGGCTACATTAAACACTTTGTTGGATGAAAAAATAGTTGAACAGGTGGAAGCAAAAGGAGAACTTTTCAAGCAACTTTTACAACATCCTGCTATAACAGAAATTAGAGGTAAAGGCCTTATGCTTGCTGTGGGTTTTGATAGTTTCGATACCAATAAAGCCATTATTGATGCCTGTATTAAAGACGGTATTATTAGTGATTGGTTCTTACATTGCAGCGATGCGATGCGCATTGCTCCGCCTTTAACAATTACAGAAGAGGAAATTAAAAAAGCTTGCGATGTGATTTTGAGGAATATTGAAGCGGTAACCGTCTAAGTTAAAAGTCAAAATTAAAAAGTTAAAGTATTGATATGGAAATCATTCAGGAAAATAACGAAAGAAGAGGCTCTTTCAAAGCTATTGAAGAAGGCAAAGAAGCCGGTCTAATGACCTACACTTGGGCAGGCCCTACCAAATTTATTATAGATCACACCGAAGTGAATGAAGATTTTAAAGGTAAAGGAGTTGGACAGCAAATGTTGATGAAAGCTGTAGCATACGCCAGAACAAATCATTTAAAGATTATGCCTTTGTGTCCGTTTGCTAAATCTGTATTTGACAAAAACCTAGATATTGCGGACGTGTTGTTTTAGTGCTGCCTTCAACGTAAACAATACACGTCATCCCAAATTTATTTCTGGGATCTTAATGCTTGAAATCTGAACGCACACTTTATAACTAACGTGAGAGTTCGGGTTAAGAAAATTATGCTATTTGCTAGCGATAGCGCTTCAAATCTTCGTTCAGCTAATTTTCGGTCTCTTATTTTTTGGGCCGCACCAATAAGCCAAAGCACTTTCTTTGAAAGAAAAATAAGCAACCGAGAGTTTATCAGCAAAGCTGATGAGCTCCGTAAACTCCGGTTTTGTTACTTTTTGCGGTGAAAAAGTAAGAGCCCAGCGGCGGCGAGCTAAAAAAATACGTTCAATGCGAATTTCTCAAGAATTATAAAGACACTTAACCCGAACGTTAACTAGCTATACGCTTTAAAATTCCCGCATACGTGGGAATGACGAAATAGCTAAAAAAAACGAAGCCTTGCTCTAACTCATCTTCTGCCGCTTAATCAAATAAGCTTCCAATATAGGTTTAAAGCCTGCGTTGATATCGGCATCCACCAAATCTATTTTATACTGCGCACATTTAAGCGCTAAATTTTTTCGATGCTCATTCATCTGCTGCAAGTAGGCGCCTTTTACTTTGACTGTATGTGCTTTCAATATGGCACCGGTTTCCATATCCACAAATTCATAGGGCCTGTTTTCAAAATTAAAATCCAATTCCTTAGTCTTATCTATCACGTTGAAAATAACCACTTCATGCTTGTTGAATTTTAGATGCTGTAGCGCAGAGAAGATTTGATCCAACCTCTTGTCACTATCTGCTGTTTGTAGCATATCACTAAATACAATTACTAAAGAACGTTTATGAATTAAATCTGCGATTTGGTGCAAAGCCGAAGACAAATCCGTTTGTACATTTAGCTGAGAAGTAGCTAAAACTTCTTCCAATTTGGCGAACAAAAACTTCTGGTGTACACTAGTAGATTTGGCTGGGGTATTTAAGGCAAGTTGGTTGGTAAACAAACTTAGGCCAAAGGCATCTCTTTGTCGTTTAAGCAAATAAATTAAAGCTGCAGTGCTTTGAACTGAAAAAGTGAGCTTGTTGTATTTATCGTTCGGAAAGTACATCGATGAAGAAACATCGATCACAAACTGGCACCTTAAATTCGTTTCTTCTTCGTAGCGCTTGCTAAACAGCTTATCGGTCTTGGCAAACAACTTCCAATCGATACTTTTAACACTATCGCCATTATTGTAAAGTCTGTGCTCGGCAAATTCAACCGAAAAACCGTGGAAAGGACTTTTATGTAAGCCAGTAATAAAACCCTCTACCACTTGTTTAGCTAAAAGTTCTAAACTACTTTCAAATCTTATCTCGTCTGGTTTTTGCGATGTTTGCATACAGTAAAACTAACGAAAAGATTTAAAAACGCAATTGCCAAGCCTGTAAGATAACGGATGTAGCTCGTAGCCTAATAATTGCAATCAGTTCGATGCGATATTAAAGGCTTGTGCAAGCGGCAATAACCAAGTATTTTACTATTTTTGCAAAAAATTCAATTAATGAGTATAGGATTATCAGAACAGGAATTATTGCGTCGCGATTCGTTAAAACAACTTCGCGAACTGGGTATTAACCCATATCCTGCAGAGGCGTACGAAATCAATGCTAATGCAGCAGACATTTTAGCTAACTACGAAAAAGATAAAACAGCATACAAGACCATTAGCATTGCGGGCCGAATTATGGGCCGTAACATTATGGGAGCGGCATCTTTCGCCGAACTTCAAGACGCTACTGGTCGTATCCAAATTTATTTAAAGCGTGACGAGCTTTGCCCTGGAGATGATAAGACTTTGTACAATACCGTTTTCAAGAAATTACTAGATATCGGTGATTTTGTTGGTGTGGAGGGTTATGTTTTTACTACCCAAACCGGCGAGATTTCAGTGCACGTAAATAAATTAACGGTACTTTCTAAATCTCTACGTCCTTTGCCAATTGTAAAACGCGATGACGAAGGCAACGTTTACGATGGCTTTACCAACCCAGAGTTGCGTTACAGAATGCGTTATGTAGATTTAACGGTTAATCCAGACTACAAGCAAATCTTCATCAATCGTTCTAAAGTGATCAATACCATGCGTAATTATTTCGACAGCCAAGGTTGGATGGAAGTAGAAACGCCAATTTTACAAGCGGTGCATGGGGGTGCGGCTGCTCGTCCGTTTGCAACACACCACAACACCTTAGATATGCCTTTATTTTTACGTATTGCGAATGAGCTTTACCTAAAAAGGCTAATTGTTGCTGGTTTTGACGGAGTTTACGAGTTCGGTAAAATGTTCCGTAACGAAGGAATGGACAGAACGCATAACCCAGAGTTTACTTCAATGGAAATCTACGTAGCTTACAAAGACTACGTTTGGATGATGGGCATGGTAGAAGAGTGTTTGGAAAAAATTGCTGTGGCTATCCACGGTTCGCCAGTGGTAAAAGTTGGCGAGCATGAAATTGATTTTGCTGGTCCGTACGAAAAATTAACGATGTACGAATCCATACAAAAATATACGGGTATTGATGTTTCTGAAATGAGCGAGGAGCAATTAGCTCAAACTTGTAAAGATTTAGGTATCGAAATTGATGACAGCATGGGACGTGGTAAATTGGTGGATGAGCTTTTCAGTGAGAAAGTAGAAGCCAACTTAATCCAGCCTACTTACATTACCGACTACCCTATCGAAATGACACCTTTAGCGAAGAAACACCGCAGCAAAGAAGGTTTGGTAGAGCGTTTCGAGCTTTTTGTAATGGGTAAAGAGATTGGTAATGCTTATTCTGAGTTAAATGACCCAATTGACCAAAAAGAGCGTTTCGAAGAACAGTTGAAGTTAGCAGCCAGAGGCGATGATGAAGCCATGGCTATGGATGATGATTTTGTTCGTGCACTGGAATATGGCATGCCTCCTACATCAGGTTTAGGTATTGGTATTGATAGATTGGTGATGTTAATGACCGACCAATCGACAATCCAAGAAGTATTGTTCTTCCCTCAAATGCGTCCGGAGAAAAAGAAAATTGAGCTTTCTGCTGAAGAAGCAGAATTGTATGCTTTGGTGAAAGAAGGCGAACAACACTTGTTAAGCGACATAAAGGCAGCTTTACCTGAGTGGAGCAATAAAAAATGGGATACTACTTTGAAAGGTTTAACTGGAAAGAACATCCTTAAAGTAAGTAAAACAGATGATGGCTTGTTTTTAGCGCATAAATAAATTTAGTTAGGTTTTGTGAGTTTTAAACCTTCAATTTCTAAGATTGCTTCGTAAACTCGCAATTACAGTACAATCTCTAATCCTCAGTATTAACTGGGGATTTTTTTTACCCTAATTTCCTTAACTTTAAGTAAAAGCAAGCAAATTTATGAAAGAAATAACACTTAAAGATGGAGATTTCTGTCAAGTAATTGCGGGAACTCATAAAGGAAAATCAGGTACCGCCAGAGATTTAAACACCAGCAAAACTGGACATTTGACCCTCACCATTGTACAAGAAAATGGAGTTCGGTTTAAAACATTAGGAAGAAATGTTAGGTTGGCGCTCGCTAATATCAAGCACCAAAATAGTTAACACAAACATAACAGAAAGTTAAAGACTTATTGCACTTACCCTAACAAGCCTTTTCTATTTTAGTGTCGTACTAATTTTAAAAGAAATGAATAGTTCAAGTATCGAAATTACAGAAAGCGAATATTGCATTAAATTAAGCAAAGACACCTTTGACTTGTCACTTATTCGCCAGTTGATTAAACGCATTCAGGCCGAAGAGCTTTTCTTCAGCAAAAAAAGAGAGGAAGAAGATGACGACTTGTTAAGCAGAACAGATGCTGCTTACGAGGAAAATTTTGATCGCTTATGCGACAAATAAAATGAGCTAATCGCTTTTCGCAATTAGCTCATTTTCGTTTTAAACTTTTTCTTATCTGTGGCTGTAGCGCACTTGCTGCTGCTTATCTAACATGCCCAACTGATCTTTCATTTGTTTGATCTGATCAGCCAATAGCTTATTCTTATCTGCCTTTTTAGCTTCCGAAAGGTACATTTGTGCCTCACGTTTATTACGCTTACCCATGGCAATGCCCGCCAAACTTAGCTTGGCTAAAGCCACGTTATGATCCATGTGCAAGCCAAAACTTAAAGCCGCTTTGAAATACTTTTCAGATTTCATTGGCGCCTTCCTAGATTCCATCAAGCCTAGCAAAAGCTGGTAATAACCAAATTGCATCTTGTTCAACTGCTTTTCGTAGTTGGTTATTCTTCCCAAAAACGCTTCGGCTTTGGCCATATTATCTTTACGCAAATACCACTGCGCAATGAGCATATTCTCATTGTAGAAGTACGTAACAAAAACGAATATACTAACGAAAACCGTTGGAATACCCCAACCCCAATGACCCAAGATAAAAAGTGCAACCGCTGCACCAAGTAAAGCGAAGCCTATAATTAGGCGTACTAAATTTGACATAGTTTTTCAATATTTATGCAAATATCGGTTTTCTATGGCAGAAAATAGCGATTTAATTTATAATTTCAACAAAAATTAGATAACAATGAAATACTTATTCACTATTATAATTGGATTGTTTTTTATGGTAGCAAATGCTCAAGAAATCAATAAAAAACTAGAAGATCAAATCAAACATAAACAAATCATGCTAAACGAGTGTTCAAGAGAGGGTTTGGTAGAATTCCCGGAGTTTAAAGCAAGTTACGATGCCAACTACGAAAATTATAAAGTAGACTCCACAGCTATATCTCAATTAACCAAATTAATGAAGGATAAAAAAATCAAAGTGGTTTTAGGCACTTGGTGTGGAGACAGCAAATATCAGGTACCAAACTTTTTAAAGGTAACAGACGCCATTAAAGTGGATGAAAAACAGGTTTCCTTTATCGCAGTTGATGGCGCAAAAAAAGCGGAAAATGGTTTATTAGATGGTCTTGATATCCAACGTGTACCTACTTTTATCATCACAGATAAAAAGGGGAAAGAAATAGGACGTATCATAGAGCATCCTAAGAAAAGCTTAGAACTAGATTTAATTGATATTTTAACTGTTAAAAAATAATTACTTGCTCTAGGCTTTTTATTTTTGACTTTACAATTTTAACTTAAAAAATGGCGGTAGATTTAGAACCGGGTTGGCTTAACGTATTGCAGGGGGAGTTTGAAAAGCCATACATGAAATCTTTAAAAAACTTTTTGCAAGAAGAAAAGCAAGCTGGTTTCACGGTATTCCCTAAAGGTTCGGATATTTTTAACGCCTTTAAGCATACACCCTTCGAAGAGGTAAAAGTGGTAATTTTAGGGCAAGACCCTTACCACGGAGTTGGGCAGGCACATGGTCTGTCTTTTTCTGTGCAAAAAGGTGTTGTTCCACCGCCATCGCTTAAAAATATTTACAAAGAACTGGCGGACGAATTTCCCGATTTCAGCATGCCAAATCACGGCGAATTAACTGCTTGGGCAAACCAAGGTGTACTGTTGTTAAATGCAACTTTAACTGTTAGAGCTCATACCGCTGGTTCGCATCAGAAAAGAGGTTGGGAGCAATTTACCGACAAAGTAATCACCGAACTCTCGTCTAAAAAAACTGGCTTGGTGTTTATTTTATGGGGCAACTACGCCAAACAAAAAGAAACTTTGATAGACAAAAGCAAACATTTCATCATTAGTTCTGCACATCCCTCACCGTTTTCAGCGTACAATGGTTTCTTTGGCTCCAAGCCATTTTCCAAAACCAACGCCATCCTTAAAAAAGAAGGAAAAGAAGAGATTAACTGGCAAGTTTAGTTGTAAGTAATAAGTTTTAGGTTGTAAGTTTTTTGCAGATGCAACGTAAACTGAAAACTGACACCTGGCTCCTGATACCTGACCACTAATCTCGGCCCAGGTTTATTAGAAAGCGTTTATCATCAATATCTTGAAAGAGAGTTACAGCTAAAGAATATCTCCTATCTTTCAGAACACGTTATCGATGTCGAATACAAAGACATAGTTGTCAATACCGCTCGAAGGATAGATTTGCTAGTTGAAAATTGCTTGATAATAGAACTAAAATCTGTAGATAGTTCATCCAACTCATGAAGCTCAAATAATTACCTATATGAAACTACTCAGTATTCCAAAAGGACTACTTATAAATTTCAATTGCACAATTATTATCCAAAACGGAAAAAAGACTTTCGTAAACGAACTATATAGAGACTTACTCTAAGATGAACTTCGGTGTCTAAGGTGGTAAAGAACTAGTATTCCAAAGGCACAATCGGTTCCTTCTTCGTAGTAGACATAATCATCATCGTTTGGAAGGTTTTTACTACAGAAATCTTACTGATTTTATCCATAATTAAACGTTCGTACGATTTGATATCACTCACATAAACCTTCAATAAGAAATCGGCCTGACCAGTTACGTGGTGGCATTCGGTTACTTCTTTAATCTGGTTCACTTCATCCAAGAAAATCTGAATGGTGTTGTTCTTATGGAAATCTAACTGAATTTGAATAAAGGTTTTAATACCTAAACCTAATTTTTCTTCATCAACCAAAGCATGATAACTTTTAATGAAACCAGACATTTCGAGCTTACGAACACGTTCCAAAGTTGGTGCTGGAGATAAACCTATTTCTTGTGATAAAAGCAAATTGGTAATTCTACCATTTTCTTGCAATAATTTTAAAATCTTAAAATCGATTTTATCTAGTTCGAAGGCCATACTTTTTATTTGAATTGCCCAAAGATATAACAGGACCTCCAACTCACAAAATTTTATTCTAAAAATAATGTAAAAATTTAGATAAAATTTTATAGATAAATTTTTAGATTTGTCTAAAGAATAGATTAGAAAAGCAAAAATGCAATCATATACCGAAGAGAACTACCTGAAAATCATTTATCACTTGTCGGAAATTAGCAATCCTGTATTAACTAATGCCATTGCGGAACGTATTCAAACCAAGGCGGCCTCAGTTACAGACATGATTAAGAAGCTTTCGGAAAAAGGACTAATTAATTATGTAAAGTATCAAGGGGTAACTTTAACGGAAAAGGGAAAATCAACCGCTATTAACATTGTAAGGAAGCACCGCCTTTGGGAAGTATTTTTAGTAGATAAATTGAACTTTAAATGGGATGAGGTACATGATGTAGCTGAAGAATTGGAACATATCCAATCTAATTTATTAGTTGAACGCTTAGATGAATTTTTAGATTTCCCCAGGGTTGACCCACATGGCGACCCCATCCCAGATAAGCACGGAAACTTTGCTGAACTCGCCTTGATTAAACTCAGCAAATTAAAATCTGGCGACAAAGGAACCATAACTGGTGTGAGCGAGCATTCATCCTCTTTTCTTAAACACTTAGAAAAACTAAGTCTTACCCTAGGAAAACGCATAGAAATTATTGACGTTTTGGATTTTGATGGCTCCGTAGAATTATGGGTAGAGCAACAAAAAACTAATATTAGTAGAGAAGTAGCCAAACATATCTTAATTACGAAAAACTAATGGCAGAGAAGCAATCGTTAAGCGAAGTACACCAAAGCGTAACCACCGGCCAGAAAAAAGGTTGGCGCAAAATACTGGCCTTTTTAGGACCTGCATATTTAGTTAGCGTTGGCTACATGGATCCTGGAAATTGGGCTACAGATATTGCTGGTGGCAGTAAATTCGGCTATCAGTTGATCTGGGTATTGTTAATGTCTAACCTTATCGCCTTGCTTTTGCAATCGTTAAGCGCTCGTTTGGGTATTGTAAGAGGCTTAGATTTGGCACAAGCTTCCAGAAACACTTACCCCAAATGGGTAAACTTCCCTTTATTTGCTTTAGCACAAACTGCTATTATTGCTTGCGATTTAGCCGAAATTATTGGTATGGCCATTGGCCTCAATTTACTTTTCGGATTACCGCTAATTTGGGGGATTTCCATCACTATTTTTGATACGGTTTTATTGCTTTTCTTGCTCAACAAAGGCATGCGCAAAATGGAGGCCTTCATTGTTTCCATGGTGTTTATTGTTGGACTTTCTTTCTTGGTTGAGATGTTCATTGTAGAACCATCTTTAAAGGAAATTGCAAAAGGTTTTGAGCCTTCTATGCTAAGTGGCGAAGCACTTTACATCGCTATTGGCATTATTGGAGCCACGGTAATGCCGCATAACCTATACCTACATTCTTCTTTAGTACAAACCAGAAAATTTGAACGCGACAGCAAAGGCATCAAGGAAGCGATTAAATTCAATTTTATTGATACTGCTGTTGCACTTAATTTAGCCTTTTTTGTTAATGCGGCCATTTTAATTTTGGCAGCCGCAGCATTCTACAAAAATGGATTTCATGAAGTTGCCGAAATACAAGATGCCCATGAATTACTCAGCAATATCTTCGGAAATGTAGCTCCTGCCCTTTTTGCAATAGCATTAATTGCGGCCGGACAAAGTTCTACCGTTACAGGAACTTTAGCTGGACAAATTGTAATGGAAGGCCACCTAAATTTAAGAATTCAGCCTTGGTTGCGTAGATTAATTACTCGATTGCTAGCTATCGTTCCTGCATTTTTTACAATTCTTTACTTTGGTGACGATGCTTTGGGCGGATTGCTAATTTTAAGTCAGGTGGTATTGAGTTTACAGTTGGGTTTTGCCATTATCCCTTTAATCCATCTAAATTCGGATAAAAAGGAAATGAAGGAGTTTACCATTAAACTTTGGGTAAAAATTTTAGCTTGGTTAAGTGCTTTGGTTATCGTTTGCTTAAATATCAAATTAGTGATCGAAGAAATTGGCGGTTGGATAACCGAATCTAACAATGCTTGGTACATTTACGCTATCGTATTGCCAATTGCTATACTTGTTGCCTTACTTTTGGGCTACATTTTCATTTATCCTTTTTTAGGTAAAAAACAACATTTAAGCAATGTACCACATGGTGATGCACTTGCAATTGGTAACGTAGAAAAAATCAACTACGAGAAAATTGGCATCACTGTAGATTTTTCTGAACATGATAGAAAAACCATTCGCCATGCATTGATACAAGGAGGAAAAGATGCACATTACTATTTAATTCACGTTGTAGAAACCGCAGCAGCCCGTTATCATGGCAAAACTGCTATGGACCACGAAACACAAGCAGATACCGACAATCTGAAGAAATACGTTACAAACCTTGCCGAACTTGGTTATCATGCCACGCCGCACATTGGTTTTGGCGGCACCGCTAAAGCTATTGCCGAAATTAGTAACTCCAACAAATTAGAACTTTTGGTAATGGGCGCCCACGGTCACAAAGGGTTAAAAGACTTAGTATTTGGCACTACGGTAGATTCGGTAAGGCACAAAGTGGATATCCCGGTATTAATTGTGAGGTAGTTTGTTTTTTTGAAAAGCAGTTTTATTGCTGCTATTTACCGATAGCCCCGCTTTTCGTTTTAATCTTTTTGTGGCCCTAACCACCAACCTCATAGACAAAAAGGATTATACTTCAATCGGGTTTGAAGAACAAAAAACTTTGCTAAAGACTTCGTCAATCTTACTTGTTTTGCTGAAAATTAAGATAAACTCTGCCCGTGCAGATTCTGCTCTTCCAGATTTGTAATGTGGAAGCCCTATTTAAGGATTTGTAATCCTTATTAAATTAAATAAATTTGAATATGGCTTTTGCTTATCAAGTTAAAGATCAAGGAGCAGTTCATTTTGTAACATTTACTGTTCATCAATGGGCGGATGTATTTACAAGCCCGATTTACGTTGATGCTTTACTAGAAAGTCTAAGATACTGCCAAAAAGAAAAAGGACTGGAAATATACGCTTGGGTAATAATGACCAACCATTGCCACTTCATACTTCGTGCAAAAAATGAAAATCTAAGTGATGTAATTAGAGACTTCAAGAAGTTTACTTCAAAATCTATTTATAATGCCATCGAAAACAACCCGCAAGAAAGCAGGAAAAACTGGCTACTGAAAGTGTTGAGCTATGAAGATAAAATTTGGTTTTGGGAAGAAGGTTATCATGGAGAAGAAATCTATACACAAGCGTTTTTTGATAGCAAAGTAGATTATATCCATCAAAATCCTGTAAGGGCGGGAATAGTTGAAAAGGAAGAAGAATATTTGAATAGTAGCGCTGGAGACATTTACGGCATTAGGGGAGGAAAGCTGCTATTAAGTGAATTTTAAAGTGTGGATTACAAATCCACCGATAGGGCTTCGCGATTGCAAATCGCGAAGAGCGCAAGCTATTGGTAATAGTGATTTTCTCGGCAATATTCGGACTAACCTATATCCTTATGTCTGGAGGTAGTGACTGTATCAGGTTTACTGCAATAAATGGTCCTGCTGTTCGACATTTGAAATGTCGAACTACCTATCGGCGGATTTGCAATCCGCAACCAAACCTACCTCAAATTATACCTCAATCCAAAGAAACCCCTTATCCCCTGGATTGGTGCATATACATAACTTGGATCAAAAGTTAAACCGTACGGATTATTTGGCGTAGCCATTGCATTTCCATTGGCATCAAATTGCACTTGCTTATCAAATGGGTCATTTGCCCTAGCAATGATGAAAGGGTTATTTCTGGTTGGCTTAAAATTGAGCAAGTTTTTTATGCCACCATAAACTTCCAAGTTTTTAAAGCCGCGGTAAGTAAATTGGATATTCTGTAAACTCCAAACTGGCGAGTACGGTTCACGAGGGTCAAATTCGTTCAACAAAGGCAAGCGCATAGGTCCATAAATATTACCCGTGTAATCAATTCCCAAATTCAGTTTGTTGATAAGGTAAGAAACCGACCAAGTTCCCATCCATTTTTCAGTTAGTATTTGCTGAGTTTTTACGTTATTTTCTATCAAACCTACATCCTGTAAGGTAATACCAGCATTCAATTTCAGGCCAAAATTTAACACTACATCTAAATTTCCAGTTAGGCCTTTACTTACCGCATAACCCATTAAATTATCGTACCTAATTTGATTAGAATTGGCCTCATAATCAGCTACAATGCGATTGCTGAAATGCGTGTAAAAAGCAGATACATCAAAAGTGAAAGTATTGCCGCGGTTGGTATAAAGTTTTTTCAAATAATTCAAATTCACATTGTAAGTTTTTTCTGGCTTTAATTCATTTGCTATCACTACTTCTCTAGCTCCAGTCAAAGCCGCATGGTCTTCCGTAAAAATATTTACTACCCTAAAACCAGTTCCTGCGTTTAGCCTTAAAATACTAGTTTCATCAAAATTGATTTTATAGGCAAACCGAGGAGTGAAAATATTGCCATGGTTAGAGTTATAGTCATAGCGCATTCCTAATAAAACCGAATGTTTTTGAGCGAGCTTTATTTCATCTTGCACAAATAACCCTGGCAAGTAAGTATTTTCTGGAGCCGCCAAGGTAGCCGGAGTATTATCGTCATAATAAGTATATCGGAGCGCCGTACCGAAAAGCAAATCGTGGTTATTGATCTTCTTATCCCAAGTTAATTGAGAAAAAGCAATATTTTGTCTAGCGATATAAGAAGTAGTTCCGTATCGGCTATCCTGATGGTGGTTTGTTAAAGAAAAAGCAAAGAACATTTTCTCTTTAATGGGCAGTTGGTAATTACCCAACAATTCGAAACGTTGCGTATAAATACTTTCTCCATACACCTCATCGTCGCCGCGATTAGCTTTTGTCCAGTTCATTTCTCCACCCCATCTATCTTCGTACAAAAATCTGCCCGCTAAAGAAAATAAGCGATTTTCTTTTCTGTTGAAATTCCATTTTTGAAAAACAGAAATACGATCTTGTAAGGTCACATCAGTGAAATTGTCGTGATTTAGATCAACCTTGTTACCATACTTAAAGTAGTTCAAACCTGTAAGCACATTCACCTTAGGGTGGATTTTCGCCTTAAAACCTAAATCAATACTATGTTCCAAGTAACTTGTGGTCATCAAATCGGCACTTAAAGCCGAAGCTTTGCCTACATCTTTGGTAATGATATTAATTAAACCACCTACCGCCTCGCTACCGTATAAAGACGATGCAGGACCTTTTACCACTTCTACCCGTTCTATCAAAGAATTAGGAATTCCAGACAAGCCAT
Organism: Pedobacter ureilyticus; assembly: GCF_005925345.1. Lineage (GTDB taxonomy): Bacteria > Bacteroidota > Bacteroidia > Sphingobacteriales > Sphingobacteriaceae > Pedobacter > Pedobacter ureilyticus. Next base: position 96,033 of record NZ_SSHJ01000014.1, read on the forward strand.
ACACCGTAGACAGGCTACTCACAATTGGCATCCCGTCAATCATGACCATGGTGTAGGGGCCTTCTAAACCGTTGATGTGTATATCGCCCGTATTACAAATGTTGCAATTTAACTGCGGCCTAACACCATTGATATTTTGTAAGGCATCAAAAATACTCGGAGTAGGATTTTTTTGAAAAAACTTGGCTGTGTAAATCTCCACAGGCACTGGGCTCTCCAATCTGTTCACTTCCTTTTGCGTTCCGGTAATCACTACTTCGTTCAGCTCTTCTTTTTGCTCTTGAATATTAAAAATAAAGGAAGTATCACTTAAAACATCAACTTTATTCGTTTGAGTTTTGTAGCCTACTGCGGTAATTCGAATTTGATAAACGCCTGGCTTTAATGCAGCGAAACCAAACTCACCTCTTTCATCGGTCTGGGCGGAACGCTGTAATTCCACTATACGCAAATTAGCTTTATGCACAGCCGCTCCATTACTTTCTACTTTCCCCCTCAGCACTAAGTCTTGAGCAAAAGTAAGTATAGAGATAAACAAGGATCCGAAAACAAGTATTAATTTATTCATCAAATTAGCTTTACAAAAATATAAATTTAGACAAATCTAAAAATAAAATTAGAAATATAAATTATTTAAATTTAGAAATATATAAACATCGCTAACGCAACAATGATGCAAATATAAAAATTCAACATTAAAACGCAACAATGATGCAATAAAACAATTATTAGAGAGATACGTTAAATAATCTATAATTGTTGATATTTGTAACATGCCTAACGATATACAGATAAAGAACAAGCGAGCCTATTTTGATTACCATATTTTAGACAAGTATGTGGCAGGAATTGCGTTGCTTGGCACAGAAATAAAGGCTATACGCCAGGGAAAAGCAAACATGACGGATGCTTTTTGCACTTTCATTGGTGGCAGCCTTTATATCAGAAACCTTCATATTTCTGAATATAGCCACAGCTCTTTTTACCATCATGATATCAAGAGAGATCGCGTGTTGCTGCTGCAAAAAAAGGAACTGAGAAAAATCAGAATTAAAGGAGAAGAAAAAGGATTTACAATTGTACCGCTCAGAATTTTTATTAACGAACGAGGTTTCGCCAAAATGGAAATTGCTCTAGCTCAAGGTAAAAAGGAGTTCGACAAACGTGACAGCATCAAAGAAAGAGATAGCAAACGGGAGTTAGATAGAGCGATGAAATTTTAATGACTGAATGATAGAATTTTGAATAATAGAATGGGTTAAACGCCTCACAAATATTTAATCATTCAAAATTTACTCATTCAAAATTTTATTATACATGAAAATAGTTTTTATGGGTACCCCCGATTTTGCTGTAGCTTCTTTAGCTGCACTTAAAAATGCGGGATTTGATATTGTTGGCGTAGTTACTGCCGCGGATAAACCGGCCGGGCGTGGACAGAAGTTAAGCGAAAGTGCTGTAAAAAAATATGCGGTAGAAAATGGCTTAAAGGTGCTACAGCCTTTAAAATTGAAAGACCCTGCTTTTATTGAGGAACTAAAAGCTTTAAATGCCGACTTACAAGTGGTGGTTGCTTTTAGGATGCTGCCAGAGATAGTTTGGAACATGCCTCCAAAAGGAACCATCAATTTACATGGTTCTCTGCTACCACAATATAGAGGTGCTGCTCCTATTAACCATGCCATCATTAATGGAGAAAAAGAAAGTGGTGTAACCACCTTTTTCTTGAAGCAGGAGATTGATACCGGCGACGTAATTTTATCTGCAAGTACACCAATTACCGAAGAAGATACGGCCGGAACATTGCACGATAAATTGATGAATATTGGTGCAGAACTGATTGTTAAAACAGTAAAATCTATTGAAGCGGGAAGTTACACAGAAGTGCCGCAACCTATGGATACTGAATTGAAAGCTGCACCAAAAATTTTTAAAGATTTTTGCGAAATCAACTGGAAACGGGATAACCAGGTAGTTTATAACCATATTAGAGGTTTAAGCCCTTACCCAACTGCCTTTACTTTTTTAAATGAGAAAACTTTGAAGGTTTTTAAGATTGAAAAAGAAGACATAAACCCTAATATTGAAGCTGGAACTTTCGAAACTGACGGTAAAACTTTCTTAAAATTTGCAACTAATAATGGTTACATTAAATTGATAGAGCTACAATTAGAAGGCAAAAAAAGAATGCAGGTTGATGAGTTTTTACGAGGCGTGAGGCTATAGTTGGTTTATTGGTTTATTGGCTCATTAGTTATTGGTAATATGGATGCAGATCAAAAACAGAGTTTAGCAGCTAAAAAATATCAAATACAACTTCGTATTAAGGTTAATGAATTTATAGAAAGGCATTTTTTGCATTGGCTAGAAATTTATGAGGCTATTTTGAGCACTAACGTCAACCATGAATTGGTGCAGTTAGCAAACGTAGAAAAGGAAGAGATTAGCTTTTGGGAAAAGCGGATGTTTACAGCGCCTTTCGAGAAATTTCATTTCGACCTACAAAAACTCAATAACGATGCCGAAAGGAATATCATTACCAAATTATACACTAGCTTTCCCTCTACTAACCCCTTAAGGTTTATGCCTACTGATATAGTTCCATTATTGGTTTCGGATAAAGCTGCTGAGATTATTGCGTATTTTACACAACAGCTGAATGTTAATTTAGAGGCAGAAGTTTATTTAATGTACCTCTACTACACTCCTGTACTCAAATTAAAACTAAGAGATATCATTACCTATGCTGAGCAGCTCTATGATTTCCCAATGGAAGACATCGTAATTACGGCAATAAACTTTGATTGGCTCATCTTCCGTTCGATGGAAGAAGAATGGCGGTTTTGCCGAAGACCTACAGGAATAAGTTAATTAAACCTTATTGTAGCAGAAATACTTTTTGTCTAACTTATCATCCTGAGCGTAGCGAAGAATCCGTTTCTACCAGCAGTTTAACTTATAGATTCCTAGCACCTCGGAATGATAGCAGAAAACGACAAAAAGATTGTAGCGGAAAGAAGGACGATGGTTACCCAAATGAGCCTAACGATACTTTTCGACTAAAAATAGGCAACACGTATCTTTTTACTTTTGAATTTCTACTTTTAACTTAGATAGATTGATTTAACCAGCCACTAAACATTCTGGCTACTTCATTAAAATACCTTTTGCGGCCGTAGCCCATTACCCAACGCACGCCACCAATAGCATTAGTTAAAAAAACCTCTTCGGCCTCGTTTAAAATCTGAGGGTTAATTTGCGCCTCTACTAACGGCAACTGATGTTTTTTAGCCAACTGCATTACTACGTTACGCATCACGCCGCCAACGCATCCTTCTGAAAGTGCAGGTGTATAAATCTGATTTTGGTATACAACGAACAAATTAGAACTCGTACTTTCGCACAAAAAACCGTTCTGATTAAGCAATAAGACCTCGTCTAATTGATGCTGCTTTTGATAAATTGCCGCCATTACAAATGGAAGCGAGTTGGTGGTTTTATAGTTAGACAGCTTGTTGATTGGCTTCGCTATTTCGTCGTAAACATCTACAATAATTCCTTTTTTGTTTAACTCATAGCTAGGTGTGTCTAATGGTTTAACCTCCAACAAATAGCCCACTTTATTGGTCTCTGGAGTATACAGCCCTTCTCCCTGCCTATAAATAGTTAACCTGAAACGTGCATTAGCATGAATTTTATTTTTACGAGCCAATTCTGTAGTTTTTTGCCTTAAGAAGTAATCATCCAAAAGGTTATAACCGTCCATTTTTAACGCTTTCATGGTCGCTTTAATCCGATCCGCATGTAACTCAGCAAACTGCAGTTTTCCGCCACACATCCGCATCGATTCAAACAGCCCATCACCAAACTTAAACGCTCGGTTGGTAGCCTGCAAAATAGCAGTATCGTTGGTAAAAAACTGGTCGTTAAATAAAATGAATTTCGACATTTAAACGATATAGTTACGCCATTTGTTCAACACTGCTTCAAAATCTGCAGGCATAGGAGCCTCAAATTCCATATATTTTTGTGTAGTTGGATGTATGAAACCCAATGTTTGCGCATGTAAAGCCTGGCGAGGCATGAGTTCAAAACAGTTAGCAACAAATTGCTTGTACTTAGAAAACGTAGTTCCTTTCAAAATCTTGTCGCCACCATAAGTAGCATCGCTAAATAATGGATGACCTATATGCTTCATGTGCGCCCTAATTTGATGGGTACGCCCTGTTTCTAACTGACAGGTAATTAAAGTTACGTAGTTTAAACGCTCTAAAACGGTATAATTCGTTACCGACCATTTCCCTTTTTCTTCATCGTCATACACATCTTGGATAATTCTATTTTTCAAGCTTCGGCCAATATAACCTTCTATCCTACCATCTTTTTCTATATCTCCCCAAGCTAAAGCTAAATATTTACGAGTAATGCTGTGGTCAAAAAATTGTTTGGCAAGCTTGGTCATGGTAATCTCGTTCTTGCTAATCAGTAGTAAACCAGATGTATCTTTATCTATGCGATGTACTAAACCCGGCCTACCATCATTTCCAGGTAGCGTAGGCAATTGCTCAAAATGAAACGCCAAAGCATTTACCAAAGTACCTGTGTAATTATTGAAACCGGGGTGCACCACCATTCCTGCTGGCTTGTTTACAACCAACAAATCGTCATCTTCATAAACAATATCAATAGCAATATTTTCTGGATAAACTTCGGTGTCTCGCGGTGGCTGGGCGTATACGATAGAAATTTCGTCTAATGGTTTTACTTTGTAACTAGCTTTAACCTGTTGTTTGTTAACTAATACATTTCCAGCATCAATAGCATTTTGAATTCTATTTCTAGAAGCGTTTTCTATACGATGCATCAAAAACTTGTCAATTCGCAATAACGACTGTCCTTTATCTACGACAATATTAAAATGCTCAAATAAGTCTTGTTCTTCATCTTCCTGCCCTATTGCTAAATTTTCCATGTTGCAAAAGTAATTCTTCAAAAATGATATTCCTAAAAAACAATTTGGCTTATTTATTGTAGTTAGTTTGATAATTTAATACGAGGCTTATGAAACAATTTTCCGAAAACTTTAAGATAGTCATCAATTTTTTTCCTTATTTGATTAGAAAGATATACTTTCGCCATTGATAATCAAACAAGTAAAGATGAAAAAAGAATTTAGAGCGCTAAAATGTAATTTACTACTTAGCGCTTTTTTATTGCCTTTTAGTTTAGCTGCCCAAGATCAGGTAGCGGATGTTTTTAAAGGTGCCCCAGCAGATGCTTCTAAATTAACGCAAGCCTACCTATCTCCGTTGTTCAAAGGTTTGGGCACTGGCATCAATGCAGGATGGTTTACTTCGGCAAAAGCCAAAAAAACGCTTCGTTTTGATCTTAGATTTTCAGGTACATTAGCTATAGTGCCCAATAGTGACAAAAATTTTGATGTGACCAAGCTTGGTTTAACAAGCATGGCACCCATTCCAGGCGCCAACCCTAGTTCTCCAACTTTTTCTGGAGAAGATAGACAAGGTACTTTAATGCGTTTAAACGGAGCTCTTGACCCCTCTGGAGATTTTAACTTACCAAATGGTATAGATCTGGGCTATGTTCCGGCACCACAAATACAATTAACGGTAGGTATTCCTAAAAACATTGATATTTCTTTAAGATATGTACCTAAAATAGATTTGAAGGACTACGGAAAAATAGACATGATTGGCGCAGGCGTTAAAGTTGAAGTTTTACCTCTAATTTTAGGCAAAACAGAAAAAATAGTACCCGTTGATGTTGCCGTAGCGCTAGGTTTCACACAACTAAACTATAATTTACCTTTAGAAGTAGGTACTAATCCAAATCCTAACCAACAATTAAAGGCAAAAGTAAAAGGAATGAGTGCCGATGCCATTGTTTCTAAAACCTTGGCTGTCTTTACACCTTTTTTAAGCTTAGGCTATCAAAAATCTGAAAGTGATTTGCAGGCACTGGGGACTTATGAATTTGCTACCTCTGCTGGTAGCCAAACTATTAACAACCCTTTTTCCTTTTCTAACACAGACGTAAGTGGTGCAAGAGCCACTTTAGGTTTCCAATTGCAGCTTGCTTTTTTTAAATTTTACGCTTCTTACACGCAAGCCAAATATGCTTACGCAAGTGCTGGTATAGGCTTTGGTATAGGCAAATAAAATTTTTAAAATCGATTTTAAAAGCTTCTCTTTGCAGGAGCTTTTTTTATGCAATTACCCAGTCCAATACATCAGGTTACTTACAATAACCACACTTTTTCCATTAAAAGAGATGATTTGATCGACCCCTTTGTGTCGGGCAATAAATGGCGCAAACTCAAATATATCCTGCTTGATGCAGCTGCTAAAAACAAAAAACACTTAGTAACTTTTGGCGGTGCCTATTCTAACCACTTACTAGCCACAGCAGCAGCGGCGGCAAAGCATCAGTTAAAAGCCACAGCATTTGTAAGAGGCGAAGAAGTGAATAACGAAATGTTATCTCTTTGCAAAATCTTTGGAATGCGATTACATTTTGTGAGCAGAGAAAGCTATCGCGATAAGCTGCAATTGTTTGAGAACAGATACGGAAATGATGAGAATACCTATTTCATTAACGAAGGTGGGGCAGCGCCAGAAGCCATCATTGGCTGTACAGAAATTATTGAAGAACTAAACGAACCTTTCGATCATATTTTTTGCGCTGCCGGTACAGGTACTACCGCTGCCGGATTGCTGAAAGGAATTAATCAGCTCGAATTGGACACTCAGCTTCATGTAATACCTGTATTAAAGAACGGAAGTTTTATCAAGGAAGAAATAGCCCATTTTGAGCAAAATCTTTCCAGGTTAAACCTTCACACCAATTATCATTTCGGAGGCTATGCGAAAACCAATCCAGAGTTAATATCTTTTATTAAAGATTTTTCGGCGAAAACCGGCATCCTTATCGACCCGGTTTACACAGGAAAAATGTGTTATGCCATTAACGATCTTATCGAAAAAAATCATATCAAAAAAGACGCTCGTATACTAGCTATTCACACAGGTGGTTTATTCGGAATTTTAGGAAAGATTGCCGAATTTGAGAAAACTCCTTAAAATATTTTTTCCACATTTTTTGAAAGCCGCAGAAGTTTTTAGCAAAATCTAACTTTAAACGGTTTAAACCTAGTTTTTGAACTCAGAGTTCAAAAACCGCCTAAATTTGATATTTTGGCACATTTTTATAAATTTGAGTTGTACCAAAACTTAAATTTATGTATCAATTAAGTGTAGCTCCAGACCAAGTTAAACCAACATTAAAAAAACATATCCTTGCCGACGGTTACGACCTTATCTACGACATAGAAAAAAGCCAAGGGGCTTATATTTACGATGCCAAACACAACCGTAAGCTCCTAGATTTTTTCACTTGTTTTGCATCTGTACCTTTAGGATACAACCATCCTAAAATGTTAAACGATGAAGCCTTTAAGCATAATTTATTTTTAGCGGCCTTAGCCAACCCTTCAAATTCTGATGTTTACACGCAACAATACGCAGAGTTTGTAAATACATTTTCTCGTGTAGGTATTCCTGATTATTTACCACATGCCTTTTTTGTAGCAGGCGGCGCATTGGCTGTAGAGAATGCGCTAAAAGTGGCCATGGACTGGAAAGTTCAAAAAAACTTCGCTAAAGGGTACAAAGAAGAAAAAGGCTTTAAAGTTATTCACTTTGAAAAAGCTTTTCATGGGCGTAGTGGCTATACGCTAAGCTTAACCAATACCTTACCAGATAAAACCAAATGGTTTGCCAAATTTGATTGGCCTAGAGTGAGCACCCCTCAGCTTAAATTCCCCTTAAACGAACAAAACCTAAAAATAGCCAACGAAACAGAAGCTGCATCTTTAGCACAAATTAAACAAGCTTTTGCCGACAATAAAGATGATGTTTGTGCCATTATCATCGAACCTATCCAATCTGAAGGTGGCGATAACCACTTTAGAGAAGAGTTTTTAATCCAACTTCGCCAACTGGCGGATGAAAATGATGCCTTCTTAATTTACGATGAAGTACAAACCGGTGTAGGTTTAACGGGAAAGTTTTGGAGCCACCAGCATTTTAGCGAAAAAGCAAGACCAGATATTGTTGCATTTGGTAAAAAAATGCAAGTATGCGGTATTTTGGTAGGCAGCAAAGTAGATGAAGTATCAGGCAATGTATTTAATGTTCCATCACGTATCAATTCTACCTGGGGTGGAAACTTGGTAGACATGGTTCGCTCTACACAAATCTTAAATATTGTAGAAGAAGACAATCTATGCGAGAATGCTGCAAATGTGGGAGAATATCTCAAAAACAACCTTCAGGAACTGGCAACCCAATACGATAAAATGAGTAATGTTAGAGGCAGAGGTTTACTTTGTTCGTTTGATTTTCCTGATAAGGACATGAGAAATAAGTTTATTGAAAGAGGAATGGCAGAAAATGTAATGTTCTTGGGCTGTGGTAATCAAACCATCCGTTTTAGACCCGCACTTTGCATTGAGAAACAACATATTGATGAAGGAATTGAAGTGATGCGCAAGATTTTGTCAACAATTTAACCTGCTCACTAGACATTTTTTTCAAAACCATTAAGAAGCAAAACATATAACCACCTACTTCTTAATGGTTTTATCATTTCATGACTTCTCTGCTACAAACGCAAAATCAATTTCTTTTAATTTCGGGACATGAAAAAAATCGGTATAGCCTTGTTTGTAACTGTTCTTATTGGCTGGATGTTGAAAGATACCTTTACACAATCTGGCATTGAAGATTTAAAAGGCGGCTTTAAGGAAGTAGCGAACTATAGAAACGAAAACAACACAGGGCCAGTTCAGCGAATTTATGTGGTTACAGTTAAGGATACCTTAGGTGCGCAATTAAAAGAATACGGAGATTTGATGCCCCACACCAAATATGGCAACACTAAAGTTTATTATTTTTTGTCGGACAAACCGGTGCCAACGGCACTTGAACCAGGAGATATCAATTTCGACGCTAAGTTTAATACAAACTGCTTTGCTTTATATGAAAAAAGTGCGATGGGCAATGTAGGTTTGATTAAATGGCCGTTAAAGTAGTAAGTTTAAGATATGAGTGATAATGATTGCCAGTCAGGAGCTTGTCGAAGAGTATTTGTGATAATGTTTCAACAAGCTCAAGATGGCATAAACGATTATACATCAATTATACAAAAGCAGAATATCCTGTAATCGCTCTTCCCACAATTAAGGTATTGATTTCTTTAGTTCCCTCGTATGAATAAATGGCTTCAGCATCTGCCACAAAACGAGCTACATTATATTCTAAAAGGATACCATTCCCACCCATTACTTCTCTAGCTTTACTCACTACGTCTCTTGTGCGTAGTGAACAAAAAACCTTTGCCAAAGAAGCATGTTCATCTTTTAGCAAACCTTGATCCTGTAGCTGAGAAAGTCTAAAGCACAGCGTTTGCATAGCGGTAAGGTTTGATAGCATCTCTACTAAATGATTTTGAATTAGCTGAAACGAGGCGATTGGTTTTCCAAACTGTTTTCTAGTTCTAGTGTAGTCCAAAGCATTTTCGTAAGCGCCACGGGCACAACCCACGGCCTGCCAAGCCACACCAGCTCTAGTCATCTGCAACACTTTAGCTGTATCTTTAAATGAATTAGCATTTTGTAACCGATCAACTTCTTGCACTCTACAATCAGTTAGTGTAATTAAACCATTCTGAACTATTCGTAGCGCCATTTTATTTTCCATCTTCTCTACAGCAAATCCAGGGTTATCTTTTTTTACAATAAAGCCTTTAACTTCTCCGCTATCTTCGTCTCTAGCCCAAATCACTAAAATATCTGCGAATGTGGCGTTACCAATCCATTTTTTTTGACCGTTCAACACCCATTCATCACCTACTTTTTTACAGGTGGTGGTTAATCCGCCTGCAGCGGCCGAACCCACTTCGGGCTCAGTAAGGCCAAAAGCGCCAATGGTTTCAAATTTTTGCATAGATGGCAACCACTTTCGCTTTTGTTCCTCAGAACCACAAATATAGATAGAGCCCATTGCCAATCCACTTTGCACACCAAAAAACGTAGATAGCGAAGTATCTATCCTAGCCATTTCCATAGCTAAAATTCCTTCCATTAAATTTGATTTACCCGGGCAACCGTAGCCTTTGTAAGTCAAACCACATATATTTAGTTCTGCTAATTTTGGGATAATCTCAAAAGGAAATTCTGCCTTATTCCAATAATGATTTACAATTGGCTTTACCTCCTTTTCTAAAAACGTACGAACTTTAAGTTGTAACGCTCTGTCTTCATCGTTTAAAGCTTCATCTCCTAAGTGATAGAAATCGCCTTCGATAGGCGGCAATTCTTTTTTTCGAGAACTTCCACCCATCATTTTTATCATGCCCTGTAGTTGCTTTTCATCGAGACTAGATATCGTTTCCACCATTTTAGGCAGATCGACTTTTTTAGAAAGGGCTTCTAGTTTTTGAAAATCTACACTTTTAAATAATTGATAAGCGTTTTTTAAAGAGGAAAATAGATTGGCCATAGATGGGATAGGTTTTAAGTAAAAGTTAAACGCCAGAGCTAACCGACTTTATGATTTTACACTTTAAACAAAAAACAACCTAAATTGTTGGCTTTTCAAGGATTTTCTCCAAAAGGTTTCCGAAACACAATATTTGTTGGCGATGAGGCCACTGGTATTAGGAACAATCTATATCAATTGATTTAGGGTATAAATTAACTAATAATAACCATCTTTTGATGTATAAAGACCCAGCCTAAAACTTTGTGTTCTTTGTGTCTTTGTGGTTAATTATTTTATCTTCCGAAAACTTATGCCGAGAACGCGAACAAAGGCAAATCAAAAGAGCAAATTACACGTTGCCGTCTCCACCAACCTTTCGCACTAACTTATAAGGCACTCCTTCTTTCGAAACATCTAATTCTTACCTCAAATCGAACAAACTATCTACGCCTAAAAGCTTTCTAGATGTAAAACCCTCGCCATATTCGGCACCTATGTTCTTACCCATTTCTCTAGCCCGAGCAATTACCGATTGTAAAAACGCTGGCGTAGAAATATAGGTTTGAGGCTCATCTTCGTTTGGACTATCAAACTGCGTTTTGAAAGCCTTAATCGCTTCTATTTTTTGCTCCATCTGCTCAGAAATATCAACAATAATATCGGGTTTAATATAAGTATCCTGAATGTATTGCAGGGTTAATCTCGGTCGCCAAGGTTGTTGGGCAACGCCATCCAAGCTAGTTTCAATTTTCCTTAATCCAGATAGAAAAATGGCATCGTTAGCTAACTCAGAAGCTCTACCATGATCAGGATGGCGATCATATAGCGCATTGGTTAAAATAATTTCAGGCTGATATTTACGAATGATCTTTACCACTTGCAGCTGGTGCTCCTCATCATTTTTAAAGAAACCGTCTCTAATACCGATATTTTCTCTGGCATGAATGCCCATAATTACAGTAGCGTTCTTAGATTCTTCTGCACGAGTTTCTGCCGTACCTCTTGTACCCAATTCTCCTTTTGTAAAATCTACAATTCCTACTTTTTTACCTTGCGTAATATGCTTAATAATCGTACCCGAGCATCCTAATTCAGCATCGTCAGGATGAACGGCCAACACCAATAAATCTAATTTCATTTATTCTTTTTTTAACCACAAAGACACAAAGAACACAATTTACATTTTAGCTATAAGAAGCCTACAAGACTTTGTGTTCTTTGTGGTTTACATATTTTCTTGTAATAACCTTTGTATTTTTTTCTTCACTTTAGACGAAGTTGGTTTAGTAAATGGAAAGAAATATTCCACTACTTCTCCTTTTTTATTGATCAAATACTTATGAAAATTCCAACGTGGCGTAGAGGTTAAATTTCCGTTTTGCTTTTTATCTGCTAAGAATTTAAACAAGGGATGTGCTTCTTTTCCTCTTATCATTATCTTATCAAAAATAGGGAATTGCACGCCATAGTTCACTTCGCAAAACTCGTTAATGGCCACGCCATCTAAAGGTTCTTGCTTACCAAAATCATTAGAGGGGAAGCCCAAAACTTCAAAACCTTGTTCAGAAAATTCGTCTCTAATTTCTTGTAATTCTTTTAGTTGCGGTGTAAAACCACAACCAGAAGCTGTGTTTACAATCAACAATACTTTACCGTTAAAATCGGCTAAGTTTTTTTCTGTTCCATTAATAAGGCGAGCCTTAAAAGGATACACTGTTGGATTTACCTTCATATTTAAACTTTACTGATAGTAGCCAGAGTTTCTAATGATCGATTCGATATCTCTATCTTCCTGAACACTGTAGGTATTTTTTAAATTATGTCCTACAACTCTTGCAACCAGTTGGTAAGAAAACGCCGCAAATTTCCCTTTTGTCTCCTTCACAATATCGTACGTTGTTCTTCCTACCTCTCTATCAATTAATTTAGTTAATATTTGTCCCTGAGTAATGGTTAACTCCTTTATTTCAGTGTTAAACATCCTCTTTATTTCCTTATCGCATTCCTTTATTAAACGTTTTTGCTCCTTTTTATCTGCCGTTACTGCCACATCTCGCTCCAACTGTTCGTATCTTCTTTTTGCAAATAAAGCATAAGGCATTACCTTAAGTACATTATACCTCAACCTATTATAAGCTGCTTGCTCCTGCGGAGATTTCCAAATTCGCTGACCAATAATAACAACTTCTTTAAGGCCAATCCATGGAATCATGTAACCACCATCATTTGTAGCCGCCACACGAATGGTATCATTTTTGCCTAATTTTGGCCAAATACCAGTTGATGTGCTGTCTTGAGCATTTGCATCAAAAACAGTAATCATGACAATGGAAACAGCAAAAAGACGATAAAATTTCATAAATTTATGCCTATTCAAAGTTAGCGCTATTTTTATATATTCGTTTTAACTACAACCCAATATAACACTTTATAGTATAAAAATACTATAATTTTACCTATAAAACACAAATGAAGAATACTTTGGTTATTGATCTTGAGGCAGAGAAAAAAGAAATACTGAAGAGGTACCGGGCTTTGCTACGTGCCTCCAAATCAACACTCCAAAAAGGGGATAAGAAAGAAATACGCAAAGCTTTCGATATGGCATTAGAGAGCCATAAAGACATGCGGCGAAAATCTGGCGAGCCGTACATTTATCATCCGATTGCGGTAGCACAAATTGCGGCCGAAGAAATTGGCTTAGGAACTACTTCTATTGTTTGCGCCCTACTGCACGATGTAGTAGAAGATACCGATATCACTTTGGAAGATATTGAGCGTGAGTTTGGCAAAAAAACTGCAAAAATTATTGATGGCCTAACCAAAATCTCTGGGGTTTTTGATACTAACAGTTCGTTACAAGCAGAGAATTTCAGGAAAATGCTACTTACCCTGGCCGATGATGTAAGGGTAATATTGATTAAACTGGCAGACAGGTTGCACAACATGCGTACAATGGATTTTATGCCTCGCCATAAGCAATTAAAAATTGCCTCCGAAACCATTTATTTATATGCTCCACTGGCTCATCGCCTCGGATTGTACGCCATCAAATCTGAGCTAGAAGATCTTTCGATGAAATATCTTGAACCAGATACCTACAAATACATAGCCACTCAGCTTAATGAGAAAAAAGCAGAAAGAAATGCCTTTATTAAAAGTTTTGTAGAACCTATTACTGATATCTTGGCCGAGCAAGGTTTAACGGCAAATGTTTATGGTCGTCCAAAATCAATCCATTCGATATGGAATAAAATGAAGAAAAAGAACATTCCTTTTGAGGAGGTTTACGATCTTTTTGCCATTAGAATTATTTTAGACAGCTCCTTAGAAAGAGAAAAAGCAGATTGTTGGAAAGCGTATTCTATCGTTACCGATTTATACCGTCCAAATCCAGATCGCTTACGTGACTGGGTTTCTTCTCCAAAAGGCAATGGGTACGAGTCTTTGCATACTACTGTGATGGGACCGAAAGGCCAATGGGTAGAAGTTCAAATTCGTACACAGCGAATGAATGAGATTGCAGAAAAGGGTTTTGCCGCACACTGGAAATACAAAGAAAGCAGCAATGATAATGGCCTCGATCAGTGGATCCAAAAAGTGAGGGAAATGCTAAGCAACCCCGAATCTAATGCATTAGATTTCTTGGATGATTTCAAAATGAACCTGTTTTCTGATGAGATCTTCATTTTTACACCAAAGGGAGCATTATTACAGTTGCCTTTGGGTGCAACAGCTTTAGATTTTGCCTTTGAAATCCATACCGATATTGGAGCTAAATGTATTGGAGCTAAAGTAAACCACAAGTTAGTTCCACTTTCTTACAAACTGCAAAATGGCGATCAAGTAGAAATCATTACATCTAGCAAGCAAACTCCTAAAGAAGATTGGCTTAATATTGTGATGACCGCAAAGGCTAAGTCGAAAATCAAATCATCCTTAAAGGAAGAAAAACGTAAAATTGCTGAAGAAGGAAAGGAATTGCTAGAGCGTAAACTCAAATCGCTAAAAATCACCTATAATACAGACAACCTCAATAAACTAAGCTACTTTTTTAAACTTCAATCTACGCAAGATTTATTCATAAACGTTGCCACCGGTAAAATAGAGCTTAAAGACCTGAAAGAATATCTTGCAAGTGAAAAGGAAATTGAGAACAGAGGCAACGAAAAAACGAGTGATAACGAACGCATAGATGCTTTACTTAAAAAGGTTAAAGGTCCAGAATCTGATGTTTTATTAATTGGCGAAGATTTACAGAAAATAGACTACACATTGGCAGTCTGCTGTAATCCTATACCAGGAGATGATGTTTTTGGATTTGTAACTGTAAATGAAGGCATCAAAATACATCGTACCAATTGCCCTAATGCAGCACAGCTGATGGCCAACTATGGTTACCGTGTAGTGAAAGCAAAATGGAACAGACAACAAGAACTGAGCTTTTTAACGGGATTAAGAATAGTTGGTATTGATGATGTAGGCTTAATCAATAACCTTACCAAGGTAATTTCAAACGATTTTAAAGTAAATATCCGCTCCATTACCATTGATACCGAAGACGGCATTTTTGATGGCTCTATAAAGGTTTTTGTAAATGATAAAGAGCATTTGGATAATTTAATTAAAAACTTGCTAGAGGTAAAAGGTATAACCGGGGTAACTAGGTTCGACGCCTAATTAATGGTTAATTATAAATGATTAATTGTTAACGATGAAAGAGAATATAATAAAGAACAAGAGCTTTAAGTTTTCTATTCGATTGTAAAACTCAACCAGTATCTACAAAGCCAGAAAAAGGGATTAGTTTTAAGTAAGCAACTCTTGAGATCAGGCACCAGCATAGGAGCTCTGGTTCGTGAAGTGGAACATGCAGAAACGAAGGCAGACTTCAAACATAAAATGGTAATTGCCCAAAAAGAATTCAATGAAACTATATATTGGCTAGAATTATTGAAAGAAACTGATTTTCTTGATAACGAACAATTTGACAGCATAAATACAGATGCTATTGAAATCATTAAACTGATCACTTCCATTATACAAACAGCAAAAAATAATATTTAATGATCTATTATCAATGATTAATAGTGAAATAACCTATAAATTTATTAATCTCTATTATTTATCATTAACCATTAATAACTAATCATTCCTAATTAACCACCAACAATCTATCATTTTATTAACATTAATGGTGTTAATCCTTTAATCTCTGTAATCTATTGATTACCTTTGATTGGAGTTTAAAACTATGTCTGAACAGAACACAAACGAGTTAGTTAGAAAGATATTTGAAGCTTATCTCGAAAATAAAAACTTAAGAAAAACCCCTGAGCGCTTTGCTATTCTAGAAGAAATCTACTCAAGAGATGACCATTTTGATGTAGAAACTCTTTACATACACATGAAAAATCAAAAATATCGTGTAAGTAGAGCTACAGTTTATAACACTTTAGAACTTCTGGTTTCTTGCGATTTAGTGACCAAACATCAGTTTGGCAAGAACATGGCGCAGTTCGAAAAATCTTACGGTTATCATCAGCATGATCACGTAATTTGTATCGATTGTGGCAAAGTGGTAGAATTCTGCGATCCACGCATTGGTCAAATTCAAAATATGGTTGGCGAATTGTTGAAATTCGATATCAAACACCACTCCTTAAACCTTTATGGAGTATGTTTTGATTGTAGCGCAGCTGCAACCATCAAAAACAAAGCACACTAATTATTCACAATAACCAATCTTATTCTCTTAATTTATTATAATGACGCAAGTAGATGTACTACTAGGCCTGCAATGGGGCGATGAAGGTAAAGGAAAAATCGTTGATGTTCTCAGTCCTCAATATGATTTAATAGCTCGTTTTCAAGGCGGCCCAAATGCTGGACATACGCTAGAATTTGACGGCAAAAAATTCGTATTAAACACCATCCCATCGGGTATTTTCAATGAAAAAACCATGAACTTGATTGGTAATGGCGTGGTAATTGATCCAATTATTTTAAAAAGAGAATTAGACAATTTAAAAGCCGCTGGTCATGATCCAGTTGGTAAAGGAAAATTAGTTTTAGCACGTAAAGCACACTTAATTTTACCTACACACCAACTATTAGATGCTGCTAACGAGCAAAAAATGGGTGCTGGTAAAATTGGCTCTACATTAAAGGGAATTGGTCCTACATATATGGACAAGACTGGCAGAAATGGCATCCGTGTTGGCGATACTACCCTGCCAGATTTTAAAGAGAGATACGAAAAATTAGTACAAAAACATAAAGAAATACTTTCTCACTACGAATTTGAGTACGATTTAACTGAAAAAGAAGCAGCATTTTTTGAAGCTATCGAATTCATTAAATCTATCCCTCATGTAGATAGCGAACATTTTGTAAACGGCTACCTAAAAGATGGTAAAAAAGTACTAGCAGAAGGTGCCCAAGGTGCTTTATTAGATGTCGATTTCGGCTCATATCCATTCGTAACCTCATCTAATACCACTACAGCTGGTGCTTGTACGGGTTTAGGCATTGCACCTAACAAAGTGGGCGATGTATACGGTATTTTCAAAGCATATTGTACAAGAGTTGGTGGCGGGCCGTTTCCTACTGAATTATTTGATGAAACTGGTGAAACATTACGTGCTGTAGGTCACGAATTTGGTGCTACTACAGGCAGAGCTCGTCGTTGTGGGTGGATTGATTTACCTGCATTGAAATACGCTATTATGTTAAACGGTGTTACCGAATTAATTATGATGAAAGCAGATGTGTTAGATGGTTTTGATACAATTTATGCTTGTACTCATTATGAGCATGATGGTAAAACAATTGATTATATGCCTTACGATATTATTTCGATAGAGCCTAAACCAATTTTAAAAGCAATTGAAGGTTGGAAAACTGATTTAACAGGTATTACTTCAACAGATCAAATTCCGGCCCAATTAACTACATATATTGAGTTCCTAGAAAAAGAATTAGAAGTACCCATCAAATTTTTATCTGTTGGGCCAGACAGGACACAGACATTGACCTTGAAATAAGAAGAATTTCATAGAAAAAAGCTCCTACAAAATCTAGGAGCTTTTTTTATGTGGAACTTAGAACCGTGATGACCAATCTAGAACTAAAAATTAACCTCCAGCTCTATTAAGATCAATGTTATTACTGTGATGGTGTTCTCTCAACTTACATTGGTTTGTTTATAAAATCTTGGTTCGATTCTATCCCTCAAAACTGATACGCTTCTATACCGTTTTATCGAGTAACTGAAATTCAGGCGTAATATAAACAAAGTTCATTTAGTAGTATTTTTTTCATCTCGAAATTCAGCAATACCAAAAGCCAGACTTTATAATTTATACCTAATAATCGAACGGAGTTTATAAAGAGATGTTTTATAGCATCCTATTCATTTGAAATGTAATTACCTCAGCACGTTGCTTATTACTAAGCTTAATCGAAATCTTTGCTACCCCTTTACCTCATGCATTTAAGCAGTACTTAATCACTTCTAAGTGAGTAAATTAAACCGATAAAAAATTCTAATCAAAATAATATCTTGATAAGGTCTACATAGACTTCTTATATTCATACAAACACAAAACATTGATGCTGAGAATACCCTTTTAAGAAGATTTGATTTTGCGGATTAAGAAATATGGAAGTTTATTGCTTAACAACTACACAACCAAGTTGCTTCTAAAGCTTGATAGAATTTCCGTGTACAAAAAAGCCCCCCGACATTTCTGAAGGGGGGCTGTAGGTTTAGGCACCGACCTACTCTCCCACGTGTTACCGCAGTACCATCGGCTCGGGCGGGCTTAACTTCTCTGTTCGGAATGGGAAGAGGTGG
>NZ_SSHJ01000015.1 GCF_005925345.1 Pedobacter ureilyticus
TGAGGCAATATCTCACGTAGAATATACTTCAAGAAGTTATTTGTTCGGGTTTCTGCTCTCATCCCTTTTCACTTTTAGATACAAATGTATGCCTTACAAACATAGGAGTTCGGGTTAAGTATTTTTACAATTCTTGAGAAATTCGCATTGAACGTATTTTTTTAGCTCGACGCCGCTGGTCTCTTACTTTTTTCATATTTATCATTTTGTTTTCATCGGTATTCAAGCTTTCGCTACGCTTAGGTTTGACCGCAAAAAGTAACAAAACCGGAGTTTACGGAGCTCATCAGCTTTGCTGATAAACTCTCGGTTGCTTATTTATTTAGTGTAGCTTTTGTTTTTGATTGTCTTCATGCTTGCTCCGCAGGTTTCTTTCAAAGAAAGTTTTTTGGCTTATTGGTGCGGCCCGAAAACCGCGTAAGCGCTCTTTAACGCCATTGAAACAAACAAAAAATAGTTAAAAAATAAGAGACCGAAAATTAGCTGAACGAAGATTTGAAGCGCTATCGCTAGCAAATAACATAATTTTCTTATCCCGAACTCCTATGTTTGTTAGCCAGCAATTAATTCTAAAATCTGCAGTATTGCCTGTAAATTACTAAGCAATTGGGCATCATAAAAAACTGTGTTTGGATATTTTTAATTAGGCACTAAAATAGTTTATTTAGGCGCTCTACGCAACAGGTACAGGCCAAGTATTCCAAATATAGCTACTGGTAATAAATTGGCTAATAATGGCGGTAAACCTCCTTTAGTAGAGAACATTTTAGCGAACTGATTGAGTACAATAAATAAGAAACTTAATACAATTCCAATTCCAAGCGGTAAACCCACCCCTCCACGTACTTTTCGCGAAGATAGGGCTACGCCAATTAGGGTAAGTACAAATGCAGATAATGGTTGTATAAAACGCTTATACTGCTCAAAAAGTAAGTCATTCATTACGCCAGAGCCCCTAATCTTTTCTTTTTTGATCTTATCAGAAAGCTCCCTGCTAGTCATACTTTCTACCACATTGTCGTATACTGAGAAATCATCGGGTTTCATATCCAAAACGGTATCTTTTGTTTTAGAATTTGCATAAACCATGGTCTCTTTTAAATCTTTAATGTTTCTGGTGGTATAGTTGGTAAGTTTCCAAACGCGTTTTAACGAGTCGTAACTAATTTGTTCGGCAACAAGTTTTTTTTCTAATACATCTCCTTTGAAGCGGTCTAGCGCAAATCGATAGCCAATATTACTGCGGTTGTCGAAGTTATCGATATAGATGTAGGTGTTTTCATCTATCTTCATGTGTATGTTCGACTTGGTATAAGGATCGTTCTTTTTAATTACCTGGTTTTCAAAGCTGTTTTTGATTTTATTTGTATAAGGTAATATGTACAGGTTAGATGCTAAATTGACTGAAAAGATAATAAAAGCTGAAATGAAATATGGCCTTAAAAACCTGTTGAAACTCACACCTCCGCTTAAAATAGGTACAATTTCCGTTTGATCTGCCATTTTAGCGGTAAAGAAAATTACGGCAATAAAATTCATCAATGGCGAGAGCATGTTTACATAAAATGGAATAGAACCGGCGTAATAATCGGTTACGATTTCCCATGCGGTCATGTCATTTCCAAGAAAATCATCAAGCTTTTCGGAGAGGTCAAAAATTACAATAACCACCACAAAAACCGCCAATGTGTACACAAAAGTGCCCAGATATTTGCCAATAATGTAGGCGTCTATAATTTTTGAACGTTGTTTAAAGAATTTCATGTATTGTAATTGCCATATCGCCTAATGATTAACCTGCTTAAAGTTTGTTGCCCAATACTTTAACCATGCTGTTCTTCCATTCATAAAATTCGCCAGCAATAATTTTTTCGCGAGCTTCGTTTACCAACCATAAGTAAAAGTGTAGGTTGTGTAAGGTAGCAATTTGTGCACCTAAAATCTCTTTGCTGTGCATTAAATGACGTAAATAAGCCTTAGAATATACTTGGTCGGCCAATAAATCGCTATCCGCATCAATTGGAGAAAAATCGTTTGCCCATTTCTTGTTGGTAATGTTAATCATCCCGTTTCGGGTAAAAAGCATTCCATTACGGGCATTTCTGGTAGGCATTACGCAATCAAACATATCTACTCCTAACGCAATATTCTCTAAAATATTGACCGGTGTACCTACGCCCATTAAATAGCGAGGTTTTTCATAAGGTAAAATATCGCAAACCACTTCGGTCATGGCGTACATTTCTTCTGCTGGTTCGCCTACCGAAAGCCCGCCAATTGCATTGCCCTCGCGGCCCATCGAGGCAATAAACTCTGCGGATTTCATTCTCAAATCTTTATAAACAGAACCCTGTACAATAGGAAACAGTGTTTGGTCATAACCGTATTTTGGTTCGGTAGTGTCGAAGCGCTGGCAGCAACGCTTTAGCCAGCGGTGCGTCATGTTAATAGAGTTGGCGGCGTATTTATAATCGCAGGGGTATGGCGTGCATTCATCAAAGGCCATAATAATGTCGGCACCAATGGTACGCTGAATATCCATGGCATAT
Source organism: Pedobacter ureilyticus (assembly GCF_005925345.1). Taxonomy (GTDB): domain Bacteria; phylum Bacteroidota; class Bacteroidia; order Sphingobacteriales; family Sphingobacteriaceae; genus Pedobacter; species Pedobacter ureilyticus. The sequence continues at coordinate 2,550 of NZ_SSHJ01000015.1, forward strand.
TCTGGCGTAAACAAATGTTTAGAGCCATCAATATGAGAGCGAAAAGTAACACCTTCTTCTTTAATTTTGCGCACTTTGCTTAACGAATACACTTGGTAGCCGCCGCTATCGGTTAAAATAGGCCTATCCCAACCAATAAATTTATGTAAACCGCCAGCGGGCTCTAAAATATCCAATCCTGGGCGCAAGTATAAATGGTAAGTATTGCCCAAAATAATTTGAGCTTTAATATCTTCTTTTAATTCTTTTTGGTGCACCGCTTTTACTGTTCCAGCTGTGCCTACAGGCATAAAAATAGGGGTTTGTATATCGCCGTGAGCCGTGCTAATTACGCCTGCTCTTGCTTTAGAATTAGGATCTTTTGCCTGTAAATTAAATTTCATTCGCTGTTATCTCATCAAAAAAGAAGTGCAAAAATACGATTTATTGTGCTAGGGTTGAAATGTTGTAGGCTCGAAAAGTTTTTTGAAAAGCAAATCATGTACTATAACTTAACGTTTGTCCCGCTTTTCGCTTTACTTCGGACAAACACACAGGTTTGCCGCTACGTGTTCGCTACAATCGGGTTTGATTTGCAAATGTTGTGCTCATGGCAAGCTTTGACAAACCTCTAGCAAATGGGATATAGCTTTGTCAAAGCTACTATCCATAACTTAGTTTATAGCTTGGATAGGGTTTGCGTTACTTTGCGAAAACTTCCCAAACCTCTACGGTTAATTTTAACGCAAAGAAAGATAAGCCACGCAAAGAGCGCAAAGGTTTGTTTCTCTCTTTGGCGTCCTCGCCAATGAGTATGTTAGCTGCAAATACACTAAGTATACAAAGGTTTTAGGCTTAAAGTTTTAGTTTTTAGCACAACAATTGCATGTTAAACCCAGTTGCAGCGGCAACTCCTAATTTTTTCATCGAGACTATAGCGGAAAGTTTATGTAGGCTTTGCGTTACTTTGCGAAAACTTCCCGAACTTTGCGGTTAATTTTAACGCAGAGAAAGATAAGCAATGTAAAGAACGCAAAGGTTTTAGGCTTGTAGCTATAGTTGACAGCACAACAATTGCATGTTAAACCCAATTGCAGCGGCAGCTCCCGATTTTTTCATCGGGACTATAGCGGAAAGTGGGAGTGCCGTAGCCGAAAAACTACTACAATTGCTTTTCAAAATCAAAAACTAAAAAACTAAGCCACCAACACGCCAAATTAATTACCTTTGCTGGCTTTAAAATACCATCGTGGAATTTAACATACTCGAAATCTGTTTACTTACAGCGCTCTGCATCTGCTTTTTTGTACACCTTTATTATGTGATTGGGGTACACGCTAAATTAGTCGGTTATCGCATTGCCGATTTACCAAATTCGACTAGCCAACCACTCAGTGTAGTTATTTGTGCCCGCAACGAACGTGAAAATCTGGAGAAATACCTGCCGAGTGTTTTTGAACAAGACTATCCTAATTTTGAGGTGGTGGTGGTTAACGATCGCTCTTGGGATGGTACGGCCGACTTTTTGGAAACATTGCAGAAAAAATATAGCAATTTAAAAGTAGTGCATGTAGCCGAGGGAGAAAAGTTTATAGCGGGTAAGAAATTTGCAGCTACCATGGGTATTAAGGCGGCTAGTCACGAATGGTTGGTTTTTACCGATGCAGATTGCGAACCTGCCACGAAAAATTGGTTAAAAGGAATGCAAACGCCTGCCGACAATCAAGTTGATATTTTATTAGGCTATTCGCCATATTTTAAAAAGAGAAGCTTGTTAAACGCTTTAATTCGTTTCGAAACATTTTTTACTGCAGTTAACTATTTATCTTTTGCATTAAAAGGAATGCCTTATATGGGGGTTGGCCGAAATATGGCCTACAAAAAATCGCTATTTTTTAAAAACAAAGGCTTTGCGGCACACATGCACATTCCGTCTGGAGATGACGATTTGTTTGTGAACGCCAACGCTACACCTGTAAACACCATTATTCAAATTCATAAAGATACCCATGTTTGGAGCGAACCGAAAAATTCTTTTTTGAGCTATCTGCGCCAAAAGAAGAGGCACATCGGTGCGGGAAATTTATATAAAACCAAGCATAAGTTTATTTTATCTACACAAATTGCGGTACAATTCTTCTTTTATGCACTTGCCATAACTTTGGCCTGTTTTCCGCGTACGCATTTCATCGCCTTTGGGGTGTTTTTGTTCAGTTTAATGGTAAGATGTTTCGTTTATCCACAATTGTTGAAGTGCTTGAATTATGGAGAGCTGAGGTGGTGGTTTCCCATTCTAGACATTATTTTAATGGCATTTCTGGTGTTTAATGCTATCCTTTCTATTTTCGTTAAAAAGGTGCAATGGAAATGAGGTGATTCGTGATTTTAGCTTAAATATTTAACTGGCGACTGCTAAACGAAAACTGTGAACTGAAAACTAATTTAACTTTCCACTTTTTACTTTTAACTTTGCCTCATGGTAAAACCCGATATCGTCTTCAAGTATTTTAAAGATCTAAGTGCTACGCAAATTGAGCAATTTGAAAAGCTTTTTGATTTGTACAGCTTTTGGAATTCGCAGATTAATGTGATCTCTAGAAAAGATATTGAGGAATTGTACGAACGCCATATTCTTCACTCGTTAGGTGTTGCAAAATTTTGTACGTTTAAAGCCGGCGAAAAAGTATTGGACGTAGGTTGTGGAGGCGGTTTTCCTGGTATTCCATTGGCTATTTTGTTTCCCGAAACCCAATTTCATTTGGTAGATTCTATTGGAAAAAAAATAAAGGTAGTTACCGAAGTGGCCACGGCTCTGGGTTTGAGTAACGTAAAAGCAACACATAGTAGGGCAGAGCAAATTACCGATAAATATAATTTTGTAGTGTCGAGAGCAGTTACCCGTTTGGGGGAGTTTTATCCTTGGGTGCGTGGTAAATTTGCTAAAGAAAATATCAATGCCATTAGAAATGGTATTCTTTACCTTAAAGGTGGAGATTTAGCTGAGGAGATTAAGGAAAGTAAGCTGAAAACGGAATTGTATCCACTTTCAGCTTATTTTGAGGAAGAGTTCTTTGAGACAAAATACGTGGTTTATGTACCACAATAATCTCTATATTAACATCGATCGTCTTTGTTTTCTACAACTTTTGGTTGGTACAATGTCCAAGCTTTAGAGAAAACATTGTTTGGTTTTTGTGATGCAACTTTGGTTGTTGTTGCCTTTGGTTGATCTTGCGTTTGGTAGCTGCTAACCTTTTTTAAAGAACCTGTTTTATCTTTTGTATTTTTAGGAGTTAGTTTTAAACCTTGCACTTTTTTTACAGGAGCAATTTTCTCTGATGTTTTATATCCTGTTACCACTACCTCTTTCTGGGGAGTGTTTTTTTCTTCTAGTTTAATACCTTTAACTTTCTGCGTAGGAACAATTTCAATTTCTTGTCGTTTTTCTTTATTAGATTTCTGAGCGGCTTTGTATCCGGTAACTACTACTACTTGATTTGTATCAGCTTTTACTTCTAAACTAGTGCCTGTTAATTTTTGAGTGGGCTGAGTTCTTTCAGGTGCTTGGTAACCTTGTACAACTACCTCATTTTGCTTGGGAATGGCGACAATTTCAATTTCTTTATATTCTCCTTTTTTTGTGCTTGCTTTCTCGCTGTTTTGATTAGGATTTATAACGGGAGGAGGAAATTTTTTAAGCTTTTTCCCTTTTGGCGCAGGCTCTATTGCCGGTGGCGGGAACTTAATTTTGTCTTTTTGCACAGCAGTTTTAATAACTGGTGGCGGAAAGGTGTGAACGATATTTTCTCCGTAAAGTTCTACAGCGCCATTTTTTCCTTTTTCCGAACCATATTTCCTAATGGCTTCAGCACTATTTAGTAGAATGATTTTGTCCGCATTCGCAGTTCCGTAATATTTATTGTTATCGGTAATGAGCTTACCGTTTACAACAATCAGCCTATCTTCTAGCGAGATGTAATTGCCGTCTTTATCATGTTTGTATTTAGGATAGTACTTTTTCTTTTCCTGATTGGATGGTTCCGCTGTCTTCTGTTGTGCGGGAAATACATCATAACCATAGCTCTTACTAAAGCTCAGTGTTGAGATGCAAAGCAAGCCTAAGCCTAGCGGAACGGCCAGCAAATATTTGAGCCTAGCCCAATTTGCCGTTTTTTCTTTGTTTAACATGTTGATTCTACTTTTTAATATGGATTGATTGAATAATTGATTGACAAGCGAGGATGAATAAGCGGCCATCGAGTTCTCGATTAAAAACATCGCATATTCGTGTTTGGTGATATTTTTGGTTGTAGTTTTTTCATCGGCAATGTATTCGTGCAAGAGCGTTACATCTTTCTTCATCAAATACACTATTGGGTTAAACCAACAGCAAATTTTTAAAAGTTCTAGCAAAAGAATGTCCCAACTGTGCTTATGTTTAATATGAATGATTTCATGCCTTAGCACCGCGTCGTTTTTCGCCATTGTTGGGTGGATAAACAAAATGTTGAAAAATGAAAAAGCGGTATGTTCTAAGCTTAACTCTACCAAAGTATAATCGTTTAGCTTGCTTTTTTTACTATTTAGGTAAATCTTCACAATCTTCGAGATCGACACCATAAGTTTTAAACCTAAAAACAAAGTAAGCAGCAAGTAAACATAAAAAATATATTCTTGCACAGTTAAGCGATGAGCTTTTGCGGCCGCAGCCATTTCGAGCGTCTCTAACGGAATTTCATAAGGTGCCAACTCTGGTTGTGTCAATAACTCTGGCTTTAAAAAACCTAACTGAATTAGCGGTATGGCAAAAGCCGCCACAATACTGCATATCAAAAAATATCGATTGCTGTTATAGAAGGTACTGTTTTGAAGCAATAACTTATACAATAGATAGAAAGCCGCCAGATACAGGTTGGCTTCTAAAAGATAATAGAGCCAGTTCATCACTTTTTATTTTTAAGTTGTTCTGCCAAAGCAATAATTTCATCTAGTTGAGCCATATCCATCTTTTTTTCGTTCACTAGAAAAGAAACCAAACTTTCATAACTGTTTTCGAAATAATTATTCATCACTTTATCGAAAGCAAAATGCTTGTATTGCGCTTCGCTAATGGTAGGAAAGTAAATATGTGTATTGCCAATGGCCTTATGGTCTACAAAGCCCTTGTTTTCTAAAACCCTAATAACCGTAGATACTGTATTATAAGCTGGCTTTGGAGGTTCCATTTTATCAATCACCTCTTTCACAATGGCTTCTTTCAGTTCCCAAAGAATGAGCATTACTTGTTCTTCGGCTTTTGTTAATTCTCTCATAATGAACTATCTTGTTTGTTATATAAAGTTAAAACTATAAAAATAGTTTGCAAACTATTTTTATAGTTTAATATTTAAGTATCTGTATTTCAGATTTTTATTTTTATCTGTCTATGAAACATCAAATAGCGCTTACATTAATTAACGGAGTAGGAGCACTCATCGCCAAAAAATTGCTACTGCATTTTGGTAGTGCCGAAGCTGTATTTTCTGCTACTCAAAAAGAATTGTTAAACATTGACGGAATAGGTAAGAAAACTGCCGAAGCCATTGTAAATACAAATGCATTGGAGTTGGCAGCGCAAGAGTTGGCATTTATTGAAAAACATCAAATACAAGTTTTGTTTTACGATGATGAAAACTATCCTAAACGATTAAAGAACTGTTACGATGCACCGCTGCTGCTTTACTACAAAGGAAATGTAGATTTGAATAAGACCAGAATTGTGAGTATTGTGGGTACTCGTAATGCAACCGCGTATGGTAAAATGCTTTGTAAACAACTCATAGAAGTACTCAAACCTTACGATGTACTGATCAGTAGCGGTTTGGCGCATGGTGTTGATGCCGCGGCACATAAGGAGAGTGTATTGGCAAATGTGCCTACGGTTGGTGTTTTGGGCCATGGCTTGGATCGGATATACCCTGCGGCACATCGAGAATTAGCGGCGAAAATGCTTAAAAATGGTGGGCTGCTTACCGAATTTCTGCCAGGTACCAATCCTGATCGCGAAAATTTCCCTAAGCGAAACAGAATTATAGCGGGCATGGCCGATGTAACGATAGTAGTAGAGGCATCCATTAAAGGTGGTGCACTCATTACTGCCGAAATTGCCAATTCGTATAATAGAGATGTATATGCTTTTCCCGGACGAGTAAACGATGAGTTTTCTGAAGGATGTAACTTCCTGATCAAAACCAATAGGGCAGGTTTAATCAATCATCCCAAAGATTTGGTTTATTATTTAGGCTGGGACGATGAATTATCAATAAAGAAAAAACCATTGCAAGTGCAATTACCTTTAGACCTAAATAAAGACGAAAGAGCAGTTTGCGAAGCACTATTAAGTTCTGCTTTGGCTGTAGATGACCTTTTTGTAACCACTAATATTCCGCAGAGTAAGTTGGCCATTATTTTATTAACGCTCGAAATGAGAGGAACTATTGTGACCCTACCAGGGAAATTGTACAAGTTGGCGTGACAAGCCACAGATGCACAGATTTTTTTCTATTATGGGTTATGAACCCCTCGAATATATGTGCATCCCGTATTCTGGACAAACTCTATAGCGAATTGTAAGCTGTGTAAACAAATTTATAAGTGAAACAAGAATGCTCAGCTTAGCCACAAGTGTTAAGATTTATTAGCCTGGTAAAAATTAAAAAAATTGGCGCATTTATGGCTGATAAACACACTACACCAAATTTATAGCATATTTAGTATATCATTTTTGTAGATTATAAAACTAAATTTTGTTTTGTCTTCTTTCTTAGAATTTAATTTTAAATAAATAATAATTACGAAATACTTATTGTTGTTCTGTATTTTTGCAATATGTGGTATAACAATATATTAGAAACCATTGGTAATACGCCATTGGTAAAATTAAACAACATTGTAAAAGATATTCCGGCTACCGTTTTAGCAAAAATAGAAACTACCAACCCTGGTAACTCTATTAAAGACCGTATGGCTTTAAAAATGATAGAAGATGCTGAAAAGAGTGGCAAGCTTAAACCGGGCGGCACCATTATCGAAGGTACATCTGGGAATACTGGGATGGGCTTAGCCATGGCTGCTATCATTAAAGGTTACAAATGTATTTTTACTACTACCGATAAGCAATCTAAGGAAAAAGTAGATGCTTTGCGTGCTTTTGGAGCCGAGGTTATTGTTTGCCCCACCAACGTAGAGCCAGAAGATCCACGTTCTTACTATTCAGTTTCCTCACGTTTAGAACGTGAAGTGCCAAATTCTTGGAAACCTAATCAGTATGATAATTTAGCCAACTCCCAAGCCCATTACGAGCAAACCGGCCCGGAAATTTGGGAGCAAACCGAAGGAAAAATCACGCATTTAGTAGTAGGCGTAGGTACAGGTGGTACCATTTCTGGCACAGGGAAATACCTGAAAGAGAAAAACCCTAACATCAAAATTTGGGGCATAGATACCTACGGTTCGGTATTTAAAAAATATAAAGAGACAGGAGTTTTTGATAAAAACGAGATTTATCCTTACATCACCGAAGGTATTGGAGAAGATTTCTTGCCGGCTAATGTGAATTTCGATGTGATTGATCTTTTTGAGAAAGTAACTGATAAAGATGCAGCTTTAATGACCCGTGAGGTTTGTAGGCAAGAAGGAATTTTTGTAGGAAACTCTGCTGGTGCGGCGGTTGCCGGTTTATTGCAGTTGAAAGATCAATTGAAACCCGAAGATGTAGTGGTTATCATTTTCCACGACCACGGCAGTCGATACATGGGTAAAATGTATAACGAAGATTGGCTGCGTGAACGTGGTTTCCTAAAAGATGAAAAGCTAACGGCTCGTACTATTCTTGCTAAAAAAGAAACTACAGAAATTGTAACTATAGATTGTGAAAAAACAGTTGCGGAAGCTTTTAATACCATGAGTACTTTGAATATCTCTCAAATTCCCGTAACGCAAAAAGGGATGCTGGTGGGTAAATTAGAAGAAAGTGATATTCTAGCCGCTCTATTGGAAAATGCCAGTGTGAAATCTGCTAAAGTAGAGGATATTATGGGCGCAACCTTCCCATTTGTAGACTTAAACACTTCCATAGATCGCTTATCATCCCTAATTAATAAAGATAACAGTGCGGTTTTAGTAGAGTTAGAAGATGGTAAGTTTGATATCATTACGCAGTACGATATTATTAATGCGATAAAGGGGTAGTTTTTAAGTTAAAAGGCTAAAGTGAAAAGTGAAAAGATTGGTGTTGGAGCCAATCTTTTTTGTTTAAAAATATGAGCTATAAATATACTTAGGAAGTTTTCGAACGGCGAAGCCCTTAACTTTATCGTATTAAAAACAAACAACTGATAAAAGCTAAACTTCGTAAGTCTTTACCGTTTTACAAATAATTATCCTTGGTCACTTCCCAAGTCCAAGGTTTTTTAAAATCCATTAAAGTTCTTGGGCTGCCAAAAACTAAAATGTCTTCATCTACCGAGTTTAAAATGTTGCGGTTAAAAATGCTACCCACAACCGTTTTAATAGTTCTATCTACAAAATCATACTGTTTATCTACCATTTCGCCGCTGTCTTTATGGTAGTAAACGTTATTGGCCGCTACTAAATTCCATTGTTTTTTATCGTACGCAAACTGGTAATTGAGTTTCCAGCGCCAATCGTTTCCACCTTCAAAAGAAAGGGTAAATTTATTGCTATCGATGCGGATATTTTTTAACGGATCGCCCATTTTACCCCCTTCTTCGGAGCGAAGAACAAAATCATTGTTTTGAGTAGCTAGTTGATAACCTCCATTTTTTTTGAAATAGACTGCCAAAATTCGGGGTTTTTGTGTTTCTGTAATCAACTCAACTTCGTAATTTCCGTAAGCTCGGTCTTCATCTACGGCGGTAAGGTGTTCTAAAATCAATACCAAATCCTGCTGTTTGTCTTGGTTAAGATCACCTTGTGCAGAATCAAGCAGTTTCCATTGCTTTGGGATTAACCGAGACACCTCTTTCGACTGGTTAGCCAGCTTAGGGAATACGAATTTTTGCGCCCTGCTTAGCTCCGAAAAAGTAAGTAACAGAAAAAATATCAGCCATCTCATGCCATACCAACGCTTAAAATGCTATTTTAGCATAATTGCGTTGTAACTTGTCATTCCGACGTTAGGAGGAATCTGTTAGTCTATTGCTTTTAACTTGCAGATTTCTCACTATGTTCGAAATGACGGCAAGGTAAAAACCAAAATATAATCAACCTATATGGATTTAACATTTAATAAAAACGAAGATTACAACAAGCAACAAGTATACGAGCTCAAGATGAAACTGAAAAAAGTTCAGTTTGGTGGAGGCGAAAAAAGTGCTGCTAAACAAAAGGAAAAAGGTAAGCTTTTGGCGAGAGAAAGGATTGCTTACTTATTAGATAAGGATACTCCAGCAATTGAGGTTGGCGCTTTTGCTGCCGAAGGGATGTACGAAGCAGAAGGCGGTTGCCCGAGTGCAGGGGTGGTGGTAAAAATTGGCTACGTTTCTGGTAGACAATGTGTGGTGGTAGCCAATGACGCCACGGTTAAAGCTGGTGCTTGGTTCCCTATGACGGCGAAGAAAAACCTACGTGCGCAAGAAATTGCCATAGAAAATCGGTTGCCCATCATTTACTTGGTGGATAGTGCGGGTGTTTACTTGCCTATGCAAGATGAAATTTTTCCTGATAAAGAACATTTTGGGCGTATTTTTAGAAACAACGCCATCATGTCTTCTGAAGGTATTGTACAGATTTCTGCAATAATGGGGTCTTGCGTGGCTGGAGGAGCGTATTTGCCTATCATGAGTGATGAAGCCATGATTGTAGACGGTACGGGTTCTGTGTTTTTAGCGGGTTCGTATCTGGTAAAATCGGCCATAGGCGAAGATATCGATAACGAAACTTTGGGTGGCGCTACCACGCACTGTGAAATTTCTGGGGTAACCGATTACAAACATCCTAACGACCAAGCTTGTTTAGATAGCATCCGAAACATCATGAGCATGTTGGGGGCACCAAAACAAGCGGGTTTTGATAGGGTTAAATCGGCTTTGCCCAAATTAAATGAGCAAGATATTTACGGGATTTTACCCGACAACCGCGAAAAGCCTTACGATATGAAGGAAATTATTTTGCGTTTGGTAGATAATTCTGAATTTGAAGAATACAAAGAGTTGTATGGGCAGAGTATCATTTGTGGCTTAGGGCGCATTGATGGCTGGGCGGTAGGTATTGTAGCTAACCAACGTACTGTAGTGAAGTCTAAAAAGGGCGAAATGCAATTTGGTGGGGTAATTTATTCAGATAGTGCAGATAAAGCCACTCGTTTCATTATGAACTGCAACCAAAAGAAAATCCCTTTGGTGTTTTTGCAAGATGTTACTGGTTTTATGGTAGGCAGCAGATCGGAGCAGGGCGGTATCATTAAAGATGGCGCTAAAATGGTAAATGCGGTTGCTAATTCGGTGGTGCCTAAATTTACCATTGTTGTGGGAAATTCTTATGGTGCTGGAAATTATGCCATGTGTGGCAAAGCTTACGATCCAAGATTGATTTATGCTTGGCCGAGTGCTAAAATAGCCGTAATGGGTGGTGCACAGGCTGCAAAAGTGTTGTTACAAATCCAGGAGAGTGCGCTAAAAGGTAAAGGCGAAACGTTAGCCGAAGACAGGCGAAATGAATTGTTGAAAGAAGTAACGGATAAGTATAACGCACAAACCACGCCTTATTATGCGGCATCGCGTTTGTGGGTAGATGGGGTAATAGATCCTTTGGAAACTAGAAAAGTGATTTCTATGGGTATAGAAGCGGCAAATCAATCGCCAATTACCAAACCTTTTAATGTTGGAATAATTCAAACCTAATGATATGCTAAAATATAAATTATTAATCCTTTTATTGTCTTTAAGTGCTACGGTGGTATTTGGACAGGCAAAGCCCATTTATTTTAATGGTAATCGAATTACTACTGATAAGGATAGGGCTACATCTTACGGAGTATACGGTAAATTGAGTAACCAAGATTTGTGGGTGTTAAAACGCTACGATTTGGATGATAATTTGATGTTTACTGGCGCCTATAAAGATGAAGAACTTTCCAAACCGCATGGAAAGTTTATTTTTTACGGTAGCATTTTCGATTACAACCACCAAAACTTTGCAAGTTTCAAAAATGATAAAACTGATAGGTATATTACCCAACAGGGAGAATTTGTAGATGGTTTAGAGCAAGGCAAATGGACTGATCATTTTCCAGACGGCAAAATTATGGGCTACCGCAATTATAAAGATGGAAAATTGGAAGGAGAGATCGCTTTCTTTAACTACAAGGGTAGAAGGATGTTGTTTGGTCACTATAAAGATGGTTTGCGAACTGGCGTTTGGTACGACTTAAAACGAAAAGTTAAAGAGGTTTTTGAGCAAGATAAATTAGTGAGCACTACTAAGCTCAAAAGGTCCGAAATACGAGAAGTAGAGTAAACTAATTAAAAAGAAGTAGAAAATAAATTTGATTTAGCCTTCGTAACTAACAAAAATAATCATGCGCCTATCGCTAACCTCCCTAATAATTTTAATTTTTGGTCTACAATTAATGGCTCAAGATGCAATCAAAGTTCATCATAAAGCCATTATGGTAGATACGCATGGCGATATTTTATACAACCAAATTCAATCTGGTATTGATATAGGACAATTGCAAACCACTGGAAATTTTGATTTGGTAAGAGCAAAGCAAGGTGGATTGGATGTACAGGTTTTTTCGATATGGTGCGATGAAAAAGGTGGTTTTGATATGGCCAACCGACAAATCGACTCGCTATATGCGCTTATTAAAAGATATCCCGATAAAATTACGCTAGTAAACAACGCACAACAGCTTGAGAATGCGGTAAAACAGCAAAAATTGGCTGCGCTAATTGGGGTAGAAGGTGGACACATGATAGAAAATGATCTTGCTAAACTAGAAGCTTTGGCTAAACGTGGGATGATTTATCTAACCTTAACATGGAACAACAGTACGCCTTGGGCTAGTTCGGCGGCGCAAGAAAGTAAAGGCGAAATTGCTATGCCCGGCTTGAGTGATTTTGGAAAATCGGTGGTGCGCAAATTAAACGAACTTGGCGTGCTCGTTGATTTATCTCATGTTGGCGAGCAAACTTTTTTCGATGCCATCAAATTAGCTACTAAGCCAGTCTTGGTATCGCACAGTTGTGTGTATGGCATTAATCCAGTGCCTCGAAACCTAAAAGACGAGCAAATTAAAGCTGTTGGCAAAAACGGTGGAGTAATCTCCATCAATTTCTATAGTGGCTTTTTAGATCCTACTTATGCTGCAAAACAGCAAAATTTCTTCATTAAGCACAAGCCTGAACTAAAAGAGTTAAGCGATAAATACGGACGATCGAAAGCTATTGATACGCTAATTGCCAAATATCAAAGCGAAGCGGACGATAACCGGCCAAGAATTGAAAGAGTGATCGATCATATTGATTATGTTGTAAAGTTAATTGGTGTAGACCACGTTGGCATTGGTGCCGATTTTGATGGCGCCGAGTCTTTCCCGAAAGGAATGGACAGCGTTGCCGATTTCCCTAAAGTAACTGAAGCACTGTTAAAAAGAGGGTACAGCGAAGCTGATATTTATAAAATATTGGGCGGTAACTTTGTGAGGCTCTTGCGAGAGAATAAAGGGGGGTAGTCCGAAAGTCGTGAAAGTGTTTAGTCCGGAAGTTCGATGGTATGGTTGTTAATACGAATTATTAATTGTTGAATTGCTACATCGCAACTAATACCTAATCTTTTATAATATCTTTAAGTTGCTTGAGTGTTGAAATATCTAATTACTCTTTTTTTTAGTGGCCTATTGTTGGGTTGTCGTAGTAAAGATCAACTTTGTGTTGGAATCTATAATAATGATTTAGGAATGATGATTTATGAACAAGCTGATAAAATGCCTTTCTATAAAAATGGAACAGTTGGTACTTTTACGCGTTTAACACAAATAATTCCAGCAGATACTATGGTAACAGCTGTTAATTTAGAATTTATAGTTTTGCCAGATGGAAAAATTTCAAATTTTCAGGTATACGGAATAAATAATACTAAGTTAAACATAGAAGAGAAATCTTTAGAAACCATTAAAATGGATACTTGGATACCAGGAGAATGTAACCATCAAAACGTTGCAGTGAAAATGAGGTTTCCTTTAAAATTAGATTTTCAAGAATAACAATAAAGCAATTTTACAATAAAACAATTATCTACTGGCTTTCGGTCAATTAAATTCCTAAACTAATCCCTAACTCCTGATCCAAACACTCCAACAATTATCTCCACAATTTCATCTTTCTCCACAAGTATTGCGCTTTACTAGTTAAAGTTTAAATTTGCATCACAAAATACACACAATGTCACAACAAGAAGAATTAGAGCACGTAGAGTGCCTTATCATAGGCTCGGGCCCGGCAGGTTATACAGCAGCAATTTACGCAGCAAGGGCCGATTTAAAACCAGTAATGTACACTGGTATGGAAATGGGCGGTCAGCTAACCCAAACTACCGATGTAGATAATTTCCCAGGCTATCCTAACGGAATTATGGGGCCAGAAATGATGGAAGACTTTAAAAACCAAGCCGAACGTTTTGGTACGCAAATTCGTTTTGGCTACGTAAGTTCTGTAGATTTTTCTTCGCTACCTCATAAAGTTACTGTTGATGAAAGCAAAACCATTTTGGCCGATACCGTAATTATCGCCACTGGTGCTAAAGCTAAATGGTTAGGTTTGCCAAGCGAGCAACAATATAACGGTTTTGGTGTTTCGGCTTGTGCCGTTTGCGATGGTTTTTTCTTTAAAGGTCAAACAGTAGCGATTGTTGGAGCAGGGGATACCGCTGCCGAAGAAGCAACCTACTTAGCAAAACTTTGTAAAAAGGTGTATATGTTAGTGCGTAGAGACGAGTTTCGTGCTTCAAAAGCAATGGTACATCGTGTATTAAACACCGAAAATATTGAAGTGCTTTACGATACCCAAACTACGGAGATTATCGGTAATGGCAAAAATGTAACTGGCGTTAAAGTTTTCAATCATAAAACAGAGGAAGCTAAAACTTTAGATATAGAAGGTTTCTTCGTAGCTATTGGCCATAAACCTAATACAGACATTTTTAAAGGTTGGTTAGATATGGACGATACAGGTTATTTGCAAACTGTTCCGGGTACAGCTAAAACCAATGTAGAAGGCGTTTTTGCCTGTGGTGATGTGCAAGATAGCATTTACAGACAGGCGGTTACTGCCGCAGGTTCTGGCTGTATGGCCGCACTTGATGCAGAAAGATATTTAGCAGCAAAGGCTGATACAAAGTAAAATATTGTTAAATGATATTTTGAAACCTTTCTAATTTAGTTTAGAAAGGTTTTTTTATGTTTTTATTTTTTTCTTTTCGCTAAACTTTAAAAGTTTTATCTTGTAGACAAATAAAGAAATTAATCATTTCTTTTCTTAAACCAAATCTTAAATTAAACCAAAACTAATGAAGAAGTTATTTCTTACCGCTGTAGCAGCATTTTATTTGTCGAGTGTAAATGCTCAAACTGATGCTAATATGGGTATCATACCCGCACCTGTATCGGTGGTTAAAGCATCAGGTTACTTTACAGTAGGAGATAATGTGGTTATTTCTGCTCTTCCATCTGATATGAAGATTGCACAAACACTTAAAGAATTTTTAGCTTCAAAAGGGCTACAAGCAAAAATAGTTTCCGCAAAAACACCGCTAGCAGCAAGCCAAAAAGCAATTGTTTTAAATAACGATTTTGAAAATAAATTACCTAACGAAGGTTATCAAATAGCTGTAAACGGAAATAGGGTTGTGCTAAAAGGCAAAAATGCTGGTTTGTTTTATGCCATGCAATCCTTCTTGCAAATGTTTCCTAGCGAGCGGGTAAAAGGTGTCTACAGCATTCAAAATGTAGAGATCAATGATTATCCTCGTTTTAGCTATCGTGGTTTGCATTTAGATGTTGGCCGTCATTTCTTCCCAATGTCGTTTCTTAAGAAGTACATTGATGTAATGGCAACCTATAAGCTGAACAACTTTCACTGGCATTTAACGGAAGATCAAGGTTGGAGAATTGAGATCAAAAAATATCCTAAATTAACAGAGGTTGGTGCAAGTAGAAACGGAACTATCATTGGTGTTTACCCAGGTACGGGTGGTACCGATAATGAAGTTTATAAAGGATACTATACGCAAGAAGAAGCAAAAGAAATTGTGGCTTATGCTGCGGCGAGATACATCAATGTTATTCCAGAAATAGAGTTGCCTGGTCACGGTTCGGCAGCCATAGCGGCATATCCAGAATTAAGTGCTTTTCCAGAAAGAGACACTTACATTGGTGCCGATTGGCCTTGGTCGGGCCCTAGAACTGGTAAACAGGTACAGCAAACTTGGGGTGTTTTTGATGATATTTTTGTGCCTTCAGAAAATACCTTTAAGTTTTTGGAGAATGTATTGGATGAAGTAATCGCCATTTTTCCATCAAAATATATCCACATTGGAGGCGATGAAGCGCCAAAAAAATACTGGAAAGAATCTGAATTTTGCCAACAGCTAATTAAAGAAAAGGGCTTGAAAGATGAGCATGGTTTACAAAGTTATTTCATCCAAAGGATAGAAAAATATTTGAATGGAAAAGGTAGATCAATTATAGGTTGGGACGAAATTTTGGAAGGTGGTTTGGCACCAAATGCTACTGTGATGAGCTGGAGAGGTGAGAAGGGTGGTATAGAAGCGGCGCAGCAAAACCACGATGTGTTGATGACACCAAGTACCAATGGTTTGTATTTTGATCACAAACAATCTACTGCCGAAGATGAACCGTTGACCATTGGTAGAAATGGAAAAGGCTTTGCACATTACACCAAGGTTTATGGCTACGATCCAGTGCCAGCAGTTTTAACTGCAGAGCAGAAAAAATACATTAAAGGCGTGCAAGCCAATTTATGGACAGAATACATTGAAACGCCTGCCAAAGCAGAGTATATGATTTTTCCTAGAGTTTTCGCATTGGCGGAAATTGCTTGGACACCACTAACTAAAAAAGATTTGAAAAACTTTAGTGAAGAACGTTTATCATTGCATTTAGCTAAATTAGATCGAACAGGTACCAACTTTTGGGTGCCTGTAGCTGCTGGCCAGCCAGATAAGGAAGTGGTTGGCGAAAATCATTTAATCGAATTAAAGTCGCCGATAATTGGTGCTAAAATTTTCTACACGTTAGATGGGTTCCGACCATCGGAAAATGCTGCAGAATATACATCGCCAATAAAAATAAATGTACCACAAGGCAAGAAAAAAGTTTTGAAAACGATTGTGATTACGCCAAGCGGAAAGCGTAGCGTAGTTGCAGAGACGGTTTTTAATAATGGGGCATCCGACAGTAAGGTTAAATAGATTTTTAGGCACAGATGCACAGATATGAAAATTAGATGTGTGCATCTGTGACTTAATTAATGTTTTCGTCAAGATTATTTTTATTATTTATTTGAGAAATTATATAAATTGGCGTTTCATATTTTACAACCCATGGTTTTTAAGAATTTATTAAAGTCTGTATTTGCTGTAATGTCGGTTGCTATCATCATAAGCGCTTGTTCTGATAGCGACAAACCTTTAGCAGTTGAACAAAAGACAGAAGAAACTAAAGCACCAAACCCATTTCCATTTTATAAAAGTATAGAGATAAAGCCTGGTTATTACTTCGAAGTGGTGAGTTGGGGAAAAGGTGTGGATAGCATAGGTGGTTTTCTGATTTTAATGTCTGATTCTACTAAAAAGAATTACAAATCTATCTCCGTAGAACGGGAAGGCATCATTACCGATGCATGGAATATGGATTTAGATAACGACGGTAATCCAGAAATTTATATCCAAACCTTAGTGCGTAAAAACGTTGCAGATGTTAACGTATACGAATTTGGTGGCGATTTTAGCAAAATTAGCTTCCCAGGAATTAGCACTATGAAGGGCTACAAAGGCGATGATAAGTTTTTCGTTAAAAATGGAGATTTATTTAGATCTATCCCAATTGTACAGGCTGATAGTGGTAAGACTACTACTTTAGTGAAAACCTTGAAATATCGTTTAGCGGGTAATAGCTTTTCTTCTTCGGAGGTTAAGCCGGGAGAAGAGTAGGTTATTTTTAGCTTAGGTATTAGCTAAGCTGTGCTTTTGCTCAATCAAAGTTTTGAACAAGGGAAAGACGAGGGGTAAAAAAAATGAGTGATTCTTTATTTATGTTATTGTTTGGGCTTTTGTCCATTGGAATTTTTTTTTTATTCGGTAACGATGATACTTTATCAGTGGTCAAGAGAATAAATAAATATATGGCTTTGTTGTTTGGGATATTGCTTATCGTTGGATTTTTTATCAAGTTAATTTAAAGTAAGGTGTTTTTCTCGGGACTGTTTAACTGTTTTCTCGTTTAGCGTAAATCTTGAATGTTTAGGTTTTAGTTATGTGGTATTTAAAATGAAGTACGTCTTAGTTCCAATTCTGCTAAGTTTAATCGGTTGTACCGGCAGAGAAAAACCTGTCGACAAACCAGTGGCGGACACCGTGGTTGAAGTAGCGGCACCGACCGTAAAAACCAAAGTTGATACCAATTACGTTCCGCTTTCTCTCAAGATTGACGAAATAAACACTCTAACAATTAAACGCGATTACAATCCTAAAGACTGCAGTCGTTACTACCAGACAATTTTGTTGAATGGAGAAAAAATATTTACGGACACTGCAAACTATCTTGTTGATAGCAGCAAATACAGCAGAATAATTGCCAAAAATGGCAATGTCCTATTTTTTATGGAATGTGACGGGCGACCAAACTTAGATTATCTATCCGCTTATGCCATTGACATGAAGAACAAAAAGATGACGTATCTGTCATCGACTGTTTTCAACAACGGTCCGAAAAGCAAGACGAAACCTTTTACTGACATTGACGGAGATGGCTTTATAGAATACGGCGGTTTTGACTTAACGGAAATGCACCCAAGTCCCGACTCTATGTACTACCACCCTTCTAGCTTTTACGAAATCAGAAATGGAAAATTATTTTTCGATAGCTTATTAACGAAAAAGGAAGACATTCGTGTAAATGGCCTATATGTTAAAAATTCGGTGAACTTAATCATAAGGAAACCAAAAAAATAAACACACCTAACAACAGGTTTAAGTTAAGCCTCAGGCGAAGTGCAAACACTAGAGTTTGGAGTTATTTGCCTCTAGTTTAGTAAGGTAGGTTCTATTTAGCTAATAATAATTTAAAGCTGGCTCAACTCACTCTCAAAAAAAGCATCCCATTTCTTTTGTGCTTCCAAATCCGAGCCGTGTTTGGTTTCTACATCGTAACGCTCCTGCATATCGCTATAAAACTTGCTAATATCTTTTGCGGTTTTGTCTATCAAACGTTTATAGTTGCTAACGGTATAACTTTGGTTTTTTAAAATGTATTCACCCTTTTTTAGCAAAATAAAATTGATGTAAACGTGACCCTGCTCATGGTTTAATAACCTACTGCTCGCTTCTTTATTTCTAATTCGCTCTCTTTTTACCCAAGATTTATTAGCATCAACACCGCCCAAAAAATTAAATTCTAGTTGCAGGTTGTTGCCTCTAATGGTAGATCGGTAGCCATATTGCCAAATGGTACTGGTTACCGCGGCAAAATGCGAATTTGGGTCTGGATTGCCTTTAAAATGCGTATCCCAATTGATCGTTTCTGGATAAATGCGTTCGTGTGGTATAAAGGCACAGGCAAATACCGCTAGCAATAATAAAATAATGTTCTTTAGTGGCTTCATTTAACCATAAAAGAACGAAAGTTGTGCCAAATTATTCTGTGTCTTTAAATTGGTTGCTAATGCGCTCAAATTTCTCAATTAACAAAGCAATTCTCTCTTTATCTCTTTTAATTACTGCTTTTCTTACCAATGTTGAACAAAATATTATCCATCCAAAACTTAAAAATAAAATTAGCACCTGCAGCCAAAAATCAAAATTTTGTAGTAGCTCAAAAAAGTAAAGCCCCATGCCCAAAGAAAGTGCTATTACATAAAACCAATATAACCTATTGTAAAGCTGGTGCCTTTGCAATTGATAAACTTTTAGTTTTTGCAAGAAAATATTAGGATTTTGGGTAAAATCATTTTGTGCAATTACACGGTGGTTAGCATATAGGATAATGGTATAAACAGTAACAGCCAATATAATAATGCTGATCCCAAAATGTGTAGTTATAGAGGCGAAATCGTAAAAAAACCATACTGCGGCCACGGCAAAAATAGAAAGAGCCATGCCAATAATATTCAATAACGATTTGGTACGTATGTTACTTACGTCCTTTTTCGCCTGCTTTAGCATATCATCAGCAGATATTTTTACATCAACCGTATGCTTAGCCCATAATGCTTCTATGTGATCAAATTCTTGCATGTTGATTGTATATTTCAGTAAGTTTCTGTTTAATGCGATGTATTCTAACCCTTAAATTGCCTTCGCTAATTCCAGAGATTTCAGCAATCTCATTATAAGGTAGTTCATCTAGCACCATGGTAATAATCAAACGATCATTTTCTTCCAATTTAGAGATCGATTTGTATAAGAGGGCTATCTGTTCGTTCTTTTCAGAATATTCCTCAATCCTGTTTTCTATGATATTGTCGGTAAGTTCATCTTTGGCTTGCCTTTTTTCGGAGCGTAAATAAGTTAAGCACGTATTTACGGCAATTCTATAAATCCAAGTAGAGATTAAAGATTTGTTTCTGAACTTGTCTAGATTTTGCCAAACCTTTAAAAAAGTTTCCTGTAAAAGATCGTTCGCCGAATCTGCATCGCCTGTGTAGCCATAACATAGGTGAAATATTTTCTTTGAATTTTTATCGAAAATTTCCTTAAAAAGTTGATCTTTTCGGTCCATTTAGCGTTTTTGTATGTCTATTAGAATAGTATAACATTAAATTGTTACACCATAAACGGCTACTAAATTAATAAATGTTTGTGTGCTAAGTGCAAATATTTAATTTTGTCAGCTTTGCGGGCTTAACAAAATATTTAAACATCTTTGTTAATCAAGTAAAAGTGCTTGATCTTGTTTCGATTAACAAAGCGAAGTATTAAATTGAAAGAATAATCAATATAACCAAATAAACTAAATGTGCTTTTGTAAATAGAAACACATTAAACAAGAAGTAATAAAATCATCTTAAAAGAAACTTTATTACTATTGAAAACAGAAACTAAATGAAAAAAAACAAGACAGGTCTTGTCACCTTAATTTGCATTACTATTGCATTGATCATTACTTTATTAAAAGAATTTAACATTGTAGCTGTTGCAGATGAGGTAATGATAGCAGCACGATGGGGTTTAGCGGTGGTTTTAGTGGCCTACGCATTAACAAAAAGAAATTTAACCACTTGGATATTGGTAGCCATGCTTTTAGGCGTGTTTGTAGGTGTCGATTTCCCGAATGTTGCAGCTGCACTACATCCGCTAAGTAAAGGGTTCATTAAATTGGTTAAAACTATTGTTGGACCAATTCTTTTTGGAACACTAGTTTATGGTATTGCCGGCCACTCCGATTTAAAACAGGTTGGTCGTATGGCTTGGAAATCCATGTTGTATTTCTTCTGCGCCACATCTTGTGCTATTTTTATTGGTTTAGCCGTAATCAACATTACTCATGCCGGTGTGGGGGTTGATATTAAGAAGATGCCACAACAGGAATTGCCAACAGTGAAAGTAGTAGATACAGAACTAGAAGCGTTGCCAGATAATGTTCATGGCATCTATAAATTTGCTCATTTCTTTTACGAGCTTTTCCCCGAAAATGTAGTTAAATCTATGTACGAGAACAAAGTGCTACAAATTGTAGTGTTTTCTGTACTATTTGGTATAGGTTTGGCCATGGTTGAAGAGAAAAAACGAAAGCCTTTGGTAGATTTTGCAGAGAGTTTATCAGAAGTAATGTTTAAGTTCACCAACCTCATAATGTACTTTGCTCCAATAGGTGTGGGGGCTGCAATGGCCTACACCGTTGGGCATTTGGGAGTAGATATTCTAAAGAACTTATTCATGCTTTTAGGGTCGCTTTATATTGCGCTAATTGTATTCGTTTTGTTGGTATTTGTACCCATTATGCTTTTCTTAAAAATACCCATCAAAAAATTTATACAAGCGGTAAAAGAGCCAGTTTCTATCGCATTTGCTACTACAAGCTCTGATGCGGCTTTGCCAAAGGCTATTAGTAACATGGAGAAATTTGGTGTGCCACGTAAAATTGTATCATTTGTAATACCAACTGGTTACAGTTTTAATTTAGATGGTACATCTTTATACTTATCTTTGGCTTCTATTTTTGTGGCACAAGCTGCCGGAATGGACCTAAGTATAGGGCAACAATTGGCTATCGCATTTACCTTAATGATTACCTCTAAAGGTGTTGCTGCGGTACCAAGAGCATCCTTAATTGTACTCATTGCTACGGCAGAACAATTCGGTTTACCAGTGTTTATCATTGCAGCCATTTTAGGTATAGACGAGCTAATGGACATGGCCCGTACTTCGGTAAATGTAATTGGTAATTGCCTAGCTACAGTGGTAGTTGCCAAATGGGAGGGAGAGTTTGATGAAAGTGCATCAAAGAATTTTATAGCAGATTAAATAAGTAATGACTTCAAAAGGTAAAAAGATATTTCTTGCGTTAACCGTAATTGTTCCATTTTTAATCTATAGTATAGTATATTATGCGCCAATTATTAGAAATGCTCCTTTTCAGGAAAAATATTTTGTTTCGCTAGAATACAAATGGGGCACGGGAGCTCAGTTAGAGAACAGCTACAATTCTGCTACTGGCGAATTTAAGTACCTAAATAAAAGCGATTCGTTGGTAAACCGAAATATAAAGTTAACGCTGCATGATATTAAATACTTAGATAGCGTAGCCGATGTGCAAGGATTTTGGAACTTGCCAAATGTGATAGCCAATAGCGAAGCCGATGTGAATAACCCCAATCAGTTTCGTTATTTCATCAAATTCAATTACAAATCGAAATCTAAAGAGGTAACTTATTTGCCTAGTTATAGTGGTAACCAAAAAATGAAAGGTGCAATTGGTAAAATGCAAAAAGAGATAGAACTCACTTTAATTGATAAAGAAGCTAATCTTTCTAAGTAATGAAACCAAAATTAGGAAAATCGTTAAGCATTATTGCGGTACTGTTGATTATTATAGCAGGTGGTTATTACGTAATGAAAATGAGAAGTGGAGGTAAAAAAGCTGCTTCTTTTGTGAGTTTAACCTATAAATGGGGTGTTGGCGATACCCTACAGAATAGCTATGATTCTAAAACTGGTCAGTATCAATTCATCAGCCAGAATGATAAGTTAATCAAAGAGAATTTTAAATTACGTATCAACAACATCATTTTTTTGCACAGCAAAATTAACGAACAAGACTTATTAGCTATTCCAGATACTATCGCGAATGCGCAAGCTAATTTAAATGATGCCAAAGTACTGCGCCATGAGTTCAAATTCGTTTACGAGGATAGTACAAAAAATATCATTTACCTTACCAATTACAATGCCGATCCTATGATTGGCAACAAAGCACACCAATTACAGCAATTGGTTCAACAGGTAATTACCGAAGCCGAACAACGTTACGTAGGTAAATAATACCTTTTAGAAAAGCATTCTCCTACGGCTATTTGCGGATAGCCCTGTTTTTCGCTGCAATCTTTTTGTTTGCTCTACCAATATACTCGCTATTGTGCTTAGTTTATCAAATCATCTGTTTAATTTCCTTTCAGGGCCAAACAAAAAGGATTTACGCTACAACCAGGTTTATAAATCAACTATGCCGCAATTTTATTAAAGTAGCCAGTGGCAGTTCCGTGACAAGTTAACTTTGTCTTCCCGATTTTTAAATACCTCACAATAATTATTATAAAGCCTTAGTGTTAAAATCTTCTAAAAAATTTGCATCATAATTTTATTTGTATAAATTTGGTCAACCAAATATTGGTCAACCAAATTTATCCTTTGTATGAATAAGCAAAATCTGCTTTACGTGCTATGCATCTGTTTGCTAGGATGTGCTTGTAGTAAGCAAAAAAATGCACCTGTAGAAAAGGAAGTAGTAGCTGGCAATGGAAACGAAGTAACCAATACCAACGGTACTACCTTAAGCGCAAATGGCACTACAGAAACCTACCAGCTCATTAATAGTGTTTTTGGTGGCACGGGCGATGTGATTGAGGCACCAGATTGCAGTCATTTAGGTTTTGGAAAACACATTACACAAGTTTTCGATAACGATTTAAAACGTCAGGTTTTTGCTTTTACTATTCATCTAACGCCAGACAACGATAAATGCGAAAATTCGGATAGGCAGCGTAACGAAATCAAAACTTATGATAGATCTCCAGAAAATTTAAAGGCCAGTAAAGATGAAAAGGTGCTCTATAAATGGAAGTTTAAATTAGATGCCAACTTTAAACCATCTGGTGATTTTACGCATATCCATCAGTTAAAACCTATTGATGGCGATAATCAACTTCCTATCATTACGCTTACGCCACGTTACAAAGCCGGTGGAGATTTAATGCAGGTTATTCATACCGGCGAAACCGACGCTACTTCTCAAAAGTATATCGCTCAAATTCCGCTAGCCGATTTTAAAGGCCATTGGGTGGAAGTGGTTGAACGTGCTACGTTTTCTTTCGATGGCAAATACGAAATACAGATCAATAGAATTAGTGATGGGAAGCTTTTGCTAAAGCAAGCTTTTACCAATATAGAAATGTGGCGTAAAAATTCGACCAGCTGCCGTCCAAAGTGGGGGATTTACAGAAGAACCCTACAACCACAAATGTTAAGAGACGAAACGGTTTACTTTAACGATTTCAATATTACCGAATACTAACCCTTAAATAGATAGATGATGAAGAAATTTTTTGCAGTAACTATTTTAACATGCTCGATATGTACACTATCCTTTGCGCAAGCACCAGTTGTTAACTATGATTTTGGCGATAAAGAAGCTTCTTTTAATCCAAATCCAGGAGCTTCTTCAACTTCTTTTTTGCCAAAAATTGCTAATAGCAAAGCAACTCGGGTAAGAATTCGCACAGCATCAGACGGTACTGGTGCATTTAACTTGGTCAAAAGTGGTGCTGGTTTTATTAAAGGCGCTGGTTTAGAGGTTGTAGCGGGTACTACCACTAGCAAGTTTTCTATATATAACCTCGCTTTTGAAAATGTAGCCAAAACAAGTTTCAATATCAAAATAGATGCTGCAAATGCCGGTCAATGGGTATTTGCTAACGGAGCTTCGGCAAACTCGGATGATTTATTTCAAGGAAATAGCGGCATCAAAGAAACCTCAACAGAACTCTTCGCTGGCTTAAGATGGAATTTGTCTGCCGCCAATCAAATAAATTTCTATAGCCGTGCTGGTGGCAAATGGAACTCGGTTAAAGGAGTTTCATTTGTTAAAAACACTGATTATTTGATTGAGGTGTATAGTAACAATAGCACCGAAGTAAAAAAATATACCAAAGAAGCCGATCAGACTTTAAATGCGGGTACTTATCATATTTGGGTAAACGGTAAACGCGTTCCAGGCGAATTTGTATCGGGTGGTTTAGAGGCTGGCAAGGGTTTAAACGCTTTGATCATTTACGGTGTTACCCCAAGAGGTAATGATACCATGGCTAAAGCTTGGCTAGATAATTTAGAAATTAACGGAAATCTGTAATAAATGTAATTAATGGGAGAGCTGAGAAGTTCTCCTTTACCTATAACCAAATATTTAATCCGTATGAAAAGAATTTTACTATTGATTGTTTTAAGCTGCTTTGGCGCAGTGGGGTATGCTCAAGGCACTTACTATTGGGTAGGAGGAGCCAGTGGTTCTTGGTCTTCTGCCTCAAATTGGAATACAACTCTGGGTGGCGGCGGAACTAGTAGAGCAGTTGTTAATACTGCTGATATCTTGATTTTTGATGGAAGTAACATTGGCGCTGGAGCAACTGGCGCTGTAACGGTGCAACCAACAGGTAATGAGATATTAGAAAAATTAATCTTACAAAATGCGGCTACTTTAAACCTCGGTAGAACAACGGCTGGAACTACCTATCTCTATATAGATGGTGAAGTTGCTGTTGCAAGCAATAGTGTATTAAACGTAAATGGGACAATTGGAACAATGAGTGTTGTGCTTAACGCTACGTCGAATAGTACTATTCAGGGTCAGTTAAATGTTATTGGAGCTGGTACAAATCGTCTGTCTGTAAAAGCGGCTGATGCTTTAAAATTTGCAGCTGGTAGCTCTTGTAGTGTAGGGTCTGCAACCAATCCTTTTAGTACATTAACTACTTCAACTAATCCTTCTGTAGATAAATCTGTGGTTTTTCAATCGGGCTCTTCTTTAGTTTATCAAAGCCAATTTAATCCATTCGGAGGTAATTCTGCATCAAATATTGTTGTTTTTCAGTCGGGAAGTAATTTAATTGTAGAAACGGCAAACGTATCTAATTTGTTTAATGGCAAAACTTTAGGAAATGTTATCGTTAGAAATAATGCAACGGTAAATTTGAGCGCTGTGGGTTCTTCAGGAGAGAGTTTTTCTACGATTGAAAATTTGACGATTTTACCAGGCGCAGCTTTTTATATCAGACATCAATCATCAGCAACTATATTAGGAAACATTGTTAACAATGGTACTTTCGGAACTTCCAATTCGCCCAACGCTATAACATCTTCGCAGCTATTGATGGCGGGTACCACTCCGCAGACTATAAGTGGCTCGGGTGTTTTTGCAGACTTGGGAGGATTTTCTATAGGAACTAACGCTGATGTTACGTTAGACGCTAACTTGAATTTGGTGGGAACATCGCAATCAAGTTTAGCAGGTATATTAAATATGAATGATAAGGTCATATCTGGAACATCTAACCTCCAAGCAAGAGAAAGATATAGTATTACGAATAATACAGCTAGTATCACTATGGGTAGCCCAGTGGTTACCTTAGGGTCGGCTGCAGATTACTCGGCTATAAAGGTAGGTTTAGGGGTATTGGTTACAGGACCTAACATTCCAGCGAACAGTTTTATTGTAAGTACAAACACAGCAAGTCAGCAGTTTACGCTTTCTAATGCAGCCACAGCTACGGCAAGTGGTACTAGTATTACTTTGACCACTAATACGCATTTGATCACTTCGCATCCATTAGGTATTGACGGAAATATAGCACTTTCTGGTAGTAAATCATATGCTGATAATGTTAACTATACTTTCAATGCAGCAACTGTTTCTCCTTTTACAACAAATAGCAGCAGTGTAGGCGATGTCACTTTCAATGCGGCAGCAACCACAAATAAAAGCGTTTCAATTGGCGGCGTATTAACTTTAAACAACGCTAAATTAACCGTAAATGAGGGAGATAATTTAACCTTAGAGCCAACGGCAACTCTTAACGGAACGTTTAATAATGCCGCTTACATTGTTACGGCTGCTAATGCAGCCACTGGTGCCGTAGGTACGTTAAAACTTAATGGGCTATCTGCAAATACACTGATCCCGGTAGGTACACCAGCCAATTTTCTTCCTGTTACTTTATCACCAGCCACAGCTTCAGATGTTGAAATCAACGTATTTACCGGCGCAACTGCCGATGCTACCCCTAATGGTACTGCATTAACAGCAGCGCAAAAGTTGAGAATGGTAGATGCCGTTTGGAATATTAATCGTACTTCTGGTACAGGAAACGTAGACTTAACCTTAGGTTGGGACAATACGCTAGAAGGTGCTGATTTTTCAGGGTTTACCTCTGCACAAATTGGTATTGCTGGCTATGCCGCAGGTAATTACGGAATGTTTACCGGTACTGGAGATGCAGGAGCAAATACAGTTGCTTTAAATACCAGCACCTTTTTGCCATTTATAGTGGGAGAAGCTAACACAACTTTGCCTTTAACCTTAATTAGTTTTACGGCAAAAGAAAGCTTAAACAGCGTAAAATTGGCTTGGCAAACTACCGATGAGGTAAATTTAAAAAACTATGTGCTACAACACCGTAGAGGGGACGATTTTCAAGATATCTACACCGTTGCCGCAAACAATAAACCAGGCGTATTTAATTATAATTATACTCACTTAAATCCAACGGCGGGTACAAACTACTATCGTTTGGTAGGAGTAGATTTTGACGGTTCAAAACAAACCTCTAATCCAATTCCAGTAACCGTTACGTTGGGTAATGAGGTAACGGTATATCCCAATCCTGTAACACAAAAAAATATCAGTGTTTCTGGAGTAATAAAGGGAGATGTGATCAGGATTTTAAATATTCAGGGGCAAGTTGTTTTTACCAAAACTGCAAGCGGAAATCAGGTAGAAGAAATAAACGTACAAAATATTCAGGCAGGAACTTATATCTTGTCAATTGAAAATTCTGGAAGAATTACAAGTACTAAAAAGTTAATTAAAATATAAGAGGTGTTTCAAGTTAAGGGTTACGAGTGATGTGTTTGGGCTCGCAACTTGTAACCCATAACCTATAACTGAAAGAAAATGACTAGACACTCAAAAGTATTACTAGCGTTAGGTTTGCTTTTAGCCATCTCGGCTGATGTTTTTGCAAAGGTAAAGCTACCCCAAATTTTTGGGAGCAATATGGTTTTGCAACGTAACCAGCCAATTACTTTGTGGGGTTGGGCTGATGTTGGAGAAAAAGTTAGCGCAAATTTTAAAGGCGTTAACTACACAGGTCAAGCTAATTCACAAGGAAAGTGGCAAATAGAAATGAAAGCTGCTCCAGCGGGAGGTCCTTATGCACTAAAAATTAACGAACTTAATTTAGAGAATATACTTTTGGGTGATGTTTTTTTGTGCAGTGGGCAGAGCAATATGGCTTTTATGCTAATGAAGGCAGATGGCGGAGAAAAAGACATTGCAAATGCTGACAATAAGAACATTCGGGTTTTTAACGTTAATAGAGATATCGAATTTCAACCTTTAGATGATTTAACGAAGCAAACGCCTTGGCAAGTTGCAGATCCGGCTTCGGTAAGTAAATTTTCTGCAGTTGCATATTATATGGGGCGTAAGCTCCAGAAAGAACTAAATATACCAATAGGATTGATAAGCAGTGCCTACGGCGGAACCGTAATTGAAGGTTTCATCAGTGCGCCATCACTAGATACCATTGCTCGTTTAAAGCCTGTGCTTAGCCAAATTGGCAATAAAAATCAAAAGCAATACATAGCCGCAAAAGTTGTAGAGTTAGAGAAAATTCACGGAAAACTAAATCAGTACACTAAAACCGATGTACTTTGGGACACTATTCACCCAACCATTCCGGCTTACTCCAAGCAGTGGGCAAAAATGAAATTGCCAACATTATGGGAACAAGCTGGTTTGCCCAACGTAGATGGTGTAATTTGGTTCTACAAAGAATTGAATTTAAGTGATGCCGATATTCAAAAAGATGCTTTCTTGAGTTTAGGAAGAATTGCAGATCAAAGTGTGGTTTTCTTTAATGAGGTAAAAATAGGATCTTCTCCAGATAGTAGAGACTTGATTAGAGAATTTACATTGCCGAAAAATTTGCTAAAAGCAGGAACAAATAAAATCTTGGTTCGTGTAGCTAACAAAGGTAGAAATGGTGGTATTTGGGGCCCACAAAGTAAAATGTTCTTCAAAGCTGGTAGTAATAAGATAGCAATAGATGGCAACTGGGCTTACAAAATTCAAGAAATCAGCATCGCTGTGCATCCAAATGACGTTTCTTCTTCAATCTATAATGCCATGATAAATCCATTGAAAAGCTTGCAGTACAAGGCGGTAATTTGGTACCAGGGCGAAAGCAATGCCAACTGGGCAGGCGAGTATGAAGGTTTATTGAAGAGTTTAATCAAAGATTGGAGAAAGAACTTTAAGCAACCGCAACTGCCTTTTGTAATTGTGCAGCTACCTAATTATAAAAAAGTACAAAATTTGCCAGAAGTAAATTCAACTTGGGCTTTGTTAAGAGAGGGGCAAGAAAAAGCTTCACATTTGCCAAATACTGGCTTGGTGAGCATTATTGATTTAGGCTTAGCCCATGATATTCATCCAACAGATAAATTTCCGGTAGGTGAGCGTGTAGCAACTAAGGTGCAACAATTAGTTTATGGACACAAGGTAGCTGCCGATGGGCCTGTTTTTAAATCAATGCGAATCGAAAATGGTAAAGCTATCATCTCATTTCATTATGCTGAAGGTTTAACCGTGAATAAAAATGCAGAGCGCTCTAATTTTATCATCGCCGGAAAAGATAAAAAGTTTGTGTTTGCACAAGCTAAAATAGTGGGTAACACCGTAGAAGTTTGGAATGATGAGGTAAAAGAACCAATAGCTGTACGCTATGCTTGGGCAGATAACCCGGGTGATAATTATGTTACAAATGCAATTGGTTTACCTATGCAGCCGTTTAGAACCGATAATTGGAAAGTTAATTTAGAAGTAATTCCACGATAAAATTGATTTAATTTGAAATAAATTTTAAATACCCAATTGAATGTTTATTTTTGGTAAACCAATTAATTGGTCAACCAAATAGAAAATTAACGAATGAAGTCATTGATAGAGAACATAACAGCGATACAAGTAGAATCACCGGTTGATAAAATTATAGGGCAGTTAAAGCAACTGATTGTTTCTGGTCAGTTAAAGCCTGGAGATCGATTACCTGCAGAACGCGTACTTTCGGAACGATTTGGCGTAGGAAGAAGCTACATCCGCGAAGCAATATTAAAATTAGAGTTTTATGGTTTGCTGAGAACCAACCCTCAAAGTGGTACCTATGTAGCCGGTTTAAGCATCAACGTAATAGACAACATCATTTCTGATATCATCAAATTTAACAAAGATGATTTTAACGCACTGATTGAAGCTCGTTACCATTTAGAGTTGAATGCTGTAAAGCTGGCTGCTGAGCGTAGAACGGAAGAAGATTTGGAGAGCATTAAGGCCGCCATGATAGAGTATGAAAATAAGGCCAGCTCTGGTGGCGATGCGGTGGAAGAGGATATGGTTTTTCATATTAAAATTGCAAAAGCTACCAAGAATTCGGTTATAGAATCGATGATACTGATTTTAGTGCCCGACTTGATCAAGAATATTGTAGAAAATAAAATATGTGGCGATAATAGGGCCAAAACAGCTATCGAAGAGCATAGGATGATCTACGCCGCTATCGAATCACAAGATATGACCAAAGCTGAAGAGGCAATGGCTGGCCACCTTGACGAGATATGGCAAATTAGTAAAGCTGGTTTTGCAGCACAAAATATAATCAACAAAGCAGAAGTATAATTCAATAAAATAGGGGAAGCCTAGCTTAATCAAATAAATATAAATTAAAGCGTATGAACTACTTAAAAAAAGTGGTATTAGTAATCTTTTGTGCCTTTTTTAGCCTCACACTAATGGCTCAAACACATCCAAGCTTAATGCTTACCAAAGCAAATGTAGCGGCTTTACGCAAAGGTGTAGCTAGTTATCCACTTTTACGTCAATCTTATCAAACTGTTAAAAATGCAGCAGATAAAGCATTGGCAGAACCCATAGTAGTGCCTGTGCCTAAAGATGGCGGCGGCGGTTATACCCACGAACAACACAAAAAAAACTACAGTAGCATGCTAAGCGCAGCCACCGCTTATCAAATATCTGGAGAAAAAAAATATGCAGACTATGTAAAAAAAGTATTGTTAAATTATGCTTCGCAGTACGAAAAATGGCCATTACATCCAAAAAGTAAAAACAAAGCCGATGCCGGACGTATTTTTTGGCAGTGCTTGAATGATTTTGTGTGGCAAATTTACACCATCCAAGCTTATGATTTGGTGTATGATGCATTGTCATCTTCGGATAGGAGAACCATAGAGGAGCAATTATTTGAACCCATCTTGAAGTTTTTCACGGAAGATAAGCGAGAAGTTTTTGATAAAATACACAACCATGGTACCTGGAACTTGGCGGCTGTAGGTATTAGCGGTTATGTATTGAATAAGAAAGCTTACGTAGAAACTGCTATCAACGGTTCTAAAAAAGATGGCAAAACTGGTTACTTGGCACAAATCAATCAGCTTTTTTCGCCAGATGGTTATTACATGGAGGGCCCTTACTACCAACGTTACGCTCTTTTGCCTTTTGTACTGTTTGCAAAGGCCATCAATAATTACGAACCATCACGCAAAATTTTCGAATACAGAAATAAGTTGTTGTCGAAAGCTATACAGACTTCTTTGCAAACTTCTTATACCGATAAAACTTTCTTCCCTATTAACGATGCAATTAAAGACAAAACTTACGAATCTATAGAGTTGGTTTACGGTGTAGATTTAGCTTACGCAGATATTAAACCAGAGGTTGATTTGCTGGATATCGCAAGGCAACAAGGACGTGTAATTGTTTCTGATGCGGGTTTAAAAGTAGCTGCAGATTTAGCTGCGGGTAAAGCTGTGCCTTTTAAATATCAAACTTTGTTTATTAAAGATGGTGCAAAAGGAGAGGATGGCGGTATAGGGATTTTACGTAATGGGCCAAATACAGACCAACAAACAGTTTTGCTTAAAGCAGGTTCGCAGGGCATGGGCCACGGGCACTTTGATAGGTTGGGCCTATTGTTTTATGACAATACCACAGAGATTTTCCCAGATTACGGTGCTGCTAGGTTTTTAAATATCGATACCAAAAATGGTGGTGGCTATTTGCCAGAGAACAATTCTTACGCCAAGCAAACCATAGCACATAATGCGCTTGTGGTAGATCAAACTTCGCATTTCGATGCTAAAGTTGATCCGGCTGATGCTACCAGCCCAAGTTTACTTTATTTTTCTAACCAACCAAATTTGAAAGTGGTTAGCGCCAAAGAGGCCAAAGCTTACGCAGATGTAACAATGATTAGAACAGCTGCTTTGGTGAAAGTTGATGGTTTAGAAAAACCTCTGCTAATTGATGTAATGCAAGCGCTGTCTACTAAAAACCATCAATACGATTTACCTTTTTGGTACAAAGGTCAGTTGGTGAACACTTCATTTCCTGTAAAAGCAAAAGCCGATGGTTTAAATGCTTTGGGAGCTAAAAACGGCTATCAACACCTTTGGTTAAATGCTAGTAATAAGTTAGAAGATAAAACTGGATTGGTTGGTTTGCTGAACGAAAATCGTTTCTACACTATACATTTTGCGTCAGATAATCCTTTAGAAGTGAAATTGGTTTCTATCGGTGCTAACGATCCAGAAATGAACTTGGTAGATGGAAAAGCTTTTATGTTGAGCAGCAATGGACAAAATCAAACTTTTGCAAGCATCACCGAAACGCATGGCGGTACAGACCCGATTAACGAAACGGTAACATCGGCCTTGCCATCTATTAGCGAGTTGAAAATTGAGAAATCTGATGCACAACAAACCGTACTGAGCTTTAAATTAAATGGTAAAACTTACACCTATCAAATTAACTATACAGATAAACAGAACTACGTATCCTTTAGATAAAGGATTAAGGAACAAAGAGCAAAGACACTCCAAAATGCTTTTCTCTCCCTTTTGGGGAGAGATGCCAAAGGCAGAGAGGGGCTAAATAAACAGAATTATATAAACTTTAAATAGTGTTGTAGGTTGCGGGTTATGAGTTACGAGATGATAACGTCCAAACCCCGTAACACGAAACTGATAACACATAACAAAAACAAAACATGCAAAGCGAATTATTTCAAATAGAGACAGAAACAACCTGGGAAGATTTAGGTAACGGAGTGCAGCGTAAAATTTACGGTCATGATGATCAAATCATGTTAGTAAAAGCAAAGTTTGAAGCTGGAGCCATTGGCCCATTGCATGAGCATTACCACGTGCAGGTTACCTATGTAGAAAGTGGCGTTTTCGAAATGACCATTGGCGATGAGAAAAAGATCATTAGAAAAGGAGATGGTTACTACGTGCCACCTCACGCAGTACACGGTTGCGTATGTATTGAGCCAGGCATTTTAATTGATGTTTTTGCTCCTCACAGAGAAGATTTTATAAAGTAAAAGCCTCCCTCTGTCCCCCTCGAAGAGGGGCATAAGCAAAATGCTTAAGCGTCCAGTGTCTTTCTTTGGAGGGAGAATTAAAGAAGGAGGAGATAATGTTAAAAAGAATTACGATGAAAAAATTAATAATCAGCTGCTTTTTGATGGCGGCAATGAGCGTTGCTCAGGCACAAGAAACTACAGAATTTAAAAAAGTAACCTATCCAACTGGATTTTCTGAACAGTTAAATGTGGTTTATACTAAAGCTGGCGATTGGGAAGGGAAGATGGATTTGTACTTGCCGCCGAAAGAAAAAGGACCGTCTCCAATTGTGATTAATATTCACGGTGGTGGTTTTAATAAAGGTGTTAAGGAATCGCAAACTGGTTTCAACTCTTTTTTTAAAAATGGTTACGCTGTAGCTAATATTGCCTATCGCTTGGTACAAGTTGCACCAGCGCCTGCTGCGGTAGAAGATACACGTTGCGCTTTAATTTATCTCATTAAAAATGCGAAAGCTTTAAATATCGACCCTAATAAAATTGTGATTATGGGAGGTTCTGCTGGTGGTCATTTAGCTTTAATGGGCGGTTTGTTAGGTAACGATACCAAATTTGATGGTAATTGTCCGGGTGTTAAAGACGTAAAAGTGGCAGCTATTATTGATAAATATGGCATTACA
The DNA here is from genome assembly GCF_005925345.1 of Pedobacter ureilyticus. Taxonomy (GTDB): domain Bacteria; phylum Bacteroidota; class Bacteroidia; order Sphingobacteriales; family Sphingobacteriaceae; genus Pedobacter; species Pedobacter ureilyticus. The sequence goes on from NZ_SSHJ01000015.1 coordinate 36,376, forward strand.
CATATTGGAGGCTGGAAAAGCCGTTCGGCCACTTGGTGGTTGGGCGACAGAGCTAACGACCAAAAATTTATCGAGTCGGTTTCTCCGTTATATCAAGTGAAGAAAACCAGTCCGCCGGTATTTATTGTACATGGCGATGCCGATCCAGTAGTGCCGTACCAGCAATCGGTAGATTTAAAGAAAAAGTTAGACGAATTTGGCGTTAAAAACGAGTTTATGACTGTAGAAGGAGGTGAGCATGGCAAATTTCCTAAAGAGAAAAATTCTGAGTTAAATGCGGCTATCATTAATTTCTTAAAAGAATTAGGTATTCATAAATAATTTTAGGAGGGACGTATTTTCGACTGAAGCAAAGCGAAATGGAGAACCAAAGCTATGCCAAGCAAAATCTTTGGATTTGATTTTCTAAACCATAGTTAAACTTATAGATTCTCCCAACGGTCGAAATGACGGCTTAACTAAAACATTGCAAATGCAAAAAATCTTCAACATATATTTGGTTATGGTCGCTATTGCTATCTCAGCTTTAACTGAGGTGGGATATGCAATACGACCTTTTTCATCTGAAAAACCAATTATAGTAGCAAATAGCAGCCAATTAAAAAGAGCTTTGGCAACGGCTAAGCCCGGAGATTCTATCATCTTAAAAGATGGTGTTTACGAAGGTAAATTTGTAATCGAACCTAACGCAAGTGGAACAGAAAAAGAACCTATTGTACTTGCAGGAGGCAGAAATGCAATTTTAGATGCTGGAAGTATAGCAACTGGTTATGTACTATCCTTAAAAGCCAATTATTGGAAATTGAAAGGATTTACCTTGAAAAATGGTTTAAAAGGATTAGTAACCGATGGAGCAAATTACAATGTGATAGATGGCATTTTTGTTACCCAATTAGGCGAAGAGGGGATTCATTTCAGAACTTTTAGTAAACATAACATTGTTAAAAACTCAGAAGTAACCCATACGGGTAAGAAGAGGCCTGGTTTTGGTGAAGCCATTTATATCGGATCTGCTAAAAATAATTGGGGAAAATATACCGATGGAAAGCCAGACCAATGCGACTCGAACCAAGTATTAAACAACAAATTGGGACCTTTTGTTACTGCCGAGTGTATCGATATAAAAGAAGGTACCACTGGCGGAATTGTTAGTGGAAATACTTTCGAAGCGCAAGGAATTACTGGCGAAAATAGTGCAGATAGCTGGATGGATATCAAAGGAAACCATTATCTGATAGAAAACAACATAGGCCACAACACACAACCTTCAGTTTTATTAGATGGTTACCAAGTTAACTGTGCTTACGAAGGTTGGGGTTCTTACAACATCTTTAAAAATAACGTCAGTAATGTAAACGCTGATGGCTACGGGATAAACATCAAACTTAAAAGTAGCAATGGTATTACGGTTGGTAACATAGTTTACGATAATAACAAAGTACAAAATGCTGCCAAGGGCACTACCAATATCAAACTAACTAAAAAATAATAATAATAATGAAAGTAAAAGGCTTAAGGTGGTGGATCATTGCGCTAATTGGATTGGCAACTGTAATCAATTACATAGACAGGAGTGCTATTAATATTCTTTGGCCATATATCTATAAAGAATTTGGCATTGCCGATGCCGATAATAAAAGTGCATTAGCTTTAATCACAACCTTTTTTATGATTGCCTACGCATTGGGGCAAACCTTTACAGGCAAACTGATGGATGCCATTGGTACTCGTCTTGGCATGACGATATCTATTATTGGCTGGAGTATTTCTATAGCTTTGCATGCTTTTGCGAAATCGTTGTTGTCTTTTAATATTTTTAGGTTTATGCTAGGTTTTAGCGAAGCCGGAAACTGGCCAGGGGCTACAAAAAGCAATGCAGAGTGGTTTCCTGCAAAAGAAAGAGGGATTGCGCAAGGTATTTTTGGTGCTGGTGCATCATTAGGTTCGGTGGTTTCGGCGCCAATTATCGCGGCCTTATACCTAATTTTCGGTTGGAAGATGACCTTTGTGCTCATTGCAGTTTTAGGTCTGATCTGGATTATCCCCTGGTTGTACATTAATAAAGCTACACCAGACAAGCATCCTTGGATTACCGATGAAGAGCGTGCCCATATTTTGGCAAAACCAGAAGTGAAAGAGGCGCAAACTACAGTAGAAGAAGCGCCTGCGTTAACTTGGAGAGAGCTTTTGAAAATTAGAAACACTTGGGGCATCATTACAGGTAGATTTTTTATTGACCCAGTTTGGTGGTTGTTTGTAACCTGGCTACCCACTTTTCTGAAAGAACAATTCATGTTCGATATCAAACAAATTGGAGCTTTTACTTGGGTGCCCTACTTATTTGCCGCTATTGGTAGTTTAGTAGGTGGCTACCATGCTTCGGTTCAAATTAAAAGAGGCGTGGCTGCGGCAAAAGCTCGTAAAAATGCCATTGCTGTAGGTAGTGTTATCATGTTGGCTGCATTGATAGCTATTGTGTATCAGTTAGATGGTTTAAAAGAAACACCAATGTTGGCCATGGTATTAATAGGCTTTACTTTGTTTGGTTTCCAGTATTTAATTGGTAACATCCAAACTTTGCCAAGCGATTATTTTAACGGTAAAAACGTAGGTACGGTAGCCGGAATGGGCGGTACAGCTGCAGTTGCAGGTACCTTATTAACTACTTGGGCAGTTCCAGTAATTACCCAAACTAGCTACGTATCTTTCTTTGTGTTGGCTGCTGTTTTAGTGCCAGTATCATGGTTGTGTATTAAGTATATTTCATCAAAAAACTAAGATGAGTTCTGTGCGGATACCTAACGCTAGAACAAGGTTATCGGTAAGTGTTACCCCGCCGATAAAAATTTAAAACTTTATAAATAAAAATATTAAATAATAAATTATGCGTTTAAAAAACAAAGTAGCGATAGTTTCTGGAGGTTCTAGAGACATAGGTAGAGCCGTTTCATTACAGTTGGCTAAAGAAGGTGCTAAAGTGGTAGTAAACTATTTCGATAGTAAAGAATTGGCTGATGAAACCTTGAAGTTAATTCGAGAGGCAGGTGGCGAGGCCATTGCCGTACAAGCTGATATGACTAAAGCCGCAGAAGTTGAAGCTTTAGTAGCCGAAACCAGAAAAGCTTTTGGCGATGAAATTAACGTTTTGGTAAACGTAGTTGGCGGTTTGGTAGCTCGTAAAACTACCGCAGAAATGGATGAGAATTTTTGGGATTTCGTAATGAACGTAAACTTGAAATCGGTGTTTTTAGCAGTAAAATCTGTTTCTCCTTTCATGCCATCAGGTTCTTCAATTGTTAACTTCTCTTCGTTGGCGGCAAGAGATGGTGGTGGCCCAGGCGCAAGTGCCTATGCAACTTCTAAAGGTGCCGTAATGACTTACACCCGAGCCTTGGCTAAAGAGTTTGGCCCTAAAGGTATCCGCGTTAACGCTTTGGCGCCAGGTATGATTGCTACTACTTTCCACGATACCTTTACCAAATCTGAAGTAAGAACTAACGTAGCCAACGCTACAGCACTAAAAAGAGAAGGCGATGCAAAAGAAGTTGCTGATGTGGTTGCTTATTTAGCTTCTGATGAGTCGAGTTTCTTAACAGGAAATAACATTGACATTAACGGCGGTTTAGCTTTTTCTTAAATAAAGAGATTACTAACGATAAAAGAGGCTGTCTCAAAAGTAAAATAATGCCGTCATTCGACGACCAAAGAAGGAGAAAATCTCTTTCAGAAGCACTTCTGAAGTAGATCTCTCTCTAGCGTTCGAGATGACGAGCGAATTTTTGATACAGCCTCTTACAATTTTGGCTATTGTTTCATCTCTGGCAATGATGAATAAGCTGCCTAAAAAAATCAAACAACCAAATTCATTTTTAAGCTCTCCGCAAAATTTTTAAATAGTTCTACTATTTTTTTTGATTACAAATAATAATGATATATTTGGTATACCAATTTTTGGTATACCAATTTAAAGCTCGAACTGATAAGTTTAAGCAACCTAACCAACATATAAACTGATTTGCTATGACATTAAAAAATTGTGCTAGCAGCGTTGTATTTTTACTGCTTTGCCTATTTTCACTAGGACTAAGTGCGCAAACCGTAAAAATTAAAGGCGTTGTTAGATCTGAAGATGGACAGGGTATTCCTGGTGTTTCTGTAACCGTAAAAGATACCAATAAAGGTGTATCTACTAACGAAAAAGGTGAATACGAAATTTCGGTTCAGAAAGGAAAAATCCTAGAATTTAAATCCCTTGGCTATAAGATACACTTGCAAGGTGTAGCCAATGCTACTACCATTAATGTAACCTTGGTAGATGATGTGAGTGCTATGAATGAAGTGATTGTGGTTGGATATGGTACTCAAAAAAAATCAACCGTAAGTTCGGCGGTAAGTAAATTAGAAAACAAGAACTTAGATGAAATTCCAACTTCGAGGTTAGATAATGCTTTGATAGGTAAAATAGCAGGCTTAACTGTTCAAAACAATACCTCAGAAGCTGGGGCAGATCCAACCTTGCGGGTAAGGGGGGCAAGTTCTATTAATGCCAACGCAGATCCTTTGGTGGTAGTAGATGGGCATCCAATTGCAGATGGCCTGGCTTTTATCAACCCTTATGATGTTGAGTCTATAGAAGTGCTAAAAGATGCGGCCTCATCTGCTATCTATGGTTCTAGAGGTGCTAACGGGGTAATTTTGGTAACCACTAAAAAAGGTGTGGCCGATAAGCCAAAGTTTTCTGTAAAATCATTTTATGGAATTAAGGAGGCTTATGAAGTTTACCCAATTTTAACCACTTCGCAGTATACCGAATTGCTTTTTGCAGAGGCGAAATTGAGAGAGAACGACCCCAGTGTGCCTGCAGCCTCTAAAAATTTGATAAACGCTAACGAAAGGGCAGCCTATATCATCGAAAATCAAATTAGTGGTTCGCCAACAGATTGGCAGCAGGAATCATTAAGAAATGCCGGTATTTACAACTTGCAACTAAATGTAGCAGGTGGAAAAAAAGACATGAGGTATTACGTTTCTGGAAACTTGCAACAAGACCAAGGCGTAATGAAAGATAGCGAAAATAATAAGGGAAATGTGAGGGTAAAATTAGACATCAATCTTTCGCCAAAGCTCATGTTAAACGTAAATATTAACCCAACTTATACTAAAGTTCAACGTCCAGCACAAAATTTTACTAATTATTATAGGTTTCCGTCGTTTTTGCCAGTTTTCCATTCGGCATTTACTTCAGCATTCGTTAATCAAAATGCACAATGGGCAAATTTAAGATCGGGCGATTGGGCACAAGCACGCCACTTTACCAACCTTAATTATGCCGGCACCATGCCTGATGGTACGTTTTGGCAAAGTACAGGCGCCGTATCTCCTTTTTCATCTACCAACAATACGCCTTTATCTCACGCAGAGCGAGAAGATAGATTTCAAGAAAGCTATCGTTTTCAATCTGGTACCGATTTAACTTATAATCCTAACAAAAATCTTTCATTTAAGAGTTCGGTAGGTGCATATTATTTATCTAGAGAAGATAAAAACTTTATAAGAAGTGAGGCTAGAAAAGATGGCGATGTAAACCAAGCTACCATTACTACCGGAACTACCGTAGATATTTTATGGGAAAATACCATGAACTATAAAAAGAACTTTGGTAACCATAATTTCACAGGTTTGTTAGGTTTTACGTTGCAAAGCAATTCTGTAAAAGGTTCGCAGCAAATTGGTTATAATTTTCCTTCAGATGATTTTAGTACCTTAAATCAGGCCGCCTACTTTGACCAAGCACCAGCCATACCGGTAAACGTGAAAACTGGTTTGGTTTCTTACCTAGGTCGTGTAAATTACGATTATAAAGGCAAGTACATTGCTACGGCCAGTTTACGTACAGACGAGAGTTCTATTTTTGGTCCAGGTAACAGAAGGGGTTGGTTTCCAGCTTTCTCTGCAGGATGGAACATTGCTTCAGAATCGTTTATGAAAGGCTCAAAAAAATGGTTAGAGAACCTTAAAATTAGAGCAAGTTATGGCGAAACAGGAAATAACCGCATTACTCCATTCTCCTACCTAGATTTATTATTTAGATCTAATTATGTTTTTGGCGAAGGTACAGGTCAAGTAAATCCAGGGCAATCGCCAAATAATTTGGTAACCTTTGGCCCTAATATCACTTGGGAAACCACGAGGTCAACCAATATTGGTTTAGATGTAGGCTTATTTAGAAACAAAATTCAGTTAAGCTTAGAATATTACCGCTCAATTACCGATAATCTATTGCTGCAACAGGCGCAACAAGCAATTACCGGATCTGATTCTTTTTGGACAAACAATGGCAAGATCAGAAATCAAGGTTTCGAAATCGAATTTACTTCTAACAATATCGGTACTAAAAACTTTAATTGGACAACCTCTCTCAACGTTGCAGCAAACAGAAACAAGCTGTTAAAACTTGGAGGCGATGAGCCGTACTTATTAAACTATGGCGAGCGTAGCGAAATTTATGCTTCTATTGTTGGGCAACCCTACGTACAGTTTTTTGGTTACAAAACCGATGGCGTATGGATATCGCAAGACGAAGCGGATGCAGCTGTTGCTGGCGGACAAACCTCGATTTTGCAAGGTTACTTTGCTGCTGGAGGTGTAAAGTTAAAAGACATCAATGGAGATAATAAAATTGACCTTAGCGATAGGGTGATAATGGGAAATCCTTTTCCAGACTTTACCTGGGGCTTAACCAATACCATCAGATATAAGAAATTTGATTTGAATATTTTGATGCAAGGTTCGCAAGGCGGTCAGTTAATTAACGGCGATTTATTCTACAACGAATCGAAAAGACAAAACGAGCGATACATCAAAGATAGGTGGGTAAGTCCGGCTAACCCTGGCGATGGTAAAACACCATACTTTACCAATGGTATTGCCGCAGATTTGTTGCTAACAGATTACGGTGTAGAAAGTGCTACTTACGCCTATCTCAGAAACATCATTGTAGGTTATACCTTACCGGCAAAAGCACTTAAAAAATTTAATGTAAGTAGCTTAAGGTTGTATGCATCGGTAGATAATGTATTTTTTATTACGGGCAGTTCTTATAGGGGTATTAATCCTGAGGCAAGGTTAACTTCGGCTTCTTATGCATCGCCTGTGGTGGCTGGTTACCAAAGAGGTGGTTTCCCGGTTAACAGAACATACACTTTTGGTCTTGATTTTAACTTCTAATGCTATCAATTATGAAACAACTTATTAAAATATCAACACGCTTCATTATTGTGGTGTCATTGGCAGCTGCCGTTACTTCATGTAAAAAAATAATTGACGTAGATCCCATATCTAACGAAACAGTAGATAACTATTATAAGAACTATAAAGAGGTGAGTGTAGCTTTATCGGGATGCTATAACGGTATGCAAGAGCCTTTGCTTACCGAGTGGCAATTTACCGAGCTAAGGAGCGATAATGCTCGCCAGCGTTCGGTTAACAGTACCACCAATACCAATATGGAACTTAACGTGCTTAACCTGTATACGGCTGGTCCGCAACATCAACAGATTTACAACTATTGGTTAGCCACCTACAAAAACATTCGAAACGTAAATTATGTGTTGAGAAGTTTGGGCGTAACTTATCAAAACAATCAATTGGTGTTTGGTACACCTACGGCAGATGTTACCGAAGCTCAACGTGACGAATTGGTGGGGCAGGCGTTATTCATTAGAGCTTACCATTACTTTAACCTAGTACGTTTGTACGGCGGTGTTTTTCTTGTTACCGAACCTTTGGAGGCTGCTCAGGCCAGAAAGGTTAACCGTTCTTCAATTAACGATACCTACAACCTAATTATAAAAGATTTGGAGGCTGCGGTAGCAAAAGCTAGTGCAAAAACCTATAGTCAAATTGTTTCTACCGATTTAGGCAGGGCAAATGCATGGGCGGCAAAAGCATTATTGGCCAAAGTTTACCTTACCTTGCCGGTACCTCGTGCTGCTGATGCATTAACACTTTTAGACGATGTGATTACAAATAGTGGTTACGGTTTAGAAAGTAGTTTTGCTCGAGTATTCTCTATTAGTAATGAGATGAATAAGGAAATTTTATTCGCTGTGCGATATAAAGCTGGCTTGGTAGGTTTGGGTAATCCCATGGCTAATCTTTTTGCTCCAGCTAGTAGCGGCGATGCCGTAATTAATGGCGATGGTAATGGGTTTAATTATCCGACTACAAGCATAAATGGGGCTTTTGTAACCAGCACAACTAGCTTTAGCGATGCTCGTAAAGAAGTAACGATTAATGTTTATGCCAACAGCTCTACACCGCTGTACGTCAATAAATTCTTTTCTAAAGTGGTAGTGGCTGGCGATGCGGAGAATGATTTTACTGTGCTGCGCTTTTCTGACGTGTTATTGATGAAAGCTGAAGCACAGGGTTTCAATGGCTCAGCTGGATCTTCGGTAGGCTTAATTAATCAGGTAAGGGCGAGGGCAGGTGCAGGTAATTTTACAACAGGTACGTTTAACAGTGCATTTTATCAGTATCCTTTAAGTGGGCCAGAAGCTATTGCAAGCGATGCCGATTTTATGACAGCCTTGTTAAACGAGAGGCGTTTAGAGTTTGCTTTCGAAAATCAACGTTTGTTTGACTTGATACGTTTTGGACAAGCGGTAACGACGATGCAAAATCATTACAGTGCGGAGTATAGCGCATACTATGGCAGGTTTAGACCGCAAATTCCCTTAGCTACTTTACAAGCTAATATTAATAACAACAAATTATTGTTACCAATTCCGCAAAGAGAAATTGATACCAATACAGAGATTACCATTCCACAAAATCCAGGATACTAAAAACTAAACAAATGAAGAAAATTCTAAAAACCTTATTGTTTTGCTTTTTAGCAATAGCGATAATAACTGGTTGTAAAAAAAATGAGTTCTCTGATATTGGAGAAGGAACCGTTGAAGCAAAGGAATATATTTTTAACCGTGCAACCAAAACTTTTGATTCGGGAGACGAGCTGAAAAGCAATATTGCGGCAGCAGAAGGAGTTAAATTTGTTTATTGCTACCTACAACGTGCCGATAAAACAGATTCGTTAATTCATGTAACCGATAATAAAGGAGTAATTTCACCGACTTATGAACTTGCTATTCCAATTGCTGCATTTCCGGTAAACAGCATGAGTACGGTAAAGGGAGTAAAAGTGTTAGTGAAGCAAGGTAACAATAGCTCGCTAGAGGGTTTTATCCCAATTAAGTATTTTGATCCGGCTTTACCTCAGTTCAGTGCATTCCCAACAACCATCAATGCCGATATCAATGGTTTGCCAACCGCTATCACGGCTACCATCAAATCAGAATTTGGTATTAAACAGGTGGATGTTTATGATGATTACCAATCGGAAAACACCTACGTTTTGGTTAATAGCATTACAGGTATCGCTAATGTTAAAGAGTACGCCTTAAACTACGCTTACACCTATCGTAAAGCCGCTCAGCATATCAAATTGGTAGCCACCGATATCTACAACCAAACCAACGAGATTGTGATAGATATGCCAGTTGACGTATCAATTTTTAAACCTAGATTAGATAATTTTGCCGCAAGCATTACTCCTAATACTAGCGGTAGCACCGCCGTGACAGGAGATATTAGTTCGATAACAGGATTAAAACATGTTGATATTTACGATGACCGTAACGGTACGTACGAATTACTTTCGTCTACCAACGGATTAAATGGCGTAAAAACGTACAATTATAATGGTAGTTATACGTACGCCATGCGTGCCAATAACATCAAAATTATAGCGGTAGATATCGAGGACCTGCAAACCGAGTTGATTATTCCGTTAAACGTTACTTATTTAAGCACGCTCTATAAAGATGTGGTTATGAATGCGCAAACGGCAGGAACCAATACCATATTTTTTGATGCGGATGGAAGTACTAAAGGTAATTGCGATTTAAATGCTAGTGAAGCAACGATGGCTTTCTTGTTCTATGCAACAAGTAGTGGCCCTACGTTTTACAGTCCTACAAATACCACCAATGTTGCTTCAAACTTTAGATGCAATGGTGCTTCGTGGGTAATTGGCAATCCATCTGTAATGAGGGCTACCAGGTTTAGGGTGTTATTACCAACAGTAGCTGCAGAGAAAGTAGTTTACGATGAAATAGCGGCGAATAGTTTTGATGATGTTGCCGCTAGGTTAGGAAGCCTAAGCATTAGTAGCAGTGGGCCTAGGTACGACGCCAATACCGCTGGTACCAGTTCGCTATTTAATGCAACCACCGCTAATTTAATTGCTGTTAGAATACCCGATGTTGGCAATCCATCAAGTTCTAAGTTTGCACTAATTAGAGTAAAAGAAGCAAACTTTAGCGCAGGTAACTCTACCATCAAATTTGATATCTACATTCAGAAATAAGGTTTTTTTGGTTTATGTATAAATGTTTGCCGTTTCGGTTGGAATAAAAGAAGAAAAATAGCTCATTTATTTTCTTCTCCGATTGGGACGGCAACATTTTTTTATAGGTCAGGTACCAGTTGATCAAAAAATTATCAATAACCAATGTCCAAAAATCAGCGGTTAAAAATCAGCGTATATCAGCGAGAGAAATAGCAACCAACAACCAAAAAATGAAAATCAGCGAAAATCTTCGGTTAAAATCAGCGGGAGAAAAAGCAATCAATAAACCAAAATCATGAAATTCCTCGTCTCTTTTCTAGCACTTTTCCTTACTATATCTTCAGCCAATGCAGCCGAAATTCTGGTAAATACACCTCAAGAATTAAAATCTGCTGTTGCCAAAGCCAAACCTGGCGATGTCATTTTACTTGAAAATAAAGTGTGGTCAGATGTGCAGTTGGTAATTACGGGCAAAGGGACAAAAGAAAAGCCAATTTGGATAAAACCAGCAATAGGAGAGTGGGTACAAATTTCAGGAAAATCGAACATAAAAATTGGAGGCGAATATATCTACATCAAAGGATTTCATTTCAAAAATGGTTACAGTCCGAAAGATCATGTCATTAATTTTAGGGTAGATAACGATAACTTGGCCAACAACTGTCGAATTACCCAATCTGCGGTAGAAGACTTTAGCCAACCAGAGCGCTTTAAAGGTGATTCATGGATAGCTTTATGGGGCAAGAACAATCGTGTAGATCATTGTACTTTTACCAATAAATTAAATGCTGGACCGGTAATTATTGCAGAGTTAAACGACGAACGTAGTCAGCAAAACTACCACAGCATCGATTCTAATTATTTCAACGGTCGTCAGCGTTTCGGTTCTAATGGGGGCGAAACTATACGCATCGGTGTTTCTCGATATTCGTTAACGGCATCGAAAACTCAAATCGTACATAACCTTTTCGAAAGGTGTAATGGAGAGGTAGAAATCGTTTCCATTAAATCAGGAGAAAATAACATCAGTTTCAATACTTTTTTAGAATGCGAAGGCAGTTTGGTGTTAAGGCACGGAGCAAAAAATGTAGTGCAAGGCAATCTTTTTTTAGGAAACAATAAACCATTTACTGGCGGTGTAAGGGTCATCAATCCTGGTCACCAAGTGTTTAATAACGTATTTAAAGACCTAAAAGGCACCGCTTTTCGTTCGCCATTGGCAGTAATGAATGGCGTTCCCAACTCGTTGATCAATCGTTATTATCAGGTGGTTGATGCCAAAATAGAACGCAATACTTTCGTCAACTGTGAGCCAATCTTATTTGGTGCCGGTAAAGATGCCGAACGCACTTTGTCTCCACAAAATGTATTCTTCACTAAGAACTTATTGGTTGGACCAGGAAATGCGCTATACATAGACGAAAACAAAGACGACGGCATCAGTATTAAAGACAATGCGGTGGTTTCAAATCTGCCAGTTCAAGAAGGTTTTGTAAACAAGAAACCGTCAAACCTAACTATCAACGGGATTTCGTTGCCTTACTTGGCAGATTATGGCGCTCCTTTAAAGAAAATGAAATTTGTACAAAAGGCTGATGTGGGCGCTACTTGGTATAAAGAACCCATAAAACCTGTAAATCAAAATCCTCAAATTGTTAAACTTAGCGCTAAACAAGGCAAAACTATACAGCAGGCAATTGCCAAATTAAACGATGGGGATGTTTTGGAATTGATCGATACAGGATTTTATGAGGTTGATGATGAAATTGTGGTCGGCAAATCGATTACGATCAGGGCTGTGGCAGGTTTAAAAACCAAGCCTATTTTTGTAAATGGGAGCAGCAAAACTTTAGCCGCTTTTATTACTATTGCTAATGGTGCAACCGTAAAGGTAAGTGGAATTGCCTTTAAAGGCGCTTATGGTAGCGCTGGAGATGTTCGTTGCGGCATCCGCTCCACAGAATTACCTATGAATAAACCATACAAAGTCTTTATTGATGCTTGCGAATTTTACGATTATAACGAAGGGTCTTTCGCCGGATTTAAAGGGAGTAAATCTACCTTGGCAGATAGCTTGGTAATCACCAATTCTTTGTTTAGAAATATTTCTGGAACAGGAATTAATTTAGCCGAAGAAAAAGACGATAAAGGAATTTATGGGGCAGAATATGCTGTGGTAAAAAACTGCGTTTTTACAAATATTTTGGGTAGCGCTATTAATGTGTATCGCGGCGGTAACGACGAAAGTACTTTAGGTCCATTTGTAACCATAACAAATTGTACCATTAACGAAGTTGATAACAGAGAGCAAGGTGCCGCAATAAGGTTGTTGGGTGCACAATATGCACGGGTGCTTAATTGTAATTTTGTGAACAGTGGCCAAGGCGGTAGGGCTTTAGATTTTAGAGAGTTTCGTTGGGATGATATTTTGGTAGATTATTGCAATTTTTACCAATCCGGAAAAGTGGAAACTTTTTATAATAGATTGCTGGGCGAAAGTATATTCCATATCAAACCTGAGTTTAAAGATATTGAGTCTTTCAATTTTAGCTTGCAACCTGGAAATTCGTTGCTCGGCAAAGGTTTAAGTGGAGAAGACGTAGGAGCCAACATTCAATAAAATGATGATCATTTAAAAAGTAGAAATGAAAAAATATAATACATTCCTTTTCGGTGTTTTCTTCGCTAACTGCGTTGTTTTTAGTTCTTGTGCTGCAAATAATGTAGGCAAAACGATAGAAGAAAAAGAACAACAAGCAAAGCAGGTACAAACAAACGTTTATACGATTAGCACTGCGGCAGAATTAAATGCGCTAAGCTTACAGCCCGGAGACAAGGTGGTGATGAAGGCTGGGGAATGGAAAAGCCAGTTGATTAATTTTAAGGCAAAAGGATCTCCCGAAAAGCCGATTACTTTGGTGGCAGAAACAAAAGGAGCTGTAATCTTATCTGGAAACTCGAACCTTAAAATAGACGGCGAATGGTTGGTGGTTGAGGGGCTTTCTTTCAAAAATGGTTTTTCTTTAAAGGATGATGTGGTGGTGTTCACTAAAGCGACTTCTAACAGTCGTTTAACCAATACCAGTATAGAAAACTATAATCCAAGCGATAAAACTATTGATTATAAATGGGTGTCATTATTTGGGAAAAACAATAGGGTAGATCACTGTTCCATTTCGGGCAAAACACATCAAGGCACCACTTTGGTGGTTTGGTTAGATGACCAACCAAATTATCATCAAATAGATCACAATTATTTTGGTCCACGTCCAGATTTAGGTGTAAACGGAGGAGAGACCATTCGCATTGGAACCAGCACCTATTCGATGAACGATTCGTACACCACGGTACAGCATAACATTTTCGATAAATGTAATGGCGAAATGGAAATCATTTCTATCAAATCTGGCTACAATAAAATTCTGAATAACCTATTTTATGAGTGTGTAGGCACCGTAACGTTTAGGCATGGAAACCATTCTGAGGTGAGCAATAATTACCTGATTGGTAATGGCGTAGCTAGTACAGGGGGTATCCGCATCATCGGCGAAAGCCAAAAAGTAGCCGACAATTATCTTTATAAAGTAGCTGGAACCGGTTTACGAGCGGCCATTTCTGTAATGAACGCCTACCAAAACCCGGAGTTGCATGAGTATTGGCAGGTTAAAAATGCTTTGATCGAAAACAACATTATTGTTGATGCTAAGGAAGCTTTGGTATTAGGTGCCGGAAAAGATAGTAAAAGGATTTTGGCACCAGATGGGATTAAGATCATAAATAATTACATCATCAACCCGGGGGCATTATTGGTAAGCCAAGATCATGCTACTAATTTAGTTGTTCAGAATAACCAAGTGGATGGTGCTTCCTTAGCTTCTGGTTTCGTAAAAATGGGCAGCGATTTGCAAATGTCTGATGGTATTTGGCAAAATAAAACTGTGTTGCAACAACCCTTTTGGTTAAATACCGAAGTTGGTCCAGATTGGAAAAAAGACAATAGGAGTTTTATTTTTAGGTAAAATGGAGTTGCAATAGTAAAATGGAGATATTTTTAGCCAGCTTTTGCTGCTATCATTTTTTCAATTTGAACAGGTTCAGTTAGCCTAGTGAGTAATGTCTTCTTTTTCGGTTATACTAACAATTAATTAATGCTACAACAGAACATGGGAAGTAACTATTAATTACTTTGAATGGAGTCATTTAACCTTTAGCCAACCTTCAGAAAAAGTTCGGCAGGAAGGTTAAAGAAATCTCTAAGTTTTTGAGCCATCTTTAGCGTAATTTCCCTTCTGCCAGATAATACTGATGATACATGGCTTTTGCTTCCAATTATAGGCTCAAGGTCTTTGTTCTTTAGTCCGTGTTCGTGCATTTTGTCTTTGATAACTTCAATCACATCAATTTCTGGCATTTGAATGGTTCTGTCTTCATAATCTTTTACAAGCAGCAACAATACGCCTAATTCATCATCTTCAGGCGTTCCCTCTTCTGCATGGAAAATTTCCATGGTGCGGGTTAATGCTTTTTTATATTCTTCTTCTGTTTTTATCAATTTCCAATTCATCATTCTAAAAATTAAGGTTATAAGATACCGTTACCACATCTATTTTGTCATATTCCTTATGTGTGCCAAACCAAATGGTGTAACAGGCATTATGTCTAAAGTTAACCGAAACCACTAGCCTATAATCATTCCCTTTGATATTGAAAACTACCCTTTGGTTATTTACTATACTGGCGTTTCTATATACATTTTTCAACTCATTGAAACTACTGAACTTTTGTTTCAGCATTTCATTATACCAAACCAACAATTGCGTTTTTGCTTGAGGATATTTCTCGGTGTAATAAATGATGGTTTTACGGTTGATTATGTTCATTGAAACAAAGATAATAAAATGTTTTCAAAAAGAAAACCTTGTGTGCTGTCGTACCGTCGTAACGAATGGCGGGACTTTCCTCTAATTCTTGCAAGAAAATTACGCTTCAAAAAAAGTAATTGAGCGGCCAATCACATCTCAAAACACCTTAACAAAATTTAACCTCTAAATCTTTACACTATATTAATTACTTTCGTATATTTACGATTATTTCGTAATTGATTGATGGAGAAGTTAACACAGCAAGAAGAAGAAGCAATGCTAGCCGTTTGGCAGGTAGGCACAGGGTTTATTAAAGAGTTTATGGATGCCATGCCCGAGCCTAAAGCGCCTTATACCACCGTTGCATCAACAGTGAAAAATTTAGAGCGCAAAGGTTTTTTAAAAGGCGAGCGCTATGCAAATGCCATTCGTTACAGTGCCAAGGTAAAAGAAGCCGATTATAAAAAACGCTTTATGAATGGCTTTGTGAACGATTATTTCCAAAGTTCATATAAAGAATTGGTAGCGTTTTTTGCCAAAGATAAAAAGATAAGTGCAGCAGAATTAAAAGAGATAATTGACCTAATTGAGCAACCTGAAGATAAATAGAGATGCCACATCTTTTTATTATTCTGTTAAAGATAAACTTAGTGCTGCTGTTATTTGCAGCCACTTATTATCTGGTATTACGTAGGTTAACTTTCTATGTTTTAAATCGTTGTTTTTTGGTTTTGGGGATTGTTTTTTCCTCAGCCTATCCATTCATA
The DNA here is from genome assembly GCF_005925345.1 of Pedobacter ureilyticus. Lineage (GTDB taxonomy): Bacteria > Bacteroidota > Bacteroidia > Sphingobacteriales > Sphingobacteriaceae > Pedobacter > Pedobacter ureilyticus. Next base: position 52,419 of record NZ_SSHJ01000015.1, read on the forward strand.
GATTTAACCGAGTTTTTTCATCAACAGGAAGTAGTTGCTTACTTGCCAGAACTAAATCAAAAAGCTTCTGATTTAGTACCTACTGGATTTTTTATTAATAACTGGCCAGTTTTAAGTGCGGTGTTCTATTTGGGGGTATTATTCATGACCATCAGGTTGTCTCTTCAATTTATCTCACTTTACAAAATACATAAAAAATCTAATCCAAATACGGTAGCTAACTACAAAGTAAGAACGCTCAATGAAAGTGTTAGCCCGTTTTCATTTTGGCAAAATATCTATGTTAATCCTAGCTTGCATACCGAAAAGGAATTAGATACCATTTTAGCTCACGAAACTGTTCATGTAAAGCAATGGCATTCTGTAGATATTATTTTAGCCGAACTAAGCGTAGTTTTTTACTGGTTTAATCCAGGTGTTTGGCTCATGAAAAAAGCTGTGAAAGAGAATTTGGAATTCATCACAGACCAGAAAATTTTAAAGAAAGGGATAGATAGAAAAACTTATCAATATAGCCTATTGGGCGTTGGGCAATTAAACAGCTCGGTAGCTATAGTTAATAATTTCAATATCTCTGATTTAAAGAAACGTATACAAATGATGAACGTGAAGCGTTCTTCTCGGATAACGTTAAGTAGGTATGCCTTAGCTTTGCCGGTACTGCTGGTAACAACTTTAGCATTTACGGTTTCTAAAAAAGAGATAAAAGCCAATTTGCCACAATTGGATACAATTATTCCTCAATTGGCAGATAAGGAAGAAAGGCCAAAAGAAGTTGCTCCTTTGGTTACAACAAAACGGGCTAAAAAATCAACAAAAGCCCAAGAGATTAAAACCAAACCTGATACGGTTTTCAAAATTCGTGAGCTGGTAAATACCATTTTTATTAAAAGAGATAGCGGCGCTATTGGCAAACTAACTGCAACAGAATTAGCTGCAATGATGACGGCTATGAAAGAAAAAGTAAATTCTTTTACCGACGGGAACAAGCCACTAACAAATGGTAAAGTAGAGAAAGTGATAATTTATAGACAAAATGGAGTTGATTCTGCGAAGATGGCTGAAGCGAAAAAAATGGCCATTACGTTTAGGGCAACGGCTAAATTTGAAGATGACAAACCCTTACAAACTGATAAAGCAAAAATGGTTACCATTAGGGCTTTTAAATTTGGAGATAGTACCGCCCACGATCAAATAGAATATGTAGTTAACGGAAAAGTTTCTCGTGTTAACGATATTAAAAACCTCAACCCGAATGATATTGAGCAAATCAATGTAATTAAGGGCGGTGAGCACAAACCTCAAATACGTATAGAGATGAAAAAGAGAGCCGAATTGTAGTCGTTAGGCTGTGGATTGCTATAAAATGCTCTTTAAGCGCAAATATTGTATCAGCATTATAGTTTTGGCATCTTTAATCTCGCCACTATCAATCATTTGTAACGCTTTCTCAAAATCTAGCTCTAGCACTTCAATGTGTTCTTCTTCGTGAGCTAAACCTCCGCCATCGTTTACTTTCATACTTTTATTGTAAACCGCAATAAAAAAGTGGAGAATTTCTGTTACCGAACCCGGCGACATGTATACTTCAAATATTTTGCGTACATCTGTTATTTTGTAGCCAGTTTCTTCTTCAGTTTCGCGTTTAATACAATCTTCCGCATTGTTTTTATCTAATAAACCTGCACAGGCCTCTATCAACATCCCAGAAGAATTTCCGTTTAAATAAGTAGGTAAACGAAATTGTCTGGTAAGGATAATTGATTTTTGCTCTAAGTTATAAAGTAAAATAGTGGCTCCGTTTCCTCTGGCGTAAGCTTCCCTGTTTTGGATTTGCTTGCTACCATTTGGCTTGGTAAACTGGTAGGTAACTTTATTTAGCGTGTACCAATTGTCGCTTAAAATTTCAGTGCTTAAAATTTGTATGTCCTTAATCATGTATAGAGGGTTTAGATGGTTGACGCAATTTTTTAATTTTTGTAACAGTAAATGTCAAAAAAAGAAAAGCGGAAGTATCGGCAATCCTGCCACTTCCGCTTTCATCTAAATTAACGCTCTCGTATATATAAACTAAATTTTAGCGAGATTATTGTTGGGGCGAAAATTTTTTCCCGACCATTTCGTCATTGCGAGGTACGAAGCAATCTTAAAGCTATGGCATTATAAATTTTGTAAGATTACTTCGTACCTCGCAATAGGGTATTTGATAAACGTCTAATAATTAAATGTTGCTCTAAACATGGCTACTCTTCCCGGAATTTGATACGTTCCCACCGTTAAAGAGTTGGCAGTAACGTTAATTGCTTCAAATTGCTTAACATTTGCTAAATTGGTAATGCCAAATTCTAAGTCGGTTTTTAATTTCAGTACTTTGTATCTGATGTTAAAATCGGCAAATAAATATTTTAAATCTGGCTGACTAGATTGTTGGGTAAAAATATGTTCTGCCGAGAAATTTAAAAATACAGATTTCAGCATGGTTACCGCTAAACCAGATTGTTGCCTCAATTGTTGATAGTTTGTGCTTATTCCAGTACCGGCAGTTTTGTTTTTACTGTTGGTAAAAGTGCCCAAGTAAGTAAAGTTCATAAACTTGGTAAGTTTGGCTTCAATGCCGGCTTTGTAAGTGAAATTATCGCTTTCGAAAGGCAACAATTGATTGTTTTGCAGCTGCTGGAATTGGCTATGCGAATAAGCAAAGCCTGCGTTTACGGTGCTTTTTAAAGCAAATAAGTATTTACTTAAACCAGAGTTTAAGCCAAAGTTTCTAGCTTGGTTAGCTAATGGAAGCACAATACGTTGTTGCGTATTGTCTGTAAGTATAGACGAAGAAATGGTATTGAGGTTGGTGGTACTGTAGTTCAAGCTAATGTTACCAAAAATCATTTCAATTGCTTTGCGAAAGTTGAAGGATCCGGAAAACGAGTGCGAAGAATTTTCTGAAACAGGCGCATTATTGGCAAAAAGAGAACGATAATTACGTAAAACGGTTCCGCTAAAAACATCGTCTATGGTACCTAGATTATTTCTGAAACTGTAAGCTGCATTTACATAATTTTCTGGGCTAGTTTGGTACTTAAAGCTTACCATGGGGTTTACAAAAAAGCGGTTAAGGCTTTTATCCATGTTATGGTTCGCATCATCATAACTAATGCTATTGTAGCTCAAAGGAATTCTAATTGTAGCCGTTATTTTGTCTGTAGTATATTCGTAGCCATTTTCTATGTATAACCTCGAACGTAGCCAATCTAAATCGTTTATAGCACCGGCTGCGGCAAGTTCGCTGCTGCCATTATTTTGCAATTTAGTTAAATTGGTAGATAGGTTTTGTTGCTGGATTAAAAAACCAGCCCTATAGTTTTGCACAAAATTGCCCTTCGGAAAAGCCATTGATGCAAAGTTGTTGGTGTAAAAGGTGGGTAAATCTAAATACTGATTTAAAGCTGCATAAGGTGTGCCGTTATTCAAAATTTCCTCATTTAAACCAGGTTTAATATTTAGTGTTTCTGGTTGCGAACTTCTACTAATAGATGATGATAGGTGTAGGATATTGCCAGATTTAAGTTTCTTGCGATAGCCCAAATCATTTGATAAAGAAAACATATCTTGTTTTAACGATTGGAAAGCTCCTACACCGTTAATAAATACGTTAGAATTTGTACGAGTTGGATTATACTCCACAGCAAGAGCATTATTAAAATAGTAGCCATCTGTATTTCCGTTTAAAGTAAATTGACCTTTTAATTTTTGTGGGTTAAGGAAATTGTCCTGATTTTCTTGGTAATTGATAGTTTGCCCTGCTAGCCTGGTTTCCGAAAATTTGTTATAAACCTGTTTGCGTTCATCGTATAAATAAGAAACATTTGCTCTTAATTGCAGATCGTTTTTAAACTTAAAGAGGTTATTTAAATTGGCTTGGCCAGCTTTATTAAACAAGGTACGGCTTTGTGGTAGGGTAGGCACGCCTGCTGCTCCAGCAGAGAGTAGGTTGCCAGGTTTAGTGTTGTCGTTTGCCAAAGGATTAAAAGAGGTAAGGTCTAAACCAGGATCGATACCAATATTGTTGCCTTTTAAATTGTTGAGGAACTTTACCTTTTTATTAAATAACATGGCGTTCACGTTGCCATCAAATCGGTCGGGAGCGCCCAAACCTGCCTTTACTTCACCCATCACTTTCAGTTTGGCATCATCCTTAATTACTAGGTTTAAAGCAACATCATCGCTGGTGTTATTTTTTTGCAGCATCTTTATGGGCTGGTCTTTTTCAATTACCTGCACTTTATCTACCGCACCATGCGGAATACTTTTGGTACCTATGCCGTACTTGTCTTCCAACAAGTTATCGCCATCTATGTACATATTAGATATGTTTTTACCGTTATAGCTTATTTTACCATTTTCTGCCACCTCAATACCAGGCATTTTTTTCAAAACATCGCCAATGTTACGGTCTTGCTTGTCAGAAAAATCAGAAGTTTTATAGTTTAGCGTATCTCCGTTAGAGCTTAGCCGAGGGCGATTTTTAACTTCTACCGTTTTAAGGTTAATCTCGCTTTCTGCCAAGCTAATTTCATTGGTTTTTGCAAAATCTAAAAGGTTAATGGTTTTCTTTCCAAAACCTAAGATGCTAAACTCTAAATTTAAGTCTGCTCCGTTTTCATCTGTATTGATTGTGAAATCACCTTTTTCGTTAGTTCTGGCAAAACCAAGCGTGCTTCCTTCTTTGTCTTTTAAACTAACCATGACAGAAGGAAGCGGCTTAGCTTTATCATCTTTAACCTTGCCTTTAATTTGCTTTTGTGCGAGCACGGCAATAGTACTAACACTCATAAAAATGAGCATAAATAACACCTTTTTCATTAGAATGTGCGTGTAAAGAGGCTGTATCAAAATAGGAAGGACATCATTTTAAAAGAATTAAATTTGGCGTTCGTCATTCCCGCGAAGGCGGGAATCCTAAAGCGATTTAAATTAAAATAAATTTTGCTTTACAATGCGCAGCTGCTCTGTACATGGTAACTTTCAAAATATTATTTCTCTAGCAAATGCATATCGTCATTTTTGAGACAGCTTAAATAGTTTGTTTGGTTTGGTTTATTTCTTTTCGGGCAGTTCAATAGGATTGTTCATCACCATTTTTTTAGCTCCGCCAGGTGCGGTTACAAATTTGGTGCTGGTTTTTATATTTGCTCCCATGTTTCTTCCTGCCATTTGGGCGTTGATAAATCCCTGTGGGTCTTTATCTCTGGCTTCTTTTAATTTGTCGATTTCTTTTTGGGTAGTTTTTACTGCATCTGTAGGTAATTTAATTTCGCTACCTAAATAAGTGCTGCCATCCATGCCGCCAAACTTTAAAACATTGGTACCACCGTTGCTTAAAGTAACTGTTTGTTCTTCGTTAGGTTTATCTTCGGCTACAACCTTGTCAATTCCTGCAAACTGAAATTTAACCTCATTTTTTTCATCATGAGCTTCGACAATTAAGCCTGGCAAACCGTTCAATTTCCAAGGTCCACTTTGAAAAGGTAGTTCGGGAGCAAACCAAGCAATCCAGTTTCTACCTTTAAAATAAGCAGTCGCTTTTTGGCATTTTACGCCCGAAAAGCTTGCAGTATCTTTATTTATTTTCCAGTTAATTTTTGGTGCAGTTTCTTCTACTAGATAATTACTGATGACACGTTCTTTCGTATAAAACTTATTTTCGTTTGCAAAATAAAAATAATCAATAGCTGTAACAGGTTTGGTAGAAGTTCTGTTGATATTGAGACTAGTTAATGTACCACCTTGGCTTTTAATTTGGTCTTCTATAGATTTCTTGATTTCTAAATCACGATTAATCTTATCATAACTGGTATAAACAGAAGCGTTGTTGCCAGTTACCAATAACATGTTTTCGGTATAGAAATTATCTCTTTGTGTGGTATCTCTCATGTGCGAGAAAGTGTACCTTACTCTTGCCAAAGCTTTGTCGGCCTTTTGTGCGAAGGCAAAAGTGCAAACGGTTGCGGCAATTAATGTAGTGGTTAAAATTTTCATCTGTTTGTGCTATATTAAGGTTTGATGAATGGTTTATTTGTTAATTAATGTTTCGTAAATCTACGAAATATTCGTAATAAGAAAATATTTTTTAACATTTTTTAACGAGACTACGGCGTGTAAACTAATTCTCATTGGTAAGAAACTAAGAACTTTGTTCCTTAAAAAATATAAAACAAATGAACTATTCAGGTCAAACGCATTAAAATTAAGCATTCTGTTTTGTTGATACTCTAATAATAGCAGAACCTTACCCAAGAACGGATTGGCCTAGCGGATATTTTGAGGGAAAATAGTTGAAACCACCTGTAGTTCCTCTCTAATTGCATTGCACAAAATAATTTTCAGTCGTGAGAAGGCAAAAGGGAACGGCAAGACCTTAAATTATTTTCGAGAGTGGTTTGACTGATTTTTACCAAAATAGATGCAAGCCTTGATTTTTACTCCACTTTTTGTCAAGAAAAAGTGGAAAAACCTGTCTGGCAAGACAAAAATATTTTAATGCATTTGCTCTGATGAACTATTTAGCGCATTTGCCTCTTTCGAAAAAAAGAATAGCTTTGTAGCAACACCAAAAACGATATGAACATGCAGCAAAATCCATTTAAGATAGGCGTTACTACCGAAATTGGACGATTAAGGAAATTGTTGGTACACAGCCCAGATAGTGGGTTGGGTAAAGTGGTACCCTCTAAAGCGCAAGATTGGCTTTTTGAGGATATTGTGCACTTAGACACGATTAGAAAAGACGAATACGATTATTATACCAAGTTGTTAATGTATTTTCTTGATCCGGAAAAGATTAAAGGAAAACTTGCTGAGATAGATAGCGAAGCTGCAGAAAGAGGGTTTTATAAGCCAAATCATCCGAAATTTCACAATTCTGAAAATGTGATAGAGTTGCAGAATTTATTAGCTGATATTTTGGCAGATGAGTACATACGAAAGAAGTTAACCGCTGCGGTTTGTGCCATAGAAGGCTGTACTTATAAACTGCAATTAACCTTGGCCGCCACCGAGCCAAAAGAATTGGCAGAGATTTTTATTTCGGGTACAATGGCTGATGATACAATGATTTTTGCACCTGTACCAAACCTTATTTTTACCCGAGATGTTGGTACAACCATTAATAGTCATATTTTACTGAACAAACCTGCGAAAAAAGCCCGCGTTCGTGAAACCATGTTGATGCGTTACATCTTTTTTAACCATCCGTTTTTTGCTGTCTACCAAAATAATGTCATCGAAATTCCCGACCCAACTCAGCATTTTTTAAGGCCGGGAGATGAGCCTGCTTTTCGTACTACTTTAGAAGGTGGCGATGTAATGATGGTGGCGCCTAACCACGTGCTAATTGGGGTAAGCGAACGCACTTCGGAAGAAGGCGCAAACGAAGCGATTAAGTTGCTATTTGAAAATGATGTGGTAGAGAAAGTAACAGTGGTTAAAATTCCAGCTAAGCGAGATTATATGCACTTAGATACAGTTTTTACGCAGGTTAAACGTGATACTTGGGTAATTTTGCATAGCATAGCGCACAGTCCGGTTTACGATGCCACAGAACCTATTCATTTTTTAAAGGAACCCGAAAAGTTAGAAGCTACTACGGCCATCCAATTCCATAAAGATAAACCTGGCATACCTAAATATTACGAACACGTAGAAGCTTTATTGGATGATATTAGCAGAAATGATTTAGGGAGCACTACACCTACTAAAGTAATTTATAGTGGAGGCAATACTTTCCCGTATGATAGTAGGGAACAGTGGACAGACTCTTGTAATTTGTTGGCATTGAAAGAGGGCGTAGTTTTAGGTTACGACCGTAATGATAAAACCGTTGAAGCTTTTAAGGCTAGTGGTTTTAATGTAGTTAATGTGAAAGATTTAATTCAGGATTTAGAAAGTGGAAAAGTTGATGCAGAAACGTTAACGGATACCTTAGTGTTAATGCCGTCAGCAGAATTATCTAGAGCTAGAGGAGGTTTTCATTGTATGAGTTTGCCACTCTTGAGAGATGAGATTTAAGTAATATTAGTTTATTGAAGAATACAAACGCCCTAGGATTTATCCTAGGCGTTTGTATTTTATTTATTTAAAATAAGAAATTTATATTGAAACCTAGGTCAGTGAACGATCCCGTTGTTTTTAATGAAAACCCTTTTTGTTTATAACTATAGATGTTTCCATCTTCACTACTAGAAGTGTGATAGCCAAAATTAGCATTTATGACACGAGCTTCCAACTCCCAGTGCTTGCCAAGAAAATAAGATACGCCACCATATGCACCTAAAGTATAAGAATTTCCTTTTTGAATATTATCGTTTGGTACGTAGGAGCTTTGCTGTGTAAGCTTTGAGTTGTTATAGGAGGCATCTCCGCCAATAAAAACATACAGTTTTTTATAAACTGGATAGTATTTTTGATAAAGAGCAGAAATACCAAAGGAATTTGTTTCTTGATTACTTCCATTTTCATTAAACCCAAGAGAAGCTCCTATACCTAATTTTGCATTATCTTTTATGAACCTTGCATAATTGACTGAAAAATTTGAACCTTTACTGGTATAACTTTCATTATTGGTTTTAGTCTCCGCTTTACCAAAATCAATGCCTAAGCCTAGAGAGTTGGTGCCTTTAGTTTGAGCGTACACACCTAGTGTGCCGCTAAGCAGCAAAGCTGCAAATAGAAAGAATTTTTTCATGATGTTTCATTTGTGTGATTGAAAATTAGCTAATTACATTGGATTTTAAAGATTCAATCTAAAATGTTACGAATTTGAAAACAACTGCTTTTGTTTAACTTTGAAAAATGCAAACAACTTCACATATACTCATGATACGCCCGGTTGATTTTAAATTTAACGAGCAAACTGCGGGCGATAATAAATTTCAAGTAGCAAGCGAGCAGGGCAATGTACAACAAAAAGCTTTAGCAGAATTTGATGGCTTTGTGGCTGTGTTACGTGAAAATGGCTTAGATGTTATGGTAGTTGATGATACATTGCAACCAGAAACACCTGATTCTATTTTCCCAAATAATTGGGTTTCTTTTCATGAAGATGGTGCGGTTTTTTTATACCCCATGCACTCGCCAAACAGAAGACAAGAGCGAAGAAAAGATATTATTGATGAGTTGAGCAAAAAATTTGAAGTAAACCACTTAACCGATTTAAGTTTTTTTGAACTGCAAGAACGCTTTTTGGAAGGCACGGGCAGCATGGTTTTAGACAGGATCAACAAAATTGCCTACGCCTGTTTAAGTGTACGTACAGATGAGGAAGTGCTGAACAATTTTGCGATGTTAAGTGGCTATCGTGTCATTGCGTTTGAAGCAGTAGACCAGCATGGTTTTCCAATTTACCATACCAATGTGATGATGTGCATTGGCGAAAAGTTTGCAGTGGCATGTTTAGAAAGTATTAAATCTACAGCAGACAAAATTAGGGTGCTAGAGAGTTACAAGGCTACCCATAAAACTGTTATTGATATTTCTTTTGAGCAAATGAACCATTTTGCAGGTAATATGCTCGAAGTGCAAAATAAAGATGGAGAAAGTTTGTTGGTTATGTCTGAACAAGCGCTGAAAGCCTTGCATGGTACGCAGGTTACTGCGCTTTCTGCATTTTCTAAAATTGTAAGTGCTCCGCTTTATACGATAGAGCAAAATGGTGGCGGTAGTGCTAGGTGTATGTTGGCAGAAGTACATCTTCCATTGAAAAAATAAAGTCTAACTTGGTTTTATGAGGTTGCCCTATGTCTGTAAAATTGGCGAATTTTTTTGCTTGTATTTCGTTAATATAGTTATTCCGATGAAGAATTTGTAAACTAAAAATTTAAAAAACCAACCAACCAACCAACCAAATTCCTATTTTTGCATCTTATTTTTTTGACCTAATCACCAATGAGTTTATCTACAAAATACAATCCACAAGAAACTGAAGACAAATGGTACAGCTATTGGTTGGAGAAGCGTTTTTTCCACTCAGAGCCAGACGAGCGTGAGCCTTATACCATTGTAATTCCTCCACCAAACGTAACGGGGGTTTTGCACATGGGCCACATGCTTAACAATACCATTCAGGATGTATTGATCCGTAAAGCTCGTATGCAGGGCAAAAATGCTTGTTGGGTACCGGGTACCGATCACGCTTCTATCGCTACCGAAGCAAAGGTGGTAGCTATGTTGAAAGAACAGGGCATCAATAAAAAAGACCTTTCTCGTGAAGAGTTTTTAAAGTATGCTTGGGAGTGGAAAGAGAAGTACGGCGGTATTATTTTAGAACAGTTGAAGAAACTGGGTGCTAGTTGCGATTGGGACAGAACCCGTTTCACTATGGAAGAAGACCTATCTGATGCTGTAATCGATAGTTTTATCCATTTATATAAGAAAGGATTGATTTACCGTGGTTACCGTATGGTAAACTGGGATCCGCTGGGTAAAACCTCCATTTCTGATGAAGAGGTAATCCGTAAGGAAGTAAATTCGAAGTTATATTATATCAAGTATTTTGTTAGTCAAAAAGACGGAAAGACGATTGATGGGCAACTAGATGCCCAAACTTCGGACTTCGGACTTCAGACTTCGGACTATCTGACTATCGCTACCACCCGTCCAGAAACGATTATGGCCGATGCGGCGATTTTCGTGAACCCTAACGACGAGCGCTTTAAACATTTGGTAGGCAAAAAGGTACTTATTCCATTAATTAACCGTGAAATAGAGGTAATGACAGATGAGTACGTGGATATGGAGTTTGGAACAGGTTGTTTAAAAGTAACACCTGCTCACGACAGCAATGACTACGAACTAGGTCTGAAATATAACCTAACGCCTTTCTTAGATATCTTAGATGACGATGCGAAGCTGAACGAGAAAGCAGAAATTTTAGTGGGCGAAGACCGTTTTGTGGCTCGTAAGAAAATTGCTAAAATGCTCGAAGAAGCGGGTAATTTGGAAAAGGTAGAAGATTATAAATCGCAAGTAGGTTTCTCTGAACGTACCGATGCGGTAATTGAGCCTAAGGTGTCGTTACAGTGGTTTGTGAAAATGAAAGAATTTGCACAACCCGCTTTAGATGATGTATTGAACGGCGAGGTCAACTTAATTCCTAACAAGTTCGAGAACACGTACCGTCATTGGATGGAAAATGTTCGCGACTGGAATATTTCTCGTCAGTTATGGTGGGGACAGCGTATTCCAGCTTGGTATTTACCAGATGGAACGTATGTAATAGCCAAAACACAGGAAGAAGCATTTGAAGAGGCTAAAATTAAATCGCAAATCTCAAATCTCAAATCTTCAGACTTAAAACAAGATGAAGACGTGATGGATACTTGGTTCTCGTCTTGGTTATGGCCGATCTCGGTTTTCGATGGTTTTAAAAATCCTGAAAATAAAGATTTCAATTACTATTATCCAACCAATGATTTAGTAACTGCGCCAGAGATTTTATTTTTCTGGGTAGCACGTATGATCATGGCTGGTCGTGAGTTTACGGGCAAAAAGCCATTCACTAACGTGTACCTAACAGGTATTGTTCGTGATAAATTAGGCCGTAAAATGTCTAAATCATTAGGTAATTCGCCAGACCCAATTGGCTTAATTGAAAAGTACGGTGCAGATGGCGTAAGGGTAGGGATGTTAATGTCGAGCCCTGCGGGTAACGATTTAATGTTCGATGAAGCTTACTGCGAACAAGGTAGAAACTTCGCCAGTAAGGTGTGGAACGCTTTCCGTTTGGTAAAAGGATGGGAAGCTGATGCCAACTTGGCTAACCCTAACGAGCAGGCTATTGCTTGGTTCGAAAGCCGTTTTAGCGAGGCGTTGGTCGAAATTGAGCATAACTTTAAGCAGTACCGTTTATCGGAGGCTTTAATGGCTACTTATAAATTGGTATGGGACGATTTCTGTGCCTGGTACCTAGAAATGGTAAAACCAGCCTATCAGCAACCTGTTGATGCGGCTACTAAAGCGGCCACAGTAAATTTCTTCGAGCAAATATTGAAGTTATTGCATCCGTTTATGCCTTTTTTAACCGAAGAGCTGTATCACGACGAACTCTTTGGCGAACGTAGCGAAATGGATTGCTGTATTGTTGCAGATTACCCGGTAGTTGGAGCGGTAAACGATGCGTTGTTAAAAGAAGCAGAGTTGGTTAAGGGGCTGGTTTCGGAAATTAGAAACGTAAGAAATACCCGTCAGATTTCTCCAAAAGAGGCTCTGGAATTAAGCATTAAATCAAATTCTGAGGTTAATTATAACAATTGGTTAAACATTGTTTACAAATTGGCCAATGTAAGCAAAGCTGATTTTGTAAGTGATAAAATTGTAGGCGCCGCAAGCTTTATGGTAGGTAAGGACGAGTTTTTTATTCCGTTGAGTCAGAATGTTGATGCTGATGCGGAGAAAGAACGTTTGACGAAAGAATTAGCCTATTTGCAAGGTTTCCTCAAATCTGTCGATGCGAAGTTGAGCAACGAGCGTTTTGTACAAAATGCAAAACCAGAAATCATCGAAAATGAGCGCAACAAAAAAGCAGATGCGGAATCGAAAATAGAGATTATTAAGGAGAGCTTAGCTGCATTGCAGAGTTAGTTTGGTTTTGAGTTGTAGGTTATAAGTAACCTGCAATAATATTTATAACTTTAAAGGCCTTCAGCAACAACTGGTAGGCTTTTTTACTCTCTCCCGCATTCACTTTTCCACTGCCCTATACGCCGACTTACGTCATTCCCGCATAGGCGGGAATCTTAAAGCGATAGAAAAGAAACTGAAAATGCTTAACAGTGTCGGTTAACCTAGCTATCGCATTACGATCTCAGACTAAATCTGGGATGACGCTCTTGGGAGTGGTAGTGCGGCTTTGATGTTTTTTCTTTCTGCTCCATCTTGTGCACCTCGTCATTCCCGCGTAGGCGGGAATCTTAAAGCGATAGAAATGAAACTGCTTAACAGTCTCGGTTAACCTAGCTACCGCATTACGATCCCAGACTAACCCTGGGATAACGTTCTTGGGAGTGGTAGTGTGGTTTTGATGCTTTTTGCTCTCTCCCGCATTCGCTTTTGCGTGGCCCTATGCGCTGCCCGCCTTGCGTCATTACCGCGTAGGCGGGAATCTTAATGCGATAAGAGGTAGTTAACAATTTATATCTTGAAAATAATTAGCTATTTTACATCAATGAAAAGAGGTGGCTGTGTATACATCATGACAAATGTTTTCAATACTGTATTCTACATTGGCGTAACTTCTGATTTGTTCGTTAGAGTAACTCAGCATAAAGACAAGATATATCCTCGTTCTTTTACGGCTAAATACAATTGCAATAAATTAGTTTATTACTGTTTTTACTCCACCATTGAAGAAGCTATAGCTGTAGAGAAACAGATGAAAGCATGGAATCGAGAATGGAAAATCAATTTAATTGTTAAGAATAATCCCCAATGGACGGATTTGTATCAAGAGGCCCTGTAAATGATGTTTCAGCGATATACTACATACTCGTTATCTACTTTCTGCGCTATCTTAAAGCGTTAGAAATGAAACTTAAACGTTTAACAGTGTCGGTTAACCTAGCTACCGCATTACGATCCCAGACTAAATCTGGGATGACGATATTGGGAGTGGTAGTGCAGTTTTGTCGTTTTTTCTATCTTTCTGCGCCATCTTCTGCTGCTCGTCATTCCTGCATAAGGGGGAAGCGTAATGCGTTAGAAATGAAACTGAAAATGCTTAACAGTGTCGGTTAACCTAGCTACCGCATTACGATCTCAGACTAACCCTGGGATGACGATATTGGGAGTGGTAGCGCGGTTTTGTCGTTTTTTCTATCTTTCTGCGCCATCTTCTGCTTCTCGTCATTCCCGCGTAGGCGGGAATCTTAAAGCGTTAGAAATGAAACTGAAAATGCTTAACAGTGTCGGTTAGCCTAGCTACCGCATTACGATCTCATACTAAATCTGGGATAACGTTCTTGTGGTTTGAAGTGTGGCGATCAGCAATCCACAACACTTCAGTTGTCCTCCTGTATCAACCCTTTTACAAGTAAAATATCAAATTTAAAGTAAAACTTGCGTTCTTTATCATTCGAAAAAAAAGCCAATTATGAAAAGAATTCTCCTGTTTTTTGTAGCTGCAGCAGCTATATCATGTACCAGTAACCAAACCAAAGAAGCGCCTGTAGCTTCGTCCATTTTTATTGAACAGAAGGTGTCAGAATTTGTTGCCCAACATCCAGAATGGACTAGTGGTGAAAATACTAACGAAGAAATAACCGACAAGTTTCAGCATGAAGTAAAGCGTTGGAGTAACGAGCAAAATTTCTTAAAGGATATGCCATTGCAGTTAAAATCTGTTAGAGACACCACCATAAGCGGTCAAGATGTGAAGTTAGGCACTTTTGCAGGATATAATGATAATACTCGTCCATCGGGTTCTATTTTAAATTACATTCAGGTAAATATAGATGGTATAATGCCGGCAGATATGGCGCAGCAGGTAAAAATAGGTGGTAAATATACCCTAGAAGCAATGATGTATAGGCAAGGAAGCCGTAAAGACGTAAAGCTAATCCATGTGGCCGATTTTAAAGGTTACGATTTAGGTAAATATGTTTTTTCGGTGGTAAAAGCTAATCCAATAGCAACAAAATAAGCTAATCGTATTTGTTCTTTCAAGTCTCTTTGCTTTTGCCGAGAGACTTTTTTTACATAAATTTCAAAAAACTGGCAATAAGGCAGAAGTAATAACGATAATTACTTTAACCTTTCTAACCTTCCTTTTCGTTTAACAATGTTTTTATAGTCCCACTGGATATGCGCCGCTTTTGCTAACCAACGCTTTAGATTTACTATGTTTACTTCCTCAACAGCGGTATATCGGATCTCGGCAGCTTTAAATTTACCTTCGTTTTGCAAGGTTTCTTCATCAAAAGATTGTCCACTCCAGAACAATAAACGAACACTATTTTTGAGTTTGCTGTAGCCAACAATGGGGTTACCATCTAAAAACCAAACCGGATGCGCATGCCAAATTTTGTTTTCTGCGTCGCTCAGTTCAGCGTCAATTGTTCGGGCTAATAAATCGCAAATTGCTTTGTCCTCAGTTAACAGTTGGTTGTTGTAATCCTGTATTTCAGTTTTCATTTGGTTGATTGGTTTTGTTTATAAATTCATCCGTAAAGTGAGCTTTTTGAGGTTGCTCCGCAAATTTTTCCGCGTTATATGCTTCAGATTTTCCTTTGGGGATAGATAAAGATTGCCATTCTTCATTTGCAAGCATTTTACCGAGCATCACAATTTGTCCAATATGATAAGGGTAGTGTGCCAATTGCCTGTTGATCGCTTCCGTTACCGTATGGCCTTGGTTCCGGATATAAATGATTTTATCTAAATCAGCTTCGGTTAATAGGGCAATTGCGTTGAATAGGCAAATCCAACCCTCTTCCCATTTTCTTAAAATCTCCGTTTTACTAGCCGTCTGATGTTCAAATTCTAGATCTCTATTTCGCCAGATTTTTTCCCCATCTGCCGTAAGAAAATCGGTAAAACGCGAAAGCATATTGCCGTGAAGGTGGTTTACAATCATAGCAATGTTGTTGCTGTTTTCGTTGTATTGCCAAAATAAAGCTTCGTCACTAATCTGAGCGAAAGTTTTATCGCCCAGTATTTTATAATACTGGAATTGTTTTTTAACGCTTTCGAGGTAATTTTTGGTCATTTGGGTTGGTTTGTTATTTAAAGTTAAGGATTATTTGCAATTCTCTATTTGCCTTACATAGCGGATGCTTGTTAAATCTTTGTGGAAAACAAGAGTACAGCAAAGAAAGAAGCGTACCGTTAAGGTGGCGAGGTTTGGAAAGATGTCTTTTCGTTTTTAAACCTGATTGTAATGAAAAGCCCGCAGACGAGCTTGCGAGACGAGGACTTGTAATGAAAAGCGGGGCTTTCGATAAAAAAGAACTACAAGTTTTGCTTTTCAAAAAAGAATAATACCTTTGCAGCATCAATAAGGGGTGCCTTGTTTTGTAAGAAACACAAATAAAGGCTGAGATCATACCCATTTTGAGACGTAGAGTAATAAGTTATAGGTAGTAAGTAATAAGTCGAAAGACGTAAAACTTAAAACTTAGAACTTAAAACTTAAAACCTCAAATGCACCTGATCCAGGTAATGCTGGCGTAGGGATGGTTTATGAAGTTTAACTAATGTCGGGCGTAACCCCTACAACCGATGGGTTTAACTAAAAACAACAAGAAGTTGAAAAAATTAAGATTTGCAGTTTTGGCTGCGTTGCTGTGTCCGTTTGTGGCGTTGGCACAGTTTAAGATTTCGGGGAAAGTCTCTGGAAATGAAGGTAAAGCGCTTTCTGGCGCCGGAGTGAAATTAAAAAACAAAAACTTTACTGCGGGTACCAACGCTGATGGTATTTATGAATTTACCAATTTACCAGCGGGAAATTACACCGTAATAGTAAGCTATTTAGGTTTTGCTACACAAGAAAAGAATGTAACGGTAGCTGCCAACACAACTGCCAACTTCACTTTGCAACAACTCTCTTTTGTAGCAGATGAAGTAGTGGTAAGCGCTACTAGGGTAGCTAAAAACGCAGCCTTTACCTACAAGAATTTAAGCAAAGCTGATTTGGAAAAGACCAATCAGGGGCAAGATTTACCTTATTTGCTAAACCAAACACCATCTGTAGTAGTCACTTCTGATGCGGGTGCGGGTATTGGCTATACGGGTATCCGTATTCGTGGTAGCGATGCTACACGTATCAACGTAACTTTAAATGGTATTCCATTGAACGATGCGGAAAGTCAAGGTAGTTTTTTTATCAATTTGCCAGATTTGGCATCATCGGTAGATAACATTCAAATTCAACGTGGCGTAGGTACTTCTACCAATGGCGCAGGTGCTTTTGGTGCCAGTTTAAATATCCAAACCACCACCAGAAGAGACTCGGCCTATGCCGAACTAAACAATACGTATGGTTCGTTTGATACTTGGAGAAATACGGTAAGCGCAGGAACAGGATTAATCAACAATAAATTCAGTTTCGATGCCCGTTTGTCTCGTATTAAATCTGATGGTTACGTAGATCGAGCTTCTTCAGATTTAAAATCGTTTTTTGTAACGGGTGCTTATTACGGTAAAAATGATATTCTACGTATGAATGTGTTTAGCGGTACCGAAAAAACTTACCAAGCATGGAATGGTATTGATCGAGAAATGCTACAAACCAACCGTCGACACAACGATTTCACCTACGACAACCAAACAGACAATTACCAGCAAGATCATTATCAACTATTTTATACCCGTAATTTAAGTAAGCAATGGGTAGCTAATGCTGCTTTACACTATACTTATGGCAGAGGATATTATGAGGAGTTTAAGGCTGATCAGACTTTGACGAATTATGCGCTCTCGCCAGTAGTGGTTAGAGACCCTGTTACTGATGATATTACTGGATTTGTGACCAATTCTGATTTGGTACGTCGTTTATGGTTAGATAACGATTTTTATGGCACTACTTATTCCTTAGCTTACACCCCAGCAAACAATTTAAACTTTACTTTAGGCGGTGCTTACAACCGTTACGAAGGCAGACATTTTGATGAAGTAGTTTGGGCGCAATTTGCTAATTACAATGGTGCAACTTCTATACGCCATAGATATAATGATAACGATGCTTTTAAAAGTGATTTTAATATTTTTGGAAGGGTAAATTATCAACTAGATAAACTGAACATTTATGCAGATCTACAGTATCGTAATGTATTCTATTCTTTCTATGGAAAGGTAGATGCTACTAATTTTGCCCAACAAAATGCTCGTTTAGAATTTTTTAACCCTAAGTTTGGTTTAACTTATAGCCTAACAGATAGAACTAATGTGTATGCCTCCGTTGCTGTGGGTAATAAAGAACCTAATAGAAGAGACTTTACCGATTCTAATACTGGTACACGCCCTAAGCACGAAAACTTAACAGATATTGAGTTTGGTTACCGTACGCAACAAGGTAACTTTAATATTGGTGCCAATGGTTTTGCCATGATTTACAAAGATCAGTTGATTAATACGGGTAAATTAAATGAAGTGGGAGGGCAAACCCGTCAGAATGTGCCAGACAGTTACCGTATAGGTTTAGAGTTAGATGCTCGTTGGCAAATAGTTAAGAATTTTTCTTGGGCAGCAACAGCAACGTTAAGTCAAAGTAAGATCAAGAACTTTACCGAATATGTTTATGATGATACCAGAATTGGCGAATTGTTGACTTTCGATTATAATAATACCAATATTGCTTATTCGCCACGTTTTATAGGTTCAAATGAATTTGCATACACTTATAAAAACGCTGGGATTGCTTTGGTAAGTAAATATGTAGGGGAGCAAAACTTAGACAATACATCATCAAAAGAAAGAGTATTGGATGCTTTTTTTATTAATGATTTGCGTTTGACTTATAATGTAAAAGCCTTAGGTATTAAAAACATTGGCTTAAACTTCTTAGTGAATAACATCTTTGACGTAAAGTATGCGGCAAATGGTGGTGCTGGTGCTTACTTGTCAGATGGTTACTTCGGTCGTTACGAGTATTTTT
Organism: Pedobacter ureilyticus; assembly: GCF_005925345.1. Taxonomy (GTDB): domain Bacteria; phylum Bacteroidota; class Bacteroidia; order Sphingobacteriales; family Sphingobacteriaceae; genus Pedobacter; species Pedobacter ureilyticus. The sequence continues at coordinate 71,059 of NZ_SSHJ01000015.1, forward strand.
ATCCACAGGCCACACGCAACTTTTTGTTGAGTTTAAACTTTAAATTCTAGTATTACTTGTCACATTGAGCTTGTCGAAATGTTCTTATAAATGCTTCGACAAGCTCAGCCTGACAAGCGGCTTACCTTTTCAACGGTTGCAGCAAATACTCCAAGCCATTTAGCTTAATTTCATATAAGGTAGCCAACAACATTCCTAATTTTCCTGCCGGAAAGCCCTTGCTCTGATACCATACCAAGTAATGTTCTGGGATATCGCACAAAACCCAACCTTTATATTTGCCATAAGGCATTCTCATCACAACAAGCTCTTTCAATAATTCTGGGTTCATTTTTTAAAGGTAGTAAATTAGTTCATTGGATCATTTGTTCACTAGTCATTGGTTGGTTGGTTCATTGCTCCAATTAAAAACGCTCAACTAAAACTGTTGCCTAATACCCCACCACTGATACCTGGTTCCTAGCTTTCTAACGCCCAAACCATTACTTTCTTGTCATCACCAGTAGATAGTAATTTAAGGCCGTCGTGGCTCCATGCTATTTTATTAATCGAGTGACTATGTCCAATCCCTATTTTTTCAATACTAATAATCTTATAAAGCTTAAAGTTTTCTGCGTCCCAAAGCTTAATGCTCTTATCTTGGCTTGCCGTTGCAAAATACGGTAGGGTAGGATGAAAAGCGATATCATAAATGCCAAACATGTGCGCTGGAATACTCTTGCTGAGTTCATAATTTGGTAAATCCCAAATTTTCAGTTGTGCATCTCTACTTCCCGAAATCAAATATTTTCTAGAAGGATGATAAGCTATCGATGTAATTGCCATCGTATGTTCTTTTAAAATTTGCTTTAGGCTGTAGTCTTCTGTGTTATAAATATGTATAGTGCCGTCTTTACAGCCAAAGGCAATTTCTTTTTCATCTGGAGATATTGCAATGCATCTTACCGTATCCGTAGAAATAGGTAAGCGATAAAGTTCCGAAAAATCACCTAGCGACCAAATGGCAACCGTACCATCTTCGCTGCTAGTGAGTAATTCCTTTTTGTGAGCAACAGTTGCCATCCCAAAAATGGGTTTGGGGTGTGCGTTAACTCTGGCAACAACTTCTTGTTTTTCAAAATCGAAAACAGAGAAAGCACCACTTCTTTCGGCAATAAATAACTGATTGTTATAACTATGCAGATAATAGACAGAGCTTTGCACGGGTAGCTTTACCATCACAAATGCCATTTCCTTTAACGACCATTCTACCACTCCCTTGTCGTTACCTGCAGTAAAAAAAATGCCCTCCTTATCAGATTTTACTAGTGCATAAATGGGGTTTTGATGTCCCGTAAAAGTGTGTAGGTGTTGTAGCATGAAACAAAAATAAGGTTATCAGCTCAAATAATTTAGCACAATGTTTTTTTGATAGTTTTTGTCTATCTACTAAAATTAACCAACTAAAAACAATTTTTGTTTAAATTTGTATTCTAATAACTTAAACAAAGTGTCGTGTCGTTATGGGGGTCGTCGCTAAATATTCTATAAAAGAACTAGAGGTGCTAACTGGCATTCGGGCGGCTACGCTTAGGATGTGGGAAAAGCGATACCAAATCATTACCCCTTTACGTACCCAAACCAATATTCGTTATTACGGTAACGAACATCTAAAATTACTGCTAAATATAAATGTGCTTAACCGAAATGGGATTAAGATCTCTCACATAGCTAAAATGAGTGCGGTTGAGATTACGGAGAAAGTTAAAGATTTAAGTTTTGTAAAAACTAGTGACGACGATCTTTTTGATGGGTTGATGCTTAGTATGATTGATTTAGATGAAACTTTATTCCATCAGGCATTTTATAAGGCAGTGGCAAGGTTAGGTTTCGAAGATACCATCAACCGCATTATTTTCCCATTTTTTAGTAGAATAGGGATCATGTGGCAAATAGACTCTATTAACCCGGCACAAGAGCATTTTATTAGCAATATGGTGCGACAAAAACTAGTAGCTGCCATAGATAATGCAACCACAAAAATACCCACAAAAGCAAAAAAGGTACTAATGTTTCTGCCAGAAACCGAGCTTCATGAGTTGGGTATGTTATTTCTAAATTACCTACTTAAAAATAAAGGTTATAGAACCATTTACTTGGGCCAAGCCGTACCATTAGCAGATTTGCCCAGGATTTTAGAAATCAGTGATCCTGATATTTTGGTTATAAGCGTGTCCAATTCTATTGCCTTGGGAGATATTACAGCCTTTGTCAATAAATTAAAAATAGTTCCACCTACTAAACAGGTATTTATTGCTAGCATAGGTATTTATGAGTCTCAGCCAACGCTGCCATCTCATTTTCAATTGTTCGAAACGCTTAAAGGCCTAGCAACTAGGTTCTAAAATTATTCTCGTATCTTGCTGTTGCCGTTATGATCCCCATTGGCCGTTAAAGCTGAAATATAGGAGTTTGTTTTGTTTAATATTTTTTACAATAAGTTAAACAAAATAAACGTATGTTTGTTGTATACCAGAAATGATGCGTAAAACTTCCCCACACACCGTAATTATTGGAGCTGGCTTTGCAGGCTTAAGTGCGGCTATTACCTTGGCAGATAAAGGTCATCAGGTAACTGTAGTAGAGAAAAACAAAGAAATAGGGGGGAGAGCCAGGGTTTTTAAAAAAGATGGTTTTACTTTTGATATGGGGCCAAGTTGGTACTGGATGCCCGAAGTAATGGAACAATTCTTCAATCAATTTGGTAAATCTACCTCAGCCTATTTTGAGCTTAAACGTTTGGAGCCATCTTATCAAGTAATTTATGCAAAAGATGATGTGCTTTCTGTGCCCGCAAACTATCAATCATTAAAAAATGCTTTTGAAGAAATTGAGAAAGGAAGTTCCATTCAATTAGATAAGTTTTTAGCCGAAGCTGAATATAAATATAACGTTGGTATCAATGAATTTGTACATAAGCCGGGTTTAAGCATCTTCGAATTTATGGAGCTTAAGGTAATGAAGGCTGCTGCAAGACTAGATTTACTACAGTCGTTCGCTAAACACGTTCGCCGCTATTTTAAATCGCCCAAGCTATTACAACTTTTAGAATTTCCAGTATTGTTTTTGGGTGCTGTACCTAAAAATATCCCAGCTTTATATAGCATGATGAACTATGCAGATATCAAATTAGGTACTTGGTACCCAATGGGTGGCTTTGGTAAATTGGCTGAAGCGATGTATCTGCTAGCAGTAGAAAAAGGCGTAGAGTTTAAAACCGGTACTACGGTAGAATCGATAGAAATTTCCGAATATAAGGCGAGAAAGGTAATTACTTCGGGTGGCGATATCGAAGCCGACTTCGTGATAGGCGCTGGCGATTACCACCATATAGATCAACATTTGTTGCCAATGGCGTTTAGAAACTATTCTGAAAACTATTGGGATAAAAGAGTAATGGCGCCATCTTGCTTGCTATATTATATTGGTGTAAATAAAAAAATGCCTAAACTACAGCATCACAACCTGTTTTTCGAAACGGATTTTGATACACATGCTAAAGCTATTTATGAAACACATCAATGGCCAGAAAATCCGCTGTATTATGTATGTTGTCCATCAAAAACAGACGCTTCTGTGGCACCAGAAGGTATGGAAAATTTATTTTTACTTATTCCTGTTGCACCAGGTTTGCAAGATACAGAAGAGATAAGGACTAAGTACTTTGATGAAATTGTAGAGCGGTTAGAAGATTTTTGTGGTGAAGCTTTTAAAGAAAACATTGTTAGCAAAACTACTTACGCCTATACTGATTTTGTGAAAGACTATAATGCTTTTAAAGGCAATGCCTATGGTTTAGCTAATACCTTAGGGCAAACTGCCGTTTTAAAGCCATCAATAAGAAATAAAAAAATAAAAAACTTATACTATACAGGTCAGCTTACTGTTCCAGGTCCTGGTGTTCCGCCCGCCATTATCTCCGGACAGGTAGTAGCCAATTACATTGTAAAGCATCAAAAATAATAAAGCAGATGAAAGCACTATTTGATCAGGTTTCAGCAAAATGCAGCCAAATTACCACTCAAAAATATAGTACTTCCTTTTCGTTGGGTATAAAATTCCTATCGGCAACTATTCGCCCATCAATTTTTGCGATCTATGGTTTTGTAAGATTGGCAGATGAAATTGTAGATTCATTTCACGAATTCGACAGAAAAGGTCTTTTAACGCAGTTAAGAGCGGAAACATTCGCTGCTTTAGAAAATAAGATTAGCCTTAATCCAATAGTCAATAGCTTTCAGCAAGTGGTAAACCAATATCAAATAGATGTAGAGTTGATCGAAGCTTTTTTAGATAGCATGGAGATGGATTTAGATAAACAAGTTTATACCAAACAATTGTATGAAAAATACATTTTTGGCTCTGCCGAGGTGGTAGGCTTAATGTGTTTAAAGGTTTTCTGTAATGGAGATCAGGCTCAGTACATTCAGTTACGACATTCGGCAATGAAATTAGGCTCTGCTTTTCAAAAGGTTAATTTTTTAAGAGACATCAAAGCAGACCATTACGAACTGGGCAGAATGTATTTTCCTAACATGGATTTTAATTGTTTTACCGAAGAAGACAAGGCAATTATTGAGCAAGAAATCAATGCAGAATTTGATGAAGCGCTAAACGGTATTTTGAAATTGCCTCGTTGCGCTAAAAAGGGTGTATATTTGGCCTATATTTATTATAAATCACTTTTTAGAAAAATACAGGAAATTCCTGCCAAGCACATTATGGAAAGAAGGGTAAGAGTGCCAGATTTCCAAAAGGCGTTACTCATGTTAAATACCTTTTTTGTGCCGCAGGCTCCGGAAAGATTATCGGCAAATGTGGGCTAAACCAATTTTAGTAGTTGTATCAATATTTTTTTTATCGCATTCAGAAATTTCAAAACAGAGCATTAGGGCGATGTACGTTAAATCTGTAGATAGTAAGCAAACAGCAAAGGGCTTACTGGTAATATTGTCGAAACAAGAACCAAGCGCTTTTGTAATGGGCTATACAGGGGCAACTAAAATGATCATGGCCAAGCACGTGTTTAATCCTATCGCCAAGCTCAGTTACTTTAATACAGGTAAAAAGATGCTGAATGCAGCTATTGCAAAAGACAATAACAATGTAGAATTGGTGTTTTTGAGATATGCAACGCAGGTTTCGGCGCCAGCTATTTTAGGTTATAATGATGATGTAGAAGCAGACAAGATGCTTATTTTTAAAAGTTTAAATCGTAAACAGGTCTTAGACCAAGAGCTTGTAAAAACCATTGTTGCGTTTATGAAGCAGCAAAAATTAACTTATACAGAAAAGCAACAATTAGCAGAGATTGCCAAATAAATGGAAAATGTAATATTAGTAGACCAAGAAGACAGGGAAATTGGGGTGATGGAAAAGATGCAGGCACATCAAGAAGCAAAACTACATCGTGCTTTTTCCGTTTTTCTTTTAAACGATAGAAATGAAGTGTTGTTGCAGCAGCGTGCTGTAGATAAGTACCATTGCGGCGGTATGTGGACAAATACTTGTTGTAGCCATCCACGGGCAGAAGAAGCGCTGCAAGTTGCTGTAGATCGACGTTTGAAAGAGGAAATGGGTATTGTATGCGCTACCAATTGGGTTTATAGTTTTATTTACAAAGCTGACGTAGGAGGTGGGCTATTTGAGCATGAGTTTGATCACGTGTTTTTTGGGAGATTTTCTGGCGAACCTAAGCCTGATAAGAGCGAAGTGGCTGATTGGTCTTACGTGAGCTTGGAAGAGCTAAAACAAGATGTAAAAAATAATCCTTCTAAATACACTCCCTGGTTTAAAATTATATTAGCAGAAGTAGTAGACAAAGAGATTTTAAATAAAGTGGCCTAAGATGAAAAAATATCAATTGTATAGAGAAACCATACTTCCTATTACCCTTCTAGAAGCTTGGGATTTTTTTAGTAATCCAAGCAATTTGTCTAAAATTACGCCTGCAGAAATGGAATTTAAGGTGGTTACCTCTAATTTGCCGCAACACATTCATAACGGTTTAATGATCGAATACGTTGTTAGGCCATTAGCTGGTGTTCCATTAAAATGGTTAAGCCAAATTAGTTCGGTAAATGCTCCTCACAGTTTTGTTGATGAGCAGTTGAAAGGCCCTTATGCCTATTGGCACCATGAACATACTTTTGAAGAAAAAGACGGAAAAGTACTAATGAAAGATCACGTTACCTATGCCATTTCATTTGGTTGGTTGGGTAGGTTGGCAAATGCTTTAATAGTACGAAGTAAGTTAGAGCAAATTTTCGACTACAGAACAGCTCAAATTCTGAATATATTTAAAGCGGCTTAAAATGGTTTTAACAATAATACTTTGTATACTAGGTACCTTTATCGTAATGGAATCTGTAGCTTGGCTAGCTCATAGGTACTTAATGCATGGGTTTTTGTGGTTCTTGCATAAAGATCATCATAAAAAAGATGACGGACAGGTTTTTGAAAAAAATGATTTCTTTTTCTTAATTTTTGCCACGCCTGCTATCCTTTTGTTTCTTTTTGGTTCTATCTATGGCCATGTAATTATGATGGCTGTAGCAGGTGGAATTACCCTTTACGGTTTTTGTTATTTTATGGTGCATGATATTTTTATTCACCAGCGTTTCAAATGGTTTAGAAATACCAATAATATTTATCTAAAGGCAATTAGACGGGCACATAAAATGCACCATAAGCATTTGGGTAAGCACCATGGCGAATGTTTTGGCATGCTTTGGGTGCCATTCAAATATTTTCGTGAAGCTTACCGGCAGCAAAAAATGCAGGAGCAAAAATCATAAAGCACTTCACTTATTTTTTGGATAATTGCTCGTTTTTAGTTTGTTGCCATACAGAGGTCAATCGATAAGTAATAACAGAGAGCAATCATTTTATTCATTGTTTTTGATTGCTCTCTAGATAAATGCTAAATAACGGAGTTCGGGATAAGAGAAATAGGCTATTTGCTAGCGATAGCCTCTCAAATCTCCGTTCCGCTAATTTTCGGTCTCCTATTTTTTAACTATTTTTTGTTTGTTTTAATGGCGTTAAAGAGCGCTTACGCAGTTTTCGGGTCGCACCGATAAGCCAAAGCAATTCCTTCTAAAGAAAAATAGGCAACCGAGAGTTTTTGCTACTTTTTGCGGTCAAAAAGTAGGAGCCCAGCGGCGGCCAGCTAAAAAAACAGGTCAAATACGAATTAGACAAAGTTAGAGGGTAACGCTTAACCCGAACTCACTGTTAATAATAAGTTAACCTTACTACGCCCGCAATTTTTTTAGCTAACCTAACTACCTGACGGGTATAACCATATTCGTTATCATACCAGGCATATAATACCACAGATTTTCCATCTTTAGAAAGTATGGTAGCTGGGCCATCAATAATAGAAGCATGGCTATTGCCTATTAAATCTGTACTTACTAGCTCATTAGAAACAGAATATTCCAATTGTTCAGAAAGATTGCCAAACAGCGAAGCCTCTTTTAATAGCTGTGCAACATCTTCCTTATTGGTTTCTTGGTTTAATGATAAATTTAAAATAGCCAAAGAAACATTGGGTGTGGGTACCCGAACTGCGTTGCCTGTTAATTTGTCTGCTAATTGAGGCAATACTTTTGCTACTGCTTTATCTGCGCCAGTTTCAGTAATTACCAAGTTTAACGCTGCCGATCGGCCTCTGCGATATTTTTTATGGTAGTTATCTAACAGGTTTTGGTCATTGGTGTAAGAATGTACCGTCTCGATGTGGCCTTTTTCGATGCCAAAACCTTCATCCATTACTTTAAGAACCGGAATAATGGCATTGGTAGTACAAGATGCATTGGAGAAGATATTTTCTTCGGTAAAATCAAAATCACCATCGTTAATTCCGGTTACTATATTTGGGATATCACCTTTGGCCGGTGCCGTTAGTAGTACTTTGCTTATGCCTTTTGCGCTTAGATGTCTACTTAACCCTTCGCGATCGCGAAAAACGCCGGTATTGTCAATCACCAAGGCATCATTAATGCCGTACGCCGTATAATCTGCGTCTTCTGGATTTTTAACGGCAATGAGGTAAACCGTTTGGCCATTAATAATGAGTGCCTTATTTTCATGATCTTCTACAATAGTACCATTAAAAGGGCCATGGATAGAATCGGTACGTAACAACTCGGCTCGTTTGGTGAGTTCTTCGTCGCTGTAGCTGCGTGTTACAATGGCACGCAAACGCAATTGCTCGCCCTTTCCGGCCTGCACAATCAATTCTCTTGCTGCAATGCGACCAATGCGACCAAAGCCGTATAAAACTACGTCTTTTGGTTTTAAGCTCATCTTATCTTTGCCAATGTGTTTGCCCAATTTACTGATGATGAAATCGTGCATAGAAGATTGCGTATTGCTTTCGTCAAGCCATTCAGAGGCTAGCCTGCCTACATCAATGCGAGATGGCGCTAAACTAGACTTGGCAATGGTATTGGCCAATTCTAAAGTTTCGTAGATCGAAATGTCTTTTCCGCTGATTTCTTTTGCATAATGGTGATAAGCTAAAATTTCGCTACTGCCTACATCAAACAGTGGTTTACGGAAAAGCACCAGTTCAATAGATCTATCGAACCACAGATGGCCTACGCACTTAATTAACTCAAGTGCTTTTTTTTCTTTTTCAATCCAGTTTTGAAACTCCGACTGATATTTATTAGACATACAAGAAAATTATTTTGGTTAGAAATTGCCGCAAAAGTAAAAAAGATTGAGCGAGTACCCAATCTTTTTCACTTTTATTTTCTTGTAAAATATTGTATAACAGTGTGTTTAACTTACACTAAGTAGGCTTTTATTTTGAGGTTAGCCTAAGTAAGATTTTAAAATTTTACTTCTTGAAGTGTGGCGTAAACGCTGTAAGGCCTTGTCCTTAATTTGGCGTACACGCTCACGGGTTAAGTTAAACTTCTCTCCAATTTCTTCTAAAGAAAGTGGGTGGTTAGTGCTTAAGCCGAAAAATAATACAATAATTTCGCGTTCTCTTTCTGTTAAGGTTGATAAAGAACGTTTAATCTCCTCAGAAAGCGACTCGTTAATTAAGTTGCTGTCGGTATTAGGCTCGTGATTTTCTAATACATCTAATAATGTATTTTCCTCTCCCTGCACAAATGGAGCATCCATAGATACGTGACGACCCGAGTTACTTAAAGTATCAGAGATTTTATCTACCGTAGTTTCTAAAATGTCAGCTAATTCCTCTGGAGAAGGTTCACGCTCGTATTCTTGCTCCAATTTAGAGAAAGCTTTACTGATTTTGCTTAACGAACCTACTTGGTTTAAAGGCAAACGTACAATACGGCTTTGCTCTGCAATAGCTTGTAAAATAGACTGACGAATCCACCATACCGCATAAGAAATGAACTTAAAACCTTTAGTTTCGTCAAAACGTTTGGCTGCCTTAATCAAGCCTAAGTTTCCCTCATTAATTAAATCTCCGAGCGTTAAACCTTGGTTTTGGTATTGTTTAGCTACCGAAACCACGAAACGTAAATTGGTTTTTGTTAATCTTTCAAGAGCGGCTTGATCTCCCTCACGTATTTTACGAGCTAAAATTACTTCTTCTTCAGCGGTGATTAAATCTACTTTTCCAATCTCGTGTAAGTACTTGTCTAGCGATTGACTTTCGCGATTGGTGATGGATTGGGTTATTTTGAGTTGTCTCATTTATATGTATTGGTCCTCGTTGGATTTTTCGATTCTGCAAAAATACGTTTTTTATGCGGAATAGAAACTTAAATTACTGAAAATGTTATGTTTTGTCATGTATTTTGAACGATTTGTTTATAGCAAAAATCATTCCAAGTTTATGGTGTGTCTATACTTTATGTTTTTTGATTAGAATTTAATATTTATTGAATTTCAATAAATATATGTTGCTAAATAAAAATAAATATCTAGTTTTGTAAACGAATTTTTGTCGCATTTGTACTAAAATCAAACTTTTAGCTGACAAGAGTTTTGGAAGTGCTGACAACAGACGAATGCAGGTGTGTAAAAATATAGGCAGTTAGTAAATAAAAATCAACACAAAATAAATTTTAATAACCTTACAAAAACAAATTAGATGAAAAAAGTAAGATACTATTGGGCGGCTAGAATACTAAGATCGTTACTGCTAATTAGTTTTATATTTTCGGCGATTACGCTTGTGGTAAATGTTTCGTCAGATTTATTTAAGTTTAAGCCCTATGTACGCTATGGTAATTTGACCTTTGGTTCTACTCAACAAGGTCATAAGTTAAAAGCAATACTACGGTTAAACATCCCGGATACGGTAATTAACTATAAGGATGGACAAGAAAGTATTTTTAAAGAATTAAAACATTTTTCGCCATCAAATAAACAGCGTGAGGAAAGAAAAAGGAGGGAAATAACGGATATAACAGTGAATAATATAACAGCGTTTGAAAATGAGGAAGTTACCGTTTTTAATCCGCTTTTGATACAGGAACCGATTGATTTATATGTAAGCTCTACCAATAAAAAGTATTCATTTTTTTTCAGTTTGGCCGCACAACTCGATTTGTTATTTACGATTTTCTTTTTCTTACTTTTAGTTAAGTTGCTTAAACGCTACATGGAATATGAAATGTTCGAGCAAAGAACATTTAAACTTATTGCTGGATTTGGTTGGTTAATTATCCTGAAAGAAATTCTTGCTTTTGTTTTCGGCTATATTAACGCAAATATAATGGGAGTTCGCTTTTTGCAAAGTATAGACATGTCAAGTAAAAAGCGGTATAATTTTATTAATCTAAGTTTGGATTTTTACAATGTATATAGCTTTTATAAGATTGGAGTAGGACTTTTAATTATACTAATTGCCTATGTTATTAAAGAAGCAATTGCTGCGAAAAAGGAAAATGAACTAACTATTTAAAATTAAACATAAGATGTTCGCAACATGAATTACAGATGCTTACCAAACATCCGCATAGTATGAAATCCGTAATTCATGTTGCAAACAAATACAATTTTAATTAGCCTAAAATAAACAAGAATAGTGTTGCTTTATTTTGCTGCCTGTCCAATATCTAATCGGTTAAATTTTCCTTCGGCATTTTGATGGAACTTGAAAAACACACGGAAAGTACCCCATTGCCCTGCCTCAAATTGGCCATATATGTCTTTTCCTTCGTTCGCTACTTTGTCTATATCTAAAAACTTTTCTTTTTTGTCAAAGGCATTGTCAAAAAAAGATTTGAAGGATAGTGTTCTGCCATCATCAGTAAAAATGGCATCGCTAGTAAAATAGCTGTACCAAGCACTTTTATCATTAGCTTGTAAAGCTGCTATGGCTTTTTTTACGTTTTCGTTTGAGATTTTTGTGAGCTCCATTTTTTGTGCTTTTTGAGGTGTAGTTTTTTTATTGCTTTGTCCGCAAGCGTTTAATGCCAGTACAGACATGACTAATAGAATTATAATTCTCATTTTAATTGCTCTTTAAAGGGTGTTGTAAGTACACAATAATGAGGTTAAGCAATAAGAATGGAATTTCTATTGCCGCCCCCTTTAAATCTTTGTGCCACAACTGCAGGCAAATGATCATTAAAATGCCTGCGGCCATTAAAAAATTGCCCCATACAAAAGTCTTGGGAAACAAAATTAACAAGGCTGCTATTATAGTTACAGCTCCGTTAACCATTATTGCTGTTTTAGAAAAATTCCACTTGCTAAACATTTCTAGCATTTCTGGTTTGCTAGATAGCATTGCCCAGCCTTGTTTTAAGCCCATAAATACTGCAACGAGTATTAAAATGGAGTTTAATATTTTTATAGCCATAGTTTGTTGTTGATAAGAAAAAGGTAAACAAACGTGTTGCCTATCTTTCTCGTGTTAATTTAAATTGATTTTACCTAGTCGTATAGCCGCCATTTGCAAAAATGGTTTGTCCGGTAATCCACCATCCTTCAGTTACTAAAAACTCTACTAAAGGCGCAATGTCTTTAATGTCTGTTAAACCACCCAACGCCGAAGCCGATTTGTGGTAGGCAACAGCATCATCACTTTCCTGGCCGTAGAAGAAAGGAGTATCCATTGGGCCTGGTGCTACTGCGGTTACCGAAATACCTCTTGCACCAAACTCTTTAGAAGCTGCTCTGGTAAAATGCTCAACAGGAGCTTTGGCACCTGCGTAAGTAGAATACAAACCAGTATAGGCTGCTAATAACGAAGTAACTATGGTACAGATTTTACCATTATCGTTTATTTTCTTGCCCGCTTCTTGCAAAAAGAAATAAGCCGATTTTGAATTTACGCCAAACATCACGTCGTACTCTGCCTCTGTGGTTTCTGTAAATGGTTTCTTTAACACCATACCTACTGTATTAATGGCAATGTCAACACCTCCAAATTTGGCAATAGTTTCATCAAATAGTTTGGCAATGTTAGCTACTTTGGTTAAATCTGCCTGAAACAAGAAAGCCTCTGCACCCATTGCTTTTACTTCGGCTAAAGTTTTTTCGCTTTCTGCTTTAGAACTTTCGCTGTTGTAGTGTATGGCTAATTTTGCGCCTTTAGCAGCGAAATCTTTGCTTAATAATGCACCTAGGTTTTTACCGCCACCAGCAATAAGAACCACTTTTCCATTTACGTCGTTTCTACTCATTTTTTTAATTTTTATAGTTAGATATTTAATTATTTGTAAAGGTGTTTATTTCCGAAAAAAATATCGTGGTGAACTTTTCGGAAATTTACTTTCCGTTTTCCTTTCTGAACTGCCCTGGTGTTTTACCTTCTAGTTTCTTAAAGAATTTCAGGAAATTTGAAGGGTCGTAAGTAAGCAATCTGGCAATCTCCGAGATAGAATAGTTTGTATCAATAAGCATCCGTTTTGCCTGCTCAATAATTTTAAGATCGTAGAAATGGCAGGGGTGGTTACCTGTTTCTTGCTGTACTGTATCTGTTAAGTGTTGATGAGACACAAACAGTTCCTTGGCAATCTGGTTAATCTGCATAAAACTAGTAACCTTCCCTAGAGCCACTTCCATAATATGTGTGTCCAGAAACTGAAAATAGTTTTGGGTAAGTTGCTTACTTCTTTTAATGTCGGTTTGTATCATTAGCATTAAACGATTGCATTATTGTACCTGAAAAGGGCTGGAGCCAAATTTTATAAGGCTGGTTAAAGGATACGTTAACAGGTAAGTGCAATAGTGATACTAAATTATCATCAAATTCATTATTTGCAACTTTTAAGAACTACAAGTTGTAAGGTTTTTGCCTTTGTAAGGAATTAGGTGTTTGTAATGAAGTGCAAGTAGCCAGAAAATTGCGAGTGCTAAGAACGTAGCCAGCACTTGTGCCATTGGCCTATTATTCGCTCCTTTCTTTTTGTTCTATTCAATTTAGCCAAGCCCTGTAAATGCGTCACGAGCTACAACCATATCTAAAAACTCTTGGCGTATATTCCCCCTAATTCCCCGTATTATTTTCCTTTTATGTTGTATTTATACCTGAAATTCAGCTGGTTAACTAACAAATTAAATTGCGGGCTGTTACCTCATAAAAAGTAAAAGTAATGTGGTGTATCAACATTCTTCGTTGGGGTGTACAGCCTCTAGCTCCATAAGTTTCCATCATCGGCTGGTCTTGGCACTGGTCATCCCTTTAGTATAAATCTTTCAATAGTTATAACCTAAATCTAATTGTCATGATAAATTTCTTACTGAAAGAGGTTGCTTTAACCTCGGTATATCGTCAAGTTTTTAAAACTACTGTATGGATCATCTGTATTTTTTCGCTAAATGCAAACGCACAAAATTATACGTCTAACTTTGCTGATCCTGCAGGAAATTTCTCGGCTACAGCTCCTTCTGGGGGTACTTGCGTAGCAGCAACGCTTAATGGTGCCAGTAATGTGGCCGATGCCGATTTAAACAATTATGTTTCCATATCCGGGCTGCTTAATGCCCCTCTTACCTGTACCGATCCTCTTTACGCTATACGTGCCAAGCTTAACTTTCCGCAAGGAACCACGTTTGCTCCAGCAGGTTATTTTGCAGGGTTTAGGGTGCAGTTTTCGTCGGTGCTATCCGTTTCGTTGCTGCAAAGTAACCTCTCTCTACGTACCTATTTGGGAGGTGTGCTAAGAGAAACAATTACGGGAGCAAATATCGTGAACATCTCGTTATTAGCCAGTACTGATGTAGTTCCGTTGTATTTTATTAGTACCCAGACTTTTGATGAGGTAGAACTGATCATAAACGGTGCGGTGCTCCCGCTAGATGTTGCTTTAGATTATCGTATTTTTAGTGCGTTTGGGTCGATAGAGGTGTTGCCTGTAAGTTTTGGAAATGTGAGCGCTAAACTCCAGTCGGGGCAACTCAACGTAGCCTGGAATACCTTGAGCGAGAGTAATAACGATAGGTTTTTGATACAAGGTGCTACCGACGGCCAAACTTGGGTAGATTTGGGAGCCGTAGCAAGTAAAGCTGTGAATGGACACTCGTCTACCAACTTAAGCTACAGCTTTACCATGCCTTGGAGCGGCACCCTAATGGCCGGTATAGGTTTGTTGGGCTTGTTTTTACTGCCTGCGGTACGCAACAGGTGGTTAAAAGCAGCAATGGTATTATTTGCTGTAGTTTTGCTAGTGTCTTGTGCAAAAGAAAACAATGGGATAGCAGAATTAGAAAGAAATGGTGCCAGCAATAAGCCATTGTATGTTCGGGTAGTTCAGGTAGATAAGGATGGTAAAATGAGTTATAGCCATGCCGTGGTAGCTAAACCCTAGGTTGTTAAGCCCTTGCGGTGCCGATTACGTAATGTACTTGATATAAATTGTAGAGGCTGTCTCAAAAAGTCGCTCGTCATCTCGAACGTTAGAGAGAGATCTGCCTCAGAAGTGATTCTGAAAGAGATTTCTCCTCCTTTGATCGTCGAAATGACGGCATTATTTTACTTTTGAGACAGCCTCTTTTTGTTATGCTTTTAGCTGGCCTTGCACTATGCTGTTTTTATGTATGTCTAATTGGTTGATGCTGCACGATGTTAAAAGGTAAGAATAGCATGTTTGGCAATTCCCTAATCCCGAATGTGGGGATATCCCAAACTCGAACAGCAAATTAACAAATCTCCAAATTTGGCATATCTCTAAGCTATTTAAACTCCCAGCTATAATTTCTTCTAAAAGCACTCAATTCAGTGTAAAAGTTTCCCAGCCTGCAATAGTTGTTCGGTTACATTTTATTACCATACATTATCAGTACCATATCTTTGGTTAAGATAAAGCTACGGCTACAGATTAGAGTTTCGCAAAAGGGTATGGGGTGTTTCGGAAATGATTTAATTTTGTGCGACGTTATGATGGGCAAAGGGAGGGTACCACTTAGCCAATTCCCGAATTAACAGCAACAAGATTAGCTACAGAATTTCTTCAGAATTGCATTTTAGGTTTGCATTAGCTAACACATCAAATCTTATGCGGATATGGGCAAGGCAACTAAAAAATATGCAGGGTACCTCAGGTTTTGGCACTGGATTAATATCATTGTAATAAGCGGTTCATTCATTACTGTTTTCTTAAATTCAACTTTGTTTGATAAAAAGACCAATGCCAAGTTTATAGCACAGCAGCTTGAGCCAGCAGGTGTATCATTAACGGCACAGCAAGCCAAAGCGGTAGCTCATGGTTTAGAAGAAAAGGTTTGGGATTGGCACGTTTACGCTGGTTATGCGCTAACCGCATTGCTGCTTTACCGCGTTATTGGCGAATTTTCGCAAAAAAGTAGCCAAAAATTATCCCAAAAAATAAAGAAAGCATTTTTGCTGTATCGTATACAAAAAGATAAGTCAAGTGCTAAGGACCTTTTTGTGAAGTTTACCTATGTCTTTTTTTATGCGATGTTGTCATTTATGGCCATCAGCGGGCTAAGTATCAAGTTTCATGAGCAACTTGGCGTATCCAATGCTATAGCGCATAATGTCAAAGAAATGCACGAGATGGTCATGTATCTCATCCTGTCTTTCATTGTTATACATATTATAGGTGTCATTGTTGCCGAAAAAAGAAGTCAGCCTGGAATTGTATCTGATATGATTAACGGCGGCGATGCTGGTAACTGATTCCTTTTTTTAACTCGAATAAAAACTTAAAATATCACAACGCATGAAAACCTTATTATTGTTTGTAGTCTTTACGCTGGGTTTATCAGCAAGCCCTTGGGAAGCTAATTTCGAGAATGCAAAGAAAATAGCCAAAGAGAAAAACCAGCTTATTTTATTGAATTTTTCTGGTTCCGATTGGTGTATCCCTTGCATACGTATGCACAAAGAAATATTTACAGATGCGGGATTTCTGAAAATGGCTGAACAAAATTTAGTACTCGTGAATGCCGATTTCCCTCGTAATAAAAAAAACCAGCTGCCTGTTGAGATAAAAAAGCAAAATGAGGCATTGGCCGATCAATACAACCCCGGAGGTAGGTTTCCTTACACCGTGCTGCTAAATGCAGAAGGTAAGGTAGTTAAAACTTGGGAAGGATTGCCCGATGAAACGCCAACACAATTTGCCGCTACACTTAAACAAATTTGTGATGCTAACCACTAGTATTGAACTCGGTTTACAATCGTTTAAGCGCAGCCAAAGGTTAATGGGTAATACCTTTGAGCTTACGGTAGTAGCCGAGGATGAAGCTTGGGCCAACGCTAAATTGGATATGGCTGTTGATGAAATTAAAAGGATTGAAAGATTACTGACCACCTTTGACGAACATAGCCAAACCAATCAAATTAACCAACAAGCTGGTGTGGCAGCTGTAAAGGTTGATCAGGAAGTGTTTAACCTTATTGAGCGTTCCCTAAGGATTTCTAGCGTTACCGATGGGGCTTTTGACCTATCTTATGGATCTATTGATAAGAGGCTATGGAATTTTGATCAACACATGAGCACATTGCCCAGCGTAGCTCAAGCTCAAGCTATGGTTAGGCTCATCAATTATCAAAACATCATTTTAGATCACCAAAATGGCACGGTAAAACTAAAGGAAAAAGGCATGCGCATTGGCTTTGGTGGCATAGGAAAAGGCTATGCTGCAGATATGGCCAAGGCTTTATTAAAAAGAGAAGGGGTCGCCAATGGGATAGTAAATGCCTCTGGAGATCTTACCGCATGGGGTACTCAGCCTAGCGGTCAGCCTTGGACCATTGGCGTAGTTAACCCAGATCATAAGCATTTGCCTTTTTCTTACCTTAATGTTGACGATATGGCAGTGGCCACTTCTGGCAATTACGAAAAATATGTGATGATTGATGGCATCAAATATTCGCACACCATTAACCCTAAAACCGGATTGCCTGTAACAGGCATTAAAAGCGTAACTATCATTAGTCCCAATGCAGAAATAGCCGATGCCATGGCTACTCCGGTAACCATTATGGGGGTTAAGGCCGGTTTAAACCTCATCAACCAGATCCATTATTTGGCTTGTATCATTATCGATGACGAAAATCGAATTTACACCAGTAAAAATATCAATCTCAAATGAACATAAAATCAAGAAAACCCCATGTGCGGCTTATGCTATGGCTAGGCCTACTGGCTTTGGCAACTTCCTGTACTACGGTAAAGGAATACCAAAAAAATAGATTAAATGATGCGGAAATGGCTTTAGCCAACCGAAAGGTAGAAAAAACAGAGCTAAGTTTTCAAGGCTACCGAGAGGGAGCTTCTGGAGCCAACGCAGGTAAAAGTGGCGGCGGCTGCGGCTGTAATTAATTCGCAAATTTTTAAGTTAATACAAATCATCTTACGCTAAACTTATACTGATGAAAAAAGTATTTTTAACGGTAGCTACGGCCTTTGCCCTGCTGCACCCAAGCTTCGCACAAACTAGTCCAAAAGCAGAAAACACTGGTTACCAAAGCCGCAAGCTAAAATTTGAAGAAATTAATTTGGTATCTAGCTACTACACTCAGGATGGCAACAATGCAGCGGTAACAGGAGGCATAGGTTCGCAAAAATTAACCGATATTGCTAATGTATTTGACGTAAAGCTTACCAAATACGATAGCAAAGAACGTAAACATACCTTTGGCTTAGAGGTAGGCATAGATCATTATACCTCAGCCTCCTCAGATCAAATTGATTTGCAGGCCAACTCTTCTGCTTCTCATGCCGATGCACGCATTTATCCTTCTTTAAGTTGGAGCATAGAGAATGAGAAAAAAGGAACCACTTTGGCTTTTGGCCTATCCTCATCTGCCGAGTACGATTACCTTTCTTTTGGTGGTAACGTAGCTTTTTCTGCTAAAACCAAAGATAGAAATGGCGAGTTTACGGCTAAATTTCAAACCTATTTAGACCAAGTTACCCTAATTTTGCCTATAGAATTTAGGCCCAACGGCGGCGAGCATGAAACGGGGGGGACGGCCGCAAGAAATACCTTTGCTGGTTCATTATCTTACTCGCAAATTGTTAACCAGCGCCTACAGCTCATGCTACTTGCCGATGTGGTGCAGCAAAATGGTTACCTAAGTTTGCCGTTTCATAGGGTGTATTTTACCGATGGCAGTGTACATCAAGAAAAATTACCTAGCAGCCGCTTTAAACTGCCATTGGGCTTTAGGGCCAATTACTTTTTAGGCGATAACCTGATCATAAAAACTTACTACCGTTTTTATACCGATAATTGGGGGCTTAACGCACATACAGCCGAACTGGAATTGCCAGTTAAAATGAGTCCATTTTTTTCAATTAGTCCATTTTACCGCTACTATAGCCAAACGGCGGCTAAATATTTTGCCCCTTACCAGCGCCATACCATTGCAGATCAATATTACAACAGCAATTACGATTTATCTAAATTTAATAGCAACTTTTATGGCTTGGGTATACGTTTGGCTCCACCAAAAGGTGTGTTAGGGTTTCAACGGTTAAGCATGTTAGAGCTTCGCTATGGGCATTACAGCAAAAATATCAACATGAGTTCTAACATCATTTCATTAAATATTAAATATAAATAACTAAATTGTTGGTCTAGTTAACGCTATAGCTTATGAAGATTTTAGTGGTTGAGGATGAAGAAATACTGCGCTTAAACATCATGGATTATTTAAAGGCCGAAGGTAATGTGTGTGATTTTGCCGACCGTTTCGATACAGCCTCAGAAAAAATGACCTTGTATGATTATGATTGTATTTTGCTAGACCTTACCTTGCCAGATGGCGATGGTTTAAAGCTGCTGCAACAACTTAAAAAAGAAGATAAAAGCGATGGTGTCATTATCATTACCGCCCGAAGTTCGATAGATCAGCGCATAGAAGGTTTAAGCTTAGGTGCTGATGATTATTTGATCAAGCCTTTTCATCTTTCGGAACTGAGTGCCCGTATTTTGGCGGTGGTAAGGCGCAGGTCTTTTAAAGGCAATGATCTTATCGTTTTTAACGAATTAACTATTGATATCCAGCGTAAAACCGTAAAAGTAAATAACCTAAGTATTAACCTTACCCGTAAAGAATTTGATCTTTTGCTGTATTTTTTGGCTAATAAATCTAAAGTAATTGCTAAATCGGCATTGGTAACGCACATTTGGGGCGACCATGCTGATATGGCCGACAGCTTCGACTTTATCTATACACACATTAAAAACCTGCGTAAAAAACTAGTAGATGCAGGTTGTAAAGATTATTTCCACTCGGTGTATGGTGTAGGTTATAAATTTACCGACGAATGAGGTTGTTTACTGCATATAATAGGGTGCTATTGATTACCAGTATAGCAGGTTTATTGCTGATAGGCTATCTTTTTTACCATACCCTAAGCAATTACCTAAACAAGCAGCTAGATAATTACTTGGTAGAGGAGTTGTTGGAGGTAAAAGATTATACCACAAAAAAAGAAAGTTTTCCGGCACATACCGCTTTCGAAGATCTGGTGATCGAATACCATCAAATTAGGCAGGTTAGTTTAAAAAGACATTTCGGGGACACCATTTTCTATAACGCCAAAAAACAGGTAGAAGAAACGGGTAGATATTTGGAAGAGGACTTACAGATGGGTGGGCAAATTTATCGTGTTAAGATCATAGCTTCTAAAATTGCCCATGCCGACCAAGCGAAAAGTATTTTCTTAGTAATTATTTTGCCTGTATTGGCCTTGTTGCTGCTGCTATTGCTGGTAAGCCGCTACATGATGAAGAGAATTTGGCTGCCCTTTAAACAATTGTTGCTTAACCTAAAATCATTTAACCTTAACCAAGAACAAAACTTTGCACAGGTAAGTACCTCTATTGCCGAATTTAAAGAACTTAACGATGCCATTGTAGATATCTCGCAGCGGGTAAAATCAGACTACAGGGAAATTAAGTTGTTTACAGAGAATGCTTCGCATGAAATGATGACACCCATTGCGGTAATTAATGCTAAACTAGATATGATGTTGCAGTCTGCCGACTTGAGTGAAGAGCAGAGCAAAAATTTGATCGATTTGTATAGGGCAACGGCCAAACTTACTAAGCTCAATCAGTCTTTATTGTTATTGGTAAAAATTGATAACAATTTACTTAGGGATAGAGAGCAGCTCAACCTTAAATCCGTTTTGATAGAGAAGCTTCAGTATTTTCAAGAATTTACACAGCAAAACGGCATTGTTGTAAATGTAAACTTACAAAATCATAGCTTGCTAATGAGCAGGTATTTGGCCGATATTTTATTAGATAACCTAATTGGTAACGCTATAAGACACAATAAGGAAGGCGGCAACATTGATATTAAGCTGAACAGTGAAGGTTTGTGGGTTAGCAATACAGGCGCTAACGAGCCCTTAGATGATAAAGTAGCCTTTGAGCGTTTTTACAAGTCGCCATCTTCAGAAGGTATGGGACTTGGCTTGGCCATTGTTAAACAAATTGTAGAGCTGCACCAGTTTGGAATTACGTATAGCTACCAGACAGGTGTGCATACATTTGCTGTGTTTTTTAAGCATCACTCGGCTAATAGTCCTATATTGTAATAACCAAGGCATTAACTCATGAGTATGATTACGATCGAAAATTATTTAGCGCAACATTACATCCATAAAAGCAATTGGCTTAGGGCTGCGGTTTTGGGTGCCAATGATGGCATTATTTCTATTTCTAGTTTAGCCATTGGCATAGCTGCGGCAAGTAATACCAGAGAGCCTATTTTATTGGCTACGGTAGCGGGTCTAGTAGCTGGAGCTTTATCTATGTCGGCTGGCGAGTACGTATCGGTAAGTTCGCAAACGGATACCGAAAAGGCAGATATTCAAAGGGAGAAAGCCGAACTAAAGGCCATGCCAGAGGAAGAACTACAAATTTTGGCCCAAATTTATGAAAGACGCGGATTGAAAAAGGAAACGGCCATGCAGGTGGCGGTAGAACTTAGCGAGCAAGATGCATTGGCGGCCCATGTGCGTGATGAACTGGGTATTAACGAAGTAAGTAAGGCCAATCCTATACAGGCGGCAATGGCTTCGGGAGCAGCTTTTACAGTAGGCGGGCTAATGCCCTTGTTAGTGGTATTATTGGCGCCAGTAAAACACATGGAGTATTGGCTATATGGTGCTACGCTAATTTTTTTGATGGTTTTAGGCGCTACGGCAGCTAAAACTGGTGGTTCTAGCATTGCTAAAGCTATTTTGCGCATTACCATTTGGGGTTCTATTGCTATGGGCCTTTCTGCATTGGTGGGATATTTGTTTGGGGTTAATGTGTAGGGGAGTGATGATTTGCTCCTTCTCTCATTCCATCCCATCCTTTTCTATCAAATCTATGTACCAATACCCCTGTTCGGTTTCGCCATCAGGTGCTGGAAAAGTTCTAAATATTTTTTCTCCCAAGGTAAAATTAATGGGTGTTTTAAACAGTGGCCCATCAAATACAAAGGTATGAAACTCTCCATTTTCGCCGCATGGATCTATGCCTGCCGGAAGATCATTAATAAAATGCTCATCTATAACGCGGCCGCAAAAATCTTCTAAGCCTTGTTGGGTACATACTATAATGGTTTGATAACCTAGGGAAATAAATTCTTTCAACACTTCTTTGGTATCTCTTTTCCAAAGCGGAAATTCGGCTTTTAGTCCTATTTCTGCAAGCTTGTTTTCCCGATAGACCTTTAAATCAGCTAAGAATAAATCTCCAAATATGGCGTGGGTAATACCTTCGGCTTTAAGCGTAGTAAGGTGTTTATTCATTGCTAGTTCATACGTGGCCATATCTGGCAACTCCGGCAGCTTTACCCGGTACAGTGGAAGGCCTATGCTGTTTGCCTGCTCAACTAAAAGACTTTCGCGTACGCCATGCATGCTTACCCGATTATAAGTTTGGTTTACTGTAGTGAGCAGGTATCGGATATCGAAACGTTGATTTTGCAAGATGTGGTGCAGGGCCAAACAGCTGTCTTTACCGCCACTCCAATTAAAAATACTTGCTGCCATGCTCATTTCCTGAAATTAGATGATTTTGCCGTAAATATATCAATTCTCCAATCAACCCAACCACCAAATAATCTCCCGGTGTAACGGGATTAACTACGCAGAGCCGTTTGGGGGTTTCGCTTTGCAGAAAATGAACAACTACGCCTATGCCGTAAGTTATTCATTCAGCCATGCCCATCGTTTAGCCCAGTCTAGTAAAGCCTCATTACGCCATTTAGAAAGTGTTTTTCCGCCCTGCAACTTCCCTAAATATAGCTCGGGGTTGGGCTTGTCGGTAAACCAAGTGTTGCCCAAAGCATAATCGCTTTTGTTTCTTTTTCCTGGCCAAAGGTTCGCTACCACCACGGCGCCCGTCTTTCCATTAAGTTCTTTGAGGGTAGAGCTAAACTTATAGTGCAGCACTTCGGCTTTTTTAGGGATATATCTCAGCGCAAATACACCATCGCCTACGTAATAGCCTGGCCATTTTTGTACGTTTTTGCCATAGGGAACTTCCATCCAGAAATAGATTGAATCTTTCTCTGCTTTTACATTTGGCACTTTAAAACGAAACTCCATGATGACGCAATAAGCTACGGTATCTTTAAGAGTAGTGGTTTCGTTTAAGATTATTCGCGGACTATAATTGGTTGGCGTAAAACTTCCGCCCCAACTTTCTTTGCTCGGGTCATTTGGGTTGCCATCCATCATGTACAGTAGGGTAGGCGTATCGCCCATTTTGATCTCACCTTTGTAGTGGTTTGCAAAATCTCTGCCCATAAAGCTCTTGTCTTTTATATACTGCTGATAGTAATTAGAAGTGGTTACGCTATCGGGTTCGCTGCTGTGCGAAAAAAAGCCATAGTAAGAAGCATTGTTTTCTATCAACCACAAATTCGGGAAGTTAGATGCGATATAAGCGTAACTGTTGGCACTCCATTTTTTGTTCGGCCCCCCAATCCAATAAATGCGAATCTGGTGTTGAATGCTAGGCTCGTCATGCAAAGCTTGGGCTACATCGTCTAAACCGCCCCACACCAATATCCATAGGGGCGCTTGGTCTTTTTTCTTCGCACAGCTTACAATCCAGTTAGAGCCTTCGGTAGATTCGCCATAACCCACAAATGGCGCAGCTCCTTTTTTTCCCTGCTTGGTAATAGACCTGAGGTACTGTGGCGATGCCAGGCCTTTTTGATGTTTTTGTAATTTGGGGAGGTCTTTCTCGTAAAGATCAATGGTTTTAAGAATTTCTTCTTTATTGCCTTCTCCAAACGAAGGGGAAGATACCAGTCCTTCTAACTTGAACTTTTCGCTGTACATTAATAAGTGTATAAGCGACTGATTGTCGTCTGGATCGGTGCCGCCAATATCTGTACTTATTAATATCCTTGGTTTGGCAGGTACTGGTTTTTGTGCCGAAGCTAAAGTTGCCACAACGAGAGGCAGAATGATGACGAAAAGTTTAAATTTCATGGCATTTATATTTTTATGCAAACGGTTGCAATATAATTAAATTTACTACGAAAAATAACGAAATCTAAATACTACGGCAATTAACAGTTCCATTCAATCACTTACTCATCTGATAGCTATCGGATCAAAATTTCATTAGTCCGAAGTCGGAGGTCTGATATCCGAAGACTGGTCGCATAAGCAAATCCACGCATCAACAAATCAACAAATCACCAAATCCACGCATCAACAAAAAACGAACAACCAACAACAACAAGGCCATTTCCTTTGTTTGCGAGAAAATGGCCTTGTTCACCTTATTTCAAGTTTCCGAGCATCATGTTATTCCTACATCCGTTCCTGTTCATCGTCAAGCGAAGTACGCTTTACTTTTTTCTCTTTCGTACCACCAAAACGATACGTTAGTTGCAGATAAAATTTTCGGGTTTCCCATTTATTTACCCAATGCGTGCTTACATTTCCTACGGTCGAGTAGCTGTTCGACATGCTTTTTTTCAGGATGTTAGTGCAGCCGCCCGATACCTGTATCTTTTCTTTCATCAACGATTTGCGTACCGAACTACTGATGTCATAAATTACCGGAGCATATCCCGTTGGTGTGCGGTTTCGGCCGGTTAAAAAGCCATTCAACGTAATTACCCATGCGTGTGGCAAGTTAAAACGATGGTACATGTTCACCTCATACCCATAGCCCTTGCCGTTGTAAGCATAAGCTGGAATTTCAGAATTTTCGGCTTGTAAATAGGCATCAAGTGTGTATTGCATGGTATACCACTTAGCAGCTTGGTAGGGAACACTTGCCGAGAAACCAAAACGCGAACCATCGGCAGCATTGCTTTCATAGAGGATATTGTAGTTTTTGGAGTTCTGGTAATCAATCACGCTCACAAATCTGCCTTGGTACAAATAGCCGTACAAACTAAAAGAGAGTGCATTTTTATAAATGTAATTCAGTTCAAAACTATGATAGAACTGAGGTTTGAGCGCTGGATTTCCCCGCTCTACAGAATAAGCATCAATATATTGGAAATAGGGGTTGAGCATCAGGTAACCAGGCCTTGCAATCCTTCTGCTATAGCTCATTCGGTACTGATGGTTTGCTCTTTCATAATTTACCGATGCCGAGGGGAACCAATTGGTATACCGATCCGCATTGCTTTGATGATTGATCCTTGAAGTGGCCTGATACCGATAGTTTTCCATGCGTAGCCCAACTAGCAAATTCCATTTTCCCGAAGTATAGTTCAACTGCGAATACGCAGCACCCAGCTTTTCGAGATAGCTAAAATCATTCACCATCAAACTATCTGGAATAAGTTGCTTGCCACCCTGCATGGCTTGATATTGATTATCGTAGTCCATGTTTACCCGAGAAAATTTTGCTCCCGCTTCCAAATTGAACTGTTTAGCCAACTTCTGGCTCCAATCTAACTGCGCATTCATCAAATGGTAACCGGTTTCGTTAAATCCCCATAGCTCATCAATTGCCCCGGTAGCATATTCATTTTTTTGGGAACCACTAATAGAGGTCTGATAATTTCCATAATTCAACTGCGCATCTATTTTGGTGGTAGCACTATCAGCAGTATAATTATAAAATAAATTGCCCGAATAATGGGTGGCCGGTGTGCTGCTCAACTGGGTTAAGCGAACCTCATCCTGTCGTTGTCCGTTCAGGTCATCAAGTGTTAGCCCGGTAGTGGTTGCCTGTTCCACTTCGCGGTACAGTTGCCATTCGGTGCTTAGCAATTGTTTTTTGCCCAACTTTCTTTCGGCCGCCAGGTTAAAACTTCCACTTTCGGTTTTGGGCAACCAATAATTGTGCTGGTTCAGGTTTCTCACGTCACTCCCCAACAGGATGGTTTGCTCAACCGATCGATCGTTAAAAGACTTTCCATTGCCATAAGAACCGCTAGAATTGATGCTCCATTGCTCGTCGTTGTAAAAAAATCGGCCTCCGGTTTTAGTCTTCAGGTATTGGCCATAACTAGCCGAAGTGTAGGCATTCCCTCCAAGCGCCTGTGTGGTGTTTCTTTTCAATACAATATTAAGGATGCCCGTGGTGCCGGTAGCTTCATACCTTGCAGAAGGCTGTGAAATAATTTCTACCGATTTGATGTCTTCACTTTTTAGCGAGCGGATAAATTCCCTCAATGCATCACCTTGTAACATCGATTTTCTGCCATTGATCATGATCTGGATGCCCGTGCTACCCCTATACCTAATGTTCTCATCCTTGTCCAGGCCAACACCGGGCAATTGCTGCATCACTTCCAGTCCGTTGTTTGCCCCAGAAAGACCCAGTTGCGCTATGTCAAAAACCATCCGATCTCCCTTCATTGCAATTGCTTTTTTTCTGGCCATAATGGTCACTTCTGCAAGCTGTTTAGCTGCGGTGTCTTTCACCAATTCGATACGGATGGCGTCTAGGCTATGGATCGGTAGTGTTTTGGGAAGGTAACCTGTTGCGGTTACTACAAGGTAGCAAAGCTTTGGATCAGCAGGAACCAAAAGAATGAAATGCCCATGCTCATCGGTAAGTGCCGCAGTTACCATACGTTTGTCGGCCAATTTAAACAGTGCCACATCTGCGGTGGCAATGGCTAAATTTTTTCCATCCACCACTTTTCCCTTTATCGCCGTTTGTGCCAACAGTTGCAAAAAGAACAGCTGCAGCAACATCATCAATGCTATTTTTTTCATCTTTATTAAATTATAGCACAAGGTTAGCCATACCAATGGATGGTTGTTTGTAAATAAAGGGAACGCCATTTTCTGCGCAACCTACAGCCTAAATGGCCACCGCAAAAAGTTTGGTTGTATAAAATGGCCTGTTGATATCAAATTTTGCCACCTTTAAGCTTAAAAATGCCGAAAGGAAGTTAAATAGCAGTACTTTAGTGCCATGACAAAGAAGCAGGAAACACTTCTACATATCGGATTTTGGTTGATCTTTTTCGGACTGAATTTTTTATCAGATTTGATCGGTTCAAAAAACGAGGCCCTCAATCTTTGGTCTATCTTACAGTTTATTGGTTTTTCAATCATCCAGATGATTGTTTTTTATATCAACTACGCGTGGATCTGTAAGTTTACCATTCTCCAAAAACGCTGGTTACTGCTATTTTTAGGCCAGCTTTTATTGCTGTTTGTTTTTCCCGTCCTTCGGGATCTTTTTGAGGAAGTGTTGCTTTACAAGATTACCGGTAACCATAATTATGCAGATCGTTATAGGTTTACCTTTTTTTACGTTTACGATAACAGCTTCTATTCGGTCAGGATGGTTTTGTTGAGCCTTGTTTTTTATTCCCTAAAAACCATCTGGAATACCAACCAGCAAATGAATGAACTGTTATTGCAGCACAAACAGGTTGAGCTCCAAAATCTAAAAAATCAGTTAAGTCCGCATTTTTTGTTCAATACCCTCAACAGCTTTTATGCAGATCTGATCGATACCCAGCCAAAAACGGCAGAAGATCTCCTCAAGCTTTCGGAAATGCTGCGCTACGTAACCTACGAAAACGAAAATGATCGAGTTGATCTGGAGGATGAAATCCAATTCATCGCAAACTATATCGCTCTTTTTTCACGTCGTTTTGATCATCAATTGGCCATCCATTTTCAATCCTCAGGGGTAGAAGAAAAAGTACAGATCCCATCCTTGCTATTGATCCATTTTGTAGAAAACGCATTGAAACATGGGCTTGCAACAGATCCAAAACGCCCCATCAACATTACCTTGCGTGTAGCCAACCAGTTGCTCTCTTTTTCGGTCGAAAATCATTACATTGCCAGCGAACACTATGATGAGCGTGGCATTGGCTATAAAAACATCCGCCAGCGACTGGAGCTTTTGTACCCCAAGAACCATCTGCTTCAGGTAGCGCAAACCCAAGATTTTTATCGAGTTAACCTTCAAATCCCACTACTGTAATGAGCAAAACACTAACCTGCATCATTGTGGATGATGAACCACCTGCGGTTCGGATCTTAGAAAAATATACCGCACAATTGCCAGATCTCGAATGTGTGGCCACTACCAACAGTGCCATCGAAGCTTTAGGGCTCATTCAAGTACACCAGCCCGATGTATTGTTCTTAGACATACAAATGCCTGGACTAACGGGCATCCAGCTGTCTACCTTAGTAAAAGACAAGGTAAAAATCATCTTCACCACTGCTTATGCACAATTTGCACTAGAAGGATTTGAACTCAATGCGGTAGATTATTTGCTGAAACCCATTTCTTTTGAGCGGTTCATCAGGGCGGTCGACAAGGTTCGGCTTCAACTTCAATCGGCAGAAAGACCAGCGCAAAAAGAAGAAGATTTTTTCTTTGTGAAAACAGATGGTAAGAACAGGTTCAAAAAAATCAACCTCAGCGAGATCTATTATTTAGAAAGTGTTAAAAATTATGTGATCCTGTATACTGATACTGAACAAATCGTTACCTACAACACCTTAAAATATTACGAAGAAAATCTAGCTGGAAAACATTTTGTAAAAATCCACAAATCGTTTCTGGTTTCGCTACATAAAATTGAAACAACAGACACCAATGAAGTGTGCGTGCTGGGTAAATCCTTACCCTTGGGCGACACCTACAAGAACCATTTTTTCGACAAAGTGAACCAAAAAACGTTATGATGAAAGCGCTAGAAAATCTACTTCGCTCAATCTGCCTGCTGTTTTTATTCCTCCGATTTATCGGAGCAAGCTCTCTCATTTTTAAGGAGTATTTGTCCCGACACTTCGGGAGGGTTAGTTAGGCCTGTGCGGAACTTGCTTCGGTAGAGAGGTTCGTATCAAATAAACCCTAGGTTAAAACCGAAAGGTTATGAAAATAAGCCGTCATCCTTCGCACCTTGCCGTCATCCCAGATTTAGTCTGGGATCTTAAAGCGGTAGTATTTACATCCTATTTTTATTCCCTCTCCTTTTAAGGAGAGGGTTAGAGAGAGGTTCCCATCAAATAAACCTCTTAGTTAAAACCAACGGGGCTAGAAATAACCCAAACAACGAACAACGAAACTCGCATCAACAAATCCCCAAATCCACGACCAACAACGAGGAACCACCAACTCACAACACTTAACTCATAACCCGCAACTAAATTTCCAAACAACCAAATAGGAGCCAAGCTTATCTTTTCTTTGCTGCTTCTTTGCTAAAACAGCCCCTTTAGCAAAGCTGATATGAACACTATACGAAGAACATACGAACAAATGGTGTTTTTTAGGTAGTGATTACGGCCAATTCAATCATTTAGTCATTTACTCCCTCAACATTTAAACATTACGGGAAACCGTAGTGAATTGTCATTGATGTTAAGGAATTTTGGGAGATGTTTCATTGAAATTTATGAATGAGCTATTTTGTTATCAATAGAGATGTTGTTTGCATAAATCCAAAAGCTTATTTCTTCGAAAGATCGTATATTTGTTGACCAAACAAAAATGAATAATAATAAACGTATCTCACTATTTCTGGCTATTTTACTGCTTTTAGTAGGCATTGCTTATGCAGAAAAATTACGGGATGGCAGTAAGTTGGCCGTTGTCACAAAATCGATAAAGAATACTAGAGCGTTAGTCATCGCTAAAAGGTGTTTAACGGGCAATACTGTAGAACTTTACACTTCAGAAGCAGGTCCTTACGAATGGCAAAAAGATGGAAGTAATATAGGGGTAAGTGCTGATACCTTTACACCAACCGTATCTGGAACTTATAGAATTGTAAAAGACGGTGAAATAAGCAACGAGATTACACTAGATTTTAATGTGCCAACTGCTAGTTTTACTCATAACGCTACAAATAACGCTTGTGGTGCAGAGACGGTTACTTTTGCCAATACTTCTACTAATAGCGAGAGCTATTTGTGGGAATTCGGCGATGGACAAACCAGTACGGAGCAAAATCCAACGTATACTTTTGCTGCAAGTTTAGGCAGCGGTAAACAAGATTTTCAAGTAAAATTAACTGTAACGAATAGCGTTTGTCAAAGTACTTCTAATATACAGGTTGTCAGTGTAAAAAAGTTGCCTGATGCAAAATTTGATGACTTTGAATCAGCTACACCATTTACTAATTGTCAAAGTACTGAAAGTGCATTTAGCTTAAAGTTGACAAACTCTTCTTCAACAAGAAGTACAAATACTAGGTATGAAATAAATTGGGGTGATGGTACGACTCAAGTAGAAAACTCCGATTGGGTATCGTTAACACACAACTATACTGAATCTAAATATTATGATTTAGAAGTTCGAGTAATTGGTGGTAATGATTGCGAAAGCATTTTTAAGCAAAAAGTTTATAACGGTAGTAATCCTCAAATTGGTTCTGAAAACCCAGGGAATACGCAAGGTTGTGGGCCAGCCACATTTACATTTCCTATTAAAGGAACTGAGAATAACCCTTCTGGTACAATTTATACTGTTTCCTTTAATGATGGAAGTCCAGATGAAGTTTATGAGACAGCACCTTCGAGTATCACTCATACTTTTAAAAAAAGTTCATGCGGCGCAACAACACCAAATGGATCACAAAATGCATTTTATGTCCGTATAACCGCTTCAAACCCTTGTGGTTCTTCAACAATTACTGTTGAACCAATACGTATATCTATGAAGCCCACCGCTTCTATGGAATTATCGAATAAAATGACTTGTGTAGGTAGTGCGGTAACTATTACAGATGACTCTCAGGCTGGAGGTTTTATAAGTGGCACTTCGTGTTCGTCAACTACAAAACAAAATTGGATCATCACTCCATCTACTGGTTGGACAATTATTGGGGGTGGAAAATTGGGTGATCCAGTACCTAGCAATAATCCAGCGACTTGGGGAAGTAAAAATTTACAAATACAGTTTGACCAACCCGGAGAATATAAAATTAAAAATATTGTTGGTAATGGATGTGGAGACGACTTTATTGAAGAAACCATCTGCGTAAACCCAAAACCAATAGCCAGTTTTACTTTGCCTACAACTGCAACATGCGCACCTTACGTATTGCGACCTACCAATACATCTAATTCGCCTTTGCCAAATTGTGGTAGCAATACGTATACTTGGCGACTAACAAGAGTAGGTAGTACGGTAGATTGTGATAATTTTGGATCTTTTCCCCCGCAAACTTCCGCCTTAGAAAGCCCAGCATTTAATTTAACACAACCTGGGGTATATAGCTTAACCTTAACCACGAGTAATGCCAGTGGTACAGGTTGCTCGGTAACTTCGCTTCCTCAAACTATCACCATTAAAGCTCCGCCTACTGCTGCAATTAGTACCACTATACCTACAGCTATTTGTGAAGGTGCAAGTATAAATCCTACAGCAACGGTTAAGAATTGTTGGGGTACCGATCCTGTTAGTTACGAATGGGAGTTTCCTGGAGCTAGTACAGCGAGTTCCACTTTACCAAGCCCCACAAACATTGTTTATCCAACAAAAGGAAATTACCAAATTAGACTTAAAGTAAGTAACGAATGTGGTTCGTCAACTGTCTACACCAGAAATATTACCATCAATGAAAAACCAGTTCTAAATACAATCACAGATATTGTGGTATGTAGCGGTACTTCGGTTCCGGCAACAGCCTTTAGTACCAGTACAAGTAGCACAGCCTCTTACGCTTGGACAAACAGTAACACTACTATTGGTTTAAATGCTGCATCAGGTAGTAGTAGTAATTTACCCACTTTTACGGCACGAAATACAGGCACAACGCCTATTACTGCTACCATCACGGTTACACCTAGATCTACTGGGGCTACCAGTTGTACAGGTGAAGCCAAAACTTTTACCATTACGGTTAACCCTGCTGTAGCTGCGGCAAATGCGGGAGCTAATTTAACAGAATGTAATGTAACGAGTACTCGCTTAAGTGCAACTCCTGCACCTACTGGCGGCGTATGGTCTTTGGTAAGCGGCACTACAGCGCTTACTTTTGATGATGCTACAAGAGCCGACGCCACCGTGAGCGGCTTAGTGAATGGTGGTACTTATGTGTTGAAATGGACGGTACAAGGTTTTGCTCCCTGCGGTAATTCTGAGGATACCATGACCATTACCGTAGCTCCCGAAACGGAAGCTGGCACAACTAGTGGAGCAACAACTTATTGCGGTACTTCTACCGCCGGTACGGTTACCTTAACTGGCCATGTTGGTACTATTTTATATTGGGAACAATCTACAAATGGCAGTACCTGGTCTACAGTCAGTCCACTTACTCAAACACCAACTTTAAACTACAACAATTTAACAGCTACTACCCATTATAGGGCAGTCGTAAAAAGTGGTAGCTGTAGTATGCGCTATTCTTCGCCTACTAAAATTGAAATATCGGCTAAGCCAGCTGAACCTTTAGCTACTACAAATTATACCTACTGTTTAAATGATGTTGCCTCCATATTAACGGCAACAGGTACGGACTTAAAATGGTACTCGGCATTACCATTGAATAGCGCAAATCTATTGGCAGGCGCACCAACACCTGCTACCTCATCCGCTACAACTTTAACTTATTACGTTACTCAAAGTGTTGATGGATGTGAAAGTAACTATACTGCCATTTCGGTAAAAATTAACCCAACTATTAACAACAATATAGTTAGTGCAAACCAGACCATTTGCTTAAATGGTATACCAAGCGCATTAATGGGGCAAGTGCCCACAGGCGGATCGGGAACGTATACATATCAATGGGAAGTATCTACTGATAATAGCAATTTTGGCCCAATAAGTGGCGCAACTGGTGCTAGTTACCAACCTGGGGCATTAGCCGCAACCATTTATTACCGTCGTGTAGTAAGTAGCGGTAGTTGTCAATCGACTTCTAATCACATTACCATTACAGTGCAAGGTACTTTGACAAATACAGATATCGATGCTAACCAAACCATCTGTTATAACTCAGTTCCTGCTCAATTAAATGGACAGATACCTACAGGAGGGAGTGGGAGCTTTACCTACCAATGGGAAGCTTCTACCGTTTCGGCGACAAGCGGTTTCAGTAATATTGTTGGTGCTATAGCAGCAGATTACCAACCAGGCACGCTTACGCAAACCACTTATTTTAGACGTAGGGTAAATAGTGGTTCTTGCAATGCGATCTCTAATGTTGTAACTATTAGGGTTGTTCCTCAATTTAATTTAGCGCAAGTGCAGAACGTGGTATTGTGTAATCAGGCAACGCAAAATAGTATAGCATTTACCACAGATTTAAGCAGCGCTAACATTAGTTTCGTATGGGAAAATGATAATCCAGCGATCGGCTTAAGTGCTAGTGGAACGGGATCACTACCTTCCTTTACAGCAAATAATGTTACAAAGGCTCCTTTGGTGGCTAACATTTCTTACAAAGCTATTTATACGGAAACTCCTTTAACTTGCGAGGCAACGCCTAAAGCATTTACGTTTACCATATTACCAACCATTAATGTTACCACCACTTTAAATGACCAAACTTTGTGTACAGGTCAAACTACACCAGCGGTAGCCTTAACTTCAGATGCAGCTTCTTTTGTTGGTGCTACGGTAAAGTACCGCTGGTCATCAGATGTGGCTATTGGTTTAACTAATGGAGAGGGGGCAGCGATACCCTCGTTTACTACAATAAATAACAGTAGCAATCCTATTACCTCAGAAATAACAGTAGTACCATTATACACTTATGCAGGTAGAACTTGCGAGGGCACGCCCAAAAGTTATCGAATTACCGTAAATCCAGCTGCTAGGGTAGATTTTTCTCTACCTAACCAAACTATCTGTAGTAACACGATTAGTGCAGTGGTAAGTTTGACAAGTACTACTTCCGACGTAGATTTTACTTGGACAGCTCAATCTGTAACGGGGATAGTTGGACTTGCAACCAGTGGTAGCAACCAGATCCCTGCACAAACCTTAGTAAACACCACTAATGCTCCAATTACAATAGTTTACAAAGCAAAAGCTACCACACTGGGGGCTGCTAGTTGCGAAGGTGTTGAAACCGAATATCGTATTACTGTAAATCCAATACCTACACTTACTGCTAGTGAAACCAGTAAAACGATTTGTAGCAACCAAAGCACCAACATTAGCTTAAGTAGCAATGTAGTAGGTACAAGATATGCATGGTCTATCAGTGCTAATCCAAACATTACTGGTGCAAACAGTGGCAGTGGTGCCAGTATTAATCAAAACCTGATTAATACTTCGACAATTCCACAAACCATAACTTATACCGTAGTACCAACCTTTGAAAATGCGCTGGTAGCTTGTAATGGCGATGCGTTAACAATTGAAATTACGGTAAATCCTTCACCCGTAGTTAATTTTTCCGGTGGTGACCTTAGTGTATGTTCTGGACAAACAAGTCTGGCTGTGACGTTGAGCAGCAGTACACCTAATGCGCAAATCACATGGACAGCAAATGTACCTACTGGAATTACAGGAGTAACTACCTTATCAGGTACTGCCATTATTCCAACTGAAACCTTGGTGAATAATGCTAATGTGCCTTTAACCATTATTTATACCGCTGTAGCTAAAACTGACGATGCCAATGCCTGTGCCGGTAGTATTGCCACCTATCGCCTAACCGTTAATCCTATTGCAAGATTAACCAATACCAATTTAGCTCAAAGTGTATGTTCTGGCGGAAGAAACACAGCCGTGGTATGGCAAAGTAATGTTGCCAATGCGACCTTTAGTTGGACGGCTACTAGCACTACTAGCGAATTAACTGGATTTACTGCCAGTGGGAATGGTAACATTCCAGCTCAAACTTTAATAAATACTAGCACACAGGTACAGAAGATCACCTATATTGTTAAACCTATTGCTTACGGTTGCGAAGGCCCAGCGTCCACTTACGAAATCGAAGTTTATCCATCGCCAATATTTACCAGCAATACCGCAGCTACAGAAATCTGTAGTGGTAAAACTTTCGTATACACACCTACCAGTTCTACTACAGGGGTAACCTTTAAATGGACTAGAGCTGCAATTACGGGTATCAGTAATGCAGCGGCAAGTGGTACAGGTATAGATGCCGCAGCAAGTATTAGCGAGACACTCATCAATACTACGGTTAACCCAATTGACGTGGTTTATGAATACGAAATGAGCATTAACGGATGTACTACTGGAAGTAAAATTCCTTTAGTAGTTAAGGTTAATCCGCAAACTACAGCCAATTTTGGTTTATCTGCTACCAATGGCTGTGCACCTTTCAATTTGGTTATTTCAAATTTAAATTCAAGGGCTTTAGTTAGTACTTATACTGTCGATTTTGGAGATGGTTCTCCGATAGAGACCTATAACGATACAAGAGATATTAGACATACTTATCAAAACGATACTAACCAGCCGAAAATATTTTATATTACCATTACTACACGTAACGAGTGTGGAGAGTCAATTTCAAGGCCTTATGAAATTAGGGTACAGCCGCAAACCGTATTCTCAAAATTAGTTTTAGATGCAACGCAAACTTTTGGTTGTGCTCCATTCGTAGTTAATTTTACTGCTGCTAACCAATCTACAGGAGCTAATCTCTATACTTGGGATTTTGGAGATGGTTCTCCCAGCCGTCAAACAAGGGCGGTAAATGAAAATTTAAGCCACACCTACAGTACTGCTGGCACTTATACGGTAACCTTAACCGCTACTAATGGCTGTTCAACCCTAAGTACTAGCGAAGAAATAACGGTTTATCCACAGGTGGTGGCTAATTTTAGTATAGATAAACCGCAAGATTGTGTGGGTAGCGAATTTACTTTCAGTAATTTATCTGGTGCTCAATTCACCGCTTCTTGGGATTTTGGAGATGGCACTACCAGCACGGAGGTTAACCCTAAACATCGCTACGCTACACCAGGTACTAAAACCATTACTTTAAGAGCTACCCAAGTTTATCCAAATGGTGGCTCTTGTACAGCTATCATCAGCAAGACAGTTAATGTACTTGCTGCACCTAACGCTACTTTTACCACCAATGCAAGTACACTAAATTGTGGCCCCTTTGCCTTGCAAGCTACTGCAACTGGAAGTAATGTAGTGAATGTAGAATGGGATTTCGGAGATGGTAATAGTGCTACTGGAAAAAACGTTAATCATACTTATGTTCGGGCGGGTGATTATACCCTTACAGCGAAAGCCTACAACGCACAGGGTTGTACCAGTATAAGCTCGCAAGTGGTTAGAGTCAGCGAAAGTCCAATAGCGGCTTTTAATCCGTCTGTTACCCAAATATGCGGCACTTCGGGTAGTGCTAGTTTTAGCAATCAAACTACTTATGGTGGCACTGATGTAGTAACTTATAAATGGTTGGTAAATGGAGTGCTCGTATCCAATCAGCGAGATTTAACCCATCACTTTGTAGTACCTAATGGCGCATCGCTTCCTTATCAATTTAGGATAAAATTAGAAGCTAGCAATATGGTGGGCTGTACCACCAGCCAAGAAAAAATATTGACTTTTAATCCATTTCCTAAAGCTATTTTTAGCGTAGCACAGGTTAAAGGTTGTGTGCCTTTCAAACTGACTGTCAATAACCAGTCTGCCTATGCAGATACTTTCGAATGGTACGTAGATGGAAACTTGGTGTCTACCGAAAGAAATCCAGAAAACATTATTTTAACAGATTTTGATAAGCGGTATCAACTTAAGCTGCTCGTTAAAAACAGATATGGTTGTACCCAAAACGAACAAGTTTTAGAAGTAGCCACACATCCTTATGTAAAGGCGGCATTTACTTTGGCCAACGATATAAGCTGTAATGGGATTTTAGATGTGCAGCTCACAAACAATAGTATTGGCGCAACTACCTACACTTGGGATTACGGCGATGGAACGCCAGTTTATATAGGAACTAATCCTACGCATAGCTACGGTAGGCCGGGAACATATCAATTAAAGCTAACGGTAAGTAACGGCTTTTGTTCGGATACCCAAATTAAAGAGGTTAGGGTATCAAATGCGCCTAGAGCGGCATTTTTAACTGATGTAAATAATGGTTGTAACCAGTTGAGCGTTAGCTTTAGGAATACTTCGGTAAACGCTTCCAGTTATTATTGGGATTTTGGAGATGGTAGTTTCTCTAGAGAGGAAAATCCGGTACACCAATACATATATTCGAGTACGGCCTATACCGTAAAACTGATCGCAAGCAATGCTTTCGGCTGTACAGACGAAACGATCTCTACGCAAGCCATCAACGTATTTCCTCCTCCGCAAGCGAACATTGAAATTACACCAAACAAAATCATTAAAGTGCCCGATTATACTTTCACGTTTAAGGCAACTAGTACTGATGATATCATTAGCTATAGGTGGGAGTTTGGCGATGGCTCTACTTCCGATAGAAAAGACGTCACGCATAAATTCGATAGATTTGGTACTTACAAAGTGAAGCTTCATGTCACCAACAGGGCTAATTGTGTAAATACCATAGCAGATGAAGTTACCATCATAGATTTTCCGGGCTATCTATATATACCCAATGCTTTTGAACCAGAAAATTTAAATAACGATTTAAAGGTTTTCAAAGTGAAAGCAGGTGGTTTGGCTACCTATCATCTTAAAATTTTTAACAAGTGGGGGCAATTGATTTGGCAAACCAATAAGTTAGATCAAGATGGTGCACCAACAGAACATTGGGATGGCATGAGTGGCGGTAAGCTATTGCCATTAGGAGCCTATTATTGGCAAGCGGAGGCTACTTATATTAATGGAGGGGTATGGAAAGGAATGAAGTTTGGGAATAAGGCCGAAAGTAAAACAGGGGTAATTCATTTGATTAGGTAATGATAAGAGGGTATCTTAAATATTTAATACTAGGCATTTTTTTAAGTGTGCAGGTCATCACGGTAAAGGCACAGGACATTATCTATTCGCAATTTTACAATGCGCCAGGTTATCTAAATCCAGCGTTAAGTGGCGAGTTCGAAGGCGATATCCGCTTCAATATGATCTATCGTTCGCAATGGACCAAAATACAGGGGGCGCTAGATAGTTATACGTTTTCGGTAGACTACCAATTGCCTGTTTTTGGTGGCGGTATTGGCCTCATCGCCAATAAATCAACAGAGGGTACAGCTTATCTTGCCAAGCTAAATTTGGCCGCTATATTGTCTTATAATGTAGAACTTAACGATTATAGTAGACTTTCCTTCGGATTGCAAGCAGGTGTCATCAATCGTCGTATTGACGAAAGTAAATTGCTCTTCGCAGATCAAATAGATGATAGGGGGATCATTACGGGCGGTGCATCCTCAGCTTCCATATTCACCAACAATAACCGTAGCTTTTTTGACGGTGGTGCTGGTATTAATCTTGTGGCAGGTAATTTTATGCTAGGTACATCCGCACAGCATATCAATCAGCCTAATGAATCGTTTACCGGACAGGTTGCTAAATTACCCATGAGATATGGTTTCCATACCAGCTATTTAATTAGTTTAGATCGCTACGGAGAAGATCTGCCAGCTATCATACCATCTTTAGTGGTTTACAGGCAGGATAAGATCAATTCCATTAGCGCCGGGTTTCAATATAAAACCAATGCCATCAATTTAGGGCTGTGGTACAGGGGAGATGGCAAGCAGCATGATGCTATTGTACTTTCTGTAATCTTAGATCTATTTAAAAAAGGAGACAAGACCAGTAAATTCAGGTTAGGTGTTAGCCATGATGCTACTACATCAAAATTGAATTATACCAGTACTGGCGGAACAACTGAAGGCGCCTTGGTTTTTGAAACTGAAATACCGGGAAGGGCAGAAGCCAGATATCTTCGAGATCGTAGCAATAATTTTAATCGTTGTTATAAGTTTTATTAAAAGGGGGCATACTAAAATTGGCTTAACAGGGTAGTGTTTGGCGCTAAGACTTGTGCTGAAGTGGGAAACTAGATAATTATAAATGTGACTTTTTTGCACATTTTAGGGCTGTTGTTTTTTTTCGTTAAGTTTAATAAGCTTAAACTAGTTTTATATAAGAGGAATAGTTTTATCATTAAGTCTGTGCGTAATTGCACTTGCATCTATATCTGCAACAAATCATAAGGTCAAGTCTTGTACAGTTACTGTATATCATGTAGATCGTTATCTATGTGGAGATGTTTTGGTAAATGTTACAACCCACGAGCAGCCTACTGGTTGCGGTGATGGCTATGTCGTATCGATTAACCAGGAATTTATAATGCCTATTCCCTGCACACATCTTCATCCAACAGGCTGAAGGTATTGACAGCTATCTAAAACCACTTAGCGGAATTTTTAGTTTAAACCCCTTAATGACATTTTAGGGCTCGTAAATTGGGTTTGAAGAGAATGGCTTATGCCTGTCGGCATTGTCTACAAGCAAGCATTTACTTCGTAGAGATCACTTCGCTCAATTAGTGCGACGGCGCTTGTGCTTATTTATCATCTTGGTTTAAGTAGTCGGATATATTCAGTACAATTTAGCATGAACTCCAGCAAATGCTGGCGCTAGAGAGGGCGACAAATTGTTTTGATTCGCATGTTGAACGCAGTTGTTAAACAAATCAGTAAAGCCAATTTTTGATCCTAGGAGATGGAGCGATTTGAAAGCTTTTTTTATTAGGAAAGATTTCTGGTGTCAGTTGAAATAAGCTTAACAAGTATTAACTAACGTATTCTAGGATTATGATAAAAGCAAATTAAATTCAAAATATATTTCCATCAAGCTGCTTTTATATAGTTTTCCACATATTTTTGTTTTCTTTTTACCACGGCGAACATTCTAAGTATGAGCT
>NZ_SSHJ01000016.1 GCF_005925345.1 Pedobacter ureilyticus
TAGTGCAGCCCCGACCCTTACTTAACGTCCTTAATACGCATCTTAGTTTTCAACACTGCCAGAACCCAATTTCAAACAATCATAAAAAGGATAATGATACAATATTTAACCAAAGGTGAGTTATGGGTCTTAATCTTGGCTAACCGACCCTGAAATAAATTTGCTTCGCAGCTACTGTGTGGTCAGGGTGACGGTATGGGCAGTTCGTCTTGCTGATCCGATAGTTATCGGATTTATTTTACTGCGTAGCTTTCCGCTTTGCTACAGGTCAGCATCAGCTTTTAGGTCTATTTTTTAAAATCACATTTTCAGAATAAACATTTAACTTATTGATAAACAGTTAAAAACACCCATAATTCACGCTAATTAGGTTAACTGTTAGAATTGGTTATTTGGTTAATCGATTGACTACAGAACTAATGAACGAGTGAGCTGATGAACCAAATTCATTATTTAACATACATCAATATCTCGCTAAAATGCTTGCCGTAACTTTGTGTTAATAAAATTAGAAAACACAAAAAATTAAAATACTATGGCAACTACAAAATGGGCTTTAGACCCAACCCACAGCGAATTACAGTTTAAAGTAAAACACTTAATGATAACTACCGTAACTGGAAATATCAAATCTTTCCAAGCAGAGTTATCTTCAGAAGGTGATGATTTTACCAATGCGGATATTTCTTTTTCGGGCGATATCAATTCCATTGACACAGGTAACGGTGATAGAGATGGTCACTTAAAAAGTGGGGATTTCTTCGACGCAGAAAAATTTCCAGCAATTACTTTTAAATCTACGAGTGTAGAAAAAGATGGCAGCGATTACCTGGTAAAAGGCGATCTTACTATCAAAGACGTAACCAAATCAGTAAAATTAAATGCAGAGTTTGGTGGTATAGCTACCGACCCATGGGGAAATACCAAAGCAGGTTTTACTTTAAGTGGCAAAATTAACCGTACAGAATTTGGTTTAACTTGGAATGCTGCCTTAGAAACCGGTGGCGTAATGGTAAGCGAAGAGGTTAAAATCTTAGGCGAGCTACAATTCGTTAAACAAGCTTAATTAGAAAGGAGGCGACAATGCCTACATTTAAAAAAATTGCCGCCATCCTAAATCCACCTGCTCCTCACATGGTAGGAGATGGGTTTAGGGTGCACAATTTCTTTCCAAGCGGATACAAAATTAAAATGGATCCGTTTTACTTACTCGACTACAATGCCAAAATTGAGTTTTCGCCAACCAATAAGCTCAGAGGGGTTGGCGTACATCCGCATCGTGGCTTTGAGACGGTAACCATTGCCTATCGAGGCGCAGTAGCACATCATGATAGCGCTGGCAATAGTGGCGTAATTTACCCCGGAGATGTGCAATGGATGACCGCTGGAAGTGGGATCTTACACAAAGAATATCATGAAGAAAGCTACAGCAAAAAAGGTGGTTTATTTCAAATGGTACAATTGTGGGTAAACTTGCCTGCAAAGTACAAGATGAGTACGCCAAAATATCAGGCTTTGCCTAACGATGGCATTGCTAAATATCACTTACCAGAAGGAAATGGATATATTGAAGTAATTGCGGGAGAATACCAAGGCATAAAAGGTAGCGCATCTACATTTACACCTATTGAGGTGTACAACCTTAAGCCAAATGCTGGTGCAAAAGTTTCTTTAGCTAGTCCTGCAAATTACAATACGGCGTTAATCATAATAGAAGGTTCGGTAACAATAAATGGGACTGAACAAGCTACTACCAATCAAATGGTACATTTTGTAAATGAGGGTTCTGACATTGAAATTGAAGCCAAAGAAAACTCAATAGTGCTATTTTTATCTGGAGACCCCATTAATGAACCTATCGCACAATACGGACCATTCTTGATGAACAAGCCCGAAGAATTGCAACAAGCAATAGAAGATTACAATACTGGAAAATTTGGGTATTTAGAGTAGTTAAGTTACGAGTTAAAAGTTATGAGTTACAGGTTTGGG
This sequence comes from Pedobacter ureilyticus, assembly GCF_005925345.1. Lineage (GTDB taxonomy): Bacteria > Bacteroidota > Bacteroidia > Sphingobacteriales > Sphingobacteriaceae > Pedobacter > Pedobacter ureilyticus. The sequence goes on from NZ_SSHJ01000016.1 coordinate 1,993, forward strand.
GATTTAAAAAGTCTCGTAACACGTAACTCACAACCCGTAACTTACTTTACTTTCTCAATCAAACAAACTGCATAAGCCACTACGCCCTCCTCTCTACCTATAAAACCCATCTGCTCATTGGTGGTAGCTTTAATCGAAATATCATCTACAGAAATGCCCATCGCTGCTGCAATGTTTTCTTGCATTTGCGGAATATGCGGATTTATTTTTGGTGCTTCTAAACAAAGCATCGCATCTATATTCCCTACTTCATAGCTTTTTTCCTTCAGTAGCTTTACCGTTTGCTTTAGTAAAATGATGCTACTTATACCTTTCCATTGTGGATCAGTGTTTTTGAAGTGGAAACCAATATCCCTCAGGTTTGCAGCACCTAACAAGGCATCGCAAATGGCATGTAACAACACATCCGCATCAGAGTGTCCAAATGCACCCTTATGGTGCTCTAAAGTTACACCTCCTACCACAAAAGGGTGGTTGTCTTTTAGCTGATGAACATCAAAGCCAAAGCCTACTTTTATACGCATACGATGTTCGTTATTTGCTTACGTTATCAATAGTCCAAGCCAAAGTAAATCTCAATGTATTTGCCAACGGGCTGTTTTGAGCATTAGCTATTAGATAAGAAAAATCGAGATTAAACACATTATATTTCAATCCACCTCCTAGGGTTAGGTATCTTCTATCTCCTTTTTGAGGGTTTTCGTAAAAGTACCCCGCCCTTACGGCAAACTGTTGGTTGTAAGTATATTCGATACCTGTAGAAATTCCGATCTCTTTAAGTTCTTCTTTAAAACCTCCGGGAGCGTCGGCAAAAGAGCCTAAAATACCAGAAGGCACTGAACGAAAAGGATCTTTACCCGCCACGATTTCGCCGTTGATATCTCTAACTGGTTCCGTTGGCACCATCAACTTATTGAAATCAAGAGCAAAAGTAAACTGGTTATAATCATCTATGATAAATGTAGATGCACCGCCTAACTTCATATTTGCAGGCAAAAACCTTTTATTTTGTGTTTCGGCATAGCTCATTTTTGTTCCAATATTAGACAAATTCAAACCCGCAGATAAAATCGCATCCTTCCCGAAAAGCACCGTAGGCTTTTTGAAAAAAGCAGAAACATCCACAGCAACTGCAATACCAGCTTTTTGTTGACTACCTCCAATCTGTGCAGAAGTAAGATTTGAACTAATAAAACGTGCCGATGTTCCTAAAGAGAAATTTTCGCCAAACTTTCGCGAGTAGGTGGCGTCAAAAGCCAACTCATTAGGGTTGAAAGTTCCTTGTGGATTTTGATTTTCATCAATCAAAGCAATATCCCCCAAAGAGAAATATCTTAACGAAGCCCCAATTACAGTTCTGTTATCTAATTGGTAAAAACCACTTAAATAGGCCAAGTTAATATCGGGTACTAAGTTCTTAAGCCAAGGGCTGTAAGATAAACTTACGCCATAAGGTTTTTCTAAAAAAGCTAGCTTAGCAGGATTAATGCTCATTGCATTGCCATCAGGCATTACGGCCACCCCTGCCTCGCCCATAGCACCTGCCCTAGCATCTGGAGTAATTAACAAGAAAGGAACATCAGGATATACACCGTTGGTTTGAGAAGTACTACTTCCGACAGTAGTTTGAGCAAGAGCAGTTTTTCCAGCAAATAAGAACAAAAGCAACAAAGCTCTTCTCAAATAGTTTAATTTCATCATAAAACAGTTAATCTGCGCAATTTAGCATAGAGTTTGTTAATATCAAAGCGAGGGCTAAGCTAATTTTATATCTTTCTGCTTAACGACAATAAAGGCATAATATTGCCCACCAATAATCATAAGCAAATTGTTTCAGTAGATCACGGTCAATGCAAGTAACTCGGTTCTATTGAAGACTGTAATTATCTCCACAAATCACAACCAAAATGTTTAATATTTTCGCAACATCGGGAAAATATTCCCCGTTTATTTTTTTCAAAAAGATATCAACAATATTATTAGAAGTCTTTCGTTTACTAGCTTAAAAAGAGAAAGTTCCGTACAAATGTTACTTGATTTTAAAATTAAAATTTGATGGTAAAACTTACCAAATAAAAAAGTTTTTTACTTCTCATTCTTTTTTTGTGTATTTTTAACAACTAAAGTGCAATTTGCAATATATGAATAAAATTTACTTATACGCGATAGTATCATTATTTGGCGCTGGGGCATTAAGTTCTTGTGGTGGCTCTAAAAAAGGAGGAGCCGTATCTGAAAAAACCGGCTATGCCTACAATAAGCGAGAAAATGGCGGTTTTGAAGTAAAAAAGGGCTATAAAAGAGGCCCTGGACCTGGCTTAATTGAGATTGAGGGTGGTGAGTTTATTATGGGCGGTAGTGCGATTGAAATACCAGGGCAAGACATGGGCGCTTATAATTATAAACGCCAAGTTACTGTAAGTTCGTTCTACATGGATGAGACGGAGGTCTCTAACACAGATTGGCTTGAGTATCTGCACTGGATTAGAACTACGTTTAGAGGAAAACCAGAACTTGCAGAGTATTACTACACCGCCTTACCAGATACTTTGGTATGGAGGAGACCGCTTTCTTATAACGAACCATACGTTAACAACTACTTGAGACATCCAGCTTATGGAGATTATCCGGTGGTAGGCGTAAGCTGGCAGCAAGCTACTGATTACTGTGTTTGGCGTACAGATAGGGTAAACGAATTTATTTTGAGGCAAAAAGGCATCATGACACCGTTTAAAGATTTGAATAAGCCAGGTGCAGGCGGAGTGGCGGTAAAAAAATCTGACACCGTGTTTAATACCGACGTTTATTTAAATGGTCAAATTAAAGATATTGGCAAAAGGGCACCTCAGGATTTAAGTGCAGAAGCTGGAGGCAGCGGTAAAACTAAAATACAACGAAATGTTAGACTTGAGGATGGTGAAATTCTTCAGCCTTACCGATTACCAACAGAAGCAGAGTGGGAATATGCCGCACTAGGCCTAATTGGAAATACGCAGTATGCCAACATTAACGAGAAAAAAGTTTATCCTTGGAATGGTTTAGGCATTACTTCTCCTAAAAAATCTACTAGAGGAATGATTTTAGCCAACTTTAAACGTGGCAAAGGAGATTACATGGGTGTAGGTGGCTCGCTAAATGACAAGGGAAGTATTACACAATCTGTTCGTAGCTTTACACCTAATGATTTTGGTTTGTATAACATGGCAGGCAATGTGAACGAGTGGGTGAATGATGTTTATCGTCCGAATACTTTTGAGGCTACAGAAGGTTTAAATCCATTTAGAGGAAACGAATATGCCGATAAGGTTAGAGACCCACAATCTAGCGTAATAAAAGTAGATGGTAAAGGCCGTCCGGTAATGAAAGCAGCCGGCACTGGTGTGAAACAAACTTGGGCTCAACTACAATCTAACTATGTAGACTCTACTTACAAAGCAGATCAGCGTGGCTATAAAGATGAACAAAAAAATCTCCCTGATGGAGAAATGATTACCCTCTATAATGACAAATCGCGTGTTTACAAAGGCGGCTCTTGGAACGACCAAGCCATGTGGCTAAATCCGGCTTCCAGAAGATTTTTACAAGAGGATGAATCTACTGCTGATATTGGTTTCCGTTCTGCAATGACCATGCTTGGAGCATCAGAAGTTAGATCTGCAGGTAAACCTCAATTTAAGACTAAGGCGGCGAAGCCGTTTAAAGTAAAATAAAAGGTATTATCAATTAGAATAAAAAAGTAAGGGCTATACAGTGATGTATGGCCCTTACTTTTTATCGTTAATGTGCTATTAAACAAACTGTATCAAAATAGCATTCTTTTCAATTTTATCTCCTTGTTTCACTTCGATTTTTTTAACTACGGCATCTGTAGGAGATTTAATGATATTTTCCATCTTCATTGCCTCCAGCACTAGTAAATTATCACCCTTTTTAACTTCATCCCCTTCCTTTACCAATACACTTAAAACCAAGCCTGGCATAGGTGCTTTAACGTGAGCAACCTTATTTGTATTCAAATTATCTAATCCCAGTTGTTTCAGCAACAAATCTAATTGCGTAGTTACCTTAACTTCGTATTCATTGCCGTTGACCTTAATTTTAGCCAACTTTTCATGCTTATCAAAATCTACCACTTCTACATTATAAGATCTGTTTTCGTATAGAATATGGCTAGACTGACTGGTTAACTTCAATAGGTTTAAATCTACTTCTTGGTTATTTACTTGCAAAACTTCGTTTACCAGCTCTACATCAAACTGATATTGATTGTTTACGGTCACTTTGTTCATGGCTTAATTGCTTAGTGCATATTGTATTAAATTTGCGCCCATTTTCAGTGCATTATTTCGGCTTTCTTGTGTATCCGAAGGGTAAGTACCATAGTCCTCCCAACCATTGCCCAAGTCGCACTCATAAGAGTAGTAACAAACTACTCGGCCTTTATAAATTAAGGCAAAACCTTGTGGGCGCTTGTTATCGTGTTCATGAATTTTTGGTAACCCGTTAGCAAACTTAAACTTCTGCTGGTAGATTTTATGATTGGCAGGCAACTCCACGAAATCCAACTCAGGAAACACTTTCTTCATTTGCGGACGAATAAACTTGTCTAAGCCATAATTATCGTCGATATGAAGGAAACCTCCTCCAACCAAATATTTTCTGAGATTAGCTACTTCTTGTGCATTAAATGTCACGTTTCCGTGGCCAGTCATGTATACGAAAGGATAGTTGTAAAGTTCGGCACTTCCTACCTCAACAATCCCTTCATCGGCAGCAAAGTTGGTGGCAATATTCTTGTTGCAGAAAGCTACAAGATTAGGCAAAGCGGTTCTATTGGCATACCAATCGCCCCCACCAGCGTACTTCAATTTGCCTATTTTATAAGTTGGAGCAAAGGAAAAAGCAGTAATAAGTGAAAAGGTAAAAGTAAAAAGTAAAAAGTGAGCAACGTACCTAAGGAAACCTTTAAACGGTTTTAAAACTGATAACTGATAACTGACCATTTCATTAACCCCTATTTAAGTAATTGATTTCAAAGCAAGCCGCCAAACCAGCAGTTTCTGTACGTAGGCGGGTGTTGCCTAAAGTTACTGGTTTAAATCCGCTTTGCAAAGCCAACTCAATTTCTTTTGGCGTAAAATCGCCCTCAGGGCCAATAAGAATAAGGTATTTTTGATGAGGCTTAATGGTTTCTGATATGGCTTTTCTATCCTCTTCGTCAATACAATGTGCAATTAACTTATGGTCTGCCTCGCTTTGTTTAATGAGATCTTTAAGGCCGATAGCCGCCTTAATTTTAGGGTGATAAGCCGTCAGCGACTGTTTTACTGCCGAAGTGACGATCTTTTCTAAACGATCTTCCTTCACGATTTTACGTTCAGAACGTTCGCAAATAATGGGCGTAATTTCATCGATACCTATTTCGGTAGCTTTTTCTAAGAACCACTCTAACCTATCGATATTTTTTGTTGGCGCAATGGCGATGTGCAAATAGTGATTACGCTTGCCAAACTCGCTCTGTTTATGGATAACATTTAAGTGTACCGCTCTTTTGGTTGCTTCAACAATTTCTGCAGTATACAGGCCGCCAACACCATCAATTAAATTAACCCTATCTCCGTGCTTTAGACGCAATACTTTAGTACAATGATTGCTTTCCTCTTCGTTTAAGGTGTAAGAATTGGAATTAATATCTGGAGTGTAGAATAAGTGCATTTTTAAAGTTAAAAGTCAAAATTAAAAAGTAAAAATACAAGACCACAAGCGCTAAAACAATTAGAGCGCTATGTGTACCGACGATTAACCATTTTAAACGATTTGACCGTTAATTGAATTAATGCAAATCTACCATGTCACTTTTGTTAATTACAATCTCTAGCTTTACCGTTTCGATATTTTGCTCCGTTTTTTTAAGGATGGTAAACAAGTAGCCATAGCACTCCTCGTTATCGCCTACCTCTGGTATTTTACCAAAGGCGTGTGAAACCAAGCCTCCTACGGTATCAAAGTCTTCATCTTCTGGCAAATCATGTGGCAAGTGCTCGTTCACATCATAAACTGTAGCATAGGCATTCACAATAAACTCGGTATCGGTTACTTTTTCTACAATTGGCTTTTCTTCATCGTATTCATCTTGGATTTCTCCAACAATTTCTTCTACAATATCTTCCAATGTAACCATGCCCGCAGTACCGCCAAACTCGTCTAGTACAATTGCAATTTGAATACGCTTCTGTTGCAATTCGCTCAACAGGTCGTTAATCTTTTTGGTCTCAGGTACGAAATAAGGTTTTCGGATAATATCAGATAACGACCACTCTTTTTTGCTTGCCAACAATGGCAAAACATCTTTTGCATGGATAATACCGATGATTTTATCAATAATTTCGTCGTAAACAGGCATACGTGAGTAGCCTTCTGAAATAATTTTTTCTACTACATTATCTTTAGAAGTACCCAATTCGATTCCCGAAATTTTGGTGCGGGGAACCATAATGTTCTTAACCACACGCTCGTTAAAATCGAACACATTTTTGATTAATTCGTGTTCGTTGTCTTCTAAAGCGCCACTTTCCTTACCTTGGTCTAATAGGTATTGTAATTCTTCGTTGCTGTGTATCGACTCGTGGCCCGCACTGGTATCAATACCAAAGGGTTTCAAGATAACCATGGCTAAGCCATTTAACAACCAAATTGCTGGTCTAAATAAAATATAGAAGCCCTGCAACGGAAACGACACAAATAGCGTGGTAGCTACTGGACGCTGAATAGCCAATGATTTAGGGGCCAACTCGCCAAACACAATATGCATTATCGTGATGATAGAAAATGCCAAGATAGTGGAAATGGTGGTAATTAAAGCCTCCGCAACACCAAAGTTCGCTAAAGAATCATGAATAATTTCGTGCATTACTTTTTCTCCAACCACACCCAATCCAAGCGAAGCCAGGGTAATACCCAATTGTGTAGCTGCCAAATATCCATCTAAATGATGTAGGATATTTTTCGCCATTTTACCTACTCTGCTGCCAGATTTGGCTTTAATTTCAATTTGTGACGCCCGAACCTTTACAATTGCAAATTCGGCCGCCACAAAAAATCCGTTTAAAAACACTAAAAATAATGCAAATATTAGGCGCCACCCTATAGATCCACTTTCGGTTTCGGAAGTAGTTGCTACTGCTAAAACCGGACTTGGAAGATATGCATTAACAAATGCAATTATTGGCGTACTGACGGAGTAAATCATTAAGGGTTATCTAAATGTTGTATTATAGAGCTCAATGCTCTCATTGATTACCTTATGGGCATATCTTACGCCTAAAAGATGCTCAATAGTTACTTGCTTGTTCTCTAGTGCTTTATAATCTTGAAAGAATTTTACAATTTCTTTCATGGTATGCGGAGGTAGCTCTGCTAGATCGTTGATGTGATTAACAGATGGATCGTTTTTTGCAACTGCAATAATCTTATCATCTTGCTCTCCATTATCAATCATGTGCATTACACCAACAACTTTAGCTTCTATGATTGTCATTGGATAAACGTCTACAGAACATAATACTAAAATATCCAACGGATCTTTATCATCGCAATAAGTTTGCGGAATAAAGCCGTAGTTAGCTGGATACATTACTGAGGAGAATAATACTCTATCTAACTTGATTAAGTTAGAATCTTTGTCTATTTCGTATTTCGCTTTTGATCCTTTTGGGATTTCGATAATTGCATTTACTGTTTCTGGCAGATTATCGCCAGGAGATACGCCGTGCCACGGATGGGTTTCGTCTTTGATCATCTTTTTCTTTAAATCTCTTTGTCTTCTAAATTATTTGTATTCTTTATTCTGTTTTTTACAAAGGTAATTACCAAAGGGATTGTTGTGATTAAAATAAATCCAAATATGATATAACCTAAGTATTCTTCAATCTGTTTCGAAAAACTTTTACCTAAAAAATAACCCAGCAAAGTTAAGGAACAAATCCATAAAAGTGCACCCGAAACATTATAGAGTACAAATTTCTTGAAATCCATTTTAATAATACCGGCTACGATAGGTGCAAATGTTCTTACAATAGGTACAAACCTGCCCATAATTAAGGCAAAAGCGCCTTGTTTTCGGTAATATTCTTCTGCCGTTTTAAGGAATTTTTTCTTGAAGAAGAAAGTGTCTTTTCTAGTGTGTAATACTGGTCCTGTTTTTCTACCGAACCAATATCCTGTAAAATTTCCGGAGATAGCTGCAACAATTAACGAGAAAACCAACACGTAAATATTTACGTCAAGTTTGCCTGTTGCTACAAACATTCCTGCTAAAAACAACAGGTAATCTCCTGGTAAAAAGAACCCGAAGAAAAGTCCGGTTTCGGCGAAAATAACAAAAACAACCAGATAGAAACCACCTTCTCTAAGGAGTTTTTCAGGATCGATAAGATGCTGCAGATGGTTCCAAAATTGCTCCATAGTTACAATTATTCGTAAAACTACAAATAATATTCTATATCGCTAGCTATATCAGGTTTAAAATAAGCGAAGGATAAATACCTAAAACTAAGATCACTATTGTTGAAATAACCAGTACTACTTTGTATTGTACAGGCGTATCTAACTCTACTTCTTTACCTTCTTTAAAATAAACGGCAATGATAACCCTGAAATAATAGTAGAAACCAACCAAAGCATTTAAAATAGCTATTACCACTAAAATGATTTGATAGTTCTCCATTACATTTAAGAACATTACATATTTACCAATAAAACCGGCCGTTAAAGGAATGCCCGCCAACGAAAGCATTGCAATAGTTAACGCTAATGCCGCTAGCGGATTACGTTTAGCCAAGCCATTGAAGCTTTCGATATCGTCACTGCCCGTTTTCTGTTTCACGTTAATTAATACAGCAAAAGCAACAATACTTGCGAAAGTATAAGCAGCAGCATACACCAACACATTACTTGCTGAATGCGCAGTTAAAACGATCAATGAGAACAATAAGTACCCTGCATGAGAAATACTAGAGTAAGCCAGCATTCTCTTGAAGTTCTTTTGATATAAAGCAGTGATATTTCCTAAGCACAACGTGATGATTACAATCACCATTAGTGCCGGCATCCAAAAATCGTGCAAAGGCTCAAAAGCTCCTGCAAACAACCTTAAGAAAGCGGCAAAGCCTGCAGTTTTAACTACCGTTGACATAAAGGCTGTGATTAACGAAGGCGCACCTTCGTACACATCTGGTGTCCAGAAGTGGAAAGGGGCAGCACCAACTTTAAAGCATAAACCCACCATCATTAAGATAATGCCTGGATAAAATAATGGCGATACGTTAGTTACGTTGTTTACCAAGTTGGTTTGAATTACATCAATATCAAAAGAGCCTGTAGCGCCGTAAATTAAGGCAATACCAAACAATAAGAAGCCTGTTGAGAAAGCACCCATCAAAAAGTACTTTAAAGAAGCTTCATTAGATGCAAAATTTTGTTTTCTGATGCCTGCCAAAATATATAAACATACCGACATGATTTCGATACCGATAAATAACATCGATAAGTTTTTATACGAAACCATGATGATGATACCGCACAGGGCGAACAATATCAAAGTGAAATATTCGGCAATGTTCTGGCTGTTTTCAGCGAAATAACGCTGTGTTAATAGGAAAATAAACAGTGTTCCGATAATTGAAATTGATGCGAAAGCCAAAGCAAAGTTGTCTATTTGCATCATTCCGAAATATACCGTTGGCTGATCCCAAGAACAAATGGTAAAACCCAAAGCAACCAAAAGACCAAGCAAGGTGATAGGCAATAAAGCTTTTTTGGCTTTAAATAAACCTGTATAAAGAACTACTAAAGCCGTTACGGCAATGGTTATAATAATATTCATGCTTAGTTAATCCCTGTTAATTTATGATTAATCTGTTCCAATAAGTGTTGTACTGATGCTTCTGAAATTTGCATTAGTGGTTTTGGATAAACCCCTATTGCGATAATTAATGCGCAAATGGTGTACAATACTACTTTCTCCGTTCCGTTAATATCTTTAAAGCTAGCCGTAAGCGAATTCGTTTCGCCCAGCATTATCTTTTGATAACTTCTGAACATGTATACCGCTCCAAAAATAATTGTTAAACCTGCTACCGCACCTAACCAAGCATTATAGTTGTAAACGCTCATTAGCAATAAAAACTCGCCTATAAAACCGTTAGTTCCTGGCAAAGCCACTGTGCCCAAAAGGATGATCAGAAAAGTGATGGCCAATTGAGGCGCCACTTTTGCCAAACCACCTAGCTCATCAACTTTATTAGTTTCTAAACGAGATTTGATGATATCCAATACGAAGAACAAACCGATTACGTTGATACCGTGACTTAGCATCTGGATCATACTTCCTTGTAAGCCTTGCTGGCTTAAAGTAAAAATACCTGCTGCAATTAAACCTACGTGACTAATAGAAGAATAAGCCACCAAACGTTTTGCATCTTTTTGCATGAAAGCAATAATAGCTGCATAAACCACACCAACGATAGCCAAAACCATTACCAAGCCAGTCCAGTCTTGAACACCTTGCGGTACAATTGGTAACAACCATCTAATTACTCCGTAAATACCCATTTTAAGCATGATACCTGATAACAACATGGTTCCTGGTGTTGGTGCTGTAGTATAGGTATCTGGTTGCCAAGTGTGGAATGGAAAAATCGGCATCTTGATTGCGAAAGCTATAAAGAAAGCCCAGAAAATCCAACCTTGTTGAGTGGCATCGAGTTCTAGTTTATAAAATTCGGCTAGTCCAAAATTGTTAGCCGGGTTTTGTAGATACAAATAAATGATACCCAAAAGCATGAATAAAGAGCCTGCAATGGTGTACACAAAGAATTTCATGTTTACCTTGATACGGTCTTTACCTCCCCAAGTAGCGCAGATGAAGTAAATTGGAATTAAAGCAGCTTCCCATCCAATGTAGAACAAGAAAGCATCTAAAGCTGTAAATACCAACAATAAACCCGTTTGCATGAACAACACCAAAGCGTAGAAAGCATTTGCATTTTTATATTCGTGTTTAAAACTAGCTAAGATAATCAACGGTGTTAACACGTTCGTCAACAAAACCGTAATCATGCTAATTCCATCAATACCAACATGGAAGTTAATGCCTAGTTGTTGTATCCAAGGGAAATTAACTACAAACTGTGTGCTTGCATCTGGTGTAAAGCTGCATAGCAATCCAACTGTTACTCCCAATGATAAAATTGAGAAGAGTAATGCAGCTACCTTAGCGGTGTTTTGCTTGGCAAATAAAGCGGTGGCAATGGCGCCAACTAAGGGTAGAAATATGAGTATTAAAAGTTCCATTTATAAGATTTGAACTAATTTAAGCGATAAACCAATAAGTGTAAGCCAACAATGCCACAATACCAACAACCATCATGATGATGTAGTAACCCACATTACCCGACTGCAATAATCGTAAGCTCTTGCTACCCTCATTGGTAGTCCAGCCTAGGCCGTTTACCAAACCATCAATTACTTTGTTATCGATAATTTTATAGAAGAAGTTAGAAAATGCATCTAAAGGTTTTCTAATGACGGTATCGTAAATTTCATCTAAATAGAATTTCTTGTACGATAATTTTTCTAAAGCAGTTCTCGGAGCTTCATCAGCTACTGGAATATCCGCTTTCTTAACGTATTTGCTATAAGCTAAAAGTATCGCTACAATAGCAGCCAGTACAGAAACGGCCATCAAAGTAAACTCTGTAGTGTGATCTAGCTCTAAATGATTCTGAGTAACCTTAGCTCCTGTTAACCAATGCGCCAACCACTCGTTGCCACCAAATACGTGAGGAATGTTTAGCAGACCACCAAAAGCAGCCAAAATTGCCAATACTACCAATGGAATAGTCATTGATTTTGGCGACTCGTGAATATGCTCTTCTGTGTGATGCGAGCCTCTGAACTTTCCGTAAAAAGTTAAGAACATCATACGGAACATATAGAAAGCAGTTAAAAATGCTGTCAATACACCTACACCCCAAAGTACTGGACTAAATTGATAAGCGTGTGCTAAGATCTCATCCTTAGAGAAGAAACCCGAGAATGGAGGTAAACCTGCAATAGCAATGGTACCCACCATCATGGTAGCGAAAGTAGTTTTCAGTTTAGCTTTTAATCCACCCATGTGGCGCATATCTTGCTCATGGTGTAAAGAGTGTATTACGGCACCAGCTCCCAAGAATAACAAAGCTTTGAAAAAAGCATGTGTTAACACGTGGAAGAATGAGCCTGTATAAGCACCAACGCCCAAGCCTAAAAACATATATCCTAATTGAGATACCGTTGAATAAGCTAATACTTTTTTAATGTCTGTTTGGGTCAAGGCAATTAGAGCGGCAACTAGAGCAGTCGCAGCGCCTACAATAGCAATGATATTTTGTGCAATTGGCGCCAAGTCGAACACTACGCTTGAGCGAGCAATCATGTAAATACCTGCCGTTACCATGGTTGCTGCGTGTATTAAGGCAGAAACCGGTGTTGGTCCAGCCATGGCATCTGGCAACCAAGTAAACAAAGGCAACTGTGCAGATTTACCACAAGCACCAATAAATAATAATATAGCGATAATGGTGATCGTATCATTTCCTTGCAACATGTTAGCTGATTGAGGGAATACTTTTGCAAACTCTAAGCTTCCAAAAACTTGGAACATTAAGAACACCCCTAAAAGGAAACCCAAATCGCCAATACGGTTCATTACAAATGCTTTTTTAGCCGCACTTGCATAATTACTGTTGGTAAACCAAAACCCTATTAATAGATATGAACATAAGCCTACGCCTTCCCAGCCAATAAACATCACAATGTAGTTTGAACCTAAAACCAAAATCAACATGAAAAAGATGAATAGGTTTAAGTAGGCGAAGAATTTGCCAAAGCCAGCATCTTCATGCATGTAAGCTGTAGAGTAGATGTGGATTAAGAAACCTATTCCTGTAATGATCAAGAGCATAATTGCACTCAAAGGATCGTATAGGAAAGACAAAGGAATTTTCAAATCTCCAACACTAATCCAATCGAAGAAGTTAACGGTAAATTGCTTTTCTACACTTGAACTAAGCTCGAAGAAAAAACAAACGCTTAGAATAAATGAAGCTAAAACCACTCCGCTGCCGATAACACCCACAGCACCTTTGCTCAATGTATTGCGGCCTAAACCGTTAATCACGAAGCCTAAAAGCGGAAGAATAGGGATTAACCAAAGTAAACTTGTAATCATTTTATTTTATTAGAATTACCACTTAAGGCGATTTAATACATTAATATCTATTGATTGTGTGTTACGATAAACCATCACAATGATACTTAAACCAACTGCAACTTCTGCAGCAGCCAAAGCCATAATGAAGAACACGAAAACTTGTCCAGACGCATCATTGTGATGTACTGAGAATGCGGCTAAAAGCAAGTTTACTGCGTTTAACATGAGCTCTACAGACATGAAAATGATGATCGCATTTCTACGAACCAACACGCCAATAACACCAATAGTGAAAATGATGGCACAGAACCAAATGTAGTGGTTCAACGGCACTCCTTGCATATTTTCGAAGATACTACCCATTAGTTTTTTCCTCCTTTTTGGTTAAAAGTACCGCACCAACCATTGCGCTTAATAATAGTAATGAAGACAATTCGAATGGCAACATAAACTTACCAAACAGCTCTTTACCTAAGTTTTCTACCAATCCTAAACTTGGATTTTTCAACACCAAAGGACTAGTGATAGCTACTGATTTTAATGAACCAATTAAGGTTACCACTAAACATCCGCCAGCAATTACACCTACTATTCTGAGCAAAGCTGATTTATTGGGTTCGTTTTCTTTATTGAGGTTCAACAACATCAATACGAAAAGGAAAAGTACCATGATGGCCCCCATATACACAATGAAGTTAACTACCGCTAAGAACTGTGCATTTAATAACACGTAATGAACTGTAAACGTAAAGAACGTTAGAATTAAGTACAACACACTATGGATTGGATTTTTCGCAAAAACCACCATTAGCGCAAAAAATACGCTTAATGTTGCTACAAAATAGAATACTGATGTACCCATTAATTTTTATTTAGTTGTTTCAATTTTGCCGTCATTGCGAGGCACGAAGCAATCTCTATCGTTTTAACCATTGCATTAGGATTGCTTCGTTCCTCGCAATGACGACCTTTTTTAATTTATTTTACGTCCAAAGGAGCTTCTACCAATTTATCTTTACCGTAAATAAAATCTTTACGTAAATAATCTGCTGGTACAATTGGTCCATCTAAGTAGATGGCCTCTTTCGGGCAAGCTTCTTCACATAAACCGCAGAAAATGCAGCGCAGCATATTAATTTCATACACTGATGCATACTTCTCTTCGCGATACAAGTGCTTCTCTTCGTTCTTGCGCTCTGCGGCAATCATGGTAATCGCCTCTGCCGGACAAGACAAAGCGCACAATCCACAAGCGGTACAACGCTCTCTACCTTGCTCATCTCTTTTCAAAGAGTGCATTCCTCTCCAGTTGATGGAGAATTCACGTGCTTGCTCTGGATATTTTACTGTAGCCGGTTTCTTAAAGAAGTGGCCAATAGTAGTAGCCATACCACTTGCAATAGCCGGAAGATAGATACGCTCGGCAAAATTAAGTGGCTTCGAAACCAATACTTTTTTCTTATTGCTTAATGATTCCATGTCTCTTAAAATTTATTTACAATAGCAATAACAATACCTGTGATAATGATATTTGCGATAGCTAAAGGAATTAAACCTTTCCATCCCAAGTTCATCAACTGATCGTAACGGAAACGAGGGATTGTCCAACGTACCCACATAAAGAAGAAGATAAACGCAAATATTTTTAGGAAGAAGATTGCTGTGCCAAATAAAGGCGCCCAAGTTGGCCCCAATAGTGTAGCCATGTAATCCATTCCCGGATAATTGTAACCTCCAAAGTACAATGCTGCCATTACTGTAGAAGAAACAAACATGTTGATGTATTCTGCAAATAGGTAGAAACCTAATTTCATTGATGAATATTCAATGGTATATCCACCGTTTAGTTCGGCCTCACACTCTGGTAAATCGAATGGTGCACGGTTAGTTTCGGCAAAGGCACATACCATAAAAATGATAAAGCCTAAGGGTTGATAAAGAACATTCCAATGCCAGCCATGTTGCTGTGCTACAATTTCTCTTAAGCTAAGTGAATTGGTTACCAAAAGCAAGGCGATGATAGAAAGTCCCATTGCAATTTCGTAGCTGATATTTTGCGAAGCAGCACGAATAGAACTTAACAATGAATATTTATTATTAGATGCCCAACCGCCAATCATTACGCCATAAACACCTAAAGAGATTACTCCGAAAATATAAAGTAAACCAACATTGATGTCAGTCACTTGCAATTTTACCAGCCTATCTCCAACCATCATATCCTGTCCCCAAGGAATAACTGCTGTACCAATACAAGCACAAAGCATTGCTAACCCAGGGCCAATCATGAACAACCATTTGTTGGCATTAGCAGGAATAATTTCCTCTTTCATGAACATCTTTACCCCATCGGCCAAGGGTTGTAAAATACCAAAGGGACCTGCTCTGTCTGGACCTAACCTATCTTGCAAAAAAGCGGCAACTTTACGCTCAGCGTAGGTAGAATACATCGCAATCAATAAACTAATTGCGAATATGGCTGTAACCAGTATAAATTTCTCTATTACGAAATCGATTTCCATTAGATTTTAAAGGTTTTTTCTAGTTCGCGTTGATTTGCTTCCTGTAATGCTAAGTTTTCTTTAATTACCGGAAGTGGCTTAAATGTCTCGTAATGGTTTGATGAAATCACTGAAGTTTCCGAAATGTGTGTTGGGTGCTCCAAGATCCAATCAGCAGTTTTCTTTCTATCAAAACGGCATTCGTTGCAGATAAACTCTTCTACCTCACCGAACTGATCTTTTCTCGCTGTAACACGTAAAACATCTTCCCCTTTGTACCACAAGGTTACTTTGCCATTGCATTTCTCATGCGTGCAGTTTCTATGTGCATCAACTGGTTTTGTAAACCAAACACGATTTTTAAAACGGAAAGTTCTATCGGTTAAAGCGCCAACTGGGCAAACATCAATTACATTTCCAGAAAAATCATTATCAACCGCTGTTTGAATATAAGTTGAGATTTCTGAGTGATCTCCACGATTTAAGATACCATGTACGCGTTTATTTGTGATTTGATCTGCAGTAAATACACAACGGTAGCACAAAATGCAACGGTTCATGTGCAACTGAATTTTATCGCCAATATCTATTCTGTCAAACGTTCTACGCTCGAACTCGTATCGTGTTTTCTGTAAACCGTGCTCGTAACCCAAGTTTTGTAAGTCGCACTCACCAGCTTGGTCGCAAACAGGGCAATCTAGCGGATGGTTGATCAACAAGATCTCTACCACACCAGCACGAGCTTCCAATACCTCTGGCGAAGTGATATTTAACACTTCCATACCATCCATTACTGTGGTACGGCAAGAAGCGACCAACTTCGGCATCGGCCTAGGATCTTTTTCGGAACCTTTGCTCACCTTCACAATGCAGGTACGACATTTGCCTCCACTACCCTTCAATTTAGAATAATAGCACATTGCAGGAGGCACAATATCTCCTCCAATTTGGCGGGCAGCATTTAAAATGGTGGTGCCATTTTCTACCTCTACCGTTATTCCGTCTATGGTTACTTTAACTAAATCACTCATTTTTTAAGTCAAAAATGAAAATTAAAAATTAAAAACAATCAGTGGCTTTTAACCTATTCTTTTATTAAACTCTATGCCGTCATTGCGAGGCACGAAGCAATCGTTATTGTTTAATCGTTATCGCTTTAGGATTGCTTCGTTCCTTGCAATGACGTTTTGGAGCCTAAGCTTCTTTAACTTCCTCCGGCTTTTTTTCTATCGGATTAGCATAATTCGCTAAACCATAATTAGTGCTTTGGCTTTTCATTGGCTCCTTCACATGCCATTCAAACTCATCTCTAAAATGTCTGATGGCACTTGCTACCGGCCAAGCTGCTGCATCACCTAATGGGCAAATCGTATTACCTTCAATTTTACGTTGTACGTCCCATAAAAGATCAATGTCTTCCATAGTTCCATGTCCATGCTCAATTTTATGAAGTATCTTCTCCATCCATCCTGTACCCTCACGGCAAGGCGAACATTGTCCGCAACTTTCGTGATGATAGAAACGAGAAAAATTCCAAGTGTTACGTACAATACATTGATCTTCATCAAAAGCGATGAACCCACCCGAACCTAACATGGTACCGGTAGCAAAACCACCTTCGGATAGCGATTCGTAACTCATTAAGCGAGGCTCGCCGTTGGCATATTTTAAGGTTAAGTTAGCTGGCAAAACTGGCACTGATGAACCCCCAGCTACGGTTGCTTTTAGTCTTTTGCCATTAGCAATACCACCACAGTACTCATCAGAATAAATGAACTCTTCTACTGGTAAGCCTAATTCTATTTCATAAACTCCTGGTTTTACCAAATTACCAGAAGCTGATATCAATTTTGTTCCCGTACTTCTTCCAATCCCAATCTTAGCATATTCATCGCCACCATCATTTACAATTGGCACTACAGCTGCAATAGATTCTACGTTGTTAACTACCGTTGGACAACCATACAATCCCGCTATTGCGGGAAAAGGAGGTTTAATACGAGGATTTCCTCTTTTTCCTTCTAGCGACTCTAATAATGCAGTTTCTTCGCCGCAAATATAGGCACCGCCGCCTGGCTGAACGTAAAGCTCAAGGTCGTATCCTGTTCCCAAAATATTCTTACCCAAAAACCCGGCTGCTTTAGCTTCTTCAATTGCTCTTTCTAATATCCTGATTTGAGGCATCATTTCTCCCCTTACATAGATGTAAGAAGTATTCGCACCCAAAGCAAAACTAGAAACAATCATTCCTTCAATTAAAGCATGAGGAATGTGCGTCATTAAATACCTATCCTTAAAAGTACCAGGTTCAGACTCGTCTGCGTTACAAACTAAATAACGAGGTACACCTTCTGGCTTAGCCAAAAAGCTCCATTTCATGCCAGTAGGGAAACCTGCACCGCCACGACCTCTCAATCCAGATTTCTTTACCTCTTCTACAATCTCTTCTGGAGTTAAGGTTTTCAATGCTTTCTCAACCGCACGATAACCGCCTTTTTCACGATAAACCGCTAGCGTATTGATGCCAGGCACATTGATATGTTCTAATAATAGTTTACGTCCCATTGTGTTAGATATGAGATATGAGATGTGAGATATAAGACTAAGCGTCCAACCTCAATACTCAGATCTATTGTCGCAAATCTTTATTTTTTAAATCGTCAATTAATTGATCTACCGATTGCTCGGTTAAATTTTCGTAGAAAGTATATTCTGGGCCAATTTGTAGAACCGGGCCGAAACCACAAGCCGCTAAACATTCTACACCTCTCCAGCTAAACAAACCGTCTTGTGTCACTTCACCTTCTTTAACGCCAAGTTTCTTCTCGATATGATCCATGATTTTTTCGGCACCCACTAAACAACAAGGTCCAGTACGGCAAACCTCCAAAACATATTTCCCCTTAGGTTGCAAAAAGTACATGGTGTAAAAACTTGCTACCTCATATACTTCAATAGACTGGATGTTTAAATATTCAGCAACCTTATCCATTGCCGGCACACTCGTCCAACCAAATTCTGCCTGTACTAAATGTAGTAAGGGTAGCAAAGCTGATTTTTGCTTTCCTTCTGGATAGCGTTTAACAATCTCATCAAACTTAGCTAGCAAAGCTGATGAAAATTCTACAGGTTGTGTTTCTTCTACTTTAAGCATCTAATTCTCCTGCAATAATGTTCAAACTACTCATGTTAATGATAGCATCCGATAATAACATGCCTTCACTCATTTTCGCATACATTTGATAGTTAATAAAACTAGGTCTTCTAAAGTGCAAACGATAAGGGCTTCTGCCACCATCGTTAATTAAATAGAAACCAAGCTCACCATTACCACCTTCTACAGCATGGTAAACTTCTGCTTTCGGCGCATCAATTTCGCCCATCACTATCTTAAAGTGATAGATCAATGCCTCCATGTTATTATACACCTCTTCTTTTCCCGGCAAATAAAAGTCAGGAACATCGGCGTGGAATATGCCTTTTGGCTCTGATTTTAGTTTTTCTATGGCTTGCTCGATAATACGTACACTTTGCCACATTTCTTCGTTACGCACTAAATACCTATCGAAAACATCACCACTTGTGCCTACCGGGATTTCAAAATCAAAATCCTGATAAGATGAATATGGTTCGCTTACACGCACATCATAATCAATACCAGTAGCACGTAATAACGGGCCGGTCCAGCTGTAACTCAATGCGTTTTCTGCAGTTACTTCGGCAACACCTTTGGTACGGTCAATAAAAATACGATTACGATTAAGTAAACTTTCAAATTCCTTTAACGCTACCGGAAACTCCTTTAAGAACTTATTAATTTTAGCGAAAGCCACCTCGTTAAAATCTCTTTCTAAACCGCCAATACGGCCAATGTTTGTGGTTAAACGAGCACCACAGATTTCCTCAAAAATCTCGTAGATATGCTCTCTATACTGGAAAAGGTAAAGGAAAGTTGTAGTCGCTCCCGTATCTTGAGCAATAATGGTATTGCAAATGATATGATCGGCTATACGAGAGAGCTCCATGATGATCACCCTTAAATAATCTACCCTTTTCGGGATTTGAATATTTAAAAGTTTCTCTACCGTCATGTGCCAACCCATATTATTGATAGGTGACGAACAGTAGTTTAAACGATCTGTTAATGGTGTAATTTGATAGAAGGGGCGATGCTCGGCAATTTTTTCGAAAGCCCTGTGGATATATCCAATGGTAGATACACCACTTACAATTCGCTCACCATCCATTTGCAAAATATTTTGGAACACACCGTGTGTTGCAGGGTGTGTAGGCCCTAAGTTTAGGGTTACCAATTCATCCTGTGGATCGTTATCTGTATATACTGGTTGATTGTTATTCATAATTATCTACCAAAATATTCATCTTTTTTATCTACCCTATTTGGATCTTCCAACGGGTACTGTTTTAACATTGGATGAACACCCAGCTCATCCATGTTCAATATCCTTCTTAAATCTGGATGCCCCTCGAACTTAACTCCAAAAAAATCATAAGTTTCTCTCTCCATCCAGTTGGCACCATTCCACAAAACAGTAGCCGAAGCAATTGTAGGAGCATGCTCATTCAGGAAAACTTTTAACCTTACTCTGATGCCGCTTACCATACTATGTAAATGATAAACCACAGCAATTTTTTCTTTTTCTGGATAATGTACTGCCGTGATATCTGTTAAGAAATTGAAGTTTATTTTGCCATTCTCTTTCAAGAAAGAAAGCACCTCAATCACTTTATCTTTATTGGTAGAAAAAGTTAACAAGCCATAAGGCTCTGAAACATCAAAAAGCTGCTCGCCAAATTTTTCGCCCAGCAGATCAACCAACTCTGTATTTGTTGCTTTAGCCATTATTGTACTCCGTAACTCGCTAACAGTTCTTTATACTCGGGAGAATGCCTTCTTCTGCCCGATTCATTTTTTACTAAATCTTGTATACGCTGAAAGCCATCTAAAATAGCTTCTGGTCTTGGCGGACAACCCGGCACATAAACATCTACAGGAATAATCTCATCAATACCTTGCAGTACCGAATAAGTATCAAAAATACCTCCACTAGATGCACAAGCGCCAACAGCCATCACCCAACGAGGTTCGGCCATTTGCAGATAAACCTGTTTCAATACTGGACCCATTTTTTTTGCGATCGTTCCCATTACCATCAAAACATCTGCCTGACGAGGAGAGAAGCTCAATCTTTCTGAACCAAAACGTCCAAAATCATAATGAGATCCCATGGTAGCCATAAACTCGATACCGCAACACGAAGTTGCGAAAGGTAAAGGCCACAACGAATGTGAACGAGCCAAGCCAATTGCTTTATCTAAAGAAGTAGCGAAAAAGCCATTTCCCTCTATGCCTGGTGGCGCCTCAACTATTTTGATTTCACTCATGCTTATAAACAAAAATGCTTGCCCAAATATAACTCGGACAAGCAGCAAATCTACGATATTTAGCCTTATTTAGGTCAACCTATCATCATTTAGAAACAATCTAAATAAATAACCTAGGCTTTCTAATGCCAGTCTAATGCCTTCTTTTTTAGTACATAAATGAAGCCTAGCAGTAGGGTACCCATGAAGATAAACATCTCAATAATACCGCTCCAACCGAGTTCTCTAAAATTAACGGCCCAAGGATACATGAAGATGACCTCTACGTCAAAAAGCACAAATAGAATCGCTACTAAAAAGTATTTGATAGAAAATGGCTGACGAGCATTACCTATTACTTTAACCCCAGATTCAAAAGTCCCTAGTTTATCTTCTGTTTTACGCTTTGGCCCTAAAAGATGGGTAGCAAAAAGCGTTACTACCACAAAACCTAAAGCAACAATTACCTGAAATATAATAGGAATAAAATCTTGAGCTGTACTTTGTGCTTGCATAACAATTATAATAGTTGACGACAAAATTAAAATAAAAAGGCAGGATTACAAACCCTGCCTTTTTATTAATTATTCATTTGATTATTTGCCCGAAGTTTTCTTCGCGGTACCTCCACCTGCTAAAAATTTCAAGTTATCGGTAGCTAAAGCATTTGACGGATCTAGTGCGAGTGTTTTATTGAAGTATTCTTTCGCTTTTTCTTTGTCTGTGTTCGCATATACCGCACCTAAATAATTATAAGCTTCGATAAGCGCATTCTTATTTGCTTCTGCTTTTTCTGGTTTGGTAACCGTAACCAATTCGATAAATTTCTCGTAATGTGGCACCGCTAATTTTTGCGAATTTTCTGCATCGTCTAAATTCTTGTTGATACGAGCTCTAAACAAATATGCTGTTTCATACTCTGGAGCTAATCTCGTTAACTTAGAAAACGCAGTATCTGCTTTAACTAAAGCCTCTTTCGTTGGATTTTTGCCATCTCTCAAATCGAAAGCGTAGGCAAAATAATGCGAAGCTCCTAGATAGTAGTAATTCATTGCTCTATTAGGGTCTTTAGCATTGGCTTCGGTAGCTAGGGCGTACACTTCGGCAGCTTTAGCAAAGTTTTTTGCAGAATAGTACTTATTACCGATTGCAGCCAACTCATCTACTTTTGTAGAATCTAGTTCTACAGCCTTTGCAATGTTAATGAAAGCTAAACTATCTTGCCCTAGATTTTGTTGAGCCTTACCTAAATAAAGATAATCTGAACCGATGATACGAGCAGTGTCTTGCGTTCTCGCAAATAGCTCATTCATATATTTAACACCTTGCTCATAATTTTTGTTCTCTACTGCGGAATAACCTCTCATCCTAGTTACTACAAAGTTTTTAGGATTGTTAGGATCAGGTGCATTTAAAGTAGCTACTTCTTTACCTAGTGTAGCGAAATCACCAGCATACACTAAAAATTGCGCATAACGTAAACGAGAATCAAAAGATTTATCAGTCAAATCCAAATATTTTCTCATATTCTCCAATGCTTCTGCTTTCTTTGCTGGACCATTTTTTGGATCTGCATCAGACCAGCGCATCTGGATCTCTGCCAACTCCCTGTAAGCTGGGCCATAATTAGGATCTGTTTCAATTACCTTTTTCACTTCAGCTTCAGCTTCAGGAAATGCAAATGCATCTTTATACATCTTACCGATCTGTACGTGTGCTCTTGATAAATCTGGTGTGATATCTAGTGCTCTAAGATACATTGGATAAGCTTCGGTATTTTTTCTTTGCTTAGCATAAAAATCGGCTAAGGCCAAGAAAGTTTCTGGATCTTTATCTTTCGAATCTAAATCATCAGCTTGTTGCAAATTAGGCAAAGCCAATGCATAATCTGGATTTTCTTGATCTATGTATGCTCTACCAATAGCTAAGTATGTACTATATTCCTTTTTCCTTAAATCAATAGCTTTATCGAAATTGGTTTTTGCATTTGTAGCATTTTTCTGAGCCAAATCTGCCTGTCCTAAACCTACATAGTTTAATGCATTTTTTGGATCAACGCTTACTCCGTTGGTAAAGGCCGCTCTTGCCGAGTCGATATCATCGGTTAATAAATAAACCTTTCCTAAATTGAAATAGTTATCTCCCTCTTTAGGTTGGTTTGCCACTAAAGTTTTAAGCATAGATGTGGCTTTTTGATACTGTTCAGCGTCAATAGCTTTCTTGGCATCGGCTAAACTTTGAGCAAATGAGGCAGTGCTACCCATCAATAATAAGCCTGTGGCCAAGGCTATGTTCTTCTTAATCATTTTCATTGTCTCCATTTGTTAAGTCGAAATAATTCTACTGCTTAAACTTGCAGTCATTTATATTTCCGTAATTTAATAATTCTTATTTTTTGTTAGTTTTTAAGTTAAATTCTCTTTGCGCTAATTGATGAGGTCCAAGACCCGATTTAAGTACGATCAATTGGCCGCGAGGACTTGATAACCAAGTTGCAAATCCCGTGCCTAAACCACTCGTACCCTCGGCGTTAATCACATAAACATTTCTAAGAAATGGATATTTTCCATTAATCAAATTCTCTTGTGTAGGCTTGTAATAAGTATCCGAGTTCTCTTTACCTGCAAGATTTTTTACGGCTAGGGTTTTAACATCTGCTAAAAATGGTGAAGGATTTTTAACATTTTTTAACAACCAATTTACTCCAATCACCCCTATATAACCTTTATTTTCGGCTACATACTTGATCACGTCGTTGCTTGTTTTTAAAGTATAAACGCCCGACTTTGGTAATTCTTTAATACCCGCAGAGTCTATAAAATATCTTATAGTGCTTGAATAAGCATTGTCAAAAACCAACTTTTTGCCAGTTGTAGAAGTTCCCTTCATGATCTCATAAGCATCTGCTACAGTTATTGTACTGTCTGCATCTGCCTTGTTTGTAATCAATGCCAAACCATCTACAGCAAACCTGTCTACATAGATAGGGCTTTGTCTCTTTTTGTAAAATTGCTCTTCTTCAGGTTTCAGCATCCTAGACATTACCAACATTTTCACATCTCCACCCCTAAACTTCGGTAATATCTCATTTTCGTTACCTACTATAGTATTTACGGTAGCCTGCGGATAATCAGATTTAAAAACCGCGATTTGCCTGTCTAGGATACGAGCATAACTTTCGTCGACCAATATCGTTGTACTTCCTGAGGTCCTCTTTTCGCCTACCTCGCCATCATTTGTTTTTCTATTACAAGAAAATAAAGACAAGGCAAATATGGTGAGCACTAAACTAGATACTATTCTCATTTTACTTTATTATCTCTTAATATCCTAAAAAATCTAATTGCAGCATAAATTACTAAAACAATACCAAAAGCTACACGATATTCTTGAGGAAATTTTTGAGGATCCAAATGAATTACATCACCGAAAAATACAACTATTACTGCAATTGTACAAAAAAGTACAATCATCGCCACCCCTAAAATAAGCAGAAATCGCTGTTGAGGCGATTTCTGCGTTGAATTATCTGAATTTAGCATTTTTACACTAAATTATTGTTGCAAAGTAAATGCAATTGGCATGTTATATTTTACCCTTACAGGCTTACCATTTTGCATTCCAGGGTTCCATCTTCTACTTCCTTTTACTACCCTTACTGCTTCTTCGTCGGTTCCGTATCCAAGTTTTCTATCAACTTTTACGTCGGTAACAGATCCATCTTTTTCTACAGTAAACGAGATAAACACTTTACCTTGAATGTTGTTTTCGGCAGCCATTGGTGGGTATTTTAAGTTATCACCGATGTACTTGTAAAACTTATCCATACCACCTGGAAAGGTTGGTGGGTTTTCCATACTTACAAAGCTGTACACCGTGTTATCTTCTACCACTACAGCTTGTTTAGGGCCTTCGCCTGCAGCAGTAATTTGCACTACATCTGCAGTTGGGTCACCTTCCATGGTTTTTTGTCCTGGATCTGCTTTCTTCAAATCCTCAACGGTTGGCGGTTTCTCGTCACGCACCTCGTTATCCGGTTTTACAATCGGAGGAGGGAACTTGATTTGATCTTGCTTTGGTGGAGGTGGCTCTACCGGAGGAGGTGTTTTAACCTCTGGGTTAATTGGTGGAGGTGGTTGCATAATTACCTCTCTTATTGTCTCTTCAGGTTCTACCGGGCCCATTCCTTTGATCAACGAATAAATTTTCGGTGTAAAGAACAGAAAAACGAAAACCGAACCTGCAAGGAGCAATGACTTAGTTGTATTCCAAGAATTTTGTTGGCGAAGCTTGTAAGCTCCGTAAGTTTTATTCTTGTCTTCGAACACTACGTCTATCCAACCTCTATTATATAAATCTATTTTAGACATTGTTCAATTTTTTAATTGTTAATAATCACTACCAAATCCCGTTAGATTTCATAAAATCTCTCTCACCATCCAAAATATGACTAGGATCGTCATCAACAGCAGGAGCACTGATGTTGGTTTTTGTAATAGCAATTTCATCCATGATATCTACAAAGTTTTTATAGGTAGAGCCATCTGTAGGCTTAACTATAATTACAATATCGCGACCGGTTTTATCCTTTACATCTTTTTTGTTTTTCAACAATGAAGCTTCGATATCACCAAACCCTTCGATGGTTGGTGCGTTTGTTGCCGAGGGCTGTCCCATGTACCAAGCAATTTTATCATTTTTGCCTAATAGAATGGTCATTGTTTGCGACTCCCTTAATTCTAACCTGTTTTCATCTTTGGCATCTTTATCTGGCTTTGCTATTTCCATAGCTGCTGGCTTAGATAATGATGTTGTTAGCATGAAGAACGTGATTAGCAAGAAAGCCAAGTCAACCATCGCAGTTAAATCTACCTTAGTAGCCTGCTTCTTGGTTCTTACTTTGCCGCCTTTTTTACCTCCGCCGGAGGAGGTGTCTAATTCTGCCATAGCTTATATGATTATTCTCCGCCGCCTTCCGACGATGTAATTAAACTAAATTTGTTAATTTTTTGGTTTTGGAAAACTTCTACCACCTTGCGGATTACAGGATATTCAGTTCTACCATCTCCTTTTATGGCCGCATTTAAGTCGATACCATAAATTTCGCCATTAGCCATACGCGACTCTTTCAACCAATTGAAAAGCTCGTTGTTTTTAGTAGAGTCTAACGGTATTCCGGTTTGCAAACCAGATTTTTCACGTTCAGGACCATCCATTGCCAAAAACTGCTTCAAATTTCCAATTGGAACACCAAACGCTGGCAGTACAGAAAAACGCTTAAGCTCTTCTTCTGTAAAGTTAAGTCCGTAAGAAGCACCCATTTTCTGTAAAGTTGCTCGCTTTACATCCTGACCAACGATGTCTAAAAACACCTTTCCTTTTCCAACGCTAACAATTACTACTCCTTTATCTGGCAATTTATACTGCACAGTAGATGAAGGCGTGGCAATCTCTAACGGATCCGGTTGTCGGGCAGTAGCCGTTAAAATAAAGAACGTAAGTAGCAAGAAAGACACATCGCACATGGCGGTCATATCAATCGAGGTACTGGTTCTTTTTACCTTTGCTTTAGCCATAATTAAATAATTATTTAAATCTTTTTATTAATGATGTTAATTGTTCCGGTTTTCCATAAAGCCGGTAAAAGATTTTTTAAATAATTGTTATTTATGGGTACTAGCGTAAGTTTGAACAATGCTAAATCCAGCCTCATCGATAGCATAAGTTAATTTATCGATTTTTGAAGTAAGGATGTTGTACATGATAATTGCTAAAGTAGAAGTACCGATACCAGTTGCAGTACACATTAACGCCTCAGAGATACCTACCGCTAATGCCGCTTGATCTGGCGCTCCAGAGTTAGCTAAACCTGCGAAGGCCTTGATCATACCTGTTACTGTACCTAATAAACCTGTTAAAGTACCGATAGATACCAATGTAGCGATTACAGTTAGGTTTTGCTCTAACATTGGCATTTCTAAAGTAGTTGCTTCTTCAATATCTTTTTGAATAGCTAATACTGATTGCTCTACATCTAATCTTGAGTCAGATTCTACTTCGCTATATTTTTTCAAGCCAGACTTGATTACGTTAGCTACTGAACCTTGTTGTTTGTCGCACTCAGCGATAGCAGATGAAATGTTGTTAGTTTTCAAGAAACCTTGAATTTTAGTAACGAAAGCTTGTAAACTTCCTTTACCTGTTGCTTTACCAATAACGATCATACGCTCTACAGAGAAAACGATTGTCATTAATAATAGACCGATTAAGATTGCCACGATTGGACCACCTTTATAAGCCATACCTGCATAGTTACCTTGTTTAGGAAGATTTTCAACGTTGTTGTCAATAAAGTTGTTTGCATCACCTAAAACGAATTTGAAGATACAGATACCGATAACGATACAGATGGGAATAACTAACGTTGCAAATAAGTTAGATGCCGACGAGCTACCCTCGTTTTTAGCTGGTGTAGGTTTTGGTGCGTTTGCCATTTTTTTTTGATTTTTTAGTTTAGTACTTGTTTTTTAAATTTCAAAATAAATATAAGTTAATACACAACGCAGGCCAGGCCGAATTGTTGCGGAAGCAAATTTATAATTTTGATTTAAATTACAAATTAAATATTCGTTACACAATTAATTCGTTACGCAAGCCACCGAAGTGTTCTTAACTAAAAAAGATTGCCCGTGAGGCAATCTTAACGCAATTAAAACTAAAAATTTAATTAAATGCAAATTTTTGAAAGAAAAAAAATGTTACACTTCAATTTCTATCAGGTTTGGCATTCCTTTTTTGAGTTCTTCATCGGCAAAAGCTTCAAATTCTTTAAAATTATCTAAAAATGCCTGTGCTAGTTCATTTGCCTTGATATCGTAGTGATTGGCATTCTCCCAAGTATTTCGCGGATTTAAAACCTCTGCCGGAACGTTGGCACAACTTACTGGCATAGCGAGACCAAAAACAGGGTGAGTAATAAAATCTACCTTTTCTAAGTCTTGGTTAAGCGCAGCCGTAATCATAGCCCTAGTATAAGCCAATTTCATTCTGCTGCCCACACCATAGGGGCCACCACTCCAGCCCGTATTTACTAGCCATACATTTACTTGATGCTTTTTCATTTTTTCGCCTAATAATTTGGCGTAAGCTGTTGGATGTAAAGGCAGGAAGGCCTTGCCAAAGCAAGCAGAAAAAGTTAATTGCGGCTCGGTTACACCGGTTTCTGTGCCAGCAACCTTTGCTGTATACCCAGAAATAAAATGGAACATTGCCTGCGCAGGAGTTAACTTTGAGATTGGGGGCAGTACTCCAAAAGCATCTGCGGTTAAAAAGAAGATATTTTTTGGAACAGGCGCTACTGAAGGCTCTAATGCATTATCTATATAGTGTAACGGATAAGCCACACGGGTATTTTCTGTTTTCTCGATATTTGCAAAATCTACATTTCTAGTTCCAGGAAAATAGTTGATGTTCTCTAATAATGCCCCAAATTTAATAGCTTTAAAAATTTGAGGTTCCTTTTCTGCGGTTAAATCTACACATTTTGCGTAGCAGCCACCCTCGAAATTAAAGATAGTCTCTTCACCCCAACCATGCTCGTCATCGCCAACCAATGCCCTATTTGGATCAGCAGATAAGGTTGTTTTTCCTGTACCCGACAAGCCGAAAAATACTGCAGTATCACCAGCCTTGCCCACATTTGCCGAGCAATGCATTGACAAAGTATTTTTTTCTTTCGGCAAAACGAAGTTAAGTACTGAGAAAATTCCTTTCTTAATTTCGCCAGTATAGGCCGTGCCTCCAATCAAAATAATTTTTTTGGAGAAATTTAGAATTGAAAAGTTTTCTTGCCTAGTACCATCCGTTGCTGGATTAGCCAAAAAAGACGGGATGGCTATAATTGTCCATTCTGGCTGTGCAGGTATTTCTTCTTCCCCATATCTTAAAAAAAGATTATTGGCGAATATGTTTTGAAAAGCATATTCGGTAATTACCCGAATGCTAGTGCTATAGTTTTTATTAGCGCAGGCATAAGCATCTCTTACGTATACCTCTTTATCACTTAAAAAGGATAACATTTTTTGGTAAAGTGCATCAAAATGCTGTGGACTTATTTTGATGTTAATGTCTCCCCACCAAACGCTTTCATTGGTTACATCATCAGCAACAATAAATCTGTCTTTGGGAGAGCGCCCCTTGAATTTCCCGGTATCAATAGCTAAAGCACCAGAATCGGCTAAGGTGCCCTCTCCATTCTTAATTGCTTCTTCAACTAACTGGGGAATGCTTAGCTGATATTTAAATTGCAGCGAAGCCAAACCTAGATAATCTAACTGAGGTTTTTGGATACTATATTTGGTCATATTTTTGGTTTAAATATGGGCCAAAGCTAAGGAGTTATTAACGGAAAAAATGCCAATTTTAGATAAAAATTTTACTTATTGTGGCATTTACACTAAGAATTAAACAACTGAATATAAGCTATTTATAAATAAAAACTAACCTCCAGATTTCTTTACTTTATAGCCTTCTTTTTGGAGAAATAAAAATGCTTTTTCCTTAAAATCTCCCTGCAAAATAACTTCTCCATCTTTAGCACTACCGCCCACACCGCATTTTGTCTTCAAGGTTTTGGTGAGCTTCTCCAAATCGGCGTCTTTGCCAACAAAACCAGTAATTAAGGTTACCGTTTTGCCCCCACGATTTTTCCGGTCTAGCATTACCCTTAAATCTTGCTGCGCATTAGGCAGTGTCTCCTGTTCTTCTATTTCATGATTTTCGTAAACAAAATCTGGATCAGTAGAAAACATCACTCCACTAAAATCATTAAATGTATTTTTCTTCTGTTTGCTCATCTTAATAGGGATCAGGTACTAGGTATAAGGGGTTAATATTAATTGCTCAAAATCTTTAACGATGCCGGTACTATTTCTATTTCTAAGTGCTCACCCAATTGTAATGGTTCTCCATCTAAATGTACCGCATCTGGTGCAGCCCTTTCAATTTTAATATGCTTTCCTCTGATGATTTTTACCAAGCTAGATTTATGCGTTTTTGCGGTAATCATCTGAAAAGCCAAAACCGGCAGCTTTACTAGAGATATAGGATGTATGATGCAGACATCTAAATAGCCGTCTGTTAAAGACGAATCTGGAGAAATATATACGTTGTTTCCATACTGAGAAGAATTGGCAATACTAATTGCAAAAGCGTCTTTATCGTATTTTACACCATCAATTTCGATACGGTAAGGCTGGGCCTTATAGGTAGTAATTTCCTTAAAACCTAACTCTACATAGCTTTTAAGACCTCTTTTTTTATTTCCAGCAAAAACAGAACTTAAATGAGCATCGAACCCCATGCCGGCCATGTTGAAAAATTTTCTCCCATTTAGCTCGGCGGTATCAATAATTTGATGCTTGCCTAAATTAATTAATTCGATAGCTTTTTTAGAGCTAAGAGGAATATTTAGAAACCTCGCCAATCCGTTGCCAGAGCCAAAAGGTATAATAGCTAAAATCTTATCACTATGAACCAATTTACTCGCTACTTCATTAATGGTTCCATCTCCTCCTACGGCCACAATCGTATCGTAGTTTTTTGTCCCGGCTTCTTCTGCCAATTCTGAGGCATGCCCTACGTACTCTGTAAAAGTATAAATGGGTGCATATTTTTCCTTATCGAGATATTGATCTATCAATGCAGGTAAACTCGATTTCTTTTTTCCGCCAGAAATTGGGTTAATAATAAAAAGGATATTGGACTTGTTTACCGACATAAATAATTAGCACACAAAATAATCGATAATTTTTGAGTATTAAAATTTATTGTGGTAGTTTTGCGGCGTTAAAGTGGACTGATTTGCTAATTCCGAAGAGCGTTAAGTATTGGAACTGATTGCAACCACGTAAAAAAAAGTGCTAATATATCTCTACACTTCTATTTACAGCCTGTAAGGGGTCTTTGTCATTTTAGCTTTTATTGTTTTGTTTATTTTAATAAAAAATTAAAATGTCGTATTTATTTACATCAGAATCGGTATCTGAAGGTCACCCAGATAAAATTGCTGACCAAATTTCGGATGCTTTAATCGATAACTTTTTAGCGTTTGACCCAGAATCTAAGGTTGCTTGTGAAACATTGGTAACTACCGGACAAGTTATTTTAGCAGGAGAGGTAAAGTCTAAAACCTATTTAGATGTGCAACAAATTGCTAGAGATGTAATCAAGAAAATTGGGTACACCAAAAGCGAATATATGTTTGAAGCTAATTCTTGTGGTGTATTATCTGCTATTCACGAGCAGTCTCAAGATATTAACCAAGGAGTAGACAAAACCAATAAAGAAGAGCAAGGCGCTGGAGACCAAGGCATGATGTTTGGTTACGCCACCAACGAAACTGAAAATTACATGCCTTTGGCACTTGATTTATCTCACGCTTTGTTGAGAGAACTAGCTGTTTTAAGGAGAGAAAATGCCGAAATTACCTATTTACGCCCTGATGCTAAATCTCAAGTAACGTTGGAATATTCGGACGATAACCAACCGCAAAGAATTGATGCGATTGTAATTTCTACGCAGCATGATGATTTTGTGAAAGCTAAATCTGATTCGAAAGCAGATAAAGATGCCGCAAACGATGAAATGTTGGTAAAGATCAAAAGTGATTTAATTTCGATTTTAATCCCAAGAGTTAAAGCTAAATATCCGCAATACGCACACTTATTTAATGATGATATCACTTATCACATTAATCCAACAGGTGTGTTTGTTATTGGTGGCCCGCATGGCGATACTGGCTTAACAGGCAGAAAAATCATTGTAGATACTTACGGGGGCAAAGGTGCTCACGGTGGTGGTGCATTCTCTGGAAAAGACCCTAGTAAAGTAGATAGAAGTGCGGCTTACGCAACTCGTCATATCGCTAAAAATTTGGTTGCTGCAGGTTTATGTGATGAAGTTTTGGTACAGGTATCGTATGCTATTGGTGTGGCAAAACCAACTTCTATCAACGTGGTAACTTATGGCACCGCTAAAGTTGATTTAACTGATGGAGAAATCAGCAAAAAAGTAGAAAGCATTTTCGACATGCGCCCTTACTTTATTGAGCAACGTTTAAAATTGAGAAACCCTATCTATAGCGAAACCGCAGCTTATGGACACATGGGCCGCCAAGCAGAAACGGTTACTAAATCTTTCAAATCGCCAAGCGGAGAAGAGAAAACAGTAACGGTTGAGTTATTTACTTGGGAAAAATTAGATTATGTTGACCAAGTAAAAGCCGCTTTCGGGTTATAACATTTTTAACCACATAGCACATGTTAGCCACAGATACACAGATTAGAAAAACATCTGTGTATCTGTGGCTTTTTTGTCAAATTTATATTCCTTTAGCCTTCATAAAGAACTTTTCTTCATCAAGTAAATATTTATCATCTATTGCGTAAGTATTTATTTTATTGATAGCCATCTCATCAATTACATCTACAAAATTTTTGTAAACGGATGTACTTGTAGGTTTAATAATTACATACATTGCTTGATCTTTTGAAGCTTTATGGGTTTCGGCTACTATTTTTTGATTAGCGAGTAAAGTCTTTCTAATTTCGGAAAGATTAGCTATTCGCATTGGGCTTTCAGAGGCCTCTCCCAGATAGTAGACTACTTTATCATCCTTACCTAATAAAACAGTTAAAGTTCTAGAGGCCGGCCAAGGCTCCAGTTTTTCTATATCTGGTACTAAATCTGGTTTTGCAATCTCCATGGCATTCATTTTACCCAACGAGGTAGTGAGCATAAAAAATGTAATGAGCAGAAATGCCAGATCTACCATTGCAGTTAAATCAACTCCAGGAATAGGTTTTCGGGAGCTTCCTCTTACAGCCTTGCCGTTTTGAGGAACGTTAAGTGTTGCCATCTTTTTTAGTTTAGTTTTAATGATGATGACAACTGCAAGCGCTTTTCATAAAAAAAGCGATTAAAAATTTAATCGCTCTCTATCTTTTCTATTTTACCGCACTTATAACGCCACAACCTATTCTGGGTCCAGAATTGCCGGTGGGTTGTGTTACATAGTCATCGGTGCCGCCATGTACAATAATACCCCTTCCAATGATGTTTTTCACATCACCATCGGCAACGCTCCATCTAAAAGTACTTACAGAAATTTCTGCATGGCCTTTTCCATCCAATTGAATGTTCCCTATATCTCCAGAGTGGTAGGTATCCGAATCCCATTTTCCATGAGCTTCTGCCGTTGGGTTCCAATGGCCATGCGTATTTTCTCCCATGTTGCCACAGTCGCCGTGTTCATGAAAGTGTACTGCAACAGTACTATCTGCACGCTCGGGCATATTAATCTCCAAATCCATTTTTATTTTACCATCTGACAATTGAAAAAATTTAGCACTACCTATTGGTTGGTTAGTTGCCGTGGAATTTAAAACGGAGCTAGCAACTTCACGCTCTTTATTTGCACAAGAAGTTAAAACTGAGGATAAACCTAAAGCTAAGTATAAAATGTAATTTTTCATTTTTCTAATATTAAATAAACACTGATTTAAATTGATAAATGAGCATAATATGATCAGGCTTAAGCAGAACAACTTATGCATACATTAGTTTTGCAAAATGTATTTTAAAAACAAAACCATTCTTAAACAGGGTTGTTTTAATGGTACACTAAATTCTAAAGTTATGGAACAGCCAGTTGAAATGAATACCCTTAGTCAGATATTAGAAAAATTAAGAACCAAAGGCATAGATAATGAATTAAAAATGACTGACCATGGTAAAATGCAGTCGAAAACGCTTGATAAAATTTATACACCGGAAGATTTGAACATTGTTAAAACTTATAGGTTCGAGGGAATGTCGGATCCAGCCGACAACTCTGTATTATACATGGTAGAGGACAGCGACAAAAACATTGGATACATTTTAGATTCGTATGGCGCTTACTCGGACAATGATGGCCCCGCTTTTGCTGATTTCCTTAAAAAAATCAATACCGTAGATAGAGATGAACAGGAGCTTTTTAGGTAGAAGATTATCTGTTATTGAAGAGGTTGTATCAAAAATGATGATATGAATTTGCTGCGAAACAATATTTTGAAAGTTGTCATGTCCAGCTCTACTAGGCATTGTAAAGCAAAATTTATATTAATTTAAACTGCTTTACGATTCCTGACTTTGCGGGACGATTACGCAAAATTTAATTCTTTTAAAACTATGTCCTTCCTGTTTTGATACAACCTCTTCTTCTTTAATATCCAGTATCGTCTAGTGCGAATGTATTCTTTCTATCCCTCCATTTACCTTGTGTAAAATCTGGAAATTCTTGAGGTTTATTCCCTTCTTTTAAAGACTTGGTAGAAAGCGGCGTAATTACGCTCATGGTTACCGAATCGTATACATCAATTGGCGTTTGCTTTTTATCTTTAACAGCAATAACGAAGGCGTTAAACACAAACCAATCCATGCCGCCATGACCAGCGCCCAGTGCATTACTCTCATATTTTTTCCAAAGCGGATGATCATATTTTTTAAACCAATCTTCTGCTTTATCCCAAGTGTGCGGTTTAGAAACGCCCTCTATGTGCACCGATTTATTTACATCCATCCACAAGCCATCTGTTCCTTGTATTCTAAAACCCAACGAATATGGTCGTGGCAAATGTGTATCATGCGTTAGCATTACGGTTTCGCCGTTAGCACAATTTAATAGTGTAGTAGTTACGTCTCCGTTTTTATAATTGATTTTTGCATTCGGGTGCCCTGGCGATTTCTTTTCGACATAATCTGCCAAACCTTTAGCTTTAGAACTGAACGATACTAAATTGGTAAATCTATTGCCGCGATTAATGTCTATACACTGCATAATTGGCCCCACACCATGGGTAGGGTACAAATCGCCATCTACATCAATATTGAACTGCGTACGCCATTGCGCTTCACTTAAAGCTTTAGCACCAAACTCTACGCCACCACCGTAATATTGCTTGCCATTGTTAAATAAAACTTCTCGCAAATCGTGCTGATAACCGCCTTCTAAATGCACCAATTCGCCAAAAAGCCCTTGCCTAACCATGTTTAACGCGGCCAAAACATCTCTACGGTAACATACGTTTTCTAAAGTCATGTAGGGCATTCCCGTTTTTTCTGAGGTTCTTACTATATCCCAGTGCTCTCTAACGGTTAAGCCGGCAATAACTTCGCAACCTACATATTTGCCTGCATTCATGGCGTAGATAGATTGCTCATGATGAAACTGCCAAGGCGTAGAAATGATGATGGCATCAAGGTCTTTCCGATCAACCATGGCTTTATAAGCATCTAAGGAACCTGTGTATTCTTTTGCAGCAGCTTTACCAGATTTAGCAATAGCTTCTCTACAAATTTTAAGGGAACTTTCTTGCGTATCACAAATGGCAACAATTTCTACGTCATCTCTCAATAAACCTTCCTTAATATGGTTCATGCCTCTTGCCCCAACCCCAATGTAGCCTAAACGCACTTTTTGATGATCTTTTGCAAATAGCATACCCGAAGGTAAAATGGTAAAGGTTGCCGATGCAAGTGCTCCGGACTTAATAAAATTTCTTCTCTCCATACATTTGGTTTATTTGTGGCCTTAAATTATAAAAAATGTGGGACGAATCGAATTACAGTACATCTAATTCCTAGAATTATTATCTGATTTTGATGAATTGTTCTATGAGTAATTTTCGGCTAAAGCCTTCTTACTATTTTACCTAAACCCTTGGCTAAAGCCAAGGACAACGAACTCATCGCTATTCACCATCATTGGTTTAAATGTTTGGAGATTTTTTGGATTTAGGCTAAACTTTTAAGAATAATTTTCCTAACCTAATCGACGTAAAAATGTTTGCTAATTATCTATTTCCTATTTTTGATTTACTAATGAGCAAAACCATTACATATACCTATACCATTTCTAAACTTCCACTTGATGTTAGGTTTGCTAACAAAGTAGTGAGTATCGATTTTACTCCTTATGTTAAAAAAGAGGAATTAATTTCACTCTATGGAGAAAGCCAGACTTTAGTTCAGAAAATTAAAAACAAGTACCAAAACATCTATCAAAAAGAACTTAAAATACGTAATGCCTCTTTTATTGCCGAAATTTGGGGACACTTGGCAGCCTACAAAGTTGCACTTTGGATAAAGAAAAACATCAAAGTATGGCCTGTACAAAAATTTGCAAAGTTTGTCGCTTTTAGAAGCGGAATAATAGATTGTGGCGAGGGCAGCATAGATACCAATCGTTGGGTTTGGGATATACTTGCTTGGCTATTTTTTAAAAAGCACAAATAGTCTAAAGACGTTTAAGCATAATGAAGAACTTTTAAACAAAGTAAAATTGAACTTTTAAACAAAGTTTCTTTCGATATTTATGCTCATTTTTGCCGTATAAAATTAATCATCTATTGATGAAAAGAACCTTAAAAATACTTAAAGTAACCATGATATTTTTTTTGAGTTTAGCCTTATTATTGGCTATTTCTACCTATTTCTACATGCGCTCGCCCAAATTTGGCAAAGCGCCAAGTGGCAACCGATTAGCACTTTTACAGCAGTCGCCTAACTATAAGGATGGCAAGTTTCAGAATTTTCATTACACACCAGATTTAACAGAAGGCTACTCGATGCTGGGCATTATGTTCGATATGTTCTTTAAAAATCATCCTCGACGTAAACCCGTAGATAGTATTCCATCGGTAAAAACAGATTTATTGAATTTACCTGTAGACTCTAACGTATTGGTCTGGTTTGGACATTCCTCATATTTCATGCAAATTGAAGGCAAACGTTTCTTGGTAGATCCAGTATTTAGTGGCAATGCTTCTCCTATTCCGGGCACAACTAAATCTTTTAAAGGTGCCGATATTTACAGCGTAGCTGATTTGCCCAACATTGATTACCTAATTATTAGCCATGACCATTACGACCATTTAGATTATGAAACCATCATTGCGCTAAAAGATAAAGTGGGCAAGGTTATTTGTGGTTTGGGTGTGGGCGAGCATTTTGAATATTGGGGATATGCTCCACAAAATTTAATTGAAAAAGATTGGCATGAGAAGGTAGATTTAGGCGATGGTTTTATGTTAAACACGGTTCCAGGAAGGCATTTCTCTGGTCGCGGTTTTAAGCGCAACAACACTTTGTGGACTTCTTACCTACTAGAAACACCGATTGGAAAAATTTTTATAGGTGGCGATAGCGGCTACGATACTCACTTTAAGGAAATAGGTAATAAATTTGGTCCAATTGATTTGGCAATTTTAGAAAATGGGCAGTACAACGTAGCTTGGCAGGCCATCCACACCCTGCCCCAAGAAACGGTACAAGCAGCAAGAGATTTGAAAGCAAAGCGGTTTTTCCCAGTACATTCTTCTAAATTTACCCTCGCCATGCACCAATGGGATGATCCTTTAAATGATGTTGCCAAAATAAATAATGGCGAAATCCCAATGGTAACACCCATGATTGGCGAAGTGGTTAACCTAAATAATGCAAACCAGGTGTTTACCCAATGGTGGAAAGGGGTTAAATAATGGAAATTAAAGGAATAGAAATTACTTCTTGCTACATTGGCCCAGAAATTTCTCCAGAACATTTTATACCCGAGCATTTATTTATGTTTTTGGCCAAGGGCGATGTTTCCGGTTATGATGGTGATCAAAAATACGCCATGAAAAGCGGTGAATACTGCTTAGTTAGGAAAAATCATTTAGCCAGATACACTAAGCAAGAAGACAATGGTGCTTTCGAAAAAGTGGTGGTGGTATTTGACGAAGCGTTCTTAAAGCAGTTTCAGCAAAAACATCAGATTAAAAGAACTGGAAAAGCAGCCAAAGGGGCTTTTTACGAATTGGGCAAGACAGCATTGGTACCCAACTTTGTAAGCTCGCTGATGCCTTATTACAATGGTTCGCACCAAATAGACGGCGCTTTTGAGCAAGTAAAAAAGGAAGAGTTGCTATTAATTCTGCTGCAAACCAATGCCGATTTGGTAAATATTCTTTTTGATTTTGGCATTCCCGAAAAAATAGACCTAGAGGTTTTCATGAACCATAACTACAAATTTAATGTGGGTATGGAACGCTTTGCCTATTTAACAGGCCGCAGCCTCTCTTCTTTTAAAAGAGATTTTATGAAGATTTTTTCAGAAACCCCTAATCGTTGGTTGGTTAAAAGACGGTTAAAAGAAGCGCATTTCTTAATCCAAAAGAAAAAGCAAAAACCTACCGAGATTTACCTCGATTTAGGTTTCGAGGATTTGTCGCATTTCTCATTTGCCTTTAAAAAATTGTTTGGTTATGCGCCTACCCAATTGGCGGATTAGGATTTAACTTATGAAAAAAGCTGTTTGATATCACACAAGGAATACTCGAAACCAGGTCTAACACAGGTTCGGTTTAAGCTAGAAAATGATTTTTTTAACTAGGATTAAAGATGCATTTTCCAAGCTCGCCGCCGCTGGGCTCTTACTTTTTGACCGCAAAAAGTAACAAAAACTCCCGGTTGCTTATTTTTCTTTCAAAGAAAGTACTTTGGCTTATTGCTGCAATCCGAAAAATAAGAGACCGAAAATTAGCTGAACGAAGGTTTCAAGCTCTATCGCTAGCGAAAGTCTTAATTTCCTTATCTTGAATTCACGTTATTTAGCATCTTGCATACTTTTGTGCCTTTTTTGGTTTAAAGTTTAAAAGTAATCACAAAAGAAAAGTCGCTTTTAAAATTCTTTTGTTACAAAACATCTCTGATTTGATGAACCTCTGTTTCTAGTTTGGCTAAATCCTATTTCAAACAAACCCTTGGCTTTAGCCAAGGGCAATAAAAACTGTTTAAAGAACGATTGATCTAACCATCACAGACTAAAATGTCATGGAATAAATTCTTATTTACCTTATTGCTGAAATAGCCTCATTTCAATTAGGCCGTTTTCTACTTCTGTTTATCTACAATGCTTTTCACCAATTCATTGATATAAACTTCGATATTGTCATAAGCTGTGCTCAAATCTTTACCGTTTGCATTGGCTTTATTTGGATCTAGTTTCTTACTGATTTCCCAATCATCTGGCATGCCATCGCCATCGGTATCTTTTGGCACAGGCAATGTGGCAAGAAGCGGCCAACCACCAACATCAGCAGGACGATCGATAATCCCAAATCTACTAGACGCATCGCCACTAGAGCCATGTGCGGTGTAAGTTTTGTTTTTAACATGGTTGATAATTCGCTCGTCGACCGCATCTCTCTTGTAACTTGCTCCTCCAATTTCCAATACTTTAGTATAGGCAGTTTCTGCGCTGTGGGTAGTAACGTTGTTATTGATTTCGAGAGGCGTACTTAATTTCATCGCAGCTTTATCTTGTGCAGAAACGGTGCCATATTGCGAATGAAATTGGTTGTATACTCCGTAAGTCCAATTGTCGTTGGTTACATTTGCTCTGCCCTCAACCACGTTACCGCTAATGAAAAACTTGCCCCATTTGTCGTAAACTGCTGCTGTAGGTTCTTTATTTTTATCAATGGAGAAAATTCTATCGATAGTACCGCTTTTGGTTGCCGGCCCAGGTTTATAATAGTTATTAACGATGTTAATATTCATTGCTTCACCACCGTAGGCGCTATTGTTTCCCCAATTGTATACCACATTGTTTCGGTAATCTACCAAATCGGTAAGTGCATAAGCACTGTTAGCTCTTTCGCCAAAGCGGGGGTTGCGGCTATCGTGGTTGGCAATTAAATTGTGATGGAAGGATGCGTTTTTACCGCCCCAAATACCACCGTAGCCGTGACTACCTTTAGCGTGAGCCGAGTTCCGCAAACTTTCTGAAATGATGCTCCACTGCAAAGTGAAGTTATCGTTATTGTAAAACGAAACGCATTCATCAACCGACCAGCTCATAGAGCAATGATCTACCATAATGTCTCTCGATTCAAAAGCGCCAATGGCATCTGCTTCTACGCCACCCTCATCGCCCATTCTAAAGCGCATAAAGCGGATAATCACATTGCTACCTTGCACCACTACCGGATGATTTTTCAAGGTAATACCATCGCCAGGCGCAGTTTGCCCAGCAATGGTAATATCGTTGTTTATGATTACTAAACGACTGTTTAACTCGATAGTGCCACTAATTTCGAAAATTACAATTCTTTTCCCCGAAGCTTCTACGGCAGCCCGTAAACTTCCCAAACCCGAATCATTTAAATTGGTTACTTTAATTACACGGCCGCCGCGGCCTCCAGTAACATCCTTACCAAAGCCCTCGGCCCCAGGAAAAGCCAATGGCTGCTCGGTTACCAATATTGGTTTGGTAGCTGGGTCTATGGTGTCGTCATTTTTTACTGTTTTCTTTTTACAGAACATAAGGAAACAGGCCAGTAAACAAATACCAATGGTTCGAAAAAAGGTCATCATCATCTCTCTTTATTTTACTACTATTTTAGCTACTTGGTTTACATCGGCACCACTTAATTTAACCAGATAAACACCTTGTGGAATGTTTCTGTTCAGCGAAATTTTGAAGCTGGCATTTGCTTGCTGTACATCAGCTTTTTCTGTTTGTAGCATGCGGCCATCTAAAGAAAAAACTTTAATTTCTACTTGGGTGGCTTTAGTTGTTGTTAGCACAAAATTAATTTCGTGGTTAGTTACCGGATTAGGATAAACCGTAAATGCTGCTTGTTGTAAATCGAATTTTAAAGCCTGTACCGAAGTTTCGCTGAATTTACCATCATTATCTACTGCTTTGATTTTATAGTAGTTATTGCCACTTACCGGGTTTATATCTGTAAACTGGTAGGTTTTAACCGAGCTGCTCTCGCCGGTTGCTTTACGTGTGCCAATGGTTTCAAACGTTTGTCCGTTTTTACTTCTTTGCACCTCAAAATGCGAAGTATTGCTTTCGGTAGCCGTGCTCCAGCTTAAAGCCGCAGTGTTGCCCGCTTTTTTAGCATTAAAAGTTAAGCCAGTAATGGGCAAAACCTGAATAGGCGATGATGCTGAGCTTAACGCTCCGAACTCGCTAGCGGCTTGTACTTGGTAGGTGTAATTATTTCCGGCAGTTGCTGTGGCATCGGTATATTCGTTAGTTAAACTAAAACCAATAACCACATTGTTACGGGTAATGACATATAAACGAGTGTAGCTTACTGGGTCCCATGTTAATTTAAAAGCATTGTCGATATTCACATTTGCAGGCTGCTCTGGCGCTTCGGCAATTAAACGTGGATCCCAAGCATCGCCACTACGTAAAATTACGTTTTCGTAGGAATAAGCCGCCGCCTCTGCATCTGTTAACGAACTTTTAGCAGTGCCTGTTACCGTACTGGTTACGTTACCGTTGCCATCTTTTACATCGTACTCGTAGTTAGATATACGCTGTGAAACATCTACTGGCTGATTGTTGCTGTTTACCGTGCCATAATCGGCAAAAACGGCTGGAATAGCGCCCATTTTATAATACCATCCCTGTGGGTAAATATTCACATCGCTTGCCAATTTGGTATTGATAAACACCGTTTTTGGGGCATTTTGCCAAGGGCGACCTAAATAGATATCTACACTGGCAACTCTATCTTTAATGATGATGTTGTTACTAAAAACATAGCCATAGGCCGTGCCAGATTGGTGGCTTGGCGCTACAATGTAACCGCCCGAAGCTCTATTAATTGATAAGGTATCGGCATCGAAGAAAACATCGCCGCCGCCATAAATAAAATCTACAGCACCTTCTATTCTAGATTTGCGGATGTAATGCCTTGCAGTTAAACTATTGTAGGTAGTTAAATAAGTATCTTGATATGACCTGAGGTAACAATTATTCATGGCAAATTTATCGCCAATGGTGTATAATGCTAAAGCTTGCGGGCCTGCCAAGTTATTGTAGCCAAAAGCGTTTTCGAACGTAATGTTCTCGAAATAAACATCGCTAGCATTGACTACCATAGTTGCACCCAGGTTTACGTTATAAACTGGCGAGCCATTGCCATCATTTCCGGATAAACGGTTGTCGGAGATGATTACGCCATTACGGCTCTGTCCAATTAAATGGATAAACGGCTTATTCGTGGGAATATCATGGTGACCGGTGTAAGTGCCATTTTTTACAAATACTACCCATGGTGTAGTACGGCTTGTTGGCGCAGCGCTAATGGCATCAATTACCGAAGTATAATCTCCAGAGCCATCTTTTGCCACAACGGCATCGTATAATTTCTTAGTTGGTTCTGCTCGGTTAGCCGTGGTAAAAGTGAAGCTGGTTCCCGCATAGGCGTTGCCCGACATATCTGTTAACGCTCCGCTTGGAACTGTAACTGTGTAGCTGGTATTATAGCTTAACTTTTCGTAAGCAAAAGTAACCGTTTTTGAGCCAAAAACACCCGTTAAAGTTTTTGTACCTAGTGTGATATTACCTGTACCTAATTTCACACGCTCATCAAAAGTAAGTACTACAGCACCGTTAACTGTTGCCGTGCTAGAACCATTGCTTGGTGTGGTAGAAACTAGCGACGGTGCAGTGCTATCATTGACCACCTCTTTATCAGCATACACATAAATGTTAGTAAAAGCGCTGCCATCATTGTCAGCAGCGTTACCAAGCAAACCACTGGTAGCATCGGCTACCCAACGTAAGTAAATTCGAGTTTGGTTCTCTGCGGCAACGGGCAAGGTAACGTTAAAATCTTTCCAAGCGGTGTTGTACACATCGGTAATATCAATCCTAGCTGCTTCCGTAAAGTTGGTCCCATCCGTCGAATACTGTAAAGTCATGATTTTATAAGCCTGATAATTGGCACTAACCATGGATTTAACCTGGATATTGGTATATCCGGTGGTAGAAAATTGAGCTTGTAAATAACGGCGAGTAGTCGCAAAGTTCGCTCCTGCTGTCCAAAACCTAATGTTTGGATAAGATGGCGAGAAAGCGCCCGCATTGGATAGCCAGTTAACCGCTGTTCCGTTGGGTTCAAATGTTGAAATTGTTCCAGTGTTGGAGCTTTCTGCGTAGTAATCTGCTGTTTTTGCTGTTTTAGTATTTTGATCTTTAAAGTTCCAACCCACAATAAAAGGGATTTCATCAAAAGTAGCGGTAAAGGCTTTATTGGCGTCTACTGTAACTACACGTTGGGTGGCATTGGTGTTGTCTTCCCATTTACTGAACGAGGTAACAGGATTTGGAACGATGCTCATGGTAACTTCTGTTCCTTCTTCGTACTTACCATTTACCGGTGCGGGGCTTAAACTTACCTCGCCCCAAGTAGAGCCTTCTTTAGTAACGGTAAAAGTATAGGTGTTTTTTGTCTCATAAACCGCCTTGATAGACTTTGCAGCATCCATAGTTACCGTGTAAGGGTTTGTTGTCGACAAATCTGCATCGCCATTGGCGGCATCCACCCATTTCACAAAACGA
Organism: Pedobacter ureilyticus; assembly: GCF_005925345.1. Lineage (GTDB taxonomy): Bacteria > Bacteroidota > Bacteroidia > Sphingobacteriales > Sphingobacteriaceae > Pedobacter > Pedobacter ureilyticus. The sequence goes on from NZ_SSHJ01000016.1 coordinate 45,587, forward strand.
TAGCCAAAATTAGCAGTAGCCGTTAAACTTACGGCTGTACCTGTATCATAATCTGTTGCATTAGGGCTACGGGCAATTGTTCCGGCAGCCGCATCACTCAATGCGGTAGTTAACGGATATTGTGTAGTTGTAGAAGTATAGTTGCCATAAATTTTCAAATCAAAGAGGTAAGCATTTTGGGCATCGTTTAAATTGGTAAACTTTAATGCTACATTAGTTTCGTTAATGTTAACTGTAACTTGTTGCCCAGAGCTTGGATTAGCAAATGCGGTTGATATTTCTGTCCACGCTCCCGTTCCAACTTTTTTCCAAAGTTTATAGCCTCTGCTACCTCCCGTTGCGCCGTGTGTAAAAACCACTTTGGTAATAGAGTTTAAAGGAGATAGTTCGATGTAAGAACCAACCACTTTTTGCGCTTGTGCCCAACCTGCTGTTACTTGTACGCCACCTGCATCAGCCGGTGTTGGAGCATATCTAAACCTTGTAGCATCTGCACCTGTAGGGTTTACCGCCACCTGCAGAAATTTAAAGGTTAAACTTTCACCAGAAAAATCGGTGGTTTTGGTAACTGTTTGCTCCGTTGCCGAAGCAGCTACAGCAGTCCAATTGCTTTGGGCGTTGGTACTTGCGCCATTAAACTCTGTAGAGTATAGTAGCTTTTCTTGCGCCCAGCTTTGCTGTAAAAAAAGCAGCAGACTACAAATTAGTAAGGTAAATTTTCTGTTCATACGCTTATTGGTTTTTGGTTTATGATGATTTGGTTATTTCTTTAAGATTTTTTGGGTAGTTGCTTGGGTGGCGCTTTGATACTTCAAAAGATATAAGCCTTGTGGCAAATGCGCCAAAGCGATATTGGTTTGTAGCGCTCCTTTATTTACATTGGCTTGCGCTATCTTACGGCCCGAAATATCGTAAACACTTATTGTGGTGCCGGCAGATGCTTCGGGATGGTTTACAGTAACATTGCTGAGCACAGGGTTAGGGTATACGGCAAGTTCTCCATCTAGCTTATTGTTAACCGATTTTACCTCACTAAACTTATACTTTCCATCTAAATCAATTTGCTTTAGGCGGTAATAGTTTACTCCCGCTAGAGGTCTAGCATCTTCAAAATCGTAGCTCTGAGTACCCGCTTTATTAGCTGCCGCAAGCATCCCTATTTTAATAAAATCGTTGCCATTGGTGCTGCGTTCTATTTCAAAAGAACCGGTATTTACTTCGTTTGTTGTTCTCCATTGCAATAACGCTTTGTGAGTTAGGTCTTTTTGAAGCACAGCCGTAAACGAAACAAAATCGAGCGGTAGCGTTACACCAACAGGGCCGTAAATGGTGAGGTTATCGATATTCATGGTTACGGTAGCAGGCTTGGTAATTTTTAGTCGATTGATATTGGATCCCGCAATATTTACAGTAATTAGATCGAATTTCGAAGATTTAGCAGCACTAGAAATAGGTGTGGCATTCCACGTTTGTCCGCCATCTGTAGAAGTATAGATTTTGATGCTGTTAGCGCCAATACTGGCTCGCTGGTTTTCGTGGAACGTGATTTTAGAAATGCCCTGACTGAAAATTGGCGTAATCACGTAGGGATCTTCGGTAAGGGTGTAATCAGCTGTCGTTGCCGAATTTCTGTTTAATATTTTCAAACTCGGATTAGCAACACCATTTGTCCATTGGTTGTTAGCATCTACGTCTGCAACTGTTTTTTCTTCTCTTTGTGCACCGTACAAAATCCAAGTGCCATTATCTTGAATAGAGTTTTGTATAGTAGCTGGTTTAGCTATAGCTGTTACGGTGGTGTTGGTAAAAGGTTCGGTCCAATACGCTTGCGCAATAGGATTGCTTAACAGAATGATATTGCTGTAAGTAACCTGGCTATTGGTTCCAATTAGTTTTAACCGGTAATAAGAAGTAAAACCTAAGGGATTATTATCTGTAAAACTGTAGCTATTTAACTGGTTGCTGCCTAGGCTGGCTACCGTGGTAATTGTATTAAAATTTTGATTATCTGAGCTACGTTCCAATACAAAACTTTGCAAATCGGTATCGTTGTTTATCACCCAGTTTAAGGTTGCAGAAGTGCTGTTTCCTGTATTTAGCGTAGCGGCAAAACCCATTAGCTCGTAGCTTTGGTTTATTGATGCAGTAAGACTGTTAAGATAAACCTCTAACATGGTATAACCATCTGTATTGGTTAAATTACCATCAGCAGCGTCAATTGGATTTAAGCCATTGGCTTGCTCCCAAGTATCGGGCATTCCATCGCCATCGGTATCTATTGGGGCAGCTGCCGAGTTATAAGTCGGCCAACCACCAACTTCCGAAGGTAGATCTATAATGCCCCTTTTGCCCGAAGTTATGCCTAGGCTATAGGCCGTTCCAGTAGCGGTTTCACTAACCACCCTTTTATCTACCGCATCCCTAATAGGCAGATTGGCACCAGCATTTTTTAATACTTCTAAATAAGCGTCGCTAGCACTTTGCACCGCAATAGGTTGTGCAACTGCAAACGGCACTAATGATTTGGCGGCATCTTGCGAAGCACTTGGTATTTTATCGAAACTTACGGCAGTCCAATTGTCGGCAGTTTTTGCACTATTGCCATGCATTACATTGCCACTCACGTGAAACTCGCCCACACCTTTTGCTTCTGCTGGTTCGTAATCGGCTTCAATAAAAAGATAATCTGACGGAGTAGCTGGCCCAGGTTTGTAATAATTATTTACCAGATTGATGCGTGAATATCCATTCTCGATGTTTACCGCTCCGCCTGCAGCGGCATTTCGGGTGGCTGCATTGTAAATCACATTATTTCGATAATCTACCAAAGCGTTTACGTCGTGCGCTCTTGCGCCGTTAAATCTGGTAGAGCGGGCATTTAAGTGCGCAAAAAGGTTGTGATGATAAGATACATATTGCCCGCCCCAAACACCGCCGTAACCTCTATTTCCTTTGGCGTGCCCTGCATTAAACAAGCCTTCACTAACGATACTGTATTGCACTGTTATGTTTTCCATATCGTACATGGCGGCACATTCTTCGTTGGCCCAGCTAAACGAGCAATGATCTACCATTACATTATGGCAATTTTCTAAATCGAAGCCATATACACCCGTAGATAGCGTACTGCCTGGCCTAGAACGCAAATAGCGGATAATGATATTGCCATGGTTACCACCTTGACTTGCTAACCTCGCTCCGTTAACAATAAACGAATGTCCTTTTAAGCAAATGCCATCGCCAGGTGCAGTTTGGCCTGCAATGGTAAAGTTAGATCTGTTTACTTTGATTTGCGATTGCAACTCGATAGTTCCGCCTACAGCAAAAACAATGGTTAGCGGCTCGCCCGGATAGGCGTTAAAGGCTTCGCGAAAACTTCCCGCACCGGCGTCATTTAAGTTGGTAACGGTGTATACTTTACCGCCTCTACCACCGGTAGCAAATTTGCCAAAACCTTGGGCATTTGGAAATGCCAATTGCTGCGCCTTAGCAGAAAAAATAATGGATATAGCAAGTAATAGCGCAAAGCTATTGCGAGATAATAGGTTCATACAAGCGAGGTTTAATCAACACTATACGACCGCTCGGCTTTACACCTAAACTATCCCTAACGAGAGGCCTGATAATATTTGGTTAAGTCAATATTAATCAGTTTAGTACATGCTTGATGAATGGTTGAGCATAAAAATCTGTGCAATCGTTAACGGGAACGTTTGCGTAAAGAAAAACTTAATGCTATCGGTTGCATAAATATTGCAATTGATTTAAAGGAACGGTTTAAATTTCATTCCGAGCTTCACAATAAATCAGCACAATTCGTCGAAAAATTTAAGAGTAGTAATGGCTCCGATAACTTGTTCCAATTTATCGGAAAGCTTAGACTGACAAGCAAAGCGTTTGATAAAAACTCAAACAGTTTCTACGTGCTTAGTGTATTCTTTTAAAGAGGCTGTCTCAAAAGTCACTCGTCATCTCGAACGCTAGAGAGAGATGCCCTCCAGAAGTACTTCTGAAAAAGATTTAACTTCGTTAATTTTCAATTTACTTCGTAGACCTTCGGTTCTCCTCCTTTGATCGTCAGAAATGATGGCATTATTTCACTTTTGAGACAGCTTCTTTATTTGTCTTTTAAGAAAAGTTTTTCGGGGTTAGAGAAGTTAAAAGAATGATTAGCATCATTAGTGTAAACCTTAATTAGCCTCAAATTATTAAACCCACCAAAATAGTGCGCTTCAATTATAGATTGCCCATTCAGATCTTGGTACATACAAATATAAGGCTCTTCCGTAATTCTACTTTGATAACGTCCAATCAACTTGTAATTGTAACCTGATGTTTCAAAAGTATCGTTAAAAACACCTGCAGGTATACCAGACTGGCTAAACATATCGATAATTTTAATTTTACCATCTAATTCCATTTCGAGCTTCCTATATATTTCTCTGTTGTAAAACTCAAATCCTATTTTACCTTTAGCCAATAATTTTGGAGCTTTTTGATGTAAATACTTTGAAGGCTTATCTAAAATAATTATTGATGAATGAGAAAACCAAATCGTATCTGTTTCAGAAAAAGTCACATACTGACTCTTTTTAGTGAAATCTTGATGCACTTTTGACACCTTATTATGTTTCGAATCGTAAAACTTTAAAATAAGCACAGCCACCAGAAGAGAAGCCAGTAAAATTCTTCTTATGATAATAGAGCGTTTCATTTTTTACCCGACATTGCTTCTATCATTTTAATGGTTTTGGCTTTATCCGCAGCAAATTTTTCTTGTTTAATGGCTAACTCTTGTAAAATAGCTAATTCTGTTTTAGCTTGCAATAAAGTAGCCATACTGTTAGGAATTTTCTCTAACAATTTAATTCTTGTTACTAGGTTTTTAGAGAAACGATCCATGCTAAAGGTAGTGTTGTTTTTGAAAGAAAGTATGGTCCAAGCAACCGCACTTTTAAGTACTTGCACCTCTTCACAATCATTTTCTAAAACTGGGTTAATCCACCTATCTAAAACTCCAGAAGATACGTTTTGATAACGATTTTCACCTAAAAGCGCATCAATTTTTGCAGCATAAGCTTTCCAATCTTTTTGATACGCTAATGCACTAACTTTTAAATCATCGGCTAGAAAATGTCTTTTTTCAAACTGCTGATTTTCCATTAATGCTATTAATTTTTGAAAAGATTTTTCATCTAATTCCTTTCCATCTTTAACTTGGTTAAGTAACGATCTCGCATATCTATCGTAAATGTTTATCGCAAACACATCAGTTCGAGTTTTTTTAAACTTTGCCTCAAAAGCACTTCTATGTTCGAAAAAATACTGGCCTGCAGTAGAAAATGGATCTGGTTGGTTTTTAGTCATCAGTTCAAAAACATCAGCATCTAGATATTGTTCTTTAGGGATGAGCAACAAGTATTTTTCCGTTACCTCCCTAGCTCTTACATCTGCTGTTTTTACCAAAGATTGAAGAAATGCTTTCACATACTCAACGTTGTTTGGATCTTTTTGATAACGAGCCTCTAATTCTGTTAAGGAGCTGCCGCCATTCAATGCTTTTTCGGCATCGGCCAACAAAGCGTTTGCATCCATGAAGCCCAAGGCTCTATGTACAACTTCTCCATCTGCGTTTACCCATAATAAAGTAGGGAAAGCACCCACATAGAATTTTTTCTGCAAAGCAATTCCTTCTCCTTTTTCCATATCAACTTTATAATTGATAAAGTTCTCATTGAACAAATCGCCAACTGCTTTTAAAGGAAATATTTCTGCTGATAAACGCTTGCAAGGCCCGCACCACGATGTGTAACAGTCTATAAAGATGAGCTTATTTTCTTTTTTTGCTTTGGCGGTAATCTCTTTCCAAGTACCACGTTCAAAATTTATCCCCTCTGCCGTAGCCGCCAAAGCAGCTACGGAATTTAAAATGAGGAGCATTACTAACCTAAAGTTTTTCATCTATTTAATATGTGTTAATCATCATAAGGTTAATACAACTTGATCTCCAAGCCGCATTAACCGATAAAAGGATTGGAAATTGATTACGATTTTTTATTGAAGATTTCAGCTAGTTTGAGGTGTAATTCTTCCCCTTTTAAGTTTTTGGCTACAATTTTACCATTCGGATCTACCAGTACATTTTGAGGGATAGCGTTGATGCCGTAAATTCTTGCGGCTGCGTTAGGCAATTTCAAATCCGACACTTGTTTCCAAGGCAGTTGATCTACCTTTACCGCATTTATCCATCCTTCTCTGAAGGCTTCAATATCTAACGACACGCCCAAAATCTCTAAACCTTGTGGGTGGTAATTATTGTAAGCTTTTAATACGTTCGGATTTTCGGCTCTGCAAGGCCCGCACCACGAGGCCCAAAAATCAACCAATACATATTTACCTTTATAGTCAGAAAGTTTAACCGGCTTTCCTGCAATATCTAGCTGTGTAAAATCTGGCGCAATGGTTCCAATATCTGTTTTTTTCAAGTTTGCCAGCTGCTCTGCCATTTCTTTTCCTGCTTTGGTAGCTTTAACTCGGGCCGAAAGCTTATCAAACAATGGTGCAGTAGTTCTATAGTCGAATATTTTACCTACATATTTGTTCAAAGCCTCAATACTTAAATAGCTATCGGGGTTTTTCTTATAGAACTCGTAATAAACCCGTGCTATTTGTTCATCTACGGCTTCTTTGCCCTTATCTATCTCGGCTATTATTGCTTCATTTTTACGATCAGCATCAGACATTGCACGAAATTTCACATCCAATTTCCTTTTATCTTCCTCTAGTGGTTTCAATGCAGCTTCCAGTTTTTTAAAATCTATGTTAAGCTTTGAGCCAGTTATTTTAGCATCAGCAAGTAGGTCTGTAGCGCTTTCAAACAAAACAGTTCCAGGCTCTAGGTAAATCCAGTAAATTTCAGTTTTTCTTTTACCCTGTACTCTTCGCTCTACACTAATAGAGGCCCTAACGGGATCTTCAATTTTTCCGGCAAATTCGAAGCTACCGTCTTTAATTTCTACTTCTTCTCTGTGATAAGCTGGGTTTAAGAACACTAGACTAGCATTTAGCAATTCCTCTTTCCCTGCCAATTTAGCCTTAATTAAAAAAGTTTCGTTTTGTGCAAAAGCCAACGTAGGCATTAGCAAAGCGATATATAAAATCAGTTTTTTCATTTCATGTGTTTTTAATAATTGATTGAACAATAGGTTCTTTAGCATAATGGCTGCTGTAACAACAACCATTATATGGGCTTTTACTATGGATTTTGTTCCCAACTAGGGTTATAAAACATTACTTGTTTTGGAATTTGTAAGGTGTACCTAGGGCTACCTGGAGCTAAGGTTGTAAACAGCTGACCAGTGCCTAAATACCTATTTACAGCGGGCATACGTCCTTCGGCATCTAGCCTTCTCATATCAAACCATCTCATGCCTGCAAAGGCAAACTCAAAACCTCTTTCTTCAAATACCTTGTTAAAAACGGTTTCCTTGTCTGTAGAAACAAACTTAACATAATCGGCAGCCAGAAAGCGTCGTTTACGTAAAAAATCTATTTCGTCGCAAGCTTTGGCAAACTCATCATTTCTAACTGCAGCTTCGGCAATAATCAAGTGCATTTCTGCTACCGAAATACCCCAATTTGGATATCCGTAGCCAGGCACCACGCCACCAGGACGAAACGTAGTACGCCCTCTAACGCTAAAAGTAAGATCTACTATGGGGGTATAATAAAATTTAAGACGCAGATCTTTAGTATTGAAGGTTTTTAAAAATTCTTGGGTAGGCACTTCTGATCCAAGATAACTGGTGCCGCCCATTCTGGCGTAAATGGCATCAGATCTTTTCATTAAAACCGAAATTTCTTTTGCATTAGCTAACGTTGAGTAATCTATAATTACGTTGGGGCCTTTATCTAAGGCCAGTTGTGCTTGTTCTGCTGCTTTGGTATAGTTGCCCATGTACAGATAAGTTTTTGCCAAAACGCCGTGGGCCGCAGCAACCGAACCTCTGAAACGATTTGTTGAATTATCTACTGGCAAATTTGGCAAAGCTGTATTAATATCGCTGATGATGCGATTGTAAATTTCTTGTACCGTACTTCTGCCTGGCATCTCATCCGTTACATCTACCGAAGTAACAAATGGAACAGCTAAATCTGTATTTGCAGTTGCAGGGTTATATACTTTTCCGTACAAATTAACCAAATGCAGGTACTCGAACGCCCTGCCTAACAAAGCTTCGGCCTTTAAACTTTGCCTTTGTTGTTCGGTACCATCTGCTATGCCCTCTACATTAGCAATTACTACGTTATACAAATAGATTGTTTTGTAAAGGGTGGTCCAAATAGCAGCAGCCCCTGGTATGGTTTCTACAAACTGGTCTTGCCAAGTATATATACGATCGTTTACATTGGTAAGTAACGGTGTAAAAGTAGTATTGTCTTTCCTATCATCAAGCAAATTTAATGATGCTGGTGTAGAAGTTTCCAAATCTAAATTGTTCAACCATTCATCATAATCTCTTACCGTTTCCAACAGGCGAACTCCTTTTGGCTGCACATCAAGATACTTATCACACGATATCAAAAACAAAGTTGATATCAGGAAGGTGTATATGTATTTTTTCATTTATATATCTTTTAATTTTTTAAAGGATAATGTTATCTGTTTTTGCCTCCTATGGCACTTCAAAAACCTTGACACTTTACCTCATTGATGCTTTATGAAATAATTAAAAATTAACCACGAGCGCCGCCGAGTAGGTAGGTGTTAGGTAGCTTTTCTCGTAGCTTCTGGTAGCCACGCTGTAATTATGCTTGTTTAGTGCAAAGGTGTAAATGTTTGATGCTTGTGCTCTTAGCTCTAAATTAGAGAGCTTCGCTTTTTTTACAAATTCGCTTTTTCTGAAGCTATAAGCAACCGTAAGATCGCCCAGCGTAAAATAGGTTCCGTCTACAATGAACCTATCTGTAGCACTTAGATAGTTATAGTAGTTAGAAGTATTTAGTGCGGGCATTACATTCGGTATATTTTCATCACCTGGCTGCCTCCAGTAATTGCTTGCTCCAGCTAGCGGTCTTATGGTACTTGGATCTAGTACAGGCATTTTAGCCCTAAAGCCGCCAAAATAATTAATCATAGCAAATGCATAAAAATTACCAATATCAACCCTGTTACTTAAACCGATGTTGTAAGCGGGTATAGAAGAGCCAACGTAGTCAACGTCATCAATTCCTTTGTCATTTTGGTCGAAATTCTTGGTATTTCCATCTTTATCGTAAATAAGCACTTTACCTGTATTATCTATGCCAGCGTAACGGTAGTTAAAAATTCCTCCTACGGCATAACCTTGTAGATAATTAGTTCTGCTACCTACGGCGTAACTGTAAGAAGCGCTATTTGGTGGAACATTAGTGTTATAAACTTTAAGAATTTTGCTCATGTTTTTAGAAAACACAAAGCCAGTATTCCAGTTGAAATTTTTACGAGTAATCCAATCGGCGTGCATGCCAATTTCTAAACCACCATTTCTAATGGTACTCTCATTTATAATTGCCGATGTAACTCCTCTGGTAGGATCTACCTCGTTGGAGGCCAAGATGTCAATACTTTTCTTCAAATAGTAATCTATATTTCCGGTAATGTTTTTAAAAATGCGATAATCAATACCTAAATTAAAATTGAAAGTTTGCTCCCAGCGTAAGCGACTGTTTGCTGGAGAAAGCAGACCTAGCGAGTTTATTGTACTACCAAAACTATTTAGCTTTGCACTGGCAATAACTTCTGGCAATACATTTTTAGCTATGTTTCCATTAAAACCTAAGGCAGCTCTCATTTTCATCGAGTTTACCCAAGTTAAAGGCTGGATAAACTTCTCTCTGTCTATATTCCATCCGGCACCTACAGACCAAGTTGGTTTATAACGATTTTTTGGATCAGTACCAAAAAGGTTAGACTGGTCTATACGAGCACTACCCGTTAACGAATACTTACCTTTGTAATTATAAACAGCATTTAAATAGCCTGATAAAAACCTGTTTTCTACATACGTTTGCGAGAAAAGACCATCGTAAGAAAGTGCAGGATTATTTCTGCCGTATGATGAGACATAAGCCGAATTTTGTATTAAAGCGTAGTTTACCGGACGTTGTAAAAGGGTTTGATCGCTGTATCCAAAATTTGCGGTCGAGTTACCACTATTTACTAGCCTTCGTATCTCCAACCCCGAGATTAAGTTAATCGCATGATCTGTGCTGACTTGTTTGTTATAGTTAAGCTGCGCCCGAGCAGTATAACTCTCCGTCTTGCTGGCAGTTTGTTTTAGGTAATCGCCTTTAGGCACATTATAAATTAAACCACTAGCGCCTATTTCGGTATAACGATTTACAATTTGCCTAACTTCTGCAGAACTCTCGTTTGCTAAATGACGTGTATCAGTGCTAGAGGTTTCATAAACACCTCCAAAAGCGAGGTTAAACCCTTTACCGATATCATATTTAAAATTGGCAATAAAACGGTTGTTGATGCTATGTTTTTTATCACTTATCAAGTCCATTTCTTGCAGCGGATAATAAAGATTATCTAGTAGACCCAAGTTCTTGATTACATCGTTATAATATGTAGTTACCTTAGAGCCAGCATAAGTAGATGCGGGGTTGCCATTTTCGTCTACAAAACGTTCATACGGATAAAAACTGTTGATAGAAGGCACAGGCGCAGCAAAGTCTTTAGCCTCTTGGAAATTGGTGTTCAAATCTACCGAAAGTCGTTTGGAAAGCTTCAAGTTAAGCCTTGCCGAAAGACCAACACGATTGCCTCCGTTCTTTATTTTAGTAAGCGCATTATCATTAAATTGTGCGGTAATAAAATAGGTGGCATTTTCTGTACCTCCAGAAACATCTAAGTTATGTGTTTGGGTAGTGGCGTTTTGTAAGAATAGGTCGCCATAATCTCCGGTATTATTATACAATTTTAAGGCCTCCAATTGCTGGTCTGCCTCTTCTGCAGTAATGATACCAGCAGCTTTACGGGCTATAATAGTATAGGGGGGCGGATAAGTAAAAAGCGAACCCAGCGTAGGTAATAATGTTAATGACCAAGCAGTAGCACCAATATTTTTATAAATATCTTTATTATACTCTACCACTGTAGCAGAAGCATCTTTATCCCAGCGGTAACGCTCATAGTTTTCTTTTGGCGTTAAACTAAAAGTAGCACGATAAGCAACATTTGGTTTGCCCACTTTTGCCTTCTTACGCTCTATTACAATTACACCATTAGAGGCCCGCACCCCATAAACGGTTGCCGCTGCCGCATCTCGTAACACCGTTACCGATTCTATTTCGTTGGGGTTAATAGTGGCCAAAGACAATTCTGTAGGATAACCATCAATAACGATAAGTGGCTGTTTATTGCCATTGATGGTGGAGATACCTCGTATTTGAAACAGGCTGTTTCCTTCAAACTCAATGTCATTGTTAATTAGCAAACCTGGAATTCTACTTTGCAGCGCAGTTAAAAAATCAGTAGTGTTGATACGGCTATCATATTCCTTATTGCTCATTATGGTAACCGCTCCTGTGCTTTGCTCTGGCTTGATGTATTGATAACCAGTAGATATTTGTACTTCTCCCAGTTTGCTATCTACTGGTTCTAGTTGCACTGCTAGTGCTTTAGATTTACCAACCTCAACACTTTTAACAGCATAACCTAAAAAGCGAAAAATTAACACATCGCCCTCATCGGCATCAGCCATAAATTTACCTTCTTTGTTAGTCATGCCCAGCACTACCTTTTTGTTTTTAGATACCACAGAAACCCCCGGAATTGGCTTGTTATATTCGTCGCTAACGGTAACTTCTACCTTACGCTGTTGCTTTTGTACAATTATTGTATTGGGCTTTATGGTAATTACTACAGAGTTTTCGACCACTTTATACTGAAAAGGTAGGCCGGTTAAACTAGCATCAAGCACATCAGCAACACTTGCATTCTTGACGTTTAACGAAACTGCAGGCAGGTTTCTAATGAGATCGTTGTTGTAAAAAAAATCGTAGCCAGCTTGTTTTTGAATTTCCTTAAAAACACGTTCGAGTGTAATTTTTTTGTTTACGATAGTGATTTGTGCTCTTGACGCTGCACTTACTTGAAACAGCACTGCAAAAATCAATAAAGTGGTTAGCTTCATAGTTAGTATTAACTTATAAGCACGGGGGGTTAGCCCATGTTTTATAACATGTAAAATTTCATACATTTGTTAAATAGGTTTAGTTTGTTTGAAAATTGTTTAGCGCAATAGATGACTAGGAAGCCTATACTAATCAGGGGCGGTAACGACGCCTCTGATTTCATTGCTCCCTGTCAATTTTAGTTTGATCAGGTTTTTACAATAAGCTTCCTCCCTTCTATTTTAAACTTTACGTTTTCTGTAGCTTCCATAATTTTGAGCGCATTTTTTAGGGTTTTATTTCTTGTGATAATTCCGTTGAACTTTTTGCCTTCTGATTTTCCAACAAATTCAATTTCTATATCATACCATCTCGCAATTTTTCTCATTACACTTTCAATTGGCTCGTCGTCAAACTGGAAATAGCCATTTTTCCAAGCAATTGCTTCTTCGGCATCAGCTAATGTTTGTACGTGTAAACCAGATTTGGCATTGATACTTACTTGGTTCGGACTAAGTACCACTGACTTCTTCGAGTTAGAAACTTTAACCGCTCCCTCTAACAAAGTTGTCTTTACAAAAGCTTCATCGCTATAAGTGCTTACATTAAATTTAGTACCCAGCACTTCCAACTCCTGCCCTTTACTTTTAACTTTAAATTTTCTAGAAGGATCTTTGGTTACTTCAAAATAAGCTTCGCCTTCTAGCTCTACCACTCTTTCTTTACCTTGGTACGCCACCGGATACTTTAATTTAGAGGCCGCATTAAGCCATACTTTTGTTCCATCTGATAGAATTAAACGGTAAGTACCGCCTTTGGGGATTTCAATGGTATTGTAAGCTGCTTGAGAGGCATTAAGTTCCATGTTTTCATAGCTAATTAACCCGCTACTATCACTAGAAATTTGATGATGGGCGTCTAAATTGATTATACTTTGAGAGGCATCTAATACGATCTTTTTACCGTCGGCCAAGGTTAAAATTGCTTTATCTGTTCCTGGTTCTATTACATGCTCTGTAGCAACTAGGTTTGCATTGGCTTTATCTTTTAGCGCATTTCTGCCGAAGTAGAAACCAAATGTTAGCACAGCAAGTATAGCGGCCGCAGCTACATACCTTGGCCATAAGCTACGAATTATTGTTGCTTTCCCGCCCACTACAACAGCAAGATGTTGTTCATAGGCTTTTTCTGCATCAAAAGTTTCGCAATAAGCATTAACTAAATGGTACAGCTCAATTTCATTTTGTAAGAACGCTCGGTTTTCCGGTAATTCCATCCAACTTTTAAGCAAATTGGCTTCGCTTTGGCTCAGTTCATTCCTTAAGAATTTTGCTATTAGCCCCTCTATGGATTCTTTCATGCCTAGTTTAGTTCATTTTTCTATCGTAGTACGCAAAAAAAGAAAAAACCCCCACGCAATTTCTATTTTTTTTTATTTCATAATATTATACCTTTACTTTTCTGCGCTCCAAACCTACCTAGCTTCTTTAGCAAATGACAGATTATTCAAAAGCGGATGAAATAATTCTTATAAAGGCAATTCATGCTGGAAAACAAGACGCATTGAAATCTATCTACACCAATTACTACCAAAAACTCTGTATCTATATCCTAAACTTTACAACAGACCGAAATTTAGTAGAAGATGTTGTGCAAGACACTTTTTTAAAGCTTTGGAACAAACGGGAAACTTTGCGCCCAGATGGCTCTTTAAACGCTTACTTATACAAAGTTACCTACAACAACTTTATTGATAATTATAGAAAAACTAAGCGGCTTGATAAAGAACTTGATAACATTAGGCTTGCAAGCCTAGCAGAATTATTAGACGAAAATCATGAAGAACTGTTTTATCAACGGTTACTAAAGGTTAAAGAAGCAATAGCTCAGCTACCCGACCGCTGTAAAGAAATTTTTATAATGAATAAGGAAAAAGGAATGCGCTATCAGCAGATTGCAGATGAGCTAGGCATTTCTGTAAAAACTGTAGAAAATCAGATTGGTAAGGCTTTACAGGCAATAAGAGCTAATGTCTACCTTATCGTGATGATTATATTTGCAGTGCTTTGGAGTTAAACCTGCATGTAAAATTTAGTGCAACATTAGCAAAAATAAAGTCCCAAAATTTTACTTGAGGGACTTTAAGGAGATTGACGTGCTTAACTTAGTTTATTGCGGTGCCTAATTGCTGGTACTTTTTGTATAGTTTCTTATAAATTTCCGCTTTTTCGTGGTCTGGGTAGTAGCATTCGTCGTAACCCGAACTCATTGTGGCTTGCGCATCAGAAATATTGTTATACACGCCAGCAACTACGGCAGCAAACATAGCTGAGCCCAAAGCACAAGCCTGTTCGCTTGTTGCCACCTTAATAGGAACATTTAAAATGTTGGCCAAGGTTTGCATTACAAAGGCCGATTTTTTGGAAATGCCACCCAAGGCAATTACTTGCTTAATATTTACGCCCTGCTCCATAAATCTATCCATAATGGCCTTAGAACCAAATGCTGTTGCCTCTACCAAAGCTTTAAAAATGTGAGGGGCGCTAGTGCCCAGGGTTAATCCAGCTAACACTCCTTTTTTAGCCAAATCTACATCGGGAGTTCTTCTGCCATTAATCCAATCTAGCGCAATAAGGTCATTTTCTGTAACGGGCAATTGGGCTGCTTTTTCGGAGAGCTTAGGTAAAATCGCATCGCTGGCTTTCTTAAGTTCATCCTTAGTTAAAGTTTCGCTTAAGATTTCTCTCATAGGAAACTCCAGAATTTGTTTGTACCAGCTATATACATCGCCAAAGGCAGATTGCCCAGCTTCCATGCCTAGCATATTTGGAATAATAGAACCATCTACCTGACCGCAAATCCCTTTTACCAAACCACTAAATTCTTCGGTTGGTACCACCACCATATCACATGTAGAGGTACCCATCACCTTTACCAAACTATAAGGTTCTATACCCGTACCTATTGCTCCTAAATGCGCATCGAGCGCACCTACACCTACTTTAACTGTTTTGGACAGGCCTAATTTAGCTGCCCATTCTGCAGATAAATTACCTGCCGTCTCATCTGTTGTATAAGTTTCTTGATACAGATGATCTCTTAATTCGCCAAGTTTAGGATCTAATTGTGCTAAAAAAGCTTGGCTCGGCAAGCCTCCAAATTCTTGGTGCCACATCGCTTTGTGCCCAGCAGCGCAACGACTACGTTTTACCGTCATTACGTCGGTATTACCTGTTAAAAAAGCTGGCATCCAATCGCAGTGCTCCATCCATGAAAATGCTCTTTTCGCTACTTCCCCATCTTTTTTAGTGATGTGCAAAATTTTAGACCAAAACCATTCCGAAGAATACATTCCGCCAGAGTACTTGGTAAAATCTACAGGCGATTTTTTAGACAACGCATTGATCTCATCAGCCTCTTTAAGCGCTGTATGATCTTTCCATAACACAAACATGGCATCGGGGTCTTCGGCAAATTCTGGCAGTAAGGCCAATGGTGTGCCTTTCTCGTCTACCGCTCCAGGTGTTGATCCGGTAGTATCAATAGTGATGGCAACAATATTATTGATAATTTCATCACTTACTTGACTAACTACTGTTTTGATCGCATCCTCCATTCCTTCGATATAATCAAGAGGATGCTGCCTAAATTGAGAAAGTTCTGGTTGGCAGTATTTACCCTCTGCCCATCGTTTGTAAAGACTTACGGCACAAGCTACTTCTTCGCCATTGCTGGCATCAACCAACAAAGCCCTAACAGAGTCTGTACCGTAGTCTAATCCAACTACATATTTTTTCACGCTCATGAGTTAAATCTTGAACCATCAATATCAACCGTACCGCAAAAATGAGTTTTAATGCCTAATTCTTCTAAGGCAGCGGCTTTAATTCTACATGCTTTATGCGCCGATGCTTCGTCATTAGTATAAACTACTTGAATGTGGTTTGCTTTATGGCGAGACATCATCTGATCTCTAGTAACACCATCTAAAGTGGCGTGCATCATTGGCCACTGGTAATTGGTTTCGTTCCACCTTCTTTCGGTTTCTTCTTTAGGTAGTTCTACCGCTTTGCCTACTCCCAAATCGCAATGCAACTCGTTATTAATTACATAAACACGGCTCCAGACTATGTTACCCGGCCTAGCTACACCCCGCAACGAACCCCCGCCAAACTTAAAGAACATGGCAGGCTGGCGAATGCTATCTGAACCAGCATAACCACCCACATGGTGTGCAGGAGGTGCAGCACCCGATATTTCGAATACCCAAACAAAATCATCCACTTTATCGCTCTTGAAGTTTTCGCCCCAGCGCAAATCATGCAGTGTGTTTTCGGCAGCCATTCCAAGTTGTCTCCACAGTCTATAGGTCAACAAACCATCAATACCGGCACATTCATCAACTTCGTTAAAGTGCGGCAGTGCTTCGCCGGCATATAGTTCCTTGCCTTGCTCATTGTACACCGGCGGACGATCTTGGTTATTCAACAAGCCTTCTACCAAATCGCTCGCTGGTACCAAATCTTTTAATCCTTGCTGATATTGGATGCCAATAGTATCGCAGCCAAATTCATCCGCTATGCGTAGCGCAGCAATATACATTTTACATTGTGTTAAGGTTTGGTTTTTAGTTAACTCGGTAGCGTCATCAGTGCCCCAATCGAACTTCATTCCTTTAGCTAGCAACCATTGCAATACCTTGTCGGCATCCGCATCGCTTACGGTCAGCATTTTTGCATATAAAGTAGATTGGCTTAATCTTTCTTTAAAGATACCTGTGGCATGCAACAAATCGTCTGGGACAATGGCATTAAACATTCCCATGCAACCTTCATCAAAAACGCCCATAATGGCTTTGTTTTCTTTGAGTTGGGCAGCAAATTCACGGCCTATTTTTTCGTCGGCGGCAGGTATTTTTGTATCAGCAAAAGAGGTTACGTGTGTTTCTGGATGTTGTACTTTCCCTGTTTCTAGCCAGCTTTTGATACCGTTGGTAAAGAAGTCGTCTTCAAAATCTACGCTCCACAAGCTGCTATAACTCACATTTGCTTTAGTTAAGGAACCATTAAGGTTTAACATCCCCACCAAACCTGGCCATTGACCGCTAAAATTGGCTACCGTTAAAATTGGCCCTCGGTGAGTGGTTAATCCTGCCAAAACATGATGGCTGTACTGCCAAACACTTTCTGCTACAATTAATGGGGCATCCCTATCAATGTTTTTAAACACTTCTATGCCCATACGTTGCGAATCTATAAAACCGTGCTTTTTTTCTGCATCGTATGCGTGGGCTCTTTTGATATTATAACCAAATTTTGCTAAAGATTTCGCTAGCGCTTGTTCCATTTGGTTTTGCGTTTCCCAACAATTTTGATTAGCCGCAATTCTTAAATCGCCACTGGCTACTAGAAATATTTCCTTATTCATGGTGCTATTGTTTTGTAATTGATGATTTGGTTAATGCGATAAACAAGAAAGAACCAATGTGAGTATCGTAAAAAAGAGTGCCCGGAAAAAATATCCCGACAACAGACAAAACCCTACTCATTTATATTTGATTGTAATACTTGTTTACCTTACAAATATGCTTTCTGGCGCACTTCGTTTTTTACGTATTATTGCCTATTTGTTGTACGATGTTACCATAACAAACAAGAAATTGAGTAATATTTGAAATTATTTAGGTATAATTAAGGAATATTCTAACCAAATTTATTGTTCAGCTATGAAACCTCACTTTCATAAGGTGCCTGTAAGCCTTCAAAATTCGTTTAGTGTTAGACACGATATCCAAGAAAACTTTGGTAAAGTTTGGCATTATCATCCGGAACTAGAGTTACATTACGTAATAAGGGGAGAAGGCGTTCGCTTTATTGGAAACAACATCAGCAATTTTGCATCTGGCGAAATTATACTGCTAGGCGAAAACCTTCCGCACACTTGGCGTTGTAGCGAAGAGTATTTCCAGAACAATCCAAGTCATGAGGTAGAAGCAATTGTTATTCATTTTTTACCCGAATGTTTAGGAAAAGACATGTTGAATTTGCCCGAGGCTTACTTAATTCCAAAGCTTTTTGAAAAGGCCAAAAAGGGTATGCTTTTAACTGGCGAAAACAGGGAAAAACTAGCAGATTTGATGCTTAGAGCAAAAGACACGGAGAATTTGGACAGGCTGATTATGTTACTATCTATTTTAAAGACATTGGCCGAAACGGAAGATTACGCGATCTTAAATCCTGGCAATGTACAATACCAATCAGACGAATCGGATATCATTAGGCTAAATAAGGTTTATAACTACACCCTAACCAATTTTAAAAAGGAAATTAACCTGCAAGAAGTGGCCTCTATTAGCAATTTAAGTGTAACTTCTTTTTGCAGGTATTTTAAACAGATGACTAAAAAAACCTACTACGATTTTTTGATAGAGATTAGGGTTAGTCATGCCTGCCGTTTGCTGATAGAAGACAAGCAACCCACCAATATTATCTGTTACCAGTGTGGATTTAACAATGTTTCTAATTTTTATAGGCACTTTAAAAAGGTAACGGGCATTACCCCTTTAGAATACAAACGCAAATATTTAGCGGGTTAACTCTCGTTCCAACCTAGTGCTATAAAAATGAATTTAGATCTAGATAGTTATAACAATCCTCCGAAACCTTTACCAAAACGGTAGGCAATGCTAAACTCGTAAGTGCTATTGTTAAAGGTTCTGCTTAGCGGGCTGTTACTGGTGGCGAACTGATAACCCAAACCTATATTTAGGTTTTTAATTAAAAGATTGGCCAAAGCGGCCATTTCTCCTTCGGTTCTTACATTAACACCCAAGCCAAAGGTTTTCTTTAGATAGACCAATGCAGAAATATCGGCCTGAAAATCTAAGTTCTTTGCATAGCTGAGCAATGTTGCGGGCTTTACGTCAAAATCTGCTCCCAAGGGCACTACAGCACCCGCGGTAAAATGGTAAAGTGTACTGGCATCGTACTGAAGCGAACTAGAACCCAATCCAATTTTAGAAAAAGTTAAACGAGGTAAAGAGATTCCGGCGTAAAACTTATTGGCACGGTAATACATTAAACTTGCAGAGAGCATTCCTTCAGTTTCTTTTAAATCGTTAGTAAACATAGGATCTGTTGATGACAATTGTGAGAAATTGCCATTGTAATAACTTACTCCTGCACCTACCGATAACGCCAAGTAATCTTTATCTGCTAAACGTACCTGTTTGCCTACAAAGACCAAAGCTTCGCCCAATTTTTCTACAGAGACATTTTCATGTTTAATATTTAATCCAATACGCAAATCTGATTTCCCCAAGGGCATACTTGCAGCTAAACGATAAGCGGTAGGCGCTCCTTCCAAATCAACCCATTGGTAACGCCCTATTAAATTAACTTGCGCATCGTTAGTTAAAAAACTTGCCGCTGTATTAATGGGCGTAACTACCGTTCCGTATTGACTGTAACTGGTACTTTGCTGCGCTTTAACTGCGAGGTGGATATAGCATAAAGCCATTATCGCTATGATCTTTTTAATCTTCATGTTTCTTACTTTTTAGAAATTGGCTGACCTAGTTTTTGATAAACAAGTATCCCTTCTTCTGCACCCACTGGTTATTTTGCTTGTAAGCCAACGAGTAGTAATAAGTGCCGTCTGGCAATTTATCACCGCCGTTACTTTTACCCGCAAACACCACTTGTTCATTGTTATAGCCCTTTTGCTCATAAACCAATTGGCCACTACGGTTTACAATTTTCAATTGATTTTCTGGATAAGCTTTAATGCCTTCGATAATGAAAACATCGTTGATACCATCGCCATTAGGAGATAATGCTTGGATGACTAATAATTGCGATTTACCTGCGGTTTGGATAAGCACATTTTGCTCTACAGGGCTAGCTGGCAGATAGAGCTCGTTACCAGCTTGGCTGGCCGTAACTTTTATAGTTCCCAGCCCTTTAATGATCAACTTATTATCATCAGTAAGCAGGGCCACCGTAGGTTCATAAGCCGAAAACATTACTGGCAAGCCCGAAGAGCTGGTTGCCGTTAAGGTAGCTTCGCCGGCATATCGGCTAAAAGGCCCAGGGTTTTCAAAGGAGATGGTTTGAGTGCCTTTAACCACGTTAAAACTTACTTCAACGGGCGTAGCGGCGTTGTAATCGGCATTGCCCAATTGCGTAGCCCTTATAGTTGCAGGCCCCGTATTTAAAATGGTTACGGTTGTTCCTGTAATGCTGATGTTGCTGGTTAATGCCTCGTACGTAATAGGTAATCCCGAAGTTGCAGTAGCAGTTAGCTCAAACGGAGCCGAGCCATACCCGATGTCTGCTATTGCTGGGAAATTGATGGTCTGACGCGGATCGTTCCATTTGGCGTATAACGTAATGTCGCCAGAAACAATATCGCTGCTAAAATCCCAAAGGGCAGTATAGGCTTCATCTTTATACCAACCTGCAAACACGTAATCGGTACGGGTAGGTTCTACCGGAGGTGTAATTTGCAAATTATTAAATTGCTTTTTAGCCGCTACAGGAGTTCCGCCCTTTGAATCAAAAGTTACGGTATATTGTACGGGGGCCGTATTTACCACAAAGCCTTTAAATATCAAAGATGGCGTAGTAGCAGTAAACTTTCCGATGCCAAAATTGCTACTAGAAACCGCCGCTGTAGCGCCCCAAGCGTATAACCTAAGTGTAATAGTAGTTGTAGAAGGCACGTACTGTAAATCCATTACGTTTCCTAAATCTATAGTAGGCTGAACTTCTCCATTGTTATTATCTGCGGCGGTACGAGAAATAAAAACATCATCGCTGCCTACTTCCGTAAAATTTACGCCGTCTATACTGTAGGCCCAGCGGTAATTGCCGGGTGATGTTGTGGAAGCCCGCCTCAAAATGGCATCTATGGCACTCAATGACACAAAATAACCAGGTTTTGCTTTTATCGTTACCTCAAAGTAAGCTCCGGCTTTTGACGCCGCTTTATCTTGCCCGATGGGAAATAAAGCCACATAAGAATTACTCGAAGAGTTATTATAGGTTAGGGACGGCCCCCTGCTCAATACCGCAATTTCTAAATTGGGATCGTTAAATGTTGCAAGGTGAGCGCCCGAAGTTCCGGTTGCCGTATTCCATGAAAGTAGCGTGCTTACCTGCGACTTTGCGCCAAAAGAAAGCAAACATAAATAGCAAACAATTAATAGCAGATATTTTTTCATATCAAAATTCTTAAGGTTCAATAGTTATTTCAATCTGTTTTACCAGCTCTTGCCTACCATAAACGCTACTGTTAGCAACTACAAAAGTTGCCATGTAAATTCCAGGCTCGGTGTACACATATCGGTAAGAGGCAGATTCAGGATCTGATACAATTTTTACCGAAATAGGATTATCTAGGCCAAGATTAACCATTGATTTCCTGAAAATTGGTTTAGTTACAGCCCAACCAAACTTATCAGATGGATTGTTAAAAATACCTGTCCACAGAATACGCGTACCATTTACATTGGGTAGTGTATAGTTATCATACTGAAAAGCATCGTTTAACAACATTTTAAAGCCCATATCGGCAAAATCATAAAGTATACCAGATAAAGCAGGATTACTGGTTACTACGCCCTGAATTTTAAATTCGGCTATTTGGCATTGGGTACGTTGCGTGTTATTTGGCGTGTTAAAAAACCAGCAAAAATATATCGGTTTATCATCAGATTCGAATAAGTTGGCAATGTCCAAATCTCCCGAGTTTGTAAAGTTGGCACTAGTACCAATAATAGGGGGGATAGTAAATTGATCATTCAATGAGGTCCAAGTAGCAGCTTCAATAGCCGCTATGGTTTCTTCGCCAGTGTAATCTTTAGAGTACTTAAGTTCTGCACAGTTTTCGTTTACGCCTGCATATTTCGCCATCCTAAAACTCAGGAGGTTTTCGGACTCATAAACTCTTTCGGTTTTTGCAAAGGCAAAATCATTTTTCATTTCGCCAGAGAAAAAAGAAATGAAATCGGCGTTTCCATCAAAATCAAATGTAATGGTATCGCCTACCTTAAACGTGTTTTTAGAGACCGATATTTTTAACGTGGGTTGTACCACCTCGTATTCTTTGGCGCAGCCAAAAATCAAGGTAGCTATCACTAAACAAATGCCTATGCTATAAAAATTTGATTTCATCTTTTTAATTTTTAATGGTGATGAGATGTTTTTGAATTACCAACCCACATTTTGAGTAAGCTTTCTATTTACCCCAATTTCGTAGGCGGGTATTGGCCAAACTACATCTCTGGGACGTACATTGGTGTAATAGGCCAATGCGCTTACCAGATAAGACGATGTGCCGGCAGGAACCTCTCCCAGGGTAAATCTCATATTGCTGTAGAAATCGCCCCAACGTACGATATCATTTTTTCTAAGTGCTTCAAAACAAAGCTCTCTTGCTCGTTCATCTTTAATTTCGGCTTTAAAGTCATCGTAAGACAAGCCGTTTACATCTACAGTGGCATTGGGCGTAGTAACAGCAGCACCAAAACCTCTTCGTCTTACTTGGTTCATCAACTCTTCGGCTTCCGGTGTTGGGCCTGTTAGCGATTCGTTAATTCCTTCTGCGTACATCAACAGCACATCTGCGTAGCGTAAAATCGGAAAATTTTGTGGTGTGCTGGTAGCACTTTTTGGCAATAGGGTTTCGCTTTCGCGACGAAATTTACCACAGTAACGCTGAAAAGGCGTACCCGTTCCCCAAAAAGTTTTTACCCTTGGTGTACCGGTAAAATAATAGGGAGCAATAGCCCAATCGCGTCTTAAATCGCCATTTTGGTAGGTATTGTATAGCCATGCTGTAGATCTGATTGCCCCGATGGAGTAACCAATATTGCTTTCATCTAAAGGGTAGGCAATGCCGTTATTGCGGCCCACCATACCCCCAGTATTGGTATAAATTCCTGTACCATTGCCCCAAAAATCAACCTCAAAAATACTTTCTTTGGTGTCAAATTTGTCTGTAGCTAAGTTCACAAAAACCTGTTCGTAAGAGGGGTTTAGTTCATGCCAATTAGCATCTATCACTTTTTTTGCCCAAGTCGCTGCTTCTGCATAACGAGCAGTTTCATTTAATGGCTGGCCTGCCATGTACAGGCAAACCCTTGCCAAGATGCCCCATGCGGCAGATTTGCTTGCAATAGAACCAGAAGCCACTTCGTTGATGGGCTTTAGTAGATTGGCGGCCGTTGCTAAATCACTTAATACTACCTCATAAACCTCTTTTAGTGAAGAACGAGGAATCTGTAAATCTTCCGTTTTGGCAGATCGTGTTGCTTTAAGCTGCACAGGCACCCCGCCAAATTTATTGGCAAGCATAAAATAATAGTAACCCCTTAGAAAAAGCGCCTGACCTTTAATATGGTTACGTTCGGCTGCATCTATTGCTATTGTGGCATCGTCTACACTCTCTAGCAGTAGGTTGGCCCTATTGATACCTCTATACAACGAGCGATAATAGCCCAAGATTTTAGAGTCGATTGCAAACACGGTATAATCGCCAACCGAATTGAGGTCAGAACTGTAAGACTCGTAGCCTTCATCTGCTTCTAGCCCCATCCTGCCCAGCATATTGCTTCCGTACAAAGTGCCGTCGGCAAGTACGGCATAAGTACCACGCAAAGCAGCGTTTAATTGCTCTTCTGTTTTGTAGTAATCATCGGCCAAAATAATATACTCTTCTGGCTTTACATCTAATACTTTGTTGCAAGAAAATGCGGTACCCAGAGCCAACAGTAATAATAATTTATATTTCATCTTCATATTTTAATATGATTAAAAAATTACCTTTAAACCTAGGGTTGTTATTCTATTACGGGCGTATGCCGAGTAATCAAAACCAGGTGTTAATATTGAGTTTTTAGTAGAAACTTCGGGATCCATGCCTGAATAATTAGACCAGGTATATAAATTTTGGCCAGAGATATAAAGCTGCATTCCGCTTATTCCACTAATGACCTTTTTAGGTAAACTGTAACTTAGCTGCACCGTTTTTAAGCGTAGAAAAGAACCATCTTCTAAGGTACGTGTAGAATAAACACCACGAGGGCCGGCACCGTCAATAGCGTAGTAGGTGTTATTTTGGTTTTCGGGTGTCCAACGGTTGTTGTAACTAGCAAACTGATTAAGATTTGGTCTATTAGCCGGATTACCTTCTAACATTAGCCTGTTTGCATTCATAATGTCGTTGCCGTAACTCCATTGAAAGAAAACATTTAGTGCAAAGTTTTTATAGGTGAAATTATTGTTGAAACCGCCAATGTGTTTTGGCAAACCTCTACCAATAATTACCATATCCTTTTCGTTTACTATACCATCGCCGTTTTGATCTATATATTTAATATCTCCTGGTTTAACCGTGGCGTTTCCATTGGTAGCAATACCTGGTTTTAACTGGTAGCTTCCATCTGCTCTTTCTATAAAGTCGGCATACTGATAATTTCCATCCCAAACCACACCATAAAACGAGGCTACCGGCTTACCTACTTGCGCAAAATATAATGGTGTACCATTATAATCTCCCGTAAAAGTTACGTTGGTTAGCATGCTTGATTCCCCATCGGCAAGTGCCAAAACCTTATTTCTGTTGAAAGAAATATTAAAATCGCTAGACCAGGAGAAGTTTTTGGTTTTGACATTGACCGTACTTAGGGTAAATTCTAAGCCGGTGTTTTGTATTTTGCCAATATTTCTGATTACCCTATTAAAACCAGAACTTAGGGGAGCATTGGCATTCAACAGCAAATCGCTGGTTACTTTCTTGTACGCATCTACAACAAGGCTTATCCTGTTTTTGAACAAGGAAATTTCGTAACCAATATCTAGTTGAGAGGTTCTTTCCCACTTAATATCGTTGTTGCCCAGCTCGTCTATTACGATGGCATAATTAGGGATTTCTCCATTGAAAGAGTAGTAATCGCCAATGTTTAGGCCCATAAACCTTGCAAAATCATTGATGCGATTGTTACCTGTAACCCCATAGCTTATCCTTAATTTAGCATCAGAGATTGCCTTAATGTTTCGCATAAACTTTTCTTTGCCCATTTGCCAAGCAAAAGCACCCGAAGGAAAATAGGCCCAACGGTTTTCTTTAGCAAATTTCGAAGATCCATCTACCCTAAAAGATGCCGTAAACAAATATTTAGACTTAAAATTATAATTTGCCCTCCCCAGAAAAGAGAGCAAGGTATTTCTGCTGGCTGTTGAAATTAAATTGTTCGGAATACCTAGTTCTAGCGCTCGCAAACCAAGCTCCTCGTTAGGAATATTGATGGCGTTAAAGCCGTAATCATTCCTATCGGTACCTTGAACAGTTGCGCCTACCAGCACATCAAATCTGTTATCTCTATTGATCGTTTTGCGATAGCTCAGTGTATTTTCGTTTACCCAATCGTTAAGCGTTATTTCTCTATAAGAACCATTTACACCAGCTAAATTATTTGGTGAAGGAAACCCACGATAAGTTTGAGAATTATTAAAAGCCTCGCTTCGGGTTAAACGGTTGTTATACCCTCCTCTAACGTTTAACTTAAAATCTTTGGCAAAATCATAAGTGATACCGGCATTGATATTTAAAGTGTTTCTACTTTGCTGACGTATTTCATTTCGGGTAGAAATAATGGGATTCATCACTAGCAACGAGGTAGTCTCATCCGCATCTTCATCAAAAAGATCTTCAAACAAGTCGGCATCTCCGGTGTTCAAGGGCCGATACCCCCAAACCCTATACATCAAATAAGAGGCATAAGCGTTTGAACTAGATGCTTGTGTAGCTACTGTTTGCCCGTAGTTTTTATCGTGAGCATAGCTGATATTGAATGCCACTTTTAGTTTGGCATTTATGCTCTGATCTACTGAGGCTCTAAGTTGCTTTCTGTTAACTCCAGAGTTAAGAATAACCCCCTTTTGGTCTGCAAAATTTGTTGAAAACGAGTATTTGGTTTGTGCCGTACCGCCACGCAATGCCAAGCTGTGATTATGTGCTAAAGCCGACTGAAACAACTGATCTTGCCAATCGATGGGCTCAGCGTTTCTATAATCTTCTAGGGTAAGGTTTTCATTGGTTAAATAAACTTCAGACATCGCCGTAAAATCACGATCGAGCTGATAACGCACAAAATCGTATGGAGACATCATTTCCATTTTCTTAGTAGGCTCATGATAACCCACAAATCCGTTGTAAGACACCACAGGTTTACCAATCTTACCTTTTTTGGTCTCTAAAATAATGACCCCGTTGGCTCCTCTGGTTCCATAAATTGCTGTTGCCGAGGCGTCTTTTAAGATGGAGATCGATTCGATTTCATCTGGACTGATAGAGCTGGCATTGAAATCTTCAATGGGAAAGCCATCTACCACGTACAATGGTGCGTTGCTTTGCGTAATTGAATTTCCGCCACGTATGGTAATGTTGATATCGTCTCCAGGCTGGCCAGAATTAGAAGAAACCTGCACTCCGGCTATTCTTCCTGCTAATGCCTCTTCGAACGAAGTTACAGGCGCCTTGGTCATTTCTTCGATTTTTACCTGACCCACGGAGCCTGTAAGATCTTCTTTTTTTACCTGCCCATAACCAATAACTACAACCTCTTGTAAAGCCTTAGGATCGGGACGCAACTTAATAGGGGCTGCACCTAAATTCTTTGCTAAAATTTGTCTTTGCAAATAGCCAACAATGGTAAATATAATAGTTTCATTTTCTTTTGCCCGTATCGAAAATTTACCATCTTTATCAGATGCTACGCCCCTTTTGGTATCTTCTTTTACCCTAATGTAAACCCCTACCAAGGCTTCGCCCTCTTCGTCTACTACGGTTCCACTTATTTGTTTTAATTCTTGTTGTGCATACAGGCTAGTTGCGCCAAAACAGCACAGCAGCAATAATAAAAGCCTAGAGGTTTTTAATAGTTTCTGCATTATAAGTTCAGTTTTAAATTCATACATAAGACATGGCCA
The DNA here is from genome assembly GCF_005925345.1 of Pedobacter ureilyticus. Classification (GTDB taxonomy): domain Bacteria; phylum Bacteroidota; class Bacteroidia; order Sphingobacteriales; family Sphingobacteriaceae; genus Pedobacter; species Pedobacter ureilyticus. The sequence goes on from NZ_SSHJ01000016.1 coordinate 72,745, forward strand.
AACGTTACCATGGGGCAAAATAATTTACTCCAATAAAGTTTAAGGCTCTATATGGTTAATAAAAATAAGGATAGCATGTATTTCAGTTGCTCGTATATCTACAGCAAAAAATTAGATATTCATACCTATTCATCTTCAGTTTAATTTGGTTGGTTAAAGACTTGGTGTCTTTGGGTTTATTATTTGGTTATATTTTATTACAAGTTAAAGTTAACACATAAATATATGCTTGTAATTGTGATTATTAGCTATTTATTATAATATCTTATCATATAACTGCCCTGTAGGCCTTATGCTCATCAATACAATAATATGCCCACAAGTTGCAAAAACAAAAGTTTTTAAAAATATAATGGCATGTAAACTGGCATTAGTTTATTGAAAACATTTGACAAAAACCGCAGTTCATATCTTTACATTTCATTTTAAGCAGTTTTTTGGATAAACCACTATCCTTTTACTGGCTAGCAACATAGTGTTTTATTGTGGACGATGGAGAGAAATTTTCTTACCAAAGGGGCATGCTACCTAATAACATTAGTATATTTTCTAAACCTTTTAATCTTATGGAAAGTGATAAAATTGTTATTGTGATTGTTAGCAGCACCTCCTAAACCGTCATCAAAAGCAGTTCTAGAAACAAATACAATATCGTTACCTTCTACCATCCAATCTGCATATTGAAAGGCGTGCTTTAACACGTCTGGGTGCTGCAAAACCACTTTGTTTACTTTCCAATTTACCAAATCTGTAGAGCTACATAAGGCCAAAGTGTTACGAACATGCGTAGCATATTTTACCTTAGGCAAGGCCATGGCTCCAGGCTTTATATCCTCTGGAATGTAGTTGGTCAAGGTCCAATATTTCTTAGATTTTTCGTCATAGCGGATTACGAATTTTTTACTTCCCCCCGGAAAAAAAATAAAATCTTTACCCGCATCAAAGCTCGCCTTTTTCCCATCTGCACTTATATGCACGATAGCCGCCTTCTCATCAAAACTTTTTTTATCCTGTACTCTTAATACATCTATTATTTCGCCATTGGGGGCAACAAGTGCATTACCTTCTACCCAGCCACCAAAATTACCGTTAAGGTAGGTACTATCCATAGGGATGTAATTGCTGGCGGTCCAACTTTTGGCTTTTAGCAAATCGGCATCTTGTGGTGCAGATATCATCATGGCCGAATAACGAGGGCCCCAAATTTTACGGTCTGTTCCAGAAGCATCTTCTATAGCTCGCCAAATACGCCCCTTGCTATACATGGGAGGTGTTGGCGCTACATGATATTCGCCCTGTAACAATAGCCCATGATTACTGTCGTCGGGATTAGTCCAAGTAGTTCCATTATCTATTGATTTACGTAAAACCAAGTTACCATGGTGCTTATTGGTACCGATTAAATAAACCGCATTTTGATGCACAAACAACTTAGACCAAAATGCACCATTAATCTCTGCAACGGGTTTCCAAGTTTTACCTTTATTAGTTGACCGATAAATGTTAGAAACAGCACTTTCGTGCTCGGTAGACGAGGGCCCAAAATTATCGTAAGAAACCAGATAATCACCATTGGGTAATTTACAGATGCTTGGAGAGCCTAAATATACCTTAGCACTTTTGGGCTTATGCGCTACTACAGTACCTGGCACTTTACCAAAATCTGGTTGATCTTGGGCGGCTACAATGATATTTATCAGCCCCAAAACGACTAGGGCAAAAACCTTTAATGTATTTCTTATTGCCATGAGAGATCCTTTCTATCGTAGAACATAAAGGTTCCATATTCTGTACCAACTACTAGATTTAGGCTTTTTCCATCGCCACCAATATAGGCTGTAGTTGGTGCGCAGCCGTGTGCTCCTAACAAAATATCTTGCCCCTTAAACTTCATCATTTTAGGAAATTCAAATACTGGATTGGCATCTGTGCCTGCATTGCGCATAAAAAGTACCGCAGCACCTTCGTTTTTCTTTTTGCGATTATAGGGCAAGCCGGTAGTTGGGTTCGGAATTGAAGCACCCCTGCCCGTACCCACCAACATATCTTTCACGCCATCACCATCCCAGTCTACCCAATGAATTTTGGCCCTACCTACTTGTCCGCCGCTTCTGCGATGCCCATTAATAAATGAGCCATCTGTTAACTTTAGTTTTCCGCCATCACTAAGGTTAAAAGCATCAATTTTATAATAGAGGTGAAACTGGTTATCTCTATCTAAAATGACATAAGCATCTTTACCTGCCAAATTGGTTACGCCAGGTGTAGAGCGCCATCCTCCATGAAGGTTTAACCCTTTAATAAACAAGGGTTTTTCTACTTCCAATTTGGGTTCGGTTTTGCTGCCCTTGTTTAGGTAAACCATAAACTTGCCTCGGCTATCACCAGTAAGTATGTCAGGCAGCCCATCGTCATTCCAATCATAAACTACCGGGCACACATAACCCCAACGGGCTTCATGTGGACCCTGAATATCTTCTCTGTAACCGGGCTGTACATGAATTTTCTCGCCACCTGCCGTTAAAAACTCGGGATCTTGGTAAGCGGGCCTTGGGTTGGTTCCCCCATTTTTGAAAAGCAACAAGTTGCCCGCAGAATTTCCAACAATCATATCTATCAAGCCATCGCCATCCCAATCCGCCAAACTAGGCACCACTAAAGAACCGCCATATAATACTGGATTTTCTTGCTTTACTGCCGAAGCGTTTTCAAAAACCAAGTTTCCATTTTTGTCTTTTTGTTTCGTATTACGATAAAACACAATGCCGCCTTCACCAGAAAGCAATAAACCTTCCCTATTTCCGGAGCCTTTAAAATACCCCACATAGCCATTTACAGTAGGGCTACGTTGTAGGATATGGCCTTGGTCAACAATATATTTTGTGGGAGATAAGTGCTCGTCTTTTACCGGATAGGCATGTAAATTTCCCATGCGAGTGCCACAAATGAGGTATTGCTCTCCGTCAATTTCATAACCTGTATAGCCACTAATGCCAAAATAAGTTTGGTCTAGTGATGTTAATGGTTTTGCTTCTAGTTTTGTTAAGTTTTCTAAACTGTTGGCTACGGCTCCATAAATACCCACCTCGTTAAGTTCGTTTGGCCAAAATCCCTCTGGGGTATAATAAACACTATCGGGAGCCATTTTTACCGGTGCTTTGTTCTCTTTTGAAATGGTAAACAAAAACAGGTATTTACCTTGCAAAGTTTTAATTACACCAAAGGTGGAAAGCCCCCAGGGTAAACCGCCCAATTGAATATTCCTTAATTTTTCGAAAGTATTAGTGCTTTTATTAAACACTGCAGTTTTAAGCAACTTACCACCAAAACGCCAAAACCCATGAATTTCTTTATCGGGGGTTTGAATAATGGTCGCTTTGTTTTCTCCACGATCTTCAAAAGGCAATTTCAGTTTTTTCCCTTGCGAAAATATTGGCTCTCCTTTTTCCGAAAATTTCTTGAATTGATATAAGTAAGTCCCGGGCGCTCTTACATCGCCTTGTAAAAAAAGATCAGGATAATTATCTGCATCTACATTAGCCAAGCCCATGATAACTCCAGTTAGCGAAGGCGAGGCAAATTGCCCAATGCCGTTAGCTGAGCCATTTTTAATAGGCTGTCCACTAATTAAAAAATCGGGATGGGTTTGTGCTTTTACAGCGAGTCCAGAAAGGAAAAAAACACACAAAATCAAGTTTCGTTTTAATATCATCATTTTATAAACTTGTTGCTAATTACAGGCTGTCCGTCTACAAACAAACTTGCCAAATACACGCCTTTTGCCAACACCACAGGCAAGGTAAGTTTGTTATCACCGGCTTCCAATTTCACTTTTTGGCTCAGTATTTTTCTGCCTCCAATATCATGAATTTCTATTGTTGCGGCTCCGTTAATGGCTTTGGTAAAGATGTTAACCAGGTCTTGGCTTGCTGCTGCGTTTACTAGAAAGCTACGCTCGCTTAGCTTAACATTTACTGAAACAGGGCTGTTGAGCTGACTGTTTCCGTTAACATCTATTTGCTTTAATTGGTAATAATTTACTCCTAAAAAGGGATTTGCATCTGTATATTGATAATTGCTTTTGGTTAGGGTTGTTCCACCGCCCAATACTTTATCGAGGTAAAAAAACTGTTTTCCATCTTTACTTCGTAGCACTTCGAATTTGGCATTATCTTTTTCGGTGGCAGTGCTCCATTTCAGTAATACCGAACCTTTACTAGCTCTGCCAGAAAACGTTAATCCATTTACAGGAAGCGTTTGCAGGGTTTCGCTCAGCGTACCTGTGAAAGTAAGCACTGTTCTACCCGCTACGTTACTTTCTCCTTTTCCAAAACCAAACCCTCTTTCGCTAGTGGTACCGCTTGCATCTGCTCCCCAGGCATACACTCTAAAATACACGGTAGTATTTCCAGTCAAGTTTTTTAACGCAGTAATCCCTTTTAAGTTTACTTCTGGCTGCACCTCTCCCTGTGTATCTGTAAATCCAATGCTGGTATTTGTTGCTGCAACCTCAACATAGTTGATATTATCGAGGCTGTAAAACCATTTGTAGTTCTTTACAGATTTAGCATTGGAAGTTCGTAAACGGGCTTTTATGCTACTAAAGCTCACTTGTTTAGTGCTGTTTAAAGCTATTGCTGCTTGAAAATAGGCATCGTTACTTTGGGCTGTGCTCAGATCGTTACTTGCAGCAAATGTGGCTACATAGGAAAGCGTAGAGTTATTTGCATAAGCCGCTCCCGCTCCTCTGCTTAATAAAGCCTGCTGCACATTGGCATTAACGATATTTGCAGCTGCAGCCCCAGTTTGGGCGGCCAAATCATAATTCCAGTTGGCTAGTTCTACACCATTATAAACAACGTTACCTCCAATTGCCAAACTTGGCGTGGTGTCTCCTGTACCATACCGTCCTATGCCAAAGCCTCCTGTACTGCTTGTAGCGCCCCAACCATAAACCCTAAAAGTTACCGTTTTAGTATCATCTAAATTTTGTAATTCTAAGATACTTGATAAGTCTACAGTAGGCTGAACATCGCCATCTGTATCTCCAAGCAATACATTTGCGCTTTGGGTTATTTCTTTGAAATTGATGCCGTCTAAGCTGTAATACCAACTTACTATGGTTGGGCCTGCGCTGTTTTTACGCAACTTGGCATTTAACGTAGACAGCGACAAAATTGCGTCTATTTTAGGCTTAACCGTAAATGTATAGTAATCGTTATTGGCAATAGCTGCCTCTTTAGCATTGGCACTAGACCCCACAGCACCGTAACTGGTTAATGTAGAATAATAACCCCTAGATAAACTTAGCGGCACTAAACCTGCACCTCTAGAAAGTGTTGATACTTCCAGATCGGCATGATTGGTGTTAGCCTCCAAACCATCGTTTACTACGCCAGAGACCGAACTAAACTGCCAAGCTAACAGTACGGGTGCCGGTGTAGGAATAGCCTTTACTTCTCCACCAACAATTAAACTTGGTGTATCATCTCCGCTTGGGTATCGCCCAATGGCAAAGCCACCCGCAGCGGTAGTAGCGCCCCAAAACACCAAACGAAATGTTGCTTTTTGAGGATACGGCAAATTTTGTAGCGGCGCTAAACCACCTACATGTATGGTAGATTGTAGTACACCATCGGTATTGGTATCTGTAAACGGAATATTGTAATCGCCAATTTCAGTGAAGTTTGTACCATCGGTACTGTAGGTCCATTTATAATACACAGCGCCGGCAGAGTTTCTTCTCAATTTTACATCAATGCTGTGAATAGAAGCCATATAGCCAGATTTTGGTGTTACCTCGAACTGCAAATATTGATCGTTTGCAATAGCCGATGCGAGTGAACCGGCTGGAGAGGGAGCGGTAGAATTGAACGACCGCAATAAACCAGCGGTATTGCTGAGTCCCGCACCCCTGCTTAAAGTAGAAACATCTAAATTATTATTCGTAAAAGTAGAGGCACTCGTCGCTTGGTTTCCTGCCGCATCTGGATTGCTAAATTTCCAAGAAAGTATGGGCGTTGATTGTGTTTGGGGCAATAAATCTGCCGGTGAATCTGTCAATTGTTTGGTCCTAAAACCCGCTATTCTATGAAACGTAATGAGGTTGGCATTATGATATCTTTCTCCATACCAAGACGTGCGACTAACGGCTACAATATCATCTCCCTCAAATTGCCAATCGGCGTACTGAAAGCCAAAAACATCCCAAGTTTTTACCGGGTAACCTTCATTCCATTTTATAATATCGTACTTATGCTCCCAATTTACCAAATCAGTTGATGAGTATAAAGCCAGTACGTTGCGCTGGTGCGATGGTAGATTGTAGGTTTCCCAAGTAGAAGTAAAGACACTGATTTTACTCACTATCGTCCAATACTTTCCAGAAGTAGCATCATAACGGATGGTAAATTTAGATTCCGCACCTGGAAAGTGAGCATATTCTGCAGTTGTATTGTTAAAAGAAATCGTACTTCCATCGGCACTTACCGATATTTTAGCGGCTACTTCGTACCGTTGCAAACCCGCTGCGCCTCCCGTGGTAATGGGCATACCGCCTCCTACAGCTTGCCAAGTCTCTAAGCGCATAAAATCTATCAAATCGCCATTTGGCGTAACTACCATATTGCCTTCAAACCAGTTTGGGCGTTTGGCATTTAACCAACTTTCGTCAAAACGCATGATATTGGATTTTGTCCAATTAGCGGCGTCTAACAAATCGGCATTTGCTGGCGCAGAAAGTACAAAAGCATGAAAATCTCTTTCGCTATCTGGATCTGGACTTTCTTCGTAGGCTCGCCAAATGCGACCATTGTGTACCACCACAGGTACCGGGCCAGTATGATACCTACCAGCAAACAACAAGCCCGAAGTAGAATTGGCGGCGCTAGTCCAACTATAGCCACCATCTAAAGATTTGTAGATCACAATATCGCCAAACGACTTTGCTGTACCCATTAGATACAAATCGTTATTGTGCACAAATAAAGTTGCCCAATGGCAATTAGGTACCTGTGTGGTAAAACTCCAAGTTAATCCCTGATCTGTAGAACGATAAATAGAGGCGACCGTACCAGTATAATCATGAGAAACCACATAGCTACCATCTGGTAAAATCGCAATACTTGGCGAGGCATAACTTCGCGTTAGCGGCGTTGGACTTTGTGCGATAACTGTGCCTGGAAATGTGGTTTGCGCAACCACTTTTTTGGCAATATTTAATAAACATATTAAAATGCAAACGACAAGGCATTTTAGGGTGCTAGTCTTGTTCATACCGTTAAGCTTAATATTTGGTTGGTTTAAACCAAAAATAAGACAGATAAGGCGGTATGTTTTGCTGTTTGTTCGCTAATTACTATAGGATATTATCTTACTCAAGCTCATTTACTTATTATGGATTAGCATATTAATTTTATACACGAGCTTGTGCCATTTTTCGCTAATCTCTTGACAATAAGAAAATCTGTAAAAACACCCCATTTTCTGACTTTACATATCTGTTATATGCGAGTTTTTTTCCGTCGTTAGACCAAACTACCGCACCGTTTAATTTTTCTGGTGCGACATATTTCGGCGTTAAGCGATGCGAAGTTCCTGTTTCAATTTCGGTTATAAATACGCTTTGATCTGCAATGTAAGCTAAGTATAATCCATCTGGACTGATGTTGATAGGACTGGCAACCGCAAAAGGATTTTGCGTAATCTGCTTAATCTCGCCACCATTTGGCGATACACTGTAAACCTGCACTAAACCATCATCGTCTTCCGACAGAAAAAATATTTGGCTACCATCAGCGCTGCTGCGCAACCAATTCCTCGGCCCTTTTGCCCCCTTTTTGGTAAAAGTAATGCGACGCTGCGAAATACCGTTTGGCACTGCTGGTCTGGTCTTTTCTGTTCCGGCAATACTTTTATCAAACTTAGTAGTGGTTAAATCTTCGGCGATATCTGCTACAAAAACCTCTGTAATGGTGTTGCCAACTGTGTTTTTTACGTTGCCCTGAAAAGCAATCGCTCTGCGTTGTTTGGCTCCATCTTTTTTAACATAACCATTTGTACCAATCCAACACTCGTCAAAAGCTTTGTCTATTTCATCACTGCCAAACTTCGGATTTTCGGTTACCGTAGCCGCTAGTACCGAGAACATTTCGCCGTCGTTATTTTCTAAATTTTGAGTGTTATTAACCAGCACTTTTTTAGGAAACATTAAGCCAATGGTGCGCAAATCTTTAACTTCTGGATTAGTTTTGGCCAACTGCTCCATTACATAATCGTTATAGGTGAAGCTAATCATCTGCCCATCGCCACTCCACGAATGAGCATGTGTGCCACCGCGTAAAGCGCCCACCGTAAAAGCCTTTTCAATATCCCTTGCATCCATAAAAATGGGCTGTTGCGGCTGTACTATATCAATGGCCACCCCGGTTCTTCGGGTAAAATCGTAAGGTTTATGCTCATCGGCATTTCTAATTCCTTGGATAAAAATTACCCTATCTGTTACTGGAGAAAAACTAGCTGCGCCTACGCCAGGCCCATGAACTGTTTGATTTTGAAGCTTATAAATAGTACGCTCTTCGCCAGTTTTTGCATTTACAATGCCTATTCCGGCAGTAATTTTAATGTCTCCATCGTTATTTCTATGATCGAAGACTATCCATTCATTGTTAGCGGAAAATACTTGACCTGTATTTAACGTATGCCCAATTTCGCTATGTGTTAACTGCACTTCTTTTTTATTGAACATACGAGCTACTTTTTTTTGGTTCGCGGATTTAACATATAGTAAAAATGCCCATCCTCAGCACCGATAAGCAAATCGGGAATGCCGTCTTTATTCCAATCTACGGTTGTTGGGCTTGTATCGTGTCCGGCCAATACCAATGCGTCTAAATAGCCTTTGTCTTCGATTTGAATTTTACCTTGTTTGGTTCCTGCATTTTTAAGAAAGCTTGCATTTTTGCTATTGGCCACAATATCTAAGCTACCATCGCCATCCCAATCTATCAGTGTAAATTTTCGTCTACCGCTTTGCCCAAAATTTCCATTGTTAAGCTTTAAAGCGCCAGGTATGCTATCTTTTACCAAATGTTTTTGGTCGTAAGCGCTGTAGTGCACACCATCAAAAATTCGCTTACCAGGTTTTAACCAAAGTTCGGTGCCTTGTTTAAACCGTTCAAAAAAGGTAAGGTAGCCACCTGTATCCAACATCACAATATCGTTAAGTTTATCTTTGTTCCAATCTACCACAAATGGGGTGGTACGCCACTGCGTTACCAAGGTTTGTGGCTTTGGATCCCACCAGTTCCAAGCTGGCTTATGTGGTTTGGCACCCGTTTCCCATTTAACTTTTACATTTTGCGCTTTCCCTAATTTTGGCGCTTTGGCGGTGCCGATATTTTTATACCACAATACCTCTCCAAAAATAGAATTGATGATCATATCCTTCAATCCATCGCCGTCCCAATCTGCCACAGCAACAGTCGTGTAACCCCATTTAGCCTCTGCCGGCCCTTGAATAGAACCGTTATCGCCAGCTTGAATGCGAATAACTTTTCCTTCGCTTTCTAAAAGCTTTGGTGCTGCCCATTTAGGGGTTTGGCCGTTCATACCCAAGTTTTCGATAAAAGAAATATAGCCCGCCGAGTTCCCTGTAATGATATCGTCGTCGCCATCGTTATCCCAATCTACCCCTACTGGCGTAGCCAAGGCGCCAAATTTTACGTTATCGGCTTTTTGCTTAAAATAAAAAGGCGATTTAAATACTGGCATGCCATCTTTTACCTTACCCGTATGCTCAATCAAGGCTACTCTGCCGTCTTCATCTCCAACCACCAAATCTATATCGCCATCGCCATCCCAATCTACCGCAGTTGGCAAAATCATTTCCAAATCCATTTTAATGATACCCGATTCGTTTTTCAAATACCTGCCTTTGGTGTATTTAGGTTGGGTTTTAGTGCCAATATTTTCGAAGTAGGTCATCTTGTCTAAAAATTCGCCACAAATGATATCCAAATCGCCATCGCCATCAAAATCGGCAAAGTTAGGAGAAGGTGCTCCGTACACATCAATCGCCTTTCCTTCTGCTTGCAAACGGCCTTTGTTCTCATACTTTCCATTGTTATTTTCTATCAGGTACAAAAACCCTCTCAATGGGCCGTTAGTCCAAACGCCTTGCTTATTATAAGCATTATCCCAGCCATAATCGCCCCAATCATCAATACCCACAATGATATCATCATCGCCATCGGCATCATAATCCACAAATTTCCATTGGTTAAAACGGTTGCGGCCTTTCAAGTCTTTCAAAATAGAATCGGCGGGGAACAACTTAGTTTTCTTTTTACCCAAATCAGTCTTAAAATTGGGCAGTTCAACACCTGGTGTAGTGTAACGGGCTTTGCCGCCATTGGTGTAAGAAATTTGGATATTTTTTACCGCCGGTCCCAGCTTTACAGGTTTTTCAAACACAGGAATTTTATCTCCTGATTTGTTTTCGAACAACCACAAACCGTTAAATGGTTTATCAGGGCACGAAACCAAAAGATCCATGTCTCCATCGCCATCCCAATCAACAGGTACTGGCCAAGCCCATAAACCTACGCCCAAATCAACCACCAAACCTGGGTTATTATATTTTAACAACTTTAGCTGTGGCTCTTCACTCTGTTTAGCTTTAATCTCTTTCTTTAGCGTAAAAGCAAGTAAACTTGCCGAAGCTAGTAAAGCTATACCTATTATCCGTTTGTGTTTCATTTCTTAGTATTTAGATTTGAGTATCAAGATTGACGTGGATCTCATCGTACTTTTGGCTTTTTTACTTATTTACAGTCCTAGTTCTTTTAAAAATTTGATGATTTCGCTATTGATCTCGGCATTTTTTGCAGCGGTAAATTTACCATGTAAACCATCTTGAACGGTAATAAACTGGTTTTTTACGCCGTTTTTATCTAGAGCTTCTTTTAGCCTTACCGAGTGCTGGTAGTTTCCGAAGGGTCTGCTGTGCCATGTACAATAAACGTTGGGGGGCTTGTCTTTTTTACATAAGTTAAGGGCGAGAGCTGTGCGGCAAACTCTTGGTCTTTGGCTTTGCCTCCCAACCAAACCGCATTTCTTATTCCATTTTTGGAGTTGATATATTCCCACACATCGGTAATGCCATATTTATCTACTACTGCAGCAATTTTAATTGTTTTTTGATAATCGCAATCAGCATCAAATTGCTTGTTAACACCTTGGTAACCGGCCAGCAGCGCCAAATGGCCACCTGCCGATCCGCCCATCAATACCACTTTATTTGGGTCGATGTTGTACTTAGGGTCTTTTAATAAAAAGCACAATGCCGATCGCACATCCTCTATTGCAGCGGGTGCAGGTGCATCTTTTGCCAAGCGATACTCGATAGTTGCTACGGCATAATCCTGTTTAAAGAAAATTTTGAACTGATTTGCCGTGCCTTTTGTGCCTTGTGTCCATCCGCCACCATGTACAAACAAAATCAATGGCCTTGGTGTAGCGGCATTTTGGGGAATAAACAAATCCATTACACCTTTCCAGTTATCCACTTTTTTGTAGGGCAACTCTAGGTAGTGATCATAATTTGCTGGTAAATAAAGTTGGCTTTTTACGTCCGCTTGCCCTAAACCAACTAGGGGAAACAGTAGCAGAAGAAGCAATATTTTAATGTTTCTTTTCATGTGATGTGATTAATGCCTTTCGCCTTCACCGCCTTACATTGGTATTACCCAATTATCTGTACGGAAAGAAGATGCAGGCAAACCGTGCTTGTTAACCAAATCGCCGAGCACCCAAGCTTTAAATGCATATCGCACCGCCACAGGTTTGTCCACTTCGTTGGCCGTTACCGAAATTCCATCTTTAGTAATTACCGCTTTTGCTGGATAAAACACTTGGTTTTTACCTGCAATCTCGAAGTTACTGGTTTCTTCCGCTCCGCCTTTAAAATGCAAACCCTCTGCATGATCAAATTTTAAGTGTATTTTATTCCCGTCTATGGTTTGGCTTTTATAAACTGGGCTTTGGTAAGGCACATTTTTAAAACCATAAGTTTTGTTTAAAGCAATGAACGAAAGCCTATCGCTAACTGTTTGTTTATCTGGCGGATGAATGGTGTTTTGCGTACCAACGTCCATAATTACAGCCATACCACTATTCGGTATTACACTTTCGGCCTTTAACTGCGCTTCTCGTAAAAACGGCACCTTTGGCTGCAGCTCTAACATTGCCCTAGAAAGTTTTTCTGTTTTAGAGATATAAGGCGCTATTTGCACATAATAAAAGGCAAAGTCTCCTATTCCCCAACGAGCTCGCCAATCTTTTACCATAGCAGGAAACATCTTGAGGTAATTTTCTGGCTCGTGCCTGTTTTGTTCTCCCTGATACCAAATTACGCCTTTAATACCGTACCCTACAATTGGGTTAATCATGCCATTAAACAAACCTGTAGGTACATTTTTATTTTCAAAGGCTGCATTGGTATCTTCGGGTATTTTCACATCTGGATAGTTGTTTAAACTCTTAGCACTCATCCATGCTTGTACTAAAGTGCCACCCCAAGCTACTTGAATAATACCTACTGGGACTTTCAGTTTCTCTTGTAGTGTTTTAGCAAAACCGTAACCTACCGCACTAAACTCGGTAACTGCTGCTGGCGAAGCTGGCTGCCACTGGCCTTTTACATCCGAGAGTGGCCTAGACCAAGTTACTTTTTCACCTAAAAATAACCTTATCTTATCATTTTTTGAGTTTTTGATGATCTCCTCAGAGTTGGCTACCGGCTGATCTTTGAAACCTTTCAACGGCATTTCCATGTTAGATTGCCCCGAAGCAATCCAAACTTCTCCAATCAAGATGTCTTGGAGTTTAGTTTCATCTCCATCGTTAATAACTATCGTATATGGCCCGCCAGCTACAGGTGTAGCCACTTTCACTTTCCAGTTACCAGAAGTTGGATTTGCTTTGTACGACTTGCCGTTCCAAGAAGTTGTCACTACAATTTCTTTTTGGGTGGTTGAACTGCCCCAAATGGCTACTTCGGTGTTTTGTTGCAATACCATGCCATTGGCAAAAACTGAGGGCAATACCACCTCTGCGTAACTAGCAACGGAAGCAAATAGTACAGGTAAAGCACCCAATAAAAACTTTAATTTCATAACAAAAATATATTTGGTTGTTAAAGCATAATACAGACAAGTTAGTAGAACTCAGCTATATTCTCTTTATCGCATTCTGCTAATTTAGCAGTAACAAACCAAAAAGTGCTTACCGTTATTTCCCAATTTTTATAGGATATTAACATACAAAGAAGATTGGAACATTAAAGCCTCAGCAAATCAATTTATTTGCCATACTGCGGCGCAAACCAATCATCGGTTCTAAAAGATGAGGCTGGCAGCCCCTCTGTATTATAAAAATCTCCTGTAACCCACATTTTAAAGGCATACCTAGCCGCTACAGGCTGCTTTACCTTATCAGATTGCAGAACAATTTTATTTCCTTTTATTTCAGCCTTTGCTGGATAAAAAACCTGATCAACACCCGCCAGTTCGAAATTTACACTAGGTGTTGCAAATGGTTTAATGCCTTGGTCTACATTGTTAAAATCCAAGATTAATTTATCCTCTTTTACAGTATGAGAATGATAACTCGGCCCAGCAAAAGGAATTTCTTTAAAACCGTAAGTTTTGTTTAGTGCAATGGCCGCCAAGCGTTTGGCAACTACAGGTTTGTTTGCAGGATGAATTATTTTTTGCTCGCCAGCATCTAAAGTTACAGACATGCCTGCATTTGGAATGGCAAATTGTGAATGGTACTGCATTTCTCTAAACAATGCCGAAAGAGAGATCTTTTCTCCATCCTTTACCGATTCGTTAGGCGCAAGTTCTACATAATAAAAAGGAAAATCGCCCAGCCCCCAGCGTTTGCGCCAATCTTTAACCATTACAGGAAATACCTTTGCGTAAAAACTTGGCTCTCTATGGTTATGTTCTCCCTGGTACCATAACACCCCTTTCATACCGTAACCTACCAGCGGATTGATCATTCCGTTAAATAAAGCAGTAGGAGCGTTTCTGTCCATTTTTTTAACCGAATCGGGCTGTTTTAATTTGTATCGATTCTCCTCTTCGAAGTCCTTAAAGGTTTCGGCGCTCATCCACGATGAAATGTTGGTGCCTCCCCAAGCAGATTGAATGATACCGATTGGCACATTTAATTTTCGCTGCAATTCTACCGCAAACAGATAGCCAACGGCGCTAAACAAACGAATACCAGCAGAGTCGGCTACTTGCCAATTTCCCCTCATATTGTCGGCAGGAAGACCCTTGGCTTCTTTAAGCGTTCTAAATAACCTGATGTTTTTGTTGGTGGCGTTTTTAAAAATTTCTGCTGAATTTAATACAGGCTGATTTTTAAATCCTTGAACGGGCATCTCCATGTTAGATTGGCCAGACACCAACCAAACTTCCCCAATCCAAATATCGTTAAGTGTGGTTTCTTCGCCATCGTTGATATTGATGCTAAATGGCCCACCAGCTTTTGGAGTACTAAGCTTCGTTTTCCATCTGCCATCGGCATCAATATTTAGCGTATATTTCTTTTTATCCCACGATGTGGTAATGGTTAAAGACTTAGCCGTGCTTTTACCCCAAATACTCACTTGGCTTTGTTGCTGCAATACCATGCCACTGGCGAAGAAATTGGCTAGGGTAATTTTAGCACATAAATTTTGTGCGATAATGCTTAGAGTAATTAATAATAGGATTTTTTTCATGAGAATTGATATGCGGTTATTTAGCGTTTTTATCTCACAAACTTTGCTTTTAGTGCCTCTCCAGATTGTGTTTTTACTTGTAGGATGTAAATACCTCTACTCAAACTGGCAGGTAAAGTAAGTTCATTTAGGCCTTTGCTTAGTGCTAAAGAGGCTTTGTATAAATTACTACCCGATATGCTATAAACATCTATCAATGCGTTTTCTGCTTTATTGACATTTAATAAGGCCTTAATTGTAGATTGATCTGCGGTTTGTAAAACCCTTAAAGACGTGCTATTCAAATCAAATTGTACATGCTGCACATCGCCAACGTCTACAGGCTTACCGTTGAAATCTGTTTGTGTGAGTTTGTAGTAGTTTGAACCTGCTAGTGGTTTGTAATCTGTTAAACCATAAGCTCTTGAAGTGCTTGTTGTACCACTACCGTTTACCCTTGCTATACTTACAAAGTTTTTATCATCACCAGCTCTTAAAATATTGAAATGGCTGTTGTTTTGCTCGCTAGCTGTAGTCCAGTTCAATTGTACAGCATTGCTTGTTTTAGTGGCCTTGAAAGAGGTTAGGGTTACGGGGAGTGTTTGAAGTTCTGTCGGGGTAATTGTTTTACCGTAAATCATCAGATGGCTTTCATCGGCCAAACGGCCCAGGCCAAACACACCTGTTTCGCTTGTACCTCCCCAAAAATATAACCTAAGTTCGGCATTTTTATTGGGAGGAATAACCGCACTCACATCGTTGTCATTTAAGCCTAAAAAGTAATAAACTCCATCAGAATTGGATGTTAAACTAATATCAGTGCCTAGATCTAAAACCTGACTGCTCGCCGATATATCATTGTTAGAATCTCCAATTAGCAGCTTCCACCTAGCGGTTGTAGCGGTAGTTGAATTTCCTCTCAATTTTACTCTATAGCCTAGTATTTGCGTGTAGTCGACAGATTGCCCTCTCAATTTTATCGAATAATATGTATCATTCACAACCGCCTCGTTATAATTGGTTGGAAAAGAAGCTGGCGCCAAGGCATCTACATAAGTTACTGCGTAAGCATTACTTAAGGAAGCAGCCTCAAGCCCTATCCCTGTAGCAATATCCAAAGTATTAACTACATCAGTTTTTTTCACCCAAGGTTTCTGAAATATCGAGTTAACGGTACTGTTAGATATCGCATTAATGCCGGTAAAATCCCAAGCGGCCATTAAATGCGCCTCTGCTAAAAACCCCCTAATAGAAAGGATCTCTAGGCCAGAAGAACTGCTTTTACCGAAACCAAAGCCTCTGTTAGAAACAGAACCACCAGTTGCGCCCCAAGCATACAACCTGAAATAAATAGTTTGATTTGGCAACACATCTTTGAGGGCTGAGATTGCAGATAAATCTAGCGGTGGCTGCTCCACGCCTGCCGTTACCGTGTTGCCCAAAAGTACAGCACCTCCAATGGCTGTAAAATTTGTGCCGTCTACGCTGTAGTGCCACTTGTAAGAAATATTTGCTGACACAGAAGCAGTAGCGCTACCTACTTCATTTGCTGTCCTCAAACGAGCATTTAGCCGCGTGAGCGAAGTATATTTTGTATTTGAATTGATGGCTATTTGAAAATATACGTCGTTAGCAACTGCGGCAGCTTCGTCTTGCCCATCTGGCAAAGTACCCACATAACTGTAGCTAGAATTATTTGCAAAAGCCATACCGGGGCCGCGAGAAATGGTCATTGTTGTTAAGTCTGATGTTTTATAGCTTGCTTCTATAGCACCCGTTTGAGGATGCAAATTATTAGCAGAAGATGTATTAACACCATCGTTAACATAAGCAAAACTGCCCAATTTAGTCTGTGCCTGAGCAAAAACTACAAGAAAGCATAAAAGCAATAAGAGTAAAAGTCTTTTCATAAGATTTAATTTTGGTTTGTTAATAGGTTAGTTATTTCTGTGTCACCGAGCCTTCTAATGCAATCGCATTGCTTCCTTTGGCATCAGACTTACCGAAGCCAAAAGCTATGGCTTTGCCTTGGTTGGTTAATCCGCCCCAAGCGTAAAGTCTTAACGTAATGGTTTTATTAGATTTTTGCAATTCTTTAATGGAAGACAGATCAACCGGACTTTGTGCGCTTCCATTGTTATTTACGTTGGTAATTTTTACATCCTCTCTGCCTATCTTGGTAAAGTTTTTTCCATCTAAACTATAAGCCCAGCGATAGATATGTGCCGATTGCTCTTGTCTTCTAAGGGTAGCTTTTAAACTACTTAAAGAAACTTGATAGCCTTTTCGAGGCTTTACTTCAAACTGAAAATAGGAGTTCGATTTTTCAGCGTCTTCGAAACTTTCGTCTACCCCAAAATTACCGCTAAAACCTCGGCTATTACCTTGCTTTGGTACAACGCCTTTACCTCTGGTAAGCGTAGAAGGCTCTAAAAATTCGTTAGTGGTTGTAGATTTACTACTAGTTTCTACGCCTTTTGAGGGTTCTGGCAAAGCAAATTGCCAAGCCAATAGTTGGGCGCTTGCGGAACTCGAAAGACCTAAAAAAACAACAAAAATAATTGCCTTAAAAAAACTAGACGGAGTGCCCATAGCACCTCCAAGTGTTTGGTACTTCTTCATACTGTATCGGATTTATATTTAGTATTTTAAAGATACTAGCCTCCGATACGCTAATTTTATCTGTTATTGGCTAATCATTGTAGCATATTATCATTAATGCTATCCCAATTTATTTACACCTCAATTTCGATGTCAAAATTGTCTAAATTACCAGCTTAGGTCTTTCTTGTCGTAAAACATAAAAACGCCTGTTTCTATCCCTACAATTAAATTCATTGGATTTTTCCCCTGCCCAATGGCCGCTACGCAGCCGCCAATTTCATGGCCTCCCAAAGAGATGTTTTGCCCTTTAAATTTTAACACTTTAGGAAATTCGAAATTAGGTTTTACATCTGTGCCTACATTTTTCATGAAAAGTATGGTAGATCCTCTTTTGGGTTTCATGTTAACGGGAAGCCCTCTTACTGTATCTGGTATAGATTGCTTGCCGTAGGTACCCACCAAAAGATCTTTTACCCCGTCTCCATCCCAATCTACAATTTCGAACTTAGCCCTGCCCACGGTTCCGCCCCCAAGGGCATTCGCCCTAATGTTTTGTTCTCCCATTTTTAGTTTCCCGCCATCTTCCAGGTTGTATTTATCTAATTGCCAATACAAATGAAACTCGTCGTCTTTATCTAAAGTGATGTACGCCATTCTATCGCCAAGCTTTGCTACGCCAGGTCTGGTTCGCCATGTACCATACATATCCATCCCATCAAGATAAAGTGTATGCTCTCTATCTAGTTTGGGGTGGGTTTTAGTGCCGATGTTTAAGTATACCATAAATTTACCTCTACTATCTCCTGTGACAAGATCCAGCAATCCATCGCCATCCCAATCTACAACATTTGGCGAAGTGTAGCCCCACCTAGCTTCACCAGGTCCTTGGATATCTTCTCTATAGCCGGGCTGTACATGTATCACTTTTCCATCAGCAACCAAAGGCTCTGGATCTCCGTAAATTGGCATTTGATTGGTTCCTGTATTTTTATACAAGAAGAAAAAACCCATAGAGTTGCCGGCAATAATATCGAGCTTACCATCGCCATCCCAATCTGCTACAGACGGAATAACCAAAGAGCCGCCGTAAACTTTTGGATTTTGCTGCAAAACATGTTTAGGCTGTTCCATCACAAGATTGCCCTTTTCATCAATTATGTTGCTGTTCTTGTAATAGTACAAACCACCTTCGCCTACGGTAAGTAAACCTTGATTTTCTTGGTCGCCATAAAAATAGGCTGGAGAGGAGTGCACGCCAGGATTTCTCAATATTACGCCATCTTTTCCTACTGCATATTTGCGTTTAGAAAGTGTCCCTTTTTTTTCATCGAGTTTGTAAAATAGAATGTTCCCCAAGCGAGTTCCAGAAAGCACATAACTATCTTGGCCTAACGTAAATTTCACAAACCCATCAATCGTAAACAAGGCCTGATCTAACTCGGTTAGCTGCGTGATGTTGACAATTGGAGTTTCCAACCCATCGGCAATGCCGCCAAAAACACCCATTTTTCTAAGCTCATAAGGCCAAAACCCTTCGGCATTGTAAGTGATTTTTTTAGGAAAATCCGCTCCGTTGCTGAAAATGCCTTCCTCGCCAACAGCAAACAAAAATTGTAACCTACCATCTTTTAGCGGTAAAACACCAAAGTTTGAAAAACCCCTAGGCTGCCCTTTAATATTTATTCGTTTAAGCTCTGAGAAAGTATAAGTGGTTTTGTTAAATTCTGCGTACCGAAGCGTGGCGCCAAAAGCCCAAACACCGTAGATTTTTCCGGCAGCATCCTGTACAATTAATCCACGGTTTTTGCCCTTGTCATCAAACGGAAGTTTAATTTTTATAGGTTCGGCAAAAATTGGGATGCCAGCTGGGGATAGGCCTTTGTAAAGGTACAGATAGGTGCCTCTTCCATGCCCATCTGTTCCCTGTAAAAACAAATCTTTTTGCGCTTTACCTGCTACGGCAGCAAAGCCCAAATTATGACCATTGTAGAAAGGCAAAGACAACCTGCCATAGCCTGTTGCATTACCATTTCTTATGGGTTCTCCGCTTATCAAAATAGGCGCTTTAAATTGGGCTTTTGCAAACTCAAACACAAGGAATAAACAAACAGATAACAGCAGTTTTGTTTTCATTTATTTTTTGTTTTTAGTACAGGATAAATGTTCGATTAAATTTGGGTCTTACGTTTAGTTTAACATCCCTGAAATAAATTTGGCTCGTAGCTACTGCGTGGTCAGGGTGACACAAAGTGGCCGGTTCGTCATGCTGATCCGACAGTTATCGGATTTATTTTACTGCGTAGCCTTTCGCTGTGGTACAGGTTAACATCTGCTTTTAAGATTGTTGTGGTATAGATCCTTAATTAAGCATCCAAAACTTACGTTATCTAGTATTATTATTTACTTTGCGGCTCAGATCTTTTTTATAAAAAACCCCGAAACCAGTTTCGGGGTCAAACCAAAAATAATAATCCATTACAGACCATTAAGCTCTTACACCATGATATTTTCGATATTGATTTTTTCTTTTAAACTGGCATAATCAGCAAAAAGGCGATCAACTTTTGTTTTAACCTCTGCATTAAACTCGCCAATTCCAATTCTTCTAGTAAAGGTTGAAATGGCCAAGCCTCTTTTTTGGAGATAATATTTCGCTACGGTTGGATATACATCATGCATTACATCCATTTGATCAATAAAAAACTGTTGTACCAAGGCTACTTCGCTACCTAAACTTGTATTGTTATAATTATTGCACAACCAAACAATTAACTCGGGAAAGTAATTTCCTTGAATACATGAAAGCCCTGCAGAACCAGCCTTTAACGAGTCTACGGCGTGTACCATATAGGCATCATACAATCCAAAATTGGCATTACCGCTGGTAAGCGCAAGTTTTTCTTTAATTTGATTAATATCCAAGCAAGTATCTTTATGGTAAGTTACCCTACCAGTGGCTACTAAAGCGCCCAATTGTTTTGGAGAGATTACTCTTTTATATGGCACCGGACATTCATAGAAACCCATTGGCACGTTATCCGTTAAGCGCAACAATTCATGTACATTGCCTTCAAAAACATCGTCACCATCGGTTTCTGCTGCTAATAGGCCTGTAATTCCAATCACAGCTTCTATATTGGTATCGTATATTTTTTTTACAAAATCTGCTTGTTTAGCAATAGGGCCGCCAAAAGTCCCCGTGGCCACCACAGGTACCGTACCATTGGCTATGCTCACTACATGTTTTACTACCGCTATTCTCTCCTCTTCAGACAGTTCAAACATTTCACTAGATAAGCAATTGGCAAATAAACCGGCAGCGCCCGCTTCCAAATACAACTCTGTTAACTTCGTTAACCCGTCAAAATCTATAGCTCCATTATCTTTAAAAGGAGTTAACATCACTGGGATAAATCCCTTTTGTGCTTTATTCATTTTATATTATTTATTTCTTTAAAAAATATACCGATACTTAAATCATCAGCTAATTGTTGCTCTTTTATTTCTTATTGAGGCTATCAATGTACCCGTTAAGAATATGCAAAGTGTTCCAACTACGATAATCATATTGGCATGGAGTGGGTTTTTGAGGTAGGCGTACTCATCTGGGATGAGATAAGAAAGAGACATCCAAACAATGACTAGGATACCCACAATGGTAGCTGCAAAAGCTTCTAGGTTTCCAGATTTTTTGCTGATGATTCCTAAAAGGAACAGCCCCAACATCCCTCCGGCAAATATTCCCGAAAGTTGCCACCAGATATCCAGTATACTTTTAACACCGATCATGGCAATACCGCAAGCCATTCCGGCCAAACCAAATACTACCGTGGCCACATGCAATAAGCGCATGTTTTGTTTGTCATTAAGCCCCGATTTAAAGTAACGTTTATAGATGTCTTCAGAGAAAACAGTTGCAGAAGCATTCATTCCAGAACTTATGGTACTCATTGCCGCAGATAAAATTGCAGATACAATTAAGCCTATTAAACCAGTTGGGATCATGGTGACCATAAAATAAGGCATCACCTTATCACCATAATCTGCAGGCTTTAAAGTTGCTGCTAGGTTGGCAATATCTACTGATGAAGCGGCGGCACCCAGACGCTCTGCTGCTGCTTGCAGCTTAACGGGTTCTATCATTTGAGGGTTAACCTGATAATAAGCATATAAACAAGATCCTATAATAAAAAACAGAAGTGATGCCGGAACGTAAATCCAAACGCATAACCATACCGATTTAGAAGCCTCTTTGGCAGAAGATGCCGTATGGTAGCGCTGTACGTAATTTTGGTCCATTCCAAAATTGTTGAGGTTAATGAAAAACCCATAGAGCAGTACCACCCAAAATGTGGCTTGGGTAAAATCAAGAGAAAAGTCGCCTAAACTAAACTTATTATCTGTTTTTCCAATTTCGATAATTTTAGAAACTCCGCCAGGCATACCCGACACAATTAAATAAATAATGAGCAGCGCCCCTAAAGTTTTCAATACTCCTTGCACTACCTCTGTCCATATAACAGCCTCAATACCGCCCATTACGGTATAAATTACGATACATATACCTGTTACCACCATAATGGTCTCCATGCTGTACCCTGTAAGCGCCTGCAGGGTTAAGGATATACCGAAAAAGATAGACCCCATCCTAGCTAGTTGTGTTAACAAGAAGCATACTACCGCATAAGTGCGAGCCCAAGGGCCAAAACGTTTTTCTAAGTTGGTATAGGCCGAAACTTCTCCGGTATTTCGGTAGAAAGGCACAAAATACTTAGCCGCCACCCATGCCGCCAAGGGCATCGATATACTAAAAACAAATGCGTTCCAATTACCTCCAAATGCTTTCCCTGGCACCCCCAAAAAAGTATTACTACTTAAGAAAGTGGCGTAAATAGATAAGCCTATTGCCCAACCAGGTATCTTTCCTGAGGCCTTAGTAAATTGCTCGGCACTTTTGTTTTTTCTAGCAAAATAGACCCCTACCAATACCATTGCTAATAAATACAGCAAAATGATGGATATGTCCAAAACGGGAAGGTTCTTCATGAATGATTTTATATTTGGTTAGGTTAACAATATACTCGATTGCTTATCAAGCGAAAGCAAACTTAAACGATTTAAGGTTCGCTTATTTATAAAATCTTCACAACCTTGTATAGGATATTGTCATTGGAAGAGAGATACGAAATGGGTGTAAAAGCAATTAAATCGGTTAAAAAACTCAAAATCTTCGCTTTATAAAAGAAAAAGCCCCAAGCATTTTAATCTTTTCTCTGATTTGCTATTACCCCTGGCTTACTGGCGCATGCTTAAAATAATCCTATCTTATAGTGAAAAGATACCCCAGGCCACCCTATGGCGCTTATTATTGGTCCTTTGGAAAAACCAATGACTACATAGCAAAACTGCCCCGTGCAAATCATCAAGCTTTAGACATAAAAAATCCCGTAGTTTATTATGCTACGGGACTTATAATATGGTTGATAATCTCGGCTACTAAAGTTTGATCAGCTTATGAACGCTTCTGCTTACGCCTCCAGTTAAGATCATGGTATAGGTTCCCCTTGCAAGATTTCCTACATTAATTACCTGTTCAGTTTGAGAGGCACCCAGCTGCTTAGTGATTACGGTTTTACCCAACATATCAACCACCCTAACCTGCGTATAGGTCTTAGCGGCAAACTTTACCGTAACTGTATGGGTAGTTGGATTAGGATATAGAGCTACGTCGTGCTTCTCTGCAATTGCAAAGTCGGCTGTTTTTACTCCATAGTCCCTTACATCTCCATTTTTATCTATCTGTAGCAATTGATAGTAATTAGCTCCATTTAATGCCTCTCTGTGTAGCAACGTATAGTTCTTGCCTACGGATGAATTGCCCATAGCATCAATTTTTGCAATAGATTTGAACTTGCCATCCTCCCCAGCATGCAATAAATTGAAATGTGATGAATTGCGCTCTGAAAGAGTTTTCCAGCTGATCTCTACGCCACTTGCAACTGCCTTTGCCGTAAATCCATCAAGCTCGACAGGTAGTACACCCTGTACTGTGATAGAAACCGATACATTTGCTTCACAACTGTTGGCATCCGTTACTACTACCGTAAAGTTAAAGGTTCCAGCCGTGGTAGGCGTACCCGATAGCAGGCCTGCACCAGAAAGTGTCAATCCATTTGGAAGATTACCCGTATGACTGTAAAGATAACTTGGTGTTCCGCCTGTTGCCGCAAATGAATAGTTATAAACAACATCTTTATTAATTGTTGTAACACCATTATAGTTTGATGCAAGAACTGTGGGCTGGGTTACGATAATACCTGTCAATGTACCGGTACAGCCCTTAGAATCGGTAATGGTTACCGAGTAGCTCCCTGCCGATAGTCCAGTGCGGTCCTCGGTGGCTGCTCCCCCAGTCCAAGCATAGGTGTATGGACCCGTACCGCCAGTGGGCGTCAAGTTGATGGTTCCGTTAGACCCTCCGTTGCAAGATACGTTGGTAACGGAAGTAGTACCGGATACTATTGTGGGCTGTTCGATGGTAAAAGATCTTGTGGTCTGACAGCCAATATTATCTGTAATGGTTACCGTATATGTTCCGGCGGTTAAACCACTTACTGACGAAGATGTCGCCCCCATGGGAGACCAACTGTAGGAGTAAGGTGCTATTCCACCAGAAGGGCTGACACCAGCAGCACCGTTATTGCCGCCAAAACAGCTTACATTGATCTGGGAAGTGGATGCCGTGATGTTGGAAACCGTTAATGTGCTACTATTGGTATTCGTAAAACAGGTAGCCACACCATTTATGGCAACCATACGATAGGTATAACCCGACATTGCCGCTGTAGCTCCGGTCACAGCTAGCGTGGTGGTAGTGGCGCCAGAATAAGGAGCACCATTGGTAATATCTGTAAAACCAGATCCCGTATTAACCTGCCATTGATAAGCTGTAGCACCAGTTGCCGATGCGCTGAAAGTGGTGTTGCTGCCCAAGCATATTGTCCTATTTGGAGGATTTCCCGCGATGGTTGGCGCAGTACAGGCAGCGGTTCCGAAAAGACGGAAGTTATCGAAAGCCACAGCGCCGGGATTACCATTATTTATAAAGAGAGAAATGCGCAGATCAAGCAAACTACCCGTTCCGACGATCGTTGCAGAAAGCTCGGCAAGCGCATTTGTTAGAGGCGAACCGTCTCCAACCATATCTCCACCAATGTTGTCTACCGCAAGGGCACTACCGTTAAGACTAGGATCGATGGGATAGATACCCAGCGCTTTAGTCCAGTTCATGGCGCCATCAATTTTGTATTCGACCACGATGTAATCCATTACAAAACCGTTAGCTGAAGTGTTAAAGGCTACACTCTGAAATACTGCACCTTCGTTTGCGCCAAACAAACCTTTGAAGGTTAGTCCAGATTTACCAGCGATGTTGATGCCAGACCAAGTGATAGTTTGAGCTGCACTAATTGTATTATTTCCGCCACAGCCAGGCCCTCTGTCGATGTCCATCGCCCCAAAATACTTACTGCCATTAGCACCGATAAAGTCTCCCGTCGCAGAACTAGAATTGGGACCAGCTATCCAAGTCTTATCGCTGCCATCTGTTCTCTTGAAAAACCCAGAGGTACATTTAAATTCGGCAACGGAAAGTGTTCTAGAGCCGGAAGACGGGGAGCCGGAATCTTCAAAACTGTCAGCCCAGAATTGGGTTTGCGCCACTGAATTGAACGCAAAGGACAAGAGTAGCATGTTAAAGTAGATTTTCTTCATAGTTTAAGTGAATTGGTTCGACAACCAAGATAGGTACTCTTAATTGGAATAAATAATACTATTTTAACAACCTGACGTTTTCGCGGAAAATTCCGATTTCAGAATGTAGATCCATCAAAAGCAACCAGCACTTTTGTATTACAAATCGTCCCTTGTCAATGATAAACTCCCATTCCTGCGGTGAAAGATAAGTCTCAACCTTATCAGCAGACGTTGTGCAATTCAACTACGAGCCGTTGGATAAAAAAGGGGAAGTGGAGCTTTCCACGAGATAAATATAAGTAGAGCCAGAAACCGCTTCCACTTTGTCAAACTCAAAGTAATCGCTAAGTCCTTCGGTAACTGTGAGGGAACGTAGTAAAGAATTCAAAAGTCCGGTATTTCTAGCAACTTTTGCACACAATCCCTTTTTACGCTTGATCCGAGAAATACGAAATGGGTGTAAAAGCAAAAATCCCCAATCTTTATCAGATTGAGGATTTTTTGCGGTCCGGACGGGGCCGACCAAATATATTTAACCTGTTATTTTTCAAACAATTGACAAAACACAATCAACTTAACTCACGAATTACTCACTAAACACCTATTCAAAAAGCTTCAAAACATTTTTTTAAATTTAGTATTTTCAATCGTTATTTAAAAATTACTGTGTAAAATAAAACCCAGCATTACCTGCACAGTTTTAATCAAATACTACACAAATTTGCAAACTACTTATGGATAACAGCAGTGACATAATTAATCAGTAACGTCAGGAAAAATCAACGGCGCCTGCGGAGAAATTTTGCTATTGTTCTTATGAACCTTCATTTTCAAATCTACTAACTTACTACCCGTCAATGGACATTTTACCCATTTATAGTTAGGGTCTTTGTCTCTATCGATATCAAACCATAAATAAATTGAAGTTCCCTTATTATTTAAATTAAACTTTATCAACGCATTTATCATATCCATATTGATCGCATTTTTCACATCATAAATAGCACCATCATCGTGCTCTAGCCATCGCTCATACAGATTAAGATAGTTTTTCTTCCACGAATCCAAATCAATTTCTCTGTTCAAAAGGTCAATTACTTGCTCAACATTTGCTTCCCGCTCCAATAAATCCCATAGGATCGTAGCACTTGGAGTTGTTACCATTACTTTATAATATTTCACATTCTTTATTTATTAAACCTCGAGTCTTTAAGTAATTTATGCGCAGTTCTGGCTACACGAATGCCTCTATTTGCGTCCTTGACTATATCTTCCCATTTAACATCATTATATTCTTCTGGGAACACTTCTCTAATTCTTCCTTTTTTAAATCTAGAAATAATCTGAGATCCAGTCATTCCATCATATTTATGGGCTAAATTTGCACGAGCAGACATATCTATAATAGCACTGACAATGCTTGCAGTTCCTATTACCAACCCTGTTCCGGGAAATAGCCTTTCTAAGGGATAAGCCATTTGAAGCCCTGGGTTTATAGGGTATGGTCTCACAGTTGGAGCGATATAAATTCCTACTTGCTGATTTTTCCCTTTAATTGTAACTTCAGCCAATTCTCCCCCATACTTAACGTATTTTGCGCTAGCTGCCGCATATTGTCCGGCCATATCAACAGTCAGATTATTTATCTGTTTTACGTCATAGTTTGCATCTATTTGGAAAAACCGATCTGGTTCATCTGTTAGAACTATCGTTTTAAGTTTTCCTTGTTCATCAAAAAAATAATCGTTGTAGTAACCTTCAACAGACCTCCCATCCGGATCTATATAGAAGATAGGATTATTCAATCCATAATTATATGGTGAGACTTTATCATAGTTCTCCGCAAGCGGGTCGATAACGTTCCACCTGCCTATTACCGGGTCATAGAACCTTGCGCCATAATCATACTGTTCCAATTCATCCTGCAGCTCCTTGCCGTTGTAAAGGTACTTATTCCTATCATCGTTCGGACTGCCCAATTTCCTTAGCCCAAAGGCATAGTAGTCGTCACGCTGCAATATCCGCACAGCGCCTCCGTAAATATCGAAACTTGTGCGCACATTTCCAAGATGGTCCGTCAAATTGTAACGGTAGGTGTAGCTTCCGTCACTGTTCAGCGCCATACCCTCGCCCGTCTGTATGAAATCTATCGTGCCATCATTTTTGTACTGTATGCCATCCACATAGTCCGTAGTGCCAGTAGTACTGGATATCTTCCTAAGCTTCCGCCCCATGGCATCATAGATGTAGGAGATATTCGCCGGACCAATTACCGTAGCGGGAAGGTTCAGGTGGTTGTAGGTAAATGTTAAATCTTTACGACCGTCATAAGTCGCATTGCCATTGGCATCGTAGCTGTAGTTATTTGTAAGTCCATTTACCTTGTCTAGCCTGTTACTCAGCCCACCGTCCTTATATATATAGGTCTTTGCACCTGCATTATCCCGGTCCATAGACGAAATATTCCCCATCAAATCATATGTTAGCTGCTCACTCATATCGGTGGACATCCCGCTGATCAGCCTATTCAGCCTATCATAACCATAGCTGAACGTATTTGAAGTGCCGTTGGTGTACAGCTGGTTGGATATGTTGCCGTTGTACTGTGGCACCGTGCCGTTGCTGTATTTCAGCTCCATGGCAAACTCCCCGCTCGTGCTGTTCCTCAACCAGCCACGCTCGTTATAGTTGTAGCTGGTCGTCTGCATCCCGTTGTGCAGAGCCTTCTGTTTTAACTGGCCGATTTCGTTGTAGGCCAGCGAGGAAAGCTGTACAGTGGCGCCAAGTACCTCTCCCGTAACTCCCGGATTGGTATCTATCTTCTGGTTGCTGGTCTTTACCCTGCCCATGTGGTCGTAGGTATATGTATCGGCAACCGTTGTGGTGGCTCCATTGGCCTTATGGATCCGTTTACTGTTCTTAACGCTGCCGTCAAAGTCGTATTCAGTATCCGTACGGTCTTTTCCCCTGCTCCCGATCACCAGGCCTTCCAGATGGTTCTCGGAATGTGTCTGTATAACCTGTCCCCTATCATCATAATAGCTGATGCTCAACAACATGTCCCCAGTCCCCAGGTTTCTCACTTTACTGCCCGTAGCAAGTCCCTTTACCATAGTGCTCTCCGCAGTATAGGGTACGAAGGCCACAAAATCAAAAGTAGCGGTCTTTCCCGGTATCCCGTAGTTATCGTAATAACTGATGGTCAGCTCGTGGTCGTAGCTTCGTGGATAGGCCAGATTCGTATATTCGCTCCCCGATACCCTTGTCTCCCAGAGCGGATAGTCCGGGGCTACACCATCGGCGTCCAATTCTGCCTGTAGTGCTGCCCTACTGCCGGAACTGGACAGCATGCCCGTAATAACGGTACGTCCAAGCGCATCGTACTTGCTGAAAAGCCATTTGGCCTCTCCGACAAGCTTGGGATCGCGACTGAGCACCAACTGGTCCAGCTTGTTGTAAACCATCTCATCCCAGCCCTTGCCGGGAACCTTCTTCTCTATCAGACGCCTCCGCCCGTCGTAGCGGTACTGGTAGCAGAAGTTGTCCAATGCCGTACCGTCTGGCACCCCCGCATCGGGATCCGCACCCGGCGGCAGCACGAAGCTCAGGTTGCCAAAATCGTCGTACACATAGTACGTGCTCAGTACCTTGATGCCCGATTTATCGTTGAACATCCTCTTGAGCACTATCCTGCCTTCTTTATCCTTATACTCCTCTACCGTACCGGCCTTGCCATGTGAAGATTGCCAGTTCTCGTCCTTGCTGATGGTAAGGTACAACTGCCCCGCACCATAATAGGCCGTGGCATTGCTCAGCGTACGGTAATGGTTGGGGCTGCCCACTTCGGCACGAAACAGCCTTACGGCAAAGCCCGTGGTGACATTGTTGTCGGCATCCGTATTGTTGGTGCCATAGGCCGTCTTTACGCTGTGGTCGTCGGCCGTCGGGACCGCAGGCTGCCACGTGGCGCCCAGAAAACCCTGCTTCAGCACCCGGTTCAACGGGCTCGGCTCGAACTGGGTAACACTGAAGGGGGAGCCATTCTGCACAACACCGCTTGGCGGAGAGCTATGGAAGCCCAGCTGGTCGGCGATGGCCGTAGCCCTATAGCTCCCACTGGTACCCGTCTGTGCAGCATACGGCAGGTACTTCCTGTCCTCCCTGCCCAGGGCATCGTAGGCCACCGGCGTAACGATGTCCTTCATCGAAGGGGAGCCGAATACCTGTACGTCCTGCATCGGGCGGCCCAGCCCGTCAAAGTACCGGATCGAGGTATGTACCTTCAGCGGGTCCGAACTGGCAGCAACAACCTGTGCCGCGGCCGTATGGCTCGCATCCCTGTTGGTATAGATCGTAATATAGTTCTGGTCGGAGCTGGCGATCACCCCAGGCTGCGATACCCCAAGGGTAAAGGTGGCCGTGGAGCTCCCGCCAGCATTGCTGGCAGTTACCGTAAACAGCGTGGCAGCAAAGGAACCCGTGGGCGTGCCGCTCACCGTCCCCGTAACACTGTCGAAGGACAGCCCCGGGGGCAGTGCCGGGCTTATGCTATAACCGCCCCAGCCCAGCTTCCTTACCGCATAGCTCCCGTTCTGGGCGACGTAGAGCGTGCTGCCATATATGCTGAGGCCATAGGGCGAACTGAAGCGGATAACACCCCCAGTACCGTCCACCGTGCCGGGACTTGTAGTGCCGGCAAGGGTCGTTACCACGCCTCCAGATGTTACCTTCCTGATCATATGGTTCCCATAGTCGGCAACATAGATGCTGCCGTCGCCGCCCACCGTAAGCGAGTTCGTATAGTTGAAGCCAGCAGCGCCGCCCGTGCCGTTGGCACTGCCCGCATAGCCGTTCCCGGCAAGCGTGCTCACCGTACCATCCGGGGCCACCTTCCTGATGGCATGGTTCAGCCTGTCGGCGACATAAAGGTTCCCCGACTGGTCCAATCCAAGCCCCATCGGGTTGCGGAAGCTCGCAGAGAGCCCTGGACCGTTGCCCATGCCCGCACTGCCGCTGCCCGCATAAGTACTTACAGCACCACTGGACAGCACGATCTTCCTGATACGGTGGTTTGAATAGTCCGCAACATACAGGTTGCCCTGCCCGTCAAGGGCAAGGCCGATCGGACTGCTGAAACTGGCACTGGTGCCAGTTCCATTGGAGCTGCCCGCACTGCCGCTGCCGGCGACAGTACTTACCACCCCACCGGGGCTGATCTTCCTGATCCTGTGGTTCTGCTGGTCGGACACGTACACGTTGCCCGAACCGTCCACAGCAAGGGCGGAGGGATGTTGGAACAGCGCCGAAGTGCCAGTACCATCGGCATAGCCAGCATAGCCACCGCCGGCAAGGGTAATGGCTGTCCCGCCGGGCGCCACCTTCAATATCCGGTGGTTGCCAGCATCGGCAACATACACGTTGCCAGAGGCATCGGTGGCCGTACCGAGCGGATTGTTCACCCCACCGCTGCCGATCAGCGTACCGGCAACCACATCACCGCTTACCGCACCGCCAGTATTCGTAGGGGCGGCACTGAAGACAGTACCGGGGGATATCGGAGAGGCAATATTATAGCTGATGGAGGGCGGCTGTACCAGGGGGGCAACAGAGATCGAGGTCGTGATCGGGCCCGTATTGGCACCGTAGCCTTCGGAGACCACATAGTAGGTCCCCGCAGAAAGCACCGTGGATATAGAGGCCCTATTTCCCGCACATACAGGACCATTATCATCATTGGTCGAGATGGCCTGCCCATTTACATCCAATAGGTGCATGTAGGTATCAAAACCACTGGAACAGTGCGATAGGGTCACCGTGGAGGTCCCCGAGAGCGTGAAACGGTAGTAGATCTCGCTGCTTGCCTGTCCCATCACGCTGGAAAGGCAGGCATCCCCGTTGTTCCTCGTATCGGAATAGCTGCCGCCGCCGCCCGGAAAGGTCCCCGCATCGACCGCAGAGGAAAGGCTCGAACCGGCAGCGCCACCGCTCGAGGAGACCATGATGTTTACCGCAAGCATACCCGTCGTCCAGTCGTTGCCCTGGGCCACCACATAGTATGTCCCCGGAAAGAGGAACTCCGATAGCGAACCGTTGGTGCCCCAGCACAGCGGACCGTTGTCGTTGTTCCAGGCCACAACGCTCCCCATCTCGTCTAGGATGAACACCTGGGTATCGTAGTTGCTCCCGCAGAGCGATACGTCAACCTGGGAGGCCGAGCTGAGCGTGAACGTGTACCAGGGCCCGCCGCTGCCCATCCAATAGCTGTCATAGTAGCCAGCCCCTGTGTCGCGGTAGTCCCAGTGGTAGCCTCCGCTGCAGTCCACCGTCACCGGAACCGCATCGTACATCCCGCTGCCCGATTGGGCACCGGAACGAAGGGAAAACAATAGTAGGAGCGCCAGCAGCGCAAAGGCCGATGGACGGCATGCCCGTAGTAGGTATATACTTGCCATGAAAATGTCGTTTTAGATGGTTATGTTAATGGCTCCAGGTGGCTACTGCACCTTGCTTGCACCGCCCCTGCGCTCGGTAGTGGGGATCACCTTAGATTGCTGGGCGGGCGTCAATAGGCCCTCCAGCTGACGGTTCTTCAGCACGATTAGGCGGTCGATCGCAGCACGCTTGCCCGCATCGTTCAGAGAGGTGTCGGAGACCACCTTCGCAACACCGGACTTGTACTCCGTGCTCACCCTGAGCACCTGATCGGCCTTGGCACTGTCAACGCCCAAAGTCCGCCGGTAGTGATCACGCTCCACACGTTTCCGACCCGCAGCGTCTCTTGCAACCTCCTGGCGGAAACCAACCTTCTCCCTTTTCAAAGTGTCAGCCTTCTTATGGACAGTTTCCTGGGCAACTGTTCCTCCAACTGCGGCAACGGTCAAAACTACCGCGATAAATGATATTCTTAAAGTTCCTTTCATATATCTTTTAGTATGTTATTGTCCCCTGTAGTGATAGTCATATGCCTTCAGTACCTTCCCGTTGTGATCCTTCTCACACTTTAGCCTACCAAAACTGTCGTAATCGTAATACACCGTCATGCCCTTAGAATCCGTCATACTGGTAATTCCACCATAATAATTGTAAGTTGTAGCCATAAGTGAAGAGCCATTATTCAAAGAATATAATCCGTCGGTAAAACTCCTCCAAATTTGTTTTTGCGTTACAGTTTCTAAAGATTGAACACTAGCTAACAAATTATCTAATTGTGGGTCGATCGAATTTATTGTGGTTAATAAATTTGCATGCGTAATATCATTTCCTATAATCACAGGATACAATCCGTTGTAACCATATACACAGCTTTTAATGTGGAGATTTCGCTGAAACTGACCACCCCATTTCGGTTTAAACTGACCACCTATTCCGCTTGAAATTGACCACCTGATTTCGGAGGAAACTGACCAGTTCGAACGATGTCTAAATGCTATGGCGGCA
>NZ_SSHJ01000017.1 GCF_005925345.1 Pedobacter ureilyticus
TGTAAGAACCGACCTAAAGAAAACAGTTTGGCTGTATGTACTTTACAGTAAACATTCTCGCCTCGCTGCGCTTTTGTAAATGATATCTCTTTAATGAACTTCCCGATCTGACCTCGCGGCGATCTATTATATGTTGCAATTCCTTACTTGTGTTTCAGCGGTCTTAATGTTCCGCATCTGTTTGGTAATTCATTGTTTCAATCTTTTTTTGTTATCGTTGTCAAACTCCGTCTGACAACTCCCGTTTCGTTTGGGACTGCAAAGGTAGGAAACTTTTTCTTCTTTCCAAATAAAAAATAAAATATTTTTTATCTGCCTTTCTTCATCTTATCAACCTCTCCTTTCCCTCTTTCAAAACCCCGACCTCTTCCTCCGAAGCGGAGTGCAAAGGTAGAAAAACTTTCCCTTCCTGCAAGAAAAAAATAAAACTTTTTTCTTTCCAGTTTGTCCTAGCTTTTCATCCGTCCCCCTTCCTCCGAAGCGGAGTGCAAAGGTAGAAAAAAATTATCCCTGCGCAATACAAACAGCGCTTTTTATTGCCGATAGCCCTATAAACTACTGGAAGACAAAGAGAAAAAATGGAATGGCTTTGTAAAAAACGGACGCTAGGTGCAAGAAGTTTATCGGGGATGGCTTTTTGAAGTATATATAGGAGCATATATTGTGCTTTTTTAACCGCAAAGAAAACGGAGAAACGCAAAGGACGCAAAGATACTTGTACCAAATTGTTGCTAGAGTATGGTTTGCCATCTATTACCTACCCAAATATCCATGCATTGATTTTTGCAAGGTAGATCCTGAAATAGTTTTATGGCAGCTGTCTGCTTCAATAAAGGCCGGGATGAAGGACAGATGCTATATCGCTGGAAAAAAGCTCCGCGGGACTTTTCGGGAGCTCCAAAAGCCCTGCGGCAAAAAGACAGCGGTTGGGAAGTTTTGCAAACGACTGGTAGCTGAGTAACGTGTTACCGTTTGGCCAGGGGCAATGCCTTCGTAAAATAAACCCGATGGAAATGGAAAGCCCGCAAGCGAGGTACGAGTGCGGACTTGGAAGGAACAGCGGGGCTGGCCCTGGTATAGTAGCAGCAATTTTGATTTTCTAATTAATTGGCTATAGGTGAAAGAAGCCGTTTTGTTCTAACTGAAGACAATGGTAAAAGTACTTCCCTCTCCTACTTTACTTTCTACATCTATACGATCTCCCATTGCTTCGATTTGGTTTTTGGTAATAAACAAGCCAAAACCGCGGGCATCGCTATTTCCGTGAAAGGTTTGGTTTAGGCCAAACAACTTATCTTTATTTTTTGACAAATCTATACCTACGCCATTATCTTTGATACGGAGGATACTGCCGCCGCCAATAGATTCTCCTGTAATTTCTATTACAGGTTTGCGCAGCGCATGGCTATAACGCAGAGCGTTTGAAATAAGATTAAGGAGCACACTTTCTAAATAAGCTTTATTAAAGTAAACAAAAATATCATTTGGGACATTTATAATTAGTTGTGCCTTTTTACTCAAGATTTGTGTTTCCTGTATTTGCAAGGCATTGTTTACATATTCTGATAAATTTAAGGGCTCCTTTATCAAATCCATGCTAGATTGGATATTGACAATATTATTGAGATTGTACAAGGTATCGTTAAGGCTTGTTACTACTTTACGCAACAACTTGATCATTTCGCTCCTTTCGTCTTCTGTTTCGGCATTGCTAATTAAGGAGCTGATGCCGTCTATGTTACTCGCATGTGAACGCAGGTTATGAGAAACGATGTAAGAGAAGTTGAGCAACCGTTTGTTCTGTTCATTGACCAGTTCGTAAGATTTATGCAAGGTTTCTTCCGCCTTTTTAACTTGGGTGATATCCATCATAATACCTCGAAGTTTTTCTGGTGATTCGAGGCTGGGTTCTACAGTTAGGCTGTCACGAATCCAAACTATGGAACCATCTTTGGCTATCATCCTATATTCGTACTCGTGATGCTTTCTCAAAAAAAGTTCATTATCGAGATAGGTTATTACTCTTTCTTTATCCTCATGATGTAGCTTATCTAAGAAGAAACCTACCTCCGAACTCCACTCGTCTTGGGTATATCCTAAAATATCATATACTTTACGGCTTACAAATACATTTGCAAAGTTTTCTTTAACAGATGCTTCCCAAACAATGCCTTCTATAGAATTGATGAGCTCTTCTGCGTATTTTTTGGCCTCTATAAGCTGTTCTTCGTAGGCAATTTGAGTGGTAATATCTTCTATTATAACGATATGTTGGCTTGGTTTCTCTCCATATTCCCACAACGGACTTACAATGGCATTGGCCCATATCACCTGTTGGTCTTTATTGATATAACGCCGCACGGATGAAAACTGGCGGATTTCGTTACTGCGCAAGCGCTTAAAATTGTGTGCATCTAAAGCCAAGTCATCAGTATGGATTAATGATTTAATTTTTTTATTGGTTAGCTCTTGCTCGGTATAGCCTAGCAGTTTACATAGAAAAGCATTGGCCTCTAAAAATTCGCCAGTAATAGAGTTAATTCGGCCTATACCGATGGCTGCATTATCGAAAATGGTTTTATATTTATTGCCAGCAACAAGCAACATATCTGTTTGCTTATGCACTACTGTAAATAATTGAGCCTGTTTATGGAGTAGTGTCCACAGAAGATAACTCGAAAGCATGGTTACCAGTAAGCCAAAAAGTATAAGCGAACCCAGTTGGTAGTCTGCATAAACCGCCCTAGTATCGGCAAGATAGATCTTCCAATCTCCCTCTTCCACAATTTTAGTTTGGTAGGTGTTTTTGAGGTAATTATCTTGCCCTGGTATAAAAAACTCTTCTTGGTTGGTTAGAGGGTTTATTTTAGCAAACTGAAAACGGTAGTGACTAGATTTTTTATTTTCTATACCTGCAATTCTGAATAATTGATCTAACTTAATAACTACCGCAGAAAAGCCCCAAAATTTGTTATCTACAAATAATGGTAGACGGCCTATCACACCTTTTCCGCCTTGAACCAAAACTACTGGACCTTGAAAATACATTTTTCGAAGCCGTATAGCCTTTCTTGCTTCAATAGCATTAAAAACACTAAGCTTAAAAAGATCTAAACCTATAGCAGCCTCGTTTCCTTTTAAGGGATACATATATTTAATGATACCATTTGGCACCAATTGCACGCCTTGTAAAGATGGATTGGCCTTCATAATTTCGGCTGCCACCTTCTCGAAATTACGTGGTTTGCCACTTTGATCTAAGGTTAGCGCTACGGTTATGGCTATATTTTGGCTGTTTTTTAACAACTGATCTAAGCGTTCCTTTGCATTTTCTAGTACCTCATTAAGATCTCTCTCCCTATTTTCTTTAATTATTTGATAACGTTGCTGCGCTATTAATGAGATAATGCCAATTAAAGTAAGCAGAAATATAAAGGTAGTGAGCTTAGGGTTTAATATAAACCAATTTGATTTGATAGGTTGCTTAAAGCTTGTAGGCATTGCTGTAGTAGAAGTTTGGGTTTAGTTAAGGCAAACTTAATCTTTATCTGTCAGAATAAATTGATGTTACCCATCAAAAGTAAACGCCAATAATCATTTTACCGCAAAATAAGATTAAGAAATGATTAATGGAAAGAAAAAAAAATGTAGAGCAAAAAAATAAAAAGATCAACCAATCATTTTAATTTATTAATGCAACTTTTATGTTAACTTTGAATTATACAACCATATTAACTAACTCTTCAAACTATTTTTAAACTACTTGGATAGCTTGCATGTCCATAATTTTTTTCTGAATGTCATCGTACAGCTCGTTTTCGGACGTAGAACTTGCAGAGTTATTAAAAACAGATGACTCTGCTGCTTATACTGTAATCTATAACAGGTATTTTCATACCTTATATGTACATGCTTTTCAAAAACTGAATGATAAACAAGAGGCCCAAGATGTGGTGCATGAGCTTTTTGCACAGTTATGGGCCAAACGTATGGAGATAAATGTGCATTCTAATTTAGTTGGCTATTTGTATACGGGAATAAGAAACAAAATATTAGATCATATTTCTCGTGAGCAAGTTAGAGACAAGTATATTAACTCCTTACAGTTTTTTTTAGAGAGTAACTACAACCTTACTGATTACAGAATTAGAGAAAAACAACTTAGCGAATTGATTGATAAGGGCATTGCCGATTTACCGGAAAAAATGCGTGAAATTTTTGAGCTCAGCAGAAAAAACTCACTAAGTCATAAACAAATTGCTGCTCAGCTTAACCTATCAGAACAAACAGTAAAAAAACAGGTTAACAATGCCCTAAGGATACTTAGAACCAAATTAGGAACGATGCTTTTCTTATCGCTTTAATTTTTTTATTTTTTTTCTACCCCCAAGCTTAACGCTGCTCGTCTTGTATTTGTATGAGGATAAACATATCCTTATTTATTTATGGAAAGAACTGAAGCAGAAGATTTATTAAACAAATATGCAAACGGCAATTGCACAGAAGAAGAATTGGCCATTTTACATACTTGGTACTTAGCGCAAGAATCTAGTCAACCCCAAATTTCGGCAGAGGAGGTAGAAATGGCCAAACAAAAGGTTTGGGATGGCCTTGCCATACATGGAGCAACTGTTACGAGAACAATTAAACTATTTCCTGTTAAGTTATTTAAACAAATTGCTGTGGCGGCAGTTGCGGTGCTCTCGCTTTATTTAGGTTATTATTTTACTCAAAGAGACCAATTGAGTTTAACACCTAAAGTAGCGAAACAAGAACAAATTTTACCGGGAGGAAATAAAGCTATACTTACCTTGGCAGACGGCACCAGCATAGATTTAAACAACATTAAAAAGGGTTTGCTTAGACATAGTAATGGTGCCGACATTGTAAAAACAGATGACGGTAAACTTGTTTATAATAGCGTTACAGAGAAAACAGAAGCTATAGCTTGGAACACTTTGAGTGTACCCGCTGGAGGCTATTATAATGTAACTTTAAGCGATGGAACAGTGGTTTGGTTAAATGCAAAATCTAGCTTAAAATATCCAACGGAATTTAAGGGTACAGAACGTATAGTAGAGCTTGAAGGCGAAGGCTATTTTGAAGTAGCTCATAATGGAAAACAGCTTTTTAAAGTACTTACTAAACACCAAACCGTTGAAGTTTTGGGTACTCATTTCAACATTAACGCTTACCAAGACGAGCAAAGTACAACGACTACTTTATTGGAGGGTAGTGTAAGGATTAGTGCTTCTGGAGCGCAGAAATTGTTAATACCTAACCAGCAAGCCAAATTAAGCGACGATAAAATGACTGTTAATTCATGCAAAGCAGATAATGCAATTGACTGGGTGAACAACGACTTTATTTTCGACAATGAGAACTTGAGCACTATCATGCGAAAAATATCGAGATGGTATAATGTTGAAGTATCTTACCCTAGCAATCTGAGCAATCTCCAATTTACAGGCTCTATATCCCGCAGCAAGAACATCACACAGGTGCTAAAAATAATGGAACTAACCGGAATAGTAAACTTTAAAGTAGAAGGAAGGAGGATTACCGTAATGCAATAAATATGTACCCATGCCTGCTTAGCCAAAAAAAAATCCAGTGGTGGTTGCAACACCCCTGGACAAGAGTTTAGGCTACGCTCGAAAATTTTGACTTAACTAACTAACAACACCTAAACACAAACAAATGTATGAATTTTCACATGACATTTAAAAACGGTCGTGATGCCCGTTTATATGCCAGAATTCTGTTAAAATTGAAACTGACCTTAATCATCTTAACTACGGTAATTCTACAGAGCAGTGCCGCCAGCTTTGCACAAATTACTATCAATGAGAAATCAGCATCGCTGGAGAGCATTTTGCAAAAAATCAGAAAACAGAGCGGTTACGATTTCTTTTACAGCAACACGATGTTGAAAAACACGAAACCAGTGTCTATCAATGTAAAAAATGCCACTGTAGAAGAAGTTTTAAAAATCACTTTCACAAATCAACCACTTGCCTACACTATAGACCAAAAAGCTATAGTACTGCGCTATAATGTAGAACCAGAACGCATTTTTAGCTTACAAAAAACTATTGCAGGTAAAGTAGTAGACGAAAGAAGTTCGCCCATACCAGGTGCATCTATTAGGGTAAAAGGTATGCCAACCGCTCCCATAGCTGTATCAGATGCTAATGGTAATTTCATGATTTCTGCTAAAGAAGAGCAGACCCTTATTGTAAGCTATATTGGTTATGAAACCCAAGAAGTTACGATAGCTGGCAAAAAATTGCCGCTTACGGTTAAGCTTAGGGAAAAGGAAACAATGATGAAAGATGTAGTAATTACGGGGATGTTTGAGCGTAAAAAGGAATCTTTTACCGGAGCATCTGCATCTTTTACTGGCGACCAGTTAAAAGCATTAGGCAACCAAAATGTTATCCAAAGCTTGAGAACTTTAGACCCATCGTTTATTCAAATTGAAAATAACGCTTTAGGATCAAATCCTAATGTTTTACCAACAATTGAGTTAAGAGGCCAGACAAGTATTACAACTTCTACACTTAGAGATCAATTCTCGGTAGACCCTAATCAACCCTTATTTATTTTAGATGGATTTGAAACCTCATTGAGGTATATTATCGATTTAGATATGAATACCGTAGCATCCATTTCAATACTAAAAGATGCTGCATCAACAGCTATTTACGGCTCAAGAGCAGCTAATGGAGTAATCGTTGTTGAAACTAAAAAGCCTTTACCCGGAAAGCTAAGGGTAAGTTATACATCGGATCTCAAGATTGAAATGCCAGATTTATCATCGTATAATATGATGAATGCAAGCGAGAAATTGGAATTTGAAAGATTAGCGGGTCGTTATAAAGAGTTTAACAATATAGTAACAAGACAGTTAGTACTGGACGAGGTGTACAATAATCGCTTAAAAAATGTACTGAGAGGTGTTGATACTTATTGGTTAAGCCAACCTTTGCAAACAGGGTTTTCGCAAAGGCATTCTGTGAATGTATCTGGTGGCGACAATACCATTCGCTATGATTTAGGAGCTAACATTAAAAGCAACAACGCCGCAATGATTGGGGAAAAGCGACGAGATTGGGGTGCAAATTTAAATTTAACGTACAGATCGGGCATACTAAATTTCGGAAATAGAACCTACATCAGTGGTGCTGATGCAGCTGCATCACCTTATGGAAGTTACTCAACATGGGCAAGAACCAATCCTTACTATGAATTGCTTCCAGCGAGTGAGAAATACCTTGAAGTATCTATTTCTCCAACTTTATATGCAGATGATCTTGATGGAAGTACCAATGAGTTAATACCTAACCCGCTTTATAATGCATCTTTAAATAGTTTCGATAAAACATCATATTTTAACTTGACCAACAATTTTCAGGCTGTAGCAGATTTTACACGTTCATTAAAACTTCAGCTAAATGCACAGATTACCAAAAATAATACTGAAGCTACCAAATTCTTATCGCCTTTAAATACTGCTTATGATGACATAACTGATCCAACGCTAAGGGGTAGCTATACCTATTCAAAACAATCTGCCTTAGGTTACAATGTAAATTTAAACTTAGGATATACTAATACCCTCGCACAAAAACACATTTTAACAGGAAATTTGAGAGCAGAGATTA
Source organism: Pedobacter ureilyticus (assembly GCF_005925345.1). Classification (GTDB taxonomy): domain Bacteria; phylum Bacteroidota; class Bacteroidia; order Sphingobacteriales; family Sphingobacteriaceae; genus Pedobacter; species Pedobacter ureilyticus. Next base: position 7,668 of record NZ_SSHJ01000017.1, read on the forward strand.
GCCAAAATAATCAGTCGTTGAACGGGTATACCGCAGTAGGTTTCCCTAGTGCTAGCAACGGCAACCCGGCTTTTGCCTATGGTTTTGCTAGTGGTTCAACACCAACTGCAGCTAACTCCTTAACTCGCCGTAACTCACTTATTGGCTCTTTTAACTATTCGTACGATTTTCGTTACAACTTAGATCTAAGTGCGAGTATTGACGGAAGTACTGCTTTTGGATCTAACAAGCGCTATAAACCCTACTACGCAGCAGGTATTAGCTGGAATATAAATAAAGAAGATTTTTTTAAAACAGTGACCTGGATAGATCTTTTGAAACTCAGGGGAAATATTGGGATAAATGGCAATCAAAATTTCGGTAATGTGAGTCAATCCGTTTATAACTATTATTCTAGTATTAATAGCATGGGGCAAGGTGTTTATCTCTCTGCACTAGGGGCTCCCGACTTAGAGTGGCAAACTACACAGCAAATCAGTTTAGGTTTGGATGCCAAAATGTTTAAAAACAAACTAAGTTTACAACTTAATGCCTACAGAAAATATACTGATCCATTGGTAATTGCCATTACGCTTCCTTCATCAACAGGGCTAAATAATTATCCATTTAATGCGGGTACTTCGACCAATAAAGGTTTAGAGGCTATCGTCAATTTCTCGCCAATTTATAACCCAGGATCATTTATATGGACCGTTGGATTGACAGGAAGCGTACTTAGTCAAAAATATGGCAACTTTGATAATAAGCTTTCGTCATTAAATACGGAGCTAAGAAATAGCAATTCCTTGACGAGATATAGAGATGGCTATAGCTCGTATGACTTATGGGCAGTGCCTTCCATAGGTATTGATCCTGCAACAGGTCGAGAAGTATTTGTTAAACAAAATGGACAATATACCTTCGACTACGATACAAATGACCAGGCAGTTGTAGGTTCTTCTAGGCCCAATGCAGAAGGCGTAATAAGCACATCCGTAAACTACAAGGGGTTTACGTTTGGCGCATTTGTTAGATACATTTGGCATAAAGATCAATTTAACAGCGCCTTATATGAAAAAGTTGAAAATATTTCTTACGAAGCGCTACGATACAATCAAGATCGAAGAGCGCTATATGAGCGATGGCGAAATCCTGGAGATATTTCAGAATTTAAGAGTATTTCTGTAACCTCAACTACTCCAATTTCGTCGAGATTTATCCAAACCGAAAATTCATTTAGTGGAGAATCAATAAATCTTGGATACGAATTCAAGAACAAATCTTGGTTAGATAAGTACGGTATTTCTACACTCACTTTAAATGCATATTCAAACGATCTTTTCTACGCATCTACAGTATTGAGAGAAAGAGGTATCGACTACCCTTACACAAGGTCGGTATCAATGAGTGTTAGAGTTACTTTTAAATAAAGCAATATGAAAACATCAAAATTATTAATTATACCTATTATGTTACTCATTTCTGTATTTACAGCGGGATGTAACAAATGGCTCGATGTTAAACCAGAAAACAAGTTTATCGAGGAGCAGCTTTTTTCAAATCCGCAAGGATTTTACGATGTCTTGAATGGATTTTATATCAAAAATGGACAAAATAATTCCTATGGAGGCAGATTAACAATGACCACAATGGACGTGCTTGCCCAGTATTATCTAGTAAATTCATCTAATTCTAACTACACCATGTCTATTTATGATTATACAAGTAATAGCGGCAGAGCCACCATCGATGGAATTTGGTCTGATGCCTACCTTAATATCCTGAACGTAAACAAATTCTTTAAAAGTATAGATACTTATGGAAATTTCTTAGACGAAAAGGAGAAAAAAAGAATTAAAGGAGAAGCATCTGGACTAAGAGCCTTATATTATTTCGATTTGATGAGGCTATTTACTAAACCCTACACTATCGACTCTTTAACGAAAGTATTGCCTTACTACGATAGTCCGACGAACGAGATTTCAGAATTTAAACCCACCACTTTCATAATGCAAAAGATATTGGAGGATCTTAATACTGCTGAAAATCTTTTACTGGAAGTAGATCCAGCAACGACACAGACTATAGTGAGTAAATTAACTAACTCTTATGGAAGAGACAGTAGAAACTACCATATGAACTACTATGCCGTTAAAGCCCTACAAGCTAGAGTAAATTTATGGAAAGGTGATAAGCCAGCTGCGCTAAAAGCTGCAAAAGTTTTAATTGACAACCAGTCTAAATTTCCTTGGACAACTCAAGCTGATCTTAACACTCTCATATCAAATAAAACGTTTGCTACTGAAATGATTTTCGGTGTAGAAAATCCTAAGTTAAATGAACTTTACCTTATGAATTTTGCTCCAGGCCTTTTCGACACGAGTATCCTTGCGCCAAATACTACGGGCACCTTTATTAACGCTACGGTATTTGAAGGAAATTCTACCGATTATCGATACCAATATGTTTGGAAAGTTAACGGTCGCCCTTACGCAACATTTTTTAAATATAATGATGAGCCGAGCGTAAACACATCATTTAATTTCTACAGAACAGTTCCTTTAATAAAAATGGGCGAGATGTATTTGATTGCCGCAGAGTGTGAGCCCGATTTAGCAGCAGCAGCTGGATATATTAATCTATTACAGACGAAGAGAAATATCGTTGGTTCTACAATCACTACAAACGCTAGTTTAAACACAGCAATAATGAAGGAATATCGTAAAGAATTCTGTGGTGAAGGGCAATTGTTCTACTATTACAAAAGAACCAATGCTTTAAATATAACTGCCGGAGGCACCAATACTAGCATTACCATGACTGATGCGAAATATACGCCGCCTATTCCATTATCTGAAACAACGCCTAGGTAGAATTTAAAAAACAAATTATGAAAAATTTCTTATCATACACATGTTTAAGTATGCTTTTGTTCTTTTTCGCTTGCAAAGAAGAACCGCTTATGACATACGATAATGCCAAGAGTAAAAACTCCATTTATTTTGCGCAAGCCGATAGTTTAGAAAACTTTAAATCTATCTCTTTTGGATATGCTAAAACGACTGTTAAAGATTCTACGATAAAGTTTTTGATTAGGGCAATTGGTGCTCCAGAAAACTATGATAGGCCTTATAACCTAAACATAGCAGACACTAGCACGCTTAAGGAAGGAACGGAGTATGAAATACTAAACAAACCTTTATCAATCAAAGCTGGAAAGACCGCAGACACACTCAAAATCAAACTGTTAAGAGCTTCTAATTTAAGAGATAAACCATCTTATTTGCTAATGGACCTCAAGCCTAATGAAAGTTTTACGAACGACTTTCTGTTATACACTAAAGTAATTAACGGAGTAACTACCACTGGATACCGCACTAGAATGCTTTTGAAAGTAGACGATATTGCCGGTCCTCCGCCTTTTTGGTCTGTTGGTAGTATTTATTATACCTCTGTTGTAGGATACTTCGGCACGTTCAGTATGCTGAAATTTCAGTTATTTCTTACTTATTACAATTTAGATGGAGATCAGGTAGTAATGCCTAATTGGTTTACCACAGATAATAACAACAGGCGGATATCTGGTTGGGCCAACGGATTAAAAGCCTACCTAACTAGGATGGCCGCAGCAGGGACACCCGTTTACGAATCAGACGGAGTTACATTAATGACAATGGGAGTATATGCAAGGTAGTAGTTTATCTTTTAAATGAAATTATGAAAAATAAATATTTAAGATGTTTTGTTTGCCTTTTTGCAATGGCTACATGTTTATTATCAGCTTGTAGCAAAGATTTAGGCAATTATGAATACCAAGAAATCAACGACGGTCAGATCACAGATATTGCCGACTCTTACAGTTCATTAAGAGGAGCGGTTTTAAGCATAAAACCTACTTTGTTATTTACACAAGACGACGGGAGTGATACAACCAAATATACCTATAGTTGGTCGATTATCAATCAAAGTTCGCTGCCAATTACAAAAACATTAATTGCTAAAACTAAACTTTTGAATTGGCCGGTAAGTATTTCAGCTTCTACTACAGCTTATACGCTTTTATACGAAGTAAAAGAGATAAAAACTGGTTTGATATTTAGAAAAAGTACGTTCCTTAATGTAACTACCAATATTGCAGATGGCTGGTTGGTATTAAATGATATTAATGGAGAAGCCCGACTTGATTTTCTGAATTACATTTCCGCTACAGGAGATTTTCAAGCCTATACAGATGTTTTAAGTACCCAAAGTACCCTTAAACTAAATGGTAGCCCTAAGTTTGTGTACTTTTGGAATAGAAGAGACCCGTACTCTTTCGCTATCCATAAAGCCATAGCCGTAGGTACTGATCAGGCAACCAATATTATAAATACTCAGGATGGAACTTTTTCAAATTTTGCAAACATATCAAAAATGATGAGCTCGTACAGTCCTCCTCCATATTATGCTCAAAATATTGTTTCGCAAGCATCAAGTTACTTGGCCTATCTGTACGACAGCAACGGTGAATTATTTTTCGAAAATGCCACATTACAAAATTCGTGGGGAACAAGAGTGAATAAAACAAGTGCAGCGGTTAATTTCAAAATTTCTCCCTTTTATGCCGAAGCGTACAAGAACAGCACTACCTATGCCCTACTATTTGATCTTGATAACAAACGCTTTATGGAGCATAAAAGTTCAAACACGTCATCTTCTGTGCCTGTACCAAAAGGGAATGTTTACTCTGACAATAATGTAGATCCAGGAAATTTGAACATGGACTTAATGTATATGGCGAGTACACCTGCGCTAGGTTCACGAACTTATGCCGTATTGAAAAACAGTAGCGACGAATTATTTTTAACGACGATACAATGTAATGCCACAACTTTTACGCCATTAACATGGGATAAAATATCTACAGCACCAGAAATGATCAATGCTACTCAATTTGCAATTGATCCAAATGAAGGGTATTTAATGTACTTAGTAGGGTCAAAAGTTTATCGTTATAATATTTCTGATAAAACCAATGTAATGGTAGTAGATATGGGGTCAAGAAAAGTATCGTTGATTAAATACCATAAATTAACTCAACTTACCACTGCAGCAAGATATGTAGAGTACGCCAATAAACTAATTGTATGCTCTTACGATGAAGCTAATCCCACTGTTACAGGCAAAATGGATTTATACAATGTGCCTAACTTGAATAATGCTGTAAGCTTGTATAAATCTTTTACCGGCTTTGGAAAAATTGTATCCATTTCTTACAGAGAGTAAAACCATATCAAGTAGCTCTCCTAGTCTTTAGGAGAGCTAACCCATCAACACCAAAAAAATGAAACTTAAAAACTTATTTACGCTGGCACTAACCGTGCTTTCATGCTATGCTTTTGCTCAGCAAAATGCAACTCAGATTAAAGGCGAACTAAAATTAAAAAGAAGCAACGTCAAATTATTTAAAGTAACTAATGGAAAGGCTACTGAAATTGCCAATACCGTTCCTACTAAAAGTGGCAAATTTGGCTTTCTTTTCTACCCAGAATATGAAGGTGTGTATGTAATTGGTACCGGCAATGATATTTCGCCCAACGAAAACCATTTATTCTATTTCAAAGGTGGAGATCAGCTTGATGTAACCTTCTTGGATACCGCTTACGTACTCAACGGCAAATTGAACTCCAAAGAAAATATAGTACTGAAACAATGGAAAGATCTAACTAATCCGCTGTACCAAAAAGCAATTAATTTCATGAAAGTTCAAAGTACCTTTATGGATTATTTCCCGCAGCAGGAGGCCATTGTGGCTAAATCGAAAACTTTCTTAAATGGAAAAGCCACGGGCAATGCCAAGTTCGATCAGCAGATTAAAGATATTATGCAGTTGGATTTAGCGAGTTATGCCACCAACTTCTTAAACACTCCTCGGTCTGCGCACCCAAGCACAGAAGAATACAGCGATTTTTACAGTACATTAAAAGCAAACGAGATCTCAAAAACCACTAAGAAAGTTTACAATTACCCTTACGGTTTGAGAACACTATCAGCTTTGGTAAGCGTAAATATGCGTCAAGATAAAAAGCAATATAAGCCAGGCGCAGAAGGACTAAACACTTACATTTCTTACATTCCTAACGATACTTTGAAAGGCGATTTAGTTCTTGAAAATTTGGTTAGATATAAAGATTACGACAGCTACAAAGCTATTACAGATCAATTTGGCAAATACTTATTAACCAAAGCACAAAAAGAAAAAGACAATGCTTTAATCAGTCCGTTATTGACTTACAAACCAGGTACAGACGGGTTAAAGTTTGCTTATCCTGACAAGGAAGGTAAGCAGGTATCGTTTGCTAGTTTAAAAGGTAAAGTTGTTTTAGTTGATGTTTGGGCTACATGGTGTGGACCCTGCAGAGCAGAATTTCCAAGTTTAAAGCAGTTAGAAAAAGATGTAGAAGGTAAACCAATTCAAATTGTAAGTATCTCTACCGACTCCGAAAAAGACAAAGAGAAATGGCTAAAGATGATTAAAGACGAGAATTTAGGCGGTATGCAATTATACGCTGGTCAAGACAATGAATTTTCAAAATACTACAAAGTAAACACCATTCCTCGCTTTTTGGTATTCGATAAAAATGGAAAAATTGTTAGCGTAGATGCTCCACGCCCATCAAATCCTAAATTAAAAGAATTATTGTTTGCTGAAGCGGCTAAATAAATTATAATCAATATTTCTGCAGATAGCTCATCTTGATTTGTCTGCAGAAATTCCCATTGATACTTTACATTTCTCAATAATGAACACATTCAAAAAATGTTGTATGGCTCTTGCTTTACCCTTTTCGGCCAATTTAGCGGTAGCACAACAAGATAGTATACAAATTACTGGAACTCTAAAAAATCTAGCTAACAATAAAGTTTATATTTCATTTAGAGATGAAAGTGGCGCTAACAAGAGATTTACCACCACAGCCCAAAACAATATATTCGTACTGAAAGTACCTAGCCAAAATGTGCCAGTTGTTGCTCGCTTAGATGTTTCGCTACAAAGAGGTTTAAGTGCCCAAGTAGATGGAAAATCAGTTGGTAATCCCGCCCGGCTATTAGATCTCTTCGTTTTTAAAGAACCTATCGAAATTAAAGGCGATGCCTGGTTGGTTCAATTTGCAAGTATTAAAGGTGATGCCGAAAACAATGCTTTAGAGAAATTCAAGAAAAGCGTACGTACAGACGAGATTAGGAATTACTTGATCTACAAAAATAGCTTTGAAGCAACCTATCAACAAAAACCACTCATGGGGAATAAGCAAGACCTATCAAAAGAAACCACACTGATTTTTAAAAGGATTACTCAAAAACAAAGAGATTTTGTAAAAGAAAATCCGTCTGCCTTAGCATCTGTTTTCTTGTTGGGGAGAATGCAAAACTTGTATACTGCAGAAAACTACACCACCGCTTGGAATGGGCTGTCACTAAAATACAAAAATCATCCGTTGGCAAAACCCATTCAAGATTATGTAAACAAGGTAAAAGTAACTTCAGCAGGTACGCTAGCCAAGCCATTCGAGCGCAAAGACAAGGATGGAAAAATGATCCGATTGGCGGATTACAAAGGCAAAACGGTGCTACTTGATTTTTGGGGAAGTTGGTGCGGACCATGTAGAGCGAGCCATCCACATCTAAAAGAACTTTATAGCAAATACAAAGCTGATGGTTTTGAAATCATCGCCATTGCACAAGAAACAGCGAAAAATTTAGATGATGCTCGTGCCGCTTGGCTTAAAGCTATTGCAGAAGATCAAATTAATTGGGTGCATATTCTAAATAGAGATGGAATTGAGCAACAAAACATCGTCAAAGATTACAGTGTAAATTCATTTCCTACCAAAATTCTAGTCGACAAAGATGGAAAAATCATCTTACGCATTAGCGCCAGCGCTACCGATGATATTGACAAAGCGCTTGAAAAAATTTACGGACACTAGAAACACACAAATGAAAATCTATAAATTATTATTGTTTGCCTATTGCTGTTTTGCCAGCGTGCAACTTTTAGCCCAATCTAAACCCGTGGCCACCATTCCTTTCGAAATGGTAAATGGTTCCATTGTATTAAAAGTAAAAATTAACCAAAGTGGCAAAACGTTACGCTTACTTTTTGATACTGGCGCAGATGGCATGGCCATAGATCAATCACTGGCAGATTCGCTTGGCTTAAAAATTACACGAAGCAACAACGCTTCGGTAGTTGGCGGAAACATGAAAATCGAAGTCTCTGACGGTAACGATGTACAGCTAGAAAGCGGATTTGTACTCAAAAATCAAGGCATTGCCATTTTTCCACAAATGCGAGACCACTTAGATGGCCTCATTGGCAACACCATGACCAGACGCTACGTAACCAAAGTCGATTTTAACAAATATGAACTTTCTTTGTACGAATTCGAAAATTACGAATATGAAAAAGGCGGAGCCATAGTGCCTATCACTATACCGTCGGGACTATTTATCATCCCTGGAAATGTAGAAATAGTAACGGGCAAATCTTATTCAGGCAATTTTGTATTTGATAGTGGCGCTTCTTACAACCTAATTTGTTTTAGGCCTTTTGTGCGACAAAACAGGTTACTCACTAGCGGTTTTGTTTCCGAATATCACGCTTCTACCGTAAGTATGGGTATCGCCTCTCCCACCTTTAACGGTAAAGCCGGCAGCTTTTCGTTTACCAATGCCCAAGCACTTAAAAACCTGCCAATTACTTTAATGGCCGGCGGCGGCCAAAACGAAAACTGGAACCCTGGTTTTGATGGTTCCATCGGCATGGGCATCATTTCTAGATACAACTTTACTATTAATCGCAAGAAGAACGAAATCTATCTTACGCCTAACCACTCCTACAATTATCCATTAAACTTTGTATTGGGCCGTTATCTGCTTGGTTTTAATCTAAAAGGAGAACTCACCGTACTAAGCGCTGTAAGGCCTACACCAGCAGGCGAAACGACATTAAAACCGGGAACTAAAATTACTGCAATTAATCACTTTAGCGCAAGTACCTTGATCAAAGATCAAACAAAGATCGATCAGTTAAAAGCGCTAACAAGTTTAAGTGAACTTACCATCAACTATGTTGGCGAAAACAATACCGCTGTCAAAATTACCCTAACTAAATAAAAACAATGAGAAAATTATCGATAATGTTAACTGCGATGGCCTTAAGCCTAAACAGTTTTGCACAAAGTGCGTTAGACAAAGCACTCAGCAAAGCCAAGAAAGAAAACAAACTTGTTTTTGTAGATACTTATTTTACTGGCTGCATTCCTTGTGAGCAAATGGATAGAGATGTATTCCCTAACGCCGTAGTAAGCAAAGAAATGGAAAAAAACTTTGTGATGCTTAAAGTGAATGTTTTTACCGAAAAGCTTGGTGATACAATCAAAATTCAGCACATTTTAAATGGTTTCCCTACCTTTCTAGTTTTAAATAGCGATGGAAATTTGGTGTCTTCGGTTTCTGGCTTTAAAGATCCAGGAGATTTAATAAGCTTTTTGAACAACGCAAAAATTCGTGCTAAAAAAGGACAATTCCATTTAGGTTACTCATCTACTTATAACGAGAAAGATTACCCTGCATTTTACCTAGAATTTGCTAAAACCAGAAAAGGTATCACACCACAAAATTTAAAAGAGTACAGCGATCAGTTGAAAGATTTTAAAGCTAAAAACAGTTTGTTGCCTTTTTTAATTGCCCGCACCACCAACGAAAAAGTTTCGGCAGAAATTTTAAAGGATTACAACAGCTACGCTAGTCTATATGGCGAAGAAGTTTTACAACCCGTGGTTGATCGTGCACTAACAGCTGCTGCCCAAAACAAACTCAACTCATCTAGTAACAAAGCTGATTTTGATGCTTTTTTAGCCTCCTATCAGAGCAAATTCCCAGCAGATCGTTGGAAAATTAACCTGCAAACCTTAGCCAGTAAATTTTATTTAGAGATGAAGAAAGATACCCTAGGCTATCTAAATTTCGCCATTAGCAACCCAGTACTTTACCAATATCATTTTACAGCTTTAGCTAATACTTTAAGCGTTAAAAAACAGTTACAGGGCGAAACAGCAAAGTTATTTCTTCAATGGGCAAATGCCATAGTAAATGAAGAAAGCAGTATGGAAATCATTAAAAATGCGGCTTCATTAAATAAGCGAATTGGTAGCAACGAAGGTTACAAGAAATTTATGCAAATGGCTATCAACAGAGCCAAGAAATACGCAATGCCTTACCAAGAAATGGAAGAAAGTTTAAAGCAAGCTTCTAGATAAAGGCAAAAGAAACTTAGCAATGGATGTTGCTAGTAAATTTAGGATAATTAATAAGTGAAAAAGGGCCGAAAAATTCGGCTCTTTTAACCTATACTTTTTAAGCAAAAAAAGTGAAAACTAACGAACTCAATTCTAAAAATTTTTCCGATTACATTAGGAAATTAAGAAGAGAAAGACACTTGTCTCAACAATATATGGCAAATGCCATGGGCGTCTCTCAAAATACTTATTGGCTACTAGAAAATGGTAAAACCAAAATTACACTAGAACATATCCAACAGCTCGCCGATGCTTTAAATCTAAATGTTAGGCTATTCCTACATGACTTTATCAACCAATAAATGTATTTATAGGCATAGCCGATTGGTATAAGAAAGCTTCATGCGTAAATTTATGTAAACAAATTAACGCATGAAAAAACTAATATCATATCTAATATTTCCGCTATTTTTTTTTTATAGCGTGTAAAGAAAATACACATAAACAAACATTTTTAAGAAATACCTCTATTACCAGCGGTTACGATACCTCCAATAAACCCGGAGAATTTACACACCTCATAGATATTGGGTCTAACGCTACAAACTCGCCCTTACAGCTTAGCATTAAAGGGTTGGTTTTAGGAGACTAATTTTTTTGAATTCTTTATTTATAAACCTTAAAATAAAACGTTATGAAAAAAATGATGACAATTTTATCATTCATCTTACTAATGATGACTACGACACTAAGAGCTCAGATTGTAACGGGCGTTCCTTGCTATGAATGGGGCAAATACTACGCAAGCCCTGTAAGCTGTAGCGTATTTTATATCTGTGCGCCTATAGTTTCTGTATTATATGCTTATGAGTGTCCTCCTGGTATGCATTTTAACCCAAGTACAGGAATCTTGTGATTACCCATTTTTAATTGATCCTCCTTGTACGCTTCCTGGAAACTAAACAATAAAAGTATAGAAGATGAATGTAAATCATTCATCTTCCAAGCCGTATAAAAACACTTCGTCAAATTAAATCCAACTAAGAATGAAGAATAAAATATTTGGGGTTATCCTTACTTGCTTGTTTGCAAATAATGCAAAAGCACAAATAGATTATAATAAAGATGGAAGAGCAGCACTTTTGAAAGTCCATGGCACAGGAGCTCCTTCAAATAATAAATTCTATATGAAATATGTACAGCTTATAGATGCAGAAAGCAAACAGCCAGTAGCTAACCATTATCTTACCTTCTACAAAGGTGTTACGGCAATAGGTCCTGGCAAAACAAATGAAAACGGCTATGCCATGTTTGGTATGCGCAATAGCAACTATTACAATAAATTAACTGTAGATGTAAATCCAAACGTTAATAACCCACATGCCTCTAATAGGAACAAGATTGTGTATGTAGCCTTAAATGATGGTAAAATAACTTTACCTTCTAAAAAAGAGATTATCGATACGGTAAAGGTTTATGTCAGAAAGACAAAATAACTTTAAAGGCCGCAATGCATGATGAAACTCATTTGGTATATCTTGTTTTTACTTTTTGCCACAAACATTTTAAATGCTCAAGAAAAAAAGCCTATTGAGTTAAATACAGTAACGGTTAAGGGCAGTAATAAGCCCCTAAAAGAAAGTGCCAAAGGTGCAATTTTAGACATTACAAAAATACCAGATTATAAACTGCTTACCCTTGCCGAAATTTTAACCCATATACCCGGCGTAGAAGTTAACGATGGCAATATTACCTATATGGGAAGACAGCTTACACTAATGCGCGATGGTGTAAATGTAGCAGGCTTTGCCAACCAGATAGCTAATAGTTTAGGCAGCGGCAATACACAAAATGCTTATACCAAAATAGAGCTAAACCTGTACAACCTTAAAACCGAAGGGCCTACCCTCAGTTTTATAGCTCCAAAACACGATGAGGGCTATTTTGGCAATGTAATGGCCAATGCTGGCACAAATAGTAGCATGTTAATGAGCAGTGTATCTCTAAGTAAGGAAAAAAATCTGTTAAACCTAAATACCTCGGGGCTATTTCAATATGGTCCCAACAGCAACAGTTATATAGAGACTAAATTTGCGCAAACCCAAACCCACGATATTAGAAATACCTACAATGATGGTATAAAAATGAATAGTAGTACGGCAAGTTTAAGCAATAGCTATTTCATCAACAGCCATAGTACTCTAAATGCTTCGGCTAGTGCGAGTTTTTTTAATACCGCTTACCAAATGGCTACCCATTTGCAACAATCCCAAGCTGGAGTTTTGACAAACAATGTGAATACCTTATTAAGTAACAACAATAATTTTTGGCTCAACCCTAGTTATAGTAGCAAATTAAGCTATGTGTACAAACCAAAGGCAAAAGAGCACAGTAGCCAACGTTTTGATATTGCTTTAGAATACGACGACAAGCAAACCGAAAGCATGACACAAGCAGCTTCACAATCGTTATTGAACAACTTTGTACCAAATAGCAATTATACCAGTGCCAACGGCACAACAGATAAAAATATTTTTGGGTTAGTTGGTTACGAGTATAACCACCACAAACTAGGTGGTTTTGAGGTGGTTGCTCGCTATTTTAATCGAAAAAACCTTCAAAATTACGATTATAATTACCAAACAGATCCCAGTGGCAATACCGATATTATTTTGCAAGAGAACAACATTAGCTACAATTATGCGGCATTGTTAGCCAGTTGGGATAAGAGTTTTGAAAATTTTTCAATTAGGGCTATAGTTAAACAAGATTATAGCAACGATAATATTTCAAGCATTAAAGGTCGTGAGAATTTTAGCTTTCTTACTTTTTCTCCATACGTGTCTATACAAAAAAACCTAAAGGTTGGTAGTATACGCTTCGAGGCCAAATACAGCCAGCGCCGTCCAGAGTTAAGCAGCATGTCTAACGTTGTTGATTATGGCGCACAGTTTAATACAAGTAATTATCAAACGGTGGGCAATCCTTATTTGAAACCATCAAGGACATTACTATTATCAAACATATACACTACAAACATAAAATCTGTTGGCATGGTACTTACCACCGAATACGAGAACACCGCATCTGCCATATCTGCCTACCAAACAACAGATGGCAACATTAGGATAAGAACATTTAGAAATCTGGCCAAACGTAATAATTATACGGCCAACCTATCAATAAACTTCTATTTATTCCCCCGTTTTACGGTACAGCTTTATAGCAACAATAACTTTTATCATTATAAAATAACCCAGCAAGAAAAAAGCGATGCATTTTATTGGATGGATGGTATACGTCTCTCTTACACGCCCCTACCCAATATACGTTTGGGCACTAGTTTTGGTGTAAATGGTGGTAGCAGACTTCAATATAAGAGTAGGGCACAGTTCAATTCTGGTTTTAGTGTAAGCTCTAACATTAGAAAAATTAATTTCAGTTTAAACATAAACAACTTTCACCAACCTTACTTTAATAATTATAACTGGGTAGAAGCCAATGGTTACGAAACCTATACTCAAAGCAGCACTAGGCGAATAATGGGAAGCCTAAATATTGCTTACACTTTTGGCCAAGTAACTAAAAGAGCAACTGTTCCGGGCAAACAGATTGCAAAAGATGATATGTAACTACAACTTCTTCAACAGCACTTGTGCTTTCTCATACTGCACCGCACCATCGGGTATTTTCTCTAACCAAAATTTAGTATCAGCTTTTTTATCTTCCTTCAGGTAACTCATGGCTACGGCGTAAGCAGCATCGTATTTGTAAACCGATTTACCTTTAAACAAATCTTCTAACAACAACCTGCCTTTTGCTGCCTCATTGGTTTCTATTAAACTTACTCCATAAAAATAAGCTACCATGGCATTCTCTGGATCGGCACTTTTCAATTTTGCCAGCGCAATTTTAGCCTCATGATATTTGTGGGCGTTAAACAAAGCTGCCGCCTTATCTAAGTCGCTCACTTCGGCACCACGCTCGGCCACATTCATTTGAGGGGCAGTGCTAAATTGTTCATACAAATTACCTTTCCAAGGCGCCCAAATAAACATGCCTATTACCAAAACCGCAGCCACGCCAGAAACCCAACGCAAATAAGAACTTAATTTTACCACTTTTGGTTGCTCGGCAGTAAAGTGCTGTATATTTAAGGTCTGCAAAGTATCTACCAAAGCACTTCGTTGGCTATCAACGGCAAGTTCCATCTCTAAACTGCTGTGTATATCATAATAGTCTGCAAGATATTGCTTTAACTCCTCATCTTCTGTTAAGAAATTTTCGAATTCCAAGCGTTGCGCCTCGTCCAAATCTCCCTCAACGTATTGGGCTGTCCATAAAATTTTGTCCTCAGTCATTTTTTTTATCAATTAATTTAACCAAGCTTGCCATACATTCCGATTTCTTTTTTCTCAAATAACCATACGTCACACCAAGTGCTTCTGCTACTTTTTCTTGCGCTTCGCCTTTCATGCTCCACGTAATAATTTCCTTACAACGTTCGCCCAGTTTTTCAAAGGCTTTTAAAAATAAAGCCGATTGCTTTTTTTGTGTCTCTAAAATTTCGGCCTGTTCAAATGTATCCTCGCCAATATGTAATAAATCGTCTTCGTTTTTTGTTACCGGGCTTATCGATCTTTTTTTCAATTCGTTAAGCCATTTGCGCTTACAAACCAGCAGCAAAAATGGCTCAAACGGACACGTAAGTTCTAAATTCTTATATTTTGCCTGGTTGTAAATATCTACCAAAGCTTCCTGAAAAATATCTGCTGCATCATCGGCACTGCCATTATTAAACAACACAAACGATTTTACTTTAGCCGCACATTTTTTATAAATTTCGTTAACCAAAGCTACATTATTGTTTAGCAGCGCAGTTACATAACGTTGGTCTTCATGTACTTTTTTGGCCATTGATGTTATTGGATTTATGCTAAAGTAAAATTTATTACGGAAAGTATTTCGTTTATTAAGAAGAAAAGTTGCGCTCTACAATAATTTAGGGAAAGTCCCGCTTTCAATTCAAGTCCGCACTCGTTTCACTCGCTTGCGGGCTTTACATTTCAATCGGGTTTACCTAACTAAGGCCTGTACTACTAGCAGCATTAACAAACCTCTAGCAAGCATGGTAGAGATTTGTCAAAGCTAACGCACAATTGGCCTTTGCATTCTTCGCGAAAATTTCAAAAGAACTTCGCGGTTGCAACTAACGCAAAGAAAAATAAGAGCCACGCAAAGCAGCAAAGTTTGAAACACTGTTATACTTCTTATACGTCAACACCTTTTTTAGCAAATTTCATTTGACCATTCAAAATACAATCATTTAAAATTTTAAAAAACATAGGTAACATTTTTTAAAAGTAGTTGATATACCTCCAAACGGCGGTTGCTGAAAAGCCAAAACAGAGTAAGCTCAACTAAAGAATGAATGTGATGAAAACTTTAAACTTAAAAAATACGCTCTCGAAAAATACGCTTAGCGTAATTGCTATACTACTAACACTTTCAGCACTATTTCAAGCCTGCAAAAAAGACAGAACGCCAAGAAATTCGGCTAATAGCGCTAGAGAATTTACGGCTTTGTTTGGCCCAAGGGCGCAACAAATGCAAATCAATGCGGGTATCTCTAACACTTTCACGCTACAAGGTGGCACAAAAATTACCATTCCTGCAAACGCCTTCAAATTAAACGGCGTAACCGTTACTGGCAATGTTGTAATTACCGCAGGCGAATTTTTGAAACGTAGCCATGTTGTATTTGGCGGCACCAACACCAACCATATTAGTGGTGCACCGTTAGAATCTGATGGTTTTATTTTTCTTAACGCATCGGTTAATGGCACCAACGTAGACAAACAACTTGGTGCAAACATACAAATGGCCGTGCCAACAACCAATACCAGAGCTACACAAATTTGGGAAGGCGTAGAAAAAGTTGAGGATGCAAACCAAATGGCTTGGCAAGCACCAGCACAAAACCCTAATGGTGCAGCTGGCGGTATTCCTCGCGAAAGCACACCCCAAGCAGGTTTTTATAATTTTGAAATGGGCAACTTAGGCTGGATCAATTGCGATGTATTTTATGCCTATACCAATCCAAAAACCACTACGAAAGTAAGCATTGCAAATAATCCGGGTAGTTTTGCAACTTTTATGGGCTTTACAGGAGAAACCTTTGTTTTCTTCTGTGCCAAAGGCAGCAATGTGGTAGCACAACTTTATACTTACGACGGCCCCAACGGTGTGAAAAGCTATACCAACATGATGCCCGTGGGTATCGAAGGCAAATACATTTCTTTCTCAATTAAAGATGGTAAATACTATTATGCCGAACAAGAAACTACCATTACGGCCAACCAAAACATTACCTTAACTCTTGCCGAAACTACGGAAAGCGGCATACAACAAGTAATTAACTCGTTAAATACCTATTAGAAAAACCAATTTTCAATGTAAAAAAGGCGAAGCTCATTTGAGCTTTGTCTTTTTTATCTTTAAAAGAGATAACCACATAGATACATAGTGAATTGAAATAAATAAAAACCTATGTGTCTATGTGGTTAAAAAACTTGTACAAATATTTTCTTATATTTATTTAGCCATGACCAAATTACTAACCTCCATATTATGCTGTTTTTGCTTAACGGCGGCTTTAAAAGCACAGGTATTGCCTAGCGATACCGTACCAGCAATTATCCGTTATGAAACAGCAAATGGAGTTACCAAATTTACTAGCGAATTACGACCATTAAGAGCAATTGCAGGTGCACCAGCGCCGTTCTACACTTACTTTTGGGAGTTTGGCGATGGCAGTTTCAGTTTTGAGGAAAATCCATCACATATATATATGCGATACGATTCGATTATGGTGCGTTTGTTTGCTACCAATAACTATGACGATGGAAAGCGCCCTCCTACCCGACCAAAACCTATTGTAAGACCACCGGGGCCGAAACCTGCGGTAGCCAAACCTATGCTGGCTGCTAACGGAAATTCTAGTTTGTTTAAAATGGGTGGCAACATAGAAATGAAAACCAATTGTATGCCCAAACCTGGCGACGATATGATGCTGGTTTTTGGTTATCGAAATAAAGCAGAAAACGGACAACAAAACTTAAATGGAACTATTGCAATTCTATATAACGACGTGGAGTTTAGCAATAATAATTTCGACTTGGCTGCCGTGAGAACTTACCATAACGAGAAAAAATCCGATTTAAAACCGCTACTGAATACTGCTTTTAACAAAAAAAATCAGGTACCTGTCTACTATGCGTCATTAGAAGGTGGTCTTAATTTATCGCCTGCAGAAAAAGTACTATTGAAAGATCAAGCAAAGGCTTTTAGAAGTCAGCAGAGCTGGAAGTTTGAAAACTTAGGGCAAAATGAAGAACGTTTCGTTTTTATGCACTTTAAAACTACACCCGAAATGTTGAAGGACACTAATGCTGTTGTTCGTATTTCGGGCGCTTTTATTCCAGATAATCCTTTGGTAGAAACCGAGTTTTTTAACTTAGAACTGCAAATTGTGGCTTCTCACGACCCAAATAAAATGGTATTGCGCAAGAGCAGAATGAACTATCGTTTGACTGGAAAAAACAGAGAACTTACCTATAAAGTACGCTTCCAAAATACAGGTAAAGGTCCGGCAAAAAAAATTGATGTAGGCGTTAATATTGCTGAGGTTTTTGACGCTACAACCTTAAGAGTTACCAAAACAAAACCCGAAGTAATTACCTGCGATTCGGCTTATGCCAACCAAAGCTGCTTAAAAACTTTCTTCAGTGCAGACAGTGTTCATTTTGTGTTTAGCAATATTTACCTACCCGGAATGCAGCAAAAAGGAGTTAACGATGCAGACTCTACCCAAGGCTTTGTGGAGTATAAAATTAAATTCAAGGAAAAACCGCCCAAACTGCCTATTAAAACTGGCGCCGCTATTGTTTTCGATAAAAATGAACCTATCTATACCAACAGAGCTGCTGGTAGGTTTAAAATGGGGCTTTCGCCAGGTTTAATTGTAGGTTATGGCTTCCCTTTCGAAACTGACAACAACAATTACTTGAACCACAAAAATGTAGTTTTAGGGGCTACCTTATCGCCTTATGCCTCGCATCGTTATTACTGGCAGGTAGAACTTTATTTCAATTCTTTTAATGAGACAACTTATCAAGAGCCCATAGAGGTTGGTGTGAGAAAAGACACTACCATTAACAACACTGGCTACATCATTATGGATAAGCAGCTGTACAAAACCACCAAAGTGGCTACCATCAACGCCGTTCCGCTACAAATGCGCTATAACTTAAATAAATATGTTGGCGTTGGAGCAGGTGCGTTGGTGGCCTTGGATATGTATAATAGAACATCAAGCGAACTGCGTTACAAATTGAGAACTCAGAATGCTTCGGGTACGGTAACAGATGTAGATTTAAACCGACCTATGGAAGATTTAAAAGATAGTTTTTCGGAAGTTCGAGCTTCTTTTTTTGCAGATGTTCAATTCGGTTTGGTACGTGTTGGCCCTGCACTGGGCTTTCGGTATATTTATGACCCTAAAACCAACAATAACCGCATGACGACTTATGTAAGCTGGAAGTTTTAAGTTTTGCCTGATAAATTGTAGGTTTGGTTATTGCGATTGCTAATAACACCGAACCACAGGCAAATAACAACTTCAGAATTAACCGTCAAAGCTCCACAAACCCTTTGGTTGGTGTTATCACCAACCAATCCAAATCCAACCAATCCAATCAGTAATCTTATGAAAGGTAACATTGAATTCTTTACTGCCACTTGTTTAAACTGGCAAAATCTTTTGAAAGCTGAAACACATAAAAAAATCGTGCTAGCAAGTCTAAAGTTTCTAGTAGAAGAAAATAGGATATGGCTTTACGCCTACGTGACCATGCCCAATCATATCCATCTACTTTGGCGTAAACAAGATCTCTGGATAGAAAATAGTATTGCTCAGAACTTCTTGAAATACACCGCCCAACAAATAAAGTTTAATTTATTGGCCGACAATCCGCAAGAGTTAGGTAAATACAAAAGCTCTCAAGCAGATAGACAGTATCATTTTTGGGAAAGAAGACCTCATCAAGCAACTATGAACAATAGAAATATCGTAGAACAAAAATTAAACTACATACATCAAAATCCAGTTAAGAAGGGCTTATGTTTATCGAATTTAGATTATCCATATTCTTCTGCAAACTTCTATGAAGGGAGAGGTAATGATATGCTATTAACTCATTATATGGATCATATCTGGTAGAAAGAGTGATTGGTGATAACACCGAACCACGGGCAAACCCACAATAACTGAATTACTACGAACCTTTGGTTGGTAGTATCAACAACCCAAACAAATGACAACCTACTTAAGCTGGAAGTTTTAAGTTTTGCCTGATAAATTGTAGGTTTGGTTATTGCGATTGCTAATAACACCGAACCTCAGGCAATTTACCAAACTGTAAAACCTATGCCCTGCCGATACTTCAAATATGTATGTGTAGTTCTTTTGTTGCTTCAAAGCGGCTCCCTACTAGCGCAAAGCAATGATTTTCAAACCAAATTAAAAGGCTTTAAAGCAAATAACGATCTTACCAATTGGATTTACGAGCAGTTAGATTACGCCAACGAAAACCCACAAACAGCAGCCGACAACATTCTTAAAATTCAGAAAAAACGTTGGCGAAATGCCAAAACCGCTGAAGAACGTTTTGCATGGCTAAACCTATTGAGCACTTTAGCTTACTATCAATTATTAAACGGCAATATTTTTGGTTCCATCAATTCTTATGAAAATGCCCTTAGTTTTTTCCGTAAGCACAAAATATTGGATTACGATGTTGTAGAGTACATCTACAAACCTCTAGGAAATAACTATACCCGACTGGGCGACTACGAAAGAGCTTTGTTCATCCAAAAACAGAGTATAGAATTTCAACATTATCACAGCGAAGACAAAAATAAAGCCGCAGCTATTTACTGCAACATGGCTATCTCCTACCGCTCAATGGGCAAATTAGAAGATGCCTATAAGACAATAAATAAAGGTTTAGCCTTAAAGCCAGATCATTTTAACCTGGTAATGCTGAATAATGTTTATGCAGATGTATTATACGATGATCAAAAATACTTTGAAGCGGCAACCGTAATCGAAAATAACATCAGCAAGCAAAAGGCTAGCAATGCAGCAACTGCCTATTGGCTAATGAGTTCGTACACTACGGCTGGTAATATCTATTTAAAGCAGCAAGAAACTACAAAAGCTAGTATTTTTTATACCAAAGCGTTGCAGTTATTAGATCGCTATTATCCTCATAGTAGAATACGTGAACGAGCCAATCTTTATACTCAAATTGGAACAACCTATTTGACACAAAACAAACCAAACCAAGCCATTAGCTATGCGCAAAAAACATTAAAAACACTGGGCGTTAACAAAACACAAAAAATTTATGGCGACAATAAGCTAGTAGATGTTTTTATGTTATTGGCCAAAGCTAACCTTCAATTAAGACAAGCAGAAAAAGCATTAAAAAACATCAATTTAAGTTTGCTTTCAGCATATAAAATTAGAAATGAATTTGCTGCAGATAAAACTAAAGAGCGATTGCAAGACTACCTTAAACAAATTGCGGAACAAGGTATCGACATTAGTTACCAGTTGTACAAACAAACCAGCGACAAAAAATACCTACAACAGATTTTAACTCTGGCGGAGCAGAGCAAAAGCCGAACCTTGCTAGATCAAATGCAGCGAAATCAACAATCGGTTTCGAAGAACATCAAAAACGATAGTCTTTTCCTTAAAAAGCAACAACTAGAACGTAACATCAGCTTTTTAGAAAAACAAGCAATAGAAGAACCTAATCAACATGCTACCAAAAACATCGAAGGCTTAAAATACGACTTGGCTTTGATAAACAAAACGCTATCTAAAAAATATCAATACTTAAATTTTGAGGATTACCAAATGAATATTCAAATTGAAAAACTGCCCAATCATCGGTTTATCGAATATTTTATTGGAGAAAAAGATATTTATGTGATCAATATCTATCGGCATAAAATAGAAAACGTAATCAAATTACCGCATGCAGAGAAAATAAAAACAGCGCTTCAAACTTTCCTTCAGACATATTTTCACAATGGTGCTAACGCGATGCTTAATAACCCAAAAGCTTTTTTTCAGGCATCTCATCGCATCTATCAATTGATCTTAGCGCCGATAAAACTGAAACCAAACGAACAGTTAACTATTATACCCGATGGAGTTTTGGGCTACCTTTCTTTTGATGGGCTAATTAGCCGAAACAACTATACAGAAAATATCAGCAAGTGGCCATTTTTAATTAAAAACCACACTACAGATTACGCTTTTTCTATCCAAACACTACTTACAGAAAAGAAAACAACAACATCAAACACTTTTGCTGGTTTATTTATCACGCATAGCGAAGGCAATAAAACTCAATTAAACGCTATTACCACCGAAGCTGATTTAATTAAGAAATACGTTAAAGGTAGCTTTCTGTTTGACAATGAAGTAAACCCAAAATCTTTTGAACAACTATTTACTAAGAGCAAAGTAATGCACATTGGTACTCACGCTTATTTAACTGGAGTAAACCACGAACCAACCTTAGATTTTGGCGAAGAAAAGATGTATTTGTTCGAGCTTTCGGCCAAGCAAAGTGCTCCGTCTTTGGTAGTGCTTAGCGCTTGCCAAACGGCAGATGGCCTATTGGCCAATGGAGAAGGCATCATTAGTTTATCGAGAGGTTTTAATGCCGTTGGCACTACTGCTACTATTGCCAGCTTATGGAATGTAAATGATGATGCCGCAGCTCAAATTATGGCAGGCTTCTATCAATCACTTGTAAAAAATAAAAATGCCAGCCAGGCACTTCGGCAAACCAAATTGAATTGGCTTAGTACCACCAAAATGAGCAATGCAGTGCTGCTTCCCTACTATTGGGATAGTTTAATTTATATGGGCAAAAACCAAGAAATTGAACTACAAAAACCCATTAACTGGTTAGGAAAGTCGTTCTTAGCTAGTTATTTTGCCTTCTTGCTGGCAGCAACCCTGATTATTAGAAGAGTAAAATTTGCAAAAAAGACTATTGCCTAACGGTTAAACTTTCCAATTTTGCTAAAATTTCTTGAGCCTGGCTATAATAAATAGTGTTCTTTGGCACTTTTATAAGCCAATTCTTACTCTCAGCATTTATTCCTTCTTTCAAAAAAATAAGTGCTAAAAAGTAAGCAGCCTCTGCTTTGCTATTGACATCGTTACTGGTATAAATCGGGTACAACACCTTTTTTCCAATTTCTAAATTATCATTAGCGATTAAAACCATGGCGTATTTTTTTGCTGCTCGCAGGTCATTTACATTATTAAGATAATATCTAGAAATTAGCTGTGCGGCAGCATCATAGTTTCGCTGCTTAAAATAGCTTGCGGCCTGCTTAAACTCTAAAGCAGGTTCTTCGGCTAGGTTTGCCACAATAAAATGATGATCAATTTGATACATTTCATAAAGACTTGGCCTCCACGATAACCATGCAAGCGAACCAATGGCAACTAAGAGTAGAAGCTTTGCAACAGTACTTGCCAAAAATGCTTTTAGTTTTCCAACTATCGTAATTTTTAAAGTATTGCGCCCAACTCCCGAAGATGCATCGATCTTTGGAAAAGCAAAGGTATTCATAAGTTTTTCTATAGGTTGATACACCTATAGCAAAAACCGCTTCAATTTTAGGCAAAAAAATATTTTTTTGAGCTAATTCATATATATGGCCTTAACGATCAAAAAAATATAGTTTTATTTGGACAAAACATTCGTAACAAAAAACAATAAGTGCATTTATTTACACAAGTGGCGCAAAACCTTACCCAGCCTCATTTATCGGCTTACCTTACTTTCTTTAAAATAGTTACGCCTAACGGTGGCAGATTAATCAAAATAGATTGCTTTTGATGCTGATGACCAACACTTTCGGTAGATTTATAATCTAGGTTTAATTGGTTGCTTCCATAAAATTCTTTTGCATCCGAATTAAAAATCTCTCTCCATTTACCTTTTACCGGAATACCAATTCTATAATTTTCGCGAAACACCGGGGTTAAGTTAATGGCAATAACTAAGGTATCTTTTGCTTTGTCGGCTTTCCGTTGAAAAACGTACACCGACTGATCTGCATCATCTGCTTCCTGCCACTCAAAACCTTGGTAAGAGAAATTATGATGATATAAGGCTGGTTCTGATTTAAGCAGTCCATTAAGTGCTTTCACTGTTCTCGACATTCCTTTGTGCGGAGCGTGTTCCAGTAAATCCCAGTTCAGTGATTGTAGGCAGTTCCACTCCGAGGTTTGACCAAACTCATCTCCCATAAAGAGCAATTTAGCACCTGGGTGTGTCCACATATAAGCATATAAAGCTCTTAAATTAGCAAATTTTTGCCACTCATCGCCGGGCATTTTATAGATCATCGGCGATTTACCATGTACCACCTCATCATGTGATAATGGTAACATGAAATTTTCGGTAAAGGCGTAAGTCATGCTGAACGTGAGCTGATGATGATGGTGTTTTCGTCCAATTGGATCAACCTTGAAATACTTCAACGTATCGTTCATCCAGCCCATCATCCATTTCATGCCGAATCCTAAGCCACCAGCATACACAGGCCTAGTTACGCCATCGTAAGTGCTACTTTCTTCGGCAATGGTTTGTATCCCTTTAAAGTTTCCATAAAGAGCCTCGTTCATATCTTTTAGAAACTTTACGGCACCCAAATTTTCGGTACCCCCAAATTCGTTAGTGCCAAATTCGCCTTCACTTCTGCTAAAATCAAAATACAACATTGAGGCTACTGCATCTACACGCAATCCATCCAGATGGTATTTATCGAGCCAAAACATGGCATTGCTAATCAAGAAAGAGCGTACCTCATTTCTATCATAATTAAAAATGTAAGACTTCCAATCGGGATGAAAACCCTTGCGCATATCAGAGTGTTCGTACAAATGTGTACCATCAAAATGGTATAATCCGTTGGCGTCGCCAGGGAAATGCGATGGCACCCAATCTAGAATTACTGCGATGTTGTTTTTGTGAAATTCTTCAACGAGCAGCATTAAATCTTGTGGCGAGCCGTGACGGGAACTTGCGGCGTAATATCCGGTAACCTGATATCCCCAAGATGGATAGTAAGGATATTCCATTACGGGCAAAAACTCTACGTGGGTGAAGCCCATTTCTACCACATAAGGCACAAGCGTTTTAGCGATTTCGCCGTAACTCAATACTCTTTCTGGGTCGGACGGGTCGCGTTGCCACGAACCTAAATGCACTTCATACACCGAAATAGGCTGGTCTAGCGCATTTTTCTTCTCCCGTTTGTTCATCCACGCTTTATCTTTCCAGTGGTAATCGGTATCCCAAACTATAGAGGCTTTATGTGGCGGATGCTCTGCATGCAAAGCGTAAGGATCACTCTTTTCTAAATCTTCGCCATTAAACCCTTTGATATAATATTTATAAACTTCTCCTTTTTTAACATTTGGAATAAAACCTTCCCAAATTCCTGATTCATCCCAACGGTTATACAACAAATGACTTTCTCTATTCCAACCGTTAAAGTTGGCCATTACACAAACCTTTTGTGCATTGGGTGCCCAAACTGCAAAATAAACGCCTTCTATACCATTCACTTTGCACAGATGCGCTCCCATTTTTTCATAAAGCTTAAAGTGCTTTCCTAAAAGAAACAAAGAAATATCGAAATCGGTTAATAGCGTATGTTGCCAAACTGCAGATTGGTATTTTTCAAATGCATTTTCTGCGGCAACAGCTTTAGGTTTATCGGTTTTTGTGTTTCGTTTGGCCATAAGGATATTTCTGTAAGATAGACATTATTTAATGAAGCATAGCTGGTAAGTAGCCATGTAATTGCAAATCTTCCAAATTATTGATGTTGTAATTACACCCGTTATGAAGCAATATTGTTCTAGATGCGTAATTCAATACATGTTGGTAATAATGGTCGGTAATTACAAAGCCCTTGTAAGACAACATTGCATTAATGTTTGTTTTAATTTCTTCAATTAACAAAGGCGAAAGTTGAGAAAAAGGTTCGTCGAGCAGCACATATTTTGCATCGCTATAAATGATCAATAAAGCCTCGGCTAAGCGCCTGTTTCCGCCAGAAAGATTACCTATTCTCTCGTTTAAGTGCGCATTAAAAATAGGCAGTTCGAGTAGCAAGTGTTGATATTTGTTGGTATACAGCTTTATCACTGTAGCTAATTTCAAGTAGTGCGGAATGAAAAATGATTGAGATAAATAAGCGATTTTACCAGACAAGAAACCTTTTTGAACTATTTTATCGTCAATTCTCAAATGCTTATAATAAGGTTTAATAGTGCCGAAGATAATTTTTAACAAGGTTGATTTACCGCAGCCGTTTCTACCTAAAACACCAACAACTTCGCCTACGCAACATTTTAAATAAACGTTATTTAGGATTTTTCTCTCTCCAAAACTATGTTGTGCACTGTCTATAAAAAATTCGTCCATAGCCAGCAAATAATCAGTGATAAAACAAAAAGGCCGAACTCAATTCCAAAAAAAGTTCCTAAAATTCTTCGATAACTTATCCCTAAATTATAATAAAAGAGTTTGCGAGAACTAAAGAATAGCTTTTCGATAGCGATAGTGGTGGTGTAGCCTATTAATTTAAACGTAATTGCTAAACTGTACAGGTTTACCTTGTCAAATCCTTTAGTGTAAAATAAGTTTAACCAGAATAAACTTAAAGCAAAATTTAAAACAAAAACCAATTTGAAATGATGTAGGTAAAGAATTTTTAGCTTTTGATACATTTCAAATTGGTTTGCTTAATAAATGCCGTCATTTCGAACGCAGTGAGAAATCTTTGAATACGTAATTAACTTAAAGATTTCTCCTCGTTCCTCGTCGAAATGACGGCAGAACGGATAAATTATCCTTTCAAAATATTAATTCTTGAGAAATTTTTATTCGATTTAAATCGTAAAATACCACGCTCATTTACTACAAAGTCGGTTACTTCTTTATCATCTACGTAAACCTTGCCTACGCTAAAAGGTAAAGCTATGATACGGAAATCGTACAATTCGTAAGTTGGCGTATACAAGCCATCAATAGTTTGTTCTATATTGAAGCTGTTTCCATCGCCTTTAACGTTGAATTTCTTCTCCAAGTAAATATCCTGCTCGTAAGCAAAAGTATCTCCGTGATCTTCATACATAAACGAGTTCACTTCGTAATCTGAATAGTAAACATTCAACCAAACTTCGTCGATATGTTTTTCTCCTACATATTGCATTACCGGATATTCTGGCATTACCGAACCTGCCCTCACAAACAGTGGCATGGTGTCTAGCGGTGTGTCTACCACATATTCGTTTTCACCATTTAGCAATTCTAAAGTCCAATAGTTAAACCATTTTCCCTTAGGCAGGTACACTCTTCTCGATGATGCTCCTTGCTCCAATACTGGGCAAACTAATATTTTATCGCCAAAAGTAAATTCATCCTGACGGTAATGGTTACTAATATTTTCTTGTTCCAACATCGCCAATGGGCGTAAAATTGGGAAGCCATAGCGATGATGCTCCCAGAACACCGAATAGATATATGGCATCAATTTGTAACGCAGCTCAATAAATTTACGATTAATTGAAGTAAAAGGCTCGCCGAAGCTCCAAGGTTCACGCTCTCGGGTATCGCCAGCCGAGTGGGCACGCATAAACGGAGAAAACACCCCTAATTGTATCCAGCGGGTAAACAATTCGCCATCTGGCTCGCCACTAAAGCCACCGATATCAGTACCGCAAAAAGGCACTCCAGAAATAGACATGCGTTGACATTGGATATTTGCCAATTTTAAGTGCTCCCAAGTAGCCACGTTATCGCCAGTCCAAACAGAAGCATAGCGTTGCATGCCCGAGTAACCTGCCCTGGTAATGGTAAACGGGCGTTTATTGCGTTGTAATTTTTTCAAACCTTCGTAAGTAGACCGCACCATTTGCATCCCGTAAACGTTGTGTGCTTTACGGTGCGAACCACGGAAGCCATCGTAATTGTGGCGCACATCGTTAGGGAAAGTTCCCGCACCAAACACCGCTGGTTCGTTCATATCGTTCCAAAAACCGGCAACGCCCATATCTACCAATTCTTTGTACAAACCGCCCCACCACTCTCGTACCGTTGGGTTGGTAAAATCTGGGAATTGGCAACGACCCGGCCATACATGACCTTCCATAAAGTAATCATCACTTCTGCGGCAGAAATAATTGTTGTCTTTCCCTTCCTTAAATACCCAATAATTATCATCAACTTTAATTCCTGGATCAATCATCACCACAGTTTTCATCCCTACATCCGCCAGTTCTTTAATCATCTTTTTAGGGTCTGGAAAATATTTCTTGTTCCAAGTAAAGCAACGATAGCCATCCATGTAATCGATATCCAAATAAATGGCATCGCATGGAATATTTTGCGATCTAAACCCATCGACAATTTCTCTTACTTTACTTTCTGGATAGTAGCTCCAACGACATTGGTGGTACCCAATAGCCCATTTTGGTGGCAATTGGTGGGTTCCGGTTAGCGATTGGTAACGTTTTACCACATCCATCATGTGCGGCCCGTGGATATAATAGTACTGCAATTCGCCACCATCGGCCCAAAAGCTGGTTTTGCTATTGTCTTGCATCCCAAAATCAAAATACGATTTAAAGGTATTATCAAAGAAAATACCGTAAGCTTCGCCTTGGTTAATGCCTGTGTAAAAAGGAATGGTACGGTACAAAGGATCTTGGTCCCAACCGTAAGAATAGGCGTCAGTATTCCAGTTTTGAAACTTTCTGCCCCGCAAATTCATATTACCCGACTTATCGCCCAAGCCAAAGAAGTTTTCTTCGGGTTGGCATTCTTTAGTGGCATACACGTAGAATCCCCCAAACTCTGCATTTTCTTCCCAGTGCATTGGCGAGGCATCGCTACTGGTTACAATACCTGTTTTATTACATATAAACGAAATCAGAAAGTTATCCTTTCTTACTTTACACGTGATCGTATTGGTAGAAATTAGGTAAGCGTCGGCTGTATCTTCTAGTTGGAAAGTGGTCACTTTTTTGTCTACCTGCTCTACAGCATAAGAAAAATCGGCCAAGAAAACGCCATGTGGTGCTAAGCGTACCCTAATAATTTCATCGCTTACCACTCGTACCTCAACTACCGCATCGCCATCAGAGAGATAAAACTTATTACCTTCCTTTTTCACACTCTTAACCGAGGTAAGGTATTCCTTAACTATCGGCTTAATATCCGTTACCGGATTATTCAAATGCTGAACGACTTCCTCTTCAAACTGTTGCTTATCGTGGGTTCCCTCTAAATTTCTTAACGTTGCCTCTAATTCTTCTTCCATATTATTTTTCTTTAAGCCAATTTTACAACCGCTTGTTTTTTCATTTTTGTTAACAGATGTGTTTATTTATAGATGTAAATGATATTGTAAATATAAAATAAATGAGATAGAAGCCAAATAAATTATAGTGTGAACTTTACACCAAGTAAGACTAACAATAAAAATGCTCATTAGGTTTATTTTTTTGAAAAGCAGTTTTTTGTGGCGCTATTTAAGGATAGTCCCGCTTTACGTTAAAATCTTTTTGTTGGCACTGCCGTCCATATTTGTCATGTTGAGCTTGTCGAAACATCTACCCATTACAAACAATCCTTCGACAGGCTCAGGATGACACCCACAAAAAGTATTTCCACTCCAATCGGGTTTGACTAACAAAAAACTGTGCAATTAAGAACCGAACAACCCCTCAAATCGTTTAAGATTATAGCATATTCAACCAACTGATATGCGTATATTTGAAGACTAGCAACAAAGCCATCATTGCAAAACAGACATGAAAAACATTGACGAACAAAGCTTTAAAAAAGCCTTTCTTTTATTCGAAAGCGGCGACATCAATGCTATTGAAATTGGTACAACCAAAGGTTTACAGCAACTACATAAATATTTGTTTGATGGACTTTATGATTTCGCTGGAAAAATACGGACACAAAACATTTCGAAAGGCAGATTTAGATTTGCTACAGCCTTATATCTAAATGAGATTTTGGCGAAAATTGAACAAATGCCAGAAAACACTTTCGAAGAAATAATCGCAAAATACGTAGAGATGAATATCGCCCACCCTTTTATGGAAGGCAATGGCAGAACCATGCGCATCTGGCTAGATTTAATCTTAAAAGCTAACTTAAAAAAAGTAGTGAATTGGCAATTTGCAGACAAATTTCTTTACTTACAAGCAATGGAGCGAAGCCCAATCAACGATTTAGAACTGAGAACATTAATTTTTCAAAACCTAACCGACGAAGTTGAAAACAGGGAAATCATTTTTAAAGGCATAGAGCAATCGTATTATTACGAAGGGTATAAAAAGGAAGATGATGATTTAAATCACTAACTGCACTGAGCTAAAAAGTTGTACAAAAACCTAAAATAAAATTGAAGGATATAAAAGATTTGCTCGCAGCTATTGAGAAGTCAATGTATGGCAAAAATTTCGAAGTTAAACTAGGAATAGATGTTTTCGAAGGAAATAGCCTTGCAGAAATTGAAAAAGCAATTGAACAGAGATATACTAAAATAAATCCTGTAAATCTGCGCTCATTGGCAGAATTGGATAAAGAGGAATTTACCAAAGACATTCGTGAAAAGCTAAATTATCGCGGAGACGAAACTGCAGGTCTAATTTTAAGCAAAAAGCAAGAAGAAAAATTACAAATACTGTTTAGCCAATATTTCGACATATTGGCGTCATTTGAAAATAGTTGTACGAAATATCATTACTTTACAGACCTTGAAGGTCTACCTTGTTATCCAGTCTTCTGGGATTTCGGCTTTGTTTTGTTTACAGATAATAAAAAAATAATATTGGTATATGGCGCTGCTTCCGACTAACCTTAATGACAGGTATACCACTAGCCATTAAGGAGTTCGACATTACAAATGTCTAGCAGCAACCAATGTCAAACAGCAAACTGCGAATGTTGGAGTCCTCGCCAACGTTTATTAAAAACTTAGTAGTAGCAAATACTTTACATATCCATCCCTCACTATCCAAGTGCTTATCTCCTCGCTCTTCGGGATTTGAAATCCCGAAGCCTTATCGTTGGATTTATAATCCAAATTGCTCAGTAATGATTAAAAATTGGAAGAGTTCGACATTACAAATGTCGAACAGCATCCATGTAACTGCGAATGTTGGCGCCCTCGCCAACGTTTATTAAAAACTTAGTAGTAGCAAATACTTTACACATCCATCCCTCAGTATCCAAGTGCTTATCTTATTTTTGTAGCATACACAAAACAAATGATAGCAATAAAATCTGTTTCACATCAGTATGGGGCTGAGCAAACGATAACCTTTGCCGATTGGCAGGTAAACAATGGCGAGCAATGGCTTTTACTTGGGCAATCGGGCAGTGGAAAAACTACTTTGTTACACATTTTAACCGGCCTACTTAAACCTACTCGTGGCGAAATCAAAATCAACGATACCAATATATACACACTTTCATCTAAAAAAATCGATCAATTTAGAGGGCAGCACATTGGTATCATTTTTCAAAAACCACATTTGATTAAAAGCCTCAACATTACTGAGAACCTAATATTGGCACAAACCTTTGCAGGTTTAACTACCAATAAGGTCCGAATTGAAGAAGTACTGGCTTCGTTAGATATGGCGCACAAGAAAAATGCTTATCCGCAAGAGCTTAGTCAGGGACAATTGCAGCGTGTAACCATTGCCAGAGCGGTAATTAACAAGCCCACTTTGTTAATTGCTGATGAACCTACATCGAGCTTAGACGATAAAAATGCCGAAGCAGTATTGGCTTTGTTAAAAGAGCAATCGGAATTAAACCAAGCTACTTTGGTAGTGGCCACCCACGACAAGCGAGTGAAAGATGCGTTTAACCTAACCTACGATTTATCATGAGCCCATTTAAAATAAGCTGGAAAAACATCTGGGCGAAGCCTTTGAACGCCGCACTAAACATTTTGCTAATTGCTTTTGGAACGGCTATTTTAACGGTTTTGTTGCTGGCATCAACCCAAATAGAAGATAAGCTAGACAAAAACTCGAAAGATATTGATTTGGTAGTTGGCGCAAAGGGCAGTCCGTTGCAATTAATTTTAAGCAGCATTTATTACATCGATTTCCCAACTGGAAATATTCCAATGATGGAAGCGCAAAAGTTGATGAAAAGTCCTTTCGTAAAACGGGCTGTACCTTTAGCTTTAGGTGATAATCATAACGGAGTACGCATTGTGGGTACCGATAGTAATTACATCAGCCTTTATGGCTTAAAACTACAAAATGGCAAATTTTGGGGAGCAGATTTAGAAGCTACCATTGGCGCAAACGTAGCCAAAGAGCAAAACCTGAAAATTGGCGATACTTTTTTTGGCGGACATGGCTTAACCGAAATGAAGGATGAACACAAAGACCACGCTTATAAAGTAGTTGGCATTCTGGCACCACAGCAAAACGTTACCGATAATTTAATTTTAACGGGTATCGGCAGTGTTTGGAAAATGCACGAGGAACATGCCGATGAAGAACACGTGGAAGAAGAACATCATCACCATGAGGATGAAACAGCCCATGTTCAGGAGAAAGACCGGGAATACACTTCATTGTTAATCCAATATCGTTCACCAATGGCGGTGGCCATGTTTCCTATGATGGTGAACCAAACTACTAATATGCAGGCAGCTAGTCCGGCACAGGAAAGCACACGTTTGTTTTCGTTAATTGGCGTTGGGGTTGATACTTTGCAATGGTTTGCTTTGTTAATTATGTTCATTGCAGCCATTAGCGTGTTTGTAAACCTATACAACTCTTTAAAAGAGAGAAGTTACGATTTGGCCATCATGCGTACATTAGGTGCATCAAAAGGAAAGCTTTTTTCGTTAATCATCTTAGAAGGTTTAATTTTAACCTTGATAGGCACAATTATTGGCGTAGCTTTGGGGCATGGTATTTTGCAATTGATTGGCAGCTACCAAGAAAGTAGCCAAGCAAAAATGAATGGTTTACTTTTTATAAATGAAGAATTTTATCTACTGGCGGCAGGCTTAATGATTGGAATTGTTGCGGCAATTATTCCGGCAATACAGGCTTACCGAGCAGATATATCGAAGATTTTAGCAAAGAATTAAACAAGTAAACCGTTATTGCGGGGCACCAAGCAATCTTACAACACCTAAAATAATTACTTTCGCTTTAGGATTGCTTCGTGCCTCGCAATGACGGCAGGAAAAAATATAATACACAAAATGAAGAAACTAACATTCCTATTTTTATTATTCGTTGGCTTTGGCATCAGCAAAGCGAATGCACAACACGATCCAAGTGACCAAATCATCTCTGCTAACTGGGATGTAATTGGCGATGTAGAGTTTAAAATGGCGAAAGACGACAGCGAAATGTACGCTATCTTTAACAACGACATCAAAAAAAGGGCAGGCAAACCTTTCGAATTGGAAGGTTACATCGTACCCATAAAAGATGGTATGAAGCAAACTAAATTTATGCTTTCTACTTTACCAATTAACCAGTGTTTTTATTGTGGTAAAAATGGCGTGCCTATTATGGTAGAAGTTCAATTGAAAGAACCCACTAAATTTACCTATCAAACCATTAAAGTAAAAGGCACTTTAAAACTGAGCACGGCAAATGCCTTAGATGCTTCGCCAATTTCGTTGATAAATGGAATGATAGTGAAGTAGCTTAACATATTTGTCATCTCAACGAGGAACGAAGCAATCTTACTATGGTCAATCATACCTATAGCTTTAATATTACTTCATACCTGCAATGACGACAAGAGCATAAAAAAAATCCCTAGACACAACATCTAGGGATTTTTATGATATCATGGGCTAAAACCTAGTGACCTGAATGTCCGTCAGCTCCGTGTGCGTGGCCATGGCTTAGCTCATCAGCAGTTGCTTCTCTTACTGTTAAAATTTTACCAGCAAAAATTAAATTTTTACCAGCCATTGGATGGTTTAAATCTACCGATACAATCTCTTCACCTACTGCAGTTACGCCTGCACGAAATTGGTTACCTTGGTTGTCTTGCAAAGGAATTACATCCCCAACGTTAGGCAATTCTGCACCGCCTTCTTTAAACATGCCTACAGGTAAATCTACATGAGCTCCCGGATCAATTTCTCCGTAGCCATCAGCAGCTTCCAATTCAAAACTATATTCATCGCCTACGGTTAAGCCCGTTAAATGCTCTTCAAACTTTGGCAACATCATGCCCACACCATATAAAAATACTAGTGGGTTTTCTTCAGTAGCTTTCTCTACAAAAACTTGGTTACCTTCTGGAGTTGTGGTATGTAGCTCGTAAGTAAGAGAAACTACCGTGTTAGATGTGATCTTCATTCTATTCTTTTTTATTTTATTGATTGATGAGGTACTATACGCATCATCATTAATTGTATTAATGCCCCCTCTAATTGCTGGACAAATATAACTTAATTATTATGCTAACAAAAAACCAGTACTATTGTTGAAAGGATTATGAATTTAACCCGTAAAATCACGGCGGTCCAATTCATTTAGATGTACTTTTGCCTGCACTTTGCAACATCGCTTGGTAGAGGGCATCCAAAAAACGTTGTTGTTTCACATCGTTCTTAAAATATCTTTGATAGTTCACACTGCAGCTTTGTACATCAGTAATGTTACTAGGGTTAAACGACCAATCGTCTCTGCTTTTTATCGCTATACCTAAACGGTCGCTACAACTTTGCCACATCTCTGTAAACCTATTGGTCTGGCTTTGTTCTAGCTTAGAAAAATCGGCATACACAGTAAAGCCACGCATTTCAGAGTTAAAGAATTGAGAGATGGAAGTTATGGGAACTCCTCCCCAATTTATAGTTACACCTGCCGGAAGGTTAATATCGGTAAGTCTATCCTCACTCATGACCTTATTTTGCTTTCCTTTTTTCCAGAAGCTTTCTTTGTATACCAAAGTTGTACCTACTGGCACTGGTATTTTTTTTACCACTAAAGGTTTGGTGGTTATGAAATATGGATAATCTCGTCCACTATTACCACCAGTTGGGTTCATATTGCCAACACAACCCGTAAGCAATGCCGCAAACATAAATGGAAGTTTAGAAAATTTCATTGATAGTTTTAACTGTTACCTACAAACAAGATGCCACTATTTAAGATGATTTATGTGTCATATTCTTGCCTAAGCGACACGGAGAATACATCCAAGGGTATCGGATTTAGTTTACCGCTTCGCAATAGGTCAGCATCAGCTTTTAGGTTTATTTTTTAAAGTCACATTTTTCCGGCATAAACGTTTAACTTTCTGCTATCAATTAAAAAAACCTATAACTCAAGTTATTTAATATGCTCCAAGGCTTCTTCTATGGTAGCTACAGGTAGTTGGCAAGTCTTATTTCTGCACACATAAATTTTAGTTTGCTCGCTTTGCTTATGCTGCAATAAAGGAAGTGTACTTTTTGTTCCTGCCAAAACAATTTTATTTGGGATATATTGCCTATCTAAGTCTCTTTTTACTGCTCTGAAATCCGGTCCGGCAATGGCAATCTCGTTAATACCATACACTTCGTTAAGTAATTGAATACTCCAATTGGAATAGGCAGAGCCGTAAGATTTAATACGTGGTAAAACTGCACTTAGCATAGCTGATGCTTTGCTTGCAAAAATCTCATCATCAAAAAACAAACCTAATTTTTGTAAGTTTTGTGCCATTACAGAGTTAGATGCAGGAATTACGTTATCCATCACTTCATGTTTGCGGGCTATTAAACGCTCACCCTGGTTAGCGGTGTAAAAAAACATCACATTGTGCTCATCGGCAAAATTTGCCAAAACGTATACGGATAGTTCTTTAGCCTCGTTTAGCCAAGCCTCGTTAAAATCAACCTCATAAAGTGCAATCAGTGCCTCAATTAAAAATGCATAATCATCTAAAAACCCAGAGATACTTGCCTTTCCATTTTTATAGTTTCTAAACAGTCCCCCTTGGTCATCTACCAAATTATTTAGGATGAAAGTAGCGGCTTTCTTTGCTTTTTGATAATAGCTGTCGTTGGCCAAAACCTGTGCGGCGTCTGCCAAAGCTTTAATCATTTGGGCATTCCAAGCGGTTAGGCACTTATCATCAAGTCCGGGTCTTACACGCTCCGCTCTTTTTGCTAGCAACTTCAATTTTGCCTCTTCAACTGTAGCCTCAAAATCGGCTTTGCTCAAATTGTATTTTTCCATTAAGGTGTCATCCGAAAAATTACGTCGTAAGATATTCGTATGTTCTTCTTCCCAATTGCCATCTTCGGTAATGTTAAAATAAGCTAACAACATCGGGTTGGAACCTGCTGCTGCTTCAAAATCAGCTTTGCTCCATACATAAAATTTCCCTTCTACGCCTTCGCTATCAGCATCTAGTGCCGAATAAAATAAGCCTTCTGGCGAGGTCATTTCACGCTCCACCCATTCGATGGTCTGTTTAATTACAGCGGCATAGGGTTCCAATTTTAGGCATTGATAAGCCTCGGCGTATAAACTTACCAGCTGCGCATTGTCGTACAACATTTTCTCAAAGTGTGGCACATGCCATTGCCCATCTACCGAATAACGGGCAAATCCGCCACCAACTTGATCGTAGATACCTCCTGTAGCCATCGCTTCTAGCGTAGTCATTACTTGCATCATCACAGCCTGGTCGTCTTTTAAAAATGCATAACGCAGCAAGAACGACCAATTGTTGGGCAAGGGAAACTTTGGCGCTCTATTGTATCCACCTTCAATTGGGTCGAAATTACGTTTCCAAGGCGCCACGATCTCTACCAGTTGTTCTTCACCAAAAGTTAATTCCGCACTGCCACTTTCAATCAACTCTGCCTGCTGCAAACCTTCCGTTAATCGCTCTGCGTATTTTATCGCTTTTTCAGGATCTTTTTGCCACAGGCTGGCCAAGTTCAACAGAATATTAATCCAATCTGCTTTTCTAAAATATGTGCCACCGTAAACAGGACGCTGATCGGGCAAGCAAATGGCATTTAGCGGCCAACCTCCATTGCCATTCATCAATTGCACGGCCATCATATAAATTTGATCAATATCCGGACGTTCTTCTCTATCTACCTTAATACAAACGAAATGCTTGTTCATCACTTCGGCTACCTCATGGCTCTCGAAACTTTCATGCTCCATCACGTGGCACCAATGGCAAGCCGAGTAGCCAACACTCACGATAATCAACTTGTTTTCATCTTTCGCTTTTTTTAGCGAAGCTTCGTTCCACTCGTACCATTCTACCGGGTTGTGAGCATGTTGCAATAAATAAGGTGATGACGCGTGGATGAGTGAATTAGGTTCTTGCATATTGTAAAGGTATAAGGTTTATGGCGTAAGGTATAAGGTTTTGAAAAAGTTTTTGTGAATAAATGCCTCTCTAAAGTCGAAATTGAAAATTATCAAATTTAGTCCTGCGATTAGCTATCACGGGTGTTCAAAACATGCTTTCTATAAGTTCGAAGAACTAATATTATTTTAGACCAAGAGACTGATATAGTTAAAAACCACAGCGTGGTGATATTATTTTTATTCAGTTTTCAAAAAAAATAGGTTTCGAACAACCCTAATTAGCTATCGTTTTTATACTTTTAGGTAAATGTTGAGATCTATGGAATTAGCCGAAAGTATATTATTTAATGCGATTAAAGAAATTATCGTTCAATCGAGATTAAGGGTATTTCGCATGGCTAACTCTGCGCTTTTAGAGTCTTATTGGCACATAGGAAAACTTATTGTTGAAGACGAGCAACAAGGAAAACATAGAGCAGATTATGGTAAAGCAACTTTAAAGGTTTTATCTAAGCAGCTAACGCTAGAGTTCGGTAAGGGATTTGATGAACGAAATTTAAACAACATGAGGGCTTTTTATAATGCTTTTCAGATTTGGTACGCAGTGCGTACTGAATTGAGTTGGACACATTACCGACTACTTTCAAGACTAGATGGCGAAGAAAAAAGAACTTTTTACATCAATGAAGCCATTAGTGGCAATTGGAGTAGCAGAGTTCTGCAAAGACAGATAGAAACATTATCTTTCGAAAGAACTTTGACTAATGCAAATTCGACAACGCCTACCATCCAAGATTTTATTAAAGACCCATACATTTTCGAATTTCTAGGAATAAACCCAGAAACTTCTACCACAGAAAGAAATTTAGAAACGGCAATTATAGACCATTTACAAAAATTCCTACTCGAATTTGGAAAGGGATTTGCTTTTGTGGCGAGACAACAGCACATTGTAACTGACACTTCCGATTTCTATATCGATCTTGTGTTTTACAACTACATCTTAAAATGTTTTGTCATCATCGATCTAAAAACTGGAAGCTTAAACCATCAAGATATTGGACAAATAGATATGTATGTGAGAATGTACAACGATCTGAAAAAAGGTAAAGACGACAATCCAACAATTGGAATATTGCTGTGCTCAGAAAAAGATGAAACCATTGTAAAATATTCCGTGCTTAACGATAAAAACCAGCTTTTTGCTAGCAAATATCTATTATACTTGCCAAAAGAGGAAGAATTAAAAAACATTATAGAACAAGATAGACTTAGATTTGAATTAGACAACAAATCATGAAACCATTTCAATTTGATAGGAATAGCTCCACTTCCATATAAAAATAATAAGCAGATGAAAATTACCCACACCGAAATTTACCGTTTTAGCATCCCGATGGAACCTTTTGTAATTGCCACCGGCACCATGCACTTTGCGCAAAATGTTTTGATAAGGATTTTTACCGATGCAGGTATCCACGGCAACGGCGAATGCTCGGCTTTTCCGATGATTGTGGGAGAAACACAAGA
Organism: Pedobacter ureilyticus; assembly: GCF_005925345.1. Classification (GTDB taxonomy): domain Bacteria; phylum Bacteroidota; class Bacteroidia; order Sphingobacteriales; family Sphingobacteriaceae; genus Pedobacter; species Pedobacter ureilyticus. Next base: position 45,984 of record NZ_SSHJ01000017.1, read on the forward strand.
AACTTGCTTGGCGATGGCCAAAGACTTTGCCCAGATCTTAAAGGACAAAGATCCATTAGACATTCCTGCAAGGATGAATGACTTGCTGGGGTATGCAGCGCACAATCCAACTATTAAAAGTGCTTTTGACATGGCGCTTTTCGATATTGCTGCAAAAAATGCCAACCAACCTCTGTATCAATTTTTGGGCGGACAAAAGCGTACCATAGAAACCGATATGACTTTGGGCATTGGCACTCCCGAACAAATGGCCTCCAAAGCGGTAGAACATGTAAATAATGGGTGCAGAATTATTAAAATTAAACTCGGCAAAAAAGTTCATGAAGATATCGAGCGTGTGGCATCAATAAGAAATGCCATAGGCGATGAAATTACTTTACGTTTAGATGCCAATCAAGGTTGGAGCTTTGACGATGCGCTTTTTGCTTTAACAGAACTAGAGAAATTTAACATCGAATTTTGCGAACAACCCATGCGTACTTGGTTCGACGATAAGTTGCCAGAGCTAAACACCAACTCGCCTATTGCTTTAATGGCTGACGAAAGTTGCTATAACCACCATGACGCAAGGAAACTCATCAACTCACAGTCTACAACTTTTTTGAATATCAAGTTTTCTAAATCTGGCGGAATTTTAGAAGCGCAGAAAATACATGAGGTTGCTTTACAAAAAGGGGTAAAGTGCATGATTGGTAGCATGCTCGAAAGCAGATTAGCGCTAACCGCTAACCTACACTTTGCTTTGGCTAGCCCCAATGTAGTCTATTTTGATTTAGACACCTGCCTACTTGGACATTTGGTAGACCCAGTAATTGGTGGCTTAACTTACCAAGGTTTTACGCTCGACGTGCCCGATACACCAGGTATTGGTGCCGAAGCTGATGAATTCTTTTTAGAGAAATGCGAAAGCTGGACCATATAAAAAAATGATTGAATGAGAAAATGACTAAATGATTGAATGTATAATTCCATTCGTTCTATCCTAACATTTCATCTTTACAACATTTCAACCTTAAAACACCCCAATCTACGAAGACTTTCGGAGTTTTGTCGATAAAAATGGGCCGTTGGTCGATTACTCCTAATTTGCGTGCAACGTTTTTCCATGGTTTGCGTCTTACTAACAAAACACAAATCAATTATGAACCGCCAATAATTAAATCATCATTAAAACTACAAGCAAATGGTGATTTAATTAAGGCATGGAAAATTTGACCACTAAAAACAAAATCAACAACAAATGAAACAAAGAACTTCTTCGCTATTCGCTATCGGGATTTTAGCTTTAGCCCTTACCACCTCATCAGTTTATGCAAACAATGAAGTAACTGGCCCCGTTACTTACAGAACCACAGACCAATCTGCTCCAAAAAAAATTATCATTTCTGGCAATGTAGAAGTGACTTTAGTACAAGACCACGAAAGCAAAAAACTGTATACTAATGATGGCACTGCAAAAGCTAGAGTTTACGCAACAGACGACGCCATTTATGTTTCTACCAAGAAAAACAGCGAAACTGCAAAAATTACACTTTATGTAGGCAACGTTTACCGTATAGATGTAGCTGGAAACGCAGTAGTAAATACCAAAAACACCGTAAATGCACAACACTTACAAATCATTATCCAAGACAATGCCAAGGCAGAAATTAGCTCAAATACCGAAAGCTTATATACTAAATTAAGTAACGAAAGTGCTTTAAAATTAAACGGAAGCACCCAATTACATGCGGTTTCTACCAATGAGTTAGCCAGCCTAAACACTAAAAACTTTAAAGCTGCCAAAACAGAAGTAGAGAAAAGAAATTCGGCAGATTACGCAAAGGCAAAATAAGCATTATACACGCAAATGTTAGCGCTATATCATTTAGGTATAGCGCTTTTTTTATGCAATGATAAATCTATATATTAGCAACCAAACTTAGTATGGCAAGCATGAAAAACATTACGGATAGACACGAATATATTCTCCAAAAACTAAAGGAAGACGGCAAAGTAAACATCATTGAACTTATTAACTTGATGAAAGTTTCGGGTGTTACCATACGTAAAGACTTGAAAATGCTGGAAGACAAAAACCTCTTGTTTAGAACCAGAGGAGGCGGATCTATCAAAAATCCCTATGCCAGCGAAAGGAGCATTTATGAGAAAGAACAAATTAACGCTGATGAAAAACAACGTATAGCCAAAGCGGCACTAAAATTAATCAAAAATACGGATTCGATTACTATTGGATCAGGTTCTACGGTATTTGAAATTGCCCGATTTTTAAATCCTTCGGAGCACATAACCGTTATTACCCCAGCTTTAAAAGTAGGCTTAGAGCTAAGTAACAGAACTAATATTGAAGTGTTGCAACTAGGCGGAATGATTAGGGCAAACTCTTCGTCGGTAGCGGGTAACTTTGCCGAAAAAATATTGGAAGAAATTTCTTGCGGTATTTTGTTTTTAGGAGTTGATGGCATTGACCTAGATTTCGGTTTTTCTATTACCAATTTGGCCGAAGCTGCTTTAGACCAAAAGATGATAGAAACTGCACAAACGGTGGTGATATTAGCCGACAGTACCAAATTTGATAAACGTGGCTTGGGCAAAGTGTGTACATTCGACCAAGTGGCTTACGTCATTACCGATGATAAAGTACCTGACATCATTGTTCAACAAATTGAAGAAAAAGGAGTTAAAGTAATTATCGCCTAAAGCAAGCCATTTAAAACAACTATATTTTAGCTTTTCCTAAATATTTATGCTGTGGTGTTTTTTTAGGCACCTCATTTTTTATCGCCTCGGCAACTTCTACAGGCAAATCCGATTCTAAAATATCTGCACCGCCTTTAAAAATATCAATATAAGCTTTTGCTCGCTCAGCAGCAGTTGGCAATTTATCATAAGTGGGTGCCGAAGATATCATTACCATTACTCCTTTATCTTGCAAAAGCTTCATCAACTCTTTATTTTCAGGCGTATATTCTGGTCCTATATAAGCAATAATACTTTCCCAAGGGATATTTGCCTTAACATATTCGTCGTATGCTTTTTTAGTTTTGATATGCACAGAAAGCATCCAATTGGGGTTTTGATCTAGATAAAAACGAGCTTGCTTTGCATTATGCACCGTTAACATCACGGCCTCATTATTACACTCTTTTAAAATTCGGGCAGTCATTTCTAGGGGAACATCCTTTTTATCCAAATTCATCACAGTTTTTCCTTTGCTCCAAAGAATGGCCTCTTTTAACGTTGGTATTTTAGCATCAGTCAAATTACCTTCCGGATCTTTTAACCTTAGCTTCTGTATTTCAGCATACGTATAATCTGAGAGTTTTCCCTTGCCGTTGGTTGTTCTTTCTAAAGTAGCATCGTGCATTAATACAGCCACACTATCTTTGGTTAGTCTAGGATCTATTTCAAAAAAAGATGGCATGTATTTTAAGGTATTAGCAAAAGTCTCCATAGAATTTTCTGGGAAACCTTTGGTCATACCGCCCCTATGCCCGCTGATAATGGGAAAATTATTTTCTCCATGCTTAAAGAAAGCTTTCAGTTCATTAACATTTTTGAATTTTAAAATATTGATTTCCTGTTTCTGTGCAAATACCGCAAATGGAGATAACATTACTAGTAAAATTATTCTCTTTTTAAACGATTTTATCATGCTGATTTTTTTGATTTAAATGTATGTCATTGTCTAATTGAAGAACTTACTCTTCTTACTTTTCGAAGGAAAATACGCTTTAATAGCTTCATAAGCTTCTATCGCATTATCGCTTAAAAGAATATCAGCCCCACCGCCAATTGTATTTTTATAAGATTGAATTCGGGTATCCTTATTTTTTTCTTTCTCCATTACTTTAGCTGTGTAGATAAAAATCATCATCCCTTTGCTATGTACTAAATCATAAAACGCTTTCTTTTTAGGTTGACCAATGTAAGCCACCATATTTTCATGAGGAATTCCTATGGCTTCGTATGCCTTTAATCGTTCTGCATTACTTACAAAAACCTCAAACATTAGACTTTTATCTTTGGCGTAATAAAAAGCGGCCTCGGCTGGTTCATAAGCAGAGATAAGAACCGAACTTTCAGAGGTGGTCTCTTTAATGGTTTTGTAAAGTTGATTTAAGGGCACATCTTTTTTATCCAACATTAAAATTGTCTTCCCTTTTGCCCAAAGCAACATTTCTTCTAACGTATGGATGCGATAGTTGGTTGGCTTGCCACTTTTATCCAGCAACCTCAGCTTTTGCACCTCCTCCCAAGTGTAGTCAGACAATTTACCTTTACCAGTTGTAGTTCTATCTAAAGTAGCATCGTGTAAAACCACCACCACACTATCTTTGGTTAAACGCGGATCCACTTCAAAGAAAGCAGGTATTTTAGAAAGTACATACGCAAATCCGGCAATAGAATTTTCTGGATACAGTTCTTGCGCTCCACCTCTATGACCACTTATCATTGGAATACGATCTGGGGTATATTTAAAGAATTCTTTTAAATCTTTGGTCGATTTAATTTTCAAAGTATTCAATTTCTGCTGTGCAAACAATTGAAAATTCGAAAACAATAAAATCGCCATCAAATAATTCCATTTCGTATGATAAAACCAATTAATTTTCATCGCCGCCAACCATTTAAAGCTATTGATAAAGTGGAACCGAAAAATTACTGTCTTCATCGCTCTCCTCTAATAGCTCATTCCTTTTAGGAATAAAAGTTCTCACGCTAAGCCTTTTTTTATCTTGATCAAACTTCATCAACCTTAAAATTCCGTTACCTCCATTTCTGTCTTTATCGGTATACTCCGGATTTCTTCTCCCTTGGTAATCGGTTAATATCACTTTAATAGTTCTTCCTTCAAATTTCACTTCTTTCATCGCCTCACCGCTTACATGGCCACAAAGCATCATGAAAACATTTGGCGAGTGCTTAAATTTCTCGATAATGCGTTTGCCCTGCTTAGTAAAATTACCTGGTTTTGGCGCTATACCTGCTCCTGCTACGAAATTGCTTTTGCTAGAAGTATCAGGCCTCAAAATATTATGGCTAACTACAATTGCCTTTCTATCCTTATATTTTGCTAAAATATCTGCTCCCCAATTGTGTACCCTTTCCTCCAGTGCGGCGTCATAAAGTTCTTTTTTACCTGGGTCGTTAAAAATCAAATACAAAGCAATAAACTTCTCGCCGTTAGCTTCGAACAAATCGTAGTGGCTATCGCTAGATTCGGCATTATCAAACGAGCCTCCATAATATGGCCTACCTTCAAAATGCTTTTTACCGAAATACTTGGTATATCCAACTTTAGAGCCATTGGGATCTCCATTTGGCCTAACATCGTGGTTTCCTACGGCCACACCATAAGGGATACCGTAAGGAAAATTTGGCTGTGGCCTTTCTAATCGATACATCGCATCTTTAGCTCGCTCCCATTGCTCAGGTAGCTTATCTCCTTGATCGGTAATGTCTCCCACATGTACCACATAAGCTATCTTCTCCTTTTGGGCGTGGTCAACAATCCAATCTATCTGATCGTAAAACATATTCATATTGCCCCCATACCTTTCTCCGGTATAATATTGCGTATCTCCCAAAACAGCTATTTGAAAATATTTATCTTCTTTAGTTTGTGCCGCAGCAGCAACTTCACTCTTATTGAAGAAATTTAGGTGCTTAAAATTGGCTCCAATTAGTGATAAACAGACTAATGAATAGATAACGAATATGCTCTTGGCACTCGCATGTTTAGAAAATTTCGGATAATAATTCATACTATAAGAAAATTTTGGTTTTGGTTTATGCAAAAAAAATCTCAACACAAGACATTATTGAAATAATTTGAAACTAAATTTAACAAATAACAAACTAAAACAAATAGAATTTTGAAATAAAACAAAATTTAATTAGATGTACGAAAGTAATTTGCCGAGATCAATTTAACTTTAAAAATCTGTTAACATAAAAAACCTCCAAACTATACCGTAAGGAGGTTTCAAATATTGATTACCAGCTAATATTAATTGAAATGTTTGTTATTGCAAGGCACGAAGCAATCTTAAAGCGGTAGTTTTACACCCTGCAATAGTTGTAGGATTGCTTCTTGCCTCGCAATGACGGAAAAATCCTCATAATTCACATTACTTATTCAATTCCGCAAAGTATTTATGAAACAAAGGCAAGGTTTCAATTCCTTTGTAGTAATTATAAATATCGTATTTTTCGTTTGGCGAGTGTAGTGCGTCACTATCTAAACCAAAACCAAACAATACCGATTTAATACCCAACACATCCTCAAACAACGCCACAATAGGAATACTACCACCACCACGGGTAGGAATTGGTTTTTTACCAAAACTATCTTCAATAGCTTTTTCGGCAGCACGATAAGCAACACTATCTGTTGGCGTTACCACTGGCTCGCCACCATGATGCGGCGTTACCGTAACCTTCACTCCTTTTGGTGCAATTTTTTCGAAATGTTTGGCGAAAATTTCACTTATTTCATCCGAATTTTGGTTCGGAACCAAACGCATCGAGATTTTAGCATTAGCCTTACTTGGCAGTACGGTTTTAGCCCCTTCACCAATGTAACCGCTCCAAATGCCATTTACCTCTAAAGTTGGTCTTGTACCAGTACGCTCTAAGGTAGAATAGCCTTTCTCGCCCCATTCGGCATCAATAGCTAGATCTTTTTTATACTCCTCTAAATCAAATGGTGCAGAGTTTAAAGCTGCTTTTTCGGCATCACTTAGCTCAACAACCTTATCATAAAATTCCGGAATAGTAATATGATTATTTTCGTCGTGCAAAGAGGCAATCATTTTACAAAGAATAGTAGCCGGATTGGCAACAGCACCGCCATAAACCCCCGAGTGTAAATCTCTATTTGGGCCTACCACCTCCACTTCCATATAAGCTAAACCGCGTAATCCAGTTTCGATAGATGGATTTTCCATACTGATCATCGACGTATCAGAAATCAAAACCACATCAGCTTTTAAGCGCTCAGTATTTGCTTTCACGAAAATACCAAGATTAGCAGAACCTACTTCTTCTTCGCCCTCGATCATGAATTTTACGTTACAAGCCAAGGTATTGGTTTGCATCATCAATTCAAATGCCTTAACGTGCATATAAAACTGACCTTTATCATCGCAAGCGCCACGTGCATAAATTTTGCCATCACGTACGGTTGGTTCAAAGGGTGGCGTGTGCCATAATTCCAACGGATCTGCCGGTTGCACATCATAATGTCCGTAAATTAAAACCGTTGGCAAACTCGGATCTATAATTTTTTCGCCGTACACAATTGGGTAGCCTGCAGTTTCGCAAATCTCTACTTTCTCTGCTCCAGCCTCTTTCAACTTCTGAGCAACAAAATCAGCAGTTTTCAACACATCGCCTTTAAACTTAGGGTCGGCACTTACTGAAGGAAAACGCAACAACTCAAAAAGCTCGTCTAAAAAACGTTGCTTGTTATCTTCTACATATTTCTTTATTTCTTGCATAAGATTTATATTTTGTTGCAAATATAGGGATTTTGAAAAGAGCTAACGATTTAAAACGCTCATAAAAAACTTGTCACATTACCCCAATAAAGCTGGGTTTTTTATTACTTTTACCTACGGTAAAGTATAATTTCATGAAAAAACTTGTTATTTCTTTGTTGCTTATTTGTGCTGCTATAGTGTGTTCGTCATGGGGTTTTTTTTCGCATAAGCGGATAAACCAACTAGCCATTTTTACTTTGCCAGAAGGGATGGTTGGTTTTTACAAAAACAATCACAAATACATTACCGAACATGCGGTAGACCCCGATAAACGACGATATGCCGATACCGCCGAAGCACCTAGACATTTCATTGATGTAGAGAACTACGAAAGCAACATTGACAGCATACCCGAAAAATGGAACGACGCCGTAAAAAAATATGGCGAAAAACATCTCGCTAAAGAAGGCATTGTACCTTGGCATATACAACGTGTTTATTACAATTTAGTTAGGGCATTTAAAGAACGCGACTCGGCAAGAATTTTACGCTACTCTACCGATCTTGGACATTATATAGGCGATGCGCACGTACCCTTGCACACCACACGCAACTACAACGGGCAACTTACTAACCAAACTGGCATACACGGATTTTGGGAAAGTAGGGTGCCAGAGCTCTTCTCAAAAGATTACAACCTCTTAGTAGGCAAAGCCACCTACATAGAAGACCCACTTAAAGAGGCATGGAAAATTGTAAAAAACTCGCATACTATGGTAGATACCGTACTTAGCTTTGAAAAAAAGCTAAGTGAAACTTTTCCGGCAGACCAAAAGTATGATTTCTCTATGCGTGGAAAGAACGTAATGAAACAATATTCGGTAGCCTATACCAAAGCGTATCAGGATATGATGAATGGCATGGTAGAGCGACAAATGAAATCATCAATTATTAAAGTAGGCTCTTTTTGGTACTCAGCCTGGGTAGACGCCGGCCAACCCGATTTGAGGAATATGATTAGAATTGAGGCTACTATTGAAGATAAAAAACAAACACAAAAGATAGACCAAAAATACCAAGAAGGTAAAATTATTGGCAGGGAGTTTTAAACGACAAGGTTAATTGGTTAACTGTTGGATTGGTTAATTGTATCTTATTGTGTCAACCTTTACAATGTATGGATGGTTGAAAAGCAACAGTTAACCGATTAAACAAATCAACGTTTAACCCTACTTAATCTTCCTTAATCTCTTCCTCTATTTGTTGCTCAACAGGTTTTTTAGAGAAAAGCGATTTCAAAGCACCATAAATTACCGGCACAAAGGTTCCAACTGCGATGATCAAAACCAGTATTTCGAAATTCTTTTCTACAAATGGAATTTTACCCAACAAATAGCCTGCAAACAACAAACTGGTAATCCAGCCAATACCGCCTACAATGTTATAAAATTGAAATTTACCTATAGACATTCTGGCGGCACCAGCCACAAACGGTGCAATGGTTCTTACAATTGGCAAAAAACGACTAAAAACAATGGCCTTTGCACCATGTTTCTCAAAATAGGCATGAGACTGATGGTAATATTTCAGCTTTAAAATTTTATTATTTTCTTTAAAAACTTTGATACCAAAATACTTACCTAGCTGATAATTAAGCGAATTACCTAAAATTGCCGCAGCAATCAGTATCACTAGCATAAACCAAATGTTTAAACCTGTTCCTTCGCCGGCAACCAAAGCACCCACGGCAAATAACATCGAATCTCCGGGTAAAAATGGCGTTACCACAAATCCTGTTTCCGCAAAAATGATCAAGAAAAGAATAAGGTAGGTCCAAGTCCTATATTCCTGCATGATTTGTTCTAAAGTATCTTTGGTATTGGTAAGTAGCTGTACAAGTAAATCGAAAAATTCCACCGTTTTTTATTTTTTCACAAAAATAAGGATATCGTTTGGATAAACGCTTAAATTTTAAAATATGACTGCAATTAAATAAAAAATGTCCCGATTTGGTCGGGACATTTTTTATTTGAGGTTATGAGTTGCGAGTTATGGGACTAGACTGATAACCCGTAACCCGTAACAAGTCTTAATAACTATTATTCAACATTACCGGCATCACTAACATTAATACATCCTCATTCTCATCATTAGTTTGAGGGATTAACAAACCGGCTCTGTTTGGAGTAGAAAGCTCTAAGGTAACTTCTTCGCCACTTAAATTGTTTAACATTTCAATCAAAAAACGGGCATTGAAACCTATTTCTAAATCTTCGCCGTCATATTGGCAGCTTAAACGCTCGTGAGCTTCGTTTGCAAAATCTAAATCTTCAGAAGAAATATTTAACTCGCTACCGTTAATTTTTAAACGAACTTGGTGAGTAGTTTTATTTGCGAAAATCACCACCCTGCGTAACGTATTCAAGAACAAAGCCCTATCAATTACCAACTTATTAGGGTTGTTAGCAGGAATTACTGCTTCATAATCTGGATAGCGCTCGTCAATTAAACGACAGATCAGGTTGATGTTTTCGAACTTGAAAAATGCACTCGTTGCGTTGTAATCAACAGATACGTTTACATCATTATTTGGTAAAGCTGCTTTTAATAAAGTGAGCGCTTTTTTAGGTAAAATGAAAGAGGAAGCCTTTTCTGCCTTACTATCATTTCTTCTGTAACGCACTAACTTATGGGCATCAGTAGCTACAAAAGTAATATTTTGGGGAGATAATTGGCAAAAAACACCAGTCATTGCCGGGCGAAGCTCATCGTTACTTACCGCAAAAATTGTTTTGGTAATTGCCTCACTTAACACCGTTGCAGGTAAATTAACTGAAGATGCGTTATCTACTACCGGAATTTTAGGGAAATCATCACCATTCTCGCCACTTAACTTATATTTTCCGTCGCCAGCACTAATCTCTATAGCAAAATTATTATCATCTACATGAAAAGTAATTGGTTGGTCTGGTAAGGTCTTTAACGTATCTAACAAAATTCTAGATGGTACCGCTACCCTACCTTCTTCTTTAGATTCTACAGGTAAAGAAGTAGTCATACTAGTTTGTAAATCGGTAGCAGAAATAGTTAAATTTCCTTCTTTAATTTCAAACAGGAAATTCTCCAAGATAGGCAATACCGTGCTGCTACTCGAAGCACCATTAACGGTTTGTAAATGTTTTAATAATGTCGATGTGGATACTATAAATCTCATAGCTTGTTTTATATAGACTCAAAAGTATGAAAATTACCTTGCATACTTATGTTTGCGGTAATAATGTTGAAAAATTGCAAAACATATTAACAACGCAATTGGCAATACCGTGTTTACCACTTGCCACTTGGTTTTTTCTGTACGCACCAAGGTTTTATCTAAGGGCCTTACGGTAACTTCTTTATTTCGCAGGGCGATAAGATTGTCTTCATTTGTAAAATAATCTATTATATTGAGCAGCAGCGCTTTGTTGCCAAAATTTTGCTGCGTATACCTATCAAAACCTAATGGAAACGGCGAGCCATCTGCCGCCACTTGGTTACGGAAAATATCGCCATCGCCCAAAACAATCATTTTAGAAGGTTTACTTTGCGCAGGTAAGTCAAATTGCTCGGTAATCCCCTGGGGTATTGGCCTATTTAGAAATACCGATTTAAAGCTACCTTCTAATAATACACCCACACTTTTAGCTACGCTGGTAAATGCCTCTTGTGTAGGCTCTTCTTCTACCATTTGCAGGTTAAACATTTTGGGAGAAGTGTAAATCTTATTATAGGGCGACGTAGTTAAAATGATCCGCTTATCCACATTTTTACTACCAATAGTATCTACCGTGCTCGCAAATTCGGCTTTAATGTTATCTAAATTCTTCACCGCACTATTGCTGGTATCGGGCAATAAAATTGGATAATACAGCCACGGAGCCATTTGGATATCGCCCCCTGGGCCACCAGTGGCTATGGGGATTTCTGCACAATTTACATCCGCAATAATATCATAGTTTATGCGGGCTCCATACTCAAACAGCATGTCGTCTAAATTAAGATTGTTGTTGGCCGCCATAAAAGATCTGCCGCTACGCAAACTATCTAGTTCCATACGCACTTGATCTATAGACCATACAACACGCCCGCCCTTCATCACAAAATAATTAATCTTGTATTTTTGAGCTTCTGTAAAAGTTTTTAAGGGCTTGGCAATTACCATTACCTTTAAGCTATCCAAACCTTGCTTAGTAATCGAATCTAAGTTTACTCTTCCTACCACATAACTGTCAGAAAGGGTGTGCATCGCATCGTACAGATAGGCGTCATTTGGTTCGCCGTTACCCTCGGTAAAACCAATGCGTGGGTTATAACCAGAAAACACCTTTTTTAAGGATGATGTGAATACATATTCTAAATTCTTGATGGAGTTATTGATATTCTCATCATAGTTTGAAGCTTCCCCACCTAAATTTTGAAGCAATTTAACGGGCATCCGTTTACCATTACTTTCTATCAGCGCCATTGGGAAAACCAGCTTTTCAGAAAAGCCAGCATCAGTTTTAATATTGATATTGGTAGGTTTAATACCTATCTGGTACAAATGCTGCATCACCGTATCTTGTTGTGCAGCAGTTAATCCCGATAATGGATCAACAAAAACTACCTTAAAGCCTGCGCTAGAGTAGGACTTATAATCGGCTAAGATGTCTTTAGCGGCGTTACGCAAACGCTTAAAAGCTGAAGGCATATCTCCATCCAAAAAAACGGTTACAACGACCTCTTTCTCGTTCTCTTTTAAGGTCTGCTTGGTTTTCTCGGTAAGCGTAAATCGTTTTTCTTTGGTGAAATCTATTCGGGTGTAAGCAAACTGCGCCAAAACGTTTATTAGCACCAAACCCACTGTAAACAGTACAAACTTCAACCACTTCTGTTTCGAGCTTTGAGCTTTTAACTTTTCTTCTTTAACTTTTAACTTTCCCCCTACCATTTCCTACCTCCTATTGCCAACTTGGTTAAACCTAAAAACAAGGCCACAAAAGTGATGAAATAAACCAAATCTCTCGTATCTAAAACCCCTCTGCTAATCGATTGGTAATGTTCGTTAATTCCTAGATTTACTAACGAGGCTGATACACCTTCTAAAGCAGAAATCCTGCTTACCGAATCGAAACCACTGTAAGCAAAAAAACACAAAAATACGGCTACCGCAAAAGCAATAATCTGGTTTTTAGTAATGGAAGAAGCAAAAATACCGATGGCCGTAAACGCACTCCCTAACAAGAACAAGCCAACATAGGAACCAATTACCGCTCCGGTATCGATATTTCCTTTGGGCAAGCCTAATTGCGAAATGCTGTAGTAGTATACCAAAGTGGGCAACAACGAAAAAAGCACCAAAACCATACAGGCCAAATACTTGGCTAGAATGATTTGCATATCGGTAAGTGGCCGCGTGGCCAACAACACATAAGTACCTTCTTTTCTTTCTTCGGCAAAAGAACGCATAGCGATGCCTGAAATAAGAAACATAAATAGATAAGGAACCAAACTAAAGAAACCATCCATTTCGGCATAGCCATATTCCAAAATGGAGGTATCTGGAAAAAACCAAAACATTAAACCGCAGGCCAACAAAAATATGCCAATGGTAATGTAGGCCATAGCTGAACTGAGGAAACTGAATAATTCTCTTTTAAATACTGCTAACATGCTTTGGTTTAAGAGTGACGAAGTTATGCAATATCTATTAAAACAAAAAAGCCCTTCCGAAAAATCGGAAAGGCTTTAATTATTTTTTACTTCTTCTTAGAAGTTGAAGCCTAAACCAACAGAGAAAACTTTGTTTTTAACTGCAACATCAATACCTGAACTTTCATCATTCATTATTTTTCCCAAGCCTAAACCATAACCAGCGTGAAAATTTAAACCGTTAGTTAGTTGGTACCCAGCTAGGAAGTTCAAACCAAAATCCATTCTTTTAAACTCCCCATCATTTGAGCCAAATGGCATATCTTCTTTAACACCATCTGATTTACCATTCCCTGATAACGCATAGGCTGCATAAGGACCAGCGCCTACAAAAAATTTACCAGAACCTGTCTCAAAATTTGCAACCAAATTAACCGGCAATTCTAAGTATGAGATGTTAATAGATGCATCCATATCTTCATCCTCAAACAAAGCTCCCCCAGATTTAGTCCCCTTACTCATAAAGGTTAAACCAGGTTGAACTGAAAACATTTTGGAAACTTTAATATCGGCGATACCACCAACATAAAATGTTGTTTTTGAATCGAGACTAACTGACGTGCCCATTGCAGAGAAAGTTAGATTGGGAAAAGCAACACCAGCTTTAACTCCAAAAGAAACAGGTTTGTCTTGAGCATTAACAGCAGAGGTTAAACCAGCTGCGAGCGTTAATAATAGAAAAATTTTTTTCATTTTAATTTGATTATTTTTTTGAATGTTAATTAATTAGATGCAAAACTATAAATTTAGTGGAAATAAAAAAGCCCTATTTTTTAAAAACAGGGCTTTGTATAAAACTAAAAAAACTACAAACCGAAATTTAAAGCTGCTCTTAAACCAATAAATGAAGAAGTTCCGTTTTTAGACCATCCTTCGTAACGAGCACCGAAATCAATTGCCATCTTATCTGCAACAGGAAATTCAACACCTAAGCTTGGGGCATATAGAAATGCAGTACCTGAAGCATCATCGCCTGTGGCAATTGCAGCTCCTACTTGTCCTTGAGCATAAAAATTTTCAGCTAAGAAATATCTAACACCAGCTTTAAGCGGAACGAACCCAACGCTAGGATATTTAAAACTAAGACCCATTTCGTTAAACTCTTTACCTGTAAATTTTAAATAACCTGCTTCTCCAACAAAATTTAGCTTGCTCGCTATTGGCGCTTGGAAGTTTAAAGAACCACCCACACCAAAATTGTAGGCGTCTCCAAAATCTCCCATCGGGAAGGCAAAATCAGCACCAACACCGATTTTAGAACCTGACATCGCTGGATCTTTAGTTTGTGCATTAGCAGCTAAACCTAAGCCAGCTACAAGAGCAAATGATAATAATAATTTTTTCATTTTAAGTAATTTAAATTTGTTTTAATGATTAATAATCGCTCCAATAGACGCAACAATACTGCCAATCGTTACGAAAAAGCATCAAAAAAATTACAAACAAATGAAAATCAACAGAATAATTTTCAATTACATCCCAAAAACGTAACCTAACTTTAAGCCAATAAAGCTGAAACTTGTAGTTTTTAGTGTAGTAGTTGCCCCATAACTGGTATTGGTCCAAGCTTCGTAACGCAGTCCAAATTCTAACTTGCTGTTAGCACTGCCTGTTTTAATATAGGTTCCAAACCCTGGCGACCAAACAAAGGATGTTTTAGAAGCGCCGCCGACATGAAATGCAGCACCTGCTTGTCCTTCGATATAGAAATCTTGACTTGGATAATGCTTAAAACCCAACTTAATTGGTACGGCTTCTATATTTGCTAATTTAGTCCCTAATTTTCTTTTGGTTAAAAACAGATTATAACCACCATTGGCGGTAATGGCATACTTATCGGCAATGCCAATTTCGGCCTTTACAGCACCACCAAAGCCCACGCCACTAATGCTGGAGGCGTTGCCAGTAGGCAGGTTAATTTCTGGAGCCAAACCAATTTTGATTTGTTGAGCTTGCGCACTAAACGAAAGTGACGAAGCTACAAAAAACACAACAACGAATAGCTTAAATTTCATATTGATGGGTAAACTTAAAGTGGATTTCTTAAATAGCAATGAATTACTGCGTTAATTTTTTAAAAATATCTTCCAAAGAAGCCCCAGCATGCTCTTTTTTAAGATCGGCAATGGCTGCGTTAGCTACCAAAGCACCTTTATTGATAATGATCACATCATCGCAAAGCGCTTCCACTTCTTGCATGATATGTGTAGAAATAATTACGGTTTTATCCTTACCTAAGTTTTTAATTAATGCCCTAATATCGGTTAACTGATTGGGGTCTAAACCAGAGGTAGGCTCATCTAAAATCAGTACCTGAGGTTGGTGGATAATAGCTTGTGCTAAACCGACACGTTGCTTGTAGCCTTTAGATAGCATTCCGATTTTTTTGTGCTGTTCTTGCGTTAAACCTACCAATTTAATCACATCTTCAACCCGTTTGGATCTGTTTTTGAGCCCATAGGTTTCGGCAACAAAGCCTAAAAACTCGCGAACATACATGTCTATATACAAAGGCGTGTTTTCTGGAAGGTAACCAATCAGTTTTTTGATTTCTAGCGGCTCCAATTTCATGTCTTTACCTGCAATTTCGGCTTGGCCAGAAGTAGGCTGCAAATAACCTGTCAGCATTTTCATGGTGGTAGATTTACCAGCACCATTTGGACCTAAAAAGCCCAATATACGACCAGGCTTCGCTTCGAAATTAATTTGGTTTACTGCCTTTTGTTCACCATAGTGTTTGGCTAAATTTCTTACTATTACACTCAAAATATTATCGCTTTAAGTTTTTAAAAAGCAACTGCTTATCGTTACGATAAGCATCTAATTGCTCGCCAGCTAAAACTACCTCATCGGTAGAAAGCACATCGGCACCATTGGCTACCAAATTGCGATATACCTGTTTATTTTTATTTGCCTTTGCACTTCTATCTAAGTTGCCCATGGTGCCCAAAATAGCACTAATCTTCTTATTATTTAGATATTTATAAAGGCTTTGATCTGGCTCGGCAACACCTACAAAGGCAACAATTTTATCATTGGGCACCCCCATTTGGTTTAAACGCTCCAAATCTTCGGGGCTCTTTACTGTAGCAGAAATCATCAAATCTGGCGCCAACTCATGCACCTTAGCAGCTTGATTAGCGTTGTAGGTAATGATGATGGAATTGTTTTCTGATTTAGTTTTGCGTACAGCTGCAATAATTTTCTCGTAAGGCACTCCCCTTTTGATATCAATAGTGAAAAGCACTTTATTTTTACCCCACTTTAACACCTCTTCTAGTGTAGGGATTTTAAAATCGGTTATTTTTCCCTCATCATCTTTTAAAGTAAACTTTTGCAGCTCGCTGTAAGTATAAGAAGAAACTAAGCCCGCACCTGTAGAAGTTCGATCCAGCTTATCATCATGCATAATTACTAAGGTAGAATCTTTACTTAAAGCCACATCGAACTCAATAATTACAGGCTGATAAGTGGTGGCATTTTCAAAAGTTTCAATGGCATTTTCGGGGAAACCTGGCATTGGCCCACCACGGTGCGCACTTAACAAAGGATATTTCCCCGTTTTTTTGTTCAAGAAATCTTGAAATTCTTTAGCCGTTTTAAAGCTAATGTAATAATGCTTAGCTGGCGCAATACAGGCAAGCCCGGATAAAGTAATTGCTAAAAATAAGAGTTGTATTTTTTTCATCTAATTTTTTTAACGATGATGAAATGCAAAGGTAGTTTTTGTTTTACCAGCCAAGAAATTTAAGGACGTTTAGTTGTGCCAAATGCTTCACCTCTTCAAAAAATTCCAAACGGAATCTTCTTTTTTATTTTTTTTGTCTTGGATAAGTGCAGCAACGACTTGATCTAATAAATTTTCATTCTCGCTAACCAATTTATCGGCAAGCGAAATAATTTTTTGAATGTTATGCGGTGTAGCGGCATCCATAGCGGGATCAATTGAGGATAAATTATTAGGTTCGATACGAATGTAATTACCACTTTTCTTAACAGAGTGGAAAAGCTGTTTCATAAAATAATCTGTGCTCTCGGCAGAACTGCTGCTCATGATATCTACCAGCGCCGGACCTATAGAAATTGCTCGTTTCTTTTTAAAATCTTCGTAGTTGTAGGATATTTTAGATAAACCTGTACCCAGAGACAGCACCCAAAAATCATCTATTTTATAAGTATTGTAGTTTTTAATAACCTCCAGCAAAGCTGATAACGAAGGGTTGTGCGCAAATACGCCACCATCTACCAAAGGATAGCGAGTTTTGGCCAATGAGAAAATTTCTGCCACTGAGAAATAGGTTGGCGCAGCTGAAGTTGCTCTACAAACATCTCTAATGAAGAAATCACGAGAATCACCATGAGAAATTGCTTTCTGTTGGCGAAAGAGATGGTTTTTACGGAGTTCGATATCGTAAGCCGTGATGATACAAGGCCTGATCAATTCACTTAATTTTTTATCTCCAAAATAACCATAAAGCACTTTTTCTAAAATTGTAGCATCATAAAGCTCGCTCAGCAAACCAAATTTACTAAGGAAACGACGCCATGGTTTTGCGGCAAATATTTCTACTCCATGATTAAGGTATATATCAAGCGCTTGTTTTGCACTATATTTTTGCTTAGTGGGCTCATCATCGCTAGGGCACAACAGTATTGATAACAAGATACCGCCTGTACTTGTGCCAGCAAAAAAATCGAAATAATCGGTAAGATGGGCATTGGGGTTTTGGGTTGCTCGCTGAATTTTATCTTCCAATGCTACCAAAATCATCCCTGGTATAATACCACGAATACCACCGCCATCTATGGAAAGTATCCTTTTCATTAATTTATCTTCCTTCTGTAAACATCCGAATGTAGGAAAAATTTAGATTTATTCCTTTTTTAACCATGCAAGAGATTTAGCTTGCTTTAGTATAATCGTTCTTTGCGGTGCTTCGCTAAAACTTCGAAAAACTTTGCGTTTATTTTTTCACCATCTAAGACACCTAAGCTCATACTAGTTGATGATCAGTTTTTAACGCAAAGGATAGAAGAGTTTCGCAGAGAACGCAAAGTTTGAAATGTTAATTTTTATTTTTTCAACATCTAAGACAACTAAGTTCATACTAGTTGATGATCAGTTTTTAACACAAAGGATGGAAGAGTTTCGCAGAGAACGCAAAGTTTGAAATGTTAACGTTTGTTAATGTTTATTCTTTTACCATCTAAGACACCTAAGTTCATACTAGTTGATGATCAGTTTTTAACGCAAAGGATAGAAGAGTTTCGCAGAGAACGCAAAGTTTGAAATGTTAACGTTTGTTAATTAAACCTGATAGAAATGAAAAGCCCGCAAGCGAGCCTAGCGAGTGCGGACTTGTAATGTATAGCAGGACTTTCGGAACTGATATGCACTGCAGTTGATTTTCAAAAACCTTAAAGCTTACGCCTTTAAACCCTCCACCTTTTTATTATCTTTGCCCCACTATGGCTCAGAAAAATAACGACGAAATTTTTAAAAACGTAATATCGCACGCCAAGGAATATGGTTTTGTATTTCAAAGCAGCGAAATATATGATGGCTTAAGTGCCGTTTACGACTACGGACAATTGGGCGCCGAACTGAAAAACAACATTAAAACCTATTGGTGGAAAGCAATGGTGCAGATGCACGAGAATATTGTAGGCATTGATTCTGCGATCTTCATGCATCCAAAAGTTTGGAAAGCCAGCGGCCACGTTGATGGTTTTAACGACCCGATGATTGACAATAAGGATAGCAAAAAACGCTACCGTGCCGATCAGTTATTGGAAGATAAAATTGCGAAATACGAAAAAGACGGCAAAACCGAAAAGGCGGCAAAATTGCAAGCCGATATGGACGATGCCCTAAAGGCTGAAGATTTGCCTCGCTTAAAGGTATTAATTGAAGAGCATGAAATTGCTTGTCCGGTTAGTGGCACCAGAAACTGGACGGATGTACGCCAATTTAACCTGATGTTTGATACGCAATTTGGTGCCATGGCCGATGGTAGCGAAAAGGTTTACCTTCGCCCCGAAACGGCTCAAGGTATTTTTGTGAACTTTTTAAACGTACAAAAAACGGGCAGGTTGAAAATTCCTTTCGGGATTGCGCAAATTGGTAAAGCTTTTAGAAATGAGGTAATTGCCCGCCAGTTCATTATGCGTATGCGTGAGTTTGAACAGATGGAAATGCAATTTTTTGTACGCCCAGGCGAGGATAAAAAATGGTTCGAATATTGGAAAGAAGCTCGTTTGAAATGGCACAAAGCTTTGGGCACAGCCCCAGAGAAATACCGTTACCACGACCACGTAAAATTGGCCCACTATGCTAACGCGGCTACCGATATTGAATTTGAATTTCCATTTGGATTTAAAGAGGTAGAAGGTATACACAGTAGAACTGATTTTGATTTAACGCAACACCAAGAGTACAGCGGTAAAAAAATGCAGTATTTTGATGCCGAACTGGATGAAAACGGCAAACCTTACGGCAATTACGTGCCTTATGTAATTGAAACTTCGATTGGTTTAGATAGAATGTTCTTGTTAACGATGATTAACGCATTGGAAGAGGAAGATTTGAGTACACCAGAAAAACAAGACAGCAGAACCTTATTGCGTTTGCACCCTGCCTTAGCACCAATTAAAGCGGCTATTTTCCCATTAACTAAAAAAGATGGTTTGCCAGAAAAAGCTCGTGAGGTAATGGATGCGCTGAAATTTGATTTCAACTGTATTTATGAAGAAAAAGATGCGATTGGTAAACGTTACCGCAGGCAAGATGCGATTGGTACGCCTTTCTGCATCACGGTAGATCACCAAACTTTAGAAGATAATACGGTTACCATCCGCCATAGAGATACCATGGAGCAACAACGTATTGAAATTAAAGATTTGCACTGGACCATAGAAAGCAAAGTAAGCTGGAGAAGTTTGCTGAGTTAATTTACAAATCGCATAAAAACTTTATATTTATCCAGAAGAATGATTTTTACTAATCGTCTTCTGGATTTTTTATTTTAACGCATTTATGCTACGGAAATTATTTTTACTGGCAGCTTTTATCTTATTCTATCAATATGGATTTTCGGAGGTTTTTACCGTAACCAATAATAACGACAGCGGAGCTGGTTCTTTTAGAGATGCTATAACCAAAAGCAATGCAAACGGCAATACCGAAGTTGATTACATTTACTTTAACATTCCTGGTATTTCTGTTGATGAACACACGATAAAAATACAAACCGAACTTCCGGAAATTAACACAGATATAGTAATTGATGGCAGCACACAGGCTGGCGATTTTGCTTCGTATAATAAAGCCAAAATAATTTTAGATGGCGAAAAGTTTACTTTTACACAATTCACCAACTCAATATTGAGCGTAAATGGCGTTAGAAGATTTGAGCTATATGGTTTTGTGATTAGAAATTTCTACTCGGGCTCTGTTGGCTCAATAAGAAGTACTACCGCTTTATTTTTTTCTAAAGAAACCGCTTTAGTTAGCATAGGAAACGTAGATAAAGGAAATGTAATTTACAATATGTACGGTTTAAATATGCAGTACGATGGCGCAAATAAAGGTTCAATCACTAATCTCCGTTTAGTTAATAACTATATTGGTGTGCACGAAGACGGGCTCCAAATTGCAGATAAAGTAAGAAGTGGCTCAAACTTATATCGGGTATCAAAAGCGATGATAGGCGGAAGCAGCAAAGCTGAAGGAAATGTTATTTATGGTGACTTTGGAGGATATGGCGCTATTCCTCGCGAATTACAGGTAAATCAAATGGACTACCTTATTCAAAATAATATTTTCTACGCAAATAGAAACGAAGAAAGACCGGGTATATCTGGAAATGTAGGAAATATGAATGGCGTTGGTTTTTCTGTAGATGCAAATCTAAATCATACGGGAGGGCTTAACATTTCTATACTAGATAATGTTTTTGGTGTTGGTTTTAATTTGCATGGCTTTGATAATGCAGATATTTTGATTCAAAGAAATTCATTCGGGATTTCGAAAAATCTTCAGCACCAACTACCCTTTTTTACGCAGGCACTTTCATTGCGAAGTATAACTGGAAAAGCATTAATCGGAGGAACATCTACAGCAGAGGGCAACAACTTTACCAATACTAACAGTCACCTGCCATATCAAAAATTATTTCCAGGTGCAGTTTGGATAGAACAAAGCAGTCAAATAGAGTTAAGCCACAACTCCTTTTTTTGTAACCCAGAGATGCCTTTATTGTATACCCAAACTGGCCCATTTGCCACAGCCACACCTAAACCTATTGAGGCACTTTTAGACAATGTAACCAGCAACTCCGTTTCGGGCCGAAGTAAGCCCGGCGCTAGAATTGAACTATTTTATTCGGATCCTGAGTGTACCAACTGCCAACCAAAAAGATATTTTGCTACAGTTAAAGCAGATGCCAATGGAAATTGGATTTACAACGGCGCTATAGAAAGCGGATATTCTGTTCTTGCTGGCGCTACGCTAAATGGAGTTTCTTCAGAATTTTCTGATCCACGTATTTATAAAATGACCGCTGGACAAGAATTTAAAGTAACACCACAAACTTGTAATACCAGTAATGCCAAAATAGAAGGCACCTATCTGGTAAACGTAAACAAGGTAGAATGGGTTGACGAAGCCGGCAACGTAGTAGGCACACAACCCGAACTTAAAGATGTACCTGCGGGAAAGTATCAATTAAAAGCATATCAGTTTGGCTGTATCATCTATTCTGAATGGGTTACAATTACTGACAACAGGCCTCAACTCGGTTTTAACGGAACGCCAAATCTGGTGCATCCATCTTGTAATAATTTAGGTTCAATTTTAAATCTGTACCCCAACTACTATAAAGAAATGAGTTGGCTCGATGAACAAGGTAACGAAGTTGGCAGAGATCGAGAACTAAAAAATGTACCTGCCGGAAAATATACGTTACGTTTAGTTGGGGAGTGTGTAACCAGAGATTTTGGTCCGTACACTTTAATTAGTAGTAGCGGACCCGCAGCAAGCTATACGAATGCCCGAGTATCTAATACTACTTGTGAAGGTAATTTGGGCAGTATAAAAGGTATAACTACAAGTGGCGCAGGTACCTTAACCTATAAATGGACTAACGACAAATCACAAACTGTTGGCACCAATTTAGATTTAGAGAACGTTGGAGCTGGCAAATACAAATTAGAAATTAAAGATGGCAGCGCATGTCCGCCTATTTTTTCTCAGTTATTCGATATCATAGTTGATGGAGGAATAACATTAAATCAGGTTGGTGTTGATATCAAAAAATCTGCTTGTAATGTAGCTAATGGTTACGTAAAAGGAGTTATCGTCTCTGGTGCAACTACCTTTAGTTGGGTAGACCGGCAAGGTAGAACTGTTTCATCAACTCAAAATCTGGAGAATGTAACCGCTGGCGAGTATAAACTAATTGCTACAAATGGTAACGGATGTAGAGAAGAAACTAATTTCTTTACGGTTGGCCAATATCAGCCTAGAACATTTGCCAATTATACCGTTTCGGCTAGCGATGCAATTTGTGGATTAAACAATGTGACGCTTTCCTTTTCTGGCGATAACGATGTTAATATTACAGGGATGCGTTGGCTGAATGAAAACAATCAATTAGTTGGCACAAGAGCCCGAGTCAGCAATTTACCAGAAGGTACTTACAGGTTATTTCTAAAAGACGAAAACGGTTGTGAAACCTTATATCAATCTATCACTGCAAATAGGATACCTCTCATCACTGCCGATAAAAACAAAGTAAAAATCAATCCAGATTTATGCGGACAAAACATTGGATCCATTAGCGGCATTATCATAACTGGAGGAAAGACTCCATTCATTTATAGTTGGAAAAATGAGAACTTACAGCAAATTGGTGATAAGTTAGACATTTTTAATTTACCTGCTGGGACTTATTCACTACATATAAGAGACGCTTCAAATTGTGAAATTTCGCCCTTAAGTTTTACACTTCAAAATCAATCAACTAGGTTAATAACACCTACGCTCGACGCCGTAAGTATATGCGCACCGATGACAGTTAATGTGTCAGTTAAAAATCCCTCGTCTAATGGAGCTTATCGTTTATACTCCTCATTCACTGCAACTACTCCAATAATAGAACAAAATCATAGCGTATTTCAAATTAATGCCGAGAGCAACGCCACATATTATGTAACACAAGTAGTTGGAGAATGCGAAAGTGAAAGAGGAGTGCTAAAAATTCAGTTAAAAGGTGCCGAATTAAAAATACCTAATTCATTCTCCCCTAATGATGATGGTATAAATGATTTCTGGAGCATTCCGGATCTCGACAAATATCCAGATGCAAAAATTAAAATATTCAATAGAACTGGAAATCTAGTATTTGAATACGTTGGCTCTAGTTTGAAATTTGATGGAAAATATAAGGGAGCAAAGTTACCTTTAGGTGTCTACTACTATATAATTTCATTGTCTAAAAACTGTCGCCAAATGTCCGGCAGCCTACTTATTCTTTAATTTTTTTCAATAACAGAACCTGCCTCTATTATTAAATAATACTATCAATCGCCTCTTCGCTCCTCGCAACTACAGCTTTAGCTCCGTTAACAATAATTGGTCTTTGTATTAAAATTGGATTTTCATGCAGTGCTTTGATCCATTCTTCATCAGACAGTTCTTTACCTTTGTATTTTTCTAAATAAACCTTCTCCGTTTTACGAACAATATCAAAGGGTTTTAAATTCAATTTGGTTAAAACGTCCTTCAATTCTTCAACGCTAGGTACGTTTTCTAAATAGTTAACCACTTCAAAGGGCTCTCCACTTCGTGTGATTTCCTTTAACGCAGCATTGCTTTTGCTGCATCTGCTGTTATGATAAATTTTGATACTCATTATTTTTTACTAAAATACCAATCGTGCTGCTCTACCTTTGTAATTTCAGGTTTTCCTACCTGATTTAAAATCCTTCTGGCTCCCACCAAGGTTTTGGTCTGATATTCATCGTAATTAGCCGCAGTGGGTAAAATGCTACTAATTTTCACCATTCCCGCAGATTGGATAAACTCCCCTTCGCCCATGTAAATCGCAGTATGGCTTACCCTACCCCCATTTATACCTCTTCGTTTTGCAGCAGAAAAGAACATTAAATCGCCGGGCTGTAGGTTTTTGAGACACTTCGCTATACTAATCGAATCATTCTCCAAAACATCTAATTTCTCTCCAACCAGTGCTTGCTGCGAAGCATCACGAGGAATAATTACACCGTTTAAGAAATAAGCAGTTTTAGTAAAACCACTACAATCTACCCCTTTAATAGAGGTGCCGCCCCATAAATAAGGTACGCCTATTAGAGTTTGTGCTGTTTGCAAAATCGCACCGGCAGAGGGCAAAGGCTTATTGGCCCATTGGGCGTAATCGATAAGTTGTGCGGTTGGTACATAAGCTTCTCTACCATCTGGAAAAGCAACTTTAGTAAAACCATTCTCTACTGATAAAAATCTTAGTATATTACCAGCCACCAAATCAGAAACCCTTGCTGCTTCAATATCGGCTTTTGCCAAGGCATGACCATAATCGTTCACATAAACAACCTTTTTTGCAGCTTGCCATTCCTTGAATTTATTTTCGGACATCAAAGCGATAGAACCGCCATCTGTCCATGCTAAATAACCATCCGGTGATTTTACTAAATAAAATCCACCCTGTTTTTTAAGCACCTGAATGGGCGTACCCAAAAGCGTTTGCGTCATCAGCTCCGCACCATGAAAAGGTTGGCTTCTGTTATTGGCAACAGAAATAGTGGTCACCCCAAAAGTTAAATCTTTTAGTTGTTTGGTGGGCAATACTGTAGCTGCTAATTTTTCTTTAACATCGGCAGGAAAAGATTTCTCAAATGCCTCTACCGCCTGTTTAGATGTACTTTCTACAAAAACGGTATCTGCTTTAAAGCGAACTTGAAAATAAACAGCTCTTTTATCTGGAGCATACTGTTTTTGGATAGCATTTGCTATGGTACGGTAAGCAGAGGTATCAATTTGCGAAAAAGCAGAAACGCTAAAAATACTGCAAACTAAAAAGAAAAAACATGTTTTCATGTTGTGGTGTTAATGGGTTATATTTTGTTTCAGACTAAGGTACAACTTAAAAAGTTATACATATTTTAGTAATCTAATCTTTACATAGATAATTAGGATAAGAACCTCCTAAGCGTAACTTTGAAATTATCGTAATTAAAACCACCATAAATTAAATCACATGCTTAAAAAATTACCTTTACCACTTTGGACAATTGCCTTACCCATATTAGCTTGGTTAGCCTATTTTTTGCCCTTAAATGGTATTGGAGGTTTCGGCACTGCCATATTAGTGGTGCTTTTAATTGGTAGTGTGTTGGCCGCAGTACACCATGCCGAAGTAGTGGCACACAAAGTTGGCGAACCATTTGGAACACTGATTTTAGCACTAGCAGTTACCACTATTGAAGTGGCGCTAATTGTGTCTTTAATGCTCACTGGTGGCCCTGGTACCGAAGAGCTGGCAAGAGACACGGTTTTGGCAGCCGTAATGATCATCTTAACCGGGATGATAGGAATATGCTTACTGGTAGGCGGATTTAAGTTTAACCAGCAACGTTTCAGTTTCGACGGTGTAAAAGCGCCTTTAGTTGCGCTAACCGCTATATTGATGCTCACTTTGGTACTTCCAAACTTTACCACCAGCGTGGCGGGGCCATCTTACAGCAAATCGCAACTTATTTTTGTATCTGTTATTTCTTTAATTATTTATGGTACATTTATTTTAGTACAAACCGTTAGGCACCGAGATTTTTTCTTGCCTCCAGTTAATACAGAAGATGAAGAAGTACACGCTTTGCCTCCAACTGCAAAAGTAGCCTTAACTAGCGGCTTACTCCTATTAACCTGCTTGGGTATTGTAGTATTGCTAGCCAAAGCACTTGCACCAGATATAGAGCTTGCCATAGTAAATGCCGGAGCACCAAAATCATTAGTAGGTGTAATTATTGCCGCTGTAGTTTTACTGCCCGAAGGCATAGCGGCGCTAAATGCCGTACGAAAAAATAGACTACAAACCAGTTTAAATCTAGCTTTGGGTTCTGCACTGGCTACCATTGGCCTTACCATTCCAGCTGTTTCTATTGTTTCTTTAATTTCTGGTTTAACAATTACCCTAGGCATAGACACCAAATCTATGGTACTATTATTATCGGCTCAATTTATACTGATGCTTTCGCTTGGTTCTGGAAAAACTAACATATTGCAAGGCGTAGTATTATTAACTATTTTTGCCGCCTATCTGTTTACAATTATCGCTCCATAAGAGGGGTAATTGTACTTAGGTCTTTGCAATAAAAAATTCAGTAATCTATATCATGAAAATAAGTAAAAAAGGATGAGAAAATTAGCATTAAGCATCATCGATTTTTTCTATCCACCGTTTAAAAATTGGTTTTCTATAGGCACATTTAGGTACATGGCCAGTGGTGGCTTTACTGCTGCCTCGGGTATTATTGCTTATTTTGTGATCTACAATTACGTGCTGCACCAACAGGCTGTACATGTTAACGGCTATTTAGTTACCGGTCACATTGCCGCTTTGGCTATCGAATCTGTTTTCACATTTTTAGTGGGTTTTACCCTTAATAAGTACTTGGTTTTTACACAATCAAATTTAAAAGGACGTATACAGTTGTTTAGATATGGCACTGTAGTTTGCACTAACATCTTACTCAATTATGCGCTAATGAAGATTTTGGTAGACGGTTTTATGTTTTACCCTTCTATTGCCAAAGCTTTAATTACTGTTGTGCTAGCCATTTTTAGTTATTTTTCTCAAAAGTACTTTTCGTTTCGGGTAAAGAAAAATGTTTAATTTTTGAAGCGCAACGGCAGTACTACCATGGTTCGCTAGTCCTGCTTCCCGCTAAAATCTTTTTGCTACCGTTTTTGGAGCATACTCCTGTCATCCAGAGCTTGTCGATGGATAATTATGGCGAAACGCTTTGATAAACTCAGCGTGACACACAAAAAAGTATTTACGCTACAGGGCTATTTCACAATCTTTATTACATCACTTGGCGTTTTTTGCCAACCTTTGCATTAAAAATTTACCGCAAAGGTTTTAGAGTATTCGCAAAGAACGCAAAGCTAATCCCGAATATTCTTTGCTATTGACAACATAGCTTATTTCTTAAGACTTTATTGACAAAAGTAATCTTTGTCATTTTCTACCAAAACAGTAGTGTTTTCTTGCTTTCTAATCGCAAATCAGCTAATTTAGGGCAATTAATAAATTTATAAATGAGCGATTTTAACGACTTTAATAACGAGCAGGTTGCCAAATTACCCAAGCATTTAAGGCAATTTATAGTAGAGCAAAATTACGAGAAATACACGCCAATAGATCAAGCGGTTTGGCGTTACGTAATGCGTCAAAACTATAGTTATTTAAAGCACGTTGCTTATTACCCTTACATTACAGGCTTGCAGCGAGCTGGCTTAAGTATCGAGTATATTCCAGACTTGCAAACCATGAACGACAATTTAGGTAAAATTGGTTGGGGCGCCGTAACGGTTGACGGCTTTATTCCGCCAGCTGCATTTATGGAATACCAAGCTTACCGAGTACTGGTTATCGCTGCAGATATTCGCCAGATTAACCATATTGAGTACACCCCTGCACCAGACATTATACACGAAAGTGCGGGCCACGCTCCTATTATTGCTGATACAGATTATAATGCTTACCTAAGTTACTTTGGCTCTATAGGTGCTAAAGCCATGTTTTCTAGCAAAGATTTCGAACTTTATGAAGCCATCCGCAAGTTATCTATTTTAAAGGAAGCGGTAAATATAGATGAAGTAGAAATTGCCAAAGCAGAAAAAGAACTAAAGTTCATTTCAGAAAATATGGGCGAACCTTCGGAAATGGCTCTGTTGGGGCGCTTACATTGGTGGACTGTAGAATACGGCTTAATTGGAACCTTAGATAATCCGAAGATTTACGGTGCTGGTTTACTTTCTTCTATTGGAGAAAGTGCTACTTGCATGGATCCGAAAATTAAAAAACTGTGGTACGACATGAACACCGTAAATTACGCTTACGATATTACCCAAGAGCAACCTCAGTTATTTGTAACACCTACTTTTCAGAACTTAATTGATGTTTTAGAAGCTTTTGCAGATACCATGGCCTTTAGACGTGGCGGTTCAGAGAGCATCTTGAAAGCCATTGAATGTAAAAATCCAAGTACGGCCGTTTACAGTTCTGGCATACAGGTTACGGGTGTATTTACCGATGTTGGTATTAGCAAAGACGACGAAGTAACTTTCATTAAAACCACGGGCCAATCGGCTTTAGCTTTTGATGGCAAAGAGTTGGATGGACATAGCAAACACTATCACAAAGACGGTTTTTCATCGCCTGTGGGTAAATTAAAAAACGTTGAAAAACTACTAGAAGACCATAGCTTAGCAGATTTAGCAAGTTTAGGAATTGAAGTGGGGTTGTCAACTAGTTTAACTTTTGAAAGTGGTATTCACGTAGACGGAAAAGTAAAGGAAATCATCTGCAAGGGCGGTAAAACGATATTAATTGCCTTTGAAGATTGCACGGTAAAAGAAGCGAACGGAAATGTGCTTTTCCAACCCGAATGGGGAACTTACGATATGGCCGTTGGTGAAAAAATTGTATCTGTTTTTAATGGTGCTGCCGATAAAGACGCTTACGAAGAAATCACGTATGTCAGTCAGCAATTAACCCATAAAATTGTTTACGATGGGCCAACCAAACAACTCCACAGCTTGTACCAAGAGGTGAGGGACATTCGTGAAACAGGCCAAGGAACTGAAAAATTAGCAGAAATTTTTGCCGAATTGAAAACCAATTTCCGTCACGACTGGCTTTGTGCGTTGCAGATTTTGGAGATTTTGCACCATAGCTCAAGCAACCCCGCTTTGGAAAAAGAAGTGAGGATTTATTTGGAAATGAAAGCTGCCAACGAAAAAGAGTTCAGCAAACTAATTAATGATGGCTTTCATGTTATCGCCAATCCGGTTACGCAGTTGATTACTATGGAAGATTAAAAAGCTAAAACTTTAAAAAACCGTCATTGCGAGGCAAGAAGCAATCTTGAAGCGCATCCTAATAGTAGTAAGACAGCTTCGTATCTCGCAATGACGATATATAACTTCTTAGTTATTCTTCTTTACATATTTGGTCAATATCACAATCATTTGCTCATTGATTTTGCCTTCAATTTGCTCATGATTATCATGCACCAACCTGATCCGTTTCACTACAGTGCCTTTTGGCGCACTAAAACTAGTGCCTTTTACGTCTAACGCTTGTGTTAAAACAACAGTATCTCCATTCTCCAATACATTACCAAATGCATCAATATGAACCGCAGCTATTTCCAAACCACTCATCCCCCACTGAATTACATCTTCATCTAAATCTACCATACTCAACACGCCACTAGCCCAATCTTCATCCTTATAATTTTGCAGCATACGGTAACTCAACGCCTGTACACTTGGTTCAGGATTCCAAATGCTACCTTCTACCACTCTCCAATAAAAACTTTTGTCGGTTGCATCTATATTTTGTAGACAATCTTTGCACAAAGCAACCTGATTTTCTACTACATCATCTTTTTTAGGACTTACCACATAGGCAATTGTGGCTTCAGTTTTGCTACATAACTCACACAATCCACCGCTGCGTTCTTTCAGTTTTTCTAACATCTTATTCAATTCAAGTGGCAAACTTACTCATTTATGTCCATCGGTATTAAAAAAGTAGCGCTAATCATTTTTTTAAACTACAAATGCGAAACATTTTTAATACCTATCTTTGGCCTCTCAAAAGTTAACAGCTATGAATATCATCATTACAGGAGCCAGTAGCGGCATAGGTTTCGAAGCGGCCTTAGAATTAAGTTTAGACACTAAAAATAAAGTAGTTTGTATTGCCCGTTCGGCTGATAAATTGCGAAAATTGCACGAAATTGCTAAAAACATTACACCAGATTGCAACCTACTGCCTGTGGCTTTTGATCTGGTAAACGATGATTACAATGCGTTAATCCCATTCATTGAGCAAAGACTAGGTAGTGTCGATATTTTGATTAACAATGCGGGTTTACTGGTTAACAAGCCTTTTTTAGAAACCACGGAAAACGATTTGGCAAATATGTTGGAGCATAATGTAATGAGCCATTTTAAGATGAGCCGATATATGCTACCTTTTATGAGTGCTGGTGCGCATATTGTAAATATTGGCAGCATGGGCGGCTTTCAAGGTAGCGTAAAATTTCCTGGACTGGCAGCCTACTCCGCAAGTAAGGCGGCATTACACATCCTAACCGAATGCATGGCACAAGAGTTAATCTCAACTGGAATTAAAATCAATTGTTTGGCATTGGGTTCGGCCCAAACCGAAATGTTAGAAGCTGCTTTTCCTGGCTATGAAAGTCCTGTAATGGCATTTGAAATGGGTAAATATATAGCTGATTTTGCTAGAACCGGGCACAAGTTCTTTAATGGAAAAGTATTGCCCGTAGCGGTAACAACTCCTTAGTTTGCAGTTTTCAATTTTCAGTTAGCAGTCTAGTTATCAGCAATAAAACAATATCGCAATTTAGCAATCCACTAAACATAAGTTTTCCACATTCCTTGGTTCTAAACGTTGGGTTAGTTAAGTTTGAAACAATGAAGAAAATACTTTTAACCATCGTTTTGCTCGGTAGTATTGCTTTTAGTTCTAAAGCACAAGATAATGTATCACTAACCATGCAATATCAAAAGATGATGGAGAAAGTAATTAACCACATTCCAGAAGTGGCCAACGCTACTTCAAACAAAATCATGGACTTTGCCAAATCACTTATTGGAACTAGATATCGCTATGCTTCTAGTAACCCTAAAGTTGGTTTTGATTGTTCTGGCTTTGTGAGTTACGTTTATAAACAATTTGGTTTTAATATAAATGGAGCTCGTTCATCTGCAGATTTTGCTCAAAAAGGAAAAGCCATTAAATTGGCAGATGCTAAAGTAGGTGATGTGTTAGTATTTACTGGCTCTAATTCTAGAGTAAGAAAACCTGGTCACGTAGGTATCATTTACTCTATTGACGAGGATGGAAAAATCAAATTCATTCATTCATCATCTGGCAAAGCTAAAGGCGTAACCATTACTGATTTAGAAGGTTATTACAAAAATCGTTTCTTAAAGGCGGTGACTGTGATGGAGTAATTCAGCTGCTAGCTATTAGGAGTTAGGTATCAGTTTGCCAATGATAATTACAAAGCTGCTGACGGAGGCTTCTGGAATTTCGTAGCTAATGGCATTTCTTACGTACTTTACCGACTAAAAACTTTCTGACTTCAATTTTTTTCCCGCCGATTGCACAGATTTTTCCGCTGAGTGGAATGGTTTTTTACTTCGCTTAACGAAGAGACCTTATCTTTCCGACTTTGCTGACTAAAAACTTTTCGACTTCAATTTTTCCCCGCTGATTGCACAGATTTTTCCGCTGATTTAATTAGTATTGTGGTATTTTTCTTACGGACTTTGCTGACTAAAAACTTACGGACTACCTAAAGCAACAACACTTTCAAGGCATCCGCTACTTTACCAAAAGCAATTAGCTCTTTGGCAAATTCATGCAGTTCGCGTTCGCGATTGGTTTCATCGCCAATGGTAGCATCTAAAATATCTTTCACATTGGTATTCCATTGCATTTCTGCAATTTCACTTTCGCTCGGCAATTGCTCTTCATTACCCAACAAACCTAGATCGTTACCAGTAAGCACATACGAACGGCGTACCGAAAGCGGCAAAGCATCTACCCCAATACCTAAAGTAGTCAACGGTTTTGGAACGGTAAACAAACTTTCGGGAGTTACACGGCTATACCAATTGCCGCCCAAACGAGCCACCAAATCTATTTTTTGCTGATCTATTTTGCCTTCTGCATCTAAAATTTCTTCTTTAACGTGGATGAGTTTAATTTCTGCTAACACTAAATTTCCAGCGCCGTTTTGATCGCCCAATGGAATGACTTGACTAACCACACATTCTAGCTGAACTGGAGCTTCGGCAACTCGCGGCGGCCTTACCAAGTGCGAAGTTTCCATAGTAAAACCTGCTTTCTCGAACTCGTTTACGCCTTTTGCATATTCGGTACTCGACAAACTTGTTTGCTGCACCATAGCGTAGTTAACAATATTGATAACACACTCGCCAACTTCCAGCACATTTTCTAGCGTATGCTTAGTGGTATTATCTCTTACACGCCTAGCCGGAGAAAAAATACAAATCGGCGGATTAGTGCTGAACAAATTAAAGAAGCTAAAGGGACTGAGGTTGACATTCCCTTGGGCATCAATAGTAGAAGCTAAACATATTGGACGTGGCGCTATGGCATACTGCAGGTAGTTTTGCAGTTGCATTGGGGAAAGGTCTTCGCATTTAAGGGTTAGCATATCTGAGGTTGATATATTTATTTTTTTTATTCTTTAAATCGTCATTTCGAACGTAGAGAGAAATCTATTAATAAAAAGCACTTAACGTTTTGCAGGTTTAAGTTGAGACTCGTTGTTTGCACAAAAGAACCTATTACTAATCTAAATAAAGAACTTCAAATTATCGTGTTCTTGCTTCGCCCGAGGCTTAACTTAAACCTGTTGTTAGTAGTAGTTAATTACTTCTTATAATTTAGTTCAGCAATTGTATTTTGATATTTGCACGAAACACATTTATACATTGGGTAGTTTACGTTACCTTTTGGAAATTGTTTATATATTGGATTTGTCGCAATGTCTTTTATATTATACGAAGTCGGTTTAATAATTACACTATCCCTGACTTTTATATCAGGCAATAGCTTTACTGAAAAGACAGTTATCGTATCGCCGTTTGAAAGTTTTGCTATTGCAGTTGGATTTGAGTAATACTTCCCATTCCCGTCTTTGCTTAGCTCATAATCAATTATTTCGCCAGATAACTCTTTTGTCAGATTGAAATACCTACTGGCGGTCGTATTAACATATTCATCCATATATACCATTAGGTTACCACTTTTGCGTTTAATTGAACAATTACTTAATGTAAAAACAACTATTATTAAAATATGATAATATTTAAGTCTCATCTATTTCTTAAAGTTATTTAATGTCTAGAAATTACTACTAACTTGAAGATTTCTCTCTGCGTTCGAAATGACGTTGTTAATAAATGTAGGGTTCAAGAATAGAAAGGTTTACCTAAGTTACTTAAACCTGATAGCAGCGAACACGTAGTGGCAAACCTGAGTGTTTGCCACGCAGTAAAGCGAATAGCAGGACTTTGGTTACCGAAGCGTGCAAAACCCTGCTTTTCAAACTTTATTTTTTAAGTGCTAGTATCGAAAAATCGGTAGCTGCTTTGGTAATGTTGTTACTTAGCGCACCCAAACCGGTGATCTCCATTTCTACATGGTCGCCTGGTTGCAGCCATTGTACTTGGTAGTTTGGATTGTTTAGCAAACCAGTGCCATTTAACTCTAAAAAGCAACCCGTACCTACAGTGCCAGAGCCAATCACATCGCCTGGCAAAATATCTACGCCATAAGCGCAGCGCTCAATAATTTCGGCAAAAGTCCAGTCCATATCGGCCATATTGCCGCTAGAAACTTCAATGCCATTTACTTTACAGGTCATGCTTAGGTTATAGGCATTGCCTACATGGTTTTCTTTTGCGGCAACTTTATAAGGTTCCAGCTCATCGGGGGTAACCAACCAAGGCCCAATTACGGTAGAGAAATCCTTTCCTTTGGCCGGGCCTAAGTTCAATAACATCTCTTCCATTTGCAAAGTACGGGCACTCATATCATTCATGATGGTGTAACCCGCAATGTATTCGTCTGCCTCAGCAGCTTTAATATTACGTCCTTTTTTACCAATAACTACCGCTACTTCTAGCTCAAAATCTAATTTCTGGAAATGATCTGGCATGCACTCGATTTCGCCAGGACCTTGTATCGCATTATGGTTAGTAAAATAAAATATCGGATATTGGTCAAACTCGGCAATCATATCGACCTTACGGTTTCTGCGAGCTGCAGCAACATGTTGCCTAAACGCATAACCATCTCTACATGAAGTTGGATGCGGAACAGGTGCTAAAAGTTCATAAAAAACTTCTTCTTTTGGCTGCAATTTACCATCCAAAATATCTCGATTAACTTGTTTCGCTCTTTCCATCAGTGGCTCTCCACCAGCTAAAAAAGCGTTCATATCATCAGGAATTAGTTTATGGCAAGAATTTAAATTATAAATATGGCCATTTACGAAAATGCCTAAATGTTCTTTATCTTCTGTTTTATAGGATACAAGCTTCATTGTTATAAATAATTTTAGTTAGCGAAGTCAATTTTAACAATCCAATGTAACAACAGTATTTATTGGAGATGGTTTATAATTGGATTTTGGTCAAAGCTATGAAAGCTTTTGAGGTTTTCCAAAAGCTACACCTGGTTAATATTTTTATCAAGCATCTGCGACACCTAAGAGCATTTCAATTTAAGGCGCAATTTGTAAAGTAATAAAATCTATAGCCATAAAATTGTATGATGTGATGTTTGAAATATTGCTGCAAAAAAACTACTTTTACAGAAGCAAAATGAGCGAGATTTTTCCATATCATAACCATTGCGTAGCAGAAGTTTTTTCTGCTTACCGATATGCGCTGCTCTCTAAGTTAATATTTGCGCAGTACTCTCTATAAAAATCCACTTATGTAGAACGTTTTCAAGACGTTCGCAAAATGTTCCGTAAATATTATAAAACGCTTTGCGTTATTATTCGTTATATTTATTTCTGACCAAATTTAACCTTATAATATGCCTATTTACCACACCTTAGGAACTATACCTCCTAAACGACATACCGTTTTCCGTAAACCAAATGGCGATTTATATGCCGAAGAACTGGTCTCTACAGAAGGTTTTTCAAGCTTATATTCGTTGGTTTACCACTGCCACCCGCCAACCATTGTAAAGTCTTTGGGCGAACCGTACAGTGTAGCCCCTAAAATTGCCCGTGAAAAGCATTTGCGCCATACTAGCCTTATTGGTTTCAATATCAAACCCGAAGATGATTACTTAAATAGTAGAAAACCGGTATTGGTAAACAGCGATTTGCACATTTCGTTGGCTGCTCCACGAAAATCAATGACCGATTATTTCTATAAGAATAGCCAGGCTGATGAAGTGATTTTTATTCACGAAGGGACAGGCAAGTTAAAAACAGGTTTCGGCGAAATTGCTTTTGAATATGGAGATTACTTGGTGATCCCTAGAGGTACGATTTATCAAATGGAATTTAAGGATGAGAAAAATCGTTTGTTTATTGTAGAAAGTTTTAGCCCCATCCGTACTCCTAAAAGATATAGAAATGCTTTTGGACAGCTAGAGGAGCATTCTCCATTTTGTGAAAGAGATATTAAAAGGCCGCAAAACTTACAAACTTTTGATGAGTTCGGAGATTTTAAAGTGTTGATCAAAAAGCAGGAAGTAATGTACCCTTACACCTATGGTACACACCCTTTCGATTTCGTAGGCTGGGATGGTTTCCATTACCCATGGGCCTTCTCTATCCACGATTTTGAACCGATTACCGGGCGTTTGCACCAGCCACCTCCCGTACATCAAACTTTCGAAGGACACAACTTTGTGATTTGTTCCTTTGTTCCACGCAAGTACGATTACCATCCTCTATCGATACCAGCGCCTTACAACCATAGTAATGTAGATAGTGATGAAGTTTTATATTATGTGGATGGCGATTTTATGAGCCGAAAAAGCGTGGAGAAAGGCCAAATTACTTTACATCCTGGCGGTATCCCTCATGGGCCACACCCGGGCACGGTAGAGAAATCTATTGGCAAAGAAAGTACCGAAGAACTAGCGGTGATGATTGATCCTTTTAGGCCATTAATGTTAACCGAAGACGCAATTGCGATAGAAGACGAGAGTTATCACAAGAGTTGGCAAATTAACGTAGAATAAAGTCGGATGTCCGATATCCGAAGATAAGACGACAGCCTTACAATATTAAAACCTTCCAATTAAA
This sequence comes from Pedobacter ureilyticus, assembly GCF_005925345.1. GTDB lineage: Bacteria > Bacteroidota > Bacteroidia > Sphingobacteriales > Sphingobacteriaceae > Pedobacter > Pedobacter ureilyticus. The sequence continues at coordinate 82,355 of NZ_SSHJ01000017.1, forward strand.
ACACGACAACTTCCGACCTCGGTCATCCGACTTCGGACAAAATAAAAACAATGAGCACACAAACATTTGCAGAAAAAATAGCTAAGGCGCAAGATTTCCTTCCAATTAATGGAACGGATTATATAGAATTTTACGTAGGTAACGCTAAACAAGCGGCCCACTATTACAAAACCGCTTTTGGGTTTCAGTCGTTGGCTTATGCCGGGCCAGAAACAGGTGTTAGAGATAGGGCGTCTTATGTATTGCAACAAGGAAAAATACGTTTGATATTAACCACGGCTTTAAAATCTGAACACCCTATAGCAGAGCATGTTAAAAAGCATGGCGATGGTGTAAAAGTATTAGCACTTTGGGTTGATGATGCCTACAGCGCATTTGAAGAAACTACCAAACGTGGTGCCAAACCTTACTTAGAACCGCAAACTTTAACCGACGAACATGGCGAGGTTAAAATGAGTGGCATTTATACTTATGGCGAAACCATCCACATGTTTGTGGAGCGTAAAAACTATGGTGGTGTATTTATGCCAGGCTATAAAAAATGGGAAAGCGATTATAACCCTACCGATGCAGGCTTACTTTACATAGACCATTGTGTAGGCAACGTAGGTTGGAACCGCATGAACGAGACCGTAAAATGGTACGAAGATGTGATGGGATTTGTGAACATTCTTTCTTTTGACGATAAGCAGATCAACACCGAGTATTCTGCCTTGATGAGCAAGGTAATGAGTAACGGAAACGGCTATTCTAAGTTCCCAATTAATGAGCCAGCAGAAGGTATCAAAAAATCGCAGATTGAGGAATATTTGGAATTTTATGAAGGCGAAGGCGTTCAACACATCGCTGTTGCCACCAGCGATATCGTTAAAACGGTAAGGCAACTGAAGGAAAGAGGCGTAGAGTTTTTAAGTGCACCACCGCAAGCTTATTACGAAATGATGCCGGAACGAGTGGGAGAAATTGATGAGGAAATAGCGCTACTTAAAAGCCTAGGAATTTTAGTGGATTGCGACGAAGAAGGCTATCTATTACAGATTTTTACCAAGCCAGTAGAAGATAGGCCTACCTTATTTTTCGAGATTATACAGCGTAAAGGTGCACAAAGTTTTGGCGCTGGCAACTTTAAAGCTTTATTTGAAAGCTTAGAACGTGAACAAGCATTGAGAGGAAATTTGTAAACATTCTTTCCTCATTTCGAAATTGGCTGTCATTCTGAGCTTAGCGAATAATCTGTTAAATTACTAATAGACTCCGCGTTTCCCAGAATGACAGCTTTTCATTAGCAATGCCCCAACAAGTAATACAAAACCACAAACACCACAATAGTAGATACACAGCCTCCTCCTAATTTCCAAGCTCCCCAGCCCGCTAGTATGGTTCTAAAAAAATTATTCATATACCAAAGTTTTAGTTTTACAGAATAACCTTGGAACCTACAAATAGTTTTTAAACTCCTTAAAAATCACAAGACAACCTCAATAGTTACATTAAAAGTTATGACAACAAACATCTGTTAGCTATATTTTGTTATTTTTGAAATCGCTAATGGAAAAAACGGCAATCATCAAGAATTCTAAGCTCTTTCATTTTTGTTATCATCTGCAAAAAGCTTTTGTTCTATACCAAAAAAATGACCCTTTACGCTTAGCTGGTGCTACTGCTTTTTTTGCCAACTTTGCCATCCCTCCTATTCTGCTTATCTTAATTAGATTATTTGGTTTTTTTGTAGACAAAAGGATCTTAGCTACTCGTTTGTTCGAACGTATTTCGGAAATATTGATACCAAGTAGCACCAATCAAATTAAAGACACGCTGAAGAACATTCGCGGTGTAGACCATAATTGGTGGGCTACGGTATTAACTTTTGTATTCTTCATTTTTGTAGCTACCACGCTATTTAACGTAATTAAAAACTCTGTAGAGCAGATTTGGAATATTGGCAGAGATGATAAAACCGGCTTCCTATTTACTTTAAAAATAAGAGCGAGATCTATGATTATCATCTTGTTGGCCGGAATTTTATTTTTTGTAGGAATAGTTACAGACAGTATTCAGGCTTTAGTAGGAACTTATTTAAACGACACCGCCCCCAATGTTGCCAAATGGTTGGTTTGGTGCTTAAATCAGGTAGCTTTTACACTTATTGTAATGGTGTGGTTTACCATTTTATTTAGATTTTTAACTAATGCCCGCCCCAGCTGGAGAATTTCCATGCAAGGCGGTTTGCTTACAGCAGTACTATTTAATATAGGAAAATATATCCTCCGCATTATGCTGCCATTAAGCAACATAGAAAATATATACGGAGCCTCTGGTTCTATTATCTTGGTAATGTTATTTGTATTTTACTCTTCTTTAATTTTTTATTTCGGCGCTTGTTTTATCAAAGTAATTAGCGAGAAAAAAAGAAAAGATATACGCCCAATTAAAGGCGCACATGCTTACGAACTAAAAGAAATTATTTAAAAAAGCTTTAGGCCTAAACCAAGCGTAAACATATTTAACTTTGTATCGGGGTAGCCAGCATCATTTAGCTTAGACAGTCCCATTTCATAGCGCAAATCAACACTTAATTTGCCTACATCTAGGCCTGTACCAAATTGCCACGCAACAGCTTGATTTTTAAACTTGCCGTCAAATATATTCGATGCCGCATCTTCGAAGCTTTGTTCCTTATTCAAAATAAATGAGACCACAGGGCCAGTGTTTAATCTAAAGCCAACACCTGTAGCTCCAATTTTTGTTCCTAATAATATTGGAACATCAACACTGGTAAAATTTACCTTATTTTCTGAGCCACTACTGTTTTTCAACGTAGTATTTTTACCCGAAATATAAACCTCGGGCTGTAAATGGATACCCGCAGCGCCAATGCGTGTCCACACACCAGCATAATAACCAGCCTTATTATCACTAGCAAAAGTATTTTCTGTACTGAACTTACTCAAATTGAAACCTCCTTTTATACCAAACTGGAACGTAGGAAGCGCTTGGCCAAACCCCAAAAGCGAAGTATACATCAGGCCAGCTATTAACACTATTTTTTTCATCTTTTATAATTTTTATTTCAATGGTAATGATGCTACCACGTTTCAACTTCTCCTTTTGGTTTTGATACCAGGGCACTTTATACCTTACCTATCTTATTAATTGTGATAGTTGGGTTATTGTTTGAAGTATGTACCTGCACAAGCATAAAGCCGAGAACAAACACAAATTTACTCCTTTTAGGAATGCGAATAGCCAGCAAAAGACCTCATTTTATTAAAAAAGCAAATGAATAACATTTACACAACTAAGCTTGTCCTTCAACTTTCTCAAACCCCTGCATTTCAAAAACAGCCAATTTATCTATCGAGTTGAAATGTAATGTTCCAAAGAAGTTGAAAATCCCATCATCATTTCTACCTTCAATGCAAACCGATTCTTTTAATATATCATTCTTTGGATTGCGTTTGCTGGCAAAAAGCATTTCTTCATCTTGTATAATTATGTTTTTTGCTTCGATGGCGAAATCATTTAAAAGAGCTAAAAAAGCCTTCCCATTTAGTAATAGTTCTTTAATATTCATAGCCCAAAATTTTAAAGTGAAGATTAATTTAACACTAAAACAAAAAGCAAGGTAGATAGTTCTGGTCGTCTCAAAAAAAAAACATCTAACAAATTGAAAAACCAACTTAAAAAAGGCTAAAAACTCTTTACCTCAAGCTATGTAAAAACGAATTGCATATTTGTTCTAGAATAACTCATAATCAACTTTAAACAAGCGTTGAACCTTCTAACCAAACGTTATAAATTAATGTAGAAAATATTTGGCACATACGCCGCAACGGTTCCAGTTTCTGCTGGTGCCTCCACATCATCTACCAATAATTTAATTACCTTATATTTTTCATTTGTTTTAAGTTCAAAATCGAGTTTCAACGGATTATTGCTGCCTAATTTAAGGTAAAAGCTATGATTGTTTACCGCAATATGTTTTATAATTTCGGTGGTATGTAATTGATAATGATTAAACTTATCACTTCCATAAGAAAACGACGGACGAACGTAGAAATTTAACTGTTTTAACGCACCTCCATTTTCTTGATAGTAGAGTTGAATATTCGCATTTGTAAAATATCCTTGAGTTGCGGGATTTAACATATCAGCCCCTGCTGCATTTTTTACAACCAATGCAACTGTGGGTTCTGTAACAGGAGAGCAGGCACACAGCCCATCATTATCATCAAGTTTTTTACAACCTAAATTGGCCAAAAATACAATTGCCAATACGGCTAGAAATTTCTTCATTATAGTTTTATTAAAATGTATAGAATAGTGGTTTTTAACTGTACGTTGTTTTGTCCCAAACCGCTACAAAAGCTTGCTTTATTTTTTAACGAACTGTCCTGTAGCCCAAATTAATTTACTTTTTTGCATTTTTTGCGAATACTTTAAACCTTTGCGGTTATTCTTTAACGCAAAGAACAATTAGTGAACCAAAAAAAACGCTAAGCTATTATTGCACAGCCTGTTTGAAACACCTCATAAACCTTAGCACGCCTGAGTTCCAATTAAAAACACAAAATTTGTGTAACGAAATGTACTTTTTGCTATCTTATCAGAGAAACTAAACAAAAAATATGTTAAGCGTTAAGAATATTGTAAAGCAGTATGCTACGCACCGTGCCTTAGATGATGTGAGTTTGGAAGTAGAAAGGGGCAAAATTTTTGGATTATTAGGTCCAAACGGTGCTGGTAAAACCTCCCTAATTAGAATTATTACCCAAATTACCGCTCCAGATAGTGGCGAAGTGTTTTTCAATGGCGAACGCCTAAACACCAAACATATTTCGCAAATTGGCTACCTACCCGAAGAACGTGGTTTGTATAAAAAAATGGAGATTGGCGAGCAAGTACTTTATCTTTCTAAACTAAAAGGCCTAGACAGTGCCGAAGCTACCAAGCGAATCAGGTATTGGTTCGAAAAATTGGAAATGAAAGATTGGTGGAACAAAAAGGTAGAAGATTTGAGTAAGGGAATGCAGCAAAAAGTGCAGTTTGTGGCTACGGTTTTACACCAACCAGAATTAATTATTTTAGACGAACCATTCTCTGGCTTCGATCCCGTAAACGCCGACATTATTAAAAACGAAATTTTAGAGCTCAACAGGAATGGTGCTACTTTCATTTTCTCTACCCACCGCATGGAAAGCGTAGAAGAACTTTGTGATAACATTGCATTAATCAATAAATCGCATAAAATATTAGACGGCACGGTTGATGAAATTAAAGCAAGCTATCGCAGCAACACCTATTGGGTAGAATATGAGGGCAATTACCATGCTACCAACAACGACATTTACCAAGTGCTACAAACTGAAAATGTGAAGGCAAACACGTTAGTTAAGCTGCAATTGAAAGAAAACCGTACAGCCAATGAGGCTTTATCACTGCTTTTGCCGCACGTTAACATTCACCGCTTGGACGAAGTAATACCAACGATGAACGATATTTTTATTGAAAAAGTGAAAGGACAAATCCATGAATAAGATTTTACTCATTATCCAAAGGGAATATTTTTCTAGAGTGAAGAAAAAATCATTCATTGTAATGACCTTTTTAACGCCGCTACTAATTGCCGGTGTTTACGCCATTATTGGGTATTTTACCTACAAAGGCATTAAAGATACGCACGATACCGTAGCGGTAGTGAGCACCAACAAAACGCTCACCGAAAAACTGCAGACGGATAAAAATATCGAATACGCCTACATTGATAAAAGTTTGGATGAAGCAAAGAAAAGCATTGGCAAAGCCGATTATGATTACATTTTGTATTTGCCAGAGTTTACTTTAGATGCGCCAAAAGGTGTAGAACTATTTGGCACCAAACAAGCGGGAATGTCTTTAAACCGACGTATTTCCGGAGATATCGAAGAACTGATTAAAACTCAAAAACTCAAGGAAAGTGGCATTTCGCAGAGCGATTTGGACAAGCTTAAAACGGTGGTTGATATTTCTACCAAAAAAATTGCCGAAACCGGTGCCGAAGAAGAATCTAGTGCAGGTGCAAGTACGTTTATCGCTTTTACTGCAGGCATTTTGATGTTCATGTTTATCATGCTATATGGCATACAAGTGATGCGTGGGGTAATCGAAGAAAAAACCAGTCGAATCATCGAAGTGATGATCTCTTCGGTAAAACCTTTCCAATTAATGATGGGTAAAATTATAGGCATTGCCTTGGTAGGTTTAACCCAATTTATGCTTTGGATTGTACTTACTTTGGCCATCAGTACGGCAGCGGTAAGCTTCTTGGTAAACAAAAATGATGTGAAAGAAATGGCTGCCGCACAGGCAGAAAGTCAGGTTACCACGGCCAGTCCTCAAATGGCTGCCGCAACTGCACAGGCAGGCCCAATAGGCGATATTCAGAAGAGTTTGGCCGGTTTAGATGTGGGTAAAATTGTATCGGTGTTTATCTTTTTCTTTTTGGGCGGTTATCTATTTTACAGCGCCTTGTACGCAGCCATTGGCTCTGCGGTAGATAGCGAAACCGAAACCCAGCAATTTATGATGCCCGTAATGATGCCCCTATTGCTTGGCTACGCCTTATCACTAAGTGTGGTTGCCAACGATCCTTACGGCAGCACCGCTTTTTGGCTATCTATGATACCATTTACATCGCCTATAGCTATGGTGGTTCGTATTCCGTATGGCGTACCCACTTGGGAACTAGCTTTATCTATGGCTATTTTAGTTTTAGGTTTCCTAGGCACGGTTTGGGTTGCCGGCCGAATTTACCGCGTTGGTATTTTAATGTATGGCAAGAAAACCACCTTCAAAGAAATGTTTAAGTGGTTTACCTATAAAAATTAGAGTAAAAAGAATAACGAGCAAGGAACAAAGAATAAGGAGCAAAGTGCAACTTGCTTAAAGACTTACGAAGTTTCAAAACGGCGAAGCCCTCAACTTTGCCTTTAAAAATAATAGCATACAAAAGTTAAACTTCGTAAGTCTTATTTATAGTATGTAATCCTTTTGAAAAGCAACTCCATTGCTACTATCTTCGTTCTGTCCTGCCAAGCGCTCATACTGCACAGGCCTTAGCCGCAAGGCCGGTATCCGCTTTTGTCAGGTTTATTTAACAAAAGCTTTTGCACAACACTACCAATCTTTTTGCTATGCTCAATGTTTCAGCAAATCAATCTTCTGTGGTCATGACTTTAGGCGAATATGTAAAAAAGAGAAACGGCGTTCCAATTGGACATTCAAAATCACTTCGAAACAACCTACATCGCTCGCTTGGCGCTAAAAATTTCGCTACTTTTTGGAATTTCTGGAACCCTATTTTTGGCTATTATTTGGGCTCAAAAATATTCAAACCACTCAAAAAACTATTGCCAATTGGAGTTGCATTGGTATTTACCTTCATTTTCTGCGGACTAGTTCATGATCTAGTTACCACCTTTCTAAGAGAAAAACTATCATTATTTTTTACCTTTTGGTTCATGATCATGGGAGCTGTAGTGGCCATTTCCAAACAGATCACTTACGATTTATCAAATCAAACATGGATGTTGAGGACACTAGCAAATCTGGCTATCATCACCTTGTGTTTGCTCATTACCATTTATTTAAACGCTATCTTGGGCTTTTATTAGAAAAAAAGATGCCATTAAAACACCTATTTAAAGCCATGCTCAATTGGCAAATTGACAAAAACCCTGGTAAAAGATATATTAAAAACCACACCATTAGCATTGAAGGCAAATCGGATTTACAGCTATCAGCAGCCAAGGCTTTTAAAGGCGACCCCAGTTTACACAACCCTGAAGATTTACTTTTGAGCAGCCTAATGTCATGCCACATGATGTCGTACCTTTACGTATGCAGCTTACATCATATAAACGTTTTATCTTATACAGATAATGCTAACGGCACTTTAGAAACTGATGAAACAGGCAGCGGCAGATTTGTAGAAGTAAACTTGCACCCAGTAGTTACCATTGATAATCCAGAGCAAATAGAACTAGCAAACACCTTACACCAAAAAGCAAACGAACTATGCTTTATTGCTAATTCTTGTAACTTTAAAGTGTTACATACACCAACCTGCACCGTTAACGAAAGCTTAACTTAGCTTTCATAGCATATTGAAAATGAAAATAGCCGCTATAGACTTAGGAACCAATACCTTTCATCTTATCATTGCTGAGCAAACCGCGAGCGAGCTGAAAATTAGCTACAAAACCAACAAACCTATCAAACTTGGCGAAGACATTACTAAAGCAAACAAGATTATCCCTACAGCGTTTGAACGGGGTTTGAATTGTTTAAAAGACTTTAAAAAGACGCTTGACCTCTACGAAGTAAAAAAACTTAGAGCAGTAGCCACTTCTGGAGTTCGCAGTGCTAGCAATGGGCAAGATTTTATCAATACCGTAAATAAAGAAACTGGAATTGTAATTGACATTATTGACGGCGAAGAAGAAGCAAACCTCATTTACGAAGGAGTAAAACTAAGTGGTGCCATACACGGAAAATCGCTAATTATGGATATTGGAGGTGGCAGTACCGAATTTATTTTTTGTGACGAAAATGGATTTTATTGGAAAAAAAGCTTCGATATTGGAGCTGCTAGACTGATGCAAAAATTCTTCAAATCAGACCCTATTAATCAAGAACATCAAGAGCAAATTAAAGACCATTTGAAAGAGAATTTAGTGGAGTTAATTGCTTTTGGTAAAGCATTTGGAGCTGACACTTTAATTGGTTCTGCTGGCGCTTTTGAAACTTATGCAGAAGTAATAGATCCAACCATAAACATCCAACAGATTGCAAAAGCACAAATTGATATAAAGGCTTATCACCAATTGAGTAAAAGGCTAATTAGTTCTACACACCAAGAACGTGGCCAAATGCCCAATCTAATTCCCTTGCGAGTAGATATGATTGTGATGGCCTCACTAATTACCGATTATGTTTTAGCAGAACTTAACTTACAGCAAATCACTTTATCTACTTACGATTTGAAAATGGGCGTTCTGCAAACTCTTAAATAGTACCTTATTCCAGATTTATTCTGCAACCACGAAGTGATCAGCGCAGCTAATCGTAATGCGGTAGACATACAACTTTGTAAGCGCTTTAAGATTCCCGCCTACGCGGGAATGACGACAGAGCCTAAAAAATAGCAGGGTACAAAACTTATAGGTTTTAGCAGAACTTAACCTACAGCAAATCACTTTATCTACTTACGATTTGAAAATGGGCGTTTTGCAAACTCTTAAATAGTACGTCATTCCAGATTTATTCTGCAACCACGAAGTGATCAGCGCAGCTAATCGTAATGCGGTAGACATACAACTTTGTAAGTGCTTTAAAATTCCCGCCTACGCGGGAATGACGACAGGGCCTAAGAAATAGCAGGGCACAAAACTTATAGGTAAACCTTAATACTTGCAACCTAACTTACTTAAACCTAATCGCTTTCAGCGGACTTATCCTACTTACCAACATCGAAGGAATAATTAAAACAAGAGCACAAATTACAATGGTAACTAAATTTAAAAGCAACACATCTATAAAGTGCACCTCAATTGGCACATAATCTAAGTAGTAATTGGCTTGGTCTAACTTAAATAAATGGGTGTATTGCTGCAAATAACAGAGCCCAAGACCCAAAATATTACCCATCAAAAGACCCAAGCTAACCAGGTAAATCGCATTGTAGAGAAAAATCTTCATCATGCTGCTATTGGGCATTCCCATCGCTTTTAAAATACCAATCATATTGGTGCGTTCTAAAATCATAATTAGCAAAGCGGTAATCATGTTAATTACTCCTACAATCAACATAAGTGTTAAAATTACGTTGGTATTTACATCCAATAAAGAGAGCCAGGTAAATATTTCTGGCGTACTTTCCTCTACCGATCGCGACCTTAGCTTCAGTTCTAAGCTACTATAAACATCATCGGCCACGGGCTTTAAAAGTTTAAAATCTTTGATACGCACTTCAATTCCGCCAGTTTCATTTGCTTGCCAATTGTTTAAACGCCTAATCAGCGCTAAATCTCCTATTACAAAGCCTTTATCTAAGTTTTCAATACCAATATGATAAATGCCCACAATCGTCATTTTTCTCTTTCTCGGCGGATTTTGTACAAAATGCATAATGAAAGTATCCCCAGTCTTCAGCATCAATCGCCTTGCCGTGAAATCAGAAATGAGTATCTGTTGAGCAGATTTAGTACTGTCAGTAAAATCAATAATTTTACCACTCACCAAGTGCTTTTTAATGTAATCCCAATTGTAAGTTCGGTCTATACCTTTAAAATTAATTCCTTCTACTTCGCCATTGGCCACAATAATAGCCGGCTTGGTAGCAAAAGGATAATAGGCCGCAATTTCCTTATTGTTCTTGAGGTGATTTAGTGTAGTGTCGTTAGGTATAAATGGAGATTTTTCGAACGAGCCATTCAAATCATACCGGTAGATCTGGATATCGCCGACAAAACCTCTTACCTTGTCTTGTATTTCGGTTTTAAAACCCTTAATAATAGCTACAGAGAGGATCATTACTGCCAAACTCAGCATTACGCCCGCAATTGCAATACGCACAATTAACTTAGAAAAGGTTCTTTCGGCTTTTAAAGAAATACGTCTCGATATGAAATAGGCTACATTCAACTTTTTGCAATATTTTGTAACTTAGCAACAGTGCTAATTCAATTCCGCTTTAGCGCACACATGTTTAAAGTCTGATAATGAATAAATCAATAGCATTTTTAAAACTTTTCTTAGTTGCATTTGCCTTTACCGCCTGCGGACAAAGCAGCAAAAAAGTGCAAAAAACAAGCTCAAACATCACTAAAACCTCAATTTCAACTCAGTTTAAAACTGGTGCCGAACAAACCGAAATTTACCTTCCGCTACTAAAAGGTAAACGCGTAGGCATGGTGGTTAATCCAACATCTATTATTGGCAAAACTACTATTGTTGACAGTTTGCTAAAACGTGGTGTAAAAATAGTAAAGATTTTTGGACCAGAGCATGGTTTTAGAGGTAATGCTAGTGCAGGGGTTCATGTAGACAATGAAATTGACGCAAAAACTGGTATTAAAGTAGTTTCTCTTTATGGAAAACAAAGCACACCAAGCAAAGAAAACTTGGCAGACATTGACGTCATGATATTTGATATTCAGGATGTTGGCGTTCGTTTCTATACTTATATCAACACGTTACAGCGTGTAATGGAAGCTTGTGCCGCCAATGGCAAGGAAGTAATGATTTTCGACAGGCCAAATCCGAACGGTTTTGTAATTGATGGCCCTATTTTAGATCCACAGTTTAAATCAGGTATCGGTTTTCAACCAATTCCGGTAGCGCATGGCTTAACTGTTGGCGAATATGCACAAATGTTAAATGGCGAAGGTTGGTTAAAAAATAAACTGAAATGCAAAATTACCGTAGTTAAGAATGCAAACTATACCCACGACATGCCTTATGAATTGCCAGTAGCGCCCTCTCCAAACCTAAACACTCCGCAATCTATTTTGCTTTACCCCAGCACCTGCTTATTCGAAGGTATTTATATGAACTTAGGAAGAGGTACAAAATTTCCATTCACGGTATTGGGCGCACCCTATTACAAAGGCATTTACAGCTTTTCTTTTAAACCTGTTGGCATTAAAGGAATGGCAGAAACGCCGCTCTTTAAAGATCAGCTTTGCTACGGAATAGATTTAAGAAGTTATGACACCTCTATTTTCAGAAAAACAAGGCAAATCAACATCCAGTGGGTGATGGAACTTTACAAAGCCTCTCCTAAAAAAGAAACTTTCTTCGATTCAAAGTTAAGTAACCAACTGTTACCAATTGAAAGATTAATTGGCGTTGCCGATTTTAGACATCAAATTATTGCAGGTAAAAGCGAAACTGAAATTAGAGCAAGCTGGGAGCCCGGTTTGAGCAAGTACAAAGAAATGAGGAAGAAATATTTGCTATACAATTAGAAGTTACGGGTTGCGAGTTATGGGTTATGAGATTGAGCCCGTAACTCGTAACCAAAAACTGGCAACGCATCACCAAGCCTGATCGCCAACCAAAGGCACAAACCTAAAAGTATCCAATTCTATTCTATCGTATTCGTTTTCGCTAACGCGGATAACGGTAATCATCTTCTGAGATTTTTCGTCTCCGACCGGAATTACCAAAATTCCGCCAATTTTGAGTTGCTTTAATAAAATTTCTGGTACAAAAGGTGCTCCTGCTGTTACAATTATTTTTGCATAGGGCGCATGTGCTTCAATACCTTTGGAGCCATCGCCCAAAAAGAAATTTGCTTTATAGCCCATTCCGGGAAGTACTTTTATGGTTCTGTTATAGATATTTGCCTGTCTTTCTATGGTATAAACTTCTGCACCAAGCTCCATTAAAATACACGTCTGATAACCCGAACCCGTTCCAATTTCCAGAACTTTGTCGCCTTTTTGGATATGCAATAACTCGGTTTGATAAGCTACCGTATAAGGTTGCGAAATGGTCTGTCCATCTCCAATAGGAAAAGCAATGTCTCTATAGGCTTGGTTCCAAAACGTTTCATCAAAAAAGAAATGGCGAGGCACTTTTCCAATTGCCCGAAGTACCTTAGCATCAGATATTCCCCGTTCTTTTAAGATTTCTACAAGTTTTTTTCTTGCTCCCTTTTCTCTGTAATTATCTACAAACTTATACGCCATTTGCGTCAAAAATAGCTTTAAACTCGGTATTTAACGAAATTATAGTTTATAATTTTTACCAACAATTTCAGCATTAAACCAATTTGTGAGCGCTAATTCGCAAGCAACTAATTTAATAACAGCGCAAAAACGTTTACCGTAACAAATATTTTATATTTTTGCGCTATCAAAATCGTTTGCATGAATAGAATTATACTGGTTATTGCTTCATTATTGATTAGCCTCTCAGCGTTTTCACAAGTAGATGGAACTTACAACTACAGTATTGGTGTAAGAGGCTATAGCTTAATGCAAATGCCAAAAATCTTGCAACAAACCAATACCGAAGACTTTACCGATATGTGGTTAAATGGGGGTATGATTAAATTTAACGACAACCAAATTGCGTTTAGAATTAGTGGACATTATTTATTCAAAAGAAATTTCACTTTCAATAATAAATGCGACAATTGCGAGACTGCTAGTGGTAAAATGACCGATTATGCCGTAAAATTTGGTTTCGAGAAGAATTTCAATTATTCGGTAATACAGCCCTATTTTGCTGCCGACTTTGGTTATAGATCTCATAGCTTTAAAGGAAATATAGTGCCAATTAATAGCGCTAGCTTAAACAGTACATCTTCTACCAACACCAGTAAAAGCGGTGGCGTTTTTAGTCCTACGTTGGGTATAAAAGCCAACATTATTAGCCAACTGAGCATTTTTGTAGAGTCGAGTTTAGATTTTTATTACGCTTACGAACGTCAGGAAACCACTTACGATGACGTAGCCAATACCAGAACTTTTGCCAAGTACAATAAGTTAGAAACGTTGTTAAATCCGGTTTCTGTTGGTGTACAAATTCATTTGGTACGCAAAAACTAATAAGGATCTACATCTATTTGTGTAATTACACTTCTAAATTCTTTTTGAGAATTGAAGTCTTTTATTGTATCTACCAATACCGTTTTAACTTTCTGCATAGCGGCAGTACGCTCAATTTTAAGGATAATTTGCTTGATATAGTAATTCCTAACCCTTGAAACCAAAGGCTGCTCTGGCCCCAAAACCCTTTTACCCAATTGTGCCCTTAGGTTTGAGGCTAAGGTTTGAGCAGCAATGTTCAGCACATTGGCATCCTTATGCTTAACGTTAATAAAAATGAGCCTAGAAAACGGCGGATAATTAAATTGTTTACGTTCTTCCAATTCATCAGCATACATTTGCTCGTAATCATTATTAATTACCTGTTTAATGATACGATGATCATCAGCATAAGCCTGTATGCACACTTTTCCCTGCTTATCTCTTCGGCCTGCCCTACCTGCAACCTGTGCCAACAACTGGTAACTTCGCTCAAAGGCCCTAAAATCTGGAAAGTTCAATAAGGTATCTGCGTTAATTACACCAATTAAGCTTACATTTTCAAAATCCAGTCCTTTAGCTACCATTTGAGTTCCAATCAAGATATCGTTTTTCTTCTCTTGGAAATCACTGATAATCTGTTGCATCCCGTTCTTGGTTCTTGTGCTGTCCAAATCCAGTCTGGCAATTTTCGCATCCGGAAAAATCAAACTTAGTTCTTCTTCTATGCGCTCGGTACCAAAACCTTTTTGCTCTACGTGTACAGAACCACAAGCCGGACAAACATTGATACTACTTTGATGGTAACCACAATAATGACAATGCAGTTTACCGCTAGATTTGTGGTAGGTTAAGCTTACATCGCAATTTACACACTTGGGAGCATAGCCACAGGTAGCGCAAATTAAAATGGTAGCATATCCCCTACGGTTTTGAAACAAAATTACCTGCTCCTTTTTTTCCAAGGCATCGGCAATGTCATCAATCAAAACGCTGGTAAAATAGGATGTCATTTTCTTACGCTTCGTTTCTTCAGCTATGCTCACTACTTCTTGTAGTGGCAGCTGTACTCCGCCAAAACGCTCGGTTAATTCTACCAACCCATATTTATCTGTTTTGGCATTAAAATAGCTTTCTAAAGATGGTGTAGCAGAGCCCAAAACTACCTTGGCCTGATGCAAATACGCTAAATAAATAGCCGCATCTCTGGCCTGGTATCGTGGCGCTGGGTCATATTGTTTGTAAGAGTTTTCATGCTCCTCATCCACCACAATCAGTTTCAAATCCCTAAAAGGAAGTAATACCGCAGATCTAGCTCCGAGCACTACTTGATAGGCACCATCAAGTACTTTGTTCCAAATTTCTACACGTTCATTATCATTAAATTTAGAATGATAAACGCCAATTTTATTACCAAAGTAGAGTTTGATCCTTTCGACAATTTGCGTAGTTAAAGCAATTTCGGGAAGCAGAAACAATACCTGGCCCCCACCGGCAATGGCCTCTTCTATTAACTTAATGTAAAGCTGAGTTTTACCTGCCGCAGTAACACCGTGTAGCAAAACCACATCCTTAGTTTCGAACTGTTGCTTAACCTTTACCAATGCTACTTTTTGATGCTCGCTCAATTCAAAGTTGATATCAAACTGCTCTCCGTCACTACTTAACCTACTAACTGGCCGCTTTTCGATGTTAAAGATCTCTTTATCAGTTAATGCTTTTAACGCCGCTTGGCCGCTTCCACTTTCTTCTATCAGCTGATTTTTAGGCACAAAACCTTTGTCTTTACTCAACTTCAAATAGGCCAGCAGGGCATCCAACTGCTTGGGTGCCTTTTCCAGCTGTTCAAACAGCTTCCTCAAATTCGCCTCTTCGTGGTAGAAATCATTTAGCTTTACAAACGATTTAAGTAGTGGCTTATATTTATCAACCACCTCTTCGGCCGCTACAATTATTTCTTTGGCAATTAAAGCATTAACTATCGGATAAACTGTTTTTTGCCCTAAAAGTCCTGCAACCTCATCAATACTGATACGGTGTTGTTTATGTAGCACTTCAAATATGATTTGCTCTTTATCGCTCAAGTTCAGATCTTCTGGAAGTTCGTCTTTCAGCAACAATACCGTTTCGCTTGCCAATTTTAAACCTGTTGGCAGGGCAGCAGCCATTACATCGCCCTCATTACAGAGGTAATATGAGGTCATCCAGTTCCAAAACTCAAACTGTTTTTCGGTAACTACCGGATGCTGGTCCACCACATCAATAATATATTTTGCTTGGTAATGTTCTGGCGGAGTTTTACTAATGCGCTTCACCAAGGCCGTGTAAATTTTATGCTTACCAAACTGTAGCACCACACGCTTACCCACAGCAACCATTTCACTAAGTTCAAAAGGCACCCGATAAGTGTAGTTGATAGCTAACGAAAGCGGCAAAACCACTTCTACAAACAAGGTTTCTCGCTCCAAAAAATCCGACTCCGCAAAATCCATTTTATTTATCTTTTAATGCAGCTAAAAACAAGAAAATCCACCCCAAAATAAAAAACAAACCACCAATGGGCGTGATGGGGCCTAACACTTGTGTAAAAGACAAATGATAAGCATCTTTAAGAGCAAGCAAATATAATGAGCCAGAAAA
Organism: Pedobacter ureilyticus; assembly: GCF_005925345.1. Classification (GTDB taxonomy): domain Bacteria; phylum Bacteroidota; class Bacteroidia; order Sphingobacteriales; family Sphingobacteriaceae; genus Pedobacter; species Pedobacter ureilyticus. The sequence continues at coordinate 98,572 of NZ_SSHJ01000017.1, forward strand.
AAAGACAATGCCCAAAACAAAAAACAAGAAAGAAAAACCAATGAGTTTATTTTTATAGCGGGCAAAAGTAGATAAGTATAAAATAGCAAAAGTATGATAAAACTGATACTCTACACCTTTTTGCCAAGTTTCTAACTGGTTTGGCGAAACCATACTTTTTAAACCGTGGGCACCAAAAGCACCTAATATTACGGCTAAAGCACCAAACAAAGCGGCAGTTAAGATTATTCTTTTATTCATGAGCAACGGCTTTAAATAATGCTAAATTAAGAAAATGCCCTCATAATCTCACTAATCATAAAATTAAATTAAATTTGCGATGGTTGATATGAGAAAGATATATATATTATTGGTTTTACTAACGCTCGGCGTAACGGGTATGGCGTACTTGTACTTTTCAAATTTGAATAGAGAAGGTAATGCAACAGATAACTCGCTAAGTATAGTGTCGGCTGCTGCGCCAGTTCTTTTTACGTTTGAAAACGACAAAAGTTTCTATGAAATTCTTAAAGGCCAACAAATAACAGACCATATTATTGGCGAAGAGAAAAGCAAATTATTAAGTATTTTAAGAGAAAAACTCCTTAACAACAACAGCGTTAACCAACTAATTGAGGGCGAAAAAATTGTAGTTGGCTTTTTGCCTGGGGAAAACAATAAGGTAGATTTTGTAATGGCTACCCAAACTAAAAAAGCACAGCTCGACTTATCATTGCTAAGTAAACTAAATTTATCATTGCAGAAACAAGGCAAGGTGCACGAATTAAAATTTGGTGACAGTGCAACATTTTACTTAGAAATCAATCAAAAATCTGTATTCATCTCCAACAGCATCAAGGCATTAAGCCATGTACTAAATTACGACAAAACGAAGAAAAACGGATTTGCTACATACATTAAACAGAACTTAAGAGTAAACAAAAATACGCTGGCTAATATCTACATCGATTACTCAAAGTTGCCGCTATTGCTTAAAAATATTTTAAATTCTACCCTCTCTGGAGAGCTTAGCATCTTTAATAAACAGCAAACTTACGCCTCATTGAGTTATAATTTTGGCACCGACAAATTACTTTTAAACGGCTACACCAATATCCAAAATTCACGCAGCTATTTTAACCTTTTTGTGGACCAAAAAGAACAGAAAATAAACATAGATCAGTTATTTCCAGAACAGACTGCCAATTATACCGTACTAGCCATAGAGGATTATATGAAATGGGCAAATGCACTTAAAGAATTGCAAAAAGAACTAAAACAAGACGCTAAAATTGATCAGCAACAAAAAACAATAAGTGAAAAATATAGGATAGACATTAACCAAACCTTTCCGCAATATTTTAACAAACAATTAGCCGTTTTTCAATTAAAGAGTGGCGAAAAAATGGGAATAATAGAAATTAAAAACGGTGATAAACTAGGGCAGTTGCTTTTAGATTTAAGTAGTGAGTACGCTCCCGATATTAGAATTTTTAAGGAACCTAATTTATTGGCCAACTTTTTTGGCGAACCATTTAAAAAATTTGAACGCCCATTTTATACCATTATTGACAACCATTTCGTGGTGGCCAATTACGCAAGTACCATTCAAGTATTTTTAAACAGCTATAAAAACAATCATTTACTAGCCAATACAGATACCTACATCCAATTTAAAGATCAAACCTCGAGCACTGCAACCATTGCATTTTACATCAATAACAAAAACAGTAACGAAATTTTCGGAAGAAATTTAAAATCAGCCTATTACAAACAATATAAATCTGCAAAGGGCGTTAAAGATTACAATTCTTTTGGCTACCAACTCTCTGCCGATAATGGAAAGTTTATGAGTAACATCGTTTTGCTTAAAAAGCAAACAAAAGTTGAATTGGATAGCTTGAATAGCAACTAATAACCTACTTTTATAATATCAAATGATTTAGCTAAGTTTCATGAGAAGACATTTTCTTATATTCTTAATTGTTGTAAGTTCGCTTCATTCCTATAGCCAACAATACGCTCTTTTTAACACCAAAACTCTTTTTGATTCTTTCGAAAATCCGGCACAAAAATCTTTTGTTTTAGATTCTTCCCGCCAATTTGCATCTAACTTTCTTATCCCCTACATGGATTTAAGCAGTTTAAGCAGGGGATCTTCTAACGAGGCCATCCGAAACCTCATTAACAAAGGGTATACACAGAATAGGGTTGGTGCTTTCCAAAACCCTAATACGGTTCGCGAAAACGTGAATGTTTATCTATTGAGTATCAAACTTTTTAAATACCACAAATACCACAGCGAAATGGGCTTTTCGTGGCAAATCAAATCAGAAACTCAAATAGACTACGACGAAGATATTAGCAAAGGATTGTTCTATGATACTTTTGAGCAGTTTACCACCATACCACGTATCAATATATTTAACAACAATGGCAAGCTACAGGCTTATCATCAGTTTAGCTTTACCTATCGCGAAAACTACACTAAGCGCTGGGCTTTAGGTGCTAAGGTTAGCCTACTTAGCGGCCTGGGCTACACCGAGTTTTATGCGGATAGATCTTCGGTAACATTAGCGGCTAATACTATGGACATAGATATGGCTGCAAAATACAGAATAAGCTACCCAGAAAACGGAGAATTTAAGCTAAAAAACACCCTTCCCTTTAAAAATCTAGGTGCGGCAATTACCGTAGGTACCACCTACACCAGCAAGTCTGGTGTTTTCTTTATGGCAAACATTAAAGACCTAGGTTTTATTAGATGGGGTAAAAATTCTTATACCGGTTTTTTTGATGTTACTGAACAAGCTCCAGTTATTATGGGCCCTGATTCGGAGAAACATTTACAAAGGGAATTAAATTTAATGGCTACTCAAAATATAGAAAAGAAAGCTTTTGTGACACCAATTAATGGCAAGGCCGATTTTTTAATCTCAAAAACCTTTGGCCCTTTTACGCCTAATTTAATTGTAACTAAAAACATTTTCAATAAATATGGCGAAGCAGCTCTAGTAAACACGCTCAAATCGGGCACTTTTTCTTTTAGTGCGGTACCTAGCTACAACACCGACAAGAACTTTAGGCTGGGCATACAAGGCATGATACAAACCCCTAATTTTGAAATGTTTTTGGGAACCAATGATATCATACAAACGTATTATGCCGGTAAAGATATCATCAATAAGAATGAGGCCGTTGAAACAGGCTACAACCGTGGCTCGGTATATTTGGGAATGGCTTTTAAAATTGGATACATTGTAGAACATCCCATGAACATGAGCTGGATGCCGGGTGTTGGAGATGGAAAAGACCGTCAAAGTTTCTTTGGACGCATTTTTAGCATCTTTAAAAAGAAAAAACAGTAGACAGTTGGCAGTAAAAACCCAGTTAAACTTTCTTTTTGGGTGTGGTAAAAACGAAATCCTTTAAATAAAAAGGCTCGAAATAAGCTACATCTTCAAACTCAGCAGATTGGTAAGCCGCAAAAGCCAAATTACTCATAAAGCTTGCACTATTGTAATTCTCTAAATGAAAATGGGCATTGGGACTATCAATTACGGCATTGCATTTTTCTGCACCATCACCAATAAACGAAACGTAGTTATTTTGAAGTTCTAACACAAAGCTTTTCTCATCAACAATTTTAGCATGCGTATTTTCAACTTCGTTTAAATGATGATCAAAAACGGCAGTAAATACTTCCATTCTTCGAGCATCTATCATTGGGCAAAGCAAACCACCAAAATTAGGATGTTGCAACAAATAACCATTCGCCATCATCTTTAAGGTATTGATCGCGATTAAAGGTTTATCTAATGCAAAACAAAGGCCTTTAGCTGTAGAAACCCCAATACGCAAACCCGTATAAGAGCCGGGGCCTTTACTTACCGCAATAGCGTCTAAAGCGGCGTACGTAATTGCAGCCATTTCCATCACTTCTGCTATAAAAAGCGTTAAACTCGAAGCATGAATGTTAGCTGCTTTTTCCTCTTTTATTGCGATAGTTTTTCCATTTACCGAGATAGCCACCGAGCAAACAGACGTAGCCGTTTCTATTTGAAGTATTGTTGACATTGCTTACAAATATACGTTGAATAATGGTTAACTGATAATTTGGTTAATCGGTTAATTGTTAAGGACTGACAACTCATACCTCACCCCTAACTAAGGTACCGGATCGTGGCCATGACCACCCCAAGGGTGACAGCGACCGATCCGCTTTAAAGTAAGCCAGCCACCTTTAAACGGACCATGTTTTTTGATGGCCTCTACCCCATATTGCGAGCAAGTTGGCGTATACCTACAACTTGGCCCTAGTAGAGGAGATAACAGCCACTGGTACAATTTAATGATACCTAAAAATAGCCACGAAAATAAAAGCTTAATTACCTTCATTGCTTATCTGTACTAACAACTTCTTAAACAGCTGAGCCATTCTCTTTTCTAAAAAAGTATACGGATAAATTTCCTTACCTACGTATTGCAGACTTAAAAGTAAAAGCTGATTATTATTGGGTAAAAGCTCATAAAGTGCCGTATGCTTTTGCAAACGATAAGCTTCGCGAGTACGACGCTTAATTAAATTGCGGTCGTGAGCGTGTTTATAACGCTTTTTGGCCACGTTGATAACTATTTGCGCAGGAAATTTAGAAGGATGAGCTTCAAAAACAAAGGTAGCTCGGTAAGGATATAAAAGAAAAGAAGAGCCTTTTTTAAATAGCAAGTCTAACAACTTCTTGCTACATAAACGCTCTTCTTTATAAAATCTATTCATTTTTTTGATTGCTATCAACCCTAGACTTTACAGCATGCACTGATCCAGGTGCCAAAGGCATCCCTTTGGGACAATCAAAAATTATGCTTTATGACGACGCTCGTCAGAAACTGATAATCTTTTTCTTCCTTTTGCACGGCGAGAAGCTAAAACTCTTCTGCCATTTGCTGTAGCCATTCTTTCGCGGAAGCCATGTTTGTTTCTTCTCTTTCTTTGCGAAGGTTGGAATGTTCTTTTCATAACTATATAATATCTTAACTAGAGTTTTTAATCGAGGTGCAAATATAAAGCGATATTTTTAAATCTGCAAGAAGTATTTACTTTTCTTTTTTCGAAAGACAAATCTAAACAATTTTTAGAAAGACGATAGCCTAAGCTCAAAAAGACCAGGGAAATCGCTTTTAACATTTTAGCCAGCGATGAGTTTGCTTCTAAACTCGTCGTCCAAAGCAGCCCGTTTTCGTTTCTGTGGTTTGCTGCTTTTCGATTCTGTTTCCCTTTCGATGATATTC
>NZ_SSHJ01000018.1 GCF_005925345.1 Pedobacter ureilyticus
TCATACTTAGAATGTTCGCCGTGGTAAAAAGAAAACAAAAATATGTGGAAAACTATATAAAAGCAGCTTGATGGAAATATATTTTGAATTTAATTTGCTTTTATCATAATCCTAGAATACGTTAATTAACGTGAGTTATGAACTTGTAACGTCATTGCGAGGCACGAAGCAATCTTATAAGCTTGAAAAGGCATTCAATACTTTGATAATAAATAAGTAATATCCATAACTTGAGTTATGTTACAATTGTTTTTACAATTAAACCCTCTACGCATTAAGCAATAGAGGGTTTGTAATCAAAAACAAATATTTAGAAAGTTTTACAGAATATAGTACGAGCCCACGGGAGCCATATCTACGTGAGCCTTGTCTTCGAAAAGCTTATCGTCAGCTAACATTTGGCATAAATCTTTCTCAATGGTTCTGCAAATGGTGGTGGTAGGGGTGTCTGTAGGCTTGCTTTCAAAAGGATCTTGCAGGTGCACGGCCATTTTTTCTACCAATAGAAAAAACACTGAAATAGAAACCACTACAGGAATTTCCATGAAACCAAAATATTCGATGAGGCCAAATGGCAACATCATGATAAACAGAAAGATAGACATGTGGATGTACTTACTGTAAGTAACCGGGAAAATGGTTTTCTTGATACGCTCGCATCCGCCCATGTGGTTACACAAAGCATTTAAAGTTTTATCTATCTCAATCTGTTGATACTTGTTGATCCAACCTTCTTGTAGCGCTTTTTTTAAATCCATGGCATGTAACTCTAGCAAAGCCATAGTCACATTGTTTTGCTTCTTAATATAGGCAAATTCATCGGCGCTTAAATATCTATCTAATCCTTTAGAAGAACTATAACCTCTAAGCGATTGGCTCAAAGCATAACACCAAGCGATCTGTCTTTTAATAAATTTGCTTTTAAATGCCTCAACTTCTTCCGAAGCGTAAGGGCTATCCACAAAAGACATGATCTGTCTAGCCAAAGACCTCGAATCGTTTACAATGGCACCCCATAAAATTCTTGCTTCCCACCATCTATCGTAAGCCTGATTAGATCTAAAAGCAAGCAATAACGATATAATTGTACCTAATAAAGCTGGTACCGCAATTGGAATAGAAATGCGGGTAACATGAAAATTCTGATAAAGTACAACTACACCCACAGAATAAAGAACTACAAACAGCAGCTCTTGTTTAATTTTCCCAAAAATATAGGTAATAGGTATGTTTTTTCGTAATAGCATGGCTTTGGGTATTTATTTTTAAAAATAAAATTGATTAAGCTGATACCTTTTTCTCTACGCCTGTAGATTGGATTTTGGTATCGAAAAGTTCTTGCTCATTGGCAATTACTTCCGTATCTAGTTCTAAAACTTCGCAACCACTACGAGCGGTTAAGTATTTTGGATCGATACTGTATTTATTGATAGGCTTGAAGTTGTAGTTCTTCGGGTAAACGATCAAATCTATCTGTAAACCTTCAAGCAAGTTTCTGAAAGCAACAGCAGTACTTCCATAGAAATATTCTACCCCAATACCTTTAACTTTGTTTTGGTATTTGAGGGTGTAGGCATCTATTTTATTGTTGAACTCATCACTGATGTTTTCGTAGTCTCTGCTTCGTCTGCTCAACATTAGCATATCGGTAATAGAGTCAGAAAGTTTGAAAGCGTGTAAAAAGATAACAGTTACTTCTTCTAAACCAGAGTGCAATGCAATTGCATCAATAATCTTGGTACTTTCTACATTAAAATCTGTTGGAACTAATATTCTTTTCATAACCCTTATGTTTAAATGTTTAAATAAATATTTAATACAAGTTTAGGGCGAAGAAATTATAGCCGTTTAAGAGTGAGATTAGAACGGGATTAGAATTTAATATTGACCGGCAGCATTACCTTAATTTCGGTGCCAAAGCCTTCTTGGGTTTTAATGCCTATGCTGCCACGGTGCAATCTAATAATATTTAACGACAAAGGCAAGCCAACTCCGTAACCTTTAAAGTTAGAGGTGTTGGATGCTCTAAAAAAGGGTTCAAAAATGTGTTGAATGTCGTTTTGAGGTATGCCAATGCCTTGGTCGTTTACTGCGATAGAGAGTAAAGAGCCGTTGCTTTCTAGCTTTACAGAAACAGGTTTAAAATCAGAATATTTACAGGCGTTGCTTACAATGTTGGTAAGCGCCAACTTTAAGAGGTTTTTGTTTGCTCTTAATGTAACTGCCGCTTCGTCTTCTGGTAGCTCATTCAAATCTAGTTGTATCTTACTTTCTGGATGAACCTGTATGACGGCATCTGTAATTTCCCAAAGCAGTTCGTCTATTCTAACCAATTCTCGGGGCTGCACTTTTCCGTTAAAGCCCGACTGAGCCAAGCCAAGTAAGCTGGTTAAGATGTGTTCTAATCTATCCGCTTCGCTTTTAATTTTTGCTAATGCAGCCAAATGTTCTTTTGAACCCATTTCGGCCCTGGTTGCTAATTCTACTTCGCCACTAATGATGGTTAGGGGGGTTCTTAATTCATGCGAAGCATTGCTGATAAAATTATTTTGCGTTTCAAAAGCAGTTTCTAGCCTGTTTAACATGTTGTTGAAGGTTTGGGCAAGATCAGACATCTCATCGCCTCCGTAACTTTTTACATCCAAACGTAAGTGTAAATTCTCTGCCTTTATCTTCTTCATACTCTTAATGATGTTACGAAGTGGCACAAGGGTGTAGTTAGAAAATTTCCAGCCTACTATAAAAGAAAGAAATACCGACAAAAAGAAACCAGCAATTAGAATTTTTTGTAAATCTTTTAACTCCCTAAAGCCAAAAGGATCATTGGCCGCAATAATTACGATATAACCTTGATCATAAATGTCAAAGTACTTTCCTGCATAAAAGTGGTTCTCTTTTCGATAACGTGCCGTTTTGCCTTCGCTTATTTTATCGAAAAAACTTTTGGGCAGCGCATCATCTGTTTTTATGTTTGGATGTGTATTGGTGTCGGCCTTAATTACATACTCTTTTTCAGAAGGTAACCTTTCTAAATATTGAGCACGCATTTTGGCATAAGCATCGTTGTTTGCGTCTTTTACTAATTTAATTTGTGCAGCAATATTCACCCTTGCCTCTAAGCGTTTATAAAAATCTTCGAAGGCAAATTCATTAGAGAAGTACCAAACAAAGCCGCTAAGTAAAGAAATGATAACAGCAGATAAGATGGCAAATAATAAAGTTATTTTTTTGGCTAGTTGCATTAAGTTTCTTTCAGTACATAACCCAAACCAACGGCAGTATGTATTAGTTTTTGATCGCTATTTTTGTCTATTTTTTTACGTAGGTAATTTACGTAAACATCTACCACGTTAGTACCTAAGTTAAAATCTATATCCCATACATTTTCTAAGATATCAATTCTCGATAAAATTTTAGACTTATTTTTGGCCATAAATTCTAACAAGCGATATTCTGTAGCGGTTAGGGTAATTTCAACACCATTTCTTTTTACACTTTTGGCAGTAAGGTTAATCTGTAAGCTACCAATGTTGATGACATGATCTGGCGTTGCAGAGCCGCTGTAGCGTCGCAACAACATACGGATACGGGCAGATAATTCCGCAAATTTAAAAGGTTTAATGAGGTAGTCGTCTGCACCGTTATCTAAGCCATTAACGACATTTTCTGTGGTGCCCAAAGCGGTTAGCATGATAATGGGCACATTAGGTTTTTCTTTCTTGATGATTTTACATAGTTCTAAGCCATTAATGCCTGGCAACATAATGTCTAGAATAATAAGATCGAAGTGATTAGCCAATGCCATTTTTTCGCCAGTGGTACCATCTGGAGCAACACTAACTGTAAACCCCTCGGCAGAAAGGCCACGCACCACCACCGAAACTACATTCGGTTCATCTTCAACTAGTAGTAAATTCATCAAGAGGCAAATAGTTTAAAAAAAAGCAGATAAAAAAATATTATCTGCTTATTGTTGTAATTTTTACTGTTCGTTAACTAACAGCAGACATAGTGATATGTTTTTGCTGCCGAAAATTAATAGCCTCTAGTAAAATTAGAGGCAGTTTTGGCTAAGGGTTTTCTTGTTGCAGTTCCGATTTTTCTTTAAGGGATTTTAAGCCAGCTTCAAAGTCTTTCCCTATCATTTTATCCATACCTCCCATCACTAAACACATCCATTTACCAATTATGCCATTTTCTCCGCTCATTGTCCAAGTTACTTTGGTAGAGGTGCCTTCTTTTGCTAAATCAAAAGCTACATTCGCTAAGCTCTCAAAAGGTTTAATAAATTTTAAATCCATTTTAATTTGCTGGTAAGGTGTTGCGCTTGTAATGGTCATTTCGCCTTCTCCTGATTCTTCGCCTGTCCAGTGGTATTTGTGTGCTACTTGCTCAGGTGTTCCACTAATATCAACTTTTGCCTTAGGATCCATTTTAGACCAAGGGTTCCATTGCAAGAAATTATCGAAATCGGCAATGTTCTTGTAAACCACTGTGTCTGATGCGGCAATGTTAGCTGACCTGCTTACAGAAAAGGTTTTTGGTAAAAATAAACTTCCAATTAAAATAATGGCAATAATGACAACGATTATCCCCAAAAAGATTTTTAAAAATTTCATACTGCTTTGTTTGGTTAAAATAAAGTTAAAGAAATTTATATTAAACTAACAAGATTATTTAATCGGTTGGTACTCCTTTTAGGGCTAGATCTTTTAGGTCTTCTCTAATTTTTTTCATGAAATCAGCACCGGGATCGCTTTTGCCAGTAAGGTAGTTTGGGTTGGTTTCTTTCCATAGAGGGGTATCTTTAAACTTGCTGTACTCGTAGTGGCCAATCAAATATTGAATGTCATATTTTTTCTTCAAATACCTAACTAACGCTTCGTTTGCTTTTAGCTGCGCATCGGTTAAAGGGAAATTGGCACTGCCCACATTTTCTACGCCAATGGCGCAATAGTTTAATCCAATTACGTGGCGGGCAAAATAATTTTCGGGCATTAGGCGATAAATGGTGCCATCTCTATCAATTAAAAATTGCGATGAAGTATTTAAACTGCTTACCGCTGCAATGTCTTTTCTATCTCCGTTAGGTAGTTTGGCTGGGTAAAATGCATTGAACGTTGAAGAGAAGGTTTTGGCTGCGGTCCAATGTAATACAATTATTTTTGGTTGTATGGTTGGGGTATTTTGATGGATGCCGTGACGTTCTTTTAGATACTCCAATGATAATCGAACACGTGTAGAGTCGTAGGTAATTGGCTTATCTATGATTTTTATTTCTTGAGAGGAGCAGAAAGAAAAGCTAATAAATAATGAAAACAACGTGATTTTAATTTTTGTTAACATTCTATGATAATTTTTTAATTGAATTGTCTAGCCGCTGTTCATTTTTAAAAGAAGATAATTCTAGTTTAATCGCATCTGTCGTGTCGATATAAAACCTCAATACCTGCCTTTTATAATCTATCTTAGAATTAAACTGGGTTAAAATATCGCCGCCAATAATACCAGCAATAGATGGTTGGCCCATTTGGATGTAAGTATCAGAAACGCTTTGCAGATCAATAGCTACAGTTTCGTAATTAGGTAATTTTAGTTTGCCAATTTGTAGTAGGGGAATGGTGCCCACCAAGGTTGTAGCGCTGCTAAAAATGGTTGCGGCTTGTTGTTCTTCGTTTTCTTGTAAACCTTCCACATGTTTTTCTAATAAAGATTTATCAAAAACCGAGCGAGAAGCGCCAGTATCAACCACGGCAAAAAGTTGTTGTCCAAAAACAACAATTTCCACCAAAATGTGGAAACCGTTGTCTTGTAAGTTCACCAAAATTAAGGGAACTGTAATTGTTCTCATTTTAATAGGTTAATCGTTTATTTGTTAATAGAAAACGATTTAAACAGTTAACCTCCCGATAGCTATCGGGATCACTCAGTTAACCCAATTAAACTAATTTCATTTCTGTCAACACGCTGTTCATGTTGCGCACCGCATCAGCGCTTTTGTTAAAAGCAGCTTGTTCTTTTTCGTTCAGTTTGTAGTCGATGATTTTTTCCCAACCATTTTTTCCAATAATTACTGGCACGCCTAAGCAAATATCTTGTTGTCCGTACTCGCCCTCAAGTGCAACACAACAGGTAAATAGTTTTTTCTCATCACGTACTATGGCTTCAACCAATGCGGCACCAGCAGCGCCTGGAGCATACCATGCAGAAGTGCCAAGCAAACCAGTAAGTGTAGCGCCACCCACCATGGTATCTGCAGCCACTTTTTCTAACGTAGCTTCATCTAACACATCGGTAACGGGTAGGCTTTGGTAGGTTGCAAATCTTGTTAAAGGTATCATGGTAGTATCGCCATGACCACCAATTACAAACCCTTGTAAATCGCTAGGGTTGCAATTTAGGGCAACGCTTAGATAATATTTGAAACGAGCGCTATCTAACGTACCGCCCATACCAATGATACGGTTTTTAGGTAAGCCAAATGATTTCAATGCCAAATAGGTCATGGTGTCCATTGGATTGCTAATTACGATGATAATTGCATCTGGAGAATATTTAAGGATATTTTCTGCCACGCCCTTTACAATGCCTGCATTAATGCCTATCAACTCTTCGCGGGTCATCCCGGGTTTACGAGGTAAGCCTGAAGTAATTACCGCTACAGCCGAACCAGCTGTTTGGCTATAGTCATTGGTAACTCCTTTAATTTTGGTATCGAAACCTAGCAATGTTGCGGTTTGCATCATGTCTATGGCTTTACCTTCGGCAAAACCTTCTTTAATATCTAATAATACGAGTTCTTCTGCTAATTCTTTGCGTGCAATGTTATCTGCACAAGTGGCACCAACGGCACCAGCACCTACTACTGTTATTTTCATATCGAATATATTGGTTTTTGATTCATGTAGAAGCTATCTTCGCTAACTAGTTAAATCTTGATAGCTTCATTTTGAGTATTTTAAGGGTGTAACGCCTAAAGAATTTTAACGAAACTAAGGTATAGATTTGTATTAGCTAAACAAATATTTTTTGCATTGGATTTATTTGGGGATTAAAATTTCGTTGTATTGCTATTTTGAACAATAAAATCTACGAAGTTGATCGAGTAGTTAAAGTAATGTAATTAGGTTAATAGTCTTGTATCATCTTTAAGAAGCTTTGACTAAGTGTAGCTGTTATTTTACCTGGAGTACCATCGCCAATTGATTTTCCATCTAAACTAAGAACAGGTAAAATATTTTTGGTAGAGCTTGTTATAAAGGCTTCATCAGCATTGGCTATGTCTGCTAATTCAAAATCTTGTTCTTTGATGGTGTATCCTTCAATTTTGGTAATTAAAATTTTACTTCTGGTTATACCGCGTAAAATGTTAGTTTTTGGTGTTAAAATTTCATTGCCCTTCACTATAAAGATGTTCGCTCTAGGGCATTCTCTAACTTCGCCGTTGTGGTGGTACAGTAGGTCATCAATTTGTTTTTGTTTGAGTTGCGGCTGTAAACGTATAGCTTGCAGGTAATCAATTGTTTTAACCGTAGCCAACTGGCGCTGATAGTTGTGAGATAATAAGGTTAAACCTCTCTCAAAGCTAGAATAATCGTATTTAAAAGGTGCTTGAACAATCACTAAGTTGGGCTCTGCAATTTGATATCCATCCTCTGAATACCCACCTGTTAGAATAATTTTTAAGCTAGAATTTGGCATGTTGTTTTTAGCTAACAACGACTGAATTGCTTGATGTAATTGGCTGCGGTCTAAACCTATGTTGAGGTTCATCTCTTTTGCCGAATTGTAAAATCTGTTAAAATAATCTTCAATAAAAATAGGTTTGCCATTTACCAATTTTAGAAAATCAAAAATACCATAACCTCGTTGTACTGCTAAATCCGTTACCAAAAGCTTCGCCTCGCTTTCTAAAACTATCTCTCCATTAACGTAAGTATATCTCTTATCCATGTTGTTTTTAGCTTTCCTTTTATTTTTTCGTTATAACTGTTTATCCCAAAGTTGAAAATAAAAAATAGAAGAAAGAAAATTAATCACTTCTTTTGAATAATACCTAGTTAACTTTGATTCACTAACTTGCATTAAATGACTGAAAAAGCGGTGATATTTTTTGATGGCGTATGCAACCTGTGTAATGGCGCTGTACAATTTGTGATAGCGCATGATCGAAAAAGCTATTTTAAATTTGCCGCACTACAAAGCGAATTTGCGGCGAGAACACTAGTTAATTTTGATTTGAAGGTAAGTCATGGTGATAGTTTTGTGCTTTTAGAAAACGGTAAAGTTTACGAGCAATCTACAGCAGCTTTGCGGGTTGCCAAAAAGCTGAATGGTTTATGGCCGTTATTATACGTGTTTATTGTTGTACCACCTTTTATAAGAAATGCAGTTTATAAATTTATAGCACGCAACCGTTACAAATGGTTTGGCAAACAAGAAAGCTGCTGGGTGCCCACGCCAGAATTAAAAAGTAGGTTTTTGGGTTAAACTATAGCTTTGGATGCGCATTATTACCAATATTTTTGTCGTATTTACTTCCGTCGCTTTTAAGAAAAGCACCATATATTAAAATTAATACAACAATTAAAACACCTAGTAAAAGTAAAATGTAACCGCTTCTTAAAACGTTATCTACACTTACAATAGTAATGCCCCAAACTCTAAGAATAATTATTCCGATAAATGCTAGGCTTAATAATAAAATGATGAAGCCGATAATCTTTTTCATAACTGTAAATTAAAATTTATCTAACCATTCTTTTTTCTTGTTGTCAAACTCTTCTTGGGTAATTATGCCTTCGGTAAGTAATAGTTTAAGCTGCTTTAATTTGGCTACTACATCTGTGTTTTCTGCATTTAACTGCTCTTCTTTGGCATCATTAAAAGTTTTTCCTAACTCCATACCAACGCCCAACTGTAAACCAGCGCCTGCAAGTCCGCCTTCGTTGCGGGCAGCATCTCTTAGTGCTTTTAGTTTTTCGAGCTCTACATAAGTTAAGCCACCTTCTTTTGCAGCAAAAGTATCTGTAGTGATGTCGGCAATCTTTGCAATTCTAGCTTTGGTGCCTTCGTCAAAAATAGTTCCGTTTACTTTAAAATCGGTTAATGCCAAGCCTAAATTTTGTGCTTCTGTATTTAAGCTTTCTTTAATGTTTGTAGACAAAACTGGAAGTTGAGAATCGATTTCTTGATACGAAACCATACTTTTTGCCAAAGTAGAAGAGATGGCCTGCGGAAAGCGATTTTGCAGCAATTGCTTAGCTTCTTCTACACTGTAATGGTCTTTAGAGCCAATAATACCTTCGAATAAAAACAAAGGATTACTTATTTTAAACGAGAAACTACCATTAGCACCAAGTTCTACAGGTATTTTGTAAATAGGATCCATGTACTTAATGGCCTGCGCTGTTCCCCAGCCTAAATTTACGTTATCTGCAGTTCTGTAAAAGTAAATTCTCAGTTTGTGTTCACTTTCAAAGTTGGTTCGTAGCTTCAAAAGTGTAGTAATAAACGGGTGGTTATCCGATTCGATATCGTAAGTTCCATTGCCTACAATATGGTCTGCAACTTTACCTTCGTAAACCAATATTACACCTTGGCCTGGGGCAACAATCAATTTACTCGAATTTTTAATCTCATCGTTACTTGATGGAAATTTGTAAACCAGTAATCCGGTATTTTGGTTGTTCCATTCAATTACCTGAGATAATTGCTTTTTAAAAAAGTTTCCTAATCCCATGTTAGTCTAATTTATAGTTGCTAGTGATATTTCCTTTATTGTCTAATACAATGATTTCATTTCTATCGTTTACTCCCGTAAAGCCATCTTTGTATTTTATTAATGTCTCTACATTTGCTCCTTCCGGTAAAGAAGCAGTCCATTCTAAAGCTCCATTATCTTTATTTATTTTTTGAATCTTAAAAGGGCTTTTGGTATTTGCATCTGCTCTAACTTGAATTACTAAATCTTCGCCTTCGCCAAGTAGTACAGTAGGGGCAAAGTATAGTCTGCCGGGAGTTATATCTTTCCAGTTTAAAACCCTGCCACGTTCTTTTTCCCATTTTCCCAGTAATACTTTTCGGTAAGGATCTCTATCTGTAAATATTCCCGAACCTCCATAATCTTTACTCCAATTTAAGCGGTCGGTAATGTCTTTTGGCCCACCGCCATTGTCTTTATAGGTAAGCTGAATTAGCTGAAGTTTTTCGTCTGGATAATCTGAACTTTCTGAGGTAAAGAAATAGATGGTTTTATCTTTTGCATTGGGTAAAAGCGTATCGAAACCGTTGTTTGCTTTATAATATTCTGCTTCGGTATATAGTTTCTGAATAAGGGGGTAGTAATATCTTTTTTTGCCATCGTTGGTTAATATTATCAAACCATCGCCGTAATCGTTATATACAAACTCCATGGTTGCTACGCCAATTTGCAATTCGTTATTAGCTTCGAAAAATTTCTTACCCACATCCTCTGTTTTTAAATTTTCTGTATCTAATTTTAAGAGCGATGCTTTATCTTTTACCATGTAAATGTTACCATCAGAAAATAGCTTAAATTTAAAATCTGCGGATGATAATGATTTGTCGCTTATCTTTTCTGCTTTTATCAATTCTTTTTTAAGAGGATTGTAAAAGGTCAAATAAGTTCCATCTTTTTGCTCGTTTATGTTTGATTTATAACGTCTGTTTTCGAGGATAACAATGACTGGTTGTCCAGATTTTTGCAAGAATGATATATGAGAATACCTGCTGGTATAATATCCTTGGTCTTCTTCTCTGGTTGTAGCACCACTGTAAGCCGAATAATTATTGCTACTTCGTTTACTACTAAAAATTGAAGTTAGAATATTAATTAGCAAAACAACCAGAAATATTGATCCTACAACAATAGCAATAACCTTTATGGCTTTCTGATTAGTGTTTAATGGATTATTGTGATTGTAATTATGGTTGTAGTTAATATTTACGTCATTGTCATCTAAAAAATATTCTGTTTGGCAGCTGGTGCATTTGTAAAAATCGGGTTTAAGCTCAATTTTATTTACACTGCCGCAATTGGGGCATTTGATAGCCTTTATTTCTTTTGCCATTTACTAAGTTCCAAAAATAGATGAATAGAAAGGGTTAATTTAATTTTGTTTAGCAGGTACAAAATTCATGCTAGCTTTGTAAAGTAAAGCATATTTGTAAGTATTTTAGAAACGCAATTTATAAGCGTAGGGTTTTTTGGGAAATTCGCTTAGTTAAATTTAGTATACGATTCGAAATCAACAACGTCCAGATAGTTGTATTGAATTTTAGGACGTAACAAACTACGGCGCAATTGCACTAAATAGTAATCAACTTGGTACTACAGGTACATTTGTAATTATTTTTCGGCAACGGCAACGTAGAACAGTCTTTCAACTTCGTCGCCTGTTTTGCTCTTGATTTTTTCTGTGAATGATGAGATGTCTTTGATTTTAAAGCCTGCTACTTCTGCCAAGTTGTAAACCATTTCTTTGCTATATAAGTCGAAACCATAGGCTGTAAAAGGCAGGCTTTCCATAAAATCGTTATCTGCAAAGCCAATGGCAAAATAGCCACCGGGTTTTAGCACACGATAAATTTCTTTAATAAAAGCATCGGCATCTTCCCAAAAGTAAATGGTGTTTACCGTTAAAATTTTATGGAAAGTATTCTCCGAAAAAGGGATTTTTTGCCCGTCGTACAAATGGAAAGAAGCTTTGTTGCCTTGGGTGGCAGCAATGTTGTTTTCGGTAGCCTGTTTTTGCATCAACTCAGAAATTTCCAAACCATAATAGGAAATATCTTTGGCGCTGTTGAGTATTTCTGGGAGGTGTTTGCAATTTCCATGGCCTAATTCCAAAATCAAATCGCCATTGCTGATGTTTAAAGCTGCAATGGTTTTTTGGGTCATACCAATGTTGCTATCATGCATCATATTGGCCACTTCAATGCCCTCGGTATTTTTTGGGCAGCTCAGTTGCGAAGCCAGTTGCTTTAGGAAATCTTTATCACTGTTCATTGCTTTCTTCTTTTTGTTTTGGGCGCCATAACAATAAGCTGGCAATAGCTAGCGGAATGGTAATGCTTAAACTCGCTAATTTAAGGAATGCGCTATTTTTCGCAATATCTGCATCTGCTGTGGTAAAAATAACTACCGTTTCTTTAATAGCCCATAAAGTGATTAAGGTAACTAAAACTGCTATAATTTTGCGAAGCATATTTATTCTGATTTGTAGTCCAAATATTGACTTTTTCTATCGTATTCTATAATAAAATTTTAAAGAGGGCATTTTAATATTAACCACAAATGCACAGATAAACCATAGTTTTTGAAATGATGTATTTATCGGAATTGTGTTGGTTTATTCCGAATATTCGAAACAGTTACTGTGGCTGAAAAAAATTATGGAGTTAAATACCTTTTGCTATAAGTAATTCCCATCAAATCGTAGCGTTTAAACTGTGTTTTAAGCCTGTTAATAAAATCTGGATAGCTCTTTTGCTCTTTTTGCGACCATTGTATTTCGCTTAAGGCATCCATTCTTGGAAAAAGCATATATTGCACTTTAGCAGGGTTGGCAATGTACTCCGACCATAAATTACCCTGTGCACCCCAAATGTATTTTGCTTGCGCTGTATTTAATTCGGCAGGTACAGGTTCGTAGTTATAAACCGTTTCTAAAGGCAGAAATTTGTTAGCGGCCAAGCTATCATCCTTCATAAATTGTTTATGGTTAAGGTATAGTTTTTCTTCGGGCGACATGATCACCTTTTGGTTCACTTTTGCTGCGGCTATTCCCCCCTTTTCTCCACGCCAACTCATTACAATCGCATTGGGTGCTAAACCGCCGTCTAAAATTTCATCCCAGCCAATAATGGTTTTACCTTTGCTGTTTACAAATTTCTCAATGTGATGAATGAAATAACTTTGCAGGGCAACCTCATCTTTGATGCCTTTTTCTTTCATAATTTTCTGCGTTTCGGCAGATTTTCGCCACCAAATTTTTGAAGCCTCATCACCACCAATGTGAATGTACTGCGACGGAAATAAAGCCATTACTTCTGTCAATACATCTTCTAAAAAGTCAAAAGTTTTTTCTGAGGGTTGAAAAACATTGTTGTATTTGTTCATCATGCCCCAGGTTTCTGCTACTTTATAGCCGCTTTTTGGGTCGGTGCCAAACTCTGGATAAGCTGCCAAAGCCGACATGCTATGTGCTGGCATTTCAATTTCTGGGATAACGGTAATGTATCTGTCGGCAGCGTATTTAATTACTTCTCTAACTTCGTCTTGCGTGTAGAACCCGCCATGTCTAACACCATCTGTTTTAATTACCGCATTTGCAGGCGTTATTTTCACGTCATTTGGTAGAACCTGATATTTGATGTTTTCATTTCCTTTTCCTGGCCATAAGCCCACAATGCTGCCATTTCGCCAAGCACCAATTTCGGTTAGTTTTGGATATTTTTTGATTTCAATTCTCCAGCCGTGGTCATCGGTTAAGTGCCAATGGAAGTAGTTCATTTTATGAAGTGCCAAATAATCGATATACTGTTTAATGAAAGCAACATCGAAGAAATGACGGCTTACATCTAGGTGCATACCGCGGTAATCGAAACGGGGATAATCGGTAATGGTAACTTCAGGTATGTTTAGTGTTGTATTTTTTTGCGTTGGAAGCAACTGAATTAAAGATTGTACACCATAAAAAATGGCAGCACCAGAAGTTCCTACAATGGATATGTTTTTTTGTCTTGAACTAAATGTGTAAGCATCTTTAAAAGTGCTAACGGCTACATTGCTAGCTAAGGAGATAAAATTTTCAGTTGGTTTGACAGAGGTAATACTAAGTTTTAGCTGGTAATATTTTTCTAGGTAGTTATTGAAGAAAACAGCCGCATTTTTCAATGAGTCGTTTTCGATAACAATTCTGGTTTGCGTGTTAATGTTAAATCCTTTGCCTTGCTGAGCCATGGTAAGTCTAGCAGGTTTTGGAATAATATTGATTTGCGCAGCGGCGAGCCATGTGATGCTACAGATTAAACTAGTGAATACAAATTTCTTCATAACTCAAAAATAGCATTTATTTGAAAGTATACAATTATTATTGATTGTTTTTGAGTTTTTATGCGGCTTTTTGCGGTAGCGTTAGTCTTCCGGTTTTTAGAAATTTGGGAAGGTTGAGTTGCGAAGAGATACATTGTGTTGTTAAATAAACCTGATTGAGCGGATTAGCCCGGAATGTAGTGCAACGAAATGAGGACTATGAGCGAAAGCAGGGCAGGAGTTACCGATGAGTGCTTGCTTTCATTTTCGAATTATTTGAACCATATAAGGCATTTAATTAAATATAAGTTTTGGGCTTCGATGAAAAATCTCGTTTGCATTTACAGCGTATATAAACAAAAAATCCCGATAACTTACGCTACCGGGATTTAAAATTTATTAGTTGGTTAGAGAATTAACCTTTGTTTTTCTTCTCTTCGCCTTCCATTTGTGATTTCAATTGAGCCAACACATCAAGATCTCCCAATGTTGATTTCTCTACTGAATCTTTCACTTTTTTAACTGCTGAGCTAGCCGCTTTAGCGTCTTTTTTCTTAGTTGCTCTTTCTTCTGCAACAACTTCAGCTTTAGCTTCTTCCCAAATACGAGCGTGAGAAACTACGATACGTTTAGCATCTTTGTTAAACTCGATGATTTTGAAATCAGCAACTTCCTCTGCTTTTAATACAGAACCATCTTCTTTAGCCATGTGTTTTGTTGGTACAAAACCTTCAACTCCGTATGGTAACGCAATTACAGCACCTTTATCAGTTACTTTAATTACCGTACCTTGGTGAATAGAATCTAAAGTAAAGATCGTTTCGAAAGTATCCCAAGGGTTTTCTTCCAATTGTTTGTGACCTAAAGATAATTTGCGGTTGTCAACATCAAGCTCTAACACAACTACATCTAAAGTATCACCAACTTTGGTAAACTCGTTAGGGTGGTTAACTTTTTTGCTCCAAGAAAGATCAGAAATGTGGATCAAACCATCAATTCCTTCTTCAATCTCAACAAATACACCAAAGTTAGTCATGTTTTTAACTACTGCTTGGTGTTTGCTGCCCACTGGATATCTTTCTGCAACAGCTCCCCAAGGATCTTGAGTTAATTGTTTGATACCCAAGCTCATTTTGCGCTCATCTCTGTCTAAAGTTAATACTTCAGCTTCGATTTCGTCACCAACTTTTAAGAACTCTTGTGGAGAACGTAAGTTTTGTGACCAGCTCATTTCTGAAACGTGGATTAAACCTTCAACACCTGGGATGATTTCTAAGAAAGCACCGTAATCTGCAACAGTTACGATTTTACCTTTTACTTTAGAACCAACTTGGATAGCTGTATCTAAATTCTCCCAAGGGTGAGCAGTTAATTGTTTTAAACCTAATGCGATACGTTTTTTCTCATCATCAAAATCTAAAACAACTACGTTGATTTTTTGATCTAAAGCCAATACCTCTTTTGGATGCTCGATACGACCCCAAGAAATATCAGTGATGTGTAATAAACCATCTACGCCACCAAGATCGATGAATACACCGAAATCAGTGATATTTTTAACCGTACCTTCTAGTACTTGTCCTTTTTCTAATTTAGAAACGATTTCAACTTTTTGCGACTCTAAATCGTCCTCGATCAATACTTTGTGTGATACAACAACGTTTTTGAATTCATGGTTAATTTTAACCACTTTGAATTCCATTGTTTTACCAACATAAACATCGTAATCACGGATTGGTTTAATGTCGATTTGAGAACCTGGCAAGAACGCCTCAACACCCATAATGTCAACAATTAAACCACCTTTAGTACGGCTCTTAACGAAACCGTTGATGATCGTGTCATTGTCAAGCGCAGCGTTGATAGTTTCCCAAGAACGTTGAGTTTTTGCTCTCTTGCGAGATAAAATTAACTGGCCATTTGCATCTTCAGGTGCTTCTACAAACACGTCAACTGAATCGCCAATTTTCAAATCAGGAAGATCACGGAACTCAGAAGCAGATACTAAACCGTCAGATTTGAAACCTACGTTTAATACTACGTCTTTGTTGTTAATTGATACTACTGTACCAGAAATGATCTCACCTTGAGTGATTTGGTTAAAAGTATCAGTATACATAGCTTCAAACTTTTTACGGTCTTCGTCATTGTAGTTACCAAACACTTTGTCGTCTGCATCCCAGTCAAAATCTGCTGATGGGGTTGCTAATTGTGATTTGATCTGTTCGATCGATACTGAATCAGCTTCTGATTCAATAGTTTCCTTTTGGTTCAAACGGGCGTCTGCACCTTGTAGTTCGGCTGTTTTAGCCTCTAGTTCTTTTTCTGCAACTTGTTTTTTTGCCATTAATTAATTATCTCCTTTTTCCCCTGTTTGGGGACGGCAAAGGTACGGATAATATTAAAAAAACAAAATATTTTTAAATAAATGTTGCTGATATTTAATGGGTTGAATTTTGGTTTAGCGTTTTCTTGGGATCCTCGTTTCAGCATTGTCTTAGACTTAGGCACTACGTCATTCCCGCGTAGGCGGGAATCTTAAAGCGTAAACTATTTATTTAAAATAAGAAAATTTAGTTTTTAGAAATGAATGTTAGTGAAACATGGCAAATGTTGTCCCGCTAACCGCTGTAATCTTTTTGTATTCCTCTAGCCGTCCTTTCGAACGCAGAGAGAAATCTGTTACATCTGTGCTATTAACTTTCAGATTTCTCCTCGTTCCTCGTCGAAATGACGCAACAAAAAGTATTTTCGCTTTTATCGGGTTTAATTAACTAAGGTCTGTGTAATAAACTTACTCTGCGACCTTTGCGTAGCTCTTGTCTTTCTTTGCGGTTAATTTTAATGCAAAGTATTCACAAAGAATGCTAAGAATAGTACATTAACTTTGTCAATCTTAATATAAAAACCTCCTAGTTAAGATTGACAAAGTTTACAGAGTTTGCTTTTCTTCATAAGATTTAATTTTTTCTATTAGTTTAATGGACTCGTCATCTTCCCTCTGATCAATTTTTAACAACTCAACAATTTTTTTTATTTTTGAAAAATTGTTGATGTCGGATTTGATGAGTATTTTGAAATGGTAGTTAATGAAATCAATTCCTTCTAAAATGTGGTAACTTATTTCGTCATAAGACCTGCTTATTTTTTTAGTTATTTTCTTTTCAATTTCAATTAATTTTAAGATGAGCTCTAAGTGGTTCATAGATTTTGTTAAATTGAAAATCTCTATTTCACTATAATAATCTCGTCTTAATATCGCTTGTGTAAATAATTCTAATTGGTTTGGTGTCCAGTTTTCTAAATCTACATTTAATTCAATCCGTTCTTTATTTGTAAATCGTCTTTCAATTATATTAATTACATCGTTAGAAGCATATCCTCCTGTCCAATACTCACTATCTGTATTCTCGTGAGATAAAATCACATCGTAAAGTTCTAAAATGGCAGAATTTAAACTTTCTGTTTTATAATTGTCTCTATATTTTTCCTTCAGACGTTTTATAATGCTATATGTCATAATTACTCCTTCCCTAAACTTTTCAAAACCTTCCCTAATTTCTTTTCATCTTTCGCATAAGGTTGCAAATCAAAAAGTTTTACTGTTCTAAACTCAATTGGGTGGCTTTCACTTTGTAAAGAAATATATCCGCCAGTTAAAGCTTTGCCATCTTCTTTTACTTTCGGGTCGAAGTTGGCCACATCGCCGCCGCCAATTTTGGGTTTGGTATAGGTTAGTACGGTATCGCCGTTAATAATGTGTTTAATCACCGAATCGCCTAAAACCAAAAATTCAGCAGTTACCCATTGATCGCCGTGATAAGTTTTAGAAGTGCTGTTTAAGCAATGCGGCGTAAAAAGATTATCCTTGATTTCTATCGTAGTTCCCGGGGTGCAAACATTTCCCGTTGGGCGTTCGTCTTTGCCATTGCCACCAAGCAATTGTCCTTCTACAGAAATAGGGAAATTTTGGTCTTTTAGCATAGTAGCCGGATCTTGGCAGTGTAACATGGCACCGCTATTTCTCCAGGCCCAGCCTTCGCCGCCTTTAGCCTGCTCGCCAACAAAACGATATTCTATCTTCAAAAGGTAATAAGAGTAAGGTTTTTTGTAAAAAATATGGCCGTATTGTTTGTCAAAGTTTTCGTAGCCATCGTATTTTACTTTCATTAAGCCATTCTCTACATAAAAAGTGTTACCATAGTTGTCATTATAATTGTGCTTTGCAATTTTAATGTTCCAATCTATTAAGTCTTTTCCATTAAAAAGGTTAATCCAACCTTTTTGGGCATGAGAATTTAAACCGCTAAACAATATAATGGTGGCTACTAAAATGTTGTATCTGCTCATTTGCTATGAATGGGTTAATTCTCGAAGATAAGCGATAAGGATGGCACTTCAAATAGCTAAAGTAGATTTACCAACTACCACCCGCACCGCCGCCACTACTGCTGCCACCGCCCCAGCTACCGCTGCTTGACGAACTGCCGCCAGAAGAAGAGCCGCTTGATGATGAATTTGACCTTACGAGTTGCGCTAAAGTAACCCATTTTATAAACTCAACATGGTTACAAAAACGACAGGTGTTGGTTAGTTTTGCTGTGCCTGTATTGGTGTAACTAGGAGATTTGGTGGTTTCTTGTTTGTTAAGTTGATAAGTTCTGAATTTACATTTGGGACATTCTACAAAACTGTCATACTCTTCGGCGGGCCAAACTTTTATGGTATGTTCTTTTTCATCTGCACTTTGCCAAATATCATAATCGTAAGCTTTGATCAATTCTTCTTTTCGTTGTCCTTTGCTTAAAAAAGGTTCGCCCTCTAGGTTGATATCTCTATCTATGCGGTTCATTTCCATGTTTCTACTATCTAAAACAGGTTTGAAACGTTCGGCAGTTTTTGCCTTTTTTACTGCATGAATAATTAAAGGGATAATAATAATTGGGGAAAAAACAATCAGCCACCAATACTTGGCATGAAAACTTTTTACCGTATCTAAGAAGTTTTCATCATCAAAGTGTGATCTCCGTAAATTGCCAACATAGGCATAATAGCGAAAGAAGAGCGCAATGGCTAATATCACATATAAGATATATGGGATGTAAGAAATTTTAAAGTTCTCGAAAAAACCAAACCCGCCAGCAAATACAAAGATGAAAACCGTAATAAATACAAAGAAGAACGTGCCCACACAACCGTTAACTAATACTTTGTCGTAACCGTTTTTATCTGTAGTTATTTTAATGGGCTGTTTTTTGCCAGTTTTGCGTTTGCTTAGGTTCGGTTTAGCTGCTTCTTTTGTTTGCTCAACCAATGCTGTGTTTTTTTTGGCTTGTTTATTAACTACCCTAAATATGAAAATAAACAGAAAGATAATTACTGCCGAAACTCCTAAAGGAAACTGCCAATCGAAACTCTTTTGTTTCTCTTTTCTAATTAAACTCTGTATTTCTGCATTGGCGTTTGTGTTTGTTAATATATCTTTAATGGCGTCAATGGCTTGTAAAATACCCTCGTCGTATTGGTTTTCTCTAAATGCTGGAACAAGTTGCCGCTCTCCAATTTGTTTGAGTACAATGTCTGGCAGCAATCCTTCCACACCATCCCCACTTATGAAGCGGTATTTTCGCCTATCTTTTGCGATGAGCAGTAAAAGTCCGTTGTTACTGCCTGCCTTACCAATTTTCCATTTATCAAACAGTGCTTTGGCAAACTCAAAATCTTCTTGGTTTTCGTCGAAATTATTAACCACCACCACCGCAAACTCAACTTTTGTTTGTTTTTCTAGTTCAGCAAGTGCATCATCTAAACCAGAGACATTATGTAATATCTCATCTGGGTTACTTACAAAATGGTCTTGGCCGTGTTTTTTAGGATCTGGGATGGAAGAGAGATTGTGCTGTCTAGCACAAATAGTTGTGAGGTTGATGAAGCTTAATACAATGATCGAAAGGATTTTTAAGTTAAGCTTCTTCATCGGTTTTAGGTAGTTAAAAATGGTTGGACTTTTTCTAGGGCGAACGTCAATTGTTCCGCTTCGGTAATGTCGGTATTGTCTAAAATAATAGCGTCTTCGGCTCGCGTAAGTGGACTTTCTTCCCTGGTAGTGTCGGCATAGTCGCGATGAGCCAGGTTTTCGAATACTTCTTCTAAAGTGATACTGTCATCGCCCTTGGCTTGCATTTCTTTAAACCTCCGTTCGGCCCTAATTTTTGGATCGGCAGTCATGAAAAATTTTACCTGTGCATCCGGAAATACGGCCGTGCCAATGTCGCGGCCGTCCATCACAATGTTTTTAGACTTGCCCATGCGTTGTTGTTGTTTTACCATTTCTGTACGCACTTCTTTAATGGCCGAAACTGGGCTTACGGCTTCAGAAACTGGCATTAGCCTAATCTCATCAGAAACTTCTTCACCATTTAAAGTAATGTGCGATTCGTAATCTTTAGCGTGGAAATTCAATTCGATGTGTTGCAAAGCATCTACAATGGCATCATGATTTTCTAAATCAACGTTGTTGCGCAAAAAATATAAGGTAATTGCTCTGTACATGGCACCACTGTCAATGTAAATAAAGCCCAATTTTTTTGCTAAAGCTTTCGCCAAAGTGCTTTTTCCGCAAGACGAATAGCCATCTATCGCTACCACTATATTTTTTCTCATACCTCGGCAAAGATAACACAGTTTGGGCTAGTTAATGAAATTAAAACTACATTTGTGGCATGTTTCCAGATCAATCGGATATTTTAAAAGTGGTTAGCTTTAAAACCTCCAGAAGCGGAGGTAAAGGCGGACAAAACGTAAATAAAGTTTCGTCTAAAGTAGAACTGATATTTAATATTGATGATGCGTACTTCTTTACTGAAGAGGAGAAGACTCGGTTGAAAGCCAAGCTCGCTTCGAGGTTAGATACCGAAGGTTTGCTCCATATCGTTTCGCAGGAAGATAGAAGTCAGCTCTTAAATAAGCAAAGAACAGTCATGAAATTGATTGCTATTTTGAAAGCTGGTTTGGAGGTGCAAAAAACTAGGAAGCCAAGTAAGGTGCCTAAGGCTGTAAAGGAGAAAAGGCTAGCTAATAAGGCGGTTACTGCACAAAAGAAAGAGGGTAGAAGAAAGCCTAGCTTTGATTAATAAGCGATTTAAAGCAGCACAAACATTAATTAAGTCGTCATCTCGATGACCATAGGAAAGAGAGATCTCACAGTTTGCCTGCCCGGCTAGTCGTTAGATTTCTCCTCATTCTTCGTCGAAATGACGGAGTGAGGAGACTATGGCCTAATCTCTATCTTGGCATTAGGTACTACCGCTTTATAAAGTTCATCAATTTCCGAGTTGGTTACGGCAATACAACCATTGGTCCAATCGGTTAAGCGATGTAGCTTGTTAATCATCCGAAAAGCTCCGTTTCTTAGACCGTGGATTTTTATATCACCACCCGGTGATTTTCCGATTGTTTTTGCTTTTTCTCTATCAGTAACATTTGGATAAGAAACGCCTAAGTTTTTGTGGTAGCCACTATGTGGATTTCTATCGTTAATGGCATATATGCCTTCCGGCGTTTTTTCGTCGCCTTCAAACACTTTATGTCCAGTTGGATTTTCTCCCAATGAAATTTTGTACGTTTTTAGAAGTTGAGTACCGCTATAGGCCTTCATTGTTCGCATTGATTTTTCCACCAAAAGAAAGTCGATTTTAGCATCAGCCGCTAATTTGTGCTCCGGCCAGATGTTGTAGGCACCTATCGCAATAATAAAAATACAAACTACATAAAAAAGCTTTTTCCCAATTGTATTTTTCATTACGATTTAATTGAAACGATAATACATCGATATGCTTCCGTACTGATGCGCTTTCGCCGTACTTCTAATTTCTTTTGTTAAGAAAATCACACTGTAATCTATGGTAAAACGGGGCGAGCTATAATTAAAACCTAGCGTTTGAGAAAATACCAAAGGTTTTACGTCGAAAGTAACGGGGCTATTTTCATTAAATAAACTCCCTTGAACTGTAGCATCGTAAGCCACATAGTTTAACTGAGGTTTTGCGTAGAAGTAAAATTCCTTCTTTTTCAGTTTCTCGGTTTTATTCTTATTGCTAATCGCAGCATTGTAATGAGAAGAATTAAAGAGTTGGTTAATATCTCCAGCCCTAAAAACAACACCTAGTCCTGCACCGTTATAAGTCGTTCCCACGTTTGCGTAGGTGTCTAGTGTAAAATCTACCACTTTATCGCTACTGCGGTGCAAAAGTTTTGCATATTGGGCATTCGCATTTGCCGCAAAATCGTTAGTAATTTGATAATTCCACCCTTGTACCTCATAGAAACCTACAATGCTATGCAGCAAATCTTGTGCTTCTTCGCCCAAAGCGCCTGGCCCCACAGTACCCAAATTTACACCAACTTTTAAAAGACTTTCGTTTTTGTAAAATATGCTGGCTTGTACCCCTCCATATAAATACGCTGCAAAAGGTCTGTCGTGGGTAGCTGGGTCTGGGCGGTAACCAGAAATAGGGTTGAACATTTTTTGGCCTGCAGAAATTTCGTAAGTAGCTTTTTCTAGGTTTCCTTTTATTTTTTGTTGATCTAATGCCCTTCTGAAATAGACAAACAAACCATTGGTGTAGTACCTATCTTGCCCATACCACAAATAGGCATCGTTATCACTTTTAAAACCAAACTCGTTCTTATACTCTTGTGCATAAGAACCATAAACAATAGCAAAGATGGCAAGAGTGGCCAGAACGAGTTTTTTGTACATCTATTTATCGGTACTAGGTTTTGTTTTTATCGTTAAATCAATTGGGTTTTTAACCTTGTCTTTTGTTAAAGCTAAGTTAATCACTTCTTGCATTTCCGTCACATAGTGGAATTTCAAATCTTTAATGTAATCTTCTTTGATTTCTAAAATATCCTTACGATTAGATTTACACAGAATGATTTCTTTGATGTTAGCACGTTTTGCCGCTAAGATTTTCTCTTTAATGCCGCCAACTGGCAATACTTTTCCACGAAGGGTGATTTCTCCGGTCATGGCTAAGTTTTGTTTTACTTTACGTTGTGTAAATGCCGAAACTAAGGCGGTCAACATGGTAATGCCTGCCGAAGGACCGTCTTTTGGCGTAGCACCTGCCGGAACGTGAACGTGTAAATCGAAGTTGTCGAACAATTCGTGGTCAATACCGAATTGCGAAGCATGCGCTCTAATATAGGCCAAAGCAATCACCGCAGATTCTTTCATCACATCTCCCAAATTACCCGTTAAGGTTAATTTGCCTTTACCCGGACTTAAACTTGCCTCTATGAATAAAATATCGCCACCAACTTGTGTCCAAGCTAAACCTGTAACCACGCCAGCAACTTCATTGCCTTCGTAAGCATCTTTGTCAAAAATTGGCGCACCTAAAATTCGCTCTACATCATCGTTAGATAAAGTAGCTTCGTAAGCTTCTTCCATGGCGATTTTGGTAGCTATGCCGCGAACCAATGATCCAATTTTCTTTTCTAAACCCCGTACGCCACTTTCTCTGGTATAATCTTCAATCACTTTCTCAATTAATGAGTTTTTTAATGTGATCTGCTTATTATCTAAACCATGTACCTCTTTTTGCTTAGGTAACAAATATTTTTTAGCGATTTCGATTTTCTCTTCAATGGTGTATCCGTTTACCTCAATAATCTCCATACGATCTAGCAAAGCAGGCTGTATAGTGCTCAAAGAGTTTGCGGTGGCAATGAATAATACATTAGAAAGGTCGTACTCTGCCTCAACATAATGGTCGTTAAAGGCGTTGTTTTGCTCTGGGTCTAAAACCTCAAGCAAAGCTGATGAAGGATCACCCCTAAAGTCAGAGCCTACCTTATCAATTTCATCTAATACAAAAACAGGGTTGTCTGCACCTGCTTTTTTGATAGATTGAATAATACGGCCAGGCATTGCACCAATATAAGTTTTGCGATGTCCACGAATTTCGGCTTCATCTCTTACTCCACCCAAAGCCATGCGCACATATTTACGGTTTAGGGCTTTAGCTATAGATTTACCTAACGATGTTTTACCAACTCCCGGAGGGCCAACCAAACATAAGATAGGCGCTTTCATATCACGCTTTAGTTTCAATACAGCCAAGTATTCGATGATACGTTGTTTTACTTTTTCTAAACCAAAATGATCTTTATCCAGCACACGCTGTGCTCTTTTTAAATCGAAATTATCTTTGGTAAACTCGTTCCAAGGTAAATCTAGTAACAGCTCTAAATAATTCATTTGGATAGAATAATCTGGAGCGGCAGGGTTCATTCTGCCTAGTTTTTCTAGTTCTTTTTTAAAATGCTCCTTAACTTCGGCTTTCCATTTTTTCTTTTTAGAACGCGTTTCTAGCGCTTCAAATTCTAAATCAGTAGAGTTGCCTAATTCTTCTTGTATGGTTTTTAGCTGTTGGTTTAAGAAATAATCTCGTTGTTGCTTATCTAAATCAGTTCTAACTTTAGTTTGGATCTGATTTTTTAGTTCTAACATCTGCAACTCCTGTGTAAGCAATTCCATAACCATATCCGCACGTTTGCGCAAATTGCCCATTTCAAGCATTTTCTGCTTATCGGCCATTTCTGCATTCATGTTTGAAGAAATGAAATTGATTAAAAATGAAGTGCTTTCAATGTTTTTTAAGGCAATTCCGGCTTCGCTAGGAATATTTGGAGAAAGTTGGATGATCTGGCTCGACATTTCCTTTATTGCCGCCACCAAGCTTTTAAATTCCTTATCGTTCTTATGCTTTGTTTCCGTAAATTTAGCGACAATAGCCTTAATAAATGGCTCAGATTGTACTTCCTCAACCAATTGAAAACGTTGTTTACCCTGTATAATTACCGTGGTATTTCCATCTGGCATCTGTAGCATTTTGATGATATGAGCTACGGTACCCACACTGTGTAGTTGGTCTAAAGTTGGATCTTCTATAGAAACATCTTTTTGCGTTACCACGCCAATTACCCTATCGCCTTTGTAGGCTTCCTTTATTAACTTGATAGATTTATCTCTGCCAACTGTAATCGGAATTACCACACCGGGAAACAATACGGTATTTCTTAGCGGAAGTATAGAAAGTATTTCGGGAGTTTCTTCGCTGTTCATATCGTCTTCATCTTGTTGAGACATTAATGGAAAAAACTCGGTGTCTTCGCTTATAATAGGTAGGGTGTTAAAATCAAACGGGTCTTGTTTGCTCATTCAGTTTTGTGTTATAAGGTAGGCGACAATATGACAGTATTGCCGCTTCAAATTTATGTAATAATTATGTGGACTTATAATTTCAACTCCTGTGCCAAAAAAATGTTTGATCGTTGACCAATAAAAATTACCATATTAATTTAGGTTAAAGAAGCTTGTTTGGGCTAATTTTTAATAATGAAATAAATACTCAGTAAGATTTTTATCTGTTACGTAAAATAGCTTGTCGGTAAAAACGTCATGCATAAAAAACTTAGGCAAAATCATATTTACCATTATTGTTCGTTTAATTGTATAATTGTACACGAAATTAATCTGCGAAAATTATATTAATTTCGAAATTGTGTAGATTTGAATAAAAACATTTTAATGAAACTTATCACAAAGTCTTATATTTTATTATTGGTTATTGCCTTAAGTAGTACTGTTAAAGCGCAAAGTAATTTCGAAAAGCAAGGTGCCCAAGCTTGGATGAAAGGAGATTTTAGGACTGCGGTAGTGCAATTGGAAAAAGCAGAAGCAAAGGATCCGAGCAATGTTAACGTTTTGAAGATGCTTGGTTATTCTTATTATCAAACTGGTGATTTTGAAAATGCGATTGCTGCTTACACCCGCTTAATTGCACAAAAGCCCGCCGATTATTCGGCTTATTATTATAGGGGTAAAGCAAGGTTAAATATTGCAAATTCTCCAAAAGAGGCGCTAAACCAAATGAGAGAAAATTTTTATACTGCAGCTATTAAAGATTTTTCTAAGGCCATGGAATTGAGTGGTGAAGAGGATATTCAGATATTGCAAAATAGGGGAGTAGCTTACAAAGATTATGGCATATTTAAGTCGTACAAGTCGAAGAAAAATGCAGAAAAAAATGCCTGTATAGCATTGTTTAATAACTCAATTTCAGATTTCCAGAAAATATTAACGATGCAGCCGCTTAAAAAAGACGTGATTTCTTTAATTGATTATGTGAAGGCTCAAATTGCAAGCTTAAAATAAGTTATTTGAACTTTCCTGAAATTTGATATTTTTTCTCGCCTAACAGCTTAATGTTTTGTAAATTCTCAATGGAATATAAGCTATCGGGATAATAACTTAGTGTATCTGTAGAAACGTACAGATAGTTTTCGGTAGCCTTAAAAATTTTGATGCTTTTTATTTGATTGTTTACTTTCGCAATCTCTATTCTCTTTATAGGTATTTTAGGATTGCTTGTAGCATAGCTTAACAGTGTGTTTGTTGAAGTTTCAATAAAGTCTCCTTTCCAAGATGCCTTGTTGATATCTGCATTGCTAAAACTAGATAGTTCAGTTTTCCAATCGCTTATTTTGATGGTTTTTTGTTCGGCTCTGGCTAGCGCAGTTACGCTTTTAATTATAGTTGGATTGGTTTTCTGTAGACGGATCGCTTCTCCTTCAAAATATCCGGAAAGATCAAAATAAGCGGATGTATTCGCTTTTTTACTTTCCTGCTGTGAACAAGAAAATATAGAGAAGATAACTATACCTAAAATCCATTTTTTCATTGCAATGTTGCTGATGGGCTTTAAACTGCGTTAATATGTTTAAATTATTGCAAGGTACAACCAAACTTACCATTGTGGCGATGTAATTTCGCTTTATTTGAAATTGGTGTGTACCTCGCAATGAGGGGTTTCTTACACTAAACAGTTTCCCGTCATGATTGAAGGAATTTCAATGCCCATTATTTTTAATACAGTAGGGCCAATATCACCCAATTTACCATCTTTAATTGCTTTATAGTCCTTATCTATTAAAATGCATGGAACTAAATTGGTGGTATGTGCGGTATTTACAGAGCCGTCTTCATTTGTCATAAATTCTGCATTACCATGGTCGGCTAAAATGATGAAAGAATAGCCGTTGGATACGCCCTTTTCCACTACTGCTTGTGCACAGGCGTCCACAGTTTCTACCGCTTTAACCACTGCATCAAAAACGCCTGTATGCCCAACCATATCAGGGTTTGCAAAGTTTAGGCAAACGAAATCTGGCCATTGGCTTTGCAGTTCCTTAGTAATCGCTTCTGTAATTCCTGCAGCACTCATTTCGGGTTGTAAATCGTAAGTTGCCACTTTTGGCGAAGGCACTAAAATACGTTTCTCATTGATAAACTCTTTTTCCCTGCCACCAGAGAAGAAGAACGTAACGTGCGG
This sequence comes from Pedobacter ureilyticus, assembly GCF_005925345.1. Lineage (GTDB taxonomy): Bacteria > Bacteroidota > Bacteroidia > Sphingobacteriales > Sphingobacteriaceae > Pedobacter > Pedobacter ureilyticus. Next base: position 27,463 of record NZ_SSHJ01000018.1, read on the forward strand.
ATATTTTTCTGTTTCGGCAATTCTGATCTGATTTTTACCATTGGCTTCCAGAACTTCGCCAAGCGTATTTGTTAGATCGTCTTTTGTAAATATTACGTTAACGTTTTCAAAACTTTCGTCGTAGCTGGTCATGGTTACGTAATACAAAGGCAGTTTGGTCATGCATTGCTCTGGAAAATCTTTTTGACAAAGTGCCTGCGTAATTTCCCGGCCTCTGTCTGTACGATAATTGAAACAAATTACTACATCACCTTCTTTAATGGTTGCCGTTGGATTGCCTTGTTCGTCAGTAATTACGATGGGTTTGGTAAATTCGTCAGTAATGCCATCGGCATAAGATTGTTGGATGGCTAATTCTGGGCTGTTAAATTTCTCCCCAATGCCATTAATCATTACATCGTAAGCCAATTTTACACGTTCCCAACGGTTATCCCTATCCATGGCATAGTACCTGCCTACCATTGATGCTATTTTACCTACACCATTTTTCAAATGCTTGTCTAATGTACTAATGTAATTTAAACCTCCATTTGGGTCGGTGTCTCTTCCATCTAAAAAGGCATGCACAAATACATCCTTTAAGCCGGCTTCTCCGGCAGCGTCACATAAGGCCATTAAGTGGTTGATATGTGCATGAACTCCACCATCAGAAACCAGACCAATAAAATGCACTGGCTTGTGATTGGCTTTAGCATAAGCGAAAGCATTCACTAAAGTTGCATTGCTATGTAAGGTTCTATCCTCTATGGCTTTGTTAATACGTCCTAGCTCTTGGTAAACCACTCTTCCGGCGCCTAAATTCATGTGTCCCACTTCCGAATTTCCCATTTGCCCTGCTGGTAAGCCAACTGCTTCGCCGGAAGCCTCTAATTTTGAGTTAGGGTAATTAAGTAATAAGGAGTCGAAAAATGGAGTTTTGGCAGCAAAAGCAGCGTCAGACTTATCTTTTTTGCCGTAGCCCCATCCATCAAGAATTAATAGTACCAGTTTTTTAGTTTCCATTATAATTTGTTATTATCGATGTTTTACGTTGTTTTGCAAATATACTTGAAATTAAGCCCTAAACCCAATTATTTGAATTTATTTGAGGATAAGTGGCATAGTTTTAGTGGCTGTAATACTTTAGCTTTTAAGGATGATGTATAAATCTATACTTGCGCTCATGATAATTTTTTTCCATTTTCAGCCCCAAGGGCCGATGCAGGGAGATATTGCCGATGAGTTGGCAACCAATTTTAAGCAGGGCAACTCTAAGGAAATAGCTAAAAGTTTTGCTTCGTCTGTAGAATTGATCATCATTGATCATGAAGATGTATACAATAAAGCACAAGCAGAACAAATTCTTAAAGACTTTTTTCTCAAAAATCCACCTAGCAAAACAAGTATCATTCATAAACTGAGTAATAATCCAAATTACCGACTTACTATTCTTTCTTTAAGTGCTAAAACCGAGAAATTTAGAGTTACCGTAACCATGAAAAAAGTTTCTAATGCTTTTTTAATCACCGAGTTAAGGATAGAGCCAGAGAGATAATGCTATATTGATAAGCATTTTGTTATTTTTGTAGCAAAATTTTATTGCTTTGGATAAAAAACTTATTGATCTATTTATAAAAAATGCGATTGCCGAAGATGTAGGAGATGGAGATCATACGTCTTTATCTACCATACCGCAGGGAACACAGGGGAAAGCTAAGTTAATTGTAAAAGAAAAGGGAATTTTAGCGGGTGTAGAACTTGCCTTGGAGATTTTTAACCAAGTAGATTCTAGTTTAGAGGTAGAAACATTTTTGCACGACGGTCAAGAAGTAAACCCTGGTGATATTGCCTTTACAGTTCACGGTAGTACGCACGCCATTTTATTGGCCGAACGTTTAGTACTCAATTGCATGCAACGTATGAGTGGTATTGCCACTAAAACCAATCGCATTGTAAAGTCATTAGCTGAATATAACACCAAAGTATTAGATACTAGAAAAACGACACCCGGTTTAAGGTACTTAGAAAAATGGGCGGTTAGAATTGGCGGTGGAGTTAACCACAGAATTGGCTTGTACGATATGATTTTGATTAAGGATAACCATGTGGATTATGCAGGAGGTATTGCCAATGCTATTCATCAGGCCAATGCTTATCTAAAAGATACAGGCAAGCAATTACAAATAGAAATAGAGGTAAGAAATATCCAAGAGCTGGAGGAAGTATTGGCTATTGGTAAGGTAAATAGGATTATGTTAGATAATTTTGAATTGCCTTTGCTTAAACAAGCTGTGCAACTAATTAATGGTAGGTTTGTAACCGAAGCTTCTGGCGGAATTGTAGAAGAAAACGTTGCTGATTATGCTGCTTGTGGGGTAGATTATATTTCTATGGGCGCTTTAACACATTCTGTAAAAAGCTTAGATTTAAGTTTAAAGGCTTTTTAGTATGCACACTAATTTTCTAAAGTTTCCGGAAACATTTTTTTTATTATCATTGTAGGCAAATGATTTCAATCTATTCCATCTCTGCACTTATTGCGGCCTATCTTTTGGGGTCTATACCTACAGCGGTTTGGCTAGGACAGGCCTTTTATGGTATCGACGTAAGGGAGTACGGAAGCGGTAATGCAGGAGCTACAAATACATTTAGGGTTTTAGGTAAAAAGCCTGGTATCATTGTAATGACTATTGATATTATGAAGGGCTTTACTGCAACCAAATTGGCTTACCTAATTGGTCTATCGGTAACAGGGCCAAAATATTCCGCCCAATTTGTTAATTATGAGTTGGCGCTTGGTGTAATCGCCGTTATGGGGCATTTATTCCCAATATTTGCTGGTTTTAGGGGCGGAAAAGGTGTAGCAACGCTATTTGGAATGGTGTTGGCTGTAAATCCGTTGGCGGCTTTACTTTGTGTAAGTGTTTTTATTACAGTACTTTTGGTTTCTAAGTACGTTTCTTTAAGTTCAATTTGTGCTGGTTTCACTTTCCCGTTGGGCACAGTTTTTGTTTTTCAATCGTCCGTAAAGGCCGAAGTGCTCTATAGTATTTGTGTTTGTGTACTCATTTTAGTTACGCATCAGAAAAATATAGAGCGTTTGTTAAAAGGAAAAGAATCTAAAGTATATCTATTTAAGAAAAAACAAGCTTAACATCTAAAACTGTCAAACAAATTGTTTGGAAAATGGGTTATGTGTTGGGTATAAATTTACAACCATGAAGAAAACAATAATTTTTGGGATGGCTACGGCGTTGCTTGCTATCTCCTCATGCTCAACTGTTCCATTGACCGGCCGTAGTAGGTTAAGTTTAGTTGATGATAGCCAGTTACAACAACAAGCCGCTATTGGCTATGCTCAGCTATTGAGCGATCCTTCTACAAAAGTAGTTTCCACTAATAATGCTAATGCAGCAATGGTGAAGCGTGTAGGTCAAAAAATTGCTGCCGCTGTAACCCAATACATGAACCAAAATGGTTATGGAGATCAAATTAAAGGTTATAAATGGGAATATAACCTAATCGAAAGCAAAGAAATTAACGCTTGGTGTATGCCGGGAGGTAAAATAGCGGTTTACACGGGTATTTTACCGGTAACCAAAGATGAAGCAGGATTAGCAACCGTAATGGGGCATGAGGTGGCTCACGCCATTGCGCAGCACTCGGCAGAGAGGGCATCACAAATGACTGTAGCGCAGGGATTGGGAGCCGCTGTTGGTGTGGCTAGTGCTAATTCTAAATATGCCAACTATATCAATGCAGCCTACGGTATTGGTGGCCAACTTACGATTTTAAGTTATGGAAGAAACCAAGAGCTGGAAGCGGATAAAATGGGTTTATCTTTTATGGCCATGGCGGGCTATAATCCAAATAGTGCAATTAGTTTTTGGCAACGGATGGCACAGGCAAGCGCCGGGTCACAAAAGCCACCAGCGTTTTTAAGTACCCACCCTACAGATGAATCTCGCATTGCGCAAATTAGGAGAGATTTGCCTGAGGCAATGAAATATTATAAAGGGAAATAATTTCTTAATTAGCTAATTAGCAAATCTGCTAATTAGCTAATTTTTTAATACCCTCATTATTGCCGACGCTTTCAATAAGCACTCTTCGTATTCTTTCTCCGCATCAGACGCGTAAGTTATAGCGCCCCCTACCTGAAAAGAGAGGTATTGGCTTTCTGCATTGTACAAAATGCTCCTGATGATCACATTGAAATCAAAATCTCCATTCGGACTGATATAGCCAAATGAGCCAGAGTATGCACCTCTTTTGCTTCTTTCGTATTGGTTAATCAATTGCATTGCCCGTAACTTAGGCGCTCCCGTCATCGATCCCATAGGGAAAGTATTTTTAATGGCATCTATGTAATTTACATCCGGAGAAAGCTCGCAGCTAACGCTAGAGATCATTTGATGAACTTGGGGAAAAGTATAAATACCGAATAGCTCGTCTACCTTAACTGTACCTTTAACTGCGCTTTTAGTTAAATCATTTCTAACTAGGTCTACAATCATCACATTTTCTGCCTGCTCTTTCTTACTGTTTTTGAGGGTAGCCTTGATCTCTGCGTCCTCTAACTTGTCTTTACTTCGCTTGGCTGTCCCCTTAATAGGTTGTGAAGTAAGTACATTTCCTCGCTTAGATAAAAACCTTTCTGGCGTAGCAGATAAAATGAATTTACTTCCTATTTTAAAGAAACCGGAAAAAGGCGTGGGCGAAACTTTAGCAAGGTTTTGATAGGTTTTGAGTGGATCTATAATTGCATTTTCGGCAAAAAATTCTTGACAAAAGTTAATCTCATAAATATCACCACGCTTAATATGTTCCCTGATTCTTTCGATATAGCCTAAGTATTCATTCTTTGTAAACTTGCTTTTAATAGATAAATAACTACCTGTTTTTTGTTCAGAAATAGGGGTGGCTAATATTTGATTGATAATTTCTTTTTCACCCTTGAGTACTTGGATGTTATTTTCCTTAATTGAAATCAAGTATTTTGGGATAAAAAAGTACAAGTCTGGAAAATTTAGCTGATCTTTTTTGGGATTTCCAATTTCCTCAATTTCGTCCTTCAAATCATAGGTCAAGAGGCCAAACATCCAATCTTTATTTTCTTGTGCAAAGGTTTTTAACGATATGAAAGCTGTTCCAACTTGAGCGGTTAACTCATTCTCTTTTCCGAAACCAATTATACAATCGTGTTTACCGTATTTATCTTCGTAAGCATGAGAATCTAGGTAGCAGCATACGTCAAAATTTGATGCATATTGTAGTGCTTTCTGTTTAAAATCGGAGATTTGCTTTTCAGTCATTTTTTTATTACGCAAAGGTAGAAAATGAAAACTAAGCAAGGCTAAAATTTATATCTTTAAGCTTTATTTACTTTTATGATGAGAAAAAATTTTTTAGCATTATGCTTTTTAGTGGTAGGTTGTGCTGTCGCAACTGCTCAGAAATCTACCAAAGACGATTATCACGATTTTACAGTTTATAGGACCACTAAAGGCAATGAAATTGATATCAATAAAATTAAAGCCTTGCTAGCTCAAAAAGATCAGCTTACAGTTAAACAGTTGGCTAACGTGGAATATCACCTAGGGCGAATGTATGAAGAAATTGGCAAGCCAGATGATGCTTTGCTACACTATACGGAATCTATCAAAGGTGAACCCAATTATTCGGTAATACATAGGGCAATGGGTTTTATCTATTTGAATAAGACTAAACCATTCGTACAACAGATGAATGAGGCATCGGCTGCAAAGAATGTAGTAGCCAATACGAAAGCTTTTAAAAGCTATAAGGCCATGGTTCAAAAAGCATTACCTCATTTAGAGAAATATCAAGCTTGTGAACCCGATGAAGATACTTTGATGATCATCACTAATTTATATAAAAGTATAAAGGAACAACAGTTATTCGCGGCTTTACCAGAACGGTTAAAGGTTTTAGCTCAAAATTGCGTAAGCCTTTTAGAGGACGAATAAAATGGATTTTCTCCAAAAATTAGCTACTATATCTCAAACAATAGGTAAGAAAATTACTACTGAAGCACATTTGATATGAATTAATTTCGATGTGCTTCAGTTTTTCTTCTCCAATTTTCTAAATATTTGCAATAAAACTCGAAATAATGCTCGGTTTATTTTTAAAATAGTTGCTTATGTTTATTGTATCGATTAGCTTTTTGCTTTGCTTGGCAGGTAATGGTAAGTATAAAATTGTTTCTTAAAACATTTGTAATTTTTTACCGCACCTAAGGTATGCATCATTTTAATGTAATACCATGCCAAATCTAATTGATGGGGCTTAAACCCGCTTCTAGCACTTTTAGGGTATAAATGGTGGTTGTTATGCCATTCGCCAGCAACAAATCCTGGCCAAAGCTGATTGATTGAATTGTCTTTTTGGTTGTAATCTGTTCCTGCTTTTTTCTTGTCATCGCCTTTACCGTGCCCTTCATAATTAAAGGTACGCACCCCTACACCCCAAAATCCGGCGGCGCCAAATAAAGTACAAGCTAGGGCGTGGCCGCCAATTAAATAAAACGCCGCATACCAAAATGCCCAATTTAGCAACCAAGATAAAATTGCGCCTTTTGGATTAACATAAGATCCCCAATATTGGTATTGTGTGTACGTATTTGATTTCACACCTGTATGTTCCATCAATTGTTGCACACGCTTAAACTCAGCTTCGCTCAAATCTTTGGCTATGGGTTGGTGGTTTACATCAGCCAAAAAGCAATATAAAAAGCCAGCTTGTGCATTGTAAGGATCTCCAGGTTTATCTGATAAAGAATGATGAACATGATGGGAAATTACGTAAATCTCTTCGGGAATTACATTGATGGTAAGGTTCTGCGTAAAAAATCGCCAGTATTTGTTTCTAAATGTATAGGCTCCATGGGTGCAATATCTATGATGCCAGATGGTGCCATGGGTTCCCATGATGATCATGCTGTAAACAAATGCGGCTAAAACTGTCCACCATTCTAAAAAATAAATTAGAAAAATGAAGAAGAAAGGGATTAAACACAAAATTTTAATCCAACTTAGAAAAGGAAGCCAGTTTTTTTTATCTCCAAAAATGTTGAGTCTACTGAAGAATTCTTTTAGAATTTGAGCGCCAGATGGTTTAATTAGCTCGCCACTATCGTCTTTCCAACCGTATGTAGGCGGTTGTAGAACTCTTTCAAAGAAGTGCATTGTATAATTTGTTGGTTTTAGTTTGTTGTTCGATTTTTCTTTTTTAGAGAATTTTGTTGTAAGATATGTTTTTTTTAGCAATAATGGATTTATTTCCAATAGATTAAAATTTAACAGCTTTAATCTATAAACGCAAAAAAGGATGTACAATTTGCACATCCTTTTTATATCTAGCAAATGAGATTGCTTCGTTCCTCTCAATGAGGAGAAGTCGGCTAGTATCTATAAGCTTCTGGTTTAAACGGACCTTCAACTGCTACACCGATATATTCTGCTTGGTGAGGATCAAGAACATCTAACTCTACACCAATCTTTTCTAAGTGTAAACGAGCTACTTTTTCGTCTAAGTGCTTAGGTAAAACGTAAACTTTGTTTTCGTAAGCATCTCTATTGGTCCAAAGTTCTAACTGAGCCAAAGTTTGGTTAGTGAACGAATTACTCATTACAAAAGATGGGTGGCCAGTGGCACAACCTAAGTTTACCAAACGGCCTTCAGCCAAAATGATTACATCTTTACCGTCAATAGTATATTTATCTACCTGAGGCTTGATTTCTACTTTAGTGTTGCCATAGTTTTGGTTTAACCAAGCCATGTCAATTTCATTGTCGAAGTGACCGATGTTACAAACGATAGCTTTGTCTTTCATGGTTTTGAAATGCTCGCCACGAACAATATCGCGGTTACCTGTAGTTGTAACTACGATATCAGCTTCTTTAACTGCGTTAGCAAATTTCTTCACTTCGTAACCTTCCATTGCTGCTTGTAAAGCACAAATTGGATCAATTTCGGTAACGATTACACGTACACCTTGTGAACTTAAAGATGCAGCAGAACCTTTACCTACATCGCCATAACCAGCAACAACGGCTACTTTTCCAGCCATCATTACATCTGTAGCACGGCGAATGGCGTCTACTAATGATTCGCGGCAGCCGTATTTGTTATCGAACTTAGATTTAGTTACCGAGTCGTTAACGTTGATTGCAGGTAAGTGTAAGGTGCCGTTTTTCATACGCTCGTACAAACGGTGTACACCCGTGGTAGTTTCTTCAGATAAACCTTTGATGCCGGCAATTAACTCTGGGTACTGATCAAACACCATATTGGTTAAATCACCACCGTCATCCAAAATCATGTTTAAAGGTTGACGATCTGGGCCAAAGTGTAAAGTTTGCTCAATGCACCAATCAAACTCTTGTTCGTTTAAGCCTTTCCAAGCATAAACTTGAATACCCGCAGCAGCAATTGCCGCAGCGGCGTGATCTTGTGTAGAGAAGATATTGCATGAAGACCAAGTTACTTCGGCACCTAGTTCTACCAAAGTTTCGATTAAAACTGCAGTTTGGATGGTCATGTGTAAACACCCGGCAATTCTAGCACCTTTTAGAGGTTTTGTTGGACCGAATTCTTTTCTTAATGACATTAAGCCGGGCATTTCTGCCTCTGCTAATTCGATCTCTTTGCGGCCCCATTCCGCCAGTGAAATGTCCTTAACTTTGTAAGGTACGTAAGTTGTCTCTACTGATGACATATTGTTTTTATTTAATTGTTTGAAAATTAATGATTTATGTGGTTCTTAAAAATTATTTGCCCACTATTTGCCCGAAACTTCTTTTTATTTTAGTTTCGAAGTTCCAAAATTACGCAATAGTTTGGCCATTATCAAAGACCGTGACCTAATAACTTTTATATGAATTTTCTCAAATAAAATTTAGTCCTTTAAGTTAAATTTACTTTTAGAACGTTCATTTGTGCTTTCTATGGTGCTGTTCTTGTTGGTATCTTTAAAGTAAGGTTGGTTAACCATCCGTCTGGATTCCGAAGCTAGTCACACATTGGGGAGAGATTTTGATAACGTCAATAATAATATTAATAACCGCACATGACGATTTAGATTATAAAATTCGTTACAACTAAATAATATTTTAAAACCGAGTCAATTTTAGTCATTGAATGCAATTTCCTCAGAAAACTTACGTGCCTTTTTATCTATCACGATTTCGACAAATTTATTCATTTCTTTAGAGGACATTATATCAAATAATGGCATGTTATCTTTTTTCAAGATATTATACAGATCATTGTAAGAAACTTTGTCGCCTTTATAAGGGTCAACGATTAAACAAAACTTATGATCACTAGATAACCCTTTGGAAACAGCTAGCATTTTCAATCTTTCGATGACACTTTCAAAATCACTAATGTCATTTCTAATTTGACCGAGCTGTCTATTAGAATTAAAATCTATGGCCTTTGCAGCATAAAGACTTCCATTAACTCCTAAGCCATCAAAATGAAAATCAAAAAATAATGTTTCAATTTGTTTTTTCTTTAGAGTATAGTCAATATCAATTATATTCTTTAAAGGTTTATAAAGTTTTTTCTCAATGACTTTTTTAAATTGTGAAACGATTTCCTTTTCTTCAACAAAAAGCTCTTCTCCGATGAATTTTTTGAAATAATCATGAAAAGTATTAAAGGAAACAACAGAGTTTATAGTCTCAGGCTTCGAAAACTGCAAAATCCCATTGTTATAGTCATAAAGCCTGTGAAGAAATTGATTGTTAAGATGTTTCACAGATTTAAACAAAAAAACAGATTCGTCAACAGTTTCTTTTTTAACAAGACTTTTAAATTGATTGATAGAAAATTCTAAAAGTTTATAATTTTTAGGGTTAAGTTTCTTCGCAAGGTCAAGTTTTTGATGAGATAAATGAAAATAAACTTTTTCATCAGCAATCACAACAAGTCCTAAAGCAATCATTTCATTGCTAAGGGGATTATTTACATATTTCAATATGCTGTAAAAACTTTTCATTACTTTAAATAAGACAAAAAATGTTCAATAATTGTTTTGTTTCGCACTTTATCAGAAAAAAAGAATTTTAAATGTTCTTTAGATTTTTTACTTAATCCCCAACTTTTGGGGACTTGTTCAAAAATAAAGTCAAAATTTTCTATTGTATTAGTTATACAATTGTTGATGTCATCTTTAAGGTTTTTAATGTCTTCATGAGTTACAAAGCTACTAATTGTTTTAGCTAATATAGTTGATAATATGCAATTTTTCGGTTCTATATGTAATAAAACCTCTCTTACCTCTTTGTAGTTGGTTAAATACGCAAATGCTGCTGCATGATCAATGGGATGGAAATCAAATAACCCATTTTCACCACCAATTAAAATGTTTGGATTTTCAGGTCTTCTATCTTTATTACCTACCCACAAATCAAACGCACCAATTTTCAGAAAGTCAAGCGGGTTTGAAAATAATTTCAATTCTCTTTTAGAAACATTTATAAATTGTTCTAGTTCAAATGCTGGAGATACCTGTTTTGATCCAAACATTACATTTTCATAAAAATTTGAGCTGTAAAAATCAGACATTTTTTCAACCTCCTGCAAGTAAGTGTCAACAACCTCTTTAGAGATTACTGCTAAGCAAAATTCAGGAACATGTAACGACCAGCATTGCGCAAAATATCCACATAATAGTTCGTTTATAATTTCAGCAGATGGATTTTGTTGGCCAGTAGTTTTAACAAAATAGGTGCTGTCATCAACTCCATAGGTAAATAATGGTGCACTTCCTTTGGTTGTCGTTTCCCTAAAAATTTTTGATATTTCTATCGTTTTTATTGGCTGGAGCATGTCAATGTAGTAGTTCCTTCAATTACAATTATTTAATATGATAGAGTATTTGAAGGAAAATTTCTCTATTAAAGTGAAAAGTAAATAATTCTTTTTAATAATTCTTACTTCAATATAATCTTACTAAGACTACTGTCATATCTGTAATTAATTATAGTTCCGTTTATCAAAAGATTTATCGCTTCATCAATTACGGGTAGAGGAACGACAAACCATTCTCTAGGAACTAATCTACGTTCATCACTGTCATAGATATCTACATCTAAACAATTCTCTGCAAAAAAACGATGAATCAGTTTTTCAAAAGCTTTAACATTTAAATTATAGCAAGAATAAGTGGCAATTATTTCTACTTCACTATAAAGGTACGTAGCCTCTTTAGAAGCATTTTTTATTCTCTCCATTACGTTGGTTGTTGAAAAACCAATTTTAAATAAGGTATCTAATTGAGCTATTTCAGTTTTTTTAGATTTTGATTTTAGAACGTAAATCCAACCGCTTTGTAAATCTTCTTCCTCTACCAAGCTAGCACTCTTATATAGTTGCTGTTGCACATTCTCATCTGTGTCAGTAATTACCTTACCATTCTTTTGTATGACTTTGCCTAATGAGCGATAAAGCATATTGGACATCGTGGCATTTTCAAAAATCGTTACTGTACGACCATCTAGTCTTTTTCGTCCACCAATTTCTTCTTCAATTAATGTTGCCGATTCAAGGTATAGTAAAAGACCATCCAACAAATAAAAATGTTCTACCTGAATGTTTTTGTAAACGTTTTCTGCTGGTACTAACTTGCGTTTGCCGCTCTTTAATTCTTGATGTACTTGCTTAAACATAGCTTCATACTTTTCAAAATCTTTATCTTTAATTGAAGTTCTTTGAGCCACAAAATCGGCATCTGCTCGTTTATTAAATTTAGGAATATGTTTAAACTCAAAAATGGATAAGTCTCCCTCAGGATTTAGCAATCCTAAGTTATCCTCTGCTAAGATATCATCAAACGTCTTTTTTTCCATTTCTACTTCTCCAAGTAGATTGAAACGGTCAAAAGGTTTTAATATCTTCTTTTTACTTTCATTACTTCTAAATCCTTTCAATCTAGCAAACAAGCTGTAATCAGACATACTGCCCGTAGATGGCTCGCTTTTATTTTTTTCATAGAATGAATTAATTTCCTCAAAAGAGTCTATAAGCCTGTCTTCATCAGTTTTAATTTGCGCAGATTTTTCTTTTTGATTAAGCAACCCAAAATCATCATCGTCAAATATATCGTCAAGTGTCTTAGCCATTCTGTTCTCGCTTTCTTTTTGCCTCTCTTAAAAATACCAAAGCTTGTGCCATTCGTTGTTCTTTTTGATCAAATGATTGAATATTTGGTTGCTCTCCAGTTTTAGCAACCCATTCTTTGATTTTATCCCACAACAGAATAGCTTCTTCCTGCGTCATTTCTATTTTGGAAACATTTATTGTATCTTGAATAGCTTTAAGAACCGATGTAGTTACCGATTTTGATAATATCTCAAATGCCTTTTGAAAAGGGTTTATTGTATCAATTAGGTCAATATGAATATCATCAATATCAACAAAGCTGCCAGCCATTCTAATAAACTTTTTACTTCCCTGCTCCTCAATTGTACTATTTTTAATAACCGAATCGACAACGACATATTGCCTTACTGCCTCTATATCTTCTGCACTTAAATCAGGGTATATTTCTCTGATTATTTTAGGGATAATAATTGTATTAATCACTTCTGGCTCTATATTACCAGGCATTGCCTTGAGCATCGTATCATCTTGTAATATTCTTGCCTTTAAATCATTTAAATCACTATCAATAATATCTTTTGCCCTTTGTGATGTTGGTAATTTAAAACCCCTAACTTTAATAGTCTTTCCGTCATCGTCGTTTTCTTGTTCGTAATTATCGTCATCATACTTTGGCCTAAAATTAAAGTTTGGTGCTAATACTTGCTCCATTAACAATGATGCAGTAATTGCCTTTAACATATTGTTTACAGCTAGCTTTACATCGTCATCTACAGCATCGGGTTTTGCAATTAGATTTGTAAACTGTGCATGTGTTTTATTACTACTATCTCTAGTTGCTCTACCAATTATCTGAATGATTTCCGTTAAAGAGCCACGATAACCAATAGTCAAAGCATGTTGACAGAAAGGCCAATCAAAGCCTTCTTTCGCCATCCCTAAAGCTATAATTATGTCAATATCATCAGCACTGCTAACTCCCCTTAAATAAGCTACAGCTTTATCACGTTCTTTTTGATTATCATTAACCAAGTCAGCAATTTTCAAAATACGTCCACTTCGTTTACTTTTTACGTAAAGTATTCCCGTTTCATCATCTTGATATTCTAATTCTCCAATACAATCAATTACATGGCTAACCTCTTCAAGCTTTTCTTTTGAAGATTCTGCAGAATTTACACTTGGTATATGGATAATTGTTTTTAGATTTTCATCTAGTATTTCTTCAAGTGCAGATAGTCCACTATCATCTTGTTTTTTATAATACCTACCTTGATAAAAATGATAGCCAATACCTAGCGATTTTAAATGTTCATAACCATTTAGTTGCTCATAGTAATTATAGGTAACTTTAGTAAATTTTGCTTCGTCCTCTGGCACAAGAACAGGAATGTTATCTCCCCTAAAATATGAACCAGTCATAGCAATGATATGAGCAGTAGATTTTTCCATTACCTTGCGTAATACATCTCCTAAGCGATTTTGACCCTCAGCAGAAACATGATGAAATTCATCTATTGCTAAAAGACAGTCATTAAGGGATGTATCAGTCATTCCCTCGAAAGCGAAACGGAGTGTAGCATGTGTGCAAATAAGTATCTTCTCATCACTTTCTAAAAAGGATAGAAAGGCTTTTACTTTACTGCCATCATTACCAACAGTACATAGATTGTATTTTGGATTTAGTTCCCAATCAGCAAAAAAACCAAACTTAGTTAATTGAGTAGGACTAAATGAACTTCCTATTGAACGTTCTGGCACAGCTACAACAACTTTCCTTATACCTTGATTTTTTAATTTATCCAAAGCAAGAAACATTAAGGCTCTTGACTTACCTGATGCTGGAGGTGCCTTTAATAAAATGTATTTGGCGGTTCTAGCTTCAAAAGCCTTGGCTTGCATTTCTCGCATGCCTAAGCTATTTATTTGCTTGCTTTCACCAGTTTGCGCATAATTAACCTGCACCAAGTTAATTGGTTTAAAATATGCTATTTCTTCTGTTTTCTGTTCGCTCACTTGCTTTTTAATTTTTTAACAGTTTTGATTTTTGCAAATAATGTATCTTTTTTGGCCATTTCTTCATAAAGTTTGAATAAATGCGCTAGTCGCTCAGCATCAGTTGTAAATGGAGCTAACCGATAAATCCTTTCAATAGCTTCATCTAAAGCTTTATGTGCCAATTTTAAAGTACTGGGCATAGTATCGGGGTTATACATCCAAGCCATAGTTTTTTCAGGATATTTTGCTCGTTCATCTAAAATATCAAAAACATATTGATTGATATTTTCTTTTTGTTTAACGTTTATTTCTGGAAATGGAAATGTGTTGTAAACAAGTTTAGCAGAGTATCTGTAATCCGTCTTTAGTTTACCACCAATGTTGTCAACCCATATCATATGCATTTTAGAATGAATAATCCCAAAAAGCCAAGGTTGCGCACCATATATTGCCATTGCAGAATTAGAAATTACTGTTTCAGAATTTAAAAAGCCTATAGGTATATAAGTTCTTCTTTCTGATGAGGTTGCTGGAACTATTATAGAATCAGTTTCTTGATGCCTATTTTCTCCAAAAGCAAAGGGTATTTTAGCTAGTTTGACCGTTGCCATTCTGTTACTTTCTCCTCGCAATTTCCTGACTTGGTTTATTCTTTCTCTTATTGGAGATATGTTTTGTGCAAGTGGAAGTGTATCCTCATTTATCCAAATACAGTATTTTTCTATTCCTTGTAGAAATTCAGCACCTCCAGCAAATTTCTTTATCAATTTTAAAGAATTGGGATAAACTGTAGTTAAGTAAGATTTTTCATCCCTATTTAATAATAAAGAACCTCCATCGTTTGGCATGCTACCAAAGTTCATTTCGGGGAATTTGCTTAAAGGCTTCGTTCTGGGCAACACATAAATGTTAGGAACGTCAATAAGGTATGCATTTATGTTCTTTACTTCCTTTTTGATGTTATCAGTATAAAGAAATTTAGGTTGAGTGCTTAAATTCCTAGCTCCAATTATAATAACTGTAACGCCAGCATTTCCAATTGCATTATTAGTCCATTTAAATGAGTGATATGCAAATTCCAACTCGATATTATCCTTTAACAATGTTGGCCATAAATTAGAAACCTGCTCGCCTTGGCAGATTGAGTTTGTAGTTACAAAAGCAAACTTGGCATTTAAATTTTCAATATATTTTTTTGCCTTAAAAAACCATATTGCAATATAATCTAGATTATTTGCTCCCTTAATAGAATTTAAAGTAAATGCTATATCACCTTTTTGCTCTTCATTTTGTTTCCGAGCACCATAGTAAGGAGGGTTACCCAAGATGTATACCTCATCATCTTTTTTAACGGGGCAAACTATTTTCCAGTCTATTCTAGTTGCATTTCCACATATAATATTTCCAGCTTGCTTCAGAGGGAGTATTGGTTTACTTTGCCCATATCCCTCTAAACGCTCATCAAATACCCTATTCATTTGATGTTCGGCTAACCATAGAGAAAGTATGGCCATTTCATGTGCAAAATCTTTGATTTCTATACCGTAAAATTGGGATAGTTTGATAATTGTAAATTGCAGAGGAATTGTAAAGCCTTGTTTGGTGGTTAGATCAATTATTCTTTTAATTATCTCAATTTCTAAAAGCCTAATTTCTTTATAGGTTATAATCAAAAAATTCCCGCTTCCACATGCAGGATCAAAGAACTTGATTTGCCCCAATCTAGCAATCAATTTGTTAAGTCCAGTTATACTATCATATTGTTTTTCATATTCTGAATTTAACTCATCTAGAAACAAGGGTTCTATTAATTTTTTAATATTAGGTACAGATGTATAGTGCATCCCTAAGTCGCTACGCTCTTCGGGGTCTGCTACTGCCTGTATCATTGAGCCAAAAATATCTGGATTAATTTCACTCCAATCTAAATCTCCACAGCTTAAAAGCAAAGTTCTAGCTTTTGAGGAAAATTTTGGCGATGTTACGTTATTTCTAAATAAACCACCGTTCACATAAGGAAACTGATTTTGTAGATAATCTGGAAAAGAACCCTTTTCAGTATTTAGACGTTGAAAAAATGAATTTAAAAATTCATCAACATCCCTGCCATCAACATTTGTATGTTGTGATAAAGTCTCTGTAAAAATGCTTGATTTCTCAAATATACCAGTGTCCTCTGCAAAAAAACAGAATAGTAATCTTGATAGAAAAATATTTAACTTATGGCTGTCTTCTTTGAAGTCAGGATTGTCTTGAACTAGGATGTCATAAAGCTGTGCCATCTTGTAAGCGGCATCCCTATCAGCTTTGTTGTCATTAGAGGATTTATAAACCTCTGCACCAGTTAAAGGTAGAAAAAAATCAAAATATTTTGGTAGTTCCTTGAGTGGGAAATCTCTATTTAATTTTGTTTTTAAATCTTTTGCTACTAATGTTTTATAATCAGTTACAATAACAAATCTTGGATTTTGTTTAAGTAATTTTTCGTCTGTTGCAAACTCATCAACTTTTAAATGTAAATCCGTTTCAGCATAGGTGAAAAACAATTTGTTTTTATACAAAACTTCGCCAGTAATTTTAGATAAATTGAAGTCTCCCTTTTTTAATCTGTTGACCGATGTTTTTGAAATTCCATAGGCTAAGAGCAATTCATAAATAAACTCTTCATTATTTATGTTTGCTATCAGTTTTTCGAGGTTAGCTTCAATTTCTTTAGAGGTCATAACCAAAAGTAGCTATTTTCGGTCATTGGAAGCTTAGCTTTTAACAGAAATTCTTGTGCAATTTGAAAATCATAATTCATTATATTTGAAATAGACTGATTAAATAAGTCTGGCCCTTATGAACCTTAGAAATTTTTTATCTGATGAATATTTCCTTCTACCAAAGTCACAGCCACCAAAGGAAGATTTTAAGCTTTTTATAGTTAGGCAGTATGATATCTTTTTGGAAAAATTGGAAGCACTTAGGCCTTTTTTTTTGTTTTCTGACTATACTGATTTCGACATTTCCACCATTATTGAAAGACAAACTATTTTAGTTTCAAAGCTCAAAAATGCTATCGAATATATATATGATGGGAAACCAAATAAAGCATTTCAAGAAGTTGAAAGCGGCTTAAATAGTAATATCAAAGATTTTTCAGAGGTACTTAACGTGAAGGAATTTCCTATCGACACAAATTTCTACAGGATGCGTTACCATAGGGAAAATTATCCTTTAGATAATGAAAATTTTTTCCATATTCCATACCAATTACGTGGAATGGTAAGTACTCAGCGTTTTAGTATTCCTGGATTTCCATCTTTATATTTAGGTAATTCAGTGTACGTTTGTTGGGAAGAGCTAAAAAGACCAAATATAAACAACTTTCAGGTTGCGAGATTAAAATCTTTATCAGAGCTAAGTGTTATTGACCTTTCACCTCCAGATGAGAGCGCTTCTTCACGAGACCTTTATAGATATCTTATGACTTGGCCTCTTGTAGTTTCATGTTCAGTAAAGGTGAGAAATCATGAAGATAGCTTTAAAGCAGAGTATATCATACCGCAGCTCCTTCTTCAGTGGGTAAGGGAAACTCAGCAGGTTGATGGCATAGCTTATCAAACAACAAATATTGATTATAGCTCTACACTTTCAAAAGGTAAATTCACAAATTTTGTTCTTCCTGTTAGAGAAAACAAAATTCGTGGGTATTGTGGGGTATTGAGAAATAAATTTGGGATAACTAGTCCAGTTTCTGTTCAACTAAATCAGCTTGCTGACGGTTCAGGTAGTTACACATATCTTCAAACAGAGTTAGAAAACTTGAATCCAAATATTGAAAGAATTGAATTTATTAAAGGTTCTAGGGGTATATATGGTATGTCTATATTGGGCTCTTTGGAGAGGAAGTTGAACAATATGGAAACGTTACGTATTCCAATTCGTGATTAAAATGATAGAGATTATTAATAGGAAGCAACTTGAATCACATATTAACTTTACCAATTTTATCCTCATAATAATCAATAACTACCAATTAGCAATTAATCGCCCAGCACTAGTTTAGCTTCAGTTAAAGTATCATTTATGGAGGCAGATTTCAATTTCACAATTGAAGTTGAAATTTATGTAAAACGTCACACTACAAAGGGAAAGTATATTATTAAAAGACCAACATAAATAATACTAAACAATTTTTTAAAAAGAGAAAAATGAATTTATTCAGTATTTTAAATAAAGTAAAAATTAGAGCCGAATGTTCATCTTTACAACTTAAATCCTAACAAGGTAATATTTGCAGCATTCTCTTCTTCTAATTCCTTTTCATATTTTTTTATTGCCTCTTCAAGTGATTTTATCCAATCTATAAAAAGGGAAGTAACTTCAGACTTTTCAATTAAATTTTCTAATTCTTCACCCCAATGATATTTTGCAGGAAAGTAATAGTTAAATTTCTCATTATCCTCATTATGTAAGCTCTCTTTATTAGCAGGGTCATCCAGCTTAGAAAGTAAATATTCTGAAAATTCTTCTTTTAAATCTTCATGTGTTTGTGAAATAATATTGTATACATCAAAGCTATTCAAATTAAGAAATCTAAAAATTGAATTATATAGACCATAAGCAGAGTTATATATTCGTGATTTATTAAACCTAAATTCGGTTTCTCCTAATTGCTCAAAACCTTCTCGTATGTTCCATATCAGATAAAGCTGATGAAGTTTTTTAACACCACTGAACATCTTAAATTTTGATGTAAAATCTTCAAGAAAATATATTAAGAACATCTTTGTAAAATCACGCTTATCTATCTCTAAAGCTAAAGACCATAGATTAAATGAACCACCTGTAGATTTGAACTCTAAACTTTTGAATTGAATCTGATATATTTTTTGTTTAATATTTACATTGAAATCTTTAATTAACATCACTGAAAAATACTCCTGAATTGACTTATGTGGGAATTTATATTCTATTCCGTCAATAATTAAAATGGATATTGCCACTGTTAAATCATCTATAAGTGTCTTAACATCAAAATCCATTGCAAGTTCTTTCTTTATCTGACTTAAAGATAAACTTAGATATTCGGCATCGAAACTTATTCTTCCTTCGAATAACGATTTATAAGATAGCCATTGCAAAATTTTCTCAAACTGCTCATTTTGTAAGCCAGATTTACGCTCATGCTGATATCCTCCTTTTTTTGTAAAACTGTCATGTTTGGTTGCTAGAGTATCGAACACATTCCAATAAAATTTACTTTTTTTCTTTGGAAGTTCAGGGTACTGACTAAACGTCAAAATAAACATAGAAAGCAATAAGGGACTGCTCAGAAAGTTACTATAATCTTTGTTTTCTGGCTTGGCGATTACTTCTTTTATTTTTGCTCCTAGTTCTTTGTCATCAGTTCCTTTTAAAACTATATCGATAAATTGGCTTATTTCACGCTTATTTAGCGGCATCACTGGATAATTGTTAAATCTTGGCATTGCATCAACACCACTTCCAGGGCGTGATGAAATTATATACTTGTTTTTCGAAAATCTGTCTATAAATTTATCTATGTCATTAGTAACAGAATCTTTTTTCTCAGAAAAAATTTCATCATAGCCATCAAGAAGTAACAAAAAATTTCCACTTTCCAATAGCCTTTCTAGTATTTTGCTATTAGGTGACAAACGATTATTTAGAATTACCTCATATATTAAATCTGTAAAACTACCTTTAAAATCATTTAAACTTCTAAGCTCTATAAATAGAGGTATTTTATAGCAAGTTTTTATACTTTCTAAGAAAAAATGCTTCATCAACATGGTTTTCCCAGAACCTGCTGTTCCAATTATACTTACGAAATTAGATTCGCCAAATAAATCTTCACAAACAGTAACGGTTTTTGTTCCTTTTTGTATTTTAACAGATACAGGAAAAAATACATCATAGAAATTAACGTTTTCCTGACGGTAAAGAAAGGTTTTTGTGTGTTGAAACTTATCCTTTATACTATTTATATAATCTGGCAAACCATCATCTAAAAAAAATAGAATCTCTGTTTTGATATCCTTACAAGATTTAAGTATTGGGTCTTTAAAAGCACTTACAAGACTAATTGTGGAAGCTGTTGTTAATAGAGCCATGAATTTAGATTATTAAATTTTGAAATTAACATTTTTTAAACGTTACACAATAAAAATCATAACTAAAATTAGCACAACCTTCTTTGAGGAATTTCTTCTTAAGCTTTGTTTAATGCATATTTTGTTTTAATTTTATTGTGTGATTTATTTTAAAACATAATGAAGATAAAATATAATAGAGTTAGTACGCTTCAACAAACAGGGCTTAGGTTTTACGCTGATAAAGAATCTTATGATAAAATATTGCTTGATAAAGTTTCGGGCTCTATGCCATTCAAGGAAAGACCTCAAGCGAAGGAATTGATAAAGCTTATTGAAAAAGGTTTGGTTGAAGATTTAATAGTAGAAGAATTTTCAAGATTAGGGCGCAATACAGGCGATGTAATTAATACAATTGAATGGCTTGATGAAAATGGTGTTAATGTAATTGTAAGAAACCTAGGGCTTCAATCAAGACCTAATGGCAATAAAAATCCTGTTTGGAAAATAATATCAACTGTAATGTCTTCATTATATGAAATGGAGCTTGAGAATATCAAGGAAAGAACGTTAGCTGGTAGAATGATGTATGTTCAAAATGGTGGTCAGTTAGGTAGACCAAAAGGTTCTAAAGAAAATAACGCTGAGTTCCTTAAGAAAAAAAGCTCCATTACGGCATTAAATTGCCTCAAAAAAGGACTTACTGTAAGAGAAATAGCAAAGATTGCTGACATATCTACCGCCACCGTAATAAAAATTAAGAAATTGAGTTCTTAGCTATCTAACGAAAAATAGTTAATCTGTATCTATGTTTAAAAAATCCTTAAAAGAAGGGCTAAATTCGAATTTGGTAACACTTTCTCCTCTTCCTTGCTTAAGCTCGATTGTACTATAGGTCTTTAATAAATTTTCTGATGCTAGATACGAAATGAGGTTTTCCATTGACGCTTTATATGTAGCAGAAGAGTAAACCTCAGGTACATCTATATTGGGCTTTTTCTTTAGTATCCCCAATAATTCTCTGAAACTAAATTTTAATTTTTCCTTCGTTGAGCTGGCATTAATATAATTTAACACAGTATCATAATCTTTTCTTGAAATCTCTGAAATCGTAGCATCGAGATTTCTTGAAGATAAATTAGTGTTAACCTTTCTTAGATTATCAATATCATCTGCTAATGCTTTATTCTCATCTAAAGCCTGTGATAATTGTGCTGTGAGCGCACTAATTTTTTCAAAGCTCTCTATCTCAGTCGTTATTTCCTTATCTTTTCTATAAAACCATTTTAGACAAAAATTTAAAAAAGTATTTATCATTGTGAAAATGATAATGAGAGATATTGATATTAATAGGCAAATAAATATCCTGCAGGAATAGACGTCAGAATATTGACTTTTAACGTAATTAATTTTAACTAGTGCATCATTTTGCTCAAACAGAAGATAAAAAATTATGTCCCAGTTGTACAATATTAAAACTGTACAATAGGTCGCAATTATTGGTATTTTCAATCTTGAACTTAAGGATTTAGTTAGGTTTTCGAGCAAATTTTCTTCCATAAATTATTGAATCACAAAATATCAAACTCATAGTTTTTTGAAGCCTATTAATTTGAATCTTAATAATAGCAAATAATGCTAATATAGCTGCGTTTTTCGTCAATAGCAATATTGCGGTTGCTATTAATTGATTTTAAAATTCACCTCTAAATGGTACTAAAAACTTATAGCAGCGACAATCAAATCACCACTAACAGCTTTTAAACTTCTATCAATTACCAAAATGTCGCCTTCGTAAATATTGATATCGGTTAAAGATTTTCCTGTAACACGTCCTAAAAATGTGGTTTCCTTATTGTTAATACATATCTCATCTAAACTCAGAACTCCTTCTAGGTAGTCATCAGCAGGAGATGGAAACCCACATTGAATCCTGCTTTGGTAAAGTGGTAGTTTAACATTAGAGTTAGTGAAGTTGAAAATTTGTAAAGCCATAGCACAAAGCTATGCTAAAAATATTAGTAATTGCAGCTATGATTTATATTCTTTAATTTCATTAATCAAACATATGGTATGGCTGAATACTGCAAACAATGTTCTGAAAGGTTAGGACTAGATTATAATGGTCTGGCAAGTGATGAAATTTGTGAAGGCTGCAAGATAAAAGGGGTTGGCTCAACCTTGACCAATAACATAGTACTTGGCTTAATAATCATTGCAATTATATTATCATTTGGGTTTTAATAAGAAATGGAGATAAAACCGAAGTCCTATCCCCATCATCTAAATTAACGCTCTCGGCACAAAGCTAGATTATTTTCCTAATATTATAGGTCGTCTTTGGCTTTTTCTCTTATTACATTACCATTCGCTTTGTCGATGTAAGCTAATCTCACAAAACATCTAGTGCTTTTATGTTCAATAGATAACTGTATATCTCCTTTGTCCGTTTGCCATACCGATTTATATTTACAATTGTCAGACCAGACCCTAGATAGCTTCATTCTATCTTCTTCAGGTTGGTAACCTCCATCAAATTTCTCTAAAATATCGAATGGTTTTCCATATTTTTCGGTTAGCATCTCTTTTAAACTACTGTAATTGTCAAATAGCGTAGACCAAGTATCCCTGTTTGGGAAAAGCACTGAAATTTTGTGAACTAAGTCTTTTTGTTTTAATGTAGAAACTTCAATCATGCAATCTTTATAGCCCGCAAAATCTCCCTTTAGAGATGCTGTTTCATTTTCCGTCCCTAGATGGGCAAAACCGTTTTGTTTCATCTTGAGAACATATTCTCCAAGATTTCCATCAATGGGAACGCCTTTAAAACTTAGGTGTTCATTTTTTTCATTTTGAGCGAACGACATTACTGTTATCAGCAAAAAGAGTGTCGTTAAAAATTTAGCTTTCATATTATTTATTTAAACTTTTTGATTTTCATTTCGATGTTATCGTTTTGATAGTAACATTCATTGTAGCATATTTATAAACTGAATAATCATTAATTTTTTCAGCAGTTTTAATGTCAAATTATATTTAGGTAAAAGTTCTGGTTTATATATTTAATTGCTAATATAATATTTGCTTTAATTTAAAATTAAGTAAATAATAACTAACTTTTCAATAGAGTAGCTATATTAGAATATCCTAAATTTTACAAACGCTCACATGTCGAAAAATAGTTTTAAAGTTTCAGCTTTTACACCAAAAGATTTCAAAGTTATTTCATGTGCCGCATCGGATAGTTTGGCTAAAGCAAAGAGCCTAATGGTCTTAAATGACTTTTCACAATTGCCTGTTTTGGATGAAAAAAACAAAATCTTGGGAGCTATCAGTTGGAAGTCTATTGGGAAATCAGAGTTTCTTGATAATGAAAGTAATCTTGTAAAAGACTACATGGAAGATGCAGCTGTAATTAAAAATACCGAAGATTTTCTTAAATACCTAAAATTAATAGCAAGGAAAGAATTTGTGTTAGTGAAGAATTATCACGGTGAATTGGTAGGTATAATTACTACATATGACATGACTATCAACTTCAAAGAATTTTTAATTCCCTTTTTAAAAATAGGGATAGTTGAAGATAGTTTAAGAAAGATTATAACAGATTGGCAATTAGAAGTAAAGGGAGGTAAAAAACCTGAAAATCTTGTCTTTAGTGAATATATAAAGGTTTTTCAAGACGAAAAAAATTGGCAGAAAATGAAATTTAGAAATCTAGATAAAGCTTCATTTATAGATAAGCTTAACGAAATACGTGTAATAAGAAATAAGATAGCCCATTATAAACCTGATGGCATTAGTTCTCAAGAAATATTCAATATAACCTCATTTGCTGAAATAATTGAAAAATTTAGTGATTCTTATAATTCCAATGAGCTTTAATATTCATTTATAGACAATAATAGAAAAAATGAGCTACGATTTATTTTTCTACAAAAGGAAAACAGACCCAATTACAAAATTAGAGATAGAAACTTATTTGAACACCTTGCCTAATCTTGAAGGAAATGCGGAAAACCAGTGGCTCTTTCAAAATAATGAATCGGGTGCATATTGGACATTTGAATATTATCATCCCGATGAAAATGACCTAGATAGTATAGAGCTTGATGAGGGCTTTGAAGATTTTGAAGACACAAATTTCATGTTTAACATCAATTTTGTAAGACCTAACTTTTTTGGATATGAGGCATTTCCTATCGCTGAAAAGTTTGCTCAAGACCTCAATCTTTTAATATTTAACCCACAGGATGAAGCAATCCCAAAAGAGCACAATAAAGGAGCTTTTGAAAAAAATTGGATAGAAACTAATGTAAGATATGCCAATGACTATTTTGACGAGTGGGGACTCAACTATTTGGAGGAAAATAGTTCTGATTATAGTTGGAGGCATAATTTGCGTAGAGCAGAATTGCAAAGCCAATATGGTAATGAGTACTTTGTCCCTAAAATTTTCTATGTAAAAAAACATGATAGCCGCTTAGTTGAAACACTTTGTGTATGGCCAGAGCACATTCCATATATTTTACCAAAAGTAGATATAGTGCTAGTGCAGAAGAAGATTCCTAAATTATTTTGGAGCAAAAAGGAAGAAGGTCTTGTTAGATATTCAGAATTGATTGAGCAATTAGGGCAGCATTTTGTGCAAGATGAAAACTATTTGGTTTTAAATCCAAACGAAGCAGAGAAAATTTCAAAGACTTTTAATCGGTTAAAGGTTTTTGATCGCTTTGATACGTACGGTGAGGGGATTAGTGTAGATAAGTTTGTAAACGGTAAACCTGATATCGATTTATTATAAAAAGCTTAAACGAATATCTAACAAATAAACATGAGGAAATTTTTGCTATTTATCCTATTGATATCAGCTTCCATTTTTATGGGGTTTACCATTTATAATGACGAGATAAAGTTCTAGACCAAACAGACAACCTTTGATAAGGCGGTTGATTTTGAAAAATCTCTCAACAAGAAATCTAAACTTATTTCTATGAATGTATCGCTTTCAGAAAGTGTTTATCCATTAATTAATAAATATAAAATTGCATAGCCAATAATCATTGAACGTAAGCAAACGGGACTCTTACCGTCATACGCTGAATACTTCTATAGCGAAGGAGATTCTGTACTTAGATATGTAAGTTATGATTGGGAAAGGGATAAGTATGGTAACTTCTTCAAAAAACAGGCAATGTGGAGAGAGGAAAGTGAAAAGCTGACCGAGTATAACGCAGAATATGAAAATATAAAGGCTACGTTTATAAATCAACTAGGTAAGCCAATAACACAAGATGATAAACCTAAAATTGTTAAATCTACGTCTAGAAGAGGTGATTATCTTTCACGGAAAACAGTTTGGGAAACCAATGAGCACTACTCAGTATTGACTATGATTTTTGAATCTATGACCTATAGGATTAGATGGAATTACTATTGGAAGAACTAAATCCTAATATCATGAAAATTGCGCTGCTAATACTTTTATATGTGATATCACTATTAGGCTTTTTTGTAGCTTTTAGAACGAAGTTAGATAAAGAAAGTAATAATTATTATTTCAAGCGTTCAAGCAAGTACAGGCTATTGGCATTGAGTTCATTCTTCCAAATTATTGCAATATCTTACACCTATCTGTTGATTTTTGGATGCAACGAAGGTGGTCATTTACTGGGATGCTAAACCCGTTGATTCGATATGCCGTATACTATATTTTTTTATTGTTTAACCATTGTTTAACCATTGTTTTCTACCTGATTGCGCTTTCATATGATTCAAGTAATAAATATGATAGGCATCGAAAAATATTGAACAACATTTGGGTTGTCGCTTGTCTCGCAATAGCTATTATTCGTACCATTGGTCATATTTTTGGATACATTGATTGAATTAATCTAAACTCAGCTGTAGCTAAAACTATAACTTTTTAAGCTTCGCAGTAAATACTTTGTTTGGCAGTGATGGGAATGATTGTTCGCTGATTAAAAAACCATCGTCAGATAATGTGAAAACAGCTCCTGTATCCCAAATTACTCTCTTGCCATCTACTTCATATTTCCCGTGAGCTTTGTCATTTAAACTCTTACCAGCAAATTCAAAAGTGGCTTCCCTAAAAGAATTTCCATTTTCCGTAAACTCCACATCCAACTTGGTTATTTTGAAGGAAGAGATAATGTCAATAGGTTCAACTAGTGTCCATTTTCCAATAATGGCGGTCTTTGTATCCTTTTTGAACGTGTTGCATCCAAGCATTAATGCCATAAACAATATAATAAATAATTTTTTTAACATGCCGTTTTTGCTTAAAGATTAAAAAATTAGGTAAGATTTATTTTGGGAGTCAGAATAGATAAATTTTAATTAGATAAGATTTCAAGTGAGATATTCATCTAAATTTATCGCAATACAATCAGTTTACTTTTTGGGAGCTAAAAGACATTGATTTTCCCAATCCTAAGGTTCAAAAGTTCTATACCTTCATCAGATGTTTTAAAGTCCTTGTCACCAATGAAATTTGAATAAACTTCATTGCTATAACCCTCGCTGGGAACTAACTTCAATGCTATGTCCTTACCCTGTAGTACACCGTTGTTGAAACTTACCACATAGCCGTCATAATCCCATTCAAATCCCTTGAATGTTATGTGTTCCCTATTTATTTTTAACAGCTTTTCTAATGGCATGCCAACATAGATCCCATATGGAAGTTTAATCTTTGAATTTTTTGTTATAATTATTGAAGGACTCCCGTCACTGAAGTTTACTTCAACTTCTTTCGAGGTATTGGGGTAGAGGATATACTTGTAGCCAATGTCATTGTTTTCATTGTCATAAAATTTTTCCTTTCTAAGATTCTTCTCTCCATAATGTTCATATAGCTGTGAAGCATTCTTAATATCAAGAATTGTTTTAACATCAAATCTTGCTGTCTTTGTACTTCTCTTTTCATTGGGAAGATTATCACTAGATGTACTATTTGACGTAGTATCTATATTGGCAATTGGTTCGCTTGCATCAGTATTTTTTGAAAATTTATTATATAGAATAAATCCGATTAGTACCACAAGTATTATAGTTACCACTACTGTAAAGACATCCCATTTTCTTTTAGGTTCAATTATTTCAGTTGTCAAGTCTTCTTGAACAAAAGTACTTTTATCTACGGCTGGATTTAAAGCTGGCTGTTCATTTTTTTCAACATATATGATAGTTGGCTCAGTTTCCTTTTTACATGCCCATACAAGG
Organism: Pedobacter ureilyticus; assembly: GCF_005925345.1. Taxonomy (GTDB): domain Bacteria; phylum Bacteroidota; class Bacteroidia; order Sphingobacteriales; family Sphingobacteriaceae; genus Pedobacter; species Pedobacter ureilyticus. The sequence goes on from NZ_SSHJ01000018.1 coordinate 54,921, forward strand.
GCTATAACCCAGCCAACACCTGTAGCGCCTAAAAATAGATTTAACAGAAATATTGAAAGAACATCTTTCTTATTCCTAGCGATAATTGATGGAAGAAAATATAGAAAAAGTACTATTATGGATATAAAAATCAATGCGATTAAGACGTTATTTTCCATTAAGAGGTTATTAAATTGATATAATAGTTAGCTAATATCTTAGTTTATGTTCTCTACCATTTACGGTTTCCCGTAGTTGGCTTAATTAAATTCAAGCCTAAATGAAAAATCTATAGAGCATCTTTAGAATAAATTGAAAATGTTGATTTTCCTAACTTCAGCTCTCAAAGGGTGGGGAATGTTTCTCAACATGCCATTTTCATTAACATATCTGTCTTCAGCACCGTTAACTCTTTCCTTGTCATCCAAAGCAGGGTAAAGAAACTCCGCTCTTCTCAAAGAACTTGAACGTGGGTAATGGTTAAGCGAATCAGCTGAAATAATTTTGTATAGCTTGGTATTATCTTCATCACCTATAAATGTTTCATTCTCACCACGAATAATCTTGTATGTTCTCACTTTATCATTTACAGGATTAAATATTTTAAAGACATCGTTTGTATCGATAGAGTATTTTCTAGATGCTGTTAATCTTCTATATCCCTTATACTCAATATCACAATAAGCACTATCAATGAAATTAATAATGATATAGGTTGTTGGTGCTAATGCTAAAGAGAGTTTCTTATCAATTGGCTGCAAAAATGCACGACCACGAATTGTTGTGATTTCAGGCTCTTTAAGACGGTTTTGACAACCACTACCAATGATACATAAAGTAAGAAGAATGATTACTGATGTGGTTTTACAAAAAGAAGAGTAGTACATAACGCATTATTTAGGTCTTCAAATATAAAAATTTTACCAGTACATGTATGGGTGTGCGGAGTTTTTTCATTGAGTTAATTGCGTAAGCAATGAAAGACTTGGCTGATAAAACGGAAATAGAACTTTATGTAATTAATAAAGTAAGGGAAATGAGATTGGAAAGAGGTATCTCCCAAGCTGATTTAGCACATAAGCTAGACCTTTCTGTGGGGTTTATTGGTAATGTAGAGAGTGTGAGATATAGAGCTAAATACAATTTGAATCATCTCAATAAACTTGCAAAGATTTTTGAATGTTCATTTCAAGATTTTTTCCCAAAATCTCCTATTTAAATCAATTTTAAAGATTCTATCCTATAAATTAATAATTTTAAATTTAAAGGATAGAATAAGGTAGATTAATTTCTAAGTGTGTAATCATGTTGATTGTATTAGAAGTTAATTATGTCAATATTATAAAACTACATCAGTAGATTTATTTGAAAGTACTACTAACCTAAATGGGAGAATCAATGTTCTAAGTAGTATTAATTGTTACAATAGCTCAAAATTGAACTATAGTATTAAGGTTGTTTCATTGCTGTGTTACATCTTCCTATTAAGGTGTGAGTCATGAACAGCTTTAATCTTTGAATCTAATTCATCTTTAAGCTCTGGTTTAATATATTGGCGATTCATTGTATAATTCACTACATCCTTCATTCTAGCTCTATATTGTGGGCGTTCGTTTAGTTCAATACATTCTAACAGCTTTGGAACATTGCACTTGCTTAAGCCTTTTGTCATTAACCACTCTTTTAAATCAGTTGGTGTCCTAAATATTATTTCAGGAGCACCTGATTTAATTAAGCGAGGAATTTTAAAATATTCGTCATGCCATTCTTTAACCAATTTAAGGTAGTTATTGTAGTTAAATAAAGCAGCAACACTATTAAACCCTAGAGTGTTCAAAATATTAATTGCGCCTGATAAGCGAATTTCAAACCTTAAATTATTAGTTGAAATTAATGTTGGTTCACCTTCTTTCGCTACCATTGCCATTCCCTTGTCATAAAAAACGGTTGAAAAAGATTTGTCGTTTTTATGATAATAGAGTGTTTCAATTAGATTTCTACAATTGGTTACAGTGTGGCATTTGAATAATTCAGGGCAGCGAAATTCATTAATATATCTAACAGCTTTGTGCTTCATGTAAAATGACCAAGCGAAATCTACTCTGGTTATTATGCCGTTTCTAATATCAAATCCAAAAACTTCACTAATTCGATTAAGAGCAGATGTAACATGTAAAAAAGTTATTAAATGTTGATTGCTCCCATGATAATATCTGTTCAAGCTACCTTTAATGATTAATTTATTTTTGGTTAGTTTAATCATCAGGTTTTTATAATAACGTTCACCATTGTACCAAGTACAGTGTTTATCTAAGAGTTCTTTTAACTCTTTTGCATTAAAGTATTGTTTATATATTTCTATCCAAATAGTATCCATAGTTATCTATTCTATTAAATGTTTTTAATGGTTAATTAATAACAGAATCTGTTATATATATAATCTTATTATAGGAGAAGTAATGATAATGCTAAGTGAAGAAGCATTTGCAGTTCAAGCTGCTTTATTACTTTTCAGCTTTTTATTACTAACTAGAAAATCTTCTGGGTGAATTTCCTCGTTATGTTCTCTGCCACTTTCAAGCCAATTGACTAGTTCTGATTTGAGAAAATAAATTTTGCCTAATTTTTTTAAATAGGGGATTTTCTTCTTAAATACTAAAAGATTTAAAGCATTTTTAGTCATCGAGAGAAACTCGGCAGCCTTATCTATTTTTAAATAAATTGGCTCATTGACATTAGGGACATGATGGCTGTTTACTAGCTGGCTTTTGATAGATGCTAGCTCCATCATGATGGTCTCGAACGGATTACCCATTGTACCTCCTTTTTTGAGATACAACATTTGCATTGCATTGTGCAACTGCGGACTGTGATTTTTTAATTTTTTTCATATGCTCTATTAATTTTGTGATTGCATACTGCAAATATTAATAGAGCTTTTTTTGGGGTGAAACGAGTTTGCCCGCAAAAAAAAAATTATGGAAGTTTATACTTAAGTTTTGATAGGTCTATGCCTATGTTCTTAAGGTATTTATCTGTTTCTTTTTTACCTTTAGGTGTAAGTACCTCTATGGGGTAATCTTTTTTCATTATTTCAACTTGAAATGAGCTCAATGCTTTTCTAAAACCATTTAAGTTGCCTTTTTCATGTAGACCAAAGATATTTCCAACAAGTTCGGTAAAGTCATTTGTTGAAAGTTGATGTTCATCCTTGATCTTGATTAATGGTTCAAATAAACCAAGTTTATGCAATATAATAAGCTTATGACTGTTCGGTAGGATTTCTGTATCGTTTAAAAATAATAGGCGAGAAACAACGTTTAGCTCAAATTCAACTTTGTTAATAATTATTTGTAAGTGACTATATATATGGAATAAAAATATAATGATGTATTCTCCTATCGTACAATTATCTATGTATGAATCTGTTTTATACATATTTATAAAAATAGAAATTGGCTCTTCGTCATTATGTAAAGATGGATTGTATTCTTTATGTATATTTGCTAATCTGTTTAATTCGGTAAATTGAAATTTATAATATATATTGAGGTTGTCAAATATTCTTTGCAGGTAGTTTTTCCTGTTATCTTCAAAATTTAAAGAATTTACAACTGTTAATATTTCTTCAATCAACTCGTCATAGAACGTTTGCTCTCGGAAGTCACCTGCCATATAGACCAAATCCATTCCACATCCATAAGCTTCATCTTGATTTAGACAATTAAAATCATCGTCGATAATATAATCTTCGTTTCTTCTATTTTTTTTATATAAAATTTCCATTACCGCATCTTCATCAGGAATTTTATTAGAAAAGTCATATAAGAACTTTAAATATTTGTCAAACTTTATCCTTTTATTAGCATCTTCAATCACATGTTTTTTATCAATCAGATAAAGTTCGCTAAGAGGTGATTCATAATCGTTTTCCATAGTATCTAAATGTCGTCAGGTATTGATGTGGTTTTGGAGTTATTAATAGAATCTAAATCTAGCAACTTACTCTCATACTCTTCAACTTTATCTGCACTAAAACTATCAAGATATGCTTGAGTAGTTTTAATATCTGTATGTCCTAGTTGCTTAGAAATAAAAGCGATTGGAGCATTATTGTTCATTAAATTGGTTGAAAACGAATGTCTAGCATAATATAAACTGATTTCTTCAGTGATATTAAGTTTAGCTGATATTTTTTTGAGGTTGGCATTTATTGCTGCTATTTTGATGGTTGTTTTGGTTTTTATTTGTAATTCACTATCTCCGTATTTGATGACGTTAAAAACGTAAGTAGCATCTGATTTATACTTGTAAATTATTTCTTTCAGTTGTGGATTTAATCGAACTGTAATTTTGTTTGTTCCACCTGTTTTTTTTGCTGTCTTTGTTCTTATGAAAGTAAATTTATCGCCTTCTATGTCATTCCATTTTAGTTTGAAGATGTCTATCGGGTTGATACCGCTCGCTAAGTAGCTAAAAATAAATACGTCTTTGGCAAACTGCTCGTTTTCTGTTACAGGCTGATAATTGAAAATCAACATTATTTCAGAGATATTTAGTGCCCTTTTGTTATTTGAAGCCTTGGGTATTTTGTATCCCAAGCGATTATCCGCCTTATGAAACGGATATAGATTTGGATTAATTTCCCTTGTACTTATGGCTTCATTAAATATTGACCTGACTCTAATTAGGTACATGCCAATAGTAGTTCTGCTATATTTGCTCCTTACTTCATAATCATTTTTAGAACCTTTGATTTTTCTCTTGACAGGAACATTTATTGCCCACTTTTCAAAGTTGTTTAGCCATGTGGCGGTTACTGCGTTTAAAGGCAGTTCTTCTAATGAGCTTTTTTCATTTGTATTGTTTAGATTAATATAATTTATCAAGATTGACGCTGTTTGTTTATAGAGATTGTAACTTGAGAAATTCTCATCATCCCTAAATTTATTAGCCTTCTCATTAAGTAAGAATATCAAGTTACTGCGGTTACCTTTTTGATTAAAACGAGTTGTAAAGGTTTTAAAATTGAAAGGCTCTAATGACTCAATAATTTTGTTAGCTTTCACTAATAGCTCATCAAGAGTATTTCTGTACTTTAATAAAGTTCCTTTTAGATGAGTGCCCTTCATCATCTTTTCGAAATCACTTTCGCTTAATGAAATTGTAGTGCCAATTCTTTGGGCGTTTTTATTATCCGAGACCCTAATTTTAACGGGGTAGGAGCCATCTTGTTTTTGTTTCCTAGTATCTAAAACGATTCGAGCTGTAGCCATAACCTAAACTACAAAAAAAATTGCTATTTGCCCGATATTTGCCCGATAAATTTTAATTGCTAGAAATAGTCAGAAACATTAAACTGCATTAAAAGTATCTTAAAGCATATTTTTAACTAGATAAAATTTGTGGAAATGATATTATATGTCTCTACTGATGACATATTTTTCTTGTTTTAAATTGAGCTGCAAAGTTACGGCATAGCTTTGTGAATATCAATTTAATAAATAGTGCTTTACAAATTGATGATGTTGTGCTTAACTGCGGCATGTGAGTTAAAGTAGGTTAAGCTTTGATGTATAGCTGTGTGGCTGAAAGGATTAATTATTTAATTGACGCTATTGAATCTTTTAATCTTACCACACTAAATATAGCATACTTAGCGTGGTAAAATACTAATGCACCTAATTTTCAAATAATTTCTCTAGTTCCTTCATTAAATTCTCGCCACGCAGGCCCACACCAACAATCTTACCTTGCGGATCAATTAAATAATTAACAGGAATAGACTGTACATCATAGGTTCGTGCGGCCGCATTTTCCCAACCTTTTAAATCAGATACCTGTGTCCAAGGTAATCCGTCTTTTTCAATAGCTGCAATCCACTCTTTTTTGGCACTTTCCTTATCTAAGGATACGCCGAGTACGGTAAAATTGTGGTCCTTAAATTTTTCGTAGGCTTTTACCACTGCCGGATTTTCTGCTCTACAGGGTAAACACCAAGATGCCCAAAAATCTAGGAGCACATATTTTCCCCGAAAGTCAGATAGTTTTACTGGTTTACCGGCAACATCATTCATAGTAAAGTCTATAGCTTGCTTACCAATTCCTAACCTTTTAGCGCCATCAATTAATTTCGCTACCTTTTTTCCGTCTTCAGAAGCCTGCCAATCTTGCGGGAAAAGCAAAAATATTTTTTCTATTTCTTTCGCCCTTGACGAAAAGAAATTTGGGGTAGACATGCCCTTCATCAAATCGAAAGATACCTGTGAATTAGGGTTTTTACGCATAAATTCTAGATATAGCTGATCTCGTTTGGCAATTAGCGCATCGTCTTTGCTCTGCTCTGTCCAACCAATTTCATTCAACTTCTTTTGAAGTTCGGCAAATTTTTCCTGTTCGGCACCACCTGTAATTTGGGCTGTTAGCAAATCTTCACCAATAATAGTTGTGGTTCCACCATCTATGTAAAATGTTCTACTTTCGCCAGTTTTTTTAGTTTTTGCCTGCTCTTCTTTACTATAATTGATAAACAGTGAAGTTTTGACGGGGCGTGTCAAGTTTCCCCTCAGTTCAATTTGTCCATTGCTAAACCGGGTAGTATCGTACTTGAATTTGCCATCCACATAGCTCATCAGCGCCATGCTTTTTTCGAAAGCAGGTTTTGTAATTTTTGCTTTTACTACGAAAGGCTGCTGTGCTGTAGCGATGTTTAGCGTACATATACAAATTGCTACGCTACTTAAGTATTTAATAAATTTCATTGCTTTTGTTAGTTTAATAGCGATTCGATTTTATTGTAAAGTGTTTCTGCTCGAAGATTGGTCGCAACGATTTTTCCTTGTGCATCAACCAATACATTTTGTGGGATGGCCCGAATTCCATACAATGCGGCTGCAGGTTCTTTCCATCCCATTAAACTGGATACGTGGTACCAAGGCATGCCATCTTTTTCAATGGCTTCTTTCCATTTGGCAGCGTTGTCATCTAAGGAAACACTTAACACCGTAAAGCCCTTGTCTTTAAAAGCGTCAAAGGCTTTAACTACGTTAGGATTTTCCTTTCTGCATGGTCCGCACCAGCTGGCCCAAAAATCTACTAATGTGTATTTGTTTTTGCTCAGCACCTCTTTAAGGCTCAGTTTCGTGCCTTCGGGTGTGGTAGATACAAAGTCGATATATTTCTCACCTGTTAGCGCACCTTTGGAGGCCATAAGCCTTTCTCCAAATTCTTTTCCTAGGGGCGTTTCTTTAAGTGTTTTGCTCAATTTGGCGTAATATGGATTGGTGGCTTCATAATTCATCAATTTTCCAGGCGAGCCTTTATCTAATAAATACAACGACACGTATGAACTTGGGTTTTCTAGCACAAAGCGATGCACAATTTCTCTTCTTTGACGTCCGTAAGCATCTAAATCCGCAAGCATTTTAGTGGTGTAAGCTTTTTTTGCTTCGCCTTCTGGCATAGTTTTAATTAGCAAAAATTTGCTCATAAAGTCATCATCTAATGGTCTTAACACTTTGGCCAGTTTTTCATAAGTTGCTGCCAGTTCGGTACCATTAATGTTGGCATAGCGAATGGAATCTTTAGCGTTTACTCGAACTGTTCCGTCAGATAAGAAGAGATCAATGCGATCTCCTTGATCTTCGCTACCTAGTGTGATTTTTGCAGCGGTAGGCCGATTGAGCTGACCTGTAAAGACAAACTCGCCTTCGTTAATTTGGGTGCTGTCTACTTTTTTTGTGCCATTGTTTGGCGTGTATATCAGTTTAATGAAACGTCCGTGATAGGTCGGATTTACCTTTCCTTCGATGCGGTAGGGCACGCTTTGTGCAAATCCCAGCAATGGAAAAATAGCAAACGATAGGAGAATTATTTTTTTAAAATTCATTTGAATAGTGTGTTAGGGATTAATTAATGGCTCGCCAGTTGATGTCTTTCACTTTTACCAAACCAGACCAAGTACTGTTTTCGACTAAATTGATTTCAACGACGTTGGGGTTTGAGCCTACTACATACCTTCGAAGTGTACCTTTGGTAGATGGATTATAAGTGGCAATATATAAGCTGTTTAATAGGTAATCTATTTGCGTGTCGAACTTAATCATGCTAATTTCGTCGTTGATTTCGGGAAAAGTATAGATCTTTTCGAAACCAGTATTGTAATCATAGGCGTATAGCTTATTATCTACGGCATAAAATACAACGGTTCGATTGGACGAGAAGGCATAAAATTTTGCTCTATCAAAATCGGTTGCGATAGATTTTACTGTATAAAGCGCACGTTTTGCAGGATTAGTTCCGTTAGCATAAAATTTGTAAATATGGTGGGTATTGTCGGCATCTTTCATAATGGCAAAAGAGTTGCCATTGGTCGATCCACCATCTGTATTACGTGTATTTTCGGCATAAACTAATGTTCTACCAGCGGGCTGGTTCCAAGGAAATGCACTGCCTGCTACATCAGCTAGGGTGGTAGAGGCTACTGCAGAACCGATACTTGTGTAATTTAAAAATCGATTGTTTTGCGTATCGTACCACATAAAAGAGCTCATGCTGTTGATGGGGTATAAGATGTAAGGGGCAGCTGGGATACGTACACTTTGTGCGGTTGTCAAACGGTTTACCGGATTGTTGAAATAATCGCCGCCCATTAATAAGGGAACGCTGGCAAATACATCGCCACCTTTGGTAATCATTGCCCTGTACAAGGTACTGCCAATTGCCCCTGCCGCAGTTCTGATTTGGGGTGCATAAGCAACTGGGTGCAGCGTAGATTCGTCGAGCGCTTCGGATATGTAAAGCGTTCTTTTGAAATTGTCTGCAGGATTTCCGGCCATGGTCGCACGATCTAAAAAGTACGAGCCGCTTTTAGTGAAAGCCCACAGTTTAGAGTAATTGGCGCTTCCGCTGGTGTGTACCAAACTGATAGGATCTCGTAACTTGGGCAGATTGCTGCTCGATAAAATATGCTTCACATGTACAGTATCTGATAGCATGGAAAGCATTTCAGCTTCGGCATAACCTTCAGTGTCTTCGCCCATAATGAGTATGCCTTTAGAAAATGGAGTGCTAATATTTAGTTTAACATTTGCAGCCCAAGTTACTCCTGTTTCTTTATCTAAAACCCTATAAAACAGATCGTAAGGCATAGGGTTTAATTTAATAGGATAAGCTAAGTCTTTTTCTCTGCCAACGGTATCGTAAACAAAGGTGCTTAATCTCACAATCCAAAGATACCGGTACCGATCTGGCGCAACCGATGGGTCTAAGGTGCCTTCAATTTTAGGCTTAATTTTAAGAGTATCAATACCAGTACGTAGTAGATATTCGGTTTTAATGTCTTGAATATCGAGCTCGTTGATTGCTTGATAATCGTAATTGCCCTCGTCTTTACTGCAGGCCGCCATAAAAAATAAGGCAAGCAGTAGTATTATATAATTTTTTTTCATTTCTATATAATTATTTCATGAGCTAGCAAGCTCGGTTTGTCTTTAATAGAAGCTATCAGCGTTTTTCTTTCCCTTTTATGGTTCGAAAATCAATGATAGTTTCATCGATTTTTTTTATTTAATGGTTTATCTCCCCAGTGTCAATTAGCATTCTAATTAAAAATCCATGCGTTTCATCATCACTGGGTTTCAAAACCTTCTCGCTTGTTTAGAAAGGAACCCCAATGATACTTGTCCATGGCACCGATCCAATAAACATTAATCGACCATCGTCTTCGAGAACTGGATTATTGGCATTAAAGCGTGCTTTTAAGATTTCTGCCGCATCTGATGCTACCAATAAGTAGCGAGCCTGCGGCATAGTTTCTGAGCTAGCAAAGTCTTCGTATTTTAGCCCTAAATTATCAATCAGGAACTGCATTTTTTTACGTGTGAAGGCTCCAAAAAGCCCAGATTCTCTATTTCCAGCTTGTATTGATCCTGGCCAAACTGCAGGCTGTATCATCAAATCATTAATACGTAAAGTGTGCAAACTGGCATCAAATTCTTTAACTACTATTCCGCCCGTTAAGCTAGGTATGGCATCCCATTCAGGAAATGAAAGTTTAAAATCATTGGTTTCAACAAGGCGTAGGCCTAAGGTTACCGCTTGGTTTTCTAGATCTGGAGAACGTTTTAAACGTATTTTTACATCTACGCTAGTTTGTTTGGCCGGAACTTTCCACTCTGTTTGCAAAGATGCATAATGTTGCCCTTCTACAGCGGTAGTAGAGTCTGGGTTGACCTCCAATCGGAAAACACGGTCGTAATCTTTTACAGGCCCGGTGATCATCACTTTTACCGGGAAATCTACCTCACTTTGACCTATTCTCACAAATTCTACGTCGCTAAATGGTTGGAAAGGCCAAGAATTAATGCTCAGCGACTTGTTACCATGTTGTACTGCGAAGTATACACCTTCTTTACCTTCGTAGCCCATCATTTCTTTTTTACAGCCCGAAAAAAATAGGGCCATAGGCAATGCCAATATGTAGATTAATAACTTTTTCATCGTTTTGTCTTTTAATTAATTTCTCAAAGCAGTTTCGCTATCTGGAAGCGGTACAGTATAATTAGATAAGGACATTGATTTTTCTGGCGTAATGCGTAGGGTAGCATGGTTCGGAATACTGGTGTACGCATTTCTCTTATAGAAAAAGAACGTTTGCCCTTCTCCAAGCATTTCCCTACGGTATTCTTTGCCAATTTCTGTTTTTAACAAGGCCTCGTTCGCCGGGTTCAAACTCACACAGTTTCTAGCGGTTCGCAGCTCGTTAAAGTAGGCGGTAGCTGTGGTTAGATCTGGATGACATTCGGCAGCAATCAACAACACTTCCGAAATGCGGATCAATGGCATCATATACCTTCCAGGGCCATCTAGTACATCGGCAAATTTCACATTGGTGGTTGCCGTAACCGTACCTGAAGAAGCACTTTGCCAAGCCCTGCGGCGATAGTCGTTGGCATCATCGTAAATCGAATTTACCCGCTCTTCATTTACATCGCCTGCGGTAAACGACAGTTTGCTGTTTGGCACAAGGTTTACGTCAAACAATTGGTTGTACAGCTTTACCCGGTTAATGTTGTATAAACTAAACATCACTTCGGTTGAAAACATACGATCTGGTTTTTCTACATTAGCTACCGCGGCAAATGTAACGTAGGGAAATACCGTTTTAGTAGGGGTTTTTACTTCTGCCAGAAGCGCTTCGGCTTGTGCTAATGCATCTGCTTTTTTGTTTTGCCATAAATAAGCACGTGATAGCAATGCTTTTGCCGCATAAAAGTTTAAGCGATATTGGCGATAATACAAATCATTTGGCCCACTGGGGTTAGCTATGTTTCTAACTCCTTCGGTACGTACGGGATCGGTATTGGCCATTAATTCGAGTGCTGCATCAAGATCACTGGTAACTTGCGACATTACTTGTTCTGAACTTGAGAGCGGTTGCACCTCAAATCCCGTTTTATTTACGTAAGGTATGGCAGGTTTAGCCTTGTTCGCCTCGTTATAAATTGGTCCGTAAAGGCGTAACATATCAAAATGTAACATGGCACGTAATGCCAATGCTTCGCCTTTAATAATGCCGTAATAAGGCTCGGGGAGCACGTCGCTAGGTGCATTGCCACATTTTTCTAAGATTACGTTGCAATTGGCAATAAGTTCATAAGCTTTTACCCACGAGTTGTTAAATGCGGCTTTGGGGCCTGCATCTTGGTAGCTAAATACCGTGTAATTATAAAAAGTGTGTACAGAGCTTGGCAAATAATAATAATTAGCCAGCACATCTATGGCACCAGCTGTCATGGTTCTGCCGTAAAGCATCTCATTTGCCATTTCTACATATACGCCATTTAGTGCTTTAAGGTAACCCTCTTTGTTTACAAAAAGTTGGTCTTCGCCTAATCTATCGGTGGGTTTTACATCTACCCATTTATTGCACGATAAGGTAAAAAGGCTTAAAATCAAGCAGTATTTTAATTTATATAATATCTTCATGTTGTTACGGTTAAATTTTAGAATCTTACGGCTGCCGAGAACGAAACTGATCTTGCAAATGGATAATCGATACCTCTTTCGTTTTTGATGCTTGAAATATGAAAAATATCGTTAGTATAAGCTCTAAAAGTGAAAGAAGAAGCTCTTACTGCTTTCAACCATTTCGCTGTAGAATTTTCATAGCCAATAGAAAAGGCCTCGCCAATAATCATATCATTGTTTGCCACAAAACGCGATGAGATTGGTGTTACTTCGGTTCTGGAAATGGCTTTAAATTTAGCATTGTCTCCAGGCTGCTTCCAGCGATCATACAAGGCTCGTTTGTCTTGGTTTAGCGCCACGCCGGTAGTAGTGATATTTTCTACCTTATCAAACAAGGTTTGCATAAATGCTTGTCCGCCAATTCTGTAGCGTAAATTTAAAGATACTGTAAAACCTTTGTAATACAGGTTTGTGCCAACTATTCCTTCCAAATCTGGGTCGCTATTGCCCACAACTACTTCGTCTTGGTAGCTATGTACAAAGGTTTGCTCTCCGTTTTTGTTCAAGAAAACTTCTCTTCCTGTTGCTGGGTCTATGCCAACCGAGCGTACCGCCCAAAGATCAGATGGACTGCCACCATCGTAATAACGTAACAGATTACGGCTTTTATTGCCTTCGTTAAAGCTGTTTAAAGCATTACCCATGTCGTGGTATCTAGCTTTCAACTGCCTCATATTTAAGTTTACTCTCCAATTAAACTGATTTTTTTTGATGATGCTATAATCAGTTGTAATGGTAAAACCTTTGGTGGTTTGGCCGCCTACGTTTTGGGCAATTTGATAAACACCTGTAGAGGCAGGCAGCGTAACAATTGCTAGTAATGGATCGGTATCTTTAACAAAATAATCTATCGTAAAACGAAAACGGCTAGAAAAGGCAGTCATATCCAATCCAATGTTGCGGTCTAGCGTAGTTTGCCATTCTAGGTTTTTGTTCCCCATATTGTTAATGATGGTACTGGCGCCAAATGGGTTTCTATTTTCGTTGTTGTAACGATAAATTCTGGTTGAAATGTAGCTGCTAAAGTTTTGGTTTCCAGGATTACCAATTGAACCACGTAAGCGCAACTGTTCTATCCAAGATAAGCCTGCGTTTTTTATAAAGGCTTCGTTATGGATATTCCAGCCTAAACCTAGCGACCAGATGACAGAGAATTGTCTTTCTGAACCAAATACCGATGAACCATCTGAGCGAAGTGTGGCATCAACGATATAGCGTTGGTCAAATGCGTAGCCAGCGTTGGTAAAAAAACTGGCTCCTCGGCGTTTGGCTTCAGCGTATGGTGGGCGTGTTTCGTTAACATAACCTAAAGCAAAATTAGGATTTGAAAATTCATCATCGGTAAAGCCACGCACAGCGAACGAACTTAAACGCGTATTGTTTTGTTCCATTCGCATTCCCGCAACTGCATTGACCATGTGTTTTTCACCGAAAAGTTTCCCAAAAGTTAAGGCTAAATCTCCATCGTAGTTGATGTCTTTATCGTTAGTTTCATTATAATTCCCTTTCAACAGGGCATTGGTGCTTTCAAATTCACTATTAAAGGGCGAACGGAAAATTACTTGGTTTTTAGCAATGCTACGTAGCCCAAAGCGGCCACGGGCACGTAAGGTTGGAGATACACGCCATTCCATCTCAAAGTTGTTGGTAAAACCTTGAGACTTAGATTCGTTGATATTGAGGTTGCTTTGGTCGTAAAGCGGACTGTACTGAGGCAAAAGCGTTGCATTGCCGTAAGCCCTAAAATCTTCTAAAACCTTACGTACGTTTCCAAAATCGTCGTATTTCCTATAATAGGGGTTGGCACGAGAAAAGGCTGAAAAGGGTGTGGATTCTACGTTGGATTTAACATAGTCGATACTGAGTGAGTTGTTAACGGAGAAGTTTCCTTTTCTGTACAACAAGCGGATATTTCCGTTGGTGGTTTCTCTGTCTGAGCCTTGCATTACACCATTGGTTAAACCGTAGTTAAGTGATACACTGTAGCGTAGATTCTGGTCGCCTCCTTCAGCAAATAAAGTATGACGTTGCGTAAGTGCGGTTCGCAAAGGCTCGTTAGCCCAGTAGGTGTTTACACCACGTTTTACTTCTTTTAAGCGCTCATAATAGTTGGCTTCGCTGGCCGGATTGGCACCCAAAAGAATATTTCCGTTTTCATCGAGCAATCCGTAAAATCCCGAAAGTAGTTCAAACTGTAGTTTTTCTTCTGCGTTCATCAGGTTATAGTCGCTCAAATCGGCAAAGCCCACGCTACCATTTAAGGTGTAGTTGATGCGTAATTGGCCGGGGGTGGGGCGTTTGGTTTCTATAACAACTACACCATTCGCGGCTTTAGATCCGTAAATGGCTGTGGCTGAGGCATCCTTTAAAAGGGTAATGCTCTCTACTCGGTCCATACTTAAATCGGCAATAATAGCCAAGGTACTTTCGAAACCATCTAAAATAAATAGCGGTTGGTTTGGGTTGGTCGCAAACTGATCGGTTAATCCAATAACACTACTTTTTCCACGAATTTCGATGTCGGGCAGTCTGTTGGGGTCAGAGCCAAAACTGTTGTTTTCTACAATAGCGAACGACGGATCTAGCGTTTTTAAGCTTTGAAGCAAATTTTGGTTACCTACAATCATCAGATCTTTGGCCTTGTAAACGGCCGATGAACCCGTGTGTACTTCGCGGTTACGCTGGTAAATACCGGTAACTACCACTTCGCCCATTGGGTTGTTTTCTGGGGTAAGTTCTACATCCAAAGTTGCTTGGTTTTTGTAGGTAATTTCCGTTCGTTTCATACCCACGTAACTGAACACTAAAACTTGTTTACCTTCTGCATTTGGCAATACCAATTTGTATTGTCCTTTAGCATCTGTTTGTGTTTTTACGGCAGTGCCTTTTACTTGAATATTTACGCCCATTAATGCGGCTCGGGTTTCTGCATCGCTTACAGTGCCGCTTACCGTTTGTTGCACAGCAGCAACTAAGCTGGTTCTAGGCAATTTTTCCAGAGGCTTTTCAGATAGCGATATGGTTTTGTCTTCAATGGTAAAATCCATGCGCTGGCCTTGTGTAATTTGTTCCAAAAATTGAACAAGGGGCATGTTTTTAGCATCAATGCTTACCGGAGTTGCAGATTCGATTAATTTTTTAGTCCCGAAAACGGTGTAATTACTCTGTTTTCTAATGACATCAAGCACGGTAGAAAAAGGTATGTTTTTACCTTTTAAGGTGATTTGTTGAGAATAGCTTGCAGCACTCACCGTCATAAATCCAGTGAGTATTATGCACATGATGATCTTCATCAATTGTGATAAATGGTTTTTATTCATTAAATTAGGTTGTTTGGTTGGTGCAAAAGTTTGCTGGAGGTTAAAGGCATACTGGAACCAATCAAATACTTAAAAGGGGAGGATGGCCGTCCTTTCCTTTTTTTTAGATTGATCCAGTGCGTTTTTTTAGTTTGTTTTGGTTAATAGGTCATCTCATTTTTTGCTTTTGGTTTAAGTGTTTACAATTTAGGTTTCTTTTCTCCAATGGTTAGTTGGCGACGAGAGACGTCAAGTGTATAGTTGACTTGAGCTACTTTTTCGAGTAGCTGTAAAACAAAGTGGATATTTTGGTTACGATAGGCATCACCGATTAATTCTTCATTAGGTACACCGTTTTCGTAAACAATTTTCAAATCGTACCATCGGGCAATTTCGTCCATGGTTTCTTTAAATGTTTTGCCGTCGAAACTGAATTTTCCATCACGCCAGGCTACATAATTGTATGCGTTAACCGATTTGATTGTTGTAGTTGTGTTGGTGCTAATTGCCTGTTCGTTGGGCGATAGTAGCTTGCGGCCTTGTTTGTTGTTAATGGCAACTTTGCCTTCTACAAGTGTGGTTTTTACCGATGCTTCTTCTAAATAGGCATTCACATTAAATTGAGTGCCCAAAACTTCTATCTCTTGTTGGTTGGTAATTACGCGAAACGGAACTTTTTGATGTGATTTATCGTAAGTGGTTTGTACGTTAAAATAAGCCTCGCCTTCTAAGCTAACCACACGAATATTTCCGTCAAATTTGGAAGGATAAGTAATTTTAGAAGCTGCATTTAGCCACACTTCGGTGCCATCTGGCAAGGTAATTTTGTAGGTGCCGCCACGGGGTGTTTGTAGCGAGAGCATACCCTCGTATTGGCTGGTATTGGCGGCGTTGCCAATGGGCTGGCCATTGCTGTAGCGAATGTCTTTTCCGGTTAAGATGCCGGTTTGCGCACTACTTAAAGCAATGGTTTTGCCGTTGGCGAGTGTGAGCGTAGCTTTGTTACCTCCTGGTTCAATGTTGGTGTTGTTAGCTAAGTGTTGTACTTCTGGTTTTCCCTGATTGATCACCAACCAGGTGCCAAGCATCAAAACAAAAAGCGCTGCTGTTGCTGCAATCCATCGCCAAATCCGCAACTGTGGTTGAGGTGGCTTAATGTCGGTTTCATTGATTTTTGCAAGCAAACCGTCCAGGATGCGGGTTTTCACCACATCAGGTGTGTCATGTTGTTTAGTAAAGATGTGAACTACTTCGTCGTTATGGTTGTTATACCAGTCTTTAAGTACTTCTAATTCCTCTAAAGAGATTGTTCCTGTATTAAATTTATAAACAAGTAGTTCTATATATTCCCAATTTTGGTTCATTCTGATGCTTTTCTATCTTAATAGACAGAAAAAAAACTACTTAGGGTTAGTGGCGACGAATTATTTTTGAAAAAAAGTGTAAATAAGAAGCAAAGCGGTCAAAAATTCCATATTTCCTTTGATTTCTTTATCTGCTTTTTTCAAATGTGACTTCACGGTATTTTCAGAAAGGTTAAGACTTTTTGCAATTTCTTTATTAGATAGGCCATCTTGTCGGCTAAGTTTAAAAACTAACTGGCATTGTGGTGGCAAGGCCTTAATAGAGTTGTCTAATTGCTGTTGCAATTCGCGAACAATAAGTGTACGTTCTGGCGAAAGATGATTGACATCTGCTGCTGGCTGATAGTTTTCGGATTTTAGTTTTTCGCGGTGTCGGCTATCTAGAATGTTGAAAGACTGGTTTCGGACCGCACGTGAGAGGTAATTGATGAGGTTTACTTCAGAAAGACCAAAATCATCGCGAAGTTTCCAAAGCTTATACAGTACGTCTTGAACGCATTCTTCAGCCTCTTCTTGATTGCCCAAACGGTTGTACGCAACTGCAAGCATCTTGTCCCAGTAACGATTGTAGATTTCGATGAGCACACGTTCATCGCCACTTCGCATTGATTCAACCAACTCCCGATCTTCATATAAGCTGTACTGCGCCATTCTGTATAACCCTCACTTACAAAGATAAAACTTTATTTGTGTTTGAAAAGTTTGGTTAAATGCAACTTGGAGCGAGCGGTGCTTCGCACTCGTTTCAAAAATTTAAAGCAACTTCTACTTCTCAATTTCCTTTAAACTGTTCATCTTTTTATATTCCAAGAAGCCTTTCACGTCCGAAAAATGTTCGCGAACACGTTTGTTGCCAAACTCAAATACTTTGTTGGCAAGGCCATCTAAGAAATCCCTATCGTGAGAAACCAGAATTAAAGTGCCATCAAAATCTTGCAGCGCTTCTTTAATAATATCCTTCGTTTTCATATCCAAATGGTTGGTAGGCTCATCGAGGATCAACACGTTAACCGGTTCCAACAAGAGTTTAATCATGGCCAAACGGGTTTTTTCTCCACCAGATAAAACTTTTACTTTTTTGGTAGTATCATCTCCGCTAAACATAAAAGCACCTAACAAGTCTTTGATTTTCACTCGAACATCGCCCACGGCAATTTGATCAATCGTATCAAAAACGGTTAAGCTCTCATCTAATAAAGAAGCTTGGTTTTGGGCGAAGTAACCAATTTTGGCATTGTGGCCTACTTTCAGTGAGCCTTCAAAATCAATTTCGCCCATAATGGCTTTAATCATGGTCGATTTACCTTCTCCATTTTTACCCACAAAAGCTACTTTTTCACCTCGTTCAATTACCATAGCTGCTTTTTCGAACACCACATGGTCGCCGTAAGTTTTCGTTAGTTCTTCTACAATTACAGGATACTGGCCAGAGCGGGGAGAAGGTGGGAATTTTAAACGCAAAGCAGAAGTATCCACTTCATCAATTTCTATGATTTCCAGTTTCTCTAACATCTTTACCCGAGATTGCACCTGTAAGGTTTTAGAATAGGTGCCTCTAAATCTGTCGATGAACTCTTGATTGTCGGCAATGAAGCGCTGTTGTTCTTCGTAGGCCTTTAACTGGTGTTGGCGGCGTTCTTGACGTAGCTGCAAATAGTGAGTGTATTTCGCTTTGTAGTCGTAGATACGTCCCATGGTTACTTCAATGGTACGATTGGTGATGTTATCTACAAAAGCCCTATCGTGAGAAATTACGATTACCGCTTTTGCCGAAGTGATCAAGAAGTCTTCTAACCATTGAATACTTTCAATATCCATGTGGTTGGTAGGCTCATCCAGTAAAATCAAATCAGGTTTTTTAAGGAGGATTTTAGCGAGTTCTATACGCATCCGCCATCCGCCAGAAAATTCTGATGTTGGGCGGGTGAAATCGCTGCGCAAGAAGCCTAAGCCTTTCAAAACTTTTTCTACCTCCGCATCGTAATTGGTTTCTTCTATAGAATAGAACTTTTCGCTCAATTCTGATACACGCTCAATTACCTTCATGTAATCGTCGCTTTCGTAATCGGTACGAGTTTCTAGCTGCTTATTCAGATCTTCCAGTTCATCACGCATTTGGTAAACCTCTTCAAAAGCTTTAGAAGTTTCTTCGAAAACCGTTAAATGATCTTGCGTTAGTAAATGCTGCGGTAAGTAGGCAATAATGGCATCTTTTGGCCCAGAAACATTGCCGCTGGTAGGTTGCCCTACACCGGCAATAATTTTTAACAAAGTTGATTTTCCGGCACCATTTTTACCCATTAGGGCTATTTTATCGTTTTCGTTGATGGAGAAAGAAACATCACTAAAAAGGGTAGTGCCTCCAAAAGACACCGAAACATTATTTACGTTGATCACGGTTTGTACTGATTAAATTTTGCGCAAAGATAATCGGATTGGTGAGGTAAGAAGAAATAATATTGTATGATGTTTAATGAATTACAAACTATTTAAATTTCGTTCTTCTTTGCTAGTCAGTTTGAGCTTGCCGAAGCTGCTATCGAAAAATGTTCGACAAGCTCAAAAGGTGTTTCATGAAAAAGAAATTTAAGCAGTTTCGTTATTTGTAATATAGTATGTTGTGCATACGCTAAACTAAATTAGGTCGTACTTTTCACTTTGCCATAGATCAGCATCGCCAGGAGGGCCATTTGCATTAAATTACTACAGCTCCCTGATCCAAATATTTCTAAAGCTAATGGGTTCGCTAGGGTCGCCATGATCTTGCAACTTGATAGGGCATGCCCCATGTGCTTTTTGATAGGATGCTTTGCCGATGTATTGCGTTGGCCCTTCTAGTGCAATGTTATTTTGTACCAATACGCCATTGAAGAAAACGGTAACTCGGGCTGGAGATTTTAAGGATCCATCAGTATTAAAAATAGGGGCAGTCCAAATGACGTCGTAGGTTTGCCATTCGCCAGGTTTTTTGTTAACGTTAGCCAAAGGGATAAACTGTTTGTAGATACTTCCAGCTTGGCCGTTTACATAAGTGTCGTTGTTGTAGTTGTCTAAAATCTGTAGCTCATAACCATCATCACCGCCGCCAGTTGAGGCCAAAAACAAACCACTGTTGCCTCTTGCTTGCCCTTTACCGGTAATATTTGCTGGAATTTTCCATTCTAAGTGCAGTTGATAGTTTAAAAAAGATTGCTTGGTTTCGATGTTTCCAGTTCCTTTTTTTACTGTGAAAGCGCCATTGGCAACTGTCCATGCTGCCGGTTTGGATTTATCTTTTACCGAAGTCCACTGGTCTAAATTTTTACCATCAAATAGGATTGTTGCATCTGATGGCGCATCAGAAAATGTTTTTCCAGGAGTAACCTTAGGCGGAACAGGCTTATAAAATTCGGTATCTTCTGGCTTTTGTGCTTGCGTTTTTAAGGCTAGTAATGGTAGTGCAAATAAGATTAGTCGTTTCATGATTTTATAACTATTTATTGCAATTTAAGAAATACTGTGGCAATAATTAAAGGCTAATTTATATTTTAGCCTCAAAATGAAGAGGGCATTAGCAATATTTATGTTGGCTTTAGTAGGCGAGGGGCATAGTGTTATCCATTGGCTCGAAAGCCATTTACTCGCCTGTCCGTTTAAAAAATTAACTGGTATAGATTGTCCTGGTTGTGGTTTGCAAAGGTCGATAGTTTCGTTATTGAAAGGAGATATCGTAGCTTCCTTTAAATTTTATCCGCCCACTTTTTCTATCTTAATATTGTTAATTTTTGCCTTGTTTCATCTCAAATTCGATTTTAAGCACGGTGCACTAATTATCAAAACATTATATATTTTAATTACCGTAATTATCATAATTAACTATATTTATAAAGTTTATCATCAACAATTATTCTAAAATTATGTCAGAAGAACAAGAAGGACAAGCGTCTCAAAACCCACAACCGAGCCAGCCGTCGCAACCCTCTTTTAATCAGGGGAATTCATTTCCTCCAAAAAATGAGTATTTAGGTGTTGTAGGATTTCAGCAATCTTTACCAAATGCTACGGCGGTGTTAGTATTAGGCATATTGTCTATTCTAACTTGCTGCTGCTATGGTATTATCGGTCTAATTTTGGGTATTATCGCTCTAATATTAGCTAAAAAAGATAAAACTTTGTATGCGGCTAATCTAGGTATCTATTCTGAGAGCTCTTTAAAAAATTTAAATGCTGGTAGGATTTGTGCTATAATTGGCATAGTGTTTAGTGCTATCTATCTTCTATTAAATATTGTATTCATCGCGATATTTGGTTTTGAAGTATTATCTGATCAAGAAGCATTGAAAGAAGCTATATTAAATTGGCAAAATCAATAAAAACTAAATATCGCAAATGCCCCAAAAACTGGGGCATTTGTTATTTATACTGCCTTTAAAACTTTTTCTTCAGATTTGATGATTTGTTTCATCTCTAACTTTCCATTATACTGGGCGCCCAATTCTATTTCCAGAGTTTCTGTTTTGATATCGCCATTAACAATTCCCGTTTTTTTGATTTCGAGTTGCAGGGCTTGTACATTGCCAGTTACCGCCCCATAAATTACTGCCGATTTGGTTTTTACGTTGCCCGTGATTTCGCCTTTCTCTCCTAAAATCAGGCCTCCTTCGGTAGTTACATTTCCAGTTACTTTGCCATCTATTCTAATTACGGATTTACCGTTGATTTCGCCAGTGATTTCATAGCCGTAACCAATTAATGTGCTGATTTCTTGTTGGTTTAAGTCTAGTGATTTCGCTTCTTTATTTCTTTTGAACATATTATTCGATGGTTAAGTAAGATTTTGGGTTAACAATTTTGCCATTTCTGTGTACTTCGTAATGTAGGTGTGGCCCGGTAGATCTTCCCGTTGAGCCAATACGACCAATGATATCTCCGGCGGCTACTTTTTGTCCTCGCTTCACCGAAATTTTTGATAGATGGCCGTAGTAAGTTTCAAAACCATTACCATGGTCAATGATCACCACATTGCCGTATCCACCTTTGCGACTAGCAAATTTTACTTTTCCATTTGCTGTTGTTTTTACGATTTCGCCATGATTTCCTTTAATATCTAAACCTTTGTGTCGCTCTATACTTTCGCCTGTAAAAGGGTTTGACCTGTGTCCGAAATTAGAACTGATACGACCTTTGTGTGGATATCCCATTGGAGTAAAGCCCACCAAGTGGATCATTCTTTTTAAATATTCCTCGTAGAAACTGCCTATTTCCTCGGTAGAACCCAGATCTGTGCCGGCCTCACCTCCTTGGTCTTTGGGCATGGGTTTTAGTCCTCTGGCTTTTAAATACTTATTGATGGTTTTTAGCTTGTCGTCAATAGATAAGTAGTGTTTTTTGATGGCTGTGGTATCCAATTGTTGGGCTGCTGCTTTTTCCTGCGCCAAGAGGAGCGCTAAATTTTGGTTAAGCTGCTGTACCTCTGCTTTGCTTTTAACGAGATGCATAATGAGCCCTAATAGCAGGCAAATAAAACAAAAAAAGGATACTGCAAATTTTTTCCAGTGCCTAATGTAATAAGTTTTAATTTGAAAGGGCTTTTGATGATTTTGGTTTTGATCAAGAAAAATGACGGTTGTTCTATCCTTCCGTTTCGACATGGGTATTCGTTTTTTGTTTAGCTTGGTAAGCAAATATATGATTTTCAATGAAATAAATGAATGCTTTTACAGTATCATCTTATTGTTAAAACTAGCATTACAAACGTTAAAAAATAGAAAACAGATATAAAATGATTATTTTTGCTTCCAAATTTTAAAAAATAGATATGTATCCAGAATATTTAGTAGAGCCAATGCGTGCCGAGTTAACCAATGTTGGTTTTGATGAGTTGAAAACCGTTGAGGAGGTTGATGCAGCCATTAAAGGCGAGGGAACGGTGTTTGTAGTGGTAAATTCTGTTTGTGGTTGTGCTGCAGCAAATGCCCGTCCGGCGGCTAAATTAGCTGCGGCTAACGCTAAGCATCCAGATAAATTGGTAACCGTTTTTGCAGGTATGGAAAAAGATGCGGTTGATAGAGCAAGATCTTATATGATGCCTTTTCCTCCATCATCACCATCAATGGCTTTGTTTAAAGATGGCAAATTAGTTCATATTATTGAGCGTCACCAAATTGAAGGTAGACCGGCACAAATGATTGCTGAGAACCTTATTGGTGCTTTTGAGCAGTACTGTTAAGAATAGAAAAAAGAAAAAGGAGCAAAGATGAAGGACGATGTGTCTAAATCTTTGCTCCTTTTTTATTGGATAAGGTTTTTTGAAAATTGGGTTTCTGCTTTCAATTGATGATGAGAAAATTGTTTTTAGCTTCATTGGCGGCTGGCCTAACTCTTTTTTCTTTAAAAAAAGAACCAAAAGTTTAAGGCTGCTTAGCCAAGTTCGCTTTAGCTCAATCAAAATTGATAAAATAAAATGAGCGGTTTCACTCCTTAATTTTGCTTAATAGCGGTTTAATTAGCAGAAGTGCTTTCGTTGGATTGGCTTCCTGATTAACGTGAGTTTGGATCTTGATTCGTCATTTCGACCGTAGCGAAGCGAGTGGAGAACTGAAAGAAAGCAAAGCTAAATCTTTAGAGCGATAATTTCTGATAAATGACCCAAAGATTTCTCGACTACGCTCGAAATGACGACCAGTTCTAATATAACTAAAAGCATAAGCTGCTGATAAACAAATACAAACATCCAAAACTCACGTTGATTACTATGCTAAAAGACCGATTGCGTGCTTAGGAATTCAACTGCTATCTCATTTTAATTGCCTAAAGCAGTACAGAAAAAACCGTGCTATGAAAACATGTAGTGTGTAAAATAAACCTGAACGAAGCGGAAAGCCCACAGGCAAGCGTAGCGAAGCCGAGGACTTGGAGCAAAGTGCAGGACTTTAGGTACAGTTGAAATACTGGTATTGCTTTTCGAATATCAATTATAACCTCGTTCCGGCTTTGTAGTACAATTCGGCAAGTTTTTTTTCGTAGCCAATAATCATTTCCTCTAGTTTAATTTTCATATCGATAAGCTTGGTTTCGCGGGCATTAATTAAGAACAGTGTACTTTCGCCCAAACCAAATTTGGTGGTTTCGCCTCTTAAAAGCATCTCTTGGTTACTAATGTTTTTTACCTGTACCTCTATCTGGCGGCTGTAAGCGTCTAGATGGTTAAAGCTTGTCACTATCGAGTTTTTAATTTCTCTGTTAGTTTGCTGTATATCGTACTGTAGCTCAAGCTGTTTAATTTTAACTTCTTTTAGCTTTCCCCTTTCCGAGCGTAAAAACAAAGGGAAAACAAAATCTAAGCCTATTTTGTAATTGCCCATATTGAAATCATAATAGTCGGGAATATTGCTGTTAAAATCTCTTCTCATTGATAGGAGCGAGGCGCCTACATTGAGCTTTGGTTTTAGCATTTCGGCACGATAGGAGCGTTCTATGGCCAATTGCTCATCTTTAGTTTGTAGTTTTATCAAATCTGGATGCAGGTTATTAGCATACGCCAACAAGGTATCTAAGAGCTGTTGCTTTGGTTGTTCTTTTTCTGGGCGCTGCATTGGTGGGCGAGCTGTTTCTGGCAATTCTAGCGGTTGTGCCTCGTTGTTCCAAAGGTGGTTAGAAAGTGTTAAACGAGCGTTCATCAACTCTACTTTCATTTTCTCAAATTGGATGAGACGATCCTGTACAGTAATGGCAGCTTCTACCGAGTCGATGCTCGCTTTGTCTCCCAAAACTGTTTGTCTGCTGATTGCTTTAAAACGTGTTTGGGCCAGTTCTACACCTTCGCTAATCAACATAAATTGTTTGTAAGTGAAATACCAATCCCAATAATCCTTGGCAATGGTAAACCAAGTTTCGTTGATTTGTTTTACACGCTCTGCCTCGGCATATTTAACCATTACCTTAGCTTGTTTTAGGGTGTTGCGCCTAGAGTCTATGAGTAATCCTTGGCCTAGCGGAATGCTGATGCCTATACCAGTTAAACCAGCGGTAGACGTGCTTGTTTCGGGATTGGTGTAATCGCCCACATTTCTATCGTAACCTAATTTTAAATCGGCTCCAGCCAGCCACAAGGGCACTTTCAATTCACTTGTCCAACGGTTGTAGTATTCGGAATTGCCAAAAACCTTTCTGTCGAAGCCTGCTTTTACCGCTGGATCGAAGTAGCCTAAAGATTGCATTACATTAGCTCTAGCTGTTTCGCTGAGTAGTGCCGCTTGTTTAATGATTGGATGGTTTTGGAAAACAATTTCCCGCAGATCTTCTATTAAAAAAACATTGGCAGTATCTGGCGCTGTTTGTGCTTGGCTTTGTTGCAGGCAAAATAGGCCAATCAATAACAATAGTTTTCTCATTTTCCTATTTACTTAGGTTTTGTGGTTTTGGCTCTTTTTCTAAACTTGGAGGGAAGCCATTTAATTGACGCCATATTTCATACCAAACCGGTACCGAATTTAAGATTACCCTGCCATAAACACCAGATCCTTGGCGAAGTTGGATAGGCCAGGGGTCGTCTTTTTCTGGAACAGGAATCATTTGCTTAACCAAAACCCTATAAGTTCCGTTGGGGCTTGCCATTTTATCTATAGAAAATACTTTGCCAGCAAAAGTGCCCACCGCTACCGATGGCCAACCCGAAAACTGTACCGATGGCCAACCTTCAAACTGCAAACGTACTTCGCTTTGGTCAAGAATTAAAGGTACGTCCATGGCATCTACATAAATTTCGGCGGCCACTAAAGGGTTTTTGGGCTGTAGGGTTGCTACCGATTCGCCTTCTTTAATGTTCTCTCCAATACCTGCTTTCATGGTTTTAATCACATAGCCATTTTGAGGTGCTCTAACTACGTACAGGCCCTGTCTAAAATCAATGTTGGCAATTTCGTTTCGAAGTTTTGCAATATCGCCTTGTGCCGAAGCCTGTCCCGATAGGGCCGAGCCCATGTCGGACTGAGCTTTGGCAAGCGATTCTTGGTATTTAGCTCTGATGTTGTCTAGCTCTATTCTTGCATTAATGAGGGTTTGCTTAGCGATGTTAAGTTTGTTTTGTTGAGCAACTAGCTTAGCATTATCGTTTTGGAAGTTCATTCTCCGTGTTTCGATATCTGTTAGCGAAAACAGGCCATCCTTGTAACCCTGTTCGTAACGTTCTAAACGGGCTTGGCTTACTTTGTAAAATTGCTGTACCGCTACCAAGTCGGCACTGTCGCTTTTAACATAGTCGCGGCTTTGCTTTACTTTATTTTCTGCTGCAATAAGCTGTAGCTTTAACCCACGGTTAAGTGCTTCAATTTGAGTATTGGTGGCACGCATTTTTTGTTTGGCTGCTTCTTCACTCTCTTTTTTTGCGTTGAGTTGTTCTTGCAGTCGTAATTGCAACTCAGGGTCGAAGTAAGATTGATTAACTTCAGAAATAAGTAAGATGGTGTCGCCTTTTTTTACTTCTTGACCTTCTCTAACATACCAACGCTCTATGCGTCCGCCAATTTGGTTTTGTACCGTTTGTGGGCGGTCTTCTGGATTTAGCGCTGTTACCGTGCCTCTGCCAGGTATGGTTTGGCGCCAGGGTAGAAACAGGATGATGAAGAACAGGACGAAAATAAACAGGATGATTCTCTTTAGCAGAAGCATTCTGCTGATTGGGATTAATGATGCATTAGATTTTTCTGCAAGATTTTCCCAATGTTGCTGATGGTTTACTTTGTGACGATTAGGCATTTTCATCCTCCTTTCCTTCAAAAAGTTCTAAATCAGTTACTATTGCTAGTTTTTCGGCGCTGGTAATCATGTCAAATATGGTGTTCATACTGGTCATGATTTTTTCTACGGCATAGCTAATTTGTACCACAATTACTTCTGCCGCCACAAATTGTCCAAATGTCATTTGTCGCTCTATCACAAAATAAGATCCCATTAATAAAAGAGCTCCCATCAGTATCGCTCTAATAAGAATAGAACTGGCAAATAATTTACGCAGTACCTTAAAATGGTTGGTTCTAGATTTTAGATAATTAGAGGTAATTTCATCCGTCGTTTTCATGGCCTCATCCATCTTTTCTTTATTTCCCCTGTAGTTATCTAAGTTGGCGGCAATTTCTTCTAAGTAGGCTACTACTTCAAATTTGTAAGTAGATTCTTTGATGCTTGTTTTTACCGCCTCTTTAAAGTAAAGGCCAATAATGATAGGTAGTGCCAGCACTATGAAAATGCCAAAAGCCAAGTAAAATGGATGGTAGAATGATAGCAAAATAGCGCTAAAAACAATGAGTATGGCCGCTGCGATAATTTCTACCACCAATTTAGTCAATCCTTTTTGTATGGTTAAAATTCCGAAAAACCGATTAATTAGTTCTGGCGGATACTCGCCTTCCAGTTCAGCTTTTTTTATACGTGGCAACCTGTACGCAAACTCTAGCGAAGTACGGGCAAATATTTTTTGCTCTACCAGTTCTACTAGGGTGAGTTGGCCAATTAGTAATAGGCCGCCAAAAACAATACCAGCTAGTACCACACCAATTAAAATATAGGTAGAGCTGTACATAGAGCCATTGCTTAAAAGATTAAAAATGGCTGTAGTGCCTAAAGGTAGGGTTAGGCCTATTAAACCAATTAAGATAGCATAGAATAAGATATAGTTGATAGATGAACGCTCAAAGTGCAAAATTGCGATTAGGCGCTGCCAAGGCCTTAATGGCGCATCATTTTTATTACTCATGTTTATAAAAGTAAATTTTGATTAATGGGTTAAAAGTAATCTAGTAATGCTTGATATACAAATAGAATTTTTAACCCAGTTCGGGCGGCTCGCTTAGCACAGATAGGAGAGGTGCGTTTACGATGGACAATAAGTACACACGGTTGTGCGCTTCGTTTACAATGCTTATGTTCGAAAAGGTTTGATGGGGATGAGCAGACGAAATATCCCAAGTTTTTTTGATTGCCCTGCCAGATTTGTCATCTTTTGTGCTTTCTTCATCTTCGAGGGGTTGCTTTTCTTCTAGTTCACATACCAGATTGTACCACTTACACCCAAAACAGCTGCTTGCTTTTAGGAAAAAGCCCAAAAGCAAGAAAGAGCTGAG
Source organism: Pedobacter ureilyticus (assembly GCF_005925345.1). Taxonomy (GTDB): domain Bacteria; phylum Bacteroidota; class Bacteroidia; order Sphingobacteriales; family Sphingobacteriaceae; genus Pedobacter; species Pedobacter ureilyticus. The sequence goes on from NZ_SSHJ01000018.1 coordinate 82,692, forward strand.
TATATAAATTGTAAATCTATGTCTAAAAAAAGCAATCATTAGGCTACAAATATAGGGCAGAATGGTTACCTAAGGGGCTTTTTTTAAAGTATTGATATCAAATATAATCGATTTTACAAAAACGTGATTTGTAGATTAAAATGAGATTAGAAAGAGAATAGTTTGTTAACATGTGAATGCCGATTTGCTTTGTTTGATAGTTAGCTTTTGTTGGTTAAACATTGCTTTTCTCCTGTCGGGATGAGAGGATTCGAACCTCCGATCTCCAGCACCCCATGAACAAGCTCATATCCCAATATCACTAATAAGCATATCATACGCTTGCTTATAACTGTTAATTCGATGTCGCTCTTGCAGATTAAAATGTTGCTTGTAACTCAGTTGCACCTCTGCAACGTTCAATAGTTTTTTCTGTTCTGTGTTAATGTGCCACAGCAAATTCGTTGTTTGCCAGTGGCTTTTTTGTTTTTAAAACAATTGCTAATGTAGCCATAAAACTGTGTTCTATGGCAGTTTACTAACGAATTATAGGGTGTTTATGGAGGTCAACCAGAAGGTCAACCACATAGTTCAAAGAGGTTAAAAAACCATCTTTTTTGTGGTTATCAATCCTAACCCTCCCAATCCCTCCAAAACCAAAAAAGCCCCTAAAACATCTGTTTAAAGGCTTTTCTCCTGTCGGGATGAGAGGATTCGAACCTCCGACCTCCAGCACCCCATGCTGACGCGATACCTGGCTACGCTACATCCCGATGAGGCCGTCTCAAAAGTCGCTCGTCATCCCGAATGTTAGAGAGAGAGCTGCTTCAGAAATGCTTCTAAAAGAGATTTAACTTCGTTGATTTTCAATTCTCCTCCTTTGATCGTCGAAATGACGACATTATTTTACTTTTGAGACGGCCTTTGTAATGAAGTTTTTTAGGCTGCTTTCTTCTTCTTAGCTTCGCTGTAGCCAGCAAACCCTAAACAAAGGATTAAAAGAACCGTTCCCGCTAGCGAAATTTTCTCTCCAGTGTAATAAGATTTAGGCTCAAACTTAAATTCTACTTTATGGTTACCAGCAGGTAGCTGTGCCGCACGTAAAACATAATCGGCTCTGAAGTAAGGCTTTTGCTCGCCATCTATATACATGTTCCATCCTTTATCATAATAAATCTCAGAAAACACTGCAATTACATCACGTGGTGCACTATAGCTATACTCTAAATGATCTGGATGGTAGTTTTCCATTTTAATGAAAGCCGATGGATCCGCACCTAAACGGGTAGTGTCTAACAATTTTTTATATTGCTCGTCAACAATGGCTTCTTGTTTAGGGTCAAAGCTGTTGATGGCTTTCATCTCCTCGTCCGAATTTTTCACAAATTGAACACTCTTCACAATCCATGCATTACCCAAGGCAGTAGCATTTCTGCTCATTTTATAAGATCCGTTTTGAGGGTCTTGCGTGATGAAATATCTGGTGTTCAACATGTCTAAAACATCTTGGTTTACACTTTTAGAGAACTGGTTTTGAATCAATTCATCATATCTTTTCAACTTGGCTGCATGGTAGCCGCCCACAGTTTTGTGGAAGTTAGAAGTGCTCGCATCGCTGAAAGTATTGATGCTTTGGTCGTAAACACGGAAGTTAGGATCTTTATCACTGGCAATAAAGGTATCTACATCTCTAGGTTGGAAATAATTGGCTAAGGTAGATTTGCTTTCGAAGTTTTTGCTGTTTAGGTATTTTCTGTCTACCTGCCACATATCAATAAGTACAGCAAAAGCTAATAATCCAAACGCCAATTGGGTATTTAACTTCTTTTTAAGGAAAGCCCAAACAATAGCGTAGCCAATTAATATAAACAAGAATGCCCTAAAAGCATCGGCACGGGCAATAGCTGCACGATCTTCTACCAGAGCATTCGTTAGTTTTTGGGCTGCACCAGTGTTATTTTGCAAAGCTTGGGTTAAAGCCTGTACAATTTCTGCGTGGTTGCTGGTTTTAAAGCTGAAAAATAAAGTAGGGGCAATAGCTACTATCAACGCAAAACCACCAGTTATGCCTGCCGACCAAGTCAATTTTTTAACCAATTCTTTTTGCTCTAGTTTTCCTTCTTGAGCCTCTTTTAAGGCTAGGAAAGCTAATATAGGAACCATTAAGCCAACCACAGCTAAGATTGATTCTACCGCTCTAAACTTATTGTAAAGTGGGAAATAATCGTAAAACAGATCTGAAATTAATGGGAAGTTTTTACCGAACGAAAGCAACATGAACAATACAGTGGTTGCTAAAATCCACCATTTTAGCCTAGTGCGAACGATAAATAAGCCGAAGATGTATAAGAAGCATACAATAGCACCAAAATAATACCCGCCAGAAGTTCCCGGTTTTTCGCCCCAGTATTCTTGCATGTTAAAGCCCTGTGCCAACTGTTGGATAATCTGCGTGGTTTGACCAGGGTCGCCACCGGCAAAATCTGCTGAAACAGCTTTATATAGATGGCTTTCGGGTTTTACTAACTCATCAATTCCTGTGGCGCCTCCATACAAATTAGGGATTAAAAAGGTGAAACTTTCGCCGACACCTTGACTCCATGCGTAAGCATAATCTTTGGTCATGCCTGCTTTTTCTTTGCTGGCCGCTTCTCCAGTTGTTAAATTGGATTTACCACGATTGGTTTCTGCTGCATATTCAGATGTGGTCCAAAGTAAACTGGCATTGATCATCACGGCAATTACTACGGCACCCGTTAAAAAACCAACTGCCTTTCCAAATGCGGGTAGGGTTTTATTTTTATAAGCTTGATATAACTCTATTCCTACTAAAATTAATAAAGAAAGAAATAGGTAATACGTCATTTGAACGTGGTTAGCTCTAATTTCTAAGGCTAAAAATAGGGCGGTTAAACTGGCACCTAGCAAGTATCTGCCTCGCAAAGTCATTAAAATACCAGCAATAATTGGCGCAAAAAAGCCGATGGCTAACGCTTTGTTACTGTGGCCCGTAGCAATTAATACAAAATTGTAGGTGGTAAATGCGAAAGCAATGGCACCAGCGGCAGCCAGCCACGGATTTACCTTTAGCGTAATGAATAAGAAATACGCACCAACTAATAGCAATAATACGGTACCTACCGGATTAGGGAGTGCTTTGGTAATCAACGCAATGCCATAAGTAGCGCCATTGTAGGCGTATTGCACCCAAATTTGATAGGCGGGCATACCGCCAAACATTTGGTTTGTCCAAAGTGGTCCTTTGCCATCTTTGTCTTTGTACTCCATGATTTCTTTTTGCATGGCTTTAGACTGGATCACATCGCTCTGTGCAGGTGCTTTACCTTGCAAAACCGGACTGAAATACACGAAACAGATAACAACAAATGCTGCTATAATGGCAAGATGGATGCCGTTTTTATTGAACCAATTATTCATTAAAGGTTATATTAATTTTAAACTCAGCCCAAAAATAGAAATTTGATGCAGATTAAGAAGAAAAAGTTTCTTAGCCGTATCGTCATGCTGAATTTATTTTAGCATCTATTTTGCATGGAAGACCCCCGAAATAAATTTACAAGTAGTGCTACAGGTCTGGATGACAATTTTAACGTGAGAGATAATAGAAATAGGCTATTTGCTAGCGATAGCCTCTCAAATCTCCGTTCCGCTAATTTTCGGTCTCCTATTTTTCGGGTCGCACCGATAAGCCAAAGCAATTTCTTCGAAAGAAAAATAGGCAACCGAGAGTTTTTGCTACTTTTTGCGGTCAAAAAGTAGGAGCCCAGCGGCGGCCAGCTAAGAAAAAAGGTCAAATACGAATTAGACAAAGTTAGAGGGTAACGCTTAGCCCGAACTCACTTAATTTTAGCAAAAGTGACTACAAACTTAAAACCGTACAACCCTCTTAAAAATCCTTATTCAGCAATTTCTCCAGCTCGCCAAAAGAAACGTTCATGCGTACACGGCCTTGTTTAGCGTAGGCAATTTCACCAGTCTCTTCAGAAATAATTACTGCTACGGCATCGGTAGATTCAGAAACACCAATGCCTGCTCTGTGTCTTAGACCAAATTGTGCAGGTAGTTTATCATTATCGGTTAATGGAAGGATGCAACTTGCACTTTTGATTTTGTTTTCGGAAATCACTACTGCACCGTCATGCAATGGGCTGTGTTTTTGAAAAATACTTTCTAACAATCGTTTAGATATTTTACTGTCAATCATCTCGCAGCTATTGGTAAAATATTCATCATCGTAGTATTTTACGAATACCATTAGAGCGCCAGTACGTGACTTTTTCATGCTTTTGCAAGCATCTATAATGGGTTTTATTCTTATTAAGTTATCTTGCTCGGCACTTTTATTTCCGAATAAGTAGCCCCACCAAGCTTTATTTTTTTGCAGGAAAGTGCTTTTTCCGATGTGAAGTAGAAACCGTCTAATTTCGGGTTGGAAGATAATAACCAACGCTAAAATGCCTACACTCATGAATTTGTCGATGATGGCTTCTAGCAACTCCATGTGAAGGCCTTTTACAATGTAGTAAACCAGCACAATAATTACCATTCCTAATACTAAATTTACAGCTAAAGTATTGCGTATTAGGCTGTAGATATAGTAAATTAAGATAGCAACTAGGGCAACATCAATGGCATCTATCCATGTAATATTTAAAAAATCGAAATCAAGGCTTTTCATTGCTGTACAAGATAGGAATTTTTAGGGATTAGGAGTTAGGAGTTAGCGATTAGGTTTCAGGTTTCAGGTTTCAGGAGTCAGTGGTCTGGTATGAGGTAGAAAATCATCAATGAATTATTGGGCAGGATACCAATGAACAAGTGAGCTAATGAGCTAATGAACCAATTAACCTATTCACCAATTCCACACACTCCACCGCTTCTTTCACATCGTGAACCCTTAAAATGTTAGCACCTTTAAGTAGGGCAGTGGTGTTTAAAACCGTTGTTCCGTTCAAAGCATCTTCAGTCTTAATGTTCAGTGCTTTAGTAATCATCGATTTTCTGGAGAAACCAACTAACAAAGGCAGTTCAAAGAAGTTGAATATTTGCAAATTTCTTAACAACTCGTAGTTGTGATCAAGTGTTTTGGCAAAACCGAAACCGGGGTCTAAAATGACATCTTTTACGCCCAACTGATTTAAAGTTTTGATTTTCTCACTGAAATAACTGAAAACTTCCTTGCTTACATTTTGGTAATTAGGATTGTTTTGCATGTGTTGTGGTGTGCCCTTCATGTGCATCATGATGTAAGGTACTTGCAGTTTTGCTACGGTTTCAAACATTTTTTCATCCAAATTGCCAGCAGCAATATCGTTGATGATGTGTGCACCGGCATTGATGCTTTCTTCGGCCACTTTAGCTCTAAAGGTATCTGCCGAAATTATAGCATCAGGAAAGGCTTGGTTTATAGCTTTTACAACTGGCACTAAACGCTCAATCTCTTCGGTTTCACTTACATCTGTTGCGCCTGGACGAGAAGAATAAGCGCCAATATCGATGAATTTTGCGCCAGCTTGAAGAAACTTTTCTGTTCGCTCCAACGCTTCTTCTACCGAGGCCATTCTGCTTTTGGAATAGAACGAGTCTGGAGTGATATTTAGAATTGCCATTACCGAAGGTTTGCTCATGTCGATCAATTTGCCTTTACAGTTTAGCGTATGTTTTCGGTTTAAAAATGTATCTTTAGCCATCAGTTAACAAAAAACAAAAATAGCCGTTTTATTGGCTAAATATTAAATATTTTAATTGTTTTGGCAGCAAATACTTCTCTAGAATACGATCAGGTCATAGCGGTTTGCAAATCGCTGTTCATCAAAAAAACAAAAGATTATGGTACCGCTTGGCGTATTTTACGTCCGGCCTCTATTACCGACCAAATATTTATCAAAGCACAGCGTATTAGAACTTTAGAAGAGAAAAAAGTTTCTAAAGTGGGCGAAGATATTACTTCAGAGTACATCGGCATTATTAACTATTGCGTAATGGCGATTTTGCAATTGGAGTTGGGAGAAAATGAACCAAAAGAATTGGCAGTTGCTGCAACAGAGGCCTACTACGACGAGCGAGTGCAGGAAACCAAAGACCTGATGTTAGCTAAAAACCATGATTATGGCGAAGCTTGGCGTGATATGCGTATCAGTTCGTTAACAGATTTAATTTTGATGAAAATTTTAAGAGTAAAGCAGATCGAAGATAATGATGGGCAAACCGTGGCATCAGAAGGTATCAAAGCCAATTATCAGGATATGTTGAATTATGCAGTTTTTGCATTGATTAAATTGGGAGTAGGGTAAAATTCAAAATTCAAAAATTGAAAGTCGAAAGCTCAAATTCTTTAAAACAAGGTTGTTTTTCAACTGCTAAGCTTGAATTAGAACAGCTTGGATTTTCGACGGTAGACAATATCTATACTCCGGAAGAGGTAGGTCAGATGCTGACTTTAATCGCTGCTGCAAATAGCGATAAAGCTACATTTAGAAAGTCGGAAGATTTATTTGCTATCAGACAATTTTTAAAAGAGGTTCCGGAGATAAAAGACATCATTTTTAATGACAACTTGAGAAGTCTGATCAATGAAGCCTTTGGTCAATCTTTTTTTGTCGTAAAAAGTATCTATTTTGATAAGCCAGATAAATCTAATTGGTATGTAGCTTACCATCAAGACTTAACGATATCGGTAGATAAAAAAGTTGAATTAGAAGGGTTTGGCCCCTGGACAGTAAAGCAGGGACAGTTTTCGGTTCAGCCTCCCTTAACAATTTTGCAGCGTAATTTTACCATCAGGATTCATTTAGATCATACAGACGGAAATAACGGTGCATTAAAGGTTATTGCACAATCACACTTGAAAAATATATATCGTCCCGAAACAATTAACTGGGATTTGGAACGAGAAATTACCTGCGAAGTAAAACTGGGAGGAATAATGTTAATGAAGCCTTTACTTTTGCATAGTTCGAGCAGAACAACCAGCGGACAAAAAAGAAGAGTAATACATATAGAGTTCTCTGACGTTGAATTACCTCCCGCAATTCAATGGTCGGAACGATTAAACTAAAGAAATTTTTAACGATGCAAAAAATCCTTTTTCATTTTTCTAAATGGTTTGTAGGTCTCCTGTTCATTTTTTCAGGATTAATTAAAGCGAATGATCCGATTGGTTTTGGATATAAGCTACAAGAGTATTTCGAAGTTTTTCACATCGGTTTTTTAAATGGTTGGGCAACCGGAATTGCCATTTTGCTTTGTGTGCTCGAAATTATGTTTGGTGCACTTTTACTATTAGGTATTTTTAGAAATTTTGTAGCAAAAGGTTTGCTGGCAACTATTATCTTCTTTACTTTTTTAACCTTCGTTTCGGCGGCATTTAAAGTAGTTACTTCATGTGGTTGTTTTGGCGATGCTATTCCACTTACACCTTGGCAATCGTTTAGTAAAGATGTGCTGCTATTGCTGCTGATTATCTATATCTACATTAATAGGAAACAAATTAGGCCAGTAACTGAAAAACCAGGTGTGCAAAGTGCATTGTTTGCGATAGCTTTTACAGCTTCTTTATTGTTTGGTACTTTTACCTATAATTATTTGCCTATTATCGATTTTCTTCCTTATAAAGTGGGTTCTAATATTCCCGAGAATATGAAAATACCCGAAGGTGCACCGGTAGACGAGTACCTGATCATGTACGACTTGAAGAATAAAAAAACTGGCGAAACCAAGGCCATGAGCGATAAGGATTACATGGAAAAAGAGGTGTGGAAAGATGAAAACTGGGAAGTTACGGGTTCGCCATCGCGTAAGCTCATTAAAAAAGGCTATGAGGTAAAAATTAAAGATTTGATGATTACCGATGCTTCTGGAACAGATTACACCAAAGAAATTGTAGAAAATCCTTACCATAGCTTAGTAGTTGTTGCATACAACTTAAACGAAACTGATGAGAAAGCGATAGCGGAAATTAACGCCTTAGCACTAAATGCGGCAGAGCAGTTCAATATCCGTACAGTGTTGCTTACTTCCAACTCTGCGCAAGATGCAGATAAGTTCAGCAAGCGATTAAAGCTTTTTATGGAAGTGTTTTACGCAGATGCGGTGCCATTAAAAAGTATGGTTAGGGCAAATCCTGGGGTGTTGTTGCTTAAAAATGGTACAATCATCAATAAATGGCACTATCATTCGCTGCCTTCGTTTGATCAGTTAACCGAAAAATATTTCTCTAAATAATGGGTAGCTACGCAATTAGAAAACTCTTGTACGGACTAGCGGTAATGGCAGGGGTGGTAGCTGTGGTATTTGTGCTTTTCAATATTTTACCCGGCGATCCGGCTCGTATGACGATGGGGCAACGCTCAGATGTGCAGTCTTTGGAAGCGGTGCGTAAGGAATTTGGCTTGGATAAATCTAAACCTGTACAGTTTTTTCTGTATGTAAATGATCTGTCGCCAATCAGCGTTCACGCAAATACGCCAGAAAATCAAGAGAAATATGGCTATGTTAGGCTGTTTAAACTAGGGAACGATGCGTGGGTGTTGAAAAAGCCTTATTTGCGTCGCTCGTACCAAACTAAACGTGACGTAACTACAATTCTGGCAGAAACGGTACCCAATACTTTTGTTTTAGCACTAACTGCTATGATTTTTGCCACTATAGTTGGCGTTTTTTTGGGCGTACTTTCTGCCATTTATAAAGGCACTTGGATTGACAAGGCTGCCAATATGTTCGCTATTTTAGGTATTTCGGCCCCGTCTTTTTTTGCAGGGATTATTATAGCTTGGTTGTTTGGCTTTGTGTTGGCAGATTATACGGGCTTAAATATGAGTGGGAGCTTGTTCAGCTATGATCCTTTCCAAGGCGAAATCATGACCTTACGAAATTTATGGCTACCCATGATTACTTTAGGACTTCGCCCGTTGGCAATTATTGTGCAATTAACCCGTAGTGCCATGTTAGATGTTTTATCTCAAGATTACATTCGTACGGCAAGGGCAAAAGGTTTGTCCCGTAAAACGATTATCTATAAGCACGCCTTGAAAAATGCCCTAAATCCGGTCGTTACGGCTATCTCAGGTTGGTTTGCGTCTTTGTTGGCAGGCTCGTTTTTTGTAGAATATATTTTTGGTTATAACGGTTTGGGGCGTACTACCGTTTCTGCCCTTGAAATGTCTGATTTTCCGGTGGTGATGGGCTCAATTTTGTTTATTGCTTTTGTTTTTGTAGTGGTAAATATCTTAGTAGATTTATTGTATGCTTGGATTGACCCGAGAGTGAAATTAGCTTAGGAGATGGGTTAGTTGTGCATGCGAAATATAAAATAAGATGAACCTCGAAGAGCTTTTACGATACACTAAAAAGGCAGACGAAATGATCATCAAGACCTTAGCCGAAACGGGTTTTTCTATACCCGAGGCTAGTACCTTGTTTAGTCATGTGCTAAGTGCTCAACATATTTGGGCAAAACGAATTTTAGGTCAAAAACCGAATTATGCGGTTTGGGAATTGTTTGATCCAGAAGATTTCAACAACATTTACCAAAGCAACATCGAAATGCTGGAAGAAATTTTAGCTAACAAAGAGCTTACGGAACAAATAACCTATGGTAATTCTGCCGGTGATGGTTTTAAGAATACTATCGAAGAGATTTTGATGCACCTTTGTAACCACGGAACTTATCATAGAGGCCAATTGGCCAAAATATTGAAACAAGCGGGTTATGTGCCGCCTGTTACCGACTATATCCTGTTAAAAAGGCAAGGTCTGTTATAAGTAACCAGTTAACCAATTTAAACACTCAACCAAAAAATGAAAATTTTCCTAGTAGGATTTATGGGTTGCGGCAAAAGCACCAAAGCAAAACAACTCGCTAATTTATTAGAATGCCCCGTAATTGATATTGATGCCGTAATTGTCGCGGAACAAGGGATGAGTATTGCCGATTATTTTGCTGCCAATGGCGAGGCTGCTTTTCGCCAGCTAGAAAATGAAGTGCTTAAGTCTTTTGATTATCCTGAAACTTGCGTGGTGGCTACAGGAGGTGGTTTGCCTTGTTATTTCGATAACATGCAATGGATGAACGAAAACGGGATTACGGTTTACTTAGAGATGACACCGCCGCAGTTGGTTTCACGTTTGCACAACAGAGAAAAGCGTCCATTATTAAAAGGTATGGATGATGAACAACTTTTAGCGTTCATCATCGGTAAATTGGAAGAGCGAAATGTGTTTTACCGTCAATCGAAATTAGTTATTAATTCATTTGATCTAGACCCAAAGGTATTATTGGAGGAAGTAAATAGCTTGAAGGCATAGCTTTTACCTTTTTTTATTTCGAACGGAGCTTGGCGAGAGAAATCAAACAATTTAAAGGTTAGTTACTGTTGTTAACTCGTCATTCCCGAGTATGCGGAATCTTAAAGCGAAATAAATTGACCTAACTACACGTTACGATTAGCTGCGCTGAGCGCTTTGTGGTTCCGAAATAAATTCGGAATAACGCGAATGAGCGTCTATACTTAGCCCAAATTCTCCAGTTTTTCATCCATTTTCCTGATTTTGGTTTTGCCATGCGGAATAGGTTCGCTACGCTCATTTACATTTACAAATACCATTCTGTCTATAGTTAAAATGGCTTTTTTAGTAATTTTGTTTCGCACTTCGCATTTAAGTGTAATAGAAGTTCTCCCAAACTCGGCTGCGGTCATGCCCATTTCCACAATATCGCCTAGTTTACCAGAAGATACAAAGTTGATCTCCGAAATCAGTTTGGTAACTACTCTTGGAGCTTCTAACTGGCACATGGCATAAATTGCGGCTTCTTCATCAATCCATTTTAATAAACTACCGCCAAAAAGGCTACCATTTGGGTTTAAATCTTCGGGCTTAATCCATTTACGAGTGTGAAAATTCATCTTAATCTTTTTATTTCAAGCTAATTTAAGATTTATTGTTTGTTGGATGACAAATCTTTCTTAGAAATTCCGTTGAAGCCAACAACTGATTCTGGCAGATCGGATAGTTGTATGGTGTTTTTGGTATTTGGAATAAAGGTTTGATAACTGAACTTTTTGGCATTTTTAGCAGGTACTTCTATGATGGTATAAGCCCTTTTTGCCGGCTGATGATCTCCTAACAAAGGCCGTGGGCCTTCGCCAATACAACCAGCATTCAGCAACCTTAAATTTTTGGCGAACGATGGATAGTAGGCATGTTGATGGCCGCTAATATATAAATCGATGCCGTTTTGTTCAAAAAAGTTGTTCGTTTTTTCGTTGTCGGCTAATACCTCTCCGGGTTTGTTTTTGCTAGCTACAATGGCATAAAGTGGTAAATGCCCTAAAAGGATGCGCAATTTTGCTTTTTTTGCTGTTTTAGATTGCAATTGTTTTTCCATCCAATCAAATACTTCTTGGTTTACTTTAGATCCTGCTGCATCCCAACTGATGAAGAAAAGATCATCTTGTTGATAGCTATAATAAAATGGAAAATGCGCCTGATCAATAAAATTGAGGCCTAGCTCTTTCTGCTTACTTAGCCAAAATTCTTTTGCCAGTTCTCGATCTTGCTGGTAAGAAGGTGAGGCATCGTGGTTGCCAACAGTAAAGCCAAAAGGAACTTTTGTTCTTTGTATTGGTTTCAGTATGTTATTGTCGAAACTGTTCCACATGGCTTGGGTTTGTTCGGTAGTTAAAGAAGCTTTCTGCCCCGCAATCATATCGCCACCACATAAAATGATGTCTGGCTTAATGTTTTCAAGTTCTTTTAAAGTTGCGTAAACATCTGGATGGTAAACGGTAGCGCCGTAGCTCGAATTGAGATCGCTGATTACTGCAATTTTGATAGTTTTCGACTTAGGTTTTTCTTGCCAAGATGAGCAGATGATAAGGATGGTGCATAGCAGAATTACAATTGCTTGTTTCATTTAGCAAATATAGAAGATTGGAAGTTGATTGCATTTGCTTTAGATGATAAACCCAATTGCAGTGTAAATCCTTTTTGTTGATGGGGCTAGAAGAGCGGGGGCGGCAAAAAGATTGCAACGAAAAGTGGGACTGGAATTGCCGATTTCTTACCAAATACCTTTTCCAAAATAAAAAAAGTCTCGATTTTGAGGCCGAGACTTTGCTGTATAAAATTCTTTTAAGCTTATTTTTTGCTTAAATGGTACTCTACTAAGTCATCTATTGGCGAGCGGATGATTTTGCCAACGCCCATTTCGTATTTATCAGCTACAACGCTTAGTCTGTCTCTAAAGCTGTAACCTACAGAGCCTACCACATTTAGCAAATACTTGTTGTAGTTGGGGTAGTGTATCACCAATTTTTCGAAGAATGCAGTAAAAGCGGTATCAACTACATCTTCCGTGTACTCTTGGTAGGTAGTTTTAAAATCATATAAAAATTTGCTGAAACTTGCGCAGAAACGGTTTGGTAATGGTTTGTTATAGATGTTGTCGAAGATATCTTCATTACTTAATCCGTAGATATTAAAGAAACTTTCGCTCAATCCCTTTGGCATAAAACCTTTCATATAATCGGCCAATAAACGTTTACCAATGTAACTACCGCTACCTTCATCGCCTAGAAAATAGCCTAATGAGTCGATGTTTAAAGTAATGCCGTCGCCATCGTATAAGCAAGTATTGGTTCCTGTGCCTAAAATAGCCGCAAAGCCTGGTTCGTCGCCTAAAAGCGCACGACAAGAAGCTAACAAATCATGATCTACATAGATTTCGGCATTTACAAAAACTTTTTGCATGGCATCCGATACAATTTTTTTGTTTGCATCTGTAGAGCAGCCTGCACCGTAGTAGTAAATTTCTTTTAGTTTAGATGCATCTAAACTATCGGGCAAAGTGGTTCTCAATGAATTTTCAATGTAGTCTTGCTTTGCAAAATAAGGGTTGTAGCCCTCGGTGTTAAAATGGATTTTCCTACCGGCTTCATTGATCAAGCACCAGTTGGTTTTAGTAGATCCACCGTCTGCAATAAGTATCATTTTTTTGGTTTGTTAAGTTGTATAATTTGTATAAAAGTTTGGCAATATATCAGCCTTTATTGGAAATAAAAAATTAATATTAAGTTTTTTATTACTTAATGTTAACTGCATTCAAATGTTTGATTGTGAATAAATGAAGTGGTTTTTTAATAAAGTGTATTTTTTACACTATTTAATGCAGTTTTTACGACTTTAAAACAGGTAAATAAGGCCGCACAAAACGGTGGAAAAATAATTTACCACAATTGTAATTTTTTTGTCGGTTGTTTTTTCTTCGTTTTTCATTTTGAGTTATGCGCTTTAGGATTTAGTCTTTCCTTTTTCGTCTTTAGTCTTTGATCCTTTACCTCTAGTCTTTCGTCTTTAACCTTTCCGCTTTTAGCTTTTAACTTTTAACTTTATGGCATGGAACCAAAAATAGACTTTAGAAGTGATACCGTAACTAAGCCAACGGCAGGAATGCTTGATGCAATGATGAGTGCCAAAGTAGGCGATGATGTGTATGGCGAAGATGAGACGGTTAATGAACTCGAAAGGAAGCTCGCAGGCATGTTCGGTATGGAGGCAGGTCTGTTCTGCCCGTCGGGTACAATGACCAACCAAATTGCCATTAAATGTTTTACGCAACCGCTGGATGAGTTAATCTGTGATCAAACCGCTCATGTTTATCGTTACGAAGGTGGGGGCATTGCCTATAACTCAATGGCTTCTGTGAGGTTGCTTTATGGCGAAAGAGGTATTTTAACCCCGGAGTTGATAGAACCAGAAATTAATGAAGAAAATATTCACTACCCAAAAACAAGTTTGGTGGTGTTAGAAAATACGGTAAATAAAGGAGGTGGCAAGTGCTACACGTTGGCACAAATAGAAGCGGTACATAATTTATGCAATATAAAAGGTTTGAAGTTACATTTAGACGGAGCCAGACTTTTTAACGCATTGGTAGCTACTGGAGATAAGGCATCGGTTTACGGTCATTTCTTTGATGGCATTTCTATTTGTTTATCAAAAGGCTTGGGAGCTCCCGTGGGTTCGGTACTACTTGGTTCTTCGGCAATGATAGGCCAAGCAAAGAGAATTAGAAAGGCATTAGGTGGTGGAATGCGACAAGCTGGTTTCTTAGCTGCTGCGGGTATTTATGCTTTAGACCATCATGTAGCTAGGCTTGCGGAAGATCATTTACACGCAAAGGCTTTGGCAGCTGCTTTAGCGCAAACAAATTATGTGGCCACGGTGATGTCGCCAGAAACTAATATTGTATTGTTTGATGTAGTAAACAGGTATAAAGCAGAAGAAGTGGTAAGGGCTTTGGGCAAAAAGGGTATTTTATGTAACACAACTTCGGCTAAAACTATTCGCTTAGTCACACATTTAGATGTTACACCTGCAATGATAGATCAAACCATTGAGGTAATTGGTAAGTTGGAAGTTTAGTCTTGCTTTTGGTTTGAACCAAAAACAACTAAAGTTCAAGGCCGCCTATTTTTTCTTGAAAGAATAGGCTTTTGCATATTCCTATTACCCGAAAAAATAGGAGGCCGAATTTAAGCTACGGAAGAACTGTACTTGGGCCAGCGTTGGGCGATTACTTTTTTAGGGTTCTTAAAGACGGCTTAACTTTTCGTTAAACTTTTTACTTATCAGTCTAAGGTTTCCGATTTGGCGGAAAGCTCAACATGATGCTTTTATTTTAATCAGCAGAAATTTAAACAGTTTCTTAGTAACTTTTTACTTTTGCCTTTCTACTCTTAACTTGTAAGCTAGTGCTCAAATTTCTTTTTGATTTTCTTTACAATAGAATCATCCTCAATCCCTTCTATAGAACTGAGTTCTAGTTCTAAGGCTTTGGTGCTTAATTGGATCTCTAGCAGTGAAATCAACAAAGAAACCATGAAAAAAAGTAAACTTAGCGCAAAGAATATTTCTGCAGTAACTCCACTTTCCAAGTAAATAAAGAGCATACATAGTAAACAACAAGCAAAGCTCAGTACACCAAAAGCCTGCATATTTTTAATTAGCCTTAGTCGGTAACGTAAATTTTTAATCTGTTTATGTAGTCCAGGATTTTTATCCGTTTGTTCGTATTTCGATTTTAAACTCCGTACTAAACTAGCCAGTGCTAAAAAGCGATTGGTATAAGCTAACATGATTAAACTAATGGCGGGGAAGAAAAGGGCAGGTACGTTGAGGCTCAGTTGCATGGCTTTAGGGATCAAGGGTAAGGTGAAAATTCAAAATTCAAAAGAAAAATTAGCTACACAAGTTAGCCATAACTTTGCAACATTTCAACTTTGCAATTTTTCAACAATAAAAACAATTAAGCCATAAAGCAATTTTCCCTAATCCCTAATCCCTAATCCCTAATCCCTAATCCCTAATCCCTAATCCCTAATCCAAAATTTGTCTTTTCGCAATAAAATCTCCATCTTGTAAACGGTAACCAAGTATCAGCACATGAATAAAATATTGATTGCAAATAGAGGTGAGATCGCTTTGCGTATTATGCGTTCTGCAAAAGAAATGGGCATA
The DNA here is from genome assembly GCF_005925345.1 of Pedobacter ureilyticus. Taxonomy (GTDB): domain Bacteria; phylum Bacteroidota; class Bacteroidia; order Sphingobacteriales; family Sphingobacteriaceae; genus Pedobacter; species Pedobacter ureilyticus. The sequence continues at coordinate 98,211 of NZ_SSHJ01000018.1, forward strand.
AAAACGGTAGCTGTATTTTCAGAAGCAGACAGGAATGCACTGCATGTTCGTTATGCGGATGAAGCCGTTTGCATTGGTCCTGCACCATCTAACCAATCGTATTTGGTAGGTAGCAACATTATTGAGGCCTGCAAAAAAACTGGTGCCGAGGCTATTCATCCAGGGTATGGTTTCTTGTCAGAAAATCCGGCTTTTGCCAAAGAAGTAAAAGAAGCGGGCTTACTTTTGATAGGTCCAACTCCGGAGGCAATGGAAATTATGGGCAATAAACTTTCGGCAAAGGCAGCAGCGCTAAAATACAATATTCCTATGGTTCCGGGCACCGAAGAAGCTGTTGATAACGTAGATGAAGCAAAGCTTAGGGCAGTAGAGGTAGGTTTTCCTATTCTTATTAAAGCGGCAGCAGGTGGTGGCGGTAAGGGCATGCGTATTGTAGAAAAGGTAGAAGATTTTGAAGAGCAAATGCAATTAGCGGTAAGTGAGGCTACTTCTGCTTTTGGCGATGGTTCAGTTTTTATTGAACGATATGTTACCTCCCCTCGTCACATTGAGATCCAGGTTTTGGGAGATACTCATGGAAATATTGTACATCTTTTCGAAAGAGAATGCTCAGTGCAACGCCGCCATCAAAAGGTGGTCGAAGAAGCTCCATCAGCTGTGCTAACGCCAGAAATTCGGGAAAAAATGGGCAAATGTGCGGTAGATGTAGCTCGTTCTGTAAGCTATGTGGGGGCTGGCACCGTTGAGTTTATTCTAGATGAACATCTTGATTTCTTTTTTCTAGAGATGAATACCCGTTTGCAAGTGGAGCATCCGGTTACAGAAATGATTACTGGTTTAGATTTAGTGAAAGAACAAATCAAGATTGCCCGTGGCGAAGCTTTAAGTTTCAAACAGGAAGATTTGAAAATCAGTGGTCATGCCATGGAGTTGCGTGTGTACGCAGAAGATCCATTGAATAATTTCTTGCCTGATATTGGTACTTTGCAGACCTATCAAACCCCAAAAGGTTATGGTGTACGTGTAGATGATGGCTTTGAGCAGGGAATGGAAATTCCTATTTATTACGATCCAATGATCGCCAAATTGATTACCTATGGCAAAGACCGCACCGAAGCCATAGAAAGAATGATCAGGGCAATTGAAGAATATGACATTACAGGCATACAAACCACCTTAAACTTCGGTAAATTTGTAATGCAGCATCCAGCCTTTGTTTCTGGTAACTTTGATACGCATTTCGTGGGGAAATATTTCAACCCCGATAGCCTAAAGAGTGAAAACGAACAAGAAGCTATGATTGCAGCTATTGCGGCAGTTTTGTTATTGCAAAATGATAAAAATACAAAGCAGCAATCAACTTCCGTAGATACGCAAAAAAACAACTGGGTGCAAAATAGACGCAAGGTTTAAGTTATAGGTTTTAAGTGATACGTTTTAAGTTTTAGGCGTTTTACAAACAACTTTTTACTTTTGCCTTTTTACTTTTAACTTATCCAATGTTTACAGGAATAATAGAAACTTTAGGCACTGTCCAAAATATACAGAAAGAAGGCGATAACATCCATTTTACCATCGCATCTAGCATCAGCCACGAATTAAAGATAGACCAAAGCGTAGCGCACAATGGTGTTTGCTTAACGGTGGTTAAACTCGATGAGAATAGCCATACTGTAACTGCCATAGACGAGACTTTACAGAAGACCAATTTAGGTTGTTTAACGGTAGGAGCGAAGGTGAATTTAGAGCGTTGTATGCAAATGAATGCTCGTTTAGACGGACATATTGTACAAGGTCACGTAGACCAAATAGCTACTTGCATTTTGGTAAATGAGTTAAACGGCAGTTGGCAATATCGCTTTAAGTACGATGCTTCAAAAGGCAACGTAACCGTAGAAAAAGGCTCGGCTTGTGTTAATGGTATTAGCTTAACTGTAGTAAATTCTGCCGATGGCGAGTTTTCTGTTTTTATCATTCCTTACACACATGAACACACTAATTTGCAGGATGTAAAAGTTGGCGATACCGTAAATTTAGAGTTCGACATTATTGGTAAATATGTAGCCCGTTTAATGGGTAGAAATTAATTTTGGAAAAGAATGGGAGCGATTCTTGGCAAATGTAGTCCCGCTTTCAGTTTAAATCTTTTTGTGTACTGTCGCCGTCATTTCGAACGTAGAGAGAAATCTCAAATTTAGTTTTTCTATCAAACAGATTTCTCTCTACGTTCGAAATGACGCTCCAAAAAGTATTTCCACTACAATCGGGTTTTATTAACCGAATACTGTGCAGCTATGAATTAAATTGCAGACATAGCTTTCTAATTTTAATGAATACCAACTTTGCGTTCTTTGCGTATCTCTACTTTTCTTTGCGTTAAAAATTTTACCGCAAAGTTTTTTAAGTATTTGCGAAGAAAGCAAAGATAGCTTAACTAAAACTTTTTACTTTTAACTTTTTAATCCCGAACTATCGGGATTTCGTTTCACTCAACTTTCTACTTTAAGATGTTTAGCAAAGAAGAAGCCGCAAGGTTACGACAACAGTTTTGGATTAGCTTTGGCCAATATATGAAACCCGTACCTGGCGCCGAGGGCTTAGCTGTTAATTGGGTTAACTACAAAACAGGCGTTAAAAATATCTTCTTCCGTATGGATGCCGAAAAGAGGCAGGCCAGCATTGCTATCGAAATTGCGCACTCAGATGAAGGCATAAGAGAACTGTTTTTTGAGCAATTTCAAGAGTTTAAGTTGTTGCTAGAAAACGCACTTAACGAAAAATGGGATTGGCTGCCTTCGGTTGCAAACAGTTACGATAAGCAAGTAGCCAGAATAGAAATGGTGTTGGCTAATGTAAGTGTGTATAACCAGCAACAATGGCCAGATATTATCGCATTTTTAAAGCCTCGTATCATTGCTTTAGATGAGTTTTGGGCAGATGTAAAACCTGTTTTCGAGGATTTGAAATAATCTTTAAGATTAACGACAAAGACACAAATAAGATTAACCACAAAGGCACGAAGAACACAAAGTCTATTTTACTCTATCGCCAACGGTAAATGTTATTACCGCACCGTTAATAAATAACTTGAGTTCGGGATAAGAGAAATAGCCTATTTGCTAGCGATAGCCTATCAAATCTCCGTTTCGCTAATTTTCGGTCTCCTATTTTTTAACTATTTTTTGTTTGTTTTAATGGCGTTAAAGAGCGCTTATGCGGTTTTCGCGTTGCATCGATAAGCCAAAGCAATTCCTTCGAAAGAAACCTGCGGAGCAAGCATGAAGACAATTAAAAATAAAAGCTACACTGAATAAATAGGCAACCGAGAGTTTATCAGCAAAGCTGATGAGCTCCGTAAACTCCGGTTTTGCTACTTTTTGCGGTCAACCTAAGCGTCAGCGAAAGCTTGAAAACCATAGAAACATTAACCAAATGAAAAAAAGTAGGAGCCCAGCGGCGGCCAGCTAAGAAAACAGGTCAAATACGAATTAGACAAAGTTAGAGGGTGACGCTTAACCCGAACTCCTATGTTTGTAAGGCATACATTTGTATCTAAAAGTGAAAAGGGATGAGAGCAGAAACCCGAACAAATAACTTCTTGAAGTATATTCTACGTGAGATATTGCCTCATTCTTTTT
>NZ_SSHJ01000019.1 GCF_005925345.1 Pedobacter ureilyticus
TCATACTTAGAATGTTCGCCGTGGTAAAAAGAAAACAAAAATATGTGGAAAACTATATAAAAGCAGCTTGATGGAAATATATTTTGAATTTAATTTGCTTTTATCATAATCCTAGAATACGTTAAATTAATTGTTTTCTTAGCAATGGCGATTTATCTAACTATCGCTTTACGATTCCCGCATACGCGGGAATGACGTAACGCACAAAAAAGCCTTGCTCATAAAAATGAGCAAGGCTTTATGTCTTCTAACTGATGCTGAAATAAATTTACAAAGTAGCTTTTCGCTTCGCTACAGGTCAGCATGACGAGAAAGTTTTATACCCCCAACAATAATCTAGCTGGATCTTCCAATAGTTGTTTTACTCTTACCAGGAAACCTACAGACTCTCGTCCGTCAATAATTCTATGATCATAAGATAAAGCAACATACATCATCGGACGAATGACTACTTCTTTATTTTCCGCAATTGGACGCTCAATAATGTTGTGCATGCCTAAAATTGCTGATTGAGGTGCATTGATAATTGGTGTAGACATCATTGAACCAAATACGCCACCGTTGGTGATCGTGAAAGTTCCACCTGTCATTTCTTCGATAGTCAATTTGCTATCTCTAGCTTTGGTAGCCAATTCAATTACCGTTTTCTCGATTTGTGCTAAGCTCATGGTTTCTGCATTTCTAATGATTGGCACTACCAAACCTTTAGGTGCAGATACTGCTATAGACACATCAACGAAATCGTTATAAATAATTTGATCACCATCTATACGGGCATTAACCGCTGGAAAATCTTTAGCTGCTTCGCAAACCGCTTTAGTAAAGAAACTCATAAAGCCTAAGCCTACACCAAATTTCTCTTTAAACTGGTCTTTATATTTAGCACGTAAATCCATAATTGGCTTCATGTTAACCTCATTAAAAGTAGTTAACATTGCTGTTTCGTTTTTAACCGCTACTAAACGTTTAGCTACTGTTTTACGCAATGGCGACATTTTTTCAGCACGCTCATTTCTTGAACCATAACCTGAAGGAGGGGGAGGCGTCATAATTACTTGTTTAACTATCGTCTCTCCCGCTTTAGCCTTTCCGCTTTCCGCTTTCTGAGCGTCTTCTTTGGTAATTCTACCATCAACGCCAGTACCTTTTACACTGCCCGCATCAATACCTTTTTCTGCTAAAATTTTACCAGCAGCTGGAGATGGAGTTCCTGACGCATAGCTGTCTTTAGATTCTTTTTCAGCCACTGGAGCCGCAACTTTATCTGCCGCAGGAGCATCAGCTTTTGGAGCCTCTTCTTTGGCAGCAGCTGGAGCAGCACCACCTTCCTCGATAGAACAAACAACCGCACCAATTTCTAAGGTATCGCCTTCGCTAGCCACAATTTTTAAAGTTCCTGCTTTTTCTGCAGTAAGTTCGAAAGTTGCCTTGTCTGATTCTAACTCAGCAATAATTTCGTCCATCTCCACAAATTCACCATCGTTTTTAACCCAACGAGATAAAACTACCTCTGTAATCGATTCGCCTACTGGCGGAACTTTGATTTCTAAACTCATATTAAATTATATGTTTTGTTTGGCGTTTGGCGACTAGTGAAAGTGCTTTCCAATACTAATCGCTTAACGCTAGTCTTTATTTACTTTTTAGTTTACTTTATCTTTAACTGCGTTTTTTGCAGTTTCCTTTATTGGTTGCTTCGCTACCTTTGCTACAGAAATTTCAAAAGCCTTAGCTACAATGTAAGCCTGTTGCTTGGCATGTTGTTTCATATAACCAGTTGCTGGGCTACTGCTTTCTCTTCTCGAAATTACATCAATATTGCTCAGCGAAGTTTTTCTCAATCTACGCAACAAATATGGCCAAGCACCTTGGTTTTCTGGTTCTTCTTGTACCCAAACCACATCTTCAGCATTTTTGTATTTAGCTACAACAGCTTCCATTTGGTCTACCGGAGTTGGATACAACTGTTCTACACGTACTACCGCAACATGTTTATTTTCTTTTTGTGCCTCTAACAAATCGTAGTAAACTTTACCAGAACAGAAAACAACTCTCTTCACATCAGCCACTTTTACATTAGCATCATCTATTACTTCTTTAAAACCTCCCGTAGTAAAATCTGCTACTGGGCTTACACAAAGTGGATGACGTAACAAACTCTTAGGACTAAAATTCACCAAAGGTTTACGGAAATCACGTTTAAACTGACGGCGTAGTGCATGAAAGAAATTTGCAGGAGTAGTACAGTTGGTTACTTGCATGTTGTACTCTGCACAAAGCTCCATAAAACGCTCAATACGGGCCGAAGAGTGCTCTGGCCCCTGACCTTCGTAACCATGAGGCAACAACATAACCAAACCGTTGGCTCTTTGCCATTTAGTTTCGGCACTGGCAATATATTGGTCTATAACAATTTGCGCTCCGTTAAAGAAATCGCCAAACTGTGCTTCCCAAATTGTTAAAGCATTAGGATTAGCCATGGCGTAACCATATTCGAAACCTAAAACACCATATTCTGACAAATGTGAATTGTAGATATCAAATTGGGCTTGTTGTTCAGAAATATTCAATAGTGGCGTGTACTCTTCTTCCGAATCTTCTAAGGTTAATACCGCATGGCGGTGAGAGAAAGTACCACGTTTTACATCCTGACCACTTAAGCGGACACGTTTACCTTCAGACAATAAAGTGCCGTAAGCTAGCAGCTCGCCCATTGCCCAGTCAAAAACATGAGTTTCGGTAGCCATTTTTAAGCGCTCATCAAATAATTTTTCAATTTTCTTGAAGAACTTCTTATCCTTTGGTAAAGTGGTAATTCTTTTTGCCACTTCTAATAAAGTGGTTTTTTTAACACCCGTTTCTGGCGAAGATTCAAAATCTTTTGCCGTAGCAATGCGTAAATCTGCCCAAGCTCCACCAAATTTAACATCAGCCAATGCGGCATCATATTCCTTGGCTTCGTTTAATGAAGTTTGCAAACGAGCTTTAAACTCCTTTTCCATTTCCTTGGCGCCAGCATCATTCAAGATACCTTCCTTAATCAATTCAGCTACATAAATCTTTAGCGGATTGTCATGTTTCTCAATTGCTTTGTACAACAAAGGTTGTGTAAATTTAGGTTCATCCGATTCGTTATGACCAAACCTACGGTAGCAAAGGATATCGATAAACACATCGTTTCTATACTTTTGACGGTATTCCATTGCTAAATTAATGGCATATACTAAAGCCTCTGCGTCATCGCCGTTTACGTGAAAAACTGGAGATAAAGTTACCTTAGCAATGTCAGTACAATACGTGCTAGAACGAGCATCTTTATAGTTGGTGGTAAAACCGATTTGGTTATTAATCACCAAGTGAATGGTACCACCAGTTTTGTAACCATCCAAACCAGCCATCTGTATTACCTCGTACACAATGCCTTGGCCAGCAACAGAAGCATCCCCGTGAATCAATATCGGTGCTAAACGACCATTATCGCCAGCATATTTGAAATCGATTTTAGAACGGCTCATCCCTTCTACAATTCCATCTACTGTTTCTAGGTGCGATGGATTTGGGCACAAGCTTAAATGTACGTTTTTGCCTTGATTGGTGGTTACATCAGTAGAGTAACCTAAGTGATATTTCACATCGCCACCAAAAGGAGTTTCCGGATTGTAGCTTCTTCCCTCGAACTCTGTGAAGATATCTTTATAACTTTTTTGCATGATGTTAGCCAACACGTTCAAACGACCGCGGTGCGCCATACCCAAAACAAATTCTTCAATACCTAAATCGGCTCCTTTTTCAATAACAGCATCCAAAGCGGGTATTAATGCCTCGGCGCCTTCTAAAGAAAAACGCTTTTGACCTAAAAATTTAGTTCCCAAAAAGTTTTCGAAAACCACCGCTTCGTTTAACTTTTTAACCACCCTCATTTTTTCATCGTTAGATAATTTGGGGGTGTTACGGTTACCTTCCATTTTACTTTCTAACCAAGAAAGCACTTCTGGAGTACGTACGTACTTATACTCTACACCAATAGAACCACAATAAGTTTGTTCTAAAAAGGCAACAATATCTTTCAGCTTTGCGGGGCCAATGCCCAACTCAACGCTAGAGTTAAAAACAGTTTCTAAATCTGCGCTAGCCAAACCAAAATTCTCGATATTTAAAGTTGGCAGGTGCTTGCGTCTTTCTCTAACTGGGTTGGTTTTGGTAAACAAGTGACCACGTTGACGGTAGCCATTAATCAAGTTTAAGACATTAATTTCTTTTAAAAAATGCTCTGGAGCTTCTTCTCCACTACCGCTAGGCGAACCTGCGTTTCTTCCAAAATCAAAACCTTCAAAAAATTTTTGCCATCCAAACTCTACAGAACTAGGGTCTTCTTTATAACTCTGGTATAGGGAATCAACATATTCGGCGTTAGGGCCGTTAAGATAAGTTAGGTTATCCATTTGTATATATAACTATTACGATAAGTATTGCAAAATTAGGATTTTACCTTTAGAAAAGGCAATAAAATCACATTTAAATAAATTTAAAATTGTAACTAAGATATAGACGCTTTTTTAGGCTCGAACGACCTGCGCAAATGCACCTTTAGGATCTAAAATTTTCGCTAGTTTTTCAAAATCGAAGCTATTGACCAGCTTTTGATCGTTACCAACACCCGCAACCGTAGCCCAATTGCCCCAGTTACTGGCAGGTGCGTAATCTATCAACTGCTCTTCAAAGTAAGCAGCACCAAGCACCCAATTTACCTCTAGCTCTTTTACCAAATAGGTAGCTACTAACTGTCTGGCTACTTGGTTGATATAGCCGGTTGTATTTAACTCTTGCATACAGGCGTCAACCAAAGGCTGTCCGGTTTGCCCGTTTTTCCAATGCTGCAAAGCTGATGTATTTTCTAGCACCAAAGGCTCGCCATCTTTCTTAAACCCTTGAGGCTTAAAAAAGGTATTACCATATTTCTTAAACATGAAACGATAATAATCTCGCCATAACAGCCCCAACACAATTTGATGAAAATAAGGCCTTACACCATAATTGGCCTCAGCATCTTTCATTTTCCAATACACTTCGCGGGGCGATAGGCAGCCCAAGGCCAACCAGGCAGAAAGCTTAGAAATAACTTCGTGTTTTTTTAACGTGGCATTGGCCAAAACCATTCCTTCGCTAGCGTGTAAATAATCATGCAAATGCAACAACGCTTCCTGCTCGCCACCTTTAAATTCGCTTTGCACTTTTAGTATTGCTACAGCAGAGTCTTGTAGCAGGTCGCCAATTTCTGGAATAGCACCGCTATCTTCAAAACCAACGAAATTAATTGCAGCTGGTGTAGGAAAGCAAGGTTTTACCACAGCGTCACGCTCTGTTTTCTTTTTAAACTGCGTAAAAACATCAGGAATATCCTTAATTGGAAATGGTAAATCTTCTTTATTGTATAACGTGTGACCGATGAAGTGTTTTAAGTTTACTTTTTGCTTCCAAAGCGCATCTTCCACCTTTATACTTATTGCCGTTTCCTCGCTTGCTACCTCTCTGTGGTGATAAACCTCCGCAATACCATATTCTACAACTAATTCAGGCAAAATATCTTCGGGACAACCTTGCAAAACCAATAAATTACCACCCATTTGCCGAAACGACTGCTGTAAAGAACTTACACTTTCTATCAATAACTTGGTTCTAACAACACCTGTTTTGTAGGTATGATACTGGGTTTTCTGGAATTGGCGAGGATCGAAAATATAAACTGGCAAAATTTCATCGGCCTTGGAAACCGCTTCAACTAACATTTCATTATCATGCAATCGAAGATCATTCCTAAACCATACCAAAATCTTTTTGCCCATATCAGAAGCCATTCTATTTAGTGTGCGCTAATTTGCGAAAAAATAAGTCAAAAGCATTGTAGAGCACTTCATTTTTACATATCTATAACACAGGTAAACGTTGTTGCAGTACTTATAAAGTAAGAAAAAAGCTACCTTTAGCAAACCATGTCCGAATTGCTTTACCAACATATTAAAAAGTTTACCAATGTAAGCGAAGCAGATTTTGCTAAAATTCTCACTTTTTTTGATTTGCTTTCTGCTAAGAAAAAGCAGATGCTGATGAACGAAGGCCAGCTTTGCAGAAGACATTTTTTTGTACTAAAAGGATGCTTACGCTTGTTTTTTATAAAGGATACAGGCGTAGAACAAACCACTCAATTTGCTTTAGAAAACTGGTGGATTACCGACAACCTAGCCTTTTTACAGCAACAGCCAAGTTCATTTGCCATACAGGCCATAGAACAAACAGAGATGTTGGCGATTAGCCATGAAGCACAAGAAAGGATGCTTAGCCAGTTTCCACAAATGGAAAGGTATTTCAGAAAGGTGTACGAGAAAGCTTTTGCCGCCTCTCAGTTAAGGATCAAATACATCAACGATTATTCTAGAGAGGAAATTTACCTTTATTTTGCAGAGGCTCAGCCTGCATTTTTGCAACGAGTACCGCAATACATGTTGGCTTCTTATTTAGGTTTTACCCCTGAGTATTTGAGCGAGATAAAGAAGAAACATTTAGTGAAATGATAATTTGATTTAAAATGTGAGGATTTTATGATTAGCTAATTTGGCGGATTGCCGTCATTTAAGCAATTGAAATAGCTTTCAATTCACATTGAGCCAAATTCATTTAATACACTATATCTAACTGATGCTGAAATAAATTCAGCATGACGGTTAATTGTCGGTTCGTCATGCTGAATTTATTTTACGGCGTAGCTTTCCGCTTCGCTACAGGTCAGCATCGGTTTTACGGTTTATACTATGTCAGATAATCTTTTTGTTTCAATTCTACTTTCTTAAACCAGTTTAAGTTTTTTGGTTTTCTAACGGGATAACTTTGTTTCATCAATTCACAAATAAAACATTAAAGATGAAAAGAATAGACTTGTTTAGTGTAGAACCAAATGCGTATAAAGCATTAGTTCCTCTAGAAACTTATGTACAAAGCAGCGCCTTAACCAAAACACACAAAGAGCTAATTAAAATTAGAGCATCGCAAATTAATGGCTGCGCTTTTTGCTTAGACATGCACACTAAAGATGCAATGAAGTTTGGTGAAACTCCACAACGTATTTTTCTGTTAAATGCTTGGCGTGAAGCCGAATTGTTTACCGAAGAAGAAAAAATTATTTTAGAATTAACCGAGCAAATTACGATGATTAGCAATGGTGGTGTTAGCGATGATTTATACACAAAAGCTATTGCAACTTTTGGCGAAAACTATGTAGCGCAAATTATTATAGCCTGCGTAGCCATTAACAGCTGGAATAGAATTGCAGTTAGCACCAATAAAGAAATTGCGAAGTAAAAAACAATTACATTGGTTACACTAAGCTTGTTTAAATGTTCGAAATCATTTAGGCAGGCTTAGTTTTACCAATACTGGTATGCTACGCTCAGGGTAGCAAATCTATAAACCTCTGGTTTTTGGCATCTAATTTTTGCGGCGAACGAACTCTACCTTCCATCACACCAAATTTTTCTCCGCCCATTGCATCAATATCATTATAAATGGGTTTGATAATCCAGTTTCCATTTACGTCAACAACGCCTTTCAAACCCTTCGTTTCGTCTACCGCTACAAAATAACCCTCCTTGCCAATTGCATCCATGTCTTTGAGCAGTTTAACATTAACCTTTTTAGTTACGTTTAATGGCTTATCATTTTTTACATACACTACTAAGTGATTTACTGGACCTGAAAAATAATATTTTGCGAACTCCATTTGAGCATCTTGAGCAGGTTTTGCAGGCAATTTACTTTTTAAATACGCCTTAACTTCTTGAGCTGCCTTTAATTTTTGCTGATCTATTAGTGAGATAGTTTCTTCATAAATAGGCAATACCTTTTTAAGCCACGCTATGTTTTCTGCCGAAGAGATAGAATAAGAACTACTACCTGATTTTTTAAGCGCCCTACCATCTTTGTAGTAGCCCTGCACTTCGCTTAGCTTTTTCGAGAGAGATTTCGGATAGCTTAATTTAACTTCCCCATTAGCATTACTTTTCATTTCTACAATGTCATTCCCTACTTTAATTTTTGGATTAGCGCTATCCAGAAGATAAGGCCTCGAAAGATAATGCTTAAACTCGACATCAAAATCGATAGAGCGAACAGGCTTAGCTGCAGCTAAAAGAAAGTGGTTGTACTCTAACTCTTCGGTATTTTTATCTACCTTATAATTGGCATCAGCCGACGTTCCATCCCAAAAATGAAATACACTAGGTTTAAACTGAGGCATAACTAAAGAAGCCTTTTCTACATCCTCTCCTAAGCCTAGCAATTCGTTTGCATCCAATATATTAAGTGAAATTGAAGCCAAACTCTTTGTTTTGCCAAATTCCGTAGCCAAGAAAAAATCTTTATTTACCGCTGTAAGAAATTCGTCTATTGAAAGGTATTTGGTGTATTGGGTGGTAAAATTATAGGTGTCTTTTTCGTCAAAAGGTTTACTAGGAATAACCTCTACTGGTTTTATACTAAACTCCGAGTTTGCTAGATCAATCATGTTTTCAGCGTTAGCGATATACTCTTCTAAATCGGCTTTAACTTGTCCAATATCGTCATTTTTACCTCCGAAACAACCGAAGTTTAAGAATAGAAAAGAGATAATCAGTAGAAAATAGATGTTTTTATTCATTTCCTAATGTAGAGATTATCTATCAAAAGATTTAAACTTACTCCTAGTATTACTAAGAAACCAAAAGAGCTAAACCAAATCAGTTTAACAATGGTTATTCTTGAACAGCAGCTAACTCTGCATAGATATCGAACATCCGTTTGGAGTTGGCAATTACTTCATGATGTTTTTCTGCTGTTTTACGAGCATTTTTACCAATTTCTTGCCACTTATTAGGTTGGGTAATACATTTTAAAATAGAACGATAAAACTCGTCTGCAGTGTCGGCAATTAAAATATCATGTCCGTGCCTACAGTTTATACCTTCGGCAGCCATGGTAGTAGCAATAATGCACTTTTGCATGGCCATACCCTCTATAATTTTCACCCTCATTCCACTTCCCGAAAGCAAAGGCACAATCATAATGGCTTTGCTATTGATAAAATCAACCGCATCAAACACTTCTCCTTCAACAATTAGGTTTTCCGAATCGTAATCAAAAAACTGTTTTTGCATGTTTTTCCCAGCAATATAGAAGCGCAATTCTCCATTTAACTCTTCAATATCGGGCCAAATCTCATCTAAAAACCATTCTAAGCCTTCTTTGTTAGGCCTCCAATCCATCGCCCCCAAATGAAACAAGGTCGGGAAACTTGTTTTAGTGGTATCTATATTATATTTGGTAAAATCTAGTGCAACTGGAAAAACATCTAACTTGGTTTCGCAGCCCATTAGCAGCAATTTTTGCCTATCGGGTTCGCTAATTGCAAAAACTTGATGAAAGCAATTTACCTGTTCCATCTCATAAGCTTTTAACCTTCGCGATAAAAATTCTAGGTAGGTTCTTCGCGGAGTAAAACGTTCTCTTATTGCCAAGCGCTCCCAAACATCGTGTTCTATATGGTGCGCCCTGTAAATCAGCTTTGCCTTGCTATATTGTTTTACAGTATCTAAATAAGGTACTACAAAAAGACCTTCAAATTGCACCACATCAAATTCCTCTTCTCTAAGTATATTTTCTAAAATCTTTTCGGCATCGGTATCGTAATATCTAGACACGTTGTAAGATTGATTGGAGAAAATATTAGCAAAAGCGTCCCAAACGTTTACTTCAATATCAACCGTAAACGAGTGGAAGGTAATTTTTTCGAATACCGGATCGTAAATATCATCTATATCAATGTACTGTTTAGAGTTATTAAGGCTAAATAAAGTAATTTCTACCCCAAGGCTAAGCAAACCCTTAATGGTATTGTAAACCACTATGGGATAACCGCTATTTGGCGGAAAAGGAACCCTATGGCACAACAACAATACTCTCATGGTTTTAAAACTTTATAGTTAACTGCGGACTAGTTACATTAAATGTTTTTCGGTGGTAGGGAGATGGGCCGATATTGATAACGGCATTTCGGTGCGCTATAGTGGGATAACCTTTATTTTTTTTCCAATCATACATCGGAAAATCAACATCTAAGTTAGCCATGTACTCGTCTCGGTGGGTTTTTGCCAAAATAGAAGCAGCAGCGATGTTGAGGTACTTTCCGTCGCCTTTTACAATGCAGGCATGCTTCACATCCTGATAGGCTTTAAATCTATTACCATCAATCACCAGATACTCTGGACGCAACAACAACTGATCTAACGCTCGGTGCATGGCCAAAAACGAAGCGTTTAAAATATTAATCCGATCAATTTCTTCATGGTCTACCATAGCAACAGCCCAAGCCAAAGCTTCCCTTTCTATAATTGGCCTCAGCTGCTCTCGTTGTTTGTGCGTTAACTGCTTCGAGTCGGTTAAACCTTCCAAATAGAAATCTTTGGGCAAAATAACGGCAGCAGCCACCACCGGGCCAGCCAAACAGCCACGTCCGGCTTCGTCGCAACCGGCCTCAATTAAATCTATTTGATAACAGTTTAACAGCATAGCACAAAAATAACACTTCTAAAGGCTTTCTTAACACAATATGCCAATTATAATAACATCAGTTTTTAGAAAAGCCCGGAAAGTGCAGGTCAATAACGCTAGTCCCGCTTGCCATTTCAAGTCCGCACTCGTTACACTCGCTTGCGGGCTTTACATTTTAATCGGGTTTATTATACTTTATGCTGTGCCATAAAATATAGCAAGTACCCAAAAGGCAACAAAGCACCATCCCACGTGCTCGCATACTTGGTTTTATCGCCAATAGGCAAAGCTTATAACCGATAGTTAGATAATTAAAGTTTGATTGGGTGGTACTTAAACAATCTATTACGATTTTTAACCACCCCGCCTTTCAGGCACCCCTCCAAAGGAGGGGAATGTAGGCCGCAATTCCCCTCTTTCAGCTATCGTGTGGACACATCTTTTTGCTCATTGCCTTTATGCAATTTGCCGGGCTCTGTTCATAAATTACTGTATTTTGCCAAGAACGACCGTCAATTCCCAGTGCCAGACCAATCAAAAAAACTGGAGCACAATAGAACAAATAGCTCTTCCAAACCTAAAACGCAGTGGTTTTGTGATAAAGTTTGTAGATGCTTCCATTTATTTATTGTTAACGAACAAACCCCGAAGGGCTCAATCAGACAAATAAAAAACAGAAAAACTGATTAAACGAAGTGCCACAGTTTTTTTGATGAGCCACGGGACGTGAAAAGGCACATTTGGGATTGACAAGCATTTTTGCATACTTTTGATGCTTCAAAAGTTTGATGCCCTGCGGCATAGAGCAATTTGTGTCCACACGATAGGTCTTTCAGAGGGATGGTCGAAGACCGGGGTGTTTTGTAGGGCGATAAATATTAATCGAACTTAGGTTTATAAATATTGGCCAATAGATGGTTATCAATCACATTTACTAAGGGTAAATTATTTAATTAATGAGATAACAAAACACAAAATGACGGAAATGATAAAAATTCCGTCAATATACTGACGGAAGTAATAAAAATTCCGTCAGTATATTGACGGAAGTAATAAAAATTCCGTCAGTATATTGACGGAAGTAATAAATAATTTTATATTTGTGGTATGGATATTCCTAGAGCACTTGAAAAAACAATCCTTAAAAAACTGAAGCCCAATAAAGTGGTAGCAATTTTAGGTGCCAGACGTGTAGGAAAAACAGAGCTGATTAGCTACCTATCAAAAAACAGCAGCGAAAAACAATTATTGCTTAATGGCGATGACATTGAAACTCATAACCTTTTGGCTACCCAAAGCACTGCCAATTTTAAACGACTACTTGGCGACACGCAGTTGCTTATCATAGATGAGGCACAGGAAATACCCAACATAGGCAAAAAGCTAAAGTTGATGGTAGACACCATACCTGGCATAAAAATACTCATTACTGGTTCATCGGCATTTGAGATCAACAATCAAGTTGGGGAACCATTGTTGGGGCGTATGAGTACTTTGCATTTATTCCCTTTGGCTCAGCTAGAATTTACTGCAAAAGAAAACTACCTGGAAACCAGAAATAATTTAGAAGAAAGACTAGTTTTTGGTTCCTATCCAGAGCTTACTAGTATTATTAATCGGGAAGACAAAATAAGTTACCTAAAAGAACTTGCCCACAACCAGCTACTCAGAGATATTTTAGCTTTTGAAGGCATTAAAAAACGAGATAAAATTGTTGCGCTGCTACAAATGATTGCTTTTAGAACAGGTAGCGAAATATCCTTAGAAAGCATAGGTAGAGATTTGCAGATTAGCAAAAACACAGTAGAGAAATACCTCGACCTGTTTAGCAAGGTTTTTATCATCTATAGTGTTAGTGGCTTTAGCCGTAACCGAGATAACGAAATTACCAAGATGAAAAAGTGGTATTTTGTTGACAATGGAATCCGCAATGCGATAATTAATTCTTTTAACCCTTTAAACATGCGAGATGATGTGGGCAAATTATGGGAAGGATATTTGAACAGCGAACGAATAAAAATGCTTCACTATAAAGAAAAGCACGTTTTTGATTATTTTTGGCGTACGCACAACAAACAAGAAATTGACCGCATTGAGGAAGCAAACGATAAGCTAGCGGCGTTTGAATACAAATGGCAAAACTCAAAAACAAAGATACCCAGCGAGTTTGCAAGAGCCTATCCAGATGCCACTTTTGAGGTAATAGACCAACAAAATTACCTAGATTATATTACTTGATCCTAAACACTAGCATTCTGTCCTTTAACATCAAAGGCATCGCGTAGCCCAATAGCAATTAAATTGAAAGCATACACGGTAAGCATAATGGCCAACCCTGGTAAAATAGCCAAATAAGCGGCGTCCATAATGATATAGCCGTAGTGCTCCTTAATCATGGTACCCCAGCTTGGCATGGGTGGTTGCGCACCAAAACCTAAGAAACTTAAGCCCGTTTCTAACAAAATTGCGGAGGCAAAATTGGCAGAACCTACCACCAAAATTGGCCCGGCTATGTTTGGTAAAATATGCTTAATTATGGTTCTACTGTTAGAAAAACCCAGTGCTTTAGCGGCTTCTACAAATTCGACTTGTTTTAAAGCCATTACCTGTCCGCGTACTAAACGGGCAACATCAACCCAAGTTGACAACCCCACTGCAATAAAAATTTGCCAAAAACCTTTGCCCAAAGCAAACGATATGGCGATAACCAACAACAAAGAAGGCAATGACCAAATAACGTTCATAAACCAGCTGATTGCAGCATCTATTTTACCCCCAAAGTAGCCCGCAATGGCGCCCAAGCCCACGCCGATAAACATAGAAATAAGTACCGCCATTAAGCCTACGGATAGCGAAACACGTACTGCCAAAATTAAACGGCTTAGCAAATCTCGTCCGTAAATATCTGTGCCTAACCAAAAAGTTTGTTCGTAAACATTGCGTTTTTCAAATAAAGTTGTCGCATTACCTAGCTTACTTGGCAAAGTACAGCTATTACAAAGGTCTTTAAGTTTGTAAATGGTTGGGTTGGTGTTTTTCTCTTCACCAATGTATTCGTAGGCGTGCACTTCACCATTTACGATTTTATAAGAGGTGATAGGCACACTCTTAAATTTGGCAGGCTGGCCGTAAAGCATTTTATTAAAAAAACTTACGTCTTTTACATTATTGTAACGCTGTACTATCAGAAACTTAAACTTACTGCTGGGTTTTTCCTTACCAATTTGCAGTTGTTGTGTATTGGCATAAGGTGTTTGGTCGGGAGTGATTAAATACCCCAACACACCAACTAATACCATTAAAATTATAAAAAAAAGGCCAATTAGAGCAAGTGTATTACGTTTAAACTTTTTCCAAACCTTTGCAGATTGTGTAGTATTCGACATCTTATTTTACCATTCGACCTTTCCAATTGTACTTTCCAGAATTTCCGGCAATGCCAATATAAACAATGTAAATGATATGCAAAGCATTCAATAAAGGCAACCACCATAACAAGGCTTTTCTTTTAAAAAAACTCATCATATTGTTAAGGAAAACAAATTCTACCAGCAGTTTTGAAACCAATTGAAACGCCAAGAACGGCAAGGTTTGAGTTGGAAAAAACACCGCTAACAAGGCATTTAAAATAATACTAAGGTTAAACAGCCACACACTTATGCCTAAAATAATAACCGATTTATCTTTGTATCTGGTACTTTTGGAAGCCCAGCGTTTGCGTTGCTGTATAAACTCGCCAACTGTTGCTTTGGCATGGGTGTAAACTATGGCAGCTTTACTTTTTAGAAAGCCAATTTTATCTCCGTAAATGGCTGATATTTTATGCAGTAACAATTCATCATCACCAGAAGCCAAATCATCAATACCTTTAAAACCACCAACCTCAAAAAAAGCTTTTTTCTCATAAGCCAAATTTGCCCCATTACAGGTGCTTGGATTTTTATTGCCAATGGTAGATGCTCCCAAGCCAATTAAATAAGAGAACTCTAAAGCTTGTGCCTGTTCAAAAAAACTCTTTTCTTCGAAATAGGCTACTGGCGATGAAATCATTTTACAACCTGTAGTTTCGTAGTAATTTACAATGGTTGCTAACCACTCGGCTCCCATTCTGCAATCGGCATCGGTAGTTACAATTAAATCGCCTTTGGCTTGCCCAATGGCTGTTTGTATAGCCATCTTTTTGTATGAGTTTAAGGCTTTATCTTCGTTTAGCTGTATCAATACCACCTCGGGGTAAGACTTTACTATGGTTGCCGTTTGGTCTGTAGAATGGTCATCAATAACAATCAGTTCAAAAAGTTCCTTTTGATAACTCTGCGCCAATATATCGTCAATTGTTTTCCCAATTTTATCTTCTTCGTTGCGAGCGGCTACAATAATAGAAACCAAAGTAGTTGGCACTTTATGTGTTTTGTGATAAGATTTAATCTTAATCCACCCTATGATGAAAGTTGCCACCACAAATACGTAAATGAGCGTTAAAAATGCAGAGAAGTAATTAATCGCGTCGAGTATTTCCAAAGAAGTTGAGTTTAAAAACGAAATATGAGCCTAAGATAGCAGGAATTATGATATTGATGAGCCAAATACTTGCAATACATGCAACAACAGCAGTATTTTGATTTGTAACGTATTTAAAAAAGAACAGGGCGGTAACACTTCTAATACCGATATCTAGCAAATCTAAAGATGGTAAGGTTGATTGTACAAAGAACAAAATTGGCACTAACATTACAATATCTGCTATGCTTAAATGTGGTACCAACCATAAAAACATGATGAGATACTGCGTAGTAAACACAGCATATCTAGCTAGGCAAAACAATAAAATTTTTAGGAGTTCTACTTTTTTATAGCGAGCTAGTACCGCATAAAACTTCTTGTACTTACGGGTAATTTTTATAGAAAGCAATAAACTGTTTAACCATTTGATATTGAAATAAAAAACCAGGAAGAACAACGCAAAAATTAGCGCCAAGCCACTTACAGCCGCAAAAATAATGGGCTCTAAAGGAATAAATCGATACACAAACACGCAAACCGCTATAGCGCCAAACACATTGGTGAGCACCAATTGCCCAATGTTGCCTACCGTCATGGCTACTACGCCAATAACACGTCTTTTGGGAGACAGGAAGAATACCCTGCCTCCGTACTCTCCGAGCCTGTTGGGTGTAAAGACAGCCCAAGTTAAGCCGCAAAAAACAGATTCTATGGATCTCCACAAACTGATCTGCTCTATTTTATAAATCAGCTTTTGCCATTTTACAGCCTCGAGCCCCCAGTTAAAAAGCATGAGCATAAAAACACTTCCCAAAACCAGCCAAATTTGCTGGAGCGGAATATTATGCAGCAGCGTAATGAACTCTCTAAGATCGTTGTGGTTTGTAAGTTTTCTATAGATAAACCAAAAAGCAAAAGCCACAATGGCTATTTTGATGATATTGGCTAATATTTTTTTATAACTGGATGTCAAAACTACTTATCGTTATAATGCCCCCAAGCAGATAAAACCAATATAGTTACTATCTTTTCTTTAATTTGATAAACCAATCTATGCTTGTCCGATATTCGTCTAGACCATGTGGGCACATCAAAATATTTTAGTTGTTCAGGCCTACCTGTTCCTATTTCTGGATGTTTTTCTAATTCATCTAAAAGGGATAGCAACTTTTTTAACGATTTTTTATCTCCCGACTTTTCCAGCTTTATAACATCTTTCTTGGCACTTTCTGTAAAAATTACCTCATATATCATAAGACGCTTTTAAAAAGTTCCTTTTTAAATTCAGGTGTAAGTTTATGAATTTTCCCTTCTTCACTTTCTTTTAGAGATTTGTCAATTTTTGCGTAGAACTCTTCCTTGCTCATTTCAGTTTTATCCTCTTGAATTTTGATTTTTTTAACGCCTAATGCTTTAAGTACTGCTTTAAGCTTTGAAACCTCCGACGGCTCTATCTCAAACGAAAATGTAGTCATGACTTTTTATTTTTTCTTCTACTTACACAAAAGTAAGTAAAAACACGGATATACTTAAATGATAAAATGAGAGAGAGACGGCCTAAACGAACGCCTAATGTGCAAATAAGTTATACTTTTGTAGTATGCTAGCTGAGAAAAAGGAACGTGTAATTTTAGGTATTGACCCCGGAACTGCAATTATGGGCTACGGCGTAATTCTAGAAAAAGGGAGTAAAATAGAACTACTAAGCCTAGGGGTGGTAAAAATGGGGCATCTCGACGATCATTTTCTGAAGCTTCAGCGCATTTTCGAAAAAACAATGGGCCTCTTAGAAACTTATAAACCAGACGCTTTGGCAATAGAAGCTCCATTTTATGGCAAAAACATACAGGTTACGTTAAAGCTAGGCAGAGCACAGGGCATTGCCATGGCCGCAGCACTTTCTAAAAACATTCCGGTTACCGAGTATGCTCCACGAAAAATAAAACAGTCTATTACTGGAAAGGGTACGGCCAGCAAGGAGCAGGTAGCAGCCATGTTGCAGCGCTTGCTCAATTTTAAAGAAACTCCCGAATTTTTAGATGCTACCGATGGCTTGGCTGTGGCAGTTTGCCATTCTTTCCAAAAAATTCCTACTGGCGGCAACAGCAAATCTTACACGGGTTGGGAAGCTTTTGTAAGCGATAATAAAAAGAGGATAAAATAAAATTACTTCTCTATCCAGTCCTTAAATGCAGCGGTACTGCTTTGGCTGGTAATTAAAAATTGATGATGTGTTTTCAATTTAATAGCCAGAGCGTTTTTATTGTAGCGCTCTGTTTCTTCCACGTAAACTTTATGAACCAACTGCGCCCTATTGATCCTAAAAAACAGCTTTGGATCTACCTCTTCTTCTACCTGTTTTAGCGTAGCTTGGGTTAACAAATGATTTTTACCTTGAGTGTCAATCGCAAAAACTACGCCTTCCTCCGCATTAAAAAAAACAACATCAGCTATCTCTAAAAAATACGTTCTGTTGGCAGTATTGATAGCAAACCGATTTCTGTAAGGCTTTTTTACAGATGGTTGTCCTAACAATGCGCTCAGTTTTTCTATCATCAAATTGTTGCTTTGCGGGGCAGACTGATAAAACAGTTTAAATTTATGCCATGCTTTTTCAAATCTTTCGAAAGAGAATGGTTTGAGCAGATAAGCTATGCCGTTGGTTTCAAAAGCATCCATCAAGAACTGATTATAAGCCGTAGCAAATATGATAGGGCAATGAGGCATCACTTCTTTATAAATCTCAAAAGCATTGCCGTCCATTAGTTCAATGTCCGAAAACACGAGATCAACCTCGTTATCGACCTTAAAAAAGTTGATGGCCTCTTCTACACTATGCAACTCGGCCAACACCGTTATGGGCTCATTGAGCTGTTCTAAAAACCGCCTTAGCTTTTTTACTGCAAGAAGTTCGTCTTCTATAATTACAACTTTTATCATTCTTTTATCCACTTATCAAAGGTAAGCTTACGGTAAATGTAGTTTCTGTTTGCTCAATTAAGAGCGATTGGTTGCTCAGCAAAACGTATTGTTCTCGTAAGTTTTCCAGTGCTCTTCCTCCTCCAATTTTTTTACTTTTTTTGGGGGATAGATTATTCTTAACCGTCAATTTTTCTACAATTTCTATTTGAATGTTAAGCGGGTTGCTTTCTGTACCTAAGTTATGTTCTATGGCATTTTCTATCAACAATTGCAGCGTTAACGGAGCAACAAAACCATCAACTGTTGTAGGCGCAATAATTGCCAACTCATATCCATTGCCAAATTTATGTTGCATAATTCTAAAGTAGGACTTTGCAAAATTCAATTCCTCTTCTAAAGGCACTAGCTGTTTGCTCGATACTTCAAGTACGTAACGATAGAGTTCGGCAAAGTCATTTAGAAAATCTGAAGCTTTCGATTTGTCTTCTTCTATCAACTGATCTAGTGCATTCAAGTTATTGAATAAAAAATGTGGGTTAAGCTGTGCTTTTAACTGGGCAATTTTACTATCAGCCAATGCATTATTGTAATTGAGCAGGCGCTCGGCATCCTTTTTATTTCTTTGATAGAAAATGTAGGCGATAAAGAACCCTCCATAAATGCAAACATCTAAAACATTTCCAATATTGTTGTTTAAAATTACTTCGTAGATAAAATTTCGGTCCCAAGTATTAAAAATTAACGCCACTATTGCAGAAAAAACATTAGCTACAAACAAGTACAACAACAATGAAAGTGTAAAAACTTTAACAACCCAAACTAGGCTTAAGGCATTGTTTTTTTGAAAATTTTTAAACAAGTAAATGATAATCAAAAACACCACGCAGCTTTCAATAAATGTAGCTATTGCCCCTTCTGGCGTAAACGTATAAAAATTAACGGTTTGCCTTACCAAAATACGCCCCTGTATAGATTGTGCATAAGCGAACAGGAAAATAAACGCTAAAAAATATCGATGGTGTTGTAATGTCTTTAGAAATTTCATCGTACAAAAAATAAAAGTAGCCTTTTTAAATCAGGCTACTTATTTTAATGTTATTTAGTTTGATTAGGGAAAGTAGCAATTACATTTCCTTTTTCGTCAAAAAATTCTAGTTTGGCTTCATTTTTTTCATTTACATAAAACATGGCTTTTGGTCTTCCCTTATCGTCATTCAAGAACAATCCGTTGCTGCGGCCTCGGGTTTGGCCGAGCATTACACGGGGAGCACCTCCTAATACACCTTGCGCCACATATTCCTCATATTTTTTCTTAAAGGCACCTGGATCTGATTTTCTAAGTGGCGCCAGTTCTTCCCAAATCTTGTCCATACCAAACTGTGTTTCATTTGCAGGCCGATCATTAAAAACCAAACTGCTAAATACGCGGCGTTGTCCACCTTCTTTATAATCTTGCATCAACAACTGCATCATTTGGTCGCCATCGTATTGGTCGTAGGTAAGCGACATTCCCGCACTGTGTCCATCTGCCTTCTTTTGCCCATCGTAAATCAAACCGCCACACTCTATGCCATCTTCGTTAAAAAACAACATTCCGGAGCGCTTTTTACGCTTTACGTTAGTAGGTCTATTATTGATGGTATCTTTACCGTTAGGAAAACGATCTACATTGGTGATGACCATTTTTACGGTGCCGTCTTTTTCAATGATATTGATACGCTCTACATCTATTTCTGCAAAACGTTGGTTGCCTGTTTTTTTGAAGGCCGAAGAGGCCAACATAATTACACCAAAAGCGGTAGCTATTCCGAAGCTTCTTAAAAATACGAGTTCTTTGTTCATTTTCTTATTTATTAAGGGGTTAATACTGTTTGAATAGCTCAAAACTATTACACAAACGTTTCCTTAAAAAGAGAAAAAGAATGAACTAAGGAAAATATCAAATGAATGAGGGAAATACGGATTTAATGATTTATAAAAGCATTGGAAACGATTACAAGAAGTATTTAAAAACAGCCCCTACATTTTGTCGTAATTAACTGATTTATTGTAAATTTGAGTTAATCCAAGCAATAAATTTATAGTACAATGAGAAAGCTAATTTTTATTATCGGTCTTTTCATTTCTACCACTTCTTTTGGGCAAACCAAAGAGTTTGTACAAAAATTAACAGCGTTTAAAAATCAAAGTGGAAAGTGGGGCTACATGAACAGCAAAACAAAAGCTGTGGTAATAAGCCCAACTTACGATGATGCGCATGGTTTTTCGTTCGGTTATGCTGCAGTTAAAAACAATGACAAATGGTTCTACATAGATAAAGCTGGCAGCAGTATTTGTAACGAAAAGTTTGATAAAGCTGGCGACTTTGACGAATACGGCGAAGCAATAGTTAGTATTGACGGCAAATGGGGCAAATTATATTACAATAGTTTTCTATACCATAATTGTCAATTAATGAGGGCATCCAACCTAGGTGAAGATATCTATAAAGAGGAATACCTACGTCAAGAAAAATTGGGTTGGAGTCTACAAGAATATGACGGCAGTGCGGAAATGATTGACGGAATTGAAAAATCATTTACACCTGCTGCCACAAGAGAAGAATTATTCGCAAATAAAACAAAAAAATACTACCATGCCAACGGAAAACTTTCGGCAGAAGGCAACGAGATCAACGGAAAAAAACAAGGCGAATGGAAATTTTACAGTACCGATGGAATTTTAATTGAAACATCGAACTGGAAAGATAATGTAGCTCATGGCAGATATGTCTATTACTACAACAGGGCTAATGTTATAAAACAAAGTGGTTCACTTAACCAAGGAAAAAACAATGGCCTAATTGCGTTCTACAACCCAAATAACGCAAGGCTTACGCATACAGAATTGTGGGAAAACGGCGTGTTAAAAAAGATAAAAGATATTTATGATGTAAACGGAAACCTTGTTTCATCAACTGGCACAGGCACTTTAATTTACTATAATAATGACAGTCAACAGATAGCCGGCAAGATAGAATATCAAAATGGACACCGTTCTGGGACCAATATACAATATCACGGAAACGGCAAAATAAAATTAAGAGCCTTGTACAAATACACCCCAAATGACCCTTTTGGCTTAAGATGGGAGATTATTGAAGTAAATGACTTTAACGGAACACCACTGGAAAAAGGCACACTAAAAAATGGCAATGGAACTTGGATCTCTTACCACGATAACGGAAAACCTAACCTCATTACTACCTATCAGAACGGGAAAAAAGTAAAAGAAGAAACGGCCTTGGTAAAAGGTATAGACAATATTTACAATAACATAGTCAAAGATAATAAAACTGGAAACACTGGTAATCCCTTTGCTGAAATGGCATTATCTAACCAACCCTACGAACAAATATGCGTAAAGGCAGAATTGAAATCGCAAAATTACGGCAGGGCATTTCAATGTGCCAAAAGCGGAGACGAAAAAGGAATTGTATTTTGCACGGCGGTTTTAGGTCTGCTTTATCATGACGGTTTGGGCACGGAAAAAGATCTGTCTAAAGCATTTCAGTACTATAAAAAAGCTGCCGAACTTGGTTCGCCAGAGGCGATGTATTATTTGGGTTTAATGTATCACGATGGAGAACATGTGCAAAAAAATGTCTCCACAGCATTTGTATGGTTTAAAAAATCGGCAGATCAAAAAATTCCAGAGGCGAACTATTTGATGAGCAGAGCATATTATTTCGGATTCCCAGAAGCAGGTGTTGCCATTAATTACAAAACCGCTTTAGACTATGCAATTAAAGCAAAAGAAGCATATCAAAACACACCAGAATTTACCAATCATTTGGCCTATTGCTATTTTTCTTCGGGCAATAAAAAAATGGCTTACGGTATTCTATCGGCTTTGGTAAAAAGCCACCCCAATTATGCCAACGGATTTGATAGTTTGGGCGAAGTATGCGAAGCAATAGGCCTTTCAAGCGAGGCTATAAAAAATTACGTAAAAGCTGCGCAAATGGGAATTGAAAATGCGCAAAAATGGTGTAAAGCAAAGCAAATAAAATACTAAGATGATATGAAAAGAATTGTCCTTTTACTTTTTACTACATTTTCGTTCAACATTTCTTTCGCTCAAATCAAAAATTTTGAAGACGAAAGAGATTACCTATTTGCGTTAAGCGCACTCATAGAACAATCGTACACCGAAAAGTATGCAGAAAATGCGAACCACATTTACCAGGAAAAGTATGAAGGTGTGATGCGGCAACTTTTTCAATTCGATCCCTCGTCTATGAATTTAGTATACTACAAAACCCCGTATGAAGAAACTGACAATGGCAAGCATACTTCAGCAATTCAATGGTTAACCAAATATGTTGTCCCCATTTTCGAAATTGACACAATAATTGGCAACAGCGTTAAAAACACCATAACCATAAAGATGAAAGATGATAAAGCTACGATACAAACCTACATGCTTATGTCTGGAAACGAATATTATCCAGCAGCAAAAGAAAATAGCCTAATCATAAAAAGCAACAAATTACTAAAAATAAGAAATCTAGAAAAGCGTTTGAACTGGCGTATTGCAGAACTGCAAAATTTCGATAAAAAGAAAAAGGCATTGATTACTTATCTCAACAAAAAATTACAAACAGAGGTAGCCTATCAGATTAAAGATAGTTTAAACTATAGAAATGATAAGAAATTCAAAGTCACTCAAGAATTTCAGCTTGATAACAGCGGGCAATGGCTGAGTGTATCTGTAGAAAGAAAAAACATTAACGGAAACCCTCTAATTGAAAGGCAAATGGTACAGTTAAAAAACGTGATAGGTGTTGGAAAAGACATCAGCGTGTTATTAGAAAGTAAACCAAATTGCGTAAAAAAAACTACTGAAGTTAAAAACAGTCCAACAACAGAACGAAAAATAGAAACCGTTGACAATCTGTTTTTTCTTCATTTATGCTACGAACAAAACAATGAGCATATTGGCAACGAAATCATCAATCTCCTTGTACAACTCGGAATAAATGCCACAAAAAAAGCTTGGTACGATTAAAACTAATTTTTTAAAGCCCTCTTTGGAAATACCAATGAAGCAATGATACTCAAAGCCAAAATCCCCACAATAACAATTAAAGAATGCTCTGTGGTAAAACCCCAGTCTTTTAGATAACCATGCCCCAACATCTTGACACCAATAAAGGTTAGCAATACCGCTAAGCCAGTTTTTAAATAATGGAATTTATGGATGATATTGACCAAAAGGAAAAACATAGAACGTAAACCCATAATGGCAAAAATGTTCGAGAAGAAAACAATGTAAGCATCCTTTGTTACCGCAAAAATTGCAGGGATAGAATCTACCGCAAAAATTAAATCGGTAAACTCTACAATAAGCAATACCAAAAAGAGTGGTGTTACAAACTTCTTTCCGTTTATTTTATGGAAGAACTTTTTACCCTCATATTTGGGGTGGATTTTAAAGAAACGTGAAGCGAATTTTACTACGGTATGGTTTTCAGGATCGATTTTATCGTCTTCCTCTTTGGAGAAAAACATCTTTATCCCGGTAAATACCAAGAAAGCACCAAACAAGTATAAAATCCATTCGAATTGATTGATTAAGGCAGCGCCCACAAAAATGAAGATAAACCTCATGATAATGGCACCTAGAATACCCCAAAACAGCACTCTATGGTAATATTTTTCTGGTACGGCAAAGGCCGAGAATATCAATACAATTACAAAAATATTATCTACCGAGAGTGCGTATTCTACAACATAACCCGTTAAAAATTCTATACCTAGATTTTGCTTGTACAGTTGCAAACTGGCTTCAAAATTACCAGGTATAATAGAGATCGGGTGCTTATGTGCCGCAATCACTTCCTTAAGCCGCTCCATACTATCTATACCGTGCAGGTAGTCGCCTTTTAAGATGAGCAATAGGTAAAAACTTAAAGCAAAAACCACCATGATAAAGCTCATGATACCTGCTTGTTTGAGGCTTACCACATGTTCTCTCTTGCTAAAAAGGCCTAAATCTAGGGCTAAGATAAATACGATAAAAAGTAGAAATCCTCCAATGAATAATAATTCGTGCGACATTATTTTTTACGTTCTGTTGTATATTTTACCAATTGTTCTAAGCCTGTCTTAGCATCTCCATCTTGGAAGCTAGCTAAAATTTCGAAAGCCCTAGTTTGATACTCTTCCATTTTTTTGTTGGCATAGTGCACGCCCTCGTTAGCATTCACAAAATCGATGATTTGCTGTATTTTTTTAGGATCATCATTATGGTTTTTTACCAAATTGATCATATTTTTACGCTCAGCTTTTTCAACTTTGTTTAGCGCATAAATTAAAGGCAAGGTTACTTTCTTTTCTTTGATATCGATACCCAGCGGTTTGCCAACATCATCTGTACCGAAATCAAAAGTGTCGTCCTTAATCTGAAAAGCTATACCTACCAACTCCCCAAATAAGCGCATTTTTTCTACGTCTTCTGCCGAAGCACCTGCCGATGCTGCTCCACAAGCACAGCAAGAGGCGATTAAAGAGGCCGTTTTCTGACGGATGACGTTAAAATATAGCTCCTCGCTAATGTCCATTCGTCGCACTTTTTCTACTTGTAGCAACTCCCCTTCGCTCATTTGTTGCACTGCTTCAGAAACAATCTTTAACAAATGAAACTCATTGTTGTTTACCGAAAGTAATAATCCTTTAGAGAGAAGGTAATCGCCAACCAAAACAGCAATTTTGTTTTTCCACAACGCATTGATAGAAAAAAAGCCACGACGCTCGTAGGCATTATCCACCACATCATCGTGTACTAAGGTTGCAGTATGTAGTAACTCTACCAAAGCTGCTCCCCTGTGCGTAGATTCTACAATACCGCCGCAAAGTTTAGCAGCAAAAAACACGAACATGGGACGCATCTGCTTCCCTTTGCGTTTGACAATATAATGGGTAATTCTATTGAGCAGCGGCGCATTGCTTTGCATCGATTCCTTGAATTTTATTTCAAAAGCATCAATTTCTGCTGCAATAGGCTGCTTAATTTGATCTATTCCGGGCATCTGGCAAAAATGTGTTTGCAAACTTAGTTGAATTTCTATTAAAAGCGTATTTTTAATGAAACTATTCGCATGAAAACATTCGTTAAAATATTCATCTTTGTTGTTGTTTGCTTGGTAGGCGTTTATTTTGCGGGGCCAAAAACACAAAAGGCTAGTTACGAAACAACGCTGCCAAAAATTGTAAACATCAACTCTTTAGAAGAATATGTAGCCGCACAAGAAAGCAAGCACAAAATAAAATCAGGTAACCAAGCCGAAATTGTTTGGGTAGATAGCCTGCACCAACAAACTGAATATGCAGTTGTTTACCTTCACGGCTTTTCAGCTTCCAAAGAAGAGGGAAATCCCGTGCATCGAAACTTTGCAAAAGCTATTAAAGCTAACCTTTACCTAGCCCGCTTAGCCGATCATGGCATTGATACCGTTGCGCCAATGCAATATTTTACCGCCGACAAAATTTGGGAAACAGCAAAAGAAGCACTAGCGATCGGCAAAAAATTGGGTAAAAAAGTAATTTTAGTTGGCACTTCTACTGGTGGCACCTTAGCGTTGCAATTAGCTGCTACATACCCCGAAGTGCACAGTTTAGTTCTCCTTTCGCCAAACATAGAAATTAATGATAATAAGGTTTGGCTATTGAATAATCCCTGGGGTTTACAAATTGCAAGGGCGGTAACTGGCGGTAATGAGCGTATTGTTGAAGGTAAAACGCCAATCTACAAAAAATACTGGTATACAAATTATCGGTTAGAGTCTGTGGTTCAGCTGCAAGAATTATTGGAAAGCAGCATGACCAAAGCAACTTTTGAGAAGGTAAAACAACCTACATTGCTCCTTTATTACTACAAAAATGAAAAGGAACAAGACCCTGTGGTTAAAGTATCAGCTATGCTAGAGATGTTTGATGAATTGGGCACACCAACAGCTCAAAAGGAAAAACACGCCTTACCCAACACGGGCAACCATGTAATTGGAAGTTATATTACCTCTAAAGATTTACCAAGTGTAGAAAAAGCAATGAAAGAATTTGCTAAGAAGCATATTGGAGATAAGTTTCTGGCAAAAGAATTAATTCATTAAAAAGCTTTTTTGGCTAAAGCCATTAAAATGATTTATCTAAATCGTCGACTAAAGTCGACGGCAATGAGGTACATGGCAATGAAATGATTTTTCGACAAGGCCATGCACGATCATTTATTCCAATAAAATGTACATTTGCATCAAAATTCAAGAATATCGCTTTTTTATATGATGGAATGGAAAAAATTGCTTTCGGCAAAGCGTTGGGGGCATGAGGATAAATCGCCAAGAGATACTGATGAAGCTAGATCGCAATTTCAAATCGACTACGACAGGTTAATATTTTCTTCGCCATTTAGAAGATTACAGAACAAAACGCAAGTTTTCCCTTTACCTGGCAGTGTGTTTGTGCATAACCGCTTAACGCACAGCTTAGAAGTAGCCAGCGTAGGCCGTTCTTTAGGAAGAATTTTCTATAATCAAACCAAAAAAGACAATCCAAATATTGATACAGAAGTACCTCTAATGAGCGAAGTGGGCAACATTGTAGCCGCAGCTGCTTTGGCACACGATTTAGGGAACCCAGCTTTTGGACACTCCGGAGAAGCTGCCATTTCGAGGTATTTTACCAACGGCGAAGGCAAAACCTATTTAGAGCAGCTTAGTGCAGAAGAGCAAAAAGATTTTACCCACTTTGAAGGTAACGCCAACGCCATCCGTATTTTAACACATCCTTTCGAAGGTAAAGGAAATGGTGCCTATGCACTCACCTACGCCACTTTGGCCGCCATCGGGAAATATCCATGCGAATCTAGTTTAGGCCACCAAAAGCAGCATTTACATCGAAAAAAATATGGCTTTTTCCAATCAGAGAAGGAAATTTTTAGAAAAATTGCCACAGAACTAGGTATGCTTTGCGATAACGAGAAGCCACTTGGCTATTTTCGTCATCCATTGGCTTATTTGGTAGAAGCGGCTGATGATATTTGTTATGGCATCATCGATTTAGAAGATGCGCATCGTTTACAAATTCTAAGTTTTGAGGAAGTAAAGAACTTGTTGTTGCCTCTTTGTAACAGCGAAACGCTAGAAGCGAGGCTGCAAAATGATTTAGAAGATGACGACGCCAAGGTGAGTTTGTTAAGAGCAAAAGCTATTAGCACTTTAATCTATGAGTGCTCTGCCATTTTTTACACACAACAAGCAGCTATTTTAGGTGGTACTTTTAACCAAAGTTTAACCGATGCCTTGCCAGAAAAGCTCTTAAATGCGTGGAAGCAAATCGAAAAAATATCGGTAGAGAAAATTTACAACTACCAATCTGTAATAGCCAAAGAAGTATCTGGCTATAAAGTAATGGCTGGTTTGCTCGAAGAATTTGTACCAGCACTAGTAAACAACGACACTCATTACTATAAAAAATTGGTAAAACTGATACCGAAACAATTTCATACCGAAAAGGAAGATTTATATTCTCGGGTGCAAAGTGTGTTAGATTTTGTATCGGGAATGACCGATTTGTATGCCGTTGAATTGTATGGCAAAATCAAAGGCATTTCGTTTCCATCGGTGACTTAGTACATTCGTTAATAAAACGTCATTGTGAGGCACGAAGCAATCTTACAACTATAGTTATCTAGGCATTTCACTTTAAGATTGCTTGGTACCTCGCAATGACGAGGTCAATAATAAAGCAACAAATGGTCGATACTCATATGCGTCGACCATTTGTTGCTTTTTACTTTTTACTTTCCACCTACTTCCCTTGTCCCATGCCGCCGCCCATGCCGCCACCTTGCTGTTGCTCTTGCTTCACGTCGTCGTTTTTAATTTTCTTTTTCTCTGTAAATTTCAACTTACCAAATTTGTAGCTAAAGTTTAAGCCAATTTGGCGTAGTGGATAGTAGATGTTTTGGGTTTGATAAGCATCTGCAGACCTAGAAACGGTATTGATATGCAAATCCCTATTGAATGGGTTTAATAAGTTCAAACCAATGGTACCTTGCTTCTTCATGATGTCTTTTTTAACAGCACCGCCGTAAAAAAACATTGCCTGCGTTTTACTTTGATAAGTGTAACGTGGAGAATTAACTACACCGAACAACTCTAAATTCCAACCGCCCTTAAAAGCAGTAGCAGAACGCATAAAAAAGTTATAATTGATGTAGGTCCCTTCATTCATCCCTTGCAAATCATCCCTACTTCTAATTTCGTAAGTGTTTACGGCAATGTTACTCATTAAGGTCCATTTTGGCGTAGGGTTATACGAGCCAAATAGATTAGCACCATAACTATTAGTATTACCTACGTTGGCAAAAGTTGTTGATGTGATGCCAGAAGCCGCCCTCACAATGTTTTCGATAACGTTTCTTGTATTTCTATAAAACAATGATGCATTAATCATTGACCCTTTAATAAAAGTAGAATAACCAAGCTCCACATTATGGCTCAATTCGGGATCTAATGCTGGGTTACCTTCAAAAGTGTTAACTGGATTAGATTGATTATTAAATGGGTTTAGGTAAGCTAAACTAGGGCGTTGTATTCTTTTGTTGTAAGCTAATTTAACTGTGGTAGATCCACTAATAGTTTGCGATATTACTGCATTTGGAAATAAGTTTAAGTAATCATCATTAATTAGGTTACCATTGATATCATTATACTCAATGGCGGTATATTCTGTACGCACACCTCCTTTAAATTTTATTTTCTTAGTTAAATTGAATGCAATAGTTGAGTAGGCTGCCCCAACATTTTGATCGTAATCGAAGATTTTTCCAGAACCTTGACCAAACTCACTTTTGATGTTTCTGAAAATACCCTTACCGCCAACTTCAAAAGTTACAGTTTTAGAAAACGGATAAACGTAGTCGGTTTGAATAGTGTACTCCCTATTTTTTCCCGTATTTACACTAGCTGTCAACGAATTACCATTGATATTGTTAGAAAAGTCATTTATGTTCCTACCTTCAGTTAATTGACCCGCAACAGAAAACTCTTCGCCTTGTTTTTTGGTAGTGCGTCTATAGTCCATATTCCAATCTAAGTTATTATTGGTCATATCAGTAGTACTAACATTGGTAAGGTTAGTGATTTGCCCGCCCACATTGGTATTTAATAAGGACGACCCAGGTCCTCCATTGTAAAACCTATTGTATTTTGCATTGGTGCTAATATTGTTATAAGCGTTAAAATCGTAATCTAAGCCCAAGCTTCCGTTAAACATTTCGCGTTTCCAGGCAGAAGTACCATCTTGTAATACAGAGCTACCTGGTAGTTGGTTAAAGAATATTACTCTAGAATCTTGCGCATAGGCATACATACCACCCAAAGCGGTATTTGCGCTAAAACGTCCAGATTTCGCTGTTAAATTGAAGTTACCTGTGTTTTGACGCGTACCTGCCGAAGCATTTACCGAACCACTTACACCTTCTGCATTACTTTTCTTGGTAATGATATTGATGATACCACCAGAACCTTCTGCTTCGTATTTTGCAGATGGATTGGTAATTACCTCTACACTTTTAATCTGATCGGCAGGGATCATCTTCAAGGCATCAGCTACGCTATTAGCCATAGTACCTGATGGTTTTCCATTGATTAAAACCCTTACCGCACTTCCACGCAATTGAACATTTCCATTGATATCTACCGAAAGCATCGGTACTTTACGCATTACGTCGGTAGCATCGCCACCAGCATTGGTTGCATCTGCCTCTGCGTTGTACACCATACGGTCTATCTTGTTTTCGATCATGCTCTTTTTACCTTCAATGGTAACTTCGTTTAAGGTACTTGCACCACCCGATAGAAAAACATCTCCAATGTTGTTATCTGGTTTTTCTGGAGTGGTTTTAACCATGATATTTTTAGTGGTATATCCGATAAAACCCACAACCATTTTATAATCGCCTGGAGCCACATTTTGAATGGTTACCTTACCTTTAGCATCGGTTAAGCCCCCGTTTACCGGTTTTGAGGTTTTAGTATTTACCAACGAAACCGTAGCGTATTCTACCGGTTGTTTGGTTAATGAATCTAAAATAGTTGCCGAGATACGCCCTGTCACTTTTGGAGCTGCATTGCCTCCTCCCATCATCGGGAACTGGGCCTTTGCACTCATCATCATCAGTAAAGCGGAACAAATTAGTAGTAGTTTTTTCATTTTGTTTTGTTATTTGTACGTATTAGTCTGCCAAAGCTATATTTTGTTACAGCAGCAACGAAGCATTTTTTTACAACTGGCAGCAAATTCTCGGCGAATGGTATTTTTTAGGCGGCGAATGGTTGAGGGTAAAAAGTAAAATCCCAAAAAAGCTTTTAACTCCTTTGGGATTTTTAAATAGCTTGGTCGTCATCTCGACCGCAGTAAAACGAAGTGGAGAGATCTTCCGATTAGCGCAACCAACCTCAAAGATTTCTCGTTGCTACGCTTCCCTCGAAATGACGTATTGGCTATACTACAATATTTACAATCTTTCCTTTTACGAAAATGATTTTCTTAGGACTAGCTCCGTTTAAAAATCCTTGAACTTGCTCGCTAGCCAACACCGCAGCGGTCGCATCTTCTTGCTCTAAGGTTAAGCTCAAATTCAAGTTCATTTTCATTTTACCGTTGATAGAAATGGGATAAGCAAACTCATCTTCTATCAAATAATTAGGGTTGAAAACCGGGAATTGAGCGGTTGATAAATCTTTATTGCCTAATAACGACCATAGTTCTTCGCAGATGTGTGGCGCATAAGCTGCTAACACTACCACTAAATCTTGTAGAATTGCTCGTTTGTTGCATTTCAAATCTGTTAGTTCGTTAACTGCAATCATAAAGCTCGAAACCGAGGTATTAAATGAAAAACGCTCAATATCATCTTGTACTTTCTTGATGATTTTGTGCAATGCTTTCAGCTCCGCTTTAGTTGGTTCAGCATCGCTTACGGTAAATTCCCAAGCCTCATTATGGAACAAACGCCAGAATTTACGCAAGAACTTAAATACACCTTCAATACCGTTGGTGTTCCAAGGTTTGCTTTGCTCTAACGGCCCTAAGAACATTTCGTACATACGTAAAGTATCTGCACCGTACTGTGCAATTAACACATCTGGGTTTACTACGTTGAACTTAGATTTAGACATCTTTTCAACTTCTACACCGCAGATATAGGCCCCCTCCTGGCCTCCCCCTGTTGGGGAAGAAATGGTTCCGTCTTCGAAAATAAAGACAGCATCTTGGTACTCTGGTCTCCACGCTCTGAATTTTTGGATGTTTAACCTATCGTTTTCTACGATGTTAACATCTACGTGAATGCCTGATAGACTTATAGACCGTTCTTTATTTGGACCCTCAAACGAAAAATCAATCCCCATTTCATTTATCAGAGATTGAGAATAACCATCAGATTTGTACCATTTATCAGCCCATGATTTAGAAATAAAGTAGAATTTATTTCCGTCATTCTGCATAATTGAAAGCCTATACACAAAGTTACTTCTACCTTGTATCATCCCTTGGTTAATCAACTTTTTGAAAGGCTCTTCCTCTTGTACGAAACCTAAATCTTTCAAAAACTTGTTCCAGAAACGGCTGTACAACAAATGGCCAGTGGCATGTTCGTTACCGCCGATGTACAAATCCACATCTTTCCAATATGCTACAGCTTCTTTCGAGGCGAATGCTTTGTCGTTTTGCGCATCCATATAACGGTACCAATACCAGCTACTTCCTGCCCAACCTGGCATGGTAGACAATTCGTACTCGTAACGGTCTTCGTATTTCCAACCTTCGGCTCTTGCCAAAGGCGGCTCGCCGGTTTCGGTTGGTAAGTATTTATCAATTTCTGGCAATACCAATGGTAATTCTTCCTCTTTCAACAAGTAAGGCAACCCGTCTTTAAAATATACAGGAATAGGCTCGCCCCAATAACGTTGGCGACCAAAAATAGCATCACGTTGACGGAAATTTACCTTCGCTTTTCCTACGCCTTGATCTTCTAACCATTGATTTAAGAAAGCAACAGCCTCTTTATATTCCATTCCGTTGATGAAGCCGGAGTTGATGTATTTACCTTCCTTGGTTGCATCTGCTTGTTGGTCGATGTCTTTTTGCGCATCCAAAATTTGGATAATCGGCAAATTGAAGTGCGTTGCGAATAACCAGTCGCGTTGGTCGCCACTTGGCACGCCCATTACCGCACCGGTACCGTAACCTGCCAATACATAATCGGCAATCCACAATTGTACACGCTCACCACTTACCGGGTTAATTACATAAGTTCCCGTAAAAGCACCAGAAACGGTCTTGGCATCCGCCATGCGGTCTAATTCCGATTTCTTTTTCGTTTGTGCAATATAGCTTTCGATATCCACTTTTTGCTCTGGAGTAGTCAATTCTGCCACCCATTCGTGCTCTGGTGCCAGCACCAAGTAAGAAACTCCAAAAATGGTATCCACACGAGTGGTAAAAACTTCTATTTGTTTATCGTTACCTTCCACTTTGAACTTTACCGATGCACCAACGCTCTTGCCTATCCAGTTGCGTTGCATTTCTTTCATCGGTTCTGGCCAGTCGATAGTATCTAAACCCTGCAAAAGT
This sequence comes from Pedobacter ureilyticus, assembly GCF_005925345.1. Taxonomy (GTDB): domain Bacteria; phylum Bacteroidota; class Bacteroidia; order Sphingobacteriales; family Sphingobacteriaceae; genus Pedobacter; species Pedobacter ureilyticus. Next base: position 32,682 of record NZ_SSHJ01000019.1, read on the forward strand.
CTATCTGCATAGGCGGTAATTCTCATACTCCATTGCATCATTTTCTTTTGCTCAACTGGATAACCTCCACGCTCCGAAAAACCATCTTTAACTTCATCGTTAGCCAACACCGTACCCAAAGCTGCGCACCAATTCACGGTACTCTCTTTCAAATAAGTTAAGCGATATTTTAATAGTTCTACTTGTTTTTCTTCTTCCGAAAAAGCAGCCCAATCTGTAGGCAAGAAGCTTCTAGTATCATCATCGCAAGCAGCCTTTACATCGGCGCTGCCCGCTTCGTTAAATTTATGAATTAGGGTAGATATCGGCTCTGCCTTATCAGTTTCTAGGTTATACCAAGAATTGAACAACTGCATAAAAATCCACTGTGTCCACTTGTAGTAAGCCGGATCGCTAGTGCGCACCTCACGACTCCAATCAAAAGAAAAGCCGATTTGGTCTAACTGCCTGCGGTAAGTATTGATATTGGTTTCGGTAGTTACTGCCGGATGCTGTCCGGTTTGGATCGCATATTGCTCTGCAGGCAACCCAAACGAATCGTAACCCATGGGATGCAGCACATTGAAACCCTTTAAACGCTTATATCTCGAAAAAATATCAGAAGCGATATAACCCAGTGGATGACCAACATGCAAACCTGCCCCCGAAGGGTATGGAAACATGTCTAAAACGTAATATTTCGGCTTGTCTGAATTGGCTTCAGCTTTAAACGATTGGTTGTCGGCCCAGTATTTTTGCCACTTTTGTTCTATCTCTCTAAATTGATAATCCATTGATATGCTGTTTGTAAAATCGAGTGCAAAGGTAAGGAAAATAGACAGACTTGGATAAGTGAATTTTGAATGACTAAATGAGTGAATGATTAAATACGCTATGCGTGAAAGAAAACAACCAATATCCAAGCATCAATTATCAAACAGTTAATATTATCGCTTATGCAAAACCTACTTAAACCTGCGGTAACATCAGCGAAATCTGCAGGGCAAAAAAACATCCAAAGCCCAAGCACCAATTATCAAACAGTTAACATTATCGCTTATGCAAAACCTACTTAAATCTGCGGTAACATCAGCGAAATCTGCAGGGCGACAAAACATCCAAAGCCCAAGCACCAATTATCAAACAGTTAATATTATCGCTTATGCAAAACCTACTTAAATCTGCGGTAACATCAGCGTAAATCTGCGGGAAATAAAAAACATCCAAATTACAAACACCAATTATCAAACAGTTAATATTATCGCTTATGCAAAACCTACTTAAATCTGCGGTAACATCAGCGAAAATCTGCAGGAAATAAAAAACATCCAAATTCCAAGCACCAATTATCAAACAGTTAATATTATCGCTTATGCAAAATCTACTTAAATCTGCGGTAACACCAGCGAAATCTGCAGGGCAACAAAACATCCAAAGCCCCAACACCAATTATCAAACAGTTAATATTATCGCTTATGCAAAACCTACTTAAACCTGCGGTAACATCAGCGAAATCTGTACGGCAAAAAATCCAAATCCCCAACACCAATTATCAAACTGTTAACATTATCGCTTATGCAAAACCTACTTAAATCTGCGGTAACATCATCGAAATCTGCAGGGCAACAAAACATCCAAAGCCCCAACACCAATTATCAAACAGTTAATATTATCGCTTATGCAAACCCTACTTAAACCTGCGGTAACATCAGCGAAATCTGTACGGCAAAAAATCCAAATCCCCAACACCAATTATCAAACAGTTAATATTATCGCTTATGCAAACCCTACTTAAACCTGCGGTAACATCAGCGAAATCTGTACGGCAAAAAATCCAAATCCCCAACACCAATTATCAAACAGTTAACATTATCGCTTATGCAAAACCTACTTAAATCTGCGGTAACATCAGCGAAAATCTGCAGGAAATAAAAAACATCCAAATTCCAAGCACCAATTATCAAACAGTTAATATTATCGCTTATGCAAAACCTACTTAAATCTGCGGTAACATCAGCGAAATCTGCAGGGCGACAAAACATCCAAAGCCCAAGCACCAATTATCAAACAGTTAACATTATCGCTTATGCAAAATCTACTTAAATCTGCGGTAACACCAGCGAAATCTGCAGGGCAACAAAACATCCAAATCCCCAACACCAATTATCAAACAGTTAACATTATCGCTTATGCAAAACCTACTTAAATCTGCGGTAACATCAGCGAAATCTGCAGGGCAACAAAACATCCAAAGCCCAAGCACCAATTATCAAACAGTTAATATTATCGCTTATGCAAAGCCTACTTAAATCTGCGGTAACATCAGCGTAAATCTGCGGGAAATAAAAAACATCCAAACACCAATCACCAAGCCAGCATTGCTATCGAACCCACATCTTCCAGACTTTCCTTCTACCAACCTTCGGACTACAACGTTAAAGAATGTTAAAGTCCATCTAAGTAAACTACCTTTTACGAACTTTAAAAATTGTAAACTTTGAAGTTGGCGCAAAACAATGAGCATATAATTTAAGTTTTAGGTTATGTTTCCTTATTTTCGCAGAAACAATTATTACACATGGAAGAATTTGAAGTAAGTCAGGCTGCTAAAAAAACCAAAACCGTATACGTATCTACTATTTTTAGTATTGCGCTAGTATTGTTGATGTTGGGCATGCTCGGTTTAATTTTAGTACATGCCAAAAATTTGTCTAATTACGTTAAAGAAAACATCGTTCTTAATATCATTGTTGATGAAGGCGCTAAAGAGACTGAAGTATTAGCTTTTAAAAAGAGTTTAGACAACAATGTTGCAGTTAAGCAAACACAATACATAAATAAGGAAGTTGCACAACATAACCTTACTAAAGATTTAGGCGAAGATTTTGTGAATTTCTTAGGCTACAACCCGTTACTTTCTACCATAGATGTTTACATGAAGGCTGATTATGCCAACAACCAGAACATTGATGCCTTGAGAAAAAGCATGGAGAAAAATCCCGTGGTTAAAGAAGTAGTTTATCAGAGTTCTTTAATAGATATGGTAAACAAGAACATCAATACCATTGGTTTAATTGTGTTAGGCTTTGCTGGTATTTTACTAGTGATTGCTATCGCCTTAATTAATAACACCATCCGTTTAGCCATTTTTTCTCAGCGTTTCTTAATTAAAAGCATGCAATTGGTGGGGGCCACTAAAAACTTCATTAGGCAACCATTTATACTTGTTGCTGCCTTACACGGTATTATTGCGTCATTTATTGCTATTATTATCCTTTTAGGATTATTATACTATGCGCAGCAAGAACTACCAGAAATCATTATTTTAAGAAACTTTACAGAATTTGGTTTGGTGTTCATTAGTTTGGTAGCTATTGGTATTTTTATCACCGGAATAAGCACTTGGTTTGCGGTAAGCAAATATTTACGATTAAAAATTTACGATCTATACAGATAATGTCAGATAAAAAAACAACTTCTGCAACGCAGAAACCAAAAGAAGAATTGGTCTTCAGTAAGAAAAATTACCAATTATTAATCATCAGCATTGCTATTGTAGTGGTTGGCTTTATCTTAATGATGGGTGCCGATGGCGATATCTACGATATTAGAAGAACATTAATTGCCCCTATGGTAGTGCTTTTCGGCTTCGCATTTGGGGTCTACGCTGTTCTAAAGAAATAAAAATTGTTATATTTGTTTATGACGGCTACAAAATTGCAAATGGAAATCGAATCCTTACCTGCCCATTTGAGACAGGAAGTTGCTGATTTTGTTGCTTTTTTAAAAACAAAGACAGCTAAAAAAACGAAATTAAAATCTCGTGAGTTTGGTTATGCCAAAGGAAAAATTAGGCTATCAGATGATTTCGACGAACCTTTAGATGTATTTTCGGATTATCAATAATGTCATACTTATTAGACACTCATACCTTTCTATGGTTTGTAGAAGGAAATAAGCAATTACCGCAAAACATCATTTCTAGAATTAATAATATTAACCAATCTTGTTACATCAGTATCGCTTCTTTTTGGGAAATTGCAATAAAATTGCAGCTAGGAAAACTTGAGTTAGATATTGAGTTTAATGAATTATTCAAATTTGCCCAAAGAAATCAGATCGAAATAATTGAAATTAGTGAACTACATCTAATGGCATTATTAGATTTAGAGCCACATCACAAAGATCCTTTTGAAAGGTTGATCATCTCACAATCCATTGTGGAGAACTTAACATTATTATCGAAAGATACCCAAATGAGTAAATACAAAATACAGCTGCAATGGGAGTAAAACCATTATAATAAATGAACTATCTACAAGCAATTATCCTTGCTATTATTGAAGGATTAACCGAGTTTTTGCCGGTATCTTCTACAGGCCACATGATTATTGGCACCGCTTTGATGAATATGGAGCCTACTCCTTTTGTTAAGCTTTTTACCATTGTGATCCAACTTGGCACCATACTGTCTGTGCTGGTATTGTACTTTAAACGCTTTTTTAAATCACTAAACTTCTATTATAAATTGGTAGTAGCAGCAGTACCTGCCTCAATTTTAGGTTTGTTGCTAAACGACTTTATAGACTCGCTGCTAGAAAGTCCTTTAATGGTGGCTGTAATGTTGGTAGTTGGCGGAGTAATCCTTCTTTTTGTCGACAAATGGTTTAATAAGCCGCGTATCGACAACTCTGACGAAATATCCTACAAACAATCTTTTGTCATTGGGCTTTACCAATGTTTAGCGCTAATTCCGGGAACATCCCGCTCTGCCAGTACCATTGTGGGCGCTATGACACAAAACCTTACCCGTAAGGCAGCAGCCGAATTTTCTTTCTTTTTGGCCATCCCAATGATGTTAGGAGCTTCTGTTGTGAAACTATATAAATTTTTAAAAGAAGGCCATACATTCTCAAGTCAAGAAATCAACCTTTTGGTTATCGGCAACATCGTTGGTTTTGTCGTTGCCATTATCGCAATTAAAACGTTCATCAACATCCTTACCAAACACGGTTTTAAAGCTTTTGGATGGTATCGGATAGTTGTGGGATTGATTATCTTAGTTTTATTACTTTCGGGCCACGAGTTATCCATTATATAATCAGTAAATTTGCGGCCTAAATAAATCACGTTGCAAGAAAACACTACATTTCCAGATTTCAATTTTGCAGAAGGCGAACTCCTTCTCATTAACAAACCTTACCAATGGACTTCTTTTGACGTAGTTGGAAAAATCCGCAATTCGTTAAAACCGGCGAAATTAAAAGTTGGCCACGCAGGCACTTTAGATCCTTTAGCTACAGGCTTGTTAATTATCTGTACCGGAAAACTAACTAAGCAAATCGATACTTTCCAAGCTGAGGAAAAGGAGTATACAGGCACTTTGGTACTTGGAGCCACTACTCCGTCTTACGATATGGAAACCGAAGTGAATGCTAGCTTCGACATTTCTGGCATTACCAAAGAACAAATTTTAGCTGCAACAGCCCAATTCAAAGGCGATATCTCTCAATATCCGCCAGCACACTCTGCAGTAAAAGTAAATGGCGAACGCTTATACGTAAAAGCACGCTTAGGTGAAGAAGTAGAACTAAAAAAACGTTTTGTAACCGTCAGCGAATTTGAAATTACAAAAATATCTTTACCAGAGGTTGATTTTAGGATAGTTTGTAGCAAAGGGACTTACATTCGTTCGTTGGTTTCTGATTTCGGGAAAGCGCTAAACAATGGCGCTTACTTATCTAAATTGACACGCACCCGCAGCGGCAATTTTTTGCTGAGCAACGCATTTGAACTGCCAGAATTCATTGCTTATCTTCGTGAGAAGAGAGAACAAGCAAAAGTAAATACGGAAACCAATGAAAAAGCATAACAAAAGTGAAAAAATACGCATGGCAAGAGAAATCCTCTTTATGTGCCTTGGCGTTATTTCTGCATGTTTTGGGTTAAAAAGCTTTTTGATGCCAGAGCATTTTATTGATGGTGGCGTAACAGGCATCTCTTTATTGCTCAGTACGCTAACAGGATGGAATTTATCTTACCTCATTATCATCATCAACATTCCTTTTATTATTTTAGGATATAAACAGATTGGCAGCACCTTTGCACTTAAAACAGCTATCGCAATTGCAGCGCTATCTTTGGGTTTAATTTTCATTCCGTTTCAGCCCATTACACACGAAAAAGTTTTGATTGCTTTTTTTGGTGGTTTCTTTTTGGGTGGCGGCATTGGCTTGGCTATGCGTGGTGGTTGCGTGATAGACGGCACCGAAGTTTTGGCGCTTTACATTAGCAGAAAGAGCCAGCTTACCGTTGGAAATATCATTTTTATACTCAACATTGTGATTTTCCTTTTTGCTGCTTATTTCATCAACATTGATACCGCTCTATACGCTATCCTTACTTATTTATCGGCAACCAATACTATTGATTTTATTGTTAACCGACTGGAAGCTTATACTGGCGTAACCATTATTTCTGAAGAAAATGAAACGATCAAGATGTTCATTATCAATGAAATGAAACGCGGTGTAACTATCTACAAAGGAGAAGGTGGCTATTTGCAGAAAAAAGACATCGACATTATTTATACCGTAGTAACCAAGCTAGAATTGAGCAAACTACAAGATAAAATAAACGAAATCGACTCTAATGCGTTTGTTGTACAGCAGCAAATTGCCGATTTAAAAGGTGGCGTAGTGAAGCGTCAGGCTTTGCATTAAAAGTTTGACTGATAAAAATGAACCAAATAGGCACATAGATTATTTCGTCTTAAAATTAAAAACTATGTGACTGCCCGGTCAGAAACTAAAAATAGATTTAATCGTTTTGAAAACATATACTCAACTTTCGGATTTTAAAAAATTAAATAACGCAATAGTTACTATCGGTACTTTTGACGGTGTGCATTTTGGACATCAAAAAATTATCAAAAGGTTATGCGAACTGGCAAAGTCTTCAGGAGGAGAAAGTGTGTTGTTAACTTTTTTCCCGCACCCGCGGATGATTATTGATCCCGAAAATCAAGATCTGAAAATGATTAACACCATTGATGAAAAAGCTCAAATCTTAGCTAGTTTAGGTGTAGACCATTTAATTATCACGCCGTTTACGAGAGATTTTTCTAATTTAAGCGCAGAAGAATACATCAAAAACATTTTGGTAGATGCCATTGGCACTAGGAAAATTATTATCGGCTACGACCACCGATTTGGTAAAGACCGATTGGGTAACATCCAAACTTTAGCAGAAAATGCAGCAGTATTTGGTTACAGCGTAGAAGAAATACCTGAACAAGACATTAATGACGTTGCCGTTAGCTCTACAAAAATCAGAAAAGCACTTTTAGATGGCGATGTAGGCTTAGCTAACGACTACCTAGGCTATGCATTTTCTATCTACGGGCCTGTAATTAAAGGCGATAAAATTGGGAGAACCATTGGTTTCCCTACAGCAAACATTTTTGTTGCCGAAACCTACAAATTGATACCCGGAGATGGCATTTACGCCGTTACCGTAGAATTGGAGTCGGAGGTCGGAAGTCCGAAGTCCGAAGATAATAATGCTCAATCTCACACGTCAAACAGTAAAACAAATAATTCTTTATTTGAACTTCCGACATCGGACATCAGACATCAGACTTACAAGGGAATGGCCTATATTGGCCAGCGTCCTACGATCAACGGCATGACACGCAACATAGAAGTGAACATCTTTGATTTCGACAAGGAAATTTACGGACAAAATATCAAGATGAACTTCCTGGCTTTTTTAAGGCACGACGTTAAATTTACAGGGTTAGAAGCATTAAAACAACAATTGCAGCAAGACAAGGCCAACACGCTTTTATTTTTTGAAGGAAAATAGTTTCCTTGTCATTTATATTCCTAATAGCGCTAATTCGAAAGAGAGTTCAACTTTTTTCAGTATTTTGTGGCTGTGGTATGTTCTTTTGAGACGAATACCTCATTCCTTAAAAATATACTTAGCTGATGACACACTTACCAGTACTTATTTCCGACTTAGGATTGATACTCGCCGCAGGTGGTATAACTACGCTCTTATTTAAAAAGATAAAGCAACCACTGGTATTGGGTTACATCCTTGCAGGAATTATTGTTGGGCCCTATCTTAACTTTACGCCAACAGTAACCGACCATAAAAGCATTACTACTTGGGCCGAAATTGGGGTTATATTTTTGCTGTTTAGCTTGGGGCTAGAATTTAGTTTTAAAAAGCTAGCAAAAGTTGGTGGCTCGGCAGGCATTACCGCAGTAGTAGATGTGTTTGGCATGTTTGCCTTAGGTTATGGTACAGCCTGGTTATTAAATTGGCCAACCATGGACCGCTTCTTTTTGGGCGGCATCATGTCTATCTCCTCCACTACTATTATTATGAGGGCTTTTGATGAGCTTAACGTAAAGCATAAGAAATTTGCAGGGTTGGTATTTGGGGTGCTCATTGTGGAAGACCTATTTGCCATATTGATGCTAGTGTTGTTCTCTACACTGGCAGCTAGTTCAAAATTTGAAGGAGGTGAAGTACTGCTATCCGTACTCAAACTCGGGTTCTTCCTAACACTTTGGTTCTTGGCCGGCATCTTCTTAATTCCGTCTTTTTTAAAGGCTACTAAAAAACTGATGAATGACGAAACAATGCTGATAGTATCGCTTGCTCTTTGTCTTACCATGGTCTTGCTGGCAGTTAAAGTGGGTTTTTCTCCAGCGCTTGGTGCCTTTATTATGGGTTCTATACTGGCAGAAACTACCCAAGCAGAACGAATTGAACACCTTACCACTTCGGTTAAAAACTTATTTGCTGCAATTTTCTTCGTATCCGTAGGAATGATGATTGATCCGCAGATATTGATTGACCAAGCCGTACCTGTATTGGTGATCTCAGCAAGTGTAATTTTAGGGAAATTTCTTTTTGCGGGGTCGGGAGCACTACTCTCTGGTCAGCCGTTAAAAACTTCCATTCAAACCGGGCTTAGCTTAACACAAATTGGTGAGTTTTCTTTTATCATTGCCACCCTAGGGCTTAGTCTAAAGGCCACTAGCGAAACGCTGTATCCAATTACCATTGCTGTTTCGGCGCTAACCACATTTACCACGCCATACATGATTAAACTTGCAGATCCGATGCATCGTTTATTTAATAAAATTTTGCCGCAAAGATGGATCAACGCCATAGAACGATACAGTACAAGTGCCGCCGGAATAACCACCATGCCCGATTGGAAAATTCTGCTTAGGGCTTACACCATTAATACCATTACCCATGGGGTTATCATTACCGCTATTGTGCTCCTGGTTTCAAGTTACTTACATCCATTTATCGTTAATAACATTACCAATGGCATCAATGGCATCATTATAAGTATCATCATTTCCTTTCTTATCATGTCGCCATTTTTGTGGGCTCTTTCGGTAAGGCGCATAGAGAAAACGGCATATTCTCACCTGTGGCTTAACAAAAAATATACAAGAGGACCACTCATCGCTATTGAGGTTTTTAGGATAGCATTAGGTACGTTCTTTGTTGGCTTTTTAATCTATCAATTTTTTGATACATGGACCGCCGCCAGCATTGCAGTTGGCCTAATAGTTTTGGTAATGGTGATATTTTCTAGAAGGCTACAAAGTTTTTACGAACGTATGGAAAACAGGTTTTTCTATAACCTTAATGCCAGAGAAGCAGCAAAAAAACAACCAGAAATTTTACCTTGGGATACGCACTTGCTCGAATTAACAGTAGCGCCAGAGTCGAAATTAGTAGGACAAACCTTGGTAGATTTGGCAGTAAGGGAAAAGTACGGCATTAACATCGCCATGATTGAGCGTGGAAAAATCATGATCCCAACGCCAAAACGTGATGAACGCCTATATCCAAATGATAAAGTATTGGTAATTGGTACCGATGATCAACTGGCAAGTGTTAAACATTTATTCGACAGAGATCAAACGGAGGTAGACGAAGACGAAACATTTCCTAAACAAGATATGGCACTCCAAAAGATTGTCATCAATAGCAAATCTCCAGTATTTGGACAAACCATTAGAGATAGTGGCATAAGAGAAAAAACCCAAGGGCTGGTAGTTGGTATTGAAAGAAATGGCCAGCGGATCTTAAATCCAGACTCTCACATGGTTTTTGAAAACGAAGATATTGTTTGGATAGTGGGAAACAATAAGCGTATTCCAGAATTATTGAAATAACTTTATTTTTTTATTACTGAGAAATTGTTCCATAGTGTGAGTACCACCAACCAATTTAGTGACTTGCATCAGAAAGAATAGAGATACTTAAACCTTACCTTTGTATATCAAAATTCGCGAAGATGGCATTAGCAGATATTCACAAGTTAGAAGATATCCAATTATTAGTAAATACTTTCTATTCACGAGTACGTGAAAATGAATTATTAGGCCCATTATTTAATGAGCGTATTGGCGATAGATGGCCAGAGCACTTAGAAAAAATGTATCGCTTCTGGCAAACTATTCTTTTAGAAGTGCATACCTATACAGGCAGCCCATTCCCACCCCATGCCAAACTTCCGGTAAGCCAACTTCATTTTGATACTTGGCTAAACTTATGGCACCAAACGGTAGATCAATTTTTTGCCGGAGAAAAAGCTACAGATGCCAAATGGCGTGGCGATAGAATGGCAGAAATGTTTATGTATAAAATTGAGTATTATCGTAATAACGATGCTAAGCCATTGATGTAGTTTTTGGGATTCAAGATTATTCTAGTTGCAGAAGAGCACTACTAATCAAAGTAAATTACTACCTGCTTAACAATTAAATACAGCGCCAAGCAATACAAAAAAATAGCTATACTTTTATTGATCAATCTGCTGCTTAGCGTAAACTTCTCTTGAATAAATTGAGCAAAATGCGCATAACCATATAATGCAAGCATAGAGCCCACACCAGAACCTAGACTAAAAATAATTAACGAAAGATATGAGGTCGTAATCCATTCGTGAAGAATAACGTAGTTACCAAAAAACAACCAAAAAGGTATTTGCACGGGATTCAGTACACCTAAAATCACACCATAAAGCACGCTTCCTTTCCTACTGTCGGTGGCCTTAGGCTGATTGACCTTATCTCGGTTAAGCCATGTTAAAGTGCCCATTACCAGCAACAACACCATCATAAAAAGATCAACCAAAAAGCTCAACTGAAAATTGCCGAGTTTGATGGTGTCAATATCTACATCACTAGAAATCCAGCGGGCAAAACGCATCATGCCGAAAGTAAAAAAAACTTCTATTGCGGAAAAAGCTAGGATAAAGCCCCAAGCTTGGCGCATACCACGGTTAATGGTTAACTGTGCCAAAGTTAGGTTAATATTACCCGGCGGGATGTATCCCATTGCGTTAAGCGCAACGCCAATTAGAAAGGTAACTACGAGCATTAGTCTAGAATTGTTGTATGGTTAAATTGTTTCATTGTTTGGTTTGATATAGACATTTGTAAGTAGAAAGTTTAGAGTTCTAATCTCAATACGCTATACTCAATTCTCAAATCTTAAGCCAAATGCTGTTTTAAAAACTGTCCGGTGTAGGAGTTTTCTACTTTCAGCAAATCTTCAGGTTTACCTTCAAAAACAACATTTCCTCCTTTATCACCACCTTCGGGACCGATATCAATTACCCAATCAGCACATTTAATCATATCCATATTATGTTCTATCACAATTACAGTACTGCCCTGCTCTATCAATGTATTTAGGGCTTTCAATAGCTTTTTGATATCGTGAAAATGAAGCCCAGTTGTTGGCTCGTCGAAAATAAAAACTGCCTTTTGCGCATTATTTCCCTTAATTAAAAACGACGCCAATTTAATCCGCTGCGCCTCGCCACCAGATAAGGTGTTCGAAGATTGTCCTAAATGAACATATCCCAAGCCAACATCAACCAGTGGTTGTAGTTTAGCCATAATTTTAGGTTCTTTCACAAAAAACTCAACCGCTTGATCTATGGTCATATCCAAAATATCAGACACATTTTTATCCTGATAAGTTACATCTAGCACCTGCTGTTTAAAGCGTTTACCACCACAAGTTTCGCATGGCAAATAAATATCGGCCATAAACTGCATTTCAATCTTCACTTCGCCCTCACCTTGGCAAACATCGCAACGGCCACCTTCTACGTTAAAAGAGAATGCTGCTGGTTTTAAACCTGCTGCTTTTGCTGCTGGCAAGCCCGAAAACAAAGCCCTTACATCGTCCCAAGCTTTTACATAAGTTACCGGATTAGAACGTGACGAACGACCAATTGGGTTCTGATCAACCATTTCTACCTGCTGCACCAAATCTAGGTTACCGAAAATACCATCGTAACTGCCAGTTTGCTCGCCAGCGTAATTGCCTATTGCTTTCTGCAAAGCAGGATATAAAATACGTTTAATTAAACTCGTTTTACCAGAGCCAGAAACACCCGTAACACAAGTAAACACGCCCAAAGGGAATTTCACATTCACATTTTTCAGGTTATTTTCGCGAGCGCCTTTAATTAAAATATGGTCTTTCCAGTTTCTGCGTTTTTTTGGAATTTCAATACTTTCTTCGCCAGCCAAATACCTTCCAGTAAGCGATTTTTTATCTTTAATGATTTGATTGTAAGTACCGCTAAAAACCAAATTTCCTCCTTGCGTACCTGCCTCCGGACCAATATCGATCAAGTGGTCGGCAGCTTTCATCATCTCTTCTTCGTGCTCTACTACCAAAACGGTATTACCCACGTTTCTTAATGATTCCAGTACACCAATTAAACGGTGCGTATCGCGAGGATGTAGGCCAATACTAGGCTCATCTAACACGTAAACAGAACCTACCAAGCTACTGCCTAGCGAAGTTGCCAAGTTAATACGCTGACTTTCTCCACCAGATAAGGTATTTGATAAGCGATTTAAAGTTAAATAGCCTAAACCAACATTATTGAGATATAAAATACGGCTGCTAATTTCGGTCAACAAACGCTTCGAAATTTTTTGCTCGTTCTCTGTTAAATCCAATCCATCAAAGAAAGGCAGAATAGTAGAAAGAGGCATTAGCACCAATTCTAAAATAGATTTACCACCAACTTTTACATAAGAAGCATCTTTACGCAAACGGGTTCCCTTACAATCTGGGCAGGTTGTTTTTCCGCGATAACGCGACAACATTACACGATACTGAATTTTGTAAGTCTGCTCCTCCAATTCTCTAAAAAAATCATCCAGACCTCTGAAATATTTATTGCCAGTCCAAAGCAATTGCTGTTGTTTTTCGGTTAAATCGCTGTATGGTCTGTGGATAGGAAAATCAAACTTATCTGCATTTTTAATGAATGCTTTGAGCCAATCGCCCATTTTTTCGCCACGCCAAGGTGCAATGGCACTATCGTAAACACTCTTGCTTTTATCAGGTATTACCAAATCTTCATCAATACCAATCACATTGCCATAACCTTCGCAACGTTTGCAAGCGCCATAAGGGTTATTAAAACTGAAGAAATTTGGTGTAGGCTCTTCAAACTTCAAATCATCTAACTCAAAACGGTCACAAAAGAAAGTTCGTTTGCCATCGTTTTCAATATAGCAATCGCCTTTACCTTCAAAAAAAGCAGTTTGTGCGGAGTCGGCAACGCGGCTCAATGTCTCCTCATCGTGAGCAACCACAATACGATCAATCAAAATAAATACCTGATCTGCTTCGCTCAGCTCTTTATCCTTAACCGTGTCATCTTCCAAAATATCTTCGATTTTTTTGATGGCTCCCAAATAAGAAACCCTTAAAAAACCTTTCTGTAAAAGAATGGCTAGCTCTTCTTTTAATGTCCTGTTATTTTGAGGATGCAATGGACTAAAAATAGTCACCACTTCATCGTCGGCCAGTACCGAAACAAAATCCACTACAGTGCTTACCGTATCTTTTTTTACCTCATTGCCCGAAATTGGGGAATACGTTCTACCAATTCTGGAGTAGAGTAACTTTAGGTAATCGTAAATTTCGGTAGAAGTACCTACCGTAGAACGTGGGTTTGAAGTAATTACCTTTTGTTCTATGGCTATAGCGGGAGCAATCCCTTTAATATAATCTACATCGGGCTTATTCATACGCCCCATAAATTGGCGGGCATAAGCCGATAAACTTTCTACATACCTACGTTGGCCCTCGGCGTATAGCGTATCAAATGCTAGCGAAGACTTCCCTGAGCCAGACATTCCGGTAATTACTACAAATTTATTTTTAGGGATAGCTACATCAATATTCTTTAAATTGTGTACTCTAGCCCCTTTTATGATGATATGTTGATGTGGATCTTTCTCTAGTTCCTTGCTCATTGATAACCTCTCGATGTAATTTACAAAGATAGTTATAAAAGTTTGAGCAGGGAAGCCTGAACACCAACGATATAGTTAAAAACTGGTCGGTTTGATGTCAATCATCATATTATCTCATTCCACCAATTGTCACATTAAAGATTGGTACAAAATTTGACAATGTTTATAAGCTTGCGCAACGATATTGTAACGTAGCACATTAGTATTTAATTAACGTTAACGACAACAATTTTAAAGTTTATTTGGGATTTTTAGATTTTTTAATAATTTAATTCTTTGAATCTCATAAAAAAATGTTTCTTTTGAAACTGTAACAACAAAACAATAACTTATTCACTCACAAAAAACTAAAGGAGAAAAGCTATAGATTAAAAATTTACGTGTTTATTATTTAATAAAGATGGGTTTAATCAAACACACTCCTATGAGGTTACAACAGGTTAGTGATCAGGATTTGGTGAAGTTATATATCGGTGGTGACGAAAGTGTTATCGAGGAACTTCTTCGCCGGCATAAGTCAAAGATTTTCACTTCAATTTATTTATTGGTTAAAGATCAATATCTAGCAGAGGATATTTTTCAGGATGCTTTTATCAAGGTAATTAACACCCTACGCTCTGGCAGGTATAACGAAGAAGGAAAGTTTTTACCTTGGGTAATGCGTATTGCGCATAACTTGGTTATCGATTATTTTAGAAAAGAAAAACGTACACCAACCATTACCAGTGCTGATGGTACCGACGTGCTTAACTTGATACAAGTTCATGAAGAAAGTGCAGAAGAACGCATGCTCCGAGAACAAACACATGTAGATTTACGTAAAATGATACATCATTTGCCCGATGAGCAAAAAGAAGTTTTAATTATGCGCCATTACGCTGATTTAAGTTTTAAAGAAATTGCAGAACTTACCGATGTAAGCATTAACACCGCCTTGGGACGCATGCGATATGCGTTAAGCAACTTACGTAAAATGATGAATGTAAAAGAGATAAGTGTAAGCCGTAGTTAAGTCACAAAAATGTTGCGCTATAGTTTTAATCTACTTATACACTCCAATAAGGATTAAACAAAGATTTAACTTATTGTTAATGGTAATTTTTAAAAAAATTAAAATTTTAGCACAACACCTATGAAATAAAGCGCTTTGCCATACGTTTAAAATCTAAACAAAAAAGATATAAATGCGTATGACAAAAACCTTTACTCCACCCAATCAAAAAAACGTATCGAAAACCGAAACTAACGAGCCAAGCAACCAGCCAGATCAACATTTTTATGGCTCAATTAAGCAACAGCTAAACAAGCTTTATAGAGAACCTTCGGAAGAAACGATTACAAAGATTTTAAACTACGCTAAAAAGCGTTGAACTTAAAAGTCCCGATGTAACAGTTGGGACTTTTACTTTTTTTAGGCATAATTAACCTTATACCGACAAAACCCTATAATAAAAAAGGCTAACTTTGCTTAGTGTACAAAAAACACTAAGAGATGCTAATTAGTAAAAAATTTATACCACTTACTTTAGGCGGTTTGGGCATAGGCATTACAGAGTTTGTAATGATGGGGCTTTTACCAGATATTGCAAAAGATCTTTCTATTACTATTCCACAAGCTGGCCATTTAATTTCCGCTTATGCTTTGGGGGTTGTGGTTGGGGCGCCAACGCTGGCCATTATATCGGCAAAATATCCTCCAAAAAACATCCTTATTGTTTTAATGGTTTTGTTTACCCTATTTAATGGTATTTCTGCTTTCGCACCTAGCTACTTTACGCTTTTTATTGCCAGGTTGTTTTCTGGTTTACCGCATGGTGCTTTTTTTGGAGTAGGCTCTGTAGTGGCTAGCCGTATTGCACCCAAAGGAAAAGAAGCACAAGCAGTTTCCTTAATGTTTGCTGGCCTTACCATAGCTAATTTATTTGGAGTGCCGCTAGGTACTTTTATTGGTCACAATTACTCATGGCGATATTCTTTCGGTATTGTTGCCATAGTAGGCCTTGCTACTTTGTTAAGTTTAAAATATTGGCTACCACAATTACCGGCCGTTAAAAATAGGGATTTGAAAACAGAACTCAGCTTTTTTGCCAAACGTGAAGCTTGGATAATTATACTGATGATTTCTATAGGCACAGGAGGCTTATTCTGTTGGATCAGTTACATTGCGCCACTGATGACCGAAGTAGCAGGTTTTGCAGATAGCAGTGTAACCTACATTTTAATGTTAGCAGGGCTAGGTATGTTAGTGGGCAATTTTGTTGGCGGCTATTTAGCAGATCGGTTCTCTCCAGCCAAAGCCTGTATTTCGCTATTGCTCGCTATGTGTATTATTTTAATCGTTGTATTTTTCGTTTCTGCCAGCCCAATACTAGCCCTAATTACAACATTTTTAACGGGAGCAATTGCTTTTGCATCTGCAGCGCCTATACAAATGCTAATGATTAGAACCGCAAAAGATTCGGAAATGATTGCCGCTTCTGCTAGCCAGGCTAGTTTCAATATTGGCAATGCCCTTGGCGCACTATTTGGCGGCTTCCCTCTAGTATACGGCTTAAGCTATAATTATCCGTCTCTGGTCGGCGCAGGGATGGCGTTAATTGGTTCATTCTTTGCCTATTGGTTGATTAGGAGAATGAGTAAATGATTGAATGAGTAAATACCAACATGTGCATATACTTTTGCTGACGTTCACTCATTCAAAACTTAATCATTTAATCATTTCTTATCAGGCACGAACGTCATAGAAATTGAGTTTACGCAATGACGGGTGTTTTTAGCGGTTAAAAATTCGCCAACAAAAACGTGTCCTAAGTGTGCATCGCAATTGGCACAAACAATTTCGGTACGCTGTCCATCGGCATCCGGAATACGTTTTACCGCCCCTTTAATTTCGTCATCAAAAGCTGGCCAGCCACAATGTGCATCAAACTTAGAATCAGATCTATATAGAGGTGCATTACATCTTTTACAAATGTAGGTTCCTTTCTCGAAAAACTTATCGTATTTACCTGTTCCAGGATATTCTGTCCCTTTATTTACGATTACTCGCTCTTCTTCCTTAGTTAATTTATTCCATTCCATTTTCTTCGTGGTTTTTGAAGTTACTTTGGCCTCTTGTTTCTTTTCGGCAGATTGTTGTGCGCAAGCAGACACACTTATTGACACTAACAGCATCCATACCACCAGTGTTTTATCGGCTATCAATTTCATATCTTATTTCTTTTTATTGATATACGGTTTAGCGTTGTCTTTTGGATTTGCCCAGCCGACTTATAAACAAATATAATCAATAAGCACATTGAGTTTTTCACATAGAAGTAAGATTTCGCATATAAAAAAAGCGTCCCGAATTTCGTCGGGACGCTTTTCTAAAATATATTTTGTCGAGACTATTTTTTCAACAAAGCAGCCATAGCAGCACCAATTTCGGCAGGGCTTTCTACAACCGTAATACCACACTCACGCATAATTTTCATTTTTGCAGCAGCAGTATCATCAGCGCCACCAACAATAGCACCAGCGTGGCCCATTCTACGTCCCGGAGGCGCAGTTTGACCCGCAATGAAACCAACAACAGGCTTAGTTCCGTTTTCTTTAATCCAACGAGCAGCTTCAGCTTCCATGCCACCGCCAATCTCACCAATCATGATGATGCCTTCAGTTTCTGGATCGTTCATTAACAACTCAACCGCTTCTTTAGTAGGTGTTCCAATAATTGGATCGCCACCAATACCAATAGCTGTAGTAATACCCAAACCAGCTTTCACCACTTGGTCTACCGCTTCGTAAGTTAACGTACCTGATTTAGAAACCACACCTACTGTACCTTTTTTGAAGATAAAGCCTGGCATGATACCAATTTTAGCCTCATCGGCAGTAATTACACCTGGGCAGTTAGGGCCAATTAAACGGCAATCTTTATCTGCAATATAAGATTTTACAGCAATCATATCCTTTGTAGGAATACCCTCTGTAATACAAACAATTACTTTAATACCACCTTCAGCAGCTTCCATAATGGCGTCCGCAGCAAATGCAGGAGGTACGAAAATAATAGACACATTAGCACCAGCTTTATCAACAGCATCCTTAACCGTGTTAAACACAGGTCTGCCTAAATGTTCCTGACCGCCCTTGCCTGGAGTTACTCCACCAACAACGTTCGTACCGTAAGCTATCATTTGCTCAGCGTGGTAAGTACCTTCATTACCGGTAAACCCCTGAACAATTACTTTTGAATCTTTATTTACTAAAACACTCATTGTATCTATTTTTTTTGTTGTGCAAACTTAAACTAAATGCAACGCAATGTCAACTGTAAAACACAGATAATTTGTCACATCGCAGTTTATTTACGTAAAAACTTCATAGCTTATTACTTATTTAACAATTTGAAAACGAATAGGCAACACTTCTTTTAGAACTCTCATCCCACTAATCCTATCGAAAAAAGCATTTAAACAAGTAGCTGTTACTAAATTACTTGGGTTTTATGGTGCATTGGGGCAACTTTAATAAACAAATAAATTCTGCCGATTAAGAAATTTAACGATATTTACGTCATCAGCCCAAGGCTAAAACTAACGAAACTAAAAATGATAGACACCCTGTTAAGCTACAACTTTGCCTGGAAACCCTATAGCACAGAGCAGTTGCTAGCTACCGACAAGACACACATCTTTAGAATTGCCGTAGATGCTTACTTTCCAAAAATTAAAAAACAGCTTACCGAAGTGCTATCAGACCGCGAGCAGGAAAAAGCGGGCAGAATGTTTATTCAAAAAGACAAAGAGCGTTACGTAGTTAGCAAATTTTGCCTGCGCACTATTTTGGGCTTATGCCTCAATACTAAACCACATGAAATTGAATTTATATTTCACGACCATAAAAAACCAACGGTAAACGACCTTGAGTTTAACATTAGTCATACTGGCGATTATGTATTGATTGCCATTAGCCCAAAACCTGTAGGTATAGATGTAGAATATCTAAACCGAGAATTTGACTTTAAATCAATATTGGATATCACTTTTTCAAAAAATGAGATAGATTTTATAGGCGATAAAGACGTAGACCCCACTAATTTTTATGTGATGTGGACCAGAAAAGAAGCATTGCTAAAAGCCAGCGGCGAGGGAGTTAGCGACAACCTGCATCTTATCGAATGCTTAGAAGAGCACTTGGAAAGAGAAAAAGAGGTTTTTAAAATGCGTACGTTTATGATTGAAGACAACTACGTTGCCAGTATAGCCACTACGTTAGACCAAAAAGAATTAATGTTTTGGAATTGGGTTTAGCACCTTAAAATACGCTAGTGCTAAACCCATTTAAAGATTATTTTAATTTATTTACAGAAACATCGTCTATCAAAAGTTTTTCCGCTGCGTTAAAACAAAAGGTAAGCTGGTAACTATCTGCATCCAAAATATCGAAATCCAAAGTATATGCTGTCCATTCCTTGTTATCGATTTTACGTACCGCCGGGGTACCTGCAATATTGGTACTGCTATTTTTACCCGCAGCATTGGTGTCTTTTTTATGCAGTGCGATAAAACGAATGTCGCCAACTCCTTTTAAAAACAGTTTTACTTGGTATTTCCCTGCTTCCAAATTAAAAGCAGTTGCAAAAAAACGTCGATTATCGAATTCCTTTTGTGGTGTAAAATTGATTTCAATAGCTGATTTACCTGAATACGCCTCTGAAGTTCGGGAAAAAAGCCCTTCTTTTTCGATGGTGTAAAAAGTATTCCATTGCTTAGGCAATTGCTTACCTGCTGTCCAGATTTCCATATCGCCATTGGCTACAATCTGAGTTGTTTGTCCTTGAGCAGCAGTGCCCGTAACCATTGCAAAAGCAGCTAAAATTAATTTCTTTTTCATATCTATTAGTTTAATTTTTCATTAGTTCATTTTTTACAAAAAAAGTTTTAAACCAAAAATTGCAAACTGATCATTGACTATTGTTTAAAAAACTGAAAATTATCTACACTGCTGTAAACATTATTTCCTCTAGTATACATTCCAATTACGCATTGTCCGTTGGTTACATTGATATTTTGGATACTCAGTTTAGTCCAAATAGATCCCGGAGTGATGTCTACTTTCATTTGCGTACTGCCAAAATCACGAGCAAAAAGGTAATTCTCTAACAAACCGGTACCACTTCTTACCCAAGCTTGTAAAGTATAATTTCCATTGGTAAGCCCTGTAATGGTTTGATTGGTCTCTACATTAAAACCACTGCTTTTAAAATGCGTTAATCGGTAGGCACCTGTATGCGGGTTAGTTTCTAAATAGTTAGCATCTGGGTTACTACCTAAAGTTTGCCATTGCACAGGCGAAGTGGCAGCAGTTTCATCTACCTCAAAGCCGGGATTTTTAACTAAAGAAAAACCATCTAAACCAACAGTTGGACGTTTGGTTGTAGCATCGAACGTACTTTTGTTTATCGGCGGACGATGATAATACTGAGGCTCCCAATAATAAACTCCCAAACCTTTGTTATTTGGCAGATCATGTACACCCTGCAATAGCCTAAAAATCATCTCTCTTGTTCGCTTAGGATCGTTTTGATAATAGCCACACTCTACCACCATCACTTCTTTGCCGTAAGAGGCAACAAGAGCTTCTAAATTATCCAAGCTATCTTCAATGTTTTGATCATAAGTTTCCAATACTGGATATACAGAAATTCCCACCATATCAAAAGTAGCGCCGTTCGCAATTAAACCATCTAAAATCTCCGTACAAACATCATTATCATAACCCTTAGAAAATTGCACCATCACTTTAATGGAACTATCTACTAACTTTGTTGCGTCGTAACCCGCTTTAAACAGTTGTGCATAATTTACCATATTTCCTGCAACTCGGGTATCACCCATGGGCCAAAGCATCCCGTAGTCTGTTTCGTTACCTACTTGTACATATTTGGGAGTAATACCAACCGCTTTCAAAGCATTTAAGCAATCAGTTGTATGTGTTGCTACCGCAGTTTTCATTTGCGTTAAATTATAACTGGCCCAAGCAGCAGGAATATTTTGTTGTTTAAAATCGGCCCAACTATCGCTATAATGAAATGACAACAGAATGGAAAGCCCATGAGCGTTTGCCCTCAGCGCTTTTGCAACGACATCAGCGATGCCACTATAATAAGACGGGCCAGCTGGATTAACCCAAACACGAAGCCTAATGCTATTCAAACCACGTTCTTTCATTATCAGAAATAAATCTTGCTGATCGGTAGTGTTAAAGAAAAATCGGTTTGAGTTCTCCATCCAAGTTACATGGCTAATATCGGCGCCTTTTAGAAACTCAAAATTGTTTACCGACCGAACGGCTAATGTTTGTGGCGCATTAGGTTTCTGAGCTTCATTTTCTGGCGTAATTACCTCTTCAGCGGCTTTCCTTTTACAAGAAACTAAGCCAAGCCCTAGAAAAATCAGGGCAATACAAGTCCTGATGATGTTGTTTTTACAAATCACGTGAATGGTTCCTTTCTTTTTTGTTTTACCAGTTATCGGTTCTAAAAGGCGCTACCGGTAGGCCGTTTAGGTTATATAAGTTACTTCCTTCGGGATTATTGGCCCAGGCATAACGCACCGCTACTGGCTGCGTTACCTTGTCGCTCCATACTTCTACCTTTCCGTTTTTAATGATGGCCTTAGCCCAATAGAATTTCTGATCAGTCCCAGCTATAGCAAATTGCTTTAATTCTCCATTTCTGGCTTGCAGACCCTTATTTAAGTTTTTAAAAGAAATAATGATCTTGTTACCATCAATACTCATTTTGTCGAATTGCGTAACCGGTTCTTCAGCATTTTTATCTTTATACGCCACCTTAAAGGCGCTTAATGCCAATCGGTAGCCTACATCTTTTTTGTTCAAAGGATGAATATCGTTAGTTTCGCCAATATCGATAGCTAAAGCCAAACCTGCGTTAGGAACGGTGTTAGCCACAAACTGCTGAGCCTCTCTTAACTTTGGCCAACCGGCGTCCTGAGGTTCTATGGGTGGCGCCATATAATTGGCCAATTGCACAATTAGAAAAGGAAAATCTCCCTGACCCCAGAGTGTACGCCAATCTTTAATCATTGCGGGTAACAAAGTTTTATATTCTTCTGGTTTACCCGTGTTGGCTTCGCCCTGGTACCAAGCCGCTCCTTTAATGATATAGCCTGCAATTGGCTGTAATTTGCTGTAATATTGAATACCGGGCAGATAATCTAAACGAACAAAGGTATTTACAGGCATAGCCGTCATCGCACGACCAACTCGGTACAGCCATTCACCAGCGAGATTGATTTCTTTATCCTCGTTTATCAAGCGGTATTGCTTTCCGGCAATAATTCCACCTTTGCCTTCCTTATCTATTACTCGAACTACAATGGTATTCTCTCCTGCTTTCAATAAACCTTCCGGGATTTCGTAACGACGAGCCAAATATCTGTTATTTTTAGTGCCAATAAATTTGCCATTTACATAAGTCGAATCGATATCATCAATTAAACCAAGCTCTAAAAAAACTGGCTTCTTAAGCATATCGGCTGGCACATTTACTTGTTTACGTAGCCAAACTACGCCATCAACTTCCAAGCCCTGATCTTCCCAAACGCCAGGTACTTTCAAGGTTTTCCAATCAGAAATGTCAACGTCCGACTTGGACCAAATGGGACTTCTATCCTTTAAACCTTTATCGTTTATGTTCATTTCGGCGAACCAATCATCGTTAGTTTTCTTATCCTTTGCCAATACACTTTTCGCATAAGATTCATCTTTATAAGGCGCTGCTTTTTTTAGATAATGAGGATAGCTTTTCAGTGCTTCATCGCTCATCCAGGCCTCTGCTGGCGAACCCGCAAAACTAGAATGGATAATCCCGATGGGCACATTATATTTTTGATACAGTTCTAGGGCAAAGAAATACCCCACCGCACTAAAGCCTAATACGTTTTGAGGATTAGCGCTTTTCCAACTTCCATCTAGCACATCTTTACGGATAGCATAACTCGATGAGCTTTTAACCGAGAACTCTCGGATTTGATTATTGGTTGAGTTGGCTACTTCTGTTTTGTATAATTCTTTAGATTTAGACAGTAAGAACTCCATATTCGACTGACCAGAACACAACCAAACATCGCCTAAAAGGATATCTTTTAAAACTATCGTATTTTTCCCAGAGATGGTCATTTGGTAAGGGCCACCTACTTTCATTGGTGCTAATGTAACTTCCCATCTTTGGTTCTCGCCGCAAGTGGTCTTTAAGGTTTGTCCGTTAAATTCAATTCGAATTTCCTCTTCAGGTGATGCCCACCCCCAAAGCTTCACTTTTTGGTCGCGTTGCAAAATCATGCCATTACTAATGAGTTTTGGCAAGGTTACTTCTGCTTTTGCTGAAATAAGAGCAGAACTTAAAAAAATTAACAACCAGAATTTCTTTTTCATTTTTACCAATTTGACAGTGATTTTAATTTCGCTTTGTCTACTATTTTTCCATTGGCATTTACAAATACGACATTGAAAGATTTCTTGGTATTGGCAGGCAACTTCAACTCGAAACCGAGCAAAGTAGTTCCAGGGTTTGGCGCATCATAACTCTGCGGCGGATCGGTACTCCACGTTTGCAGCTTCACTTCTTCCAAACCTTCTACGTAAAATTTCAACTGTTTACCTTTGCTAGTTAAAGTGGCTTCCTTAGCTTTTAAGTTTTCTACTTTAGCTGGTGTGAGCATTGCCCATCTTACCACCGCTTCTTTATTTCCGGTGCTAATTTCGTCTCTTACCGTAACGTATGTTTTATCGATAATGGCAATTCCACGTTGTGCTTGTCGCAAATCGGGTTGAAATACAGAAGAAAGATCGAAAACTGCGCTGGTGTTATTTACTTCATTAGACTTTGAAACCAATTTCGCATTGCCTGTCATGTTGTGCAGTTTTCCATTCACTGTTAAAGTGTTATGCGAATAGTTGTTTAAGCGGAAAACCTGCCAACGTTGTGATTTTTGGCTCATGTCCCAAATGCTTAACCCTGCAGATTCTAGGGAATTATATTGCTGCATGCCTAGTTCCGAAGCCCATCTCACGCCATCCATGTCGAGCACAAAAGAGCCTGCATCCATGTGTGCGTGCCCTACCGAAGCGGTACCGCCTTTAAAGCCTACGTAAATATCTTTACCTTTCTCCCAACCACTTCTGAGTATAGCAATTTCATTTTCAGACCTACCGAACCATAAATTAGTTCTTGGTGCAATCATTTCATCTAACTTTACCCCTTTCCCCCAAATCATGGCAGCAGGCAACAAACGGTTAGTTTTTACATTGTATTTCGAAGTTTGCAGGTATTCTTTTTCAATAGATAGTAATGAGTTATCTTTCAGTTTATCTGCAAACCAAAACATTGCGGGTTGTAAACCTTCATTACCACCAGCATCACCATAGTTAAAAGGTGTACCCGATGTACCGATTAGGTTTTGATAGAATGATGCTGTTTGTAAAAAGCCTGGTTCTTTGGCTAGACCGAAATCGGTGCCGAATATCTTCTCCAAAGCACTGATAAAAAACAGGTTGAAAGACGTTCCATATGCCCAATAACTGTAGCCTTCCACGTAATTTCCTTCTGGACCATAAGCCGCCATGGGTAATTTGATACTTTGGATTGCCTTTTCTATGATCTGCGTAGCTACTGCAGGCTGCTGCTCGAAAACAGCTAACGCACCAAAGGTAATTCCTGTATTACATACTTGGTTCCAGTTATTTTTACCTCGTTGCCATCCGTTATGTTTCGGATTTAAAGCTGGCGTTAAACCTTTATCGATGATCGCTTTACTAATGATGTCTTTCGAACTTTGAGATAATCTTGGGTACAACCAATCGTAACCAATAGCCACTGCCAAAGTCATTTCAGCAACATCCAAAAAATGATCTGGGTTCCAATCTTCGAACTTGGATACCGCTAGCAACTCTTCTTCACACTTTTTAAAATATTCTTCCCGTCCAGTCATCCGCCATGCATAGGAGAGAAAAAATACCCTACGCAAAGCTTCTCTGGAGGTCTGCAACAAACGCCTACCTATCATTTTTCTTTCGATAGTTGGCAACTGGATAATAGCCGTACACTCTTGGATGACGGCATAATTTACATCGGCCCAAGCTTTGTCATTCTTGATTTCGCTTTTGATCCTACTTTCTTCGTTCGCCAATAACAACAATCTTGGATGCTCCTTAACTTTAGCAACATCTATTTGTTGTTGCGCAAAAGTTAAAATAGTAGTGAAAACTGCTACGATAAGGGTTAAAATTCTCATGTTCATTTAACTTTAAGCTCCTGTCAATATCTTTTTATATCTGTTTAATGCTTCCAAATAATAGTAATCGGCATATACCAAAGGCACATCTATTTCTACGCCATGGGCGATGCTTCCTACGCTATGTCTCAATAAAAAACCGCCGTTGGTTCCGTATTTGGCAAAATAGGCTGAACCGCTTAAGCTTTTCAAAATTTTCACACCTGCGTCTCTATATTTTTTTGCATCTACACCTTTAAAGGTACTCAATTCTAGTAAAGCCGATGCAGTAACCGCTGCTGCAGAGGCATCGCGATAGTTGGTTGGCATTTCTTTCGCTTTTGACCGAACCGATGGATTGTAACCATTCTGATTGGCGTTGAAATCCCAGTAAGCCACGTAATCTGAGGGTAAATCTTTGTTGTTTATATAGTAATCGGCCATTTTGGTAGCCACATTTAAGTAACGTGGATCTTGCGTTTCGCGGTAAGTCATGGTAAAGCCGTAAATACCCCACGATTGTCCCCTCGCCCAAGTCGAATTATTGGCATAACCTTGTGCCGTTTCTCTAGAAAGCACTTTTCCCGTCTGACTGTCGTAACACACCACATGGTAAGAACTAAAATCATCTCTTATTTGATGCTTCATCGTATTTTCTGCGTGACTTAAAGCAATCTTTTTATAGCGATCATCACCCGTAACTTTCGAAGCAAAGAACAACAGTTCCAAGTTCATCATGTTATCGATAATCACTGGAAAATCGTAGCGGCCTTTGCCATCCCAAGAACCGAACCTATCCCAAGATTTAATCACGCCTGTTTTTTCGCTAAAGCGGGTACTGAGGGATTTTGCGGATTGCACTAGAATATCCTTATACTTTTCGTTTTTGGTTAATCGATAAGCATTGCCATAACTGCAATAGACCATGAAACCTAAATCGTGATGTTCGGTAAAGTTCTTTAGGGGCTCTAGTTTTTCAGTCCATTTGATGGCTTCATTTTTCAAGGCAGTGTTACCTGTACCTTCATAGCCATACCATAAACTACCCGCAAAAAAACCTGAAGTCCATTCGTACATATTGGTAAAAACCACTTTACCTTTTGGATCTGTAGTGCGTGGATACAAACTATCAATCTGGTTAGCGGTATCCAATAATTTGGTCAGCTGTTTCTCGGAAGCCGAAAAGTTTTGGTTCACGAATGAAATTTCATTAGGATCGGCTACAAAGGCCAGCAAAAGGCTGATGCTTAAAAAGAGTATCGGCAGGATTACTTTAGGTTTCATGTTTATTTAATTAATTGATCACTTTTATTTTTACTTCTTTTACCAATGATTTGGCATTACCATAGCTAGAATTCGTAGCCAAAAAGCTCACCGTAAAAGTTCCAGTTTTGTTGTAGATGAATTGGTATTCTCTCAACCTATCATCATTATAGGCCTTAATCCCTTTTCCTTCATCTGGTGTTATCGAAGTAAGGTCTAAGGCTCGGGTAATTGCCCAGTCGTTGCTGGCCAAAGTGCTGTTGTAACCAATACTAATTCGGTTATCACTTGCGGCATTCCTAAAATCCCAAATGCGATTGGTAGTGCCTCCACCTGTTGCCAAATAAGGATCTTCGTTAGCACGAGCGTTAAAGTCAAAGGCCGTCCAACCTGCATTACCTGTATTTACGATATCGTATGCAGTACCATCGGCCTCGTTAGCTACGCGAAAATTTCTAATCTGATAGCGAGGAAAATCAGTGTTTACCGGTCTATCGTATTTAAAAGCTATATATAACGGCTTGTCAGCATAAGCAGTTAAATCTATTTTGGGAGAGAGCTGTGTGGTAGGTGTGGTTGGTAAGTTTGCTTGATCGGTTACCTCCACCCAAGTAGCTTTGGCGATGTTTTCGGCATCCTGAACCCTATCTTTTGTAAAACCAACAAAATCTGACGACAACAGTACATGTAAAAAACCGGGTGGCATATTTCCATTCTCCATTTGCGTATTGAACTGCACAAACGGCAATCCTTGGATGCTGGTTCTATCTCGATGCTGGTACATCATTCCAGGTTCTCCCGAATAGAAGGTAACCATATCGGCCACGCCACTTAAATTAAACTTTATGCTAGTACCCACTTTAAAAACCGGAACGCCATCTTCTATCTCCGCTGCATTTTCTGTATCAACAATTACATCAAATTCTGGGTTAGATAGGTTATCTTTTTTACATGATGCCAATGCTAAAATTGCCCATATAGCTATTAAAAATTTCTTCATGACTTATCTGTTTACCAAAATTTATTCTGTTTAATTTTATTGTTAAGGTTAAGTTCCTTCTGCGGGATTGGGAACAACCTGTATTTCTCCGTCATTTTACTAGCAATTGCGGCCATAGTTGTACGCTGCTGAGCACTGGCGGTTCTTCCGTTTCCGGTATTAGCAGAAAGGAATGGTTCTGCGGCTGCCTGTTGCATTGCAGTTTCAAAAATCCCCCATCTAATTAAGTCATGCTTTCTAATTCCTTCGAAACATAATTCCCTTGCTCTTTCATCCCTAATGGCTTGGCGCAAATCATCTTGTCCAATAATCGCAATTACGCCGGTGCTGGTAGTAGTAGCATAAGGTCTTACTCCTGCACGTGTTCTTACTTCATTAATTGCTTCCAAGGCAATATCACTAGCTCCGTTAATTTCATTTTCGGCTTCGGCAATCATCAACAGCACGTCTGAGTATCTGATGATTGGAAAGTTGGTTTCGTTGTTGTTCTTCACTTTTGGACGTAAAGTTTCTTCTTCCCTGCGCCATTTAGCCGCACAGCGATCTGCAACAGCTGTAAAAGTAGTTAGCTTTTGGTTGTACGGCTGCCCATTAGTAACATTGTACCTATGCGGTGCAATACTACGGTATTTCCTCTTGTCGGTTTCCTCAAATAAATCCCAAAGTTTTAGCCTAACACGAATGTAGCCGTAAGAATAACCTAAGGCATCAGATTCATCGTAACAGATGATCCCATTGGTTACGCCTATCCAACTGTATTTATCGCTTTTTCCAGGATCTGTTGTAGGGTTACCTGTAAAATCCGCCTCCCACATGCTTTCGCGATATTGCGTATCGAAAAGATTTTTAGAATGGTTGGTAAAGATTTCATCGTAGTTTGGATTGAGCTTGTGCAAACCGCTATCTTTTACTTTGCTGGCCCAAAAAAGAGCCTTTTCATAAGCGCCCACCACTTTTAAAGGCTCGCCTGCCATTTTTAAATAGATACGAGCCAAAATTGCTTGGGCCACCGTAACGCTCACTCGGCTGCTGTGGTTGTAAACAGAAGCTGCTTCCAAGTTATTGTTATTAATGATTTCTTCCATTTCGGTTACCACCAGCTGCAATACATCTCTAGCACTAGTTTGCTGGATATTCACATCGGTAACGGTTTGGTTCGATTGTAAGCGCACTGGAATATCGCCCCACAAATCGGTCAGCAAATAATGGTAGTAAGCACGCAGAAACTTGATTTCGCCAACGTACTTTGCCCTTGCCTCTTCATCCATTTCTGCTTTATCAATATTCTCTAGCAATACATTTGCACGCTCAATACCTTCGTACAACCGTTGCCACATCATCATAATTTGTGGCTGTGCGGAAGTATAATTCCAGCTAGCTAACCTGTCTATAATATTCACTTCCGATTGGTTCCAGTAGCCTAAATCGTCCATAGCGCCATCAACCACCATGTGCCGCCCATAGGTAAATTCGCTACCTAAAGTTACGTAAACACCTGCTAGGGCGCTTTTTACTTCGGCCTCGCTTCGGAAATAATTATCTGGAGATAGAAAATCTTTTGGTGTGGTTTCTAAAAATTTTTTACAAGAACTGCCCATTAACAGCACAAAAACTAAACTTAATCCTATTTTATTTCTCATGTTCGATGCTATTTCAAATTCATATTTAAACCAAAAGTGATGGTATTAGACCTCGGATAGGCCGAGAAATCAAAACCTGGCGTAAGCGCTCCGGCCCTCGTAGAAACTTCAGGATCCATACCAGAGTAGTTGGTCCAAGTCCATAAGTTTTGCGCTGATAGGTATAATCTTAAACTTTGAAGAAAAGATTTACCAAATACTTTTGAAGGCAAATTATATCCTAAAGCCAACGTTTTTAAACGCAGGTAAGAGCCATCTTCAATACCGTAAGAGGAATAATAACTGCCCGAACCTTCATTTACACGAGGAATATCACTTGTTGGATTTTCTGGCGTCCAGCGATTAGCGTAAGATGCATACATGTTAGAATGAGGCATGTAATAACGTTCAA
Source organism: Pedobacter ureilyticus (assembly GCF_005925345.1). Taxonomy (GTDB): domain Bacteria; phylum Bacteroidota; class Bacteroidia; order Sphingobacteriales; family Sphingobacteriaceae; genus Pedobacter; species Pedobacter ureilyticus. Next base: position 62,579 of record NZ_SSHJ01000019.1, read on the forward strand.
ACATATATTTGTTGGCATTAAGGATATCGTTACCATAACTCCATTGAAAAAACACGCTTAAATCGAAATTTTTATAGGTAAACGTGTTGTTGAAACCTCCTGTATGTACAGGAAAACCATTACCAATGACCGTTCTATCGTTGGCATCGATAATTCCATCACCGTTAATGTCTTTGTATTTCATATCGCCAGGGCGTACGTTTGCCCTTGAACCTGGATAAGCGATGTTATTTTTCAGGTAATAGGTACTTCCTGTTTGGGTAAAATTCTCAGGTTTGTAAGTTCCTTCGTAAACAAAACCGAACATTAACCCTACTGGTTCGCCTTTTCTGGCAATATAGGCTGGCTGGCTATCTCTATTATATTCCCACCACACCGCAGTAGCCAAAGTTTCTTGGTTTTCTGTTAGCGAGATCACTTTATTACGGTTAAAAGAAATGTTGAAGTTAGATGTCCACATGAAATCTCTTTTCTTGATGTTTACCGTGTTTAGCGTAATTTCCAAACCTTTGTTTTCTACTTCTCCAATGTTTTTAAAAGAAGTTAGGTAACCAGAAGAACCTGGCAGCTGTGCATTGAGCAATAAATCTTTGGTGCGTTTTTGGTAAACCTCTGCGGTTAGGTTAACCCTGTTTTTGAACATATTCAGATCTAACCCGATGTTTGTCATATAGGTGCTTTCCCATTTCAAATCTGGATTGCCCATTACGGTTTTAGCGCTACCGATAATTAACTCGCCCCCAAAGTAATAACGATCTGGCCTTAGTGCCGTAATTTGCGGCAGCGAAGCATATTCGCCTACCCTGTTATTGCCCGTTGCACCCCAACTTACACGAAGCTTAGCATCGTTAACGAATTTTAAAGATTTCATAAACTTTTCGCCACTAAAACGCCACATTAAAGAAGCTGAAGGAAAATATCCCCAACGGTTTTGCGGTGAAAATTTTGAAGATCCATCGGCACGCATGGTTGCGGTAAGGTAATATTTACTGGAATAATTATAATTTAAACGACTATAGTAAGACATTAAGCCCCAATCGTTTTGGTAGGTTTGCATCGAATAAAAAGTCCCTTGATCCATGCCACTCATCCCTAAAGTTTCGTAGGGAATTTGTTGCATGCGGGTATAATTGTACAAATGATCTTCGTACTGTAGAGAGAAACCTCCCATCACATCAAATTTATGTTGGCCTTTCTTTATCGCATAAGTTAGCGTGTTCTCATTGAGCCAATTTGATTTTTCATCAAACATCTGCCCAGCGTTTACACCTAAAGTAGTGGTTAATGGGTTACCGCTTCTACTTTGTGAGTTATTGAAAATGTCGTTTCTCCTATCATTTTTAGAATAACCGATGATAGATCTGAATTTCAAGTTCTTCACAATATTGGCCTCTACATAACCATTGGCCATCATAAAAGTAAAGATGTTATCGTTTTGCTCGTTTTGTACTGCAATTACGGGGTTAATCCTAAAGTTGTCATTAGAGTTCAAAATAGGATCAAAAAGATCATTCGACAAATCAAAATCGCTGGCTCCAGTAACTGGACGGTAAGCCCAAGTATTTTGTAGAATGTTGTAAGTAGCGGTTCCATCTGAGAGGAAGGTTCCGCTATACTTACTTCTAGAATAGGTTAATTTAGCACCAACTTTTAACCACTTTTTCACATCCTGATCTAAAGAGAAGCGTCCCTGCACTCTGTCAAAACCTGTATTAAGTACCACCCCATCTTGCCCGGTATACGAAAATGACAGGTTATATTTTGTCCCTCCACTTCCAGACATGATGGAAAGTCCGTGTTTTTGCATTGGTGCCGTTCGGAACATTTCATCTTGGAAATCTTTTCCTGTACCGCGGTAGCTTTCTAAAGTTCTGCCTTCGGTAAAGTAATAATCGTCCATAGTTTCAGTTCCGAAAACTTCGCCCTGTAACTTCACAAATTCATAGCCATCCATCAAGTCCATTTTTTTTAATACAGATTGCACGCCGTAAAAACCATCGTAACTAATTGCTGGTGTGGCATCTTTAACCGTTTTGGTTGTAATCATCACTACACCGTTGGCACCTCTAGCACCATAAATTGCGGTTGCCGAAGCGTCTTTTAAAATCTCGATAGATTCGATATCTTTTGGATCAATGGCATTGCTCAACGAAGCTTCTACCGGAAAGCCATCAATTACATAAAGTGGATTGTTATTTTGCGTTAGCGAGTTAGCCCCTCTAATCACGATATCTGCTTCGGCTCCCGGCCTACCCTCAGCAGAAACCACATTTACACCCGCCACACGCCCAGCCAAACTTTGATCGAACCCTAAAACCGAGGCTTTTTGCATTTCTTTCACATCAGCTTTATCTACCGACCCGGTTAAATCACGCTTGGCCACGGTTCCGTAGCCAATTACTACTACCTCGCTCAAATCGTTAATTTCTCTAACTAGCTTTACGTTAACTAATGTTCTTTTACCTACGGCAACCTCTTGCTTCTGAAAGCCAAGCATAGAAAACACTAAAACCGGGTTAGTATTTTGTGACGGAATATTAATACTATAATTCCCTAAGCTATCAGACAGGGCTAAAACATTGGTGCCCTGCAAAGAAACTCCAACACCAGGCATACCCAGATTCTCATCATCGATAACCTTACCTTTTACGGTTTGTGCATGAACAGCCATTGTGATAAGTAGAAAACTACAGATCGTTAAACTTGCCTTTGCCGAAAACCTTTTAATTATATTGTATTGTTCTTGCATATTTGCTTTGTCATTTATCCTATTTAGTAAAAAAATTGATATGGCATTTACTTAGCAACCACAACCGGGTAACTGGGCGGACTTGAAATAAAAGAAAGGTGGATAAGTTGCTTTAAACAATTGCCATGGGGCTTGGCATCCAAGCAAGACAACCTTGCATGTTGTTTACGAATAAATTGTTTTTTAGCAAAAGAAATCAAGGCTAAAAATAGCGATACCGATCTTTTCATACAGTTTAAATATTTGGTTATGGATTATCTTATAGCCTAACGCCAACGAAAACGGATCAAGCACTCGATAACCTTTAACAAATTTAAAACAGCATTGGCGGTTACGGCTGACAAGATCGTCCAAAGATTTTGATAAAATCATCCAATAGTACTTAAATGGCTAGCGAACATGTTTTTTACGGTATTCTTGGGGTGCATAGCCATATTGATCTTTAAAACATTTGTTGAAATATCTTGGACTACTGAAACCTAAGTTGTAAGCAATTTCACTAATATTTAATTCGGGAGAATTTTGTAACATTTCTGCGGCTTTCTTTAACCTAATATTTGAAATGAAAGTGTTTGGTGTAAGGCCGGTAACTCCTTTTAATTTACTGAACAGTGAAGACCTACTTAATCCCATTTCCAAGGCAAAAAGGTTCACGTCAATTTCCTTATGCAAATGTGCTTCTACAATTGCCGTGGCTTGGTCTATAAATTTTCTGTCAATTTCCGTGGTCGCCACTTCTTGTTGTTGCGCCAATCCAGGCTGGTTAAAATACTTGGCTTTCAATACCTGACGAGCAGTGATCAAATTGTTGCAACGCTGTATGAGCAATTTCGTATGAAAGGGCTTCATCACGTAATCATCAGCGCCAGTGCGTAAACCTTCTAACTGGTGCTCTACGGCAGATTTAGCTGTAAGCAATACCACCGGAATGTGACAGGTATCGAAATTACTTTTCAGCTTGGCACAAAGTTCAGTGCCAGACATTACAGGCATCATTACATCACTAATCACCAAATCGGGCTGTTCTTTGCGTGCAATTTCCAAACCCTCTTGACCGTCGCTTGCGGAGTAAACATGAAATATTTGCGCTAAAATTTCTTGCAGAAAAGCCCTCAGCTCTTCATTATCCTCAACCAACAACAAGCGTTTTTTAGTTTCTTCATCTGTTGAAATTATTGGCTCCAAAAAATGTGCTAGGTCTGGTTCAATAACCGTTGGCTGCTCTTTTATTCCCGTATTTTCTTCCAAAGCCAACAGGGCCTCTTTTTCTAGCTTTACCGTAAATGCAGTACCCTTTCCCAAAGTAGAAACAGCCTGTATACTACCTCCATGGAGCTCTACAATGTTTTTTGAGATGGCCAAACCAATTCCTGTTCCAGGTAAAGCAGTTTGCTCTACCTGATAAAATGGATCAAAAATATGCTCCAATTTTTCGGTCGGAATCCCCTTTCCTGTGTCTTCAACCACTATTTGAATTTCGCTAATGCAATCAACTAATTTCAAGATAATTCTATCTCCAGCTTTGCAAGCTTTTATTGCGTTAGACAATAAATTGTTGATTACTTTTTCAATTTGTTTTCGATCAATGAACAATGGTAACTTTTCTTGCCTAGTATCTAATATCAAATCGATATTCCGTTGCTGTGCCAAAGCAGAAAACTGTCCGTAAATCTCATTTAACAATTTAATCAAATCAACACATTGAACAATCAGCTTTGCATAACCTTCTTCCTGTTTCCTAAAATCTAACAGTTCATTTACCAAATTACCTAAACTAGCCGCATTTTTGTGGATGCCTTGTAGTTTATGTTGCAAATTGGGCTGTACACCAACTTTAAGCAGCTGCTCGGTTTGTCCTAAAATTAATGTAATTGGTGTTCTAATTTCGTGCGAAACATTGGTAAAGAAATTAAGTTTGGATTTGGCTATTTCTTCTGTGCGTTTTTTTTCCTTCTTTTCAAAAGCCAACGAACTTTCTAGATAAGCCCGGGCTTTTGTTTGTTTCATCCACCAAAAAATTAAAGCTGCAACTATAGCAACGTAAAAAAAGTAGGCAAACCAAGTTTTATAAAACGCAGGTTTAATTACAATTTCAATGGTGCGTTCGTCCAATACCTCGTTGTTATTTCCTATTGCCTTTACATGAAAAAGATATTTTCCTGGAGATAAATTGGTATAATTTGCCGTATTTTCTGCCGAAGGACCAACCCAGTTTTTGTCCATACCATCCAACTTCCATAAAAACCTGCGTTCTACGGATTGGCTAAAATTGATGGTCGTGAAAGCGAATGAAAACGAGTGCTGATCGTGCTGTAAGGTAATCTTTGTGGTATTATCTAAAGGTTTTACCAACGGAGAACCCTGCTCGCCAGCTTTTACTTCTTTATTGAATAGGTTAAAGCTTAAAAATACAATCTCTTCCGAGTAGCTAGGCGTAGAGATTAACTTAGGATTAAAAGAAATAAAGCCTTTTGTGCCGCCGAAGAAAATATCGCCAGTACTGCTTTTCATCCTCGCTGTCTGAAAGAAACTCATATTCAAGGTCATCAGCTTCTTAGGATAATTTTTCACGCTAAAGGTCTGCAAATCGATTGCCGATATTCTATCTTTTCCAGCTACCCACAACTGTCCGTTTCCATCATCAACTAAGCTATATGTAATCTCCTGATTGTTTTTTGTGGTGGTGTTGATATGCTTTACGGTACCAGCTAGATTTTGGTAGCGCACCAAACCAGCGCCATAAGTGGCTAACCACATCACGGTATCGCCCTGCAAATAAATGTCACATACATATTTACTACGTAATGTTTTGGTAACGGGATGTGGCACAACTTTTAAGGTTTTTGAGTTCACCTCAAACAGTCCAATTTCTGTAGCTGCCAAAATATTTCCGTTGGCTTTAGTAGTAAAAAAATTAACCTGCCCTAGCGCAACCTGATTAAACTTTTGAATACGGCTATCAAACTTACTGCTCCATCCTTTTTTACCACCCAACCAGATATTACCATCTAGATCTTCCGTGATGGAGTAAATAAAATTAGTAGCCAAAGATTGTCCATCATTATTTTTCACATAGTGATTCAAAATTTCGCCCTGCCGACTGAGCACATAAACTCCAGATCCATAAGTACCCACCCAAACCAGCCCATTTGCCGCCTCAAAAAGAGAAAGTATATATGCAGATTTAAGTAGAAAAGTTATCTTCCCGCTCTGCGCATCTTTTATAGACAAACCTCCGTTGGTACCAAACCACTGGTTTTTACGGGTATCTTCCAAAAGGCAGGTTACCACATCTTTTGCAATGACATTGGGTTTGTCATCGTGTCTAAACTCTACATGAAAACCACTTAATGGGGTTTCCATTAAATTGATTCCTCCATCAGTGGCAATCCAAACACGCTGGTCTTTATCTTTAAACACATCGTAAATAGCATCGCCGCTTAAATGCTCTGCGGTATCATATTGATTGAATTTTGCGACAATGGCTCTTTTTGTCTTATCTACCAAAAAAGCTCCTGTTCCATCAGTTCCTATAACTAAGGTACTGGCATTCAGCTCTGAAATACACATGATCATTGCCCGGCTTTCCGAAGGCAGCAAAACCACATCTAACTGCTTAGATTTTAAATGATAAGACAACAAAGTTCCACTAACCGTTCCAATCCAAAGCGTTTGTTGTAACTTATCCCAATAAGCGGTTTCTATCTGAATTTTATTGAAGCTCTTCCGTTGCTCATAATTGAAGAAATCGGAGAGCTGTTGCCTAACCGTATTAAACCAGAACAGGCCATAATCGGTGACAATAATTTTTTGTGTATCACTGTAGCTTATAATTCCCTTTACCAAAAGCCCCTTAAATATTGGCTTTTTGATTACTAACACTTTCCCATTTCTTACGTGGCCAAAACCTGCATTGGTTCCAAACCAAATACCGCCATCCTCATCTAAACTTAATATTCTAATGTAGAAGTTAAGATTGACTAATAATTTAAAAGCGTCTTCCGCTGGCTGATATTCATAAATTCCGCCGTTACTGGTGTAAGCAAAAATTTGCTTTTTAGTATTGGCTACTACATTGATATACCTTACCGGATTGGCATTGGCCAACATCGGAATTTCGTAGTGCTTAACATTATAGCCATCAAACCTATCTATGCCAAACCTATTAGAAACCCAAATAAAACCCTTCTCATCTTGCGTAATCTTAAGGGTTTGCTCAGACATTAAATCCTTATGTTGCACAGTGGTAATTGTTTTTTGCGCATTCCCTTGAAAAGAAAATAGAACTAGCAACAAAAAACAAAGCAGGTGTTTCATCAAAGTATAGTTTATTTGGTTACGGCTTTAAAGATAGCAAGATAAGAAATTCATATTTGAGACAAAAACACTCATTCGGCCAGTATAGACTATTTTATCAAACAATTTGGACGATATTATCCCAAAACCTTCCTCTAAGCGGCATAGCTTTGGTTAAGTATAACCAAAGCTATTTTGTATGACGTCCATCTCGAAAAGCACTACTGTTTTTTTATTGGTTTTTGGTTATGCATTACTTATTAACCAAAATAATCCGATATGAGAAAAATTTTACTGATTAGTTCGTTTTGCGCATTAGCATTTGGCGCTACTGCACAATTTACTCCAAACAGACTTGCGGTTTATCGTGTAGGCGATGGCACAACCATTACCAACAATAGAACTTCGGCCGTTTTTATCGACGAATACCTTACTTCTTCAACAGCACAGGTTTCTCCTAGTTACACAATAGCTGTTGCAAGCGCATCAAGCGGCCCGAACTTAAGGCTTACCAGCATTATGCGCTCTAGCGCCAGTGCTTTTCAGTTGGAGGGAATATCCAGTCTTTCGGCAGATGGACAACATTTGGCAATTATTGGTTACGACCAAGCTATTGGTGGTACAGTAGACAATACCACCATAAAAGTGGTTGGCCTAATTAATGCCCAGGGCGAAATTAACACCAGTACTTCCCTCACTGGAAACTCGCCTGCCCGGGCAACTATTGCAATAAATGGCGGCAACTCAACCTATAGTTCTCTTCTGGGGGCGGGTATAAGATATTCAGCCATAGGAAGCACCGTTTCCACACAAGTTAATAGCACGGTAAGCAATGCTCGTAGTTTTACCATTTTCAATAACAGATTGTATTGTGCCAACAACTCCAATTTAGTACCTTTCTTCAATGGCTTACCATCATCAACTGGTACTTCTACCGCGGGTAATATCAATTTATCAGGTATTAGCAATGTAAACCAAATTGCGCTTTTCGATGCTGATGGCGATGGCACAGCTGATATTTTATATGCTGCAAATGATGGTGCTAGTTTGGCTGATGCAGGCTTGCATAAGTATATTCTTGAAGGTGGCGATTGGATAGCTAGAGGTTTTATCAAAATAGCTGGCATTACGGATGGTTTAAAGAGTGTTGTAGGCAAAGCTACAGGGTCGGATATTGAATTATATGTTACTACTTGGGGAAACCTAGCTTCAACACCTAAAGTACCTTCTCAGCTATTAAAAATAATTGATTTGAGTGCTGGTGCTTCCATTATGAACAACACCGATAACGCACCTACCGTATTAGCTACTGCAACAGACAACACCATTTTTAGAAGCGTTACTTTTTCTCCAGGTACCACACCACAAACTACATTACCAGTAAAACTGATATCTTTTAACGGAACCAAAAAACAGAATGGAATCAACCTAAGATGGACCACTGCTTCCGAAGTCAGCAACTCTCATTTTGAAGTCTTAAGAGCAACTAACGGAAACGACTTTGCTAAAATTGGAGAAGTAAAAGGTAATGGAAATTCAACATCCAATCAATCTTATTCATTTCTAGATCAAAGACCCCAAAATGGAGTAAATTACTATCAACTTAAACAGGTAGACCTTAATGGCGATAGCGAGAAGTTTAAAATAATTGCCATCGATTTTAACCTGCAACAAAATCAGTTAAAAGTTTGGCAGCTCGATTCGCAAACGTTAAAACTATCATTTACTGCAAGCCACAACGGAAATGCAGAAATTACAGTAGCTGATATTAATGGTAAGAAACTCTATAGAGGCAAATCGGCAATTGCTGGCGGAATTAATAACATATCATTGCCCTTACAAGTTTCAAACGGCTTATACCTAATCAATATCAATACTGGTAAAGAAATATTTAACTCTAAATTTTTAAGGTAAATGCAAAGCCCCAATTTTTTTGATTGGGGCTTTGCATTTATTGTTTAACTACTTTAGCTTGACCTTTAAAGGCTTGGTTAGCTTTTGCTTAAAGTCACGCAAATAATTTAACCATTCTTGTTCTGTCTTAATTTCGCCCTGTTTGTCCCACACGCCGCCGTTATAATAAACAATTGGTTTTTGGCTGGCCAAGGTAAGCTTGTTCAAAATTTGACCTTCACTTTCAAAAACTTTTTCGAAAGACCTTGCCACTAACGCGGCAACTCCTATTGTTCCGTTTTTTGGATCGGTTTTTTGCCAATAATAGCTGATACCTTCTTTTGCATTCATATATTTTTTGCCGCCAGGTTGCTTAACAGTTACAAGCCCAACAACCATTTCTTGCTTTTGATCTTCATTTTCCAACAAGCTTACCTCTACTTTATTTAACCTGCTACCAGCATCCAAAGTATATTTCTTACGTAACCTAACCATTTTTCCAGCTACATTAACCGCATCAAAATCAAGCATAAAACTACTTCTAAGGGGGCCATTGTCTAGCACTTGGTATTGTCTATAATGTTTAGGATAAACAATCTTACCATCAGCAAAAGGCGCAATATCTCCGGCGCCCAAAGTCATACCTACAGCGTAATAATCTAAGCCATCGCCATGGTCGGTATGGTAATCACCACTTTTATACCATTTATTCACAATTAGCTTTTCGGTACGTTTAGCCCAAATATCCAATCCCTGTGCATCATCCGGAGTGCCCTCCAAAGCTTTTCCATATAGTCTAAATGCAACTTTATCGTTTTCCCACGCAAAATCATCTTTACGCTCTGGTACATAACGACCATAAGTTTTAGGTGTTATTGGCTTGGGCTTACCGGCCACTATATTCAGTTTAAGAACCTCTTTTGGAGCAAGGCTTACCTGCAATAGCAATTGACGTACGGGATGCCCCTGCATTTCCAATTGGTAAGGAATTTCAGCATCGGTAGCTGCATTAAGTACTTTAAAATTTGCGGTATCTATTTTTGGACAGCGAGCTAATATTTTACTCCAAGAAATCTCTACTATCTCATTTTCACGCAATAAGTCTGATTGATTTTGTACAGTAATTACTAATGGAGGCTGCTGTGCATACGATAATTTAAAGCTAAGGGCTAAAATCAGGAATAAAAATCTCATGAAATATATCTATTAAGTTTATAATGTTTATTGGTCAAGTAAGTTCTCTTCCTCGGCGTTTTCTATTGAGGCGGGGCTAACGGCCAGCAGATATTTCTCTTCATCAAATTCGTTTTCACTCTTGGCAATTACAATAGCCGCAATACCATTGCCAATCATGTTGGTAATGGCTCTAGCTTCGCTCATAAATCTATCTACTCCTAGTAAAATGGCAATATGTTCTACTGGCATAATCTTTAAAGCAGTTAATGTACTCGCCAAAACGATAAAACCGCTGCCCGTTACGCCCGCAGCACCTTTACTGGTCACCATTAGTACCAACATTACGGTAACCTGTTCTCCCAAGGTTAAATCTATGCCAAAAACCTGCGTTAAAAAAATAACGGCCATAGCCAAATAAATGGCTGTACCATCTAGGTTAAAAGAATATCCTGTTGGGATAACCAAGCCTACTACCGATTTTTCGCAGCCAATATCCTCCATCTTTTTCATCATACTTGGTAACACCGATTCTGATGATGACGTACCCAATACAATTAAAATTTCTTGGCGTATGTACTTTAAATACTTCCACAAGCTAAATTTATAATAACGGCAAATGGCATTGAGTACCACAAAAATGAAGAGAAAACAAGTAATGTACACAGCCCCCATTAGTTTGGCCATTGGCAAGAGCGTATGCAGACCAAACTTGCCCACGCTGTAAGCCATACCGCCGAAAGCGCCAAGTGGAGCAAAACGCATAATTACTTTCATCATGTTAAACAATACTTTGGCAATCTTATCAAAAGTTACCAACAAAGATTGCCCAGTTTGCCCCATTTTGCTTAGCCCATAACCAAACAAAATTGCAAATACCAAAATCTGCAAAATTTCGCCTTTAGAAAAAGCTTCGAAAATATTTTTGGGGAAAATATGAGCAATAAATTCTAGCCAATTGATAGAGCCCGCCTGCTCCGTATACTGGGCAATCTTAGCTACATCGCCTTCTGGCACTTTTACACCTACGCCCGGCTTTAACACGTTAGCAACCAACAACCCTATTGCAATGGCTACTGTAGTTACAATTTCGAAATAAAGCAAGGCCTTACCACCAACTATACCTACTTTTTTCATATCGCCCATGTGGGCAATACCCAACACAATGGTAAAGAAAATAATTGGCGCAATTAGCATGCTAATCATATTGATAAAGCTCTTACTAATTAGTTCTGCATGAGGAGCGAAACCAGGGTAAAAGACACCCACTAAAACCCCTAGTGAGATGGCAAAAAGCACTTGAAAAGTAAGATTAGAAACTATTTTCTTCATTTTTGGTTTTGGTTTGAAGCTGGAAATATAGAACTATTTTAAATATTTTTAATAATTGAATGCTAATTGTATAAAAAAGATTAGCATTTGATAAAAAAGCACAAACAATTTGTTTTGTATATTTGAAGACATTTAACTGCAATGAGTAAAATTAAGTTTGTTTTATTAGGTTTGGTATGCATTGGCATTGTTGGCTACGCCTGTAAAAAAGAGCCTGTAAACAGCCAGCTTTTTGTAGAACGTTATTTAACCGGAACAGATTTTACCAGATGGCCGATCCAATCTTATGTAAGGCTAGAGCTTAAAAATACAGATACGCTAGTTAAAGATTCTATCGATTTACCTGTAGACACGGCCGTGTTTAATACTAACCTTAAATTTATCAAAGGGGTTGATACTATAGGTTTCAGTATTGATGAGACGGGAGACCACATTACTTTTAGCACACAACCAGACAGCACCTGGATAATTGAATATTTACGTCCATCGACATTCAAATTGGTACACGAACGTAAAGAAACAATAGGTACAGAAGTAACCACCTATAAAATTGAGCAGGTTTTTAAGAAGTAATGCTATTATTTGGCAATACCCACCGAAGAAAACTGCAAATCATACAAACGCTTGTAATAGCCATCCAATTTTAGCAGCTGCTGGTGAGTTCCTTTTTCTTTAATTTCGCCTTTATCTAAAACAATAATTAGATCTGCTTTTTGAATGGTAGATAAACGGTGGGCAATGACGATAGAAGTTCTATCTTCCATCAACTTATCGATAGCATTTTGGATGAGCAACTCGGTTTCTGTATCTACGGACGAAGTAGCTTCATCCAACACCAAAATAGCCGGTTTATAAACTAGCGCCCTAATGAAAGAAATCAGCTGTGCTTGCCCAGCAGAAAGTGTAGCGCCTCTTTCCATCACGTTGTAGTGATAACCCCCTGGCAAACGTTCAATAAAAGCATGTGCACCTACTTTTTTGGCAGCCTCTACCACTTCATCAAAACTAATTTCTGGGTTATTTAAGGTAATATTATTGAAAATCGTATCTGAAAAAAGAAAAACATCTTGTAAAACCGTAGCTATATTTCGTCGCAAATAAGCCAATTGATATTCTGTTATCTCAATGCCATCTATAGCAATGCTACCCTTTTGTATTTCGTAAAAACGGTTGAGGATATTGATGGTTGACGATTTGCCTGCTCCCGTAGCACCAACCAGGGCAATGGTTTGTCCAGCTTCCACTTCAAATGAAATATCCTTAAGCACATATTTTGGGTCTGTTTCTTGGTCTTGATCATAACTGAACCAAACATGCTTAAAAGAAATGTTACCCGAAAGCTTTAGCGGCGCTAAGGTCCCTTTATCTTCCGTTTGCTCTTGCGTATCCAGCACTTTAAACACACGTTCGGCACCTACCATTCCCATTTGCAGGGTGTTAAATTTATCAGCAAGCTCGCGAATGGGCCTAAACAACATGTTAATGAACATGATAAAAGTGGTAATGATACCTGGCTCTATGGTAGGGTTGTTAAGGATAGTTTTAGATCCGTACCAAATCAGTAAACCTAGAGACATGGCCGAAATCAGTTCTACTACGGGAAAGAAAATAGAATAATACCAGTTAGAACGAATGTTGGCATCGCGGTAGCGAGCATTGATTTTTTCGAATTTTTTGTACTCTTGATTTTCTCTTGCAAAATACTGGATGATGGCGATACCGCTGATATGCTCCTGTAAAAAAGTATTTAGGTTAGCAACCTCTGCCCTAACCTCTTGAAAAGCGACTTTAATAGCCTTTTGAAAAATCCGGGTGGCGATAATTAATAAAGGCATGGGAACAAGTACCGCCAGGGTAAGCTTCCAGTCCATGTAAAACATAATGCTTGTTATTACAATTACCTGTAGCAAATCACCAATCATGGCAATTAACCCTTCAGAAAAGATATCAGCAATGGTCTCTAAATCGGAAACAGTACGCGTAATGAGTTGCCCAATAGGAGTTTTATCAAAAAATTTAAGTCTTAACTTTGTGATATGATTGAATACATTGATCCGTAAATCTCTAATCGCTGATTGGCCAAGCTTATTAGTAAGTAAAGTATGTGCATACTGAAAACCAGTTTGTAGCGCCAATAACACCAACATTAAAATTGTGATGTTAAGCAAGCCTTGGTAGTTACCTTTTAAAATGTGCTGATCTAAAGTAAAACCCACTAACATTGGTCTAACGGGCGCAATAGCCGCCAATAAAATCGTTAGCAAAACAGACCATAAAAATATAGCTCGGTATGGGCGTACATAAGCCATTACTCGTTTAAGTAAGCTAAAATTAAATGCGTCTCCTGTTACTTTTGACATTATTCGATTAGTTAATTAGATAATTAGCTAATCAGCTAATCATCGCATTTTATATACGGATATTCAATTGCTACCAAATATAAGCCGCAAGCCGGTACAGATTGCCCCGCTTGGCTTCTGCTCTTACTTGCTATGATTTCTTCCACAGCAGCTACTTCAATATCGCCCTTGCCCACCATTACCAAAGTACCCATAATTGCCCGCACCATGTTTCGCAAAAACCGGTCTGCTTTAATAGTAAACACCAAGCTGCCAGCCTGCATTTCTAATTTAGCATAGCTGATTTTACAATTGTTGGTAAAGGTTTGCGTGTTAGATTTACTAAAGCAAGAAAAATCGGTGTGCTTTAGTAAAACTTGTGCAGCCTGGTTCATTTTTTCTAAGTCTAGCTCTCCTTTGTACAACCATGAGCGGTCTAACTTGAAAGGATCTTTATGAAAGTGCAAGAAATACTTGTACTCGCGAGCCGTGGCATCAAAACGGGCATGCGCATCGATAGCCACTTCAAAAACTCGATAAACGGCAATGCTGTAAGGCAATAGGGCATTTATTCCTTTTACAGAATTTTGCACCTGCTTTGCGTTACTCCCCACCAAATCAAAATGAGCATAAAACTGAGTAGCATGTACACCTGCATCTGTTCTGCCACAACCCAATGAAACAATTTCTTGTCTAAAATAGGTACTCAAAGCTTTATCTAAACACGCTTGTACGGTAGCACCGTTGGGCTGCGTTTGCCATCCATGAAAATCAGTGCCGTTATAGCTTAATTCTACAAAATATCGCTTCGTTTCCAATGCTGCAAAAATAAGGTTTTAGGTTGTAAGTTTTACCTGATAAGTATGCTATAACCAAAAAAATGATGCGACCAAAACCTAGCAAGAAAAACAAGCAAAGATGATAATAGAAGACGGAATAAGTTTACAATGATTAGTCTTTCATCCTTGCGCCTTGTTCTTTTCTCTCTAAAAAGCATAAATTTGCAGAAAATTAAGACCAACATGATCCAAAGAATTCAATCTATTTGGCTTTTATTAGCCGCAATTACCATTTTATGTTTGTTAATAGTACCTACTATTGGTGTAGGCGCCAACAATGGATACTATACATTAGATGGCTTCGGACTCCAATTAGATGGCTCAAAAGAGCAAGCAAAAAATATCCCACTTTTGATAAGTATTGTTTTAGCTGGACTAATCAGCTTCATTAATATTTTCAACTTTAGAAACAGGAAGCTGCAAATACGTATTGCTTCTTTAAATATCTTTTTAATCTTGGCTTTATCATTTTGGTTATCTCGAATTATCAATGGCATACAAGGTATAAAAACACTTGATATTGAGCCAGGACTACTGCTTCCGTTAGCTGCTATTATTTTTACTTTATTGGCCATTAGAGGAATTAAACAGGATGAAAAACTAATCCGTTCTGCTGATAGATTGCGCTAAAACATTGAAGTTGTAAGCAATAATTGACTGTTTACTAGATTTTTACTACTTTTAACCGTAACTTCTTAACTCTAACTTCACTTTTATGAAAAAACTTTTACTTTCTTTATTTCTTACCACTGGAATTGCTGCTACTGGATTTGGGCAGATATTCTCTCAGAATTTTACCGGAACAACAACGTTATCTGATTATATTAATAGTTCTGGGGAAGCAAATAAGTTTACTGCGATTGGCAGTGGCACCAACAACATTGCTACCATTAATTCTGGCGCATTGCGCTTTACTAAAACGGGTAGCGGAACCGCTCATTTTAGCAGAAATGCTTCTTTTCCAGGACCTCCTACAGTATTAAAAATTAGCTTTTCGATAGAAATCACAAATATTGCCGCCTCTGGAACAACACAAGCTCAATTGTATGTTGGAACAGGATTTGCAAATACGTCTGGTGCGCCAACATTAGCATCTACCACTCATAGTAGATTGGTATTTGGTTTTGATGCTACTAATGGTTTTAATATTTCAGGCCCTAACGCTCCTACTGGATCTACTCCTTTTTATAATACAAAAAAAATAATTACTTGGGTTATTAATAATACTGGCGCTTCTATTGAATATCAAGCACCAGATGGAACAGCCAAAACACTTGCCAATGACAGATGGGATTTGTATGCGGACAATGTTGGCAGCCCTTCTAGCACACCTATTCTAGATGGGCTTGGTGTACAATCCGACGCATTAAACATTGAGCAGATTTTTTTCAGATATGATACTGGCTCGCAAAATGCTACTTTTAGTTTTGACGACTTTTTGATTAATGACCAAACGACCGTACTCCCTGTTGACCTAACTTCGTTCACAGCCAAAGCCAACCTGCAAAACATTGATCTGACATGGTCTACTGCATCAGAAAAAGACAATTCGCATTTTGAGATTTTACGTTCTGGAGATGGTAAAACGTTTTCGAAAATTGGAGAGGTAAGAGGCGCCGGCACAACTGATGTTGCCCAAAATTATTCTTTTGTTGATAAAGATGCCTTACCTGGCGTAAACTATTACCAACTTAACCAAATAGACTACAACGGCAACCCTACACTTTCTAAAATTGAGGCGGTAAAATCTAACGTAGCGGCTACAAACTTTAAAGTTGTAGCCAATAAACAAGACGGAAACATTAAACTCACCATATTTGCTGCAAATGAAGGTAAAGCGACTTTGAAGATTTACGACCTCAATGGCCGTAAAGTTACAGAGCGAGAATTGCATTTGAGCAAAGGCTACGCTAACGTGTCAGTACCTATTAGTGGAGCAAATGGTTTACACATTGCATCGTTAACTACAGCCACAGAAACAGTTACCGAAAAATTTATTCAGTAAAAAAATCAATTTTTATACGCTTAGGCCAGCTCAATTACGAGCTGGCTTTTTTATTTTCATTCTTTGTACTCGTTTTTTTTCCTAAGGTTTACAAGAAACACTTAAATCATGGCTTTTGGCTTTGTTGATCTTCCTTAAATTGTAGTATGGATTTTATTTTAATAGCCCCGATTAAACGGATCCCGATTTTCTGGGAGAAGTGAAAGCGGGACTTTCGCAGGTAGTAAGCACTAAAATTGCGCTCCTAAAACCTAACTCAGAGCTGAGAATAAGCGTATTGATATTTAACTTTCTTATTTCCAATTTATTAAACAAAAAACTATTTACTTAACCATCAATAAAATACCAATTATTAACCGTACCTTTGCGCCTTAATAAAAAATGTTATAATGATAAACCCATTTAGTAAATTGGGGATAAGTGATGACGTTGTTAATGCCGTAAAAGAGCTAGGATTCGAAAATCCTACGCCTATTCAGGAGCAATCTATTCCTGTACTGTTAGAAGGTAGTAACGACTTTGTTGGTTTGGCCCAAACAGGAACAGGAAAAACAGCCGCATTTGGTTTGCCGCTGTTAGAATTAATAGACTTTAAGAGCAATAAACCGCAGGCACTAATTTTGTGCCCAACGCGTGAGCTATGTCTGCAGATTGCAAACGACATCAAAAATTTCTCTAAAAACACGCAGAATGCACACGTGGTTGCCGTTTACGGTGGCGCTAACATTATGCAACAACTACGCGAAATACGCAATGGCGTACAAATTGTAGTGGCCACGCCCGGCCGTATGTTAGATATTATTGGCCGTAAAGCCATTGATTTTACTAACGTTAAATATGTAGTATTGGATGAGGCAGATGAAATGTTAAATATGGGCTTCCAAGAAGACATCAACGACATTTTATCGACCACACCAGACGATAAAAAAACATGGTTATTCTCTGCAACGATGCCTCCTGAGGTTCGCAGGATAGCTAAAAACTACATGGAAAATCCTGTAGAGTTAACCATGGGCACAAAAAACACTGGTAACGTAAACATTGAACATGAGTATTACATTGTAAAAGCTCGTGATAAATATGCAGCCTTAAAACGTATTGTAGATTATAATCCAGATATTTTTGCAGTAGTATTCTGTAAAACTAAAATGGATACACAAGATGTTGCCGAGCATTTAATTAAAGATGGTTACAATGCTGATGCTTTACACGGAGATTTATCTCAACAACAACGTGATAAGGTAATGCAACGTTTCCGTGATCGTAACATGCAATTGTTAATTGCTACTGATGTTGCTGCTCGTGGTATCGATGTAAACAACGTTACGCACGTAATTAATTATGCATTGCCTGATGAAATTGAAAGTTACACCCACCGCTCTGGCCGTACTGGTCGTGCTGGTAAAACTGGTGTTTCTATCTGCATCATCAATGCTAAAGAAACCGGAAAAATACGCCAGATTGAAAGAATTATTGGTAAACAATTTACAAAGGCAGAATTACCAACCGGTTTTGATGTTTGCGAAAAACAATTGTTCGGATTAATTCACCGTGTACACAATGTAGAAGTAAACGAGGAGCAAATCGACAAATATATGTCGAGAATTAACGACGAATTTGCCGATTTGAGCAAAGAGGATGTAATCAAGAAATTTGCTTCGTTAGAGTTTAATCGTTTCTTAGAATACTACCAAAACGCACCAGACCTTAACTTAAGTGCTGACGATCGTTTTGAAAGAGGCGAACGCGGTGACAGAAGAGAACGCGGCGAGCGTGGTGAAAGAGGAGGTAGAGGTGCCGAAGCAGGTTACTCACGTTTGTTTATTAATGTTGGCTCGGTAGACGAATTTACCAGAGGCGACTTATTAAGCTTCGTTTGCAATAATGGTAAGATTAGCGGAAAAGCCGTAGGTAAAATTGACCTAAAAGGTGTTTTCTCTTTCGTAGAGGTAGAAAGTGCTGTAGCTGAAACGCTTTTGGCTAACTTTAAAGACGTACAATACAACGGTAGAGAAGTTAGAATTGAAAAAAGTGGCGAAGCTCCTGTTGGCAGAGGCGGTGAAAGAAGAAGTGGCGGCGGCTATAGAGGTGGAAATGGTGGAGAGAGAAGAAGCGGTGGTTACGGTGGCGGTGAGCGTAGAGGCGACAGAAGAGGCGGTGAGCGTTCTGGCAGCGGAAGACGTGGAGAACGCTCTGGCGGCGGTAGCGAAGGTGGTTTCAGAGATTTCTCTGGCCGTAGTCGTGAAGAAAGAAGCGCTGGTAGCGGAAGACGTGAAGGCGGAGAACGTTCTAGACGTAGATCTTAGTTTTAAGTTCACAATAAAACAACAATGCCCCGAAATTTTCGGGGCATTGTTGTTTTATTGGAGTTTGCAGTTTTAGCCACCTACCGGGAATCGCATTGTAAAGTGCCAGCTATTGAACTGGCCTAGTTCTAATTTGGCTAGCTTTCAAATAAATTTTAGCTCCTTTTTTATTAATGTAATATTTTCGGTTTTTACCATCAATGTAAACATTAGAGCCATCTGGCGCCATCTTACCTTTATAAGTCTGGTCAACTACTTTAGCTCCGCCTTTAACTGCAACTTCTGCTGTTTTATTACCTACTGTGGCAGCCCCCTTTTTTACAGCCTTACCAGTTTTTTGTATTGCCTTACCTACTTCTGTTTTCTTTTCTTGGGCATTAACATTTGTTGCAAATAAGGCCGCCACAAACATAGCGGCTAAGCCTAATAAATATCTCTTTTTCATCTTATTAAGTTTATGATGAGTAGAGAACAAATAAAAAATGAATTTGGTTTGATGTTTTAAATATGCGTATGTTAACTCAACTTTTCAGTTAGCAACTTCATCTCTACATGAGGAGATTTTCGTTCATATAAAATTTGATAAACAGCTTCGCAAATCGGCATATCTACTTTATATTTCTCGTTAATCAAGTGCATAGAGTTTGCCGCATAGTAACCTTCGGCAATCATATTCATTTCCAACTGGGCCGATTTTACGGTGTAGCCCTTTCCTATCATGTTACCAAAAGTTCTATTTCTACTAAATTGCGAATAGGCGGTAACCATCAAATCGCCTAGATAGGCAGATTCTTTGATATCTCTTGCTATTGGATGCACTACGCCAACAAACCTTTCAATTTCGCGGATGGCATTTGAGATGAGTACCGCCTGAAAATTATCACCGTAGCCAACAGCATGACAAATTCCACTAGCCACCGCGTAGATGTTTTTCAATACCGCAGCATACTCTGTTCCAAAAATATCATCAGAAATATTAGTTTTGATGTATCGAGTATTCAAATATCCAGCAAATTTAGCTGCTACATTTACATCGGTACAAGCAATGGTTAAGTAAGAAAGCTTTTCTAAAGCCACCTCTTCTGCATGGCAAGGCCCACTAATTACTAAAATATCTTCATAAGGCAATTCGTATTTCTCATGTAAAAAGTCGCCAATAATTAAGTTATCTTCTGGTACAATTCCTTTAATTGCCGAGATTACTTTCTTTCCTTTAAACTGTGATGGCGTAATATCTTTAAGCGTATCTCTCAGAAATGCAGCTGGCACGTTCAGTATCACACAGTCGGCTTCGGAAATGATCTGAGCAATGTCTGAAGAAACATTTTCTGATTTCAGTTTTATCTCAACCGCACTTAAATAACTCGGATTGTGTTTGTAGTTTCTAATATGCGCTATAGCTTCTTCATTCCGCATCCACCAAAAAATCTCTTTATCTTTTTCATTATCGGAAAGCATTTTGATAATGGCCGTTGCCCAACTTCCACCACCAATCATGGCTATCTTAGGTGCACTCATATCTATATTAATTAGGCTAGTTATCCTTCTAAACAAGGGGTAAAAACAAAAGGTTTAAAAAAATGCGATATGCACTTCTTTAAACCTTTGCAAAAATAATTAAATATTATGATTTGTGGCGCTTACTTTTTATCTCCAGAAGTAAAAAGCTTATCCTTAGTGGTTTTTTCTACTTTTAAGCCATCTTTAAGTTTATTTTGTATAGCAGAATAAGGTCCAGATACGATTTCTTGCCCCGCTTTAAGTCCTGTTTTTACAATAATAAACTGATCGTTCTGAATACCTGTGGTTACCTCTGCTTTTTTAACTGTAGAAGCTTTCGCATCAAACAAGTAAACATATTGCTTCACCTGCTTATCATTAAGCTTGCTTTTTTGTTTTTCCGCATCTTCTTGCGAAGTTCCCTTATTGTCATCAGACTTGGTATCAGTAAAAACTGCCTGTATCGGCACTGCCATTCCTTTTACCGTTTCGCTTTCAATATCAACCGTTGCCGAAAGCCCTGGCCTAAATGGCGATGGCAAATCTTTAGCGCCACCTTTCACAGAGTTATATGATTCTGCCAATAATCTCACTTTTACAGAGAAGTTAGTTACCTGATCTACCGAAGTGGTGGCCGTACCTACCGCAGTAGACGAACTAGCAATTTCGGTTACCAAACCTCTAAATTTTTTACCAGCAAAGGCATCTACTTCTACGGTAGCGCTATCGCCTAAGCTCACTCGGTTAATGTCATTCTCGTTCACATCTACATTTACCTCCATACTGGTTAAGTTAGAAATACGCATAATCTCTGTACCTGCCATTTGCGAAGTACCCAAAATACGATCGCCAAGCTCAATTGAAAGCTTAGAAACTACCCCGTCAACTGGAGCATAAATAGTGGTTCTTGCTAAGTTCGCACCTGCTTCTTTAACGCTTGCACCAGTTTGCTCTAAGTTAAACTTAGCACCAGTTACACCTTCTTTTGCGCTGGCCAAGGTAGATTTTGCAGTCAAGTAAGTTGCTTTAGCATTATCAAATTCTGCTGCCGATATTACTTTTTTATTGAACAACTCCACATTACGTTTGTAGGTTGCCTCTGCATTTACGAAGTTGGCTTCTGCTTGTACCAATTGTTGTTGTGCCGAAGCTACACTTGCTTTTTGTGCATTATAAGAAGCAACTGTACGCTCGTAGCTAGATTGTAAAATATCTGGACGCACTTTACAAAGCAACTGCCCTTTCTTTACCACATCGCCTTCCTTTACCAAAAGCTCGGTTACTTCTCCAGAAACTTCGGAGCTTAGTTTAACTTCTGTTTCTGGTTGTATTTTCCCACTTGCGGTTACCGTTTCTATTACCGTTTTATCTCCTACTTTTTCTACCGTCACTTTTTCCGCGTTCTCTTTACCAATTACACCTGTAACTTTTAAGACAACGATCAGCAGTATCACAGCTACTGCGCCTATTAAAATGTGTTTTAACTTCATAATTATTTAATATGCTTATCCGTAATAAGGTAGGACAAGTTGTGGTTTATTCTTTAATGTTTACTACTTAAAATACAATTTGTTTGCCTAAATAATAATCTATCACTTTTGATTTGAACAACAGATCATATTTAGCCTGTATCATATCAATTTCGGCTTTGTTTCTATTTGTTTGCGCCGTACTAAACTCTACCGAGTTGGCTAAACCAACATTATAGCGTTGCTCAATCACATAAAATGCATCTTTCTGTGCTGCAAAAGCGTTGGTTGTAGATTGGTATCTACTTTCTGCAGCTCTTAAATCAGCAACTGCCTGAAAAATAACTTTATTGAGATTGTTTTTAGAAAGCTGTTCATCAACTTGAGCATTCTGGTAATTGATTTTTGCTCTTCTCACATTTGAACGAGCTTGAAAACCATTAAAAATTGGAATAGAGAGACTAAATCCAATAAACTGGTTAAAGTTGTCTTGAATCTGCGAGCCAAAGCTATAATTGGACAAAGTTCTCAGGATATCTGGAACTTCATTTACAACGGCTTGTTGCGTACCTTGTACTTTTCCAATAACAACCTCTTTAAGACCATTATTTACTTCTGTTACTTTTGGTTTTATGCTAGAATAGTTGGAACCTACGCCGCCACCAAATGATAAACGGGGATAATAAGTTCCTCTTGCAACATCAATGGCTTTTTCTGCTGCCTGAGCTCTTAAAGAAGCCAACCTAATATCAGGAAAAGCATTCATCGCGATAGAAACTACCTCTGGCGCACTGTAAGTATTTTTTGCGATAGCTATCGCATCAACTATCGGTGCTTGCACTTCAAACTTATTGTCAGATGGCAATTCCATCAATTGGTTAAGAGTAAGGTAAGAGATGCTTAAATTATTTTGCGCATTGGTAACTTCAAGCTCAGAAACCGCAACTTGAGATTTTGATTGTGAAATATCGGCTAGGGTTTTGTTACCTACATCTAGCAATTGTTGCTGCTGATTTAAGGTTTGCTTGGCTACTTCTAACTGTTGTTGTGCAGCCTTTAACAAATCCTTATTAAATAAAATTTGCATATAAGAGGTAACTACCTGCAAAATCAAATCATTCTTTATTTTTTCAACATTGGTTTTATCTGCGGCCAGCAAAAGTTTATTCTGTTTAATCTGATTAACTTTTTGTCCTCCAGCAAATAAATCTACGCTAGCGGATAAACTACCATTAGCAGAGTTAAATTGCTGGCTGATAAATTGATTGGTAGAAGGGTCGATACTACGCCCAAAATTTCGGTTACCACTAGCGTTTGCATTTAAGCTGGGCAACAAAGCGTTTTTAGATTGCTTAAAATTCTCATCGCTTAAAGCCGCACTAAATATAGCCTGTTTAACCTGCAAGTTATTACTTAGCGTTTTCTCTACCGCCTGCTGAATGGTAATTACTTCTTGAGCAGAGGCTGTAAAGCCAGTCATAGACAGGGCAAATGCCGCAAACAAAAAGTTTATTTTGGAAGATTGTCTCATAAATTTAGTTCACAATTATAAATAAACAGCAGCTGGTTTTCTGTAAATTTTAAAGTACACACCTTAAATATTACTTTTACAGCATGTACACCGTTAGGCCACCTTTTTTTCTTAAATGGTTTTACCCCAATTTAATTTGGAATAGAGAGCGTAAAGATACCAAAGAAAAAATCGTTTACCTTACCTTTGACGATGGACCAATACCAAATGTTACAGATTTTGTATTAAATACCTTAAATAGCTTTGGCATTAAAGCTACTTTTTTTTGTATTGGCGATAACATACAAAAGCATCCGCAAGTATTTGAACGCATTAAAAACGAAGGCCACGCCATTGGCAACCATACTTACAATCATTTAAAAGGCTGGAAAACCGATGACAAAACTTACGTAAATAATTTTTGGAAATGCCAAGAATTAACCGGCACCAATTTGTTTCGCCCACCGTATGGAAGGATTAAGAAAAGCCAAATCAGGCAATTGGTTGCGAGTTATGAGTTACCAGTTACCAGAAACCCACAAAACACGACCTACCGCTCAACACTCAATTCGGCGCAAGACTTAGAACATATAAACTCGCAACCCGCAACCCGCAACTCACAACTTCAAATAGTAATGTGGGATGTGCTAAGTGGCGATTTCGACATCAATCTTTCTTCAGAAAAGTGTTACCAAAATGTAGTTAAAAATACAAGAAATGGTTCTATCATTGTATTTCACGATAGTTTAAAAGCTTGGGATCGGCTCGAGTATGCTTTACCAAGAGCTATTGAATTTCTGTTGAAAGAAGGTTATGGGTTTAAAACCTTGTAGCAGATTACATCATCAAGACTTAGCTTACAGACGTTCTTCTGATGACCTTTAAAAATGACTACAAATAATTTAAGTTTAAATTGTGGATTTAGCAGTTTTTTCTCATCCTTAACATTAAGATCACAAACAACCATTATTTTAGCTTTTTAATCAAACTTAATTATGAAATTATTTCAATCTATTTTATTGCTCTCTAATGTCCTACTTACATTTTCATTAAGTGCTCAAGAAAAGGAACTAACAGTAAGCAGCAAAAGAAACGACGATAAAAGCGTAACGCTTACCGCCGAAAAATCATCTCCAGGCACCTATACCGTTGTTTTAAACTTCAGAGAATTGTCTAACACCAGTAGCGCAGGCGAACCAGCCTACAAAGTAAAACACAGTGGCGACAACTTCCTCACGCTAACACCCGACAACAAGAACCAGGGAATTAGCTATTCTTATAGCTACAGCTTTATTCGGGGCGAATTGAACCCTAAATTTAATCCACTTTTTGTATATGCACTGCCTTATGGCAACGGGAAAAAAACCAGAGCAATAGAATCTAGCTTTTTAAGAGCAACTTACTTTGGTGCTACTGCTCCAGCCGATTGGAAAGCTTATCGGTTCTATACAGAAGAAGCCGACACCGTAACCGCTATAAGAAAAGGGATTGTAGTTAGCGTATCTGATGTTTATGACCAAGACACCAAAGATGTAAAATACACCAGCAAAGTAAATACGGTAATTGTAGAGCATGCCGATGGCACCCTAGCAAATTACAAAGGTTTTAAGAAAGGCATTTTCGTAAAAGAAGGGCAAACTGTATTTCCTGGCACACCACTAGGAATGAACGACATCACAAACGAGCGCTATGGCATTTCGTTAATGATTACCTATTTAAAATCTGCAAATTTCGGCAGCAATAAAAACACAGATTCTAAAGACAGTGAAAGTCTTTATGGCTTCATTACTCCTTATTTTTCTACCATAGAAAACTCGAATGGAATTTTAACTAGTCAAAAATATTACAGTTCTGCAATTACACCAGAAATCATCCAAAAAGAGATGACAAAAAAGGAATTAAAAAATTTGGCGAAGAAGTAAAACGATGTGCTTTAACCATATTTACAAATACGAACTGTTTATCATTTGTAAACTTCAATTGTTCGCCCTACTTTAACACTGTAAAGTCTAAGATAATCGCCCGTTTAAATTGTATTTAAAGGTTGATTTTTGTATTTTTGTTTGGATTAAAAATTGAACTATTTTAATCATAAACAAACACAAATTTAATATACAAACCATTGTTCCTTTTTGCCAAAAAGCGAGCTCTCAATTGTTCATTAGCTTTTAGCAAAAAAACAACCCATCTAAGATGAGCATTTACAACGATTATATTCAAGAAATCGAAGACAGAAAAGCACAAGGTCTTCATCCAAAACCTATTGATAGCGCCGAATTATTGAGCGAAATCATCGACCAAATTAAAAGTGTTAACAACATCAACAGAGCTGATGCTGTTAATTTTTTTATTTACAACACTTTGCCAGGAACCACGGGGGCAGCTGGCGTGAAGGCAGAGTTCTTAAAAGAAATTATTTCAAGCCAAACTGTGGTTGCAGAAATCACACCAGACTTTGCGTTCGAATTGCTATCGCACATGAAAGGCGGACCTTCTATCAAAGTTTTATTAGATATTGCCCTAGCCGATAACGGAGACAACGCAAAAAAAGCGGCACAAGTACTAAAAACGCAAGTATTTTTGTACGATGCGGACACCGATAGATTGAAAGAGGCTTACCATAACGGCAATGAAATTGCGAAAGATATTTTGGAAAGCTATGCAAAGGCAGAATTTTTTACCAAACTTCCAGAAGTGGCCGAAGAAATTAAAGTGGTAACTTTTGTGGCTGGAGTGGGAGATATCTCTACAGATTTGCTATCTCCGGGTAACCAGGCACACTCTCGCTCCGATCGCGAATTACATGGAAAGTGCATGATCACTCCAGAAGCTCAAGAACAAATCAAAGCTTTGCAGGAACAACATCCAGATAAAAGCGTAATGCTCGTGGCCGAAAAAGGAACTATGGGTGTAGGTTCTTCTCGTATGTCGGGTGTAAACAACGTAGCATTATGGACAGGCAAACGCTCAAGCCCTTTCGTTCCTTTTGTAAATATTGCGCCAATTGTTGGTGGTACAAATGGCATTTCTCCAATCTTTTTAACTACAGTAGATGTAACTGGCGGTATTGGTATCGACCTTAAAAACTGGGTAAAGAAAACCGACGAAAATGGCAATGTTATCCGTAATGAAAACGATGAGCCGATTTTAGAAGAGGTTTATTCTGTTGCTACTGGAACAGTACTTACCATCAATACTAAAACAAAAAAACTATACAACGGCGATCAAGAATTAATTGATATTTCTAAAGCTTTAACTCCGCAAAAAATGGAGTTTATCAAAGCTGGCGGTTCTTACGCCATCGTATTTGGTAAAAAAATCCAAACTTTTGCAGCTAGAACTTTAGACGTTGAAGCGGCTTCTGTATTTGCCCCTGCCAAAGAAGTTTCTATTGAAGGTCAAGGTTTAACTGCTGTAGAAAAAATCTTTAATAAAAATGCGGTTGGTGTAGCACAAGGCAAAGTGCTACATGCAGGCTCCGACGTTCGTGTAGAGGTAAACATTGTAGGCTCGCAAGACACTACAGGTTTAATGACCGCTCAAGAATTAGAGGCAATGGCTGCAACAGTAATTTCCCCAATTGTTGATGGCGCTTATCAATCAGGTTGCCACACGGCATCGGTTTGGGATAAAAAAGCGCAAGCTAACATTCCTAAATTAATGAAGTTCATGAACGAGTTTGGTGTAATCACCGCTCGCGACCCTAAAGGCGAATATCATTCAATGACCGATGTAATCCACAAAGTTTTGAATGACATCACTATCGACGAATGGGCAATCATCATTGGGGGCGATTCGCACACAAGGATGTCTAAAGGCGTGGCTTTTGGAGCAGACTCGGGCACCGTAGCTTTAGCTTTAGCCACCGGCGAGGCTTCTATGCCTATCCCGGAATCAGTTAAAGTAACTTTTAAAGGCACAATGAAACCTCACATGGACTTCCGTGATGTGGTTCATGCTACGCAACTACAAATGTTGCAACAGTTTGATGGCGAAAACGTATTCCAAGGTCGTATCATCGAGGTACATATTGGTACTTTATTAGCCGACCAAGCATTTACATTTACAGACTGGACTGCAGAAATGAAAGCAAAAGCTTCGATCTGTATTTCTCAAGACGATACTTTAATCGCTTCATTGGAAATTGCAAAAAGCCGTATCCAAATCATGATAGACAAGGGAATGGACAACCATAACCAAGTTTTACAAGGTTTGATTAATAAAGCGAACAAACGTATCGAAGAAATTAAAACAGGTATCAAACCTGCTTTAAAGCCTGATGATAATGCTAAGTATTATGCCGAAGTTGAGATTGATTTAGATCTCATCAACGAACCGATGATTGCCGATCCAGATGTAAACAACGCTGACGTTTCTAAGCGCTACACTCACGATACCATCAGAGATTTAACTTACTATGGTGGCGATAAAAAAGTTGATCTTGGTTTCGTAGGTTCTTGCATGGTGCATAAAGACGACTTGAAAATTGTTTCACAAATGCTTAAAAATGTAGAAACACAGACGGGCAAAGTAGAATTTAAAGCACCATTAGTAGTTGCCGCTCCTACTTACAACATCATTGATGAGTTAAAGGCAGAAGGTGACTGGGAATACTTACAAAAGTACTCTGGATTTGAGTTTAGCGATGCTTTGCCAAAGAGTACAGCACGTACCGAGTACGAAAACATTATGTACTTAGAGCGCCCTGGGTGTAACTTATGTATGGGTAACCAGGAAAAAGCAGCCAAAGGAGATACGGTAATGGCCACTTCCACACGTTTATTCCAAGGCCGTGTAGTAGAAGACAGAGACGGAAAAAAAGGAGAGTCATTATTAGCGTCTACACCGGTAGTTGTTCTTTCTGCTATCTTAGGTCGTATTCCAAATATCGATGAATATAAAGCAGCGGTAGACGGTATTAACTTAACTAAGTTTACACCTATCTCTACGAAACAATAGTTAGAACACTTTTTAAATATATCGAGGCCATTCCACTTTATTGGAATGGCCTCTTTTCTTTACTCTTATATTTTATAATTTAATTCCAATTACTTTGAAATAAGTTTCGTGTAAGTGGTATATAATTACCAAGTAATATCGAATTAGATCTTAATTCAAATAAAAGTCGGTTTTAAAAGCATATAGAAAAAATTATAAAGTCAATTTTTAAATTGACAAAAAACACTTTTTATAAACTTATAAATTGACTTTTATTAAGAAAAGTTAATCTTTAAATTGATTTATTTATATATTTGTAAAGCTATAGATTGATTTTTAAAATGAAAAAAGAACTACAAATCACGCAATTAAGCAAAAAACTGGAGGAGTATAAGGAGCTTCAACAATCTGGGCGCCCTATTAATGGTTGGATAAAAGCAATTCGCACTACATTAGGCATGTCTTTAGAGCAATTAGCAAATCGCCTACAAGTAAGCAAGCAAAATATACAAGGTATGGAGAAACGCGAACAAGAAATGGCCATAACCTTAAAATCGTTACAAGATGTAGCACAAGCAATGGATATGCAATTGGTGTATGCCTTGGTTCCAAAAGACGACTCTTTAACAGCACTAATAGAACGTAAGGCAAACGAATTAGCGTTAAATATTGTTGAGCGAACTTCACAAAATATGGCTTTAGAAAACCAACAGGTAAATGAAAAACAGGCTCTATATGCTGTAAAAAAACGTAAAGAAGCTATCCTTCAAGAAATGCCTAAAGCGTTATGGGATTAAACCTAAAATACGAATACGGACAAACAGCGTTAGACCCAGAGGAAATCGAAGATCTAAAAGTGCTATCTGTTTCTACCAAAGCCGAATTAGATGAGCTTGAGCAACAAAATATTGAAGAAGCGCTGCTTTGGATAATGGGCAGAAAATGGAAACCCGAAAAGATATTTTCTGAAGCCTTTATTAAAGAAGTGCATGCTCGCATGTATAAAAATGTATGGAAATGGGCTGGAAAATTCAGAACTACAGAAAAAAACATTGGAGTGGCTCCATTTAAAATAAGCATTGACTTAAAGTATCTTTTAGATGACGTACTTTTTTGGGTAAAAAAGCAAAGCTACCCCGCAGATGAAATTGCCATACGTTTTAAACATCGCTTAGTTTCTATTCATTGTTTTGCTAACGGAAATGGAAGACATAGCCGAGTAATGGCTGACATTATCGCTGAAAAAATATTCGGATTAAAACCATTCACTTGGGGCAAAAACAATCGAGAAAACAGCAGTGCAGAAATTAGAAATATTTACATTAAGGCCGTAAAATTGGGAGACAAAAACG
This sequence comes from Pedobacter ureilyticus, assembly GCF_005925345.1. Taxonomy (GTDB): domain Bacteria; phylum Bacteroidota; class Bacteroidia; order Sphingobacteriales; family Sphingobacteriaceae; genus Pedobacter; species Pedobacter ureilyticus. The sequence goes on from NZ_SSHJ01000019.1 coordinate 92,280, forward strand.
ACTTAACCTCTTTGGTTAAATTTGCCAGAAGTTAAAACGCATAGAACACATTAAACAAACGCAATTCCGTTGAACTTAAAATACACATTCAATAGTGTAAACTTTCATAGAATGTTTTTAAATAAGATAAATTGACAAAACTAAAAAACAAGTCTGTTAAAAATTGTTTAATTTAGATAACATCGTTATTAACAATAATTTTAATAAATAAAATATGGCTTTTGATATAGAAATGATCAAAAAGGTTTATGCAACTTTTGGCGAACGCGTAGATGCAGCTCGTGAACTGGTTGGTAGGCCTTTAACACTTTCAGAGAAGATATTATATGCGCACCTTTGGGACGGAAAATCCAATAAAGCATTTACCCGAGGTGTAGACTATGTAGATTTTGCCCCAGACAGGGTGGCAATGCAAGATGCTACAGCCCAAATGGCTTTATTGCAGTTTATGCAAGCCGGCAGACCTAAAGTTGCAGTTCCTTCTTCGGTACATTGTGATCACCTAATCACTGCTAAATTAGGTGCAGAAATCGACTTACCCCATGCCAAAACAGAGAGCGCAGAAGTTTTTGATTTTCTTTCATCGGTTTCTAATAAATATGGCATTGGTTTCTGGAAACCAGGTGCGGGAATTATCCACCAGGTAATTTTAGAAAACTATGCTTTTCCAGGCGGAATGATGATAGGTACTGACAGCCATACCGTAAATGCGGGTGGTTTAGGGATGTTAGCAATTGGTGTTGGTGGTGCCGATGCGTGCGATGTAATGGCGGGCCTACCTTGGGAACTTAAATTCCCGAAATTAATTGGCGTAAAGTTAACTGGCAAATTAAACGGTTGGACTTCTGCTAAAGATGTAATTTTAAAAGTGGCTGGTATTTTAACCGTAAAAGGCGGTACGGGCGCTATTGTCGAATATTTTGGCGACGGCGCCACTAACCTTAGCTGTACAGGCAAAGGTACGATCTGTAATATGGGTGCCGAAATTGGTGCCACAACCTCTACCTTCGGTTACGATGAGAGCATGGAGCGCTATTTACGTGCCACTAACCGTGCAGATGTTGCTGATGCAGCGAATGCTGTTGCTGCACACCTAACCGGCGATGCCGAAGTGTATGCTCAGCCTGAAAAATACTTCGATCAATTAATTGAAATTAACTTAGATGAATTAGAGCCTTACCTAAATGGCCCTTTTACGCCAGATTTAGCTACCCCCATTTCGCAAATGAAACAAGTTTCAGAAGCTAACGGGTGGCCAACTAAAGTAGAATGGGGATTGATTGGTTCTTGCACCAACTCATCTTACGAAGATTTATCTCGTGCGGCTTCTGTTGCCAAACAAGCTACAGCAAAAGGTTTAGGTAAAAAAGCCGAATTTGGTATCAATCCTGGTTCTGAGCAGGTGCGCTACACGGCAGACCGAGATGGTTTGTTAGCTACTTTTACTGACTTAGATGCGACTATCTTTACCAATGCTTGTGGTCCGTGTATTGGTATGTGGGACAGAACAGGTGCAGAAAAGGCCGAAAAAAACACCATCGTGCACTCATTTAATAGAAACTTTGCTAAACGTGCCGATGGCAATCCAAATACCTACGCTTTCGTAACATCTCCAGAAATTGTGGCTGCCTTAGCTATTGCTGGCGATTTACGTTTTAACCCACTTACAGATACGTTAACTAACGATAAAGGCGAGCAAGTAAAATTAGACGAACCAAACGGCTGGGAACTGCCAGAAAAAGGTTACGCCGTAGAAGATGCGGGCTACCAAGCGCCGGCAGAAGATGGTTCTAATGTAGAGGTTGCTGTTTCTCCTACTTCGCACCGTTTGCAACTGCTAGATCCTTTCGCTCCTTGGGAAGGTACAGATCTAAAAGGCTTGAAATTATTAATTAAAGCTAAAGGCAAGTGTACTACCGACCATATTTCTATGGCTGGCCCTTGGTTAAAATTCCGTGGCCACTTAGATAACATTTCTAACAACATGTTGATTGGTGCGGTAAATTATTTTAACGATAGTACAGACAATATTAAAAACCAATTGACTGGCGAGTATGGTCCGGTTCCCGCAACACAGCGTGCTTATAAAGCAGAAGGCATTGGCTCAATTGTAGTTGGTGACGAAAACTATGGAGAAGGCTCATCTCGTGAACATGCAGCTATGGAGCCTCGTCACTTGGGCGTACGTGCGGTTTTGGTAAAATCTTTTGCCCGTATTCACGAAACCAACTTAAAAAAACAAGGAATGCTGGGTTTAACCTTTGCAGACAAGGAAGATTATAATAAAATCCAAGAGGATGACACCATTGACATCCTTGGTTTAACTGAATTTGCACCTAACAAACCATTGACTTTAGTTTTACATCATGCAGATGGTTCTACGGAGCAATTTGAAGTAAATCACAGTTATAACGAACAACAAATTGAGTGGTTCAAGGCTGGTGGCGCATTAAACATCATCAGAAGAGAAGCTGCTGCTAAAGCTGCACAATAAGCCTCTCCCCAACCCTCTCCCAAGGAGAGGGAACACAAAAATCCCAATTAGTTTAAAGCTAGTTGGGATTTTTATTTGTAACTGGTCCCTGACCTCTACTTTACAATCCTTCCAAAGCTCCATCTTCAGTTAAAAACTGATTAATCGCAGGTACATCTTTTTCGAAAACATGCAATTGCACACCGCTTATCGAGATATCAAAAACTGGATAAACCAAAGCTGCGTTTTCGCCTGTAAGAAAACACTCAAAACCCGCATCTAACAAACGACTCTTAACAATATTTGCCTCCATTGGGTTTTCGAAAGTTTTATAAACTACTATTTTATTTTCTGCCATAAGATTTAATTAAATTCGTGACCACACTTATAACAATGATAACACTTATTTGCTTTAAAAGGATAAACAGCCATTAAAATAGACAGCACAGCTACCCACCAACTATGCTTGTTTTTAGTTGCCAAACCATAGCTAACATTAGTAGAGCCACATTGTTTACAAACAATCTTGTCGTCATGTTGTTCAGCCTCTATTTCAGGCACTTCTAGCTCCAAATCATCTGCCAGTAAAGTACTAATTTGCGCTACGTCTTTTTCAAAAACATTTAGCTTAACACCTCCTATCGCTTGGTTAAAAAGCGGATTGATGGTTGCTACATTCTCATCTGTTAAGAAGCACGGAATGCCAGCATCTTCCAATTTCGCTTTGATGATACTGGCTTCGATTGGATTATAAAAAGTACTGTAAACTATAATTTTATCGCTCATTTGTATAAATATAGCGAATTTACAGTGATAAAAAATCTTGCCACCAATAACCAGATTGTTTAATGGTACGCTGTTGCGTTTTGAAATCGTTGTGCACTAGTCCAAAGCGAGCTTGATAACCTTCTGCCCATTCAAAATTATCCATTAATGTCCATGCCAAATAACCAGTGATATTTACACCTTCATTTTTAGCTTTTAGCATTGCCGCCAAATAAGCTTTAAAATAGTGAATTCTTGCTTGGTCGTTAACTTTACCATCAACCAAATGGTCTTGAAAATAAGCGCCATTTTCGGTAACCATAATATTATTCACTTGCGGATATGCGGCAAACTGTTTAATGATGCGGTAAAAGCTATTTGCATTAATTTCCCAGCCCATAGCAGTATGTGGCGCCCGCCTATTTTTTGCCTTTACCTCCCAAGCTTGCACTACCGGGATAAATGCATTGTATTTAATCACCAAAGGAAAGTAATTTTGCAGGCCGATAAAATCGAAATCAAACTTCATTCGCTCTTGGTAACGCCAGGTAGAGTGGCTAATCGCAAATTTCTCCAATACTTCCCAATCGGCAGTAGGAAAGCCCATACCCAAAACCGGTTCTAAGAAAAAACGGTTCATTAATGCATCTGTGCGTTTGGCTGCCAACAAATCTTGTGCTGATTGCGTGTATGGAACAATCTCAGAGCAAGAAAAGGCGGTCCCAATTATCGCATTCTTAACTTCTGCTCTTAAAATTTTAGCTCCTTCTGCTTGCGCTATTGCGGTATGTAAAGCTGCGTCAAAAAAATTGTGTACACCAGTTTGTCCGGGTGCATGAACCCCCAACATATAGCCCAAAGAAGTGAAGCCAAAAGGTTCGTTAATTACAACCCAGTGTTTTACTTTATTGCCATACTCTTTAGCACAAAAAGCCACGTATTCGTTAAACCAAGCGTTAATACCAAAGGCAGTCCAGCCACCTTCTTTAGACAAAGATTCGGGTAAATCCCAGTGGTAAAGTGTTACCATTGGGATTAAATCTAACTTCAGACATTCGTCTATTACATTATTGTAAAACCTAATCCCATCTTGATTTATTTGGCCTCTGCCGAGAGGAAATATACGTGCCCAGGCTATGGAAAAGCGAAAAACCTTAAAACCTAAAGTTTTAACCAAAGCAATGTCTTCTTGGTAACGATGGTAAAAGTCGCAGGCTTCACTCGGATTGTGACCTTTTTTAGTTTTTCCTGTGCGTTTAGCGAAGGTATCCCAAATGCTAGGGCCTTTACCATACGAATTGGCGGCACCTTCAATTTGGGCAGCTGCAGTCGCCACACCCCATAAAAAATCCTTACCAAAATCGCTACTGTGCATCGTATCAAATAAAGTAAATAATTGGGACGCTTGGATTAAATTAAAGTTAAGTTTTTAAGAGGTGATACGTTGTAAGTTTTAGGTAATAAGTATTGCGTAAAACTTACCGACTTGCGGACTTAAAACTTTTCACTTTGAACTTTTAACCTAAACCAATCTGTTTCAGCAATATCGTTGCATTAAATTTGGTACAAGGACCTTGTTTAATCAAGTAATCAAATTCCATCTCATTACCTACCAACTGAATATCAAAATGAAAATTACGTACCGAAGTGGGATGCACTTGTTCTAATTCTGAAAGCTGCAAATCGTGAGTTGCGAAAAGTGTAGGCGTTTTAATTTTAATTAGCTTTTCGATAAAGGCTTTAGAACCATCAAACTTATCTTTACTATTGGTTCCTCGCAACATTTCATCAATTAATACAAAAGCATTTGGATGTAACTCCACTTCACTCAATATCATTTTCAAACGGTTCAGTTCGGCCTTAAAAGTTGAAGTACTTTCAATTAAGTTATCCTTAATACGCATGTAAGTTAACAAACGGAAAATAGATAAATCCATCCGCTTTGCGCAAACTGGTGCACCTGCGTAAGCCAACACCATGTTAATGCCAACCGTACGAAGAAATGTACTTTTACCAGCCATGTTAGAACCAGTAATGATATCTACTGTGGGGTTCGCTTTTAAGGTATAGGTATTACTTACTCTTTTTTGCAGTGTAATTAAAGGATGCCCTAAATGTTGGGCTTCTAAAGAAAAATCATTGCTTATTACAGGAAAAACCCAATCTGGGTGGTTATAGCTTAACGTAGCAAAAGAAATCAGTTCTTCGAAATATCCTATCCTATCTAAACCTTGAGCTACCTCGTTACCTACATTTGCGCTCCAATCTCCAAGCTTAATACAACATTTCAAATCCCATAACAAAAAGAAATTAAGGACAGCATACAATAAAAAGTTCAACCTTGCATCAAATTCAACGATAATTTTAGCTAAATTTTTAATGTGGCTGCTCACCTTCTTATTGGTAGGAAATAATTTTTTGATGTAAGTAGTTTTCCAATCGTGTTTTTCGGTCCACTCAATAGCATCGGCATAATTATTTAACAAACCAGAACTACCGCTAAAACCATAATATACTACGGTAATTTGCTTCGAATAAATGTAAGTAACCATCGCATTTGCAAAAGCCACTAAACCGAAAACACTCCAAAACGTGCCACCAAAAATCAATCCTGCTAAACCTAGCAACGCCATTAAATAAGGCACCAATTTTACATAAAGCTTCAGTAAACCATTCGAAGTAAAGGCAACTTGTTTCAGTAACTGAGCACCTAATTTCAGTTTAATTTCTTCGATCCTAGTTACTTCGTGCCCTTTTAAGTTAGCTCTAAAAGCGAAAGTAGTATCAATATGCTGGGTTAATTCTTTAATTGCTTTCTGTCGTTCTACAATAGTTTCTTGGTTGTTAACTATTGCCAGATGTTTTGCCAATTCTTCTACGCCAATTTTCGACGCCCCCCTATTGATTAAAGCATAAAGTGAAGATTTACCAAAAATATCCAAATCAGAAAGATAAGCGTGATTTTCATCTTCAAAAGCAGTTCCGTCATCGTATCCATTAGTTTTGCCTTGTAGTACTGCAATCTCGTTCTCGAAAACCCAAAGCAAATTCTGGTGAAACTTGTAAGTCTTTTCTAACTTATTTTGCTGCCTAACTACAGCAGCGAACGTAAAAATTGGCAACAATAGCAATACAGACCAAATGGCATTTGCCGTATTTCCTTCAGAGCTTACCAAACCAACAAAAAATCCAATTTCTACTAATAACAAAGCAACCCGTACAAAAGAAAGTCGATCTACTTTTTTCTTTAATATAGAAATTTCCGTTTGCTGTTCTTTTGCTAATTGTTCGTAACTTTTTAGTCTATCGGGCTCGGTATTTAACATTATATTTGAAGAATTAAGCTGCAAAGATAAAAAACACAACCATTAGATGAAGATTACCTTAATTGCCATCGGAAAAACCGAAGATAAATATTTGATCGAAGGCATTGATAAGTATTTGGGAAGATTGAAGCATTACATTAACTTCAACATGGTAATTATTCCAGATGTAAAAAACACAAAAAACCTTACCGAAGCACAGCAAAAAACTAAAGAAGCAGAATTGTTACTTAAACAATTGAACAATAGCGACACTGTGGTGTTATTAGATGAAAAAGGTAAAAAATATACATCCGTTCAGTTTTCGCAATACATCAACAAGCAAATGGTTGGCAGTGTGCAGAACTTGGTTTTTATTATTGGTGGCCCTTACGGCTTTGATGAAAGCATTTACAAAAGATCAAATAGTAGCATTTCGCTGTCAGACATGACTTTTTCTCATCAAATGGTACGTTTGTTTTTTGTAGAGCAACTTTACAGAGCTTTTACGATATTGAAAAATGAGCCTTACCACCACGAATAAAAAATTTAGTCATTGATATACAGATTTGTATTATTTTAGAATTTATAAATCAAAAACATCTGTGTATCTGTGGCAATAATTATGGAAAACACTTATACTAATCATCCGTTAATTAAAAAGGAGGAATTATGAAACTACCAGGAGATTATAAAAGAAACTACAGATTTAGAAGCGATACCTCTAAAGAACAAAGGTATTTAACCATCATGATAGCTGTGGTAATTATTGTAGCTATACTATTATATTTTCTGTAAACGAAAAAAGCACCAATCGGTGCTTTTTCTAATACATATTTAAAGCTAACTAAGCTCCTCTTTTAGTAGGCATGGTTGCTTTTTTAGCAGGTGCCGATGTTTTTGCTGTTGGTGCCTTGGCCGACTTTGCTTTAGGAGCAACTTTAGGCTTAGCCTCAACTTTATCATCCACCTTAGGCGCTTCTTCAGCTGCACCTGGAGCAGCTTCAGTAAACAAAGGCATATCTTTTAAGAAGTTGTACCAAGATAAAATTTTCTTCATATCAGAAGCATAAACCTTCTCTTGATCGTGGTTTGGAGCTACTTCTAAAAAGAATTTCCTTAGCGTGTTACCATCCGCTTTGGCATCTGGAATAGCAGTTTTAGTAGCCGCAATATTTGCTAAAACATCAGTTAATTTCAATTCTTCGTCTTCTCCATAAATAGTGATATCTTCTAAAGAAGCCAATTTGGTGTTAGTAAGGTTTGCAATAATCTTTAATTTTTGCTCGTCCAAACTCTCTAAAACGTAGCCTGCTTTATTTTGTCCAATTAATTTGAACAAGCCAGATCTACCAGAAACAGATACAATTCCTCTTAAATTCATATATTTTATAAGATTTGAGAAATGAGATATGAGATGTGAGAAACTTGTCTCAAATCTAACATCTCAAATCTAATGTCTATTCTTCAATTACTTCTACTGTTAAAATTTTATCACCTTGACGGATTTCATCAACCAAGTCGACATTTTCTACCACTTTACCAAAACAAGTATGGTTACGATCTAAGTGAGCAGTATTGTCTCTGCTGTGGCAAACGAAAAACTGAGAGCCCCCAGTGTTTCTACCAGCGTGAGCCATAGAAAGCACACCTCTATCGTGATATTGGTTATCGCCATCCAATTCGCAATCAATTTTGTAACCTGGACCACCAGTACCAGCCATGCCAGAAGCACCGTCTTTAGAATTTGGACAACCACCTTGAATTACGAAATTAGGGATTACACGGTGAAAAGTTACACCATCATAAAATCCTTCTTTAGCTAATTTCTTAAAGTTAGCAACAGCTTTAGGAGCATCTTTTTCATAGAAGTCCACGGTCATATCGCCTTTTACCGTTTTTATAATTGCTTTACCCATTTTCTTTTTTTTATAAGGATGCAAATTTACACAAATTAATTAAATGTGATAATCCGTTGATGTGATGATCAGGGAAATCGCTTTTAACATTTGAAAGACAAGAATAATTGTTATATTTATGATATAAATGACTAAGGTCAAAAAAATGGCCTTTTCAAATCCCGACTATTCATCTCACCAAGTTTTTTCTCGTTA
>NZ_SSHJ01000002.1 GCF_005925345.1 Pedobacter ureilyticus
TTGCCGCCATAGCATTTAGACATCGTTCGAACTGGTCAGTTTCCTCCGAAATCAGGTGGTCAATTTCAAGCGGAATAGGTGGTCAGTTTAAACCGAAATGGGGTGGTCAGTTTCAGCGAAATCTCCACCCTATAATCAATATTCAAGGAAATGCTTATTGTACAAATAGCCCAGATATAGTCTTGCCTTGTCTTCGTTATAAAGAAAGAAAAAAAGTGGAACATATAAGGAGGGTTACTAGGGAGGATAGTTACTATAAACAGATAAAACTATTCTAGCTATTAAAATTAATCATGATAGTCGTTAGAGATAAGAGTAATCCTACAAAATTCATACGCACACATAGTGATGGGATGGTAGATGTTTATATAATGTCTGAAAAGCAAACGCAAAAACACAAGTTATCTTTGGAAGAGAAGTTAAGGAGAGCTAGAAAGATATGCGAGCTTTATAGCTTAGGAGAATATACAATCAAATCATGTTGTGAAGTATACAGTGTTAAATACTCTACATTTCAATACTGGGCGCAACCAAACAGAAAACCAGATAGCAAAAGAAGAGGATTTGTTCAAGATGTTCACGAACTATACAAAAGGGCTTGTGTAGAAAATGAAATAAACTTTAGAGAAAGGCTCAAAGAAGCAGTAAGGATTGGGTTGTTAAAACTAGCTAGGGGAATTGAATATGAGGAGGAGGAAACAGTATATAGGTTTGACAGCAATGGAATGCCCTATGTGAGTAGTGTAAGGAAGACAACCAAAACAATTTTACCAAACGATAATGTGCTGATTTTTCTAGCAAATACAGTTGGTGCTTTTAACACTTAAATTTATCACATTTTCTTAGGTGCAAATTTGGTTAAAAGTCAATCATTTAGTAGTTTTACAAATGAAAAAAGCACCTGATTTACAAATATTTACTATTGGCCATGGGAGTCGGAAAAAAGATGTTTTCATTGACCTCCTGAATAAATTCGAAATACAAATACTGATAGATGTAAGGTCTATACCATATTCGAGGTATCATCCCCAATTTCGTCAAAAGCAACTACAAAGTGATTTACAATCTTCTGGCATCGAGTATTTGTTCTTGGGAAACGAATTAGGCGGAAGACCTGAAAATTCAGACCTATATAATTCAGGAGAACTCGATTATAATTTGGTTCGCCAAACCTCATCCTACCAACAGGGGATTGAACAGGTAATAGACATTCTTGAGAAAGGAATTAAAGTTACTTTAATGTGCAGTGAAACAAACCCAAATGAATGCCACAGAAAGTACCTCCTATCAGAAGATTTTGCAAAAAGAGGTATAAAGATTATGCACATCGATAAAGTTGGAGAAATCGAAATGACAAAACAGACAAGCCTATTCATTGAGTAGGCTCTTTTGTTGGTAAAGTTTTACAAACACTCATTTATAAAACTGTAGCAGATGAATTATATAGCATATTATAGGGTTTCAACCCAAAAACAGGGGCAATCGGGTCTGGGCTTAAATTCGCAGAAAACAATAGTTAAGAATTATCTGAAAGAAATAGAGCCCCTACACGAGCTTACGGATGTGGAAAGTGGCACAAGGAAGGGAAATAACAGAGAAGCTCTCCTAGAGGCGATAAAGCTGTCTAAAAGGTATAACGCTACGTTGGTTATAGCTAAACTAGATAGACTGGCAAGAAATGTAAAATTTATTACAACCTTAATGGAAAGTGGGATTGAGTTTGTCGCTTGTGATATGCCGACAGCCAACAAGTTTACCATCCACATATTTGCGGCACTTGCCGAGCAGGAAGCGGAAATGATAAGCCAAAGAACAAAGCTTGCATTGGGAGAACTCAAGCGACAGGGAGTAAAATTAGGAAAGCCAGAAAACCTAAATTGTGAAGCCATTGCCAAAGGCTTGATAAAGCGACAGGAGAACGCCCTAAATGATGAGAATAACCGAAAAGCTACTTTGCTAATTAAGTCAATGAAAAACGAGGGAAAATCTTTTTATGAGATTACAAGAGAATTGAATAAAGCTGGCTTCAAGACTAGACGAGGAAACAGCTTCTATGTAACACAGGTTATCAATTTATACGAGCGACATTTGCAAAACCAAATTCAATAAAAAGAATATATTTGTTAAAAATTTTAAATAATCAATGAAATAAAAAGGACTTGTATTAACATATAGTATTGCATTTGCAGTTAATTTTTCAGCTAAAATACTGGTAATATTAAAACAAGAAAAAATGACTGTAAGGCTACCCTAAGGGTGTGTCTTGCTTCGTCTTTTCTTGTGGGTTATACCAGTAACCTTAGCTGAGAGCGTTGTTAAGTTCACGCCCTCTTTTATTTTCTAAACCTTAGAAAATATGAACCAAAACTACACTAACCCCCAAATTCAGAACAAAAAAAATGAAACGCTTTTAGAAATATTCAAATGGATATTTTTTGTATTTGCAATTATCTTTGCGTTAGCAGGCTTAAAATATTCTTTTGTAGCATCCGTTGCATTTATTTCGATAGCCTTGATGCTATTCCCACCATTAAAAAGTTTCATTGCTGATAAAGTGCCTTTTTTAAAGAAAAGATTATGGAAAGGGATTGTTTTGGGGTGTTTAGCAATTTTCGGTTTAACATTATTTGGTGGCTCCTTACCTACTGACGGCTTTGAAAACGTAAATACTAAAACCTCCGAAGTTGAAATAAAAAAGGCATATTCTAATTATCGAGAGAACACGATAAATACAACAAAGAATCTATCTGAGAGGGATAAGAAAATTAGAGAGAACGCAATCCAAGAGCTTACAAAAAATCGAGTTTTTAATGACTTAGTTTTAAATAAGACCATTGACCAAAAATACTTAACACTAATGCAGACTATTGGTTATGGAATGGCTAGCAGTACAAAGGACGATTTATTTAGCATACCTGAGGATGCAGAAAAGAAATGCGCATTAATTCCTGAAGGATTACCGTTTGTGATTAATGTTATCAGGCTAGCTATGTATGGTGGTATTACTGATGATATTTTAGACGTTATTGAAAGGTATCAAGCTGAATTTGGAGAGTACGGCTATTCAGGTACTTCAAAATATAACCATAATGGAGAACTTAAATATAAACTCGAAAATGATTTTTCACTAGCCGAAATACTAGTGATAATTGATAATAAAAACACTAAGGTACTAGATGCTTATTGTGAGTCAATACAGAACAACTTAATAAACTGGACTGATGAGGAGGTTTCTAAAAGTAAATACCCTCATCTATCAAACAGATATAGTTTTAATGATTATTTAAAAGAAAATCATCCGTCAAGTAAATATATTTTAGACTATGATTTAAAAATAACCGCAGCTTCACTTTATAGTGCTTATGATACCAATGAAATAGATGCGGACAATCTCTATAAGGGCAAGAAGATACTTGTTACAGGCACTATCAATGACATTGGTGTAGATGTATTAGGTGATGGCTATATCACTCTTTCTACAGCAGGTTATGGAGACGTGCAGTGTATTTATTCAGAGAAAAGCGATGCCTCGGGATATAGGAAAGGGACTAAAGTTACTTTAATAGGTGTGTGTAAAGGAAAGACCTTAGGAAACGTTTTAATAACGGACTGTAAAAGGATATAGTTCTATTAATATAGGTTTTAAGGTAGTTCACACTTGTTACCATTATGTTGTCTCAAGCCTCGAATTTTGTTATATTTACAGCTACAAAATGTTCTCTTAAAGACAATGATATTAGTAAATTCAGAAGCGATAAAATACACATTCTCAGGTCATGATTCCTTTCAATGCCGTCAATTATGGTTGAAAAAGGGATATGACTTCGTTCAAGAAGGGCAATCATTCAACAGTGAGGATGCGGTTGTAAAACTTGGTGTTGGAAAAAATATGGTTTCTGCTATTCGTTATTGGATGAAGGCATTTAATGTTGTTGATAATAAGGATAATCTTACAGAATTTGGCACAATGCTATTTGATGAGAAAACAGGTTACGACCCCTATTTAGAAGATGAAGCAAGTGTATGGTTACTGCATTATCAACTTGTAAAAACGGGATTGGCTTCTATCTATAATATCATTTTCAATGAATTTAGAAAAGAGAAGCTTTTTTTTACAAAAGAAGCATTTTTGAATTATTTAAAACGTTTTCAGGAGATAAATCCCGAATTAAGTTTTAATGAAAATACAGTTGCTAAAGATTTTACTGTCTTTCTAAACATGTATAAGAATGATACGGAGAATACTGATGTGGAAGATAGTTTTTCAGGTATACTTTCAGAGATTGGGTTGCTGAAACAAATTGGAAAGGGCAGAGAGGAACAATTCCAAATTGAAAATAATGAAAGAGATAGTTTACCTGATGCTGTGGTACTTTTCTCAATTTTGGACAATGACAATTTTGGGAACGCAATTAGTCTAAATTCTTTGGAGTTTGACACTAATAGTCCAGGTTCAATCTTTGCACTAAACCGCTCAGGATTAATAAATAAAATTTCTGACATTGTTGGTGATAATAACAGCATTACCTTCACCGACCATGCAGGAATCAAAGAACTCCAATTTAAAAATAAACCTGATGCATATTCAGTTTTAGATAAATATTATGGCAAATAATTTCACTACATCAGTAAATATAATTAGGGATACAGAAAGAGATTTCAATTATATTCCTACGCCCAATGCGGGGCAAGTCGTGAGCCAAATTGTGAACGATTTTAAAAAAGGTATTCGTTCTTTTAATATTGTGGGGACTTATGGAACAGGGAAATCATCATTCCTATTAGCATTTGAGCAAAGCGTTAAAGGGAAAAAACGATATTTTGAACCTAATTTCGCAGAAAATCCTAAAGTCGATTTTATAAAGATTATTGGAGCCTATAGGTCTATTATAGAAGAATTTACAGATTGCTTTGAAGTAAATACTAATAAAAATAAGCACGAAAATATTTTCTCAGAGATATTTAATCGTTATAATGCATTAGGTAATAATGGTTTTTTGTTTTTGTTGTTAGATGAGTTTGGTAAATTCTTAGAATATGCCAACAAACATAATCCTGAAAACGAATTATATTTTATTCAGCAATTAGCGGAATTTTGTAACAATCCAAAATATAATATTGTATTAATCACAACTGTTCATCAAAGTTTTGAGTCTTATGCTTATTCATTAAGTAATACTCATAAACAAGAATGGACAAAAGTTAAAGGTCGTTTCCGTGAAATAACATTTAATGAACCTGTTGAACAACTTTTGTATTTGGCTTCTGAACATATTGCTGACAATTTTGAAAATAAATATTCCAACTCAGCAATAGAAAAATGTTTGAATTTATCGGTTGAAACAAAGGCATTTAATTTTAATAATGACTTTTTAGGAAAAATAGGTTTAAAGTTATATCCGCTTGATATACTTGCTGCAAATACACTAACACTTGCATTGCAACGGTATGGACAAAACGAAAGGTCTTTGTTTACCTTTCTTGAATCAACTGACCATACAGGATTGACAAAATTCAATAAGCGAGAGAATCCATTTTACAATTTGAGTTGTGTTTATGACTACTTGAATTTTAATTTTTATTCTTTTCTTACGTCAAGATACAATCCCGATTTCGCGGCTTGGAGTTCTATCCGTTCAGCAATAGAAAATGTGGAGCGAACATTTGATGCCTCTATCAACGATTATATTAAGGTTGTTAAAACCATAGGGTTGTTGAATATTTTTTCAGCAAATGGAGCAATTTTAGACGAGAATTTTTTGAGTAGTTACCTTGAAATTGCTTGTGGTGTTTCTGATAGCGAAACCCATATTAGAAGTCTTGATTCCAAGAATATTATCCGCTTCCGTTCTCACAGCAAAAGATACATTCTTTTCGAAGGAACAGATTTAGATATTCAATCGGCACTTATTGAAGCAGGAAATAAAATTTCAGAGGTAAGTGATGTTACTACACTACTTAATAAGTATTTTAATTTTTCGCCAGTATTTGCTAAACTTTATTCGTATGAAACAGGGACTCCACGATTTTTTCAGTTTAGGATTTCAGAATATCCTATAAAGAAAGAAATTCCAGAAGGAGAAATAGATGGTTATATAAACCTTGTTTTTAATAACAAATTAACCTCAAAAGATGTTGAGGACGTCTCAAACTTTCAAAAAGAAGCCGTAATTTATTGTTTTTTTGAAAACTCAACTGAAATAAAAGATTTACTTTTTGAAATTGAAAAAATTCAAAAAGTAATTGATGAGAATAAGGATGATAAGGTTGCCAAGCGTGAATTAGAAAATATTTCCGATTCTCAAAAACGATTATTAAACCATTATATTACTGATAGTATTTATACAGGAGGTAAAGATGTAAAATGGTTTTTCAAAGGAGAAGAAAAAACAATTTCTAATAAAAAAGACTTCATCAAATTACTTTCACAGGTTTGTAGTATCATCTATGATGCAACACCTATTTTTAAGAATGAGTTAGTAAACAGGCATAAAATTTCATCTTCTATTCACACAGCTAAAAGAAGTTATTTTAAAGCATTAGCAAATAATTGGGATAAAGAAAATTTAGGTTTTGAGGATGCAAAATTCCCGCCCGAAAAGACAATTTATTTATCCTTATTAAAGGAGAATGGAATTTCTCCTATTCAAGAAGATTCTATTCATGTTATTTCAATTGATAAAAGCTCATCGTTTTACAGATTATGGAAAACTTGTGAAAACTTTATAGAAGATGCCAAATATGAACCAAAGAGGATTTCTGATTTCGTTGAGTTGTTGAGTAAACGCCCCTTCAAACTAAAACAAGGACTAATCGATTTTTGGATTCCAACTTTTCTGTTTTTGAAACGTGATGACTTTGCTATTTTTAATGAAAACAGCTACATCCCATATTTGTCAGAAGAAAATCTTGAACTGATAGTTAAATACCCACAAGACTATGCAGTTAAGGCATTTGATATTGAAGGTGTGAAATTAGATATTTTCAATAGTTATAGAACCTTTTTAAATCAGTCTATTGAAGAGAAATTTGATAATACCTCATTTATAGAAACTATAAAACCCTTTATTGTTTTTTATAAACAATTACCAGAATATTCTAAACAGACAAAAAGATTATCACCATCAGCATTAAAAATTCGTAAAGCAATAGCTACGAGCAAAGACCCAGAAGAAACATTTTTTGATGCTTTTCCAAATGCTTTAGGATTGACACTTAACATATTGCAAAAGGACAAGTCTAAATTGCAAAACTACGCTGTAAACCTGCAAAATGCGGTGAGAGAATTAAGGACTTCATACGATGAATTAATAAAAAGATTTGAAGAATTTATTTGTGATGAGTTTGTAGGTAGAACTGTTGATTTCGATGAATACAAAGAGTATTTACAGAAGCGTTTCTCTAAACTAAAAAAACATTTGTTATTAGTTAATCAAAAAACATTTGTACAACGTATTGATTCCGCTTTAGACGATAAAAAAGCATGGCTCAATTCAATTGTACAAGCAGTTATAGGAAAAACGCTTGAAGTATTTACTGATGAAGATGAAATATTGCTATATGAAAAATTCAAGGCAATAATTTTGGAATTAGATAGTTTGACCAATATCTCAAAAACAGATATTGATGAGGTTAATGAGGAAGTAATAGGAGTTAAAATTGATTCTTTCTTTAACAAAATTGACCCTAAAGTCGTAAGAGTACCTAAAAGCAAGAACGGAGAAATTGAAAATTTGAAAAATATATTAAAAGCTCAACTAGGAAAAGACAAGACTTCAAATATTGCAGCAGTGTTAAATTTATTAAAAGAACTAATGCAATGAGTAAAACAAGACACGTTTTAGGAATTTCTGGAGGTAAGGATAGTGCGGCTCTGGCTATTTATGTAAAAACTAAATACCCAGAGCTGGAATTGGATTTTTATTCAAGTGACACAGGGAAGGAACTTGATGAGACTTACCAACTAATCCAAAATCTTGAAGTTTATCTCGGAATAAAAATAAATATTCTGAAAGCTGCGGAAAACAGTTCGGAAGACCCTTTTGACCATTTTTTGAAAATGTATGGAGGTTTTTTACCCTCTTCAAATTCTCGTTGGTGTACAAAAAAGTTGAAACTTGACCCTTTTGAGAAATATGTTGGTACAGACCCTGTTGTTTCTTACGTAGGGATTAGAGGAGATGAAGAAAGAGAAGGATATATTTCTACAAAGAAAAATATACAGTCTATTTTTCCATTCCGAAAAAATATTTGGAGCGAGGATGTAGTGGCTAAATTGTTGTCTAATTCAAATATCGAAATGATTGAGGATTATGCTAAGAATATTGATTTTGGGAGATTTAGAGAAAAAGCATTGCAAATTGTTTCAAAAAAAATAGAACCTTCTTTTACACAAGTACAAAAGCTAAATGCTTTACTTGATACTGACGTAAAAGGCTTTAATCATTTGGTTTTTGAATTTTTAAAAACAACTGACTATCCATTGGCAAGAGAAAAAACATTTCCATTACTTGACAATGAAGATGTTTTAGTCCGAGATGACATTTTCAGAATTTTAAAAGAAAGCGGTGTTGGTGTTCCTGCTTATTACGACAAAATTGATTTTGAAATAAATGGTAAGACAGGGCAGTATGCGAGAAGTCGTTCAGGTTGTTATTTCTGTTTCTTTCAGCAAAAAATTGAGTGGGTATGGCTGTATGAACAACATCCTGATTTGTATAAGAAAGCAATGGTATATGAAAAAGATGGTTACACTTGGATTCAAGGCGAAAGTTTAGAAGATTTGATTCAACCCAAAAGGATGGCTCAAATTAAAGAAGATTATGTAAAAAGAATGGAACGTAATGCATCAAAGAATAAATCACCTTATCTAATTGATATTTTAGATGAGGAAGAAGGAATTGGTTGCGCAAGTTGTTTTATATAAACTTTTAAAATTTCTTTTTATCACATGACAGGAAACGCTTTTTCACTAGGAGAAGAAATAGAATTAAGAAAAGTTGAATATAAACTACATCGTGATTTGTGGGGGAAATTTAACTTCCCAAATTTAGATTTGAAGTTTGGTAATTGGACAAAAATCAAATACTTAAATGTTACAGCCGATGCTTTAGAAGCAGATGTTGAAAATATTCCTGATGATAAAGGTGGTTTATATTTGTTTTATGTGAAATGTGAGATTATATCAGGAATTACGGAATATCCACTATATATTGGTCGAGCGCAGAAAACTCAAACTCAAAATCTCAAAAAAAGAGTAAAAGAATATTTTCAACATTTTAGCAAGGACAATGAACGCCCAAAAATTACAAGAATGTTTAAATACTGGGCTAATGACTTGCATTTAGCCTATATCACAGTAGATGAAAATGACAATATAAAGGACTTAGAAAAACATCTAATAAATTCATTACTATTACCAATGAATACAGAGATACCAGATACAGAGATTAAACAGGCAATAAAAGCATTTCAATAATGAAGATACCAGCCTTGAGAGCCAAGATAGGAGATTGGGATTATTACGTGACTACTCTATCCTTTGAGCAAATAAGTCAATATGTTTCAAAAATTGATGAACATTTGCATAAATCTGAATCCTTGCAAGATTTAATTCAGAGAAGTATTACGAAAAATTTTATTAGTATTAAAGATTATATCCTTAACCAACCCTCCGTTTTCTTTAATTCACTTGTTTTAGCTGTATATGATGATTATCCGAATTGGCAAGAGATAGAGTTTAAATATGATGATACGGAAACGTATCAAATGGGGTTGTTAGATTTCCCAGGTAATCATAAGATATTTCCCGTTGATGGACAACACCGTGTTGAAGGAATAAAAGCGGCACTAAAAGAAAAGCCAGAATTAAAAGAGCAAAAAATAGCTGCAATATTTATTGGACACAAAAATGACGATGCTGGTAAGCAAAGGACAAGAAGGTTGTTTACTACACTTAATAGATATGCGAAGCCCGTTTCATTGGACGATATTATCGCATTAGATGAAGATGATACCGTAGCGATAACAACACGTTATTTGCTTGAAGAATATGATTTATTCACAGGAAAACGGGTTATAAATGCAAAACAAAAAGCAATTCCTATAACGAACAAAGATGCTATCACATCAATAATCACTCTATATCAGGCAAATCTCGAGTTGTTTAAGGTTTTTTACGAAGATAAATTTCAAAAAAAACCTACTAAAAATAGAATTTCAGAATACTTGAAATTTAGACCAGCAAATGAAGATATTGAAGCATTTAGAGTATTCTGTATCAATTATTGGGATGCATTTAAAACAAAACTTTCATTAATTACTGAATATGTGAATACGGCTGAAAATTCTGCAGGGGCATATCGCAATAGTGAAACAGGTGGGAATTTGCTTTTTCGCCCTATTGGTTTGTTGCCATTTGTGAAGTCAAGCCTATTGATTTATCAAAGGGAAGAAAAAACATTTGAGCAAATAATTGAAAGGTTTAATGAAATTAATTTTGATATTAATACTAAACCTTGGCTCAACGTAGTTTGGAATCAAATTGAACAAAAAATGATTATGGGTTCGGACTCTTTAACACAGTTATTACTCATATATCTTTATTCCAGTAATGTTTTGACCGCTAAAGAATTACAGAAACTAAAAGAAGGTTACGCTTCTAAAATTTCATATGAGCAAGATTTAGATAATGTCTTACAAGAAATTTAACTTTAATCAGTAATGTGATAGAGTATATTTAGACTATAATTTGACATACTGATGAGTCAAATGTTAGATGCTTTGTTCTTGTTTACCCAAATGAAGATTTTGCTAATGTGATATGCCGGCTTTTGTTTTACTAATGTTTCATTGGGAAAATTCAGAAAGAAGAAATAAAAAGGGCATTTAAACAATAATTAAATATGCTTAAAGATTGCGATTGGTCAATAGATAGAGATTACAAAACAGGTTCAGAAAATGAGCCTATGCAATTCTATTTGGAAGGTTTGGCTAATAGTTCCGAATTTCATTTGCTACTCGGTTATTTCAGCTCAGCAGCTATCAATTTACTTTCGATTGGCTTTGCCACATTTATCAGCAAAGGTGGAAAAATACGAATGGTTATTAACCATTTACTTTCCGAAAAAGATAAAGAAGTTGTCGAAAAAGGTTTAGGTGCAAACACTACTAAGGTTTTTGATTTAACCAACATTGTTTCACTAGGTAAAATACTAGATGAATATGATACGCATTTTTTTGAGTGCTTGGCTTATTTAATTGCTGAAAAACGTATTGAGATTAAAGTAATAAAACCAAAAAATAGTAGAGGTATTGCTCACTATAAGTCGGGTATTTTTAGCGATGGTGAGGATAAAGTTGGGTACAAAGCTTCTTGCAATTTCACATTAAATGGATTGTCTGAAAATTTGGAAGAATTAGAGGCGTTTTTAAGTTGGGAAGATGGTCGTTCAAATAAGCTCATTAAAAAGCAGATGAGAGTCATTGATGATTATTTTGCCGAAAAAGATGATGCCGTTGAATACTTATCTGCAAGCGATATTGAAATTGCAATCAGAGATAAATTTGGTAACAAAGACTTAAATGAACTTATAGTTAAAGAAGATGAGTTGCTAAAAAAGAAAATGAATTTGATTAAAAATGGGCGTTTAAAACAAACGATACTGAGGCTACATGAAAAAGTTGATGAAATAATACGAACTCCAAGATTTCCGAACAATGGAACTCCAAGACCTTATCAAGTTGAAGCCTATCAAAATTGGCTTACAAACGGCTACAAAGGAATTTTCGCAATGGCAACAGGAACAGGCAAAACAATCACTTCTTTGAATTGCTTGTTGAAAGAATATGAAAAAGAAAACACTTACAAAGCGATTATTGTAGTTCCAACAACAGCACTATTAGAGCAATGGAAAAAGGAATGTGCTAAGTTCAATTTCAAGAACGTTATCACAGTCAGTTCAAAAGAAAATTGGGAAGGAAATCTTGCATTTTTCAATACCGCAAGTAAATTGATTGATACTTCATATATCGTAATTGTAACGTATGCTTCGCTTTCAAGAGATAAGTTTCAAAGTTTTTTCAAACAACTTCCGAAGGAAACTTTGTTGATTGCTGACGAAACGCACAATTTAGGCTCACAAGGACTTTTGAAGATTTTGCCGACAATTCATTTAGAAAAAAGAATTGGTTTATCGGCAACGCCACACAGAAAATTTGACGAAGCAGGAAACACGGCTATTGAAGAGTTTTTCAATGACAAATCGCCTTACATTGTTTCCTATTCAATGCAACAAGCATTAGAGAATGGTTTCCTTTGCAAATATACTTATTTCCCGCATATCGTAAAATTGACCGATGAGGAAATGAAACGCTACAAAGAAATTTCGCTTCAATTGTTGCGAATGGGATTATTTGACGAACACGGGAATTTCAAAAGTTCGCCAGAAATTGAGAAAAAACTGTTGGAGCGAAAACGAATTATTCATAAAGCAACCAACAAAATTGATACGTTTCGAGAAATATTGAAAGATGAATTCAAGAAACGAAAAAATTTGAAATACACTTTAGTTTACGTTCCCGAAGGAATTGAATCAAATTTTGACGTTAATGATTTTAGCGTTGAAACAGACGAAGAAAACAAATTGATTAATGAATATACAAGAGTTGTGAGTAATACTGACGATTCTGTAATGGTTAAACAATTTACATCAAACTCAACAAATCGTGAAGAAATTTTGGCCAATTACGAAAAAGGAATTACACACGTTTTAACGTCAATGAAATGTTTGGACGAAGGTGTTGATGTGCCACGTTCGGAATTAGCGATATTTTGTGCAAGCACAGGAAACCCAAGACAATTCATTCAAAGACGTGGGCGTGTTTTGCGTTTGCATAAAGACAAAATTCACGCAACAATTCACGATTTAGTAGTTGTTCCCGAAGTTTCAAATAATGAAAGCACCTTTGAAATGGAAAAGAGTTTAGTAAGAAAAGAATTAGAACGTGTTGTGGATTTTGCGAATTTGGCAATGAACAAAACAGAGACATACAATTCTTTGGAAGAGGTATTAGACCACTACGATTTAAACCTGAACGACATTTAAAAATATTTTCTTATGGCAAGAAAAGACGATATTCTAAAAAGTTTTCTGAATCACGAATTACTTACAACAAAGTATGAGTTGCAAGATTCTGAAATTCCTACAACGGTTCAAGAGGCGCTTAATTCAGACACGCCAATTATTAAAGCAATCGCCTTGATAGTTGAAGGTCTTGACGGAACGACACCTGTAACCGATGCTGTTTTAAGACAACAAATAACCCAATTTTTAAACGAGGCAATATGATTATCAAAAAAATATCCATTGAAAATTACCTCTGTTACAATAATGTTAAAGAGTTTGAATTATCAGACGGCTTGAATATTATTTTGGGAGAAAACGGAGAAGGAAAAACAAAATTTTTTGAAGCCGTTGATTGGCTATTCAATGGAAGTAACCACAATTTAAGTTCGTTGGTTTCTGCAAAAACATTAAATGAAACTGAAATTGGGGAAGATTTTAGAGTTAAAGTATCCATTACGGTTGAGCAGTATGAGGAAAAGAAAATAATTTCAAAATCATTTACAGCAAAAAAGACAGCGGACAATGAATGTTCAACTACCAATTATATGTTGGAAGGTGTTGAGGAAAATAGGTTAGGCGAAAGAAATCAAGTTGACGGAGCTAATTTGTTAGATAGAATTTTCCCCTTTCAAATCCGAAAGTATTCAATGTTTAAAGGGGAATCTGAATTGAACATTTTTGAAAGCGAAGATGCTTTGACCAATTTGATAAACCTGTTTTCCGATGCAAAACATTACGACAAGTATTCTGAAAAAGGTTCTTTTCTAAGAGAGAAAGCAGAAAAGGCAGTTGAAGATTCAACAAAATCGGACAAGAAGAACGAAGTATTGTATAAAAGTTTAGAAAGCGATATTCTCCGTCTTGAAAATGAAAAACACAAATATCAAGTTCACTTAAATTCAACTCTTGATGAAATCAAGAAAATAGAAGGCAATCTTCAATCAGCAGAAAGTCATGTTAAAAATGCCGATACGCTTGAAACGATAAACAACAGAATCAAAAACATTGAAGAAAAAATTGCAGAGGCAAACAAGCGTATTGATGAAAATTACACAACTTCATTGTTTGATGAAAAATGGATTGCAGTGAACTTTGAATCAATTCATAAAGAATTTGCAGACAAAGTAAAACAGCTAAGTCTTGACAGACGAAAGCAACAGTCTGAATTTGACAAGGAGCAAGGAATTAAAGAGGGCGAAAGAAAAGCCAAAGCAGAACTATTGAATAATGCCGTTCCGCTTCCTGATAACATTCCCTCAAAAGTTATTATGGAAGAAATGCTTCACGATGAAATTTGCAAAGTTTGCAATCGAGAAGCACCCAAAGGTTCAGAGGCGTACAATTTTATGTTTAATCGCTTGCAAACATATTTACAAAGCCAAGTGAAGAAAGAAGAAGAAAATACAAACGATGAACCTTTATTCAAAAAGGATTACACGAACAGGCTTGTAAATCTAAGTGTAAGTCATGAAGACGACTTGAAAAACCTACGAGAAATCAGAACTACAATCAAGGATTTGTTTGAGTTTAATGCAGATAGGAAGAAAGATATTGAATTGTTTAATGAACAATTAGAGAAAGAAAAAACAGAGAGGGAGAAAGTTTTAGGTGATTCAAGTATTGCAGAAGAAAAGCTTGTAAATGTCCTGAAAAACTACAATTCTTGGCAAGAAGATTGGAAACAAAAAGGGAAGGAACAACTTGATTACGAGGTAAAATTAAAGGATATTGAAGCTCAACTAAAAGCCAAAAAAGATGAGAAAGACAAAATTGATTTGAGTTCTGCCAATTCATTCTTGATAAAAACAAGAACAATTTTGCGAGATATTGAAACGATTTTCAAAGACACAAAAGAAAAAAAGTTTGATGAGTTTATTGAAAAAATTGAAACGAAATCAAACAATATTTTCAAGCAAATTAATATTGATGCTTTCACGGGAACAATTGTTTTTGAGAAACGAAACAAGAGCAATAGAACTATTGTAAACATTGAATTGCAAGAAGACGGAAGAATTTTTTACAAACCAAATCAATCATTGCTTACATCAATGCACATTTCAATTTTGTTTGCCATTTCAGAATTAGCAACGGAAATTCAATCAGAAAAATTCCCGATGATTTTTGATGCACCGACATCTTCGTTTGGTGAAAACAAAACAGAACAATTCTTAAATTTGATTTACGAAACGGGCAATCAAAAAATCCTTTTGATAAAAGATTTTCTTCACACAGACAAAAACACAAAAGTGCTTTCAATCAAAGATGAATTTAAAAACGTAAAAAGGAACAAAGCGTTTTGGGTAAAATTGGAAAGACCGTTTGACCCGAACAATTTAAAAACAATCAACACCCAAGTAATTACTTTGTAGTATGGAAAATTTATTTGACCAATGGAAAACTAAAATTCCAAAGTACAGTGAAGTACACAAAGAACTTTTCACTTCGCTTTCACAAAAATTTGGTGCGGAAGGTGAAAAGAAAATCAATCTTGGAAAGCACTTTAGTACAAACTATGAACTTTATATGTATGCGTTCTTTTTAGGCTTGTACAGCGATGAATTTTCGCCAATTCCAAATGGAGAAAAGAAAATAGATTTTAGCCATCATATTCAGCATTGGGGAAGTAAATCCAACGCTTTGAGAAAAGACTTTACAAGCCTTCAAGAAAATATCTTTATTTCGTTAGTTGCAAAAACTAACATAGATATTCTTGCGTTGGAAAAAGGTGAAATTGAAGAAGATGAAGTAGTAAAACAACTCATTCACACAATGGAATCATACACAAATGGAGGTTTAATTTTAATTAAAGAAAAGATTGACAAAAATCCGAATTACTTTCTTCAACCGACTTCGTTTTTGGATATGATTTTAGATTTAGTTCAATCTACTAAATAGAGAATATTTAAAAATCTAAGGAAGAGCAATTGTGTAATCGATGAAACGTGGAAAATACGATTGTTATTTTCCTAAAAAATAATTCAAGAAATTGATTTTAGCAATGGAGACAATTATATTCACTCGACAGCAGCTTTATGAATTGGTTTGGAAAGAACCAATTGTTAGCATTGCCAAAAGATTAAATATATCAGACTATGAGATAAGGAAAGCCTCTATCTTAATGAAAATACCATTGCCTGTTGCAGGTTATTGGCAAAAAGTTAAATCGAATAAAAAAGTTAAAGTAAAGGAACTGGATAAGTCCTACCGAGGTACTAATGAAATATCTTTCAATATTAAACAAGCCAATGGTCTGGTAAAACAAACTCCGTTAAATACACAGATTGACAAAGTTAAAGGGGAAAATGATTTATATAAAGTCTTTAAGGAGTTAACAAATCCAGACAAATTAGTATTAAGTGCTAAAGAGAGTATAGAGGAAAGACTTCGTCGACGTTTTTCTAGTAATGGCATAATCAGGTCAGGATATGACCAAATAGAAATTAATGTAGTTGAGAAAAATGTTGATAGAGCTTTAAGGATTACAGATGCTATAATTAAAAGTCTTCGATATAGAGGTTATACGTTTGAAATGAAAGATAGGTTTAGTTATGCTAAACTTGGAGATGTTGAGTTTCGTATCTGTTGTAGAGATATATTGAAAAAAGTCATTAACAAAACAAGTTATGGTTATGACCGTACAGATTTCGTCCCAGCTGGGACATTGTCTTTTAAAGTGGAGCGTTATAGTAGGACTTTTGAATTTAAGGATGGTAAAGTTTCATTGGAAAATCAAGTTCCAACAATACTTGCTAAAATAGATATAGCACACAAAGAAATTAGTGATGAGATAAATTACCATCAAGCTCAAAGAGAACATAGGGAAAAGCAAGAGCTTATTGAAAGAGAAATAAGATTAACTAATGAGAAAGAGATTGCAAGGTTTCAGAATCTCTTGAAGAAGGCAGAGGAATGGCAGAGGATAGAGGTTATAAAAAACTATGTTATGAAAATAGAGGAGCTAGCATTGAGTGGTCAACAGTTGCCTCAAGAGGTACTAGATAAAGTACGATGGGCAAAGACTAAAATTTCAGAATTTAATCCGATAAATAAATTTTTAGAGGATTGAGCAAGGAATTAAAGTTACTTGAACTTTATATACACATCTTTGGAGTTTAACTAAATAAATTCGTCCCCTCTCTCATCCCCTGAAAACAAAAAACCCTTGCAACTATATGTGTTACAAGGGTTTTGCAGATTATTCTGCGGTCCGGACGGGACTCGAACCCGCGACCTCCGCCGTGACAGGGCGGCATTCTAACCAGCTGAACTACCGAACCGTTCTCCTTACATTTAGACACCGTCTTCGTGTTTGGGTTTGCAAATATAGCTTGTTTTATCTGTTTTCCAATAAAAACTTTAAAATAATTATAACAAGCTGTTTTTCAGATAGAAAAAATAACATCCGCAATTTTTTCCGTTCACTTTTTTTATAGAAAGAGCTTAATTAATCGCTCCTTCTTTCATTTTTTCTGCATTTTCAGCAAATTGTAGCTTATCAATCAGCTCTTGGATATCGCCATCAATAACCGAAGGCAGGTTATACAAAGTTAAACCAATGCGATGATCGGTAACACGCCCTTGCGGATAATTGTAGGTTCTAATCTTTGCAGACCTATCTCCTGTTGATACCATCGTTTTACGTTTAGCTGCAATATCTCCGTTTTTTTTCTGTACTTCAATATCGTAAAGCTTGCTTCTCAGCATTTCCATGGCAATAATACGGTTACCCAATTGCGAGCGTTCTTGCTGACAAACCACTACAATTCCCGAAGGTTTGTGCGTTAACTGTACTTTAGTCTCTACTTTATTTACGTTTTGCCCACCAGCACCGCCAGAACGCGAAGTTTGCAATTCAATATCTGCTGGGTTCAAGTAAAAGTCAATTTCTTCTGCCTCTGGTAAAACGGCTACCGAAGCCGCCGAAGTGTGTACCCTACCTTGAGTTTCCGTATCTGGCACACGTTGTACACGGTGCACACCACTTTCGTACTTTAGAGTACCGTACACATCATCTCCTGAAACTTTTAAGACCACCTCTTTATAGCCCCCAGCAGTACCCTCAGTTACATCAACAGTCTCTACTTTCCAACCTCTACTTTCGAAATAGCGAGTGTACATACGGTACAAATCGCCAGCAAAAAGCGCTGCTTCATCGCCTCCGGTACCGCCACGTATTTCAAATACAGCATTCTTAGCATCCTCAGGATCTTTCGGAATCAACATTAACCTAATGCGCTCTTCCATTTCCTCTTGCTGCACCAACAACAAATCCTGCTCCTCTTTGGCCATCTCCCTCATCTCCGGATCCTTCTCGTTGTTCAAAATATCTTTATTTGCCTCAATATTGCTCATCACGTTCTTGTACACTTTGTACTCCTCCACAATCTTGGTCAAGTCTTTATATTCCTTGTTTAAGGCAGCAAAACGTTTCATATCCTGTATCACATCCGGATTACTCAACTGCTCCTCTACATCTTCCCAACGCAACTTAATGGCTTCTAATTTATCTAACATATTTTTATAAGAAAATCAATTTCATTGTTCCAATTAAAGCAAATCCCGCTTTACGTTTTATTTTTTTTGTGTCCTTTAATCGTCATTTCGAACGACAGTGAGAAATCTCTAAGTGGAATGTACTCTCTCAGATTTCTCAGTCGTACCTCTTTCGAAATGACGCCACAAAAAAAGATACCACTTCAATCGGGTTTATTACACCAAAAACTGTGCAAAAAAGCAACACGCTTTAATTATCGGACAGCAAAAATACGGCTTTTTCAGTTAACACCGCAATTAATTTATTTCCCACCGCCACCTGCCTAATTGGAAGAGGCAGAGGTAGCTTTTGTTTAGAACTCTCAAAAGTGGTTGGATGATATTTTACCAGGTCATTCCCCTTTAAATACGCAATCACATTGCTGGTAATATTAAAGTCTGAAAGGCTATCGATAGGAAGCTCGCGTAAGTAACCGCCAAACCTGTCAAACTGTAAAACACCGGCGTTCTTTTGTTGCAAGAAAACATATTGATCAGACGCCGCCATCTTCTTGGCATCCCCTACTTCATCAAAAAGCTGGAAAAGGTTAGCCGAACGTACTTCCTCTATAAAATTACTACTCAATTTAATAAGTGCGTTAGCGGTTCTATCAAAAATCCATAAGCTATTATTGTTCCCCGATGCTACAGCCGATACCAACAGGTTACTATTCTTTGCAAAGGAATAGCTGGTAATTTCATTTAGATTATTGTTTAGCACTACCACCTGCTGAAAATCCGCATAAAAAAGCACTACCCGCAACGGATCCGAAACATCTACACTGTACAGTTTACCAAAGCGGTTATTGCTATACCGCCACTTCAGTTTACCCTCAGCGTTATACTTTAATAACTCATCTCTGTCCGAAAGCAGGTACACATTATCCAAATTATCTGTATAAACAGACCTGGCAACGGTATCTATTTGAGCTACTTCCCTCAACTGCGCATTGGCTATGCCACTATTGAATAGCGCAACAATTAAACAATTAAGCAATAGAACAGCCAACCTTTTCATGATATTCAGTTCCCTTTTAGGGATTAGGGGTAAAATATTCTAACTTCAATTCTTCTCCATCAAAAACTGCGTATGAATTATAATTTAACCACTCGCCGGTATTGATATAGGTACTGTTTGCATCCAATTTCATTTCAATTGGCAAATGCCTATGTCCAAACACAAAATAATCAAAGTGTTGCTTTTGCAGCTGCTCTTTAGCATAAATTGCTAACCATTCTTTATCTTCTCCTAAAAAAACCTCCTCGGCCTTACTGGCCGCCCTACTATGCGATGACCAACCATTGGCAATACCCATGCCAATGCGTGGCGGCACAATGCCAAACAACCATTGGCAAATTGGATTTCTAAAAATCTTCCTCAAAAACTTATATTTCTTATCTCCAGGCCCCAATCCATCTCCATGATGCAAATAGAATTTCTTTCCACCTCGCTCAATAATTAATTCATCGCTTACAATTTGCATGCCCATCTCCTTAATAAAGTAATCTTTCACCCACATATCGTGGTTACCTTTAAAAAAGTAGATTTTTATGCCTTTATCAGACATTTCGGCTAACTTTCCTTGTAACCTAACAAAACCTTTTGGCACTACATACTTGTATTCGAACCAAAAATCGAATACATCACCCATTAAAAACAGTTCGCTACAGGTTGGCATAATAAAATTTAACCACCCTATGATACGATCTTCACGCCGCCTGCTTTCGGTGTGGTTTGGCGAACCTAGATGAAAATCTGAAGCGAAATATATGTTCTTAGTCATTTTTCCAAAGATAAGAATAAAGAGTAAGGCGCAAAGAACAAGGTTATGCTCGCTCTGCTCTTTAAAAATTTAGACACGTTTTAAAAACTAAGCTGTTTAATTATAGTAAAGAAAAGGTTTTTTCTTCCATAAGTAAAAAATAAAAAAGTGCCTCAACGGCGCTGTTAAAACTGTTAACCTATGGATTTAGTAGTATTTTTACCTTTCTATCTAGAACTTATCTAAATAGCTGCCGTTTTTTAAAACTTAATTTTGTACTTTTGCACAAATTTTATTTATTATGATTTCTACTGATATAGCTATTATAGGCGCTGGGCCAGTTGGTTTGTTTGCAATTTTTGAAGCGGGCTTGTTAAAAATGCGCTGCCATTTAATTGATTATTTACCACAGGTAGGCGGTCAGCTATCAGAAATATATCCTAAAAAACCTATTTACGACATCCCTGGTTTCCCTTCGGTATTAGCGCAAGAGCTTATCGACAACCTAATGGATCAGGCTAAACCTTTCCACCCTGGCTTTACCTTGGGCGAAAGAATTGAAGGCCTAGAGAAAAGAGGAGAAGCAGATTTTGTGCTTACCACTAACATGGGTACTGTAATTGAAGCTAAAGTTGTAGTTATTGCTGGCGGATTGGGTTGTTTTGAACCTCGTAAACCTGCAGTTTCTGGATTGGAGAAATTTGAAAACGGCCGTGGCGTAAACTACATGATCTTAGACCCAGAGAAATACCGTGACCAAAAAATGGTAATTGCTGGTGGTGGCGACTCTGCCCTAGACTGGACTATCTTTTTAGCTGAAGTTTGTAGCGAGCTTACCTTGGTACACCGTAGTGAAGCTTTTAGAGGTGCGCCAGATTCGGTGGCTAAAGTAATGGAGTTAGCCGAAAAAGGAAAAATCAACCTAATTTTAAATAGCAACCTTAACGCGGTACATGGCGAAGGCAAATTAGAAACTGTTGAAATTATCCATAACAAAACCATGGAGACAATTTCTATAGAAGCAGATCACTTAATTCCTTTATTTGGTTTAAGTCCTAAACTGGGTCCTATTGAACAGTGGGGATTAAACATCAGCAAAAGTGCGATTGAAGTAAATGTTGATGATTATTCTACCAATGTACCAGGCGTTTATGCCATTGGCGATATCAATACCTATACGAATAAGTTGAAATTGATTTTATGTGGTTTCCACGAAGCTGCTTTGATGAGCCACAGCGCATACCAATACATGAACCCAGGGGTAAAATATACCATGAAATACACTACCGTTAATGGTGTAAGTGAATTTTAACCGATAAGACACAACCATGAGTGATATCAATATAACTGTTGAAGACAGAGAAGGAAATGTAGCTGAACTAGTGGCGCCAACCGATATGGGGCTAAGTTTAATGGAATTTCTAAAAGCTAGTGAGTATGATGTATTAGCTACCTGCGGAGGAATGGCCTTGTGCGCAACCTGTAGCGTAGATGTACTTGAGGGAGAAGAAAAACTGAACGAGATGAGTGATGATGAATATGCAATGTTGGATACTTTACCCGATTTACTCCCTAATACAAGACTGGCTTGCCAATTACAATTAAGCCCTGCAATGGAAGGCCTAAAAGTTAGGTTACACGCAATGGATTAGTAACAATTTCTTGTAAAAACATAAAAAAGTCCCGACATCGTCAGGACTTTTTTTTAGCTTATGTTAGCTGCCCTAGTACAGTTTATAGCTTAATTCCAACACCAAAACTACATAACCAAGGATCTATTTTAGTATCCGCTACTACGGTAGCACCGCCAGCCACGCTCGGCACAGTAGTTACCCTTGCATCTGTACTTAGCCAAAGCTTCTTCACATCAAAGTTTAAGAATAGCTTTTTACTGATATCGAAATCTACACCTAATTGTGCTGCTGGTGCAAAAGCGTTTTTGTAAGAGGTTTGTGCAATAGCCGGCCCGTTTTTAACGCCGTAAAAAATGGTATAATTAACACCCGCACCGACATAAGGTTGCACCTGTGTACTTACAGGCATGTGATAAGCAAAAGTTAAGGTTGGGGGCAGTAGCCAAACTTTTCCTAAATCTACATTTCCTAAAGCGGTATTTACAGCGCTTACTTCGTGTCTAGTTGTACCTAAGATCAAATTAGCGGAGAAGTTCTTAATTAGGAAATAGGTAAAATCTAGTTCTGGAATAACCGTATTAGAAATGTCCACATTTCCTTTGATTACACTAATTTCTGCACTTTCTTGTGGAATTACTGCTGTGGCACGCAGACGCATTCTGAAGTCGCCTTTTTGTTGTGCAAAACCATTAACTGATAGCCCCGCGAGGAGGAGGAAGGTTACTATTTTTCTCATTTCGTTATGTTATTTATTGAGACAATATTAACAGGAAACGAGCTTTAAATTAATGAGGGATTACAGAAGCTATAATGATTTTGATTACTCTGCTTTGCGTTCTTTGCGTATACTTCAAAAACCTTTGCGGTGATTTTTAACGCGAAGAATGCAAAGCCTCGCAAAGAACGCGAAGGTTTTTAATATATTAGGAAACTAGCTTTTACAAACCTCTATCCCGTTTGCTAGAGGTTTGTAAAAGCTTACCAATAGCACACAGGTTTGGGTTAATTAAACCCGATTGAAGTGAAAATACTTTTTTGTTGCGTCATTTCGACGAGGAACGAGGAGAAATCTGTTCGGTGGTAGCTGTTAGCTTTGAGATTTCTCACGTACGTTCGAAATGACGGCAAGACAGGCCACAAAAAGATTGTAACGAAAAGCGGGACTTTCGGGCCCTAAGAACCACCGAAACCTGCTTTTCTAAAAATAAAAAATCCCACTCTTTGCAGAATGGGATTTGATATATCATAATTTAAGTACCCTTATTTAGTTACGTACATCACTTCTTTTACCGCCTTAACAACTTTCTCTGCGTTTGGTAAACTTGCAGCAATTAAAGTTGGCGCATAAGGCAACGGCACATCTTGACAAGTAACACGTAAAATAGGCGCATCTAAGTGATCAAATGCATTTTTCTGTACGTTGAAAGTAATTTCTGAAGAGATAGACGCTAATGGCCAAGCTTCTTCTACAATTACCAAACGGTTAGTTTTCTTTACAGAGTTGATGATGGTTGCATAGTCGATTGGACGAACAGTACGTAAATCGATAACTTCTGCATTGATACCATCTTTTGCTAATTCTTCGGCAGCTGGATTTACCACACGGGTTAACATTTTACCAAAAGTTACAATAGTTACATCAGTACCTTCTTTAACCACGTTAGCTTTACCAATTTCTAGATAATACTCTTCGGCTGGCACATCGCCTTTATCGCCATACATTACCTCAGATTCCATGAAAATTACTGGATCTGGATCCAAGATAGCTTGCTTTAGTAAACCTTTAGCATCATAAGGTGTAGCCGGTATTACCACTTTTAAACCTGGACAGTTGGCATACCAGTTCTCAAAGTTTTGAGAGTGCTGTGCACCTAATTGACCTGCGTTACCAGTTGGGCCACGGAAAACGATTGGCACCGAAAACTGACCACCACTCATTGACAACATTTTTGCTGCCGAGTTGATGATTTGATCGATCGCTACTAATGAGAAGTTGAAAGTCATGAACTCAACGATTGGTTTTAGACCGTTCATTGCAGCTCCAATTCCGATACCTGCAAAACCAAGCTCTGCAATTGGCGTATCGATGATACGTTTGTCGCCAAACTCATCTAACATACCTTGACTAACTTTATAGGCACCATTATATTGCGCAACTTCCTCGCCCATCATGAAAACGTTCTCGTCTTTGCGCATTTCTTCGCTCAATGCTTCGCGTAATGCTTCTCTGAATTGGATTTCTCTCATTGTTTTGTTGAAAATTAACGAAGGCAAATATAATTATTAGTTTATTGCTTTGCAAAGGTTAGAAATGCTCATAATTGTAATATTATAAATAGGCTTTAGGCGATAGAAAATGTGCTAAAATGTTTATTTCGCCAAATGAAAATCTGAAACCGGTTTATTTCTATTTAGAAACCTCTTCGCTTAAATGGACAAAGTTGCCGTTGTTATCCAAAATAATAGAAACAGTTATATTCCCAAAGATTTATGTTTGATGTAATATTCAGAATCTAGTTCTTCATCTTGGAAGGTCATTTCTTTTTCTACCAATTTATTAAATTGATAATTGTTCCTAAGCAGAATTTTTCTAGAATTTCCATTTCTTGGATCTATCTTGGCTTCTATACTTTGTAGATTGATTTGCTCGAAACCAAATTTTTCTACCTCCACTATCGCTTCTGGCACATAAGCTTTCCCCCAATAATCTGGATGTAGCATGTAGCCTATTTCAGCTTTGTTTAGTTCTGGATAGAAATTTACATAACCCATAATTCCGTAAATCTCTGATGGGTTGTGGATATTGCTGACTGCCCAATTGATAGATTTACCTTCTTTAATTCCATCGGTTAACATCTTCACTACTGCTAGCGCATCTTCCGTAGTTTTTGCCCTAGGCCTAGGGATGTAGCGCATGGCTTCTTCGTTGCCCCTAATTTTCATGACGGCTTCAACATCTGTTGGAAGAACTTGCCTTAGTAGCAAACGCCGCGTTCTTAGTTCTGGGAACGGATTAAAGTGGAGGTTTAACATAGTTTAAAGATATGATAATATCGTCTTTGAGGCACGAAGAAATCTTAAAGCGAACTATATTTTCAGAGATTGCTTCGTACCTCGCAATGACGATGAGTTCAAGTAATTATGCCCCAAACAAAGTAGTATAAATAGAATAACTATAATTCCCTGGAACTTGACTAGCCCTAAAAGGTATCGAATAATCGAACAATTCTTTTAGTTTTTCTCTCAAAGCGCTTAAGAAAAGTTGCTTTTCGCCTACTAAGAAATCATCTTTTAACAAGCCTCCTTTCCCAATAAAATTAACTTTTTTGTCGCTCATTGTTTTAACGATGTACAAATTGGGTTCTACATTTTCGTTGCCAGATAATTGCTCGTAAACGTATGTGTAAAATAGGGTTTGCACCAAGGCTTTATTAATGTTGCCGCAATCGGTATCAAAACACTCTTCTATGGTGGTATATTTCAACTTATCACTACCTGTCTTATAATCAACAATTCGGTAAACCCCGTTTTTTAAATCAACCCTATCAATAATTCCTTTTAAACTGATTTGTTGCGTTTTTCCATTAGCTTCGAAGGTGAAAGCTACATTTCCTTTTTGTTCCAGACCAATTAAAGTAAAAGGAGCATCTGCAATGTCTTGCGCCAAAATAATATCTACATACGCTTTAATAATTTCGACAACAACCTTTTGCATGCCATTGTAATTAATCGAGTTGGCTAACTTTTCAACATTCGCCATTCTGACGCTTTTATGCTCATTATAATTGATGCCGTATAAATTATCGGCGAAGCCAAGTTTTATCAAATCAGCAATACAATCCTTACGCTTTTCAATTCGCTCTGCGGTAATTTCTGGGTCTTCACTCATCAAGCCTTCATAAAAATGCTCCATCACGTAATGTAAAACAGAACCTAATGTCCTGGCTTCAACTGTTTCTTCTACTTCTTTGGGCTCTTCTATACCTGCAACGTATTTGTAAAAGAAATCTATAGGATTGGTAATGTAAGTAGTTAATGCCGATGCCGAAAGTGTACGCTTACCGTTAAGAAAACTATTGAGCACAGTTTGTACTTTTTCAGATTTTGCCACAATTTCTTCTCTCTTCAACTCTGTTTTAACCGCTAATTGCAGCTCTTTATGCAGAAAATTAAAGCCGCTCTCGTACTCCAGCTGTTTAATGAAACGCGAGGGTTCCCCACTATTGCTTTCGTCAGTTAGGCTATTATAGACAAAATCTATATTCTTTGTTCTTTGTATCAGCCTATAAAACATGTAGGCCGAAATGGCATCCTGATTTTCTAAAACTGGTAAGCCATAAGCCCGTCTTAAACTATCAGGAATAAAAGTTGTTCCGGTTGATGCCTGCGGAACAATGCCTTCATTCAAACCCAAAACTATTATCCTATCGAAATTTAGATTTCTACTTTCCAACAAACCCATTACTTGTATGCCGTTTAGCGGGTCTCCTTCTAATGGAACTGCAACCGCAGAAAGCGATTTTTGAATGAGCGAAAGCACAAAACTGAGCTCAATTTCTTTGTTGTATTTTTCAATGTGATGCTGTAGCGTATCTTGCAAACGATGGAGTTCTTGCATCGTTTTTCCGAACAATTCCGCATCAATTTTCTTTAATTTTCTTGCTGCTAGTTCTCTTTGTAAAACCCCGTCTAGAACTTCAGTTAAAGTTTTTACCGCATCGGTAGATGATTGGATTGGCTCAAAAAACAAAGCGAATAAGTTCTCTTGCCTAGTTAAACGTTGGTAAGGAATTTCGACGAGTTGCTCTTTTATCAAAGAATCTATAATTTGAGATCGTTTTTTCTCGCTAATGCCAGTTAAAGGATGCGATAAAAATGCCTCTACAGTTTGATATTGGACAGTTTTTTTGGCATTAACTTCAACTTGAGTGCTTAACCATAAATCTGCCAAGCCGTATAAAGAAGAGTTTGTTAATGCAAAGCCCATCGTAATGTTTACATCAATTTTTTTATTTTCAATAGTTGCTGGAATGGTTTGCATTAACGGGATAAGCAAACTTTCGTCGGCTAAAATAATTGCTGTTGACGCTATAGGTTGGCCGATTAAAATCTGCTCTTTTTCTACCGATAAAAGTTCGTTTACAATCTTGGCTTGTGCCGTTTGTCCTTGTACTTTGTAAACATTTACGTCGCGTTGCCAAGCTTTGATAAAACTGAGTTCATTTGGCAATTGATTGACCAAGCCCAGCTTTAAATTTCTACGCAAGAACAAACCCGCTTCCTGCATTTCATCTTCCAAATAATAGCTATCCGTATCGAAATAAAAGAGAGCTTTTCCTTCTTCCTGCCAACGTTTAAATGCTGCAGCTTCGGCTTTGCTAAGTGCATTAAAGCCTATAAAAATCAACTTTCCGCCAGTATATCTTTTCGTAAAATCGATATCATTTTTGCCTTCGGCGATATTTTTATACAACCTTGCCATAGTGGTAAAACCATTTGCTTTTAGTTGCTCGTGAAAAGCGCAGTAAAGCCTTGGCATCCGATGCCACATTTTGATAAAAAGCTTTTGCTGTTTCTTGTATTTCCCTTCGTTGTACGAATTCCAAAATTGTGATAAAAACTCTTTTTGCTCTGCCGTTAAAAAATCAAATTGTTGGTTAATTACTGCAATATCTTCTAGCTCTGTAAAAAGCCGATCTGCATTTACCAAATCATTATCAATTTGGCTAAAATCGCCCAAAATAATACGAGCTATGTTATGAAATTTGGCAATTGACGGTAATTTATCTACGCCTTCATTTTTTAGTAATTCAATGTAGCAATCGTATAGGGTAAAAAACTGAGTGTAATGATCGGCAATTTTTAACTTGGTTGCCTCTGCAAAAAACTCTTGTACCGTAAAAAATGCTGGGCTCCAAAAAGGCTTTTGGTAAATATCTGCCAAGTGTTTTTGCAGGTAAGCTGCCGGTCGCTTGTTGTTAAAAACGATGGCGCAATCTTGCAAATTTTGACCAAACTTGGCAACTAAATCTTCGGCAACTTCTTTTAAAAATGGGGTCATTTATTAGATGTGAGTATTGAGATGTGAGATATAAGACAGAATTCAACAAAGTAACCAAAAGGAGATTGCTTCGTTAATCGCAATGAAGTTAGGGCAAGCGTTATTGCAAGGAACGAAGCAATCCTAAAGTGGTTGATATTAAATATTATACTTTCCATATCCTAAACCTCCTTCAACTTGCTTAAACTTGCATAAAATAAATACGGCTTTACATTTTCGTAGCCCATTGCTTCAATCAAATTTTTATAATTAACAATTTGTGCTACATGATTTTGGCTTTCTTCGGCGGTAAACTTATAGTCGATAATAGAAACCTCTTTGCCATTAAAAACCAATTTATCGGGGCGGTAGATTTTGCCATCAATCCCAATAATCGATTTTTCGTTAACCTGGTTGGCGTTTCTGCTTAACAATTCTTTTAACTCGGGGTGGGCCAAAACTTCTGATACTTGTTCCACATAAGCTGCTTTTTCTTCTTTGCTAATTAAACCCTCTAAAATCAGTTTCTCTACAGCATTTTCTACTTCATCAACACCGTTTACCTCGGCTAAAATTAAATGCAGATTGCTCCCTTTTTTGCCAGATTTACTAATGTTATCGATGTATTTTTGTGGGCGATTTTCAGCTTCTTCGTAAACTTCTTCTAAGCGATTAGTAGTTGGATAGGCAGATAAATTCAGTGCATTATAACTTTCTACGCCATCACCTTTATCAGAAAAAGTACCGATTTGCAATTCATCCGCATTGGTAAAATCATCAGCATAAAAATTAAAAACAGCATCTCCAACATGGCTTAAAGAAGGTTTTTTCTTAGCCGGGAAAGAAATATAAATGTAATCTTTTGCCCTTGTGGTAGCCACATATAAACTATTTAGCGCATCCATATAATTCATCAACAGCTCTTCTAAATAATATTTGGCTATGCTAGAACCTTTTAACAAACTGCTAAATTGCAACGGAACGCTCTGCAAATCGGCATAAGGCGTTTCGTCCATTGGCACCCAAAAAGTACTATTAGCTTTGCCTGCCAATTTCCAATCGCAAAAGGGAATAAAAACCGCTCGGAACGCCAAACCTTTAGATTTATGGATGGTCATTACCTGTATCGCATTCGCCGTTTCGGGCGACGGCAATGTTTTGGTATGTCCTTCTTCATCCCACCAATTTAAGAAAGCAGAAATACCTTTTTCGCCCTGTCGGGATGATTTATTGGTTAAATCTCTAAATGCCAAAAGGTAAGGCAAAAACGGATTAATGTTGTTTTTTGTATAGGTATCTAAACCGAAAGCAGTGATTGTTTTTTCTATCAATGCCGAAACCGGCAAGGCCATCCAAACTTTATAATGGGTACAAAAATCTGGTGGCAAAACATGCGTCAAGTTATCAATAGGTGTATCAGCCAAGGCAAAATAATGGTCGCCGTTGATTGGTTTTTGATGTAATTGCGCATACAATGCGATGCAATTTGCCTTATACAAAGCGGAATTTGCCGGACTAACCACCAGCAGTTTCAACACATTTACAATTAATTTTATAGCGGTACTGCTGGCAATTTTTAAGGCATCGCCCGATATGACGTCCAAACCTGCTTCCATCAATGCATCAACCACTAGAGTGGCCTCGCTGTTTGAGCGAACCAAAACACCAATTTCCCTTTGCTGATACCCTTTCTCGTTTAATAAAAACCGCAACTCCGTCAACATTTCTGCTAAAGAAGCTTGTTTTACATTTTCTGGCTCCGCATCGGCAGTCATGGCTTCTATAATTTCCTCTGGGCTGTCTTTCGGTTTTTCAAACGTTATGCGCTTAATTTTAATCACACCACCTTCTAAGGTTTTCGGATGCGAATTTTGTGCAACGCCATCGTAAATATTGGTAATAATGTTGCCGTATTGGTTGCGTTCATTATTCCAATAGGCATTTAATTCATCATCATCCAAAGGGATTTCTGCATTGATTTTATCTTGCAATTGCTGCGCTAAATTTTGATATAGTTTGTTATTAAAATTGATGATTTCTGCCGTGCTGCGATAGTTTTCCCACAGCTTATCTTCTAACACGTTATGCGCCAGTAAATCTGCTTTTGCTTGATGGTGCAACAGTTTATAATCGCCTTCTCGCCAGCGGTAAATAGATTGTTTGGCGTCTCCAACAATAAGGTGATCGTGCAATTTGCCATTGTGCGTGGCAATAGCGTTGCTTACCAGCGCCTTAAAGCTGTTCCATTGGTTTCCAGAAGTATCCTGAAATTCATCGAACAAGAAATTTCTATACTTATGGCCCATTTTCTCCCAAATAAAGGATGGATTTTCGCCTGCATCTTCGGCTATGCCCGTTAATAACTTTTGTGCGTCGCTGATTAAGAGCGTTTCATTTTCTTCTCGATACTCGGCTAATAGGACAGCGATTTCTTGCATCAAACGTAAAAAATAACCATTTTTTAAGAACGCTTTAGCAAGTATATAGTCGCCAATTTGTTGGTTGTAAGCGACAATTAATTTCTGAAGAAATGGATTTAACTCATCGTACAGCCCATTGTTTTTTCCTTTTTTAAACCAATTATCTGGATTATCTACTAGTTTTTCTAAAGATGCAATGCCTTTGTAATCTTTATCGATAATGCGTTGCAGCTGGTACAACTGACTGGTTTTTGTTTTGTTGAGCGCCTCTAAATCTTCAGCGCTAGATTCGAAAACTTGTTTTACATCCGTAGCTAGTTGGCTGATATCCGTTTCGAATTTTTTGAGCAATTTTTTGGTAAAATCGATGTATTTTTTGAAAACTTCATCAGTATTTTCGTTGCCGAAACTTGTAATTGCGGCTTCAAATCCCGAGAATTTATCGTTAAAAACTTCACCTACCAGCTTTAGTAATTCTGTATTGTAGTTCCACGAAATGTTGTTATTAATTCTGTCTAAAGCAAGTTCAACTACCCATTTTAGCAGTTTATCGTTTTTGTCGAGCAGCTTTTCTAACTTTTTGGTAAGTTCTTGTTTTACCTTGTCAGTATTCATCTCTAAGCTGTAACCGCTGTCTAAACCAAGCTCAAAAGCAAAACCACGAATTACTTTTTGCACAAAACCGTCAATTGTACTTACCGAAAAACGACTGTAATCGTGCAAAATTTTACGATAAACTAAATCTGCTTTCAGCTTTAGGCTTTCAGCATTTAGTTCTGGGTGTGCGGCTAAAACGAGCTGCCTGTAATCGTCTATTTTTTTAGCTGTATCGCCTTTGGCAAAACCTAGCAAAACCTGTAAAATGCGGGTTTTCATTTCTTCGGTTGCCTTGTTGGTAAAGGTTACGGCTAAAACCTCTTTATATTTATTATCGCCGCTAAAAAGTAGGGTTAAGTAGTGCGCTGCCAAACTAAAGGTTTTGCCAGAACCCGCCGATGCTTGTAAAATTTTAACTGGTTTTGTCGCCATGATGTGAAGTTAACCAAACTCCTCCAATCAACAAACTTATTAAAAAGCTTTGGGCTGGTCTTCTTTGCACCATTCGGCCCAAGAGGTTGGCGTTTCATACAAACGGACGGACTGTAAAATAAATCCATCTTTTTCTAAAGCTGCCTGCAGTTTAAACTTCATATCTAACAATAAATTTTCGCAAGTAGGCTGAAAGGCAACCAAATGTACCTTCTCTGAAATAGCATAACAGCTTGCCTTTAACGATGCTAGAACCGCTTCGTTGAGTACCAAAGCGTGGTCGTATTTATCGATGATTTTTTCAGTAACAATTCGTTTGAGCTGACTAAAATCTATCAGCATTCCACACTTTACATTTTGGGGGTCTTGATTAGCATAACCCGAAACCGTAACCTGTAAGCGATAGGTATGTCCATGAATGTTTTTGCAAGGCCCATCGTAATTAAAAAGCGCATGCGCCATGTCGAAAGTAAACTCTTTTGTAACTCTTATCATCTGATTTTGCATGATGCAAATTAGTTCAAGCATAGCCCATGAACAATGAGCCACATCAGAAATAAAAATTATTTCAAACAAAAAAAGCTTAACCTTTCTTCGGTTCTTGCTTTTTCGATTTAGCGATTGATTTTTTATTGATACGTTCTGGGCGCCTCTCAATATCAATCTTATAACCTAACAAATCTCTAATTACTACCGAAGCGCAAACACCTCCAAACGCAGCTGGCAAATAAGAAATTGTCCCGTAAGCCGACCTTTTAAAATTTGAGCCGTCGGTCATAATGAGTGATTCTTTCTTGGTTTCTTCAATAGAAAACACTGCTTTAATGGTACTTGCATTAGCAAGTTTTTTTAATCGCTTGCGCACATATTGTGCAAAAACGCACTGATAGGTATCAGGCAAGTAGGTAGTACGAAGTTTGGTTGGGTCTAGCTTGCCACCTGCGCCCATAGAACTTACAATAGGCAAATTAAATTGTAAAGCTGTTGAAAGCAGGGTCACTTTTGGCGTGATGCTATCGATACAGTCCATCACGTAGTCAAACTTAGTAGTAAGGATTTCGCGGCATCTTTGGGGTGTTAAGAAATCCTGTACCACGTGCAACTTCAACTCCGGATTAATCGCTAATAAACGTTCTTTCATAACTTCGGCTTTGCTAACGCCATGGTTGGTTGCCAAAGCTGGTAGCTGTCGGTTTCTGTTGCTGGGGTCAACTACGTCGCCGTCTACAATGGTCATTTCACCCACTCCACTTCTACAAATAAATTCGGCGGCAAAAGAACCTACGCCTCCCAATCCAATTACCAAAACATGTTTTTGTTGCAACAAATCAATTCCTTCATTGCCTACCAATAATGCAGAGCGAGATAACCAAGCTAAATCAGACATCTATTTAAGTAAAAAGTTAAAAACAAAAAGCTGCTGGAGATTATAGGAAATAGATTCTTCGCTGCGCTCAGAATGACAAACAAACCTACAACAACCCCACTGCCTTCCAATTCGCAAAAATAATATCTTTGAGTTTATCTAATGAGATTTTCTTAATTTCGGCTACCTTGGTGTAAATCTCTACAATGCTTACTTCGGCTTCATCCGTTTCTAAAAAGAATGGGGCATCTGTTTTTTCCAAAGCCAACGCAACTTCATGAGATGTTAAAACCGCAGCCCCAAAAGACAAGTAAAACCCTTTGTTAATAAGCTGTTTTGCCATTTCGTGTTTTTTATTAAAACCGTGGATAATCATTGGGATGGCGGGTCGCAAACGTTTTTTTAAAGCAACTAATTCATCAAAAGCTTTAACGCAATGTAGAATTAGCGGTTTACCTAGTTTTTCAGCCAACAAAATTTGGGCTTCTAAAACTTGTAATTGGTTTTCCATAGCTTCGCCTTTAAACTTGTCCAAACCGCACTCGCCAATTAGTTTCACATTTTCTTGTCGAGCCAATACGTTCAAATACTTCAGGTTTTGATGAAGCTCTTGCAACTTACCATACCAGGGATGTATACCAATAGAGATAGGTTTGGTTTTGGGCATTGCCAAAAAAGTACTTTCGGTTAAAGAAAGGTTTTGTATAGATAAAACACCTTGTTCTTGTTTAGTTTGATGGGTATGGATATCTAAAAAAATGCTCATCTATTATAAAGGTAGCAAATTGAGCTCGTAAAATTTTATCGTGTTTTGCCTCAGAAAAACTATTGCTCTTCTTTAAAATAAAGTTTGTAGCAGTTCATCCCTTTTTCGGCATCGTATTCTTTCTCTATCAACTCTTTATTACCATGGATATAAACGTGGAAATTCTTGTCTAATTTAAGGATGCTCTTAAAATCCTTTGCTTGCTTTTTTACCGCAGCATCAGAGATATCAAAAGTATCAGCAATTTGGGTATCAAACTCTTCTTCGTAAGATTGTTTGTAGGTTTTAAATAGCTCAATGCCTTCTTCGTTGGCAATTACTTCATTGGCAAATTCGTCGATATCGAAAGTTTCTTTCTCCTTAAAATACTTCATCGAACGATTCAACAAATCAATTTTATCTGTTTTTTCTACATCAAATTCTTGATCTAATTTTTCGGTAACGAAATTCTTGTAAACATCCATTACATTCTGAGTTTTGTTGAAATTATCGTTCCTTACCTTTAAAACCAGAAACTGATCTTTCCAATAGGCGGCATCAGATGTGCGGCTGGTCGTATCAATCACCACTACTTTGTAACCTTCTTCCTTTTCGGTGTTAAAAATTAAACAGCCTTTATCCAGTTTATTGATATTGATGCCTTGTTGTTCGTAGCTAATGCCAAAACCACTTTGCTCTGGAAAAACCTTGATAAAACTTTCTTTGTTCTCTGATCTGAAAATACCGATGGCATCATGTAAATCGCCCTCTATCTGCAGGTTTTCGAAATAGCCTACGTACAACTCTCCAGATTTTATTTTGGGATGGTCTGCTACCTCAAAAAGGTACTTTGCAATCTCCTGGCTGTTTTCATGGAATTTACCTCCATCAGCAAAAATTTCTGAAGCCAAGCGGTAAATTTCGTTCGAATTTAGATCATTGCTGTGTTGCGTTAAACGAAAAACTTCGTTAACCTTCTGAAAAGGAGAAAGAAAGTACTGTTTTAGCAATTGGTTGAGCATTTCGTCTTCTACTTGCAGAGAGCTGTCGGAAAGCGAATAATATTCTTCGTTTGTTTTGTTACCAACGTGATGCACCGAAAGCTCGGCTAAATTAGACTCGAAAAAAGATACCATAAATTTGAATTGAGGAGCAAAGGTATTAAAAAGTAGGTTTGTAAAAGAGAGAAACCGAAACGAGTTATAATTGCAAATTAAAACTTATCGAAGTGGCAATATTCCCCGCTCAGCACAATGCAATTCTTGTAAGGTTAGCCCAGGAATTACAATTTTATACATAGGTAGTAAAACAGAAAGGATGACCATTGGCCACCCTTTCACTTTGTTTAACCCCTTCCGGGTCTGCCGCCGCTTTCGCCTCGGCTAGATTTTCCTGAACTAGAGCTAGACGATCGGCTACTTGAGCTAGATGATGACCGCTCGGCTGAACGCTGTACTCTTTCAGTTCGCTGTGGTTGAGAAGAACGTTCTGTACGTTCCATAGTTCTTTGTGGCGCAGTTTGCTGTACTCTACCTTCTGAAGACGAAGAAGAGCGGGAAGGAAAACGCTCTCTACTGCGCTCCATACGCTCTACACGTTCTGGCGCTACGGTTGCACTTGGTCTGTTCGCATTGCCATTGTTTTGCTCGCTTGTAGTTACACCTTCTCTTGATCTACCAAAAATACTTCCTCTACTACTGCTACGTTCGTTGTTGCTATCAACTCTTGTTTCTCTACCTGTAACAGTTGCGCCACGTTCTCTTGTTGCATTATTATCAAAGCTTCTCTCCATTCTCTCGCCTCTTGAGTTGTTGGCATTATAAGCGTTGTTATCATTACCACGGCTATCTCTTGTTACCGCACTATTTCTTTCAATCCTATCACGCGTTACACTACCTGCTATTGCTTGTCTAGGTGCGGCTTTCGCATTGTCGCTGCCTCTAGTTGGTCTTGGCGCATAAACGTTTACAGTATTGTTTTCAATACGGGTACCTCCAGACCTGCTTGTTCTAGAAACATTGTAAACAGTCACATTCCTATTGGTTGCCCTTCTCACATCATCTATTCTGGGACCAGTGTAATAGGTTCGGTTGTTACGAACA
This sequence comes from Pedobacter ureilyticus, assembly GCF_005925345.1. Lineage (GTDB taxonomy): Bacteria > Bacteroidota > Bacteroidia > Sphingobacteriales > Sphingobacteriaceae > Pedobacter > Pedobacter ureilyticus. The sequence continues at coordinate 35,759 of NZ_SSHJ01000002.1, forward strand.
TAGGTGTTATTAATAATTACTGTCTTTTGAATATATACCCTGTTTCTGCCACTGTAATAGCGTGGATAACTATTGTAATAAATGTGAGCACTTGGGATAAAATTCCAGCAAAAATCTGGGGTAACATAACGACGGCCAATATTAATATTGATACTAATGCTTGGCCCCATCGGTGCCCATCCATAGTAGCCGCCGCCACTTCTCCAATCTACCCAAGCAGGCCCCCAAATAGTATCGGGTATCCAAACCCAGTTGTTATACCTATTGTAAATCCAGCGTCCGTAGTGGAAAGGAGCCCAGCCCCAATCATAGTTAGATACCCATGTGTTGCCATACTCTGTCATGGCCCAACGACCGTTGCTGTAATAAGGCCTAAAATCTGCCTGATCTACATCTGGTCGCCAAACGTAGCCATATTCTGGGTCGTTTATCCAAGTGCCATAAGGAGAAAGTTCATCGTAAAATGTTTGCAGAGAAACATCATCGTACTGCGCTTTTGCAATTTGTGTGGTTCCGGTAAGGAGCAGCAAAAGCCCCAGCATCATAGCTGGAAATTTGATTAAGGTTTTCATGTCCTGTGTGTTTTAAAAATTTATAATTAACCTAACACCAGAGCTATATCAATTTAAAATCCAAATTGTGTTAAAAGGTGTAAAAAGCCTTTAGTTGCAACAAGAAAGTTGCTCATCTACAAGAATTAACGTAAGTTTCGCCGTTTAAGTGCAAAATCTGTATTAAAATTATGTCATTAGCTAACCGCAACAGAACTAAATTTGATACAGTAAACCACCAAACAGAACAGTTTATTGCGCTTTATTGTTTTTATAAATTTTAATTTTGTGTATGAAAAAAGGTACTTTGTTTTTAATTCCCGTTCCGCTGGCAGATAATGCTGCCCATAAATCTTTTACTCCGTTTTTAATTGATACCATTAACAGCATTAAAACCTATATCGTAGAAAACGAAAAAACGGCTCGTAAATTTTTAAAGGAGGCCAATTTAAAAACTCCGCAGAGCGAATTACTGGTGCACGATTTTGGAAAGCATAAAAGAGGAACGTCATTAGCGCCATTTTTTAAAGAGCTAAATGAAGGTATAGATGTTGGCTTAATGAGTGAAGCTGGTTGCCCCGGCGTGGCGGATCCGGGAGCAGAAATTGTGGCCGAAGCACATAGGAGAAATATCAAAGTGGTACCTCTTGTGGGGCCAAATGCAATGTTGCAAGCCTTAATGTCATCTGGCTTTAGCGGACAGAGCTACGCATTTACTGGTTACTTACCAATTGATAAAGGAGATAGGGTAAAACGGATTAAGGATTTAGAACAATTATCTCAACGCTACAGGCAAACGCAGCTTTTTATGGAAACTCCTTTTAGGAACAACCATTTGCTCGAAGATATCATAAAAAATTGCCAACCCAATACACTATTATGCGTAGCCTGCAATATTAACGCCGAAGATGAATTTATTAAAACGCTACCAATAAGTTTATGGCGCAAAGAAAAAGTAGACCTTCATAAAAAGCCCACCGTGTTTTTAATCTACAAAGGAAATTGATCTTATCTTGTTGCATCGCTTAAAGCTTTTGATGAAACAGCCTTTACTTTGAGGAGGCTGAAGTCATAAAGCTTTAGGGCTGCTTCTCCTAATTTTCGGAGAGGGTAGTACCTGCAATGAGATCTACTAATAAGTCTCGCTATCAGGTGGAATGCCGTAATCCACAAAATTCACGTCAGCTTTTTTCCTTTTGGAAGTAAAAGAGCTAAACAATGATTTTGCTTTGCTGAATAATCCGGTTAAACTTTCCACGTCTAAAGATTTGCCCACTTTACCCGAAACCAGGGCTGCAAGAGCTTTAGTTATAAGCCCCGAACTTCTAAATATTGTTTTATTTAAAAACATAGGCAAAATCAAGGACATGATACTACCACTCAAGTTAGTTTTTTCATCGAGCTTACGTAAACTCTGCGGGTTAAGAAAATCCTTAATTAAATTTAATGGCGAGAACTGCTTGATATAGCTTTTTGTATCCTCTTTTAATCGTGTTTCTTTAAGTTGATAATCAATTTTAACACGACTAATTTCAAGATGTAATTCTGCCAAAGATTTTATGTCTCTATTCCTCATCGTCTGTATCTGCTATCTTATTAAAATATTTCCTGATGAACATGTTCACTAATACCTTCTCGATGATTTTATCTTTAGCTAAGAAAACGATAATGGATAAGAGCAAGTAAATTCCAGCTACGCAGCCAAAACCCGCAACCATACTGCCAAATACTTCTGCAAGGTACAACGCCAAGGTTATGGTACCCAACAGAAATGCAAGCACGAAGCAAACTACAACAACTGTGTTGGTAATTAGATCTGCAAATAGCTTAGACCCCTTCTCAACCGATTTTAAGTGTAGGTAATCTAGGCGAGTATCTACGTAACTTTTTGCATCAGAAACAAGCTCTTCAATGGTCTTATCTTTTTTCTCTTCCATTATCGTTTTAAGGTGTTTTATACATGCTCTACTTCGTCCGAGTATTCTTGCTCAACATCACGAAGTTTACCTTTAATCGAGTTTACCACTTTATCTTTTAAACCACTTAGGTTATTGATTTCATCAGCAGCTCTTTCTTTGATAGAGTCTCCAAAATCTTTTAAGGATTGCCCTAGTTTATCACGAGTATCTGTGCCTTTATCTGGCGCAAAAAGAATTCCTAATGCCGCTCCCGCAGCTAAGCCAGCCAATAAGGCTACTACCACTTTCGAATTATCGTTCATGTTTTTATAGTTTTATGTTAATGATGAAAAATTATATAAACTATAGTAGTTAAACTACGTATAAATACAAATTGTTTGAAATATTTGCTTTTTATCAGAGTTTCTTTACCTCATTTATATTATCCCAATATAAGGAAAAAAAAGCCTGTAGCAAATCAAAAACAAATATTGTTCCAATACGCCCGCAAATTTTGAAGTAGCCTAAATCAGTTTATTGGCAACTGAATAATAAATAAACTACCTGTCTCTTGCGGTTTAAAAACAATGTTTCCTTTGTGCGCAAGTACTGTGCGCTCTGCTTCGGTTAGGCCTAAACCCTCGGCATCTTTCTTAGTAGTGAAAAAGGGTTCAAAAATCTGGTGTTCTAAGCCATTACTAATTCCCTTCCCGTTATCTTCTACTAAGATAGAGTAATAGCCACTATCGTTAAGGGTGCTTACATTTAAAACTTTGGGGTAGTTTTCCATGCTCTCTACGGCGTTGGCAAGTATGTTTACCAATGCCTTTTTTATCTGCTTTTTATCTATCGACAAATGTAAGTCTGTTGGCAGCAAATGCTTTTCTAAAACAATACGATGACCCAAAATCAAGTCACTTATTTCAACTAGTGCTTCTTCGATCAAGGTTTTGATACTGGTTTTTTGAATAACGATTGGTTTATTTTCGGTACTAGAAACAAAGTTTTTTGTGAGCTGGTTAATGCTGTTAAAATTCGCTTTGATTATTTCTAAACCTGCCTGTAAATTTTCATTATAAACCAGCATTTCATCAGTACTTAATTCATGCAAAACAAGATTAATTGTAGAAAGTGGGTTTCTTATTTCTTCTGCAAAACCCTTGGCAATATGTTCAGAAATAGAGAATTTACTCTCGTGTATAGATTTGGTCTCTTGGTGTTTCCTATAAGTTAGGTCATGTATAATGGTATGGTAAACTTCAACCATGTTCTGCAGGTCTATCTGCAAAAAAGAAGAGAGGCTACAGAAATAAACTTGGCCTTTACTAGAAACCATCTGACATTCAAAATCACTCACCGCTCCTTTGGTTTCAAGCTCTTGAACAAAGTTATCTCTATCTTCTTGCGTATAAAACAAAGACCTGTCGTTAGTTGCCAACATTTCTTTAATATGATAACCAAAAAAATCTAATCCTGCTTTATTGATGTCGTGTATTTTACCAGTAAAATCTGAAATAAGGATAGGTTCTTTTGCTTTATCAAAAATGATTTTGAATTTATTTTCGCTTTCTTTTAGCGCTTTAAGTGTTTCTGCCTGTTTTAGGGCATAGCGTATAGACCTATCTAAAGTGTCTGCATCAATTTTATCTTTTACCAAATAATCTGCTGCGCCAACATTCATGGCTTCTTCATCAATCTGGTAGTCTCCTTTTCCAGTTAAAATAATAATGGGCTCTTTAATACCAGATAGTACGGCTTCATTTACCAAATCTACTCCAGTGTGTTTGCCCAACCTATAATCTACCAAATAAATATCATGTTGGCTTTTTAGTACTGCATTTATACCTTTTTCAAAGCTATCTATCCAAGAAAGCTCGTATTTATTGGCAATGCTACTATGGCTAAGAATGTCTTTAGTGATGATATAGTCATCTTCGTCATCATCGATTAACAAAACCTTTACTCTGTTCATACATTTAATATTTGATATTAAGCCATTTGCCTGCTATGGAGGTTGTAATACTCACTAAACCACTAAAAGATGTTGGTTTGGTAAAAAAATCATTGGCTCCTAGGGCCATAACCGAATCAATATCATCTTTATTTTTGGAAGTGGACAGTACTACCAAAGGGATATCCTTAGTATCTATTCTACTTTTTAATTCTTTAATAACGCTTCTTCCATCTAATACAGGCATATTCAAATCTACGAGAATTAAACTAGGTAGCTCATTCTGGGAAATCAATTGGTTTACATATTCTATCAATAATTTTCCATTGCTTAAAAAAGTAACCGCATCTTGATAAATCTCTGAAAAAGCATCTTTAAGCATTAAAGCATCATCTGGATCGTCTTCGGCAATTAAAATAAGTGGCTTGTGCATAGTAATTATTAAGTAGGGCTATGTTTAAGTGGCAAAACAATAAAGAAAGATGCTCCTTCTCCTTCTTTACTTTTGGCAAAAATAAAACCGAAATGGTTTTCAACAATTTTTTTGCAGATTGCCAATCCTATTCCTGTACCTTTATAAGCTGTTCGTGAGTGCAAACGTTGAAACAAATCGAATATTTTTCCTGCGTAGCCCTCATCAAAACCAATTCCATTATCGGTAATTTTTATAACGCAATAATACAAATGCTGCGAAACGCCCTCAACTGGAATTGCGCTGCCAACGAGGACTTGAGAGGAAATTTCTATGAGTGGCTGTACATTAGGCCTCACAAACTTTAATGAATTACTAATGACGTTTTGAAAAACCTGTGCCAACTGAGACGAAATACCATCCACCTTTTCATTTACCGAAAGTGTGATTTTCGCATTGGCACTTTCTATAGCATAATCTAAACCATGTAGTACGCTATCCAACAGCTCTTTTAAATCTACCTCACGAAACTCTTTAACCTCTCGGGTTACTTTAGAAAAAGCTAACAAGTCATCTATTAATGCTTGCATACGCTCGGCGGCATTTTGCATGCGGTCAATATAATCTTGCCCTTCTAAGTTAAGGTTTGCGGCAAATTTAGTTTTTAGCCTGTCGCCAAATGCCCTGATCTTCCTCAGTGGTTCTTGTAAATCGTGCGAAGCTACATAAGCAAACTGTTCTAGATCTTTATTAGAAATATTAAGTTCGTTAATTTTTTCCTCTAGTTTTCGCTGGGTTTCTTTTAACTGTGTCACATCTTGTGTGTTGCCTAAGTAAGAAAAACCTTTTCCAATTTCATCTTCCTTAAATTTTGCAGTAGTAGATACATGTCTAATCTCACCATTGGGTCTTACAATCCTATAATTGGCCTTAAAAGAGATTTTGTTTTGCCTAGCGTCTATAAAAATCTGTCGCAACGTTTTCACATCTTCTTTATGCACAAAATTACCGTAAGAGCTAATGTTGATAATGGTAGAATGAGGCAAATAACCATGGATATTGAACATCTCATCAGACCAAACTACATGCTCGTCATTACTTTGCCACTCCCAACTTCCGTTATTAGAAACCGCTTCACCTTCACGCAGCAAGGTTTCATTTTTTCTGAGTTTTAAAGTGGCCTCTTTAAGCTCGGTAATGTCTTGTACGGTGCCTATCAGCTTATTTTCCTTGCTTGCAAAATAACCCTGGTTCAGTACGTATCGCTTAACTCCGTCAGGTCTAACAATTTGATACTCGGCGGCAAAATTGGTTTTATTTTTTACCGCGTTACCGAGTTCTTTGGCAAGTTTTTGTCTGTATTCTGGTACAATAACCTGCTCTGCGATGGCGTGTGTTGGATAAAATGTATTACCTGGAAAGCCGTATATTTTGTAAAGTTCATCAGACCATTTGTAAGTATTAGTTTTAATATCTAACTCCCAACTGCCCAGCTTCGAAATTTTCTCAGCATTGGCCAACAAGCGCTCTCTTTCTATCAAATTTGCTGTAAGCGCATGTTTCTCTTTTACTTCAACATCTAGCTTTGCGATAATACGCTGTTCGTTTCTAACGGTTTCTACATAGTTGAGTATTATTCCTGCTAAGGGGACCAAATAACTAATGAACCTGAGGTAGTGCGCTGCATTATAGTAGGAATCGAACGCAGATGTGCTGAGCGCCATAAAAAGCTGCGCTAAAAACAGGGGAGCAATACTTAAAATTAAAAACTTGGAGAACGTACTATGAAAACGCAACATAAATTTGGGCAGATAAAACGTTGCCCACACCAACAAGAAAACTAATGGGAAGAAAGAAAAAAGATCTATCTTAACCATCTGACTTAGCACTTGTTTCCGTTGCAAAATAGAATCGGTATTGGCGATGATGAACACACAGGTAACGCCCGCTAAAAAGCAAAAAACAGCTGTTTTATAGATAATTTTTCGCTTTTGTAATGGTGTCCTTAAATCTCGAGCCTTTATTTTGAGGTAAACAATAGTCCCGACAAGGAGGGTCAGGGAATAAAAAACCCTGTTGATCCACCAAATAAAGTATAAATTGCTAAAAAAATCTCCTTCTACCTTTTTTTCATTCAAAATTAAAAGATAGTAAATATCTAATATAGCCGAGATAAATAGCGTAATACCAAACAGGGTAATGGTTACTTCTTTTCGGATATTGTAGTCTATTATAGCCAGTATACCGGTAAAAATTGCGGCAGCAACCCCAAAGGTTGTCCAAATACTTGTATAGAAATTTTGCTCTACGCTAAAAAAAAGAAATTCTTTAGATGAGTTTTCAAAAAAAATGGATAACACTACGGATAGCAATGGTACAATGCAGAGAAACATTACCATCCATAATATTTTTTTAGAAATATTATAACGGTTTTTGAACCGAAAAGAACCAATTTTTTTGATCAGATTAAGCACTTTTATTTACTATCGAGATCAATGGCTTTCATCTTATTATAAAGTGTTTTTCTATCGATATTTAGGATTTTTGCGGCTTTGGTTTTGTTGAAATTAACCTCCCTTAATACATTTAAAATGGTTTCGTACTCTGCCTCTAGGGCTGCGTTTTTCAAATCCCGAGGTTTGCTCTTGTCAGAATTATCATTGTGATCTGTTAATTCAAAACTCGGAGATTTGGCGTAGGTAGAAATTTCTAATGGAAGCGCTTTTACTTGAATCTCTTCCGTTTCGGTCAACAATGTGGCTCGGCGCACTACATTTTTTAATTCGCGAACATTTCCTGGCCAATTATAAGTTAAAAAGCAATCTATTACTTCTTCAGAAAAACCAGAAATTTCTTTATTTAATTCTTGATTAGCCAATTGTAAGAAGCTTTCGGCAAATGCCAAAATATCTTTACCTCTTTGACTTATTGGAGGCAGATTAATTGAAAACTCGTTGAAACGATGGTAAAGATCTTCTCTAAACCTACCTTTAGAAATGGCATCTTGAAGATTTTCGTTGGTTGCTACAATAATTCTTACATCCAAGTCTATTTCCTTTGTACTGCCAATACGTTTTATTTTACGCTCTTGTACAGTTCTTAAAAGCGCTGCCTGAATATCATAAGACAAGTTACCTACTTCATCCAAAAATAGCGTTCCGCCATTTGCCATTTCAAAATGTCCTATTTTGGTGTATAAAGCTCCAGTAAAAGATCCTTTTTCGTGTCCAAAAAATTCGCTTCCTGCGAGTTCTTTAGTAAGGGAACCACAGTCCATTGCCACAAAAGGTTTGTCTTTTCTTGGGCTATTTAGGTGTATAGCTTTAGCTACCGACTCTTTTCCCGTGCCACTGTCACCTAGTAAGATCACACTATATGCCGTAGGTGCAACCAACAAAATTTGCTTCATCAAATCTTTTGAAGCACCGCTCTGGCCTATCACAAATTCGTCCGTAAAAGCATAAACAGTTTTTCCGGCTTTTACTTTCTCTGTATTTGCTAGTGGTGTATCTTGAGCACTCGCATTTAGCGCTATTTGTGTTTCTATAGCCTTGTTAATGGTGTTTAAAATTTCGTCTGGATACAGCGGTTTGGTAATATAATCGTAAGCTCCCAACTTAATAAGTTCTACGGCGAGTTTAATGTCCGAATATCCAGTAATGATAATCACACCTGTTTTAGGGTAATTGTCTTTAATTTTAACCAACATTTCTTTTCCATCGGTATCTTCTAAGCGATAATCACACAGCACCAAATCGTAATGATCTTTGGCCAAATACTCCATCGCAGAAGTTCCGCTAGTTGCACTTGACACATCAAAAGAGTTTCTGGTTAAAAATTTAGAGAGCAATAAGCCAATATTTATTTCATCGTCAACGATTAATATTTTCTTCATAGTTTGATTTAACTAGATGTGAGTGTATAATTTATAAGCTAAAATACGCAAAAAAAAGGAGAATGGGAATTATTTTCTACACTTATCATTTTTTGTGTGGAAAATATCTTTTTTAAAGTCAGCTTTGATAATTACAGTTATTTTAAAAACACCCGCATCCCTATAAATTACTGCTATAAATCAAATTCTTATTCGCCTGTAAATTTTGCCTTTCGCTTCTCTAGAAACGCCGTGGTACCTTCTTTAAAATCTTGGGTGTCAAAACAATTTCCAAATTCATCAATCTCTGTTTGGTAGCCATCCGCTTTCGGATTAAAGCCTGCATTTATTGCTCTTACAGCACTTGCAATAGCCAATGGTGCTCGCTGTTTTATTTTATTAAGCAATTCTTCGGCCTTGGCCAATAAATCACTTTGCGAAACTACATAATTAACTAAGCCAATTTGCTGGGCCTTTTCTGCGGTAATCATGTCTGCAGTAAAAATCATTTCGAAGGCCAAACCTTTACCCGCCAGTTGTGCTAAACGTTGCGTACCTCCGTAGCCGGGGATCAAACCTAAAGTAACTTCTGGAAGACCAAGTTTCGCATTATCGCTTGCAATTCTAATGTGGCAAGCCATGGCCAATTCTAAGCCACCGCCTAAGGCAAAACCGTTAATGGCTGCTATTACAGGTTTGCTAGAATTCTCAATAGCATTAAAAACATGATCATGTCCATCTTTAGCTAATTGTTTGCCTTCTTCTAAATTATAACTTTGAAATTCAGAAATATCTGCACCAGCTACAAAGGCCTTTTCGCCTGCTCCTGTAATCAAAATAGCTCTAACATCTCTATCTATTTGTGCAGAAGCAATAGCATGAGCCAGTTCAGATAGCACCTCTCTATTAAGCGCATTTAGTTTTTGAGGGCGATTAATGGTGATATAAAGTATATTACTTTTTAAGTCTACGAGTAATTGCTGATAAGTCATAACGATTAAAAATTACGGTGTTCGGTCACCCAGTTTTCTATATAGGTTACAATATCTTTCATGGCTGTTCCCGGCGGGAATAATTCTCCAACGCCAATTCCATGTAGTTTTTTCATATCTCCTTCGGGGATAATACCTCCGCCAGTCAATAAAACATCTGTAAGCCCTTTTTGCTTCATGATATCAATTACTTTTGGAAAAACGGTCATGTGTGCTCCCGACAAAATGGAGATACCGATGGCATCTACGTCTTCTTGCAGAGCGGTATTTACCACCATTTCTGGTGTTTGCCTTAAACCTGTGTAAATCACTTCCATGCCAGCGTCTCTAAGCGAAGTGGCAATTACTTTTGCCCCTCTATCGTGACCGTCTAGACCAACTTTGGCTACAAGAACCCTAATTGGCCTCTTTAAAGTTTTGTTCATATTTGGAAATTGATAAATGTAAATGTAGTAAAATAGTTGTTTGGTTGTGTGTTATTTGGTTTTTTGGAATAACACATGCTGATCGACAAGCCTTTAATCCCCCTCTCTAATTGTTTGTGCTATTGTCCTATCTCCCTTTAAATTACCCTAAATTTGGTTAACTTTGAAATTCTAACATTTATCATCGCAAAACATCATAAGAAACTAATTTTGTTTGCATTTGCTAATGTTTTTGTTTTAGAATTTTAACTTTTGAATTAATATATGAGCGAGGAAAAATCATTAAACTTTATAGAAGAAATTATAGAGAATGATTTAAAAAGTGGAAAGTATGAAACGTTGGTCACACGTTTTCCGCCAGAACCAAACGGCTATTTGCATATTGGCCATGCTAAGGCAATTTGCTTAAACTTTGGTTTAACGCAGAAATATGGCGGCTATACCAATCTAAGATTTGATGACACCAATCCGGTTACGGAAAAAACGGAATATGTAAACAGCCAACAGGAAGATATTCAATGGTTAGGTTTTCAATGGAAAAATGAACTGTACGCTTCTGATTATTTCGAAACGTTGCACGCTTATGCTGTGCAGTTAATTGAAAAAGGCCTTGCTTATGTAGACGAAAGTACTGCCGAAGAAATTGCTGTCCAAAAAGGCACACCAACTGAACCTGGTACGCCAAATCAGTACAGAGATAGAAGTATTGAAGAAAATTTAGCGCTTTTTGCTAAAATGAAAGCTGGCGAATTTGAAGATGGCACTTGTATTTTAAGGGCGAAAATTGATATGGCTAGTACCAATATGCTGATGCGTGATCCGATCATTTACCGTATCAAACATGCGCATCACCACCGTACTGGAGATACTTGGTGTATTTACCCGATGTACGATTTTGCCCACGGACAAAGCGACAGTATCGAAAATATCACGCACTCTATCTGTACGTTAGAGTATGTCTCGCACAGAGAGTTGTACGATTGGTTTATTACGCAGCTAGGAATTTTCCCTTCTAAACAATACGAATTTGCACGTTTAAACCTCACTTACACCGTAATGAGTAAACGTAAATTATTGCAATTGGTTAACGAGGGTTTGGTTTCCGGTTGGGATGATCCCCGCATGCCTACAATTAGCGGTTTGCGCAGAAGGGGTTATACACCAGAAAGTATCAGAGAATTTTGTGAGCGTATTGGCATTGCTAAGCGAGAGAATTTAATTGAACTGAGCTTATTGGAATTCTGTATCCGTGAGGATTTGAACAAGAAAGCTACCAGAGCAATGGCGGTGCTAGATCCAATTAAATTGGTAATTACCAATTACGAAGGTGACGGGGAGATTTTAACAGGAGAAAACAACCCAGAAGCAGAAGATAAAGGTGGCACTAGAGAAATCCCTTTCAGTAAAGAGCTTTGGATAGAACGTGAAGACTTTATGGAAGAACCAGCAAAAAAATGGTTCCGTTTGGCTCCAGGGGCAATGGCTCGCCTAAAATTTGCTTATATTGTGAAATGTGAAAACTTTGTGAAAGACGCTGATGGCAATATTACAGAAATCCACTGTACTTATTTTCCAGAATCGAAAAGTGGTAGCGATACCAGCGGGCTTTCGGTAAAGGGAACTATACATTGGGTAAGCACTAAACACGCTAAAACTGCGGAGGTAAGATTGTACGATCGTTTATTTACTTCCGTACAGCCAGATGCAGAAGAAGGAGATTTTAAAGATTACTTAAACCCGAATAGTAAAGAAGTGTTGAGCAAAGTTTATATAGAACCTGCTTTAGCTGAGGCCACTTTAGGAACAGGTTATCAGTTTATCCGTAAAGGTTATTTCTGTTTAGATAAAGACAGCACAGCAGAACATTTGGTGTTTAACCGAGTAGTTTCTTTAAAAGACGGCTGGAAAGGCTAAGTGAATTTACGGTTTTAGATTTACGAAGTGCGATTTGCACTGGATTCATAATCTAAAATCGTAATTATTTATAAAGGCTTTTCTTATCCATAAAATCAATTACAGCATCCGGCACTAAAAACTGGATGCTTTTTTCTTGCTTTATCGCATTGCGGATAAAGGTTGAAGAAATTTCCATTTGGGGGGTTTCTGTAATCACTACTGATGGATGGTTTACCCATTCGCTCAAATCAACTCCTGGCCTTGGGTAAACAAACAATTGATGATTTTGCAACAACAGTTCGTAATTCTTCCATTTTTTAAAGGAAGACAAATTATCGGCACCCATAATTAAAGCGAATTCTTTGCCAGGATATTTCTCTTTTAAATAGATCAAAGTGTCGATAGTGTAAGATGGTTGCGGTAATTTGAATTCGATGTCGCTAACTTTCAAATGTGGTGAATTTTCGGTTGCCAAGCGAGCCATTTCCAAACGGTCGTACATATCTGCTAAGCCACTCTTTTGCTTTAATGGGTTGTGTGGCGATACTACGAACCAAACTTCTTTTAAGCTGGTGTAGTTGGCCATGTAATTGGCAATTACCAAATGACCGATATGGATGGGGTTAAAGGAACCGAAGAAAAGGCCAATCATTTTATATTTATTTATGCCGTCATTTCGACGAGGAGGAACGACGAAGAGAACCGAAGCTCAACAAAGTTAAATCTAGCATATTGTTAGATTTCTCCTCATTCTTCGTCGAAATGACGCGTTATTTAAGGTACTGAAAACCGCTAACTGTTCAAAAAATCTCCTACCAACTCCTCCGCCTCTGCACAAGCAGTTTCCAATTCAAAATTCTTCAAAATCACATCAAATTTATCAGCGTAGGCCAATTCTTTTTCAGCTTTTGCATAGCGCTCTTGTAGCTTCTCCTCACTATCGGTTCCTCTACCTGCCAAACGCTCTTTTAGTACATCTAAAGATGGAGGTTGCACAAAAATAGCCAGGGCATCTTCTTCAAATTTACGCTTCAAACGAAGTCCGCCTTCCACATCAATATCAAAAATTACATGCTTCCCTGAGTTCCAAATCCTCTCAATTTCCGAACGTAAAGTGCCGTAAAAAGTACCCGAATAAACTTCTTCAAACTCTACAAACTCCTGATGTGCTACTTTATGTAAAAACTCCTCTTTACTAATGAAATAGTAATCTTTGTTATTCGTTTCATCGCCACGTAGTTCTCTAGTTGTTGCCGAAATCGAAAAACTTAGATTGTCATACTTGCTTAATAAGTGTTTTACTATAGTAGTTTTGCCAGCGCCAGATGGGGCCGAGAATATAATGAGTTTACCTTGTTTCATATTTATGAGCTTAAAGCCCAAAACGAAAAGTCCAAAGCTTTAGTCTTTGAGCTTTAAGCTTTAAGCCTTTATAACACGTTAAGTAACTGTTCTTTAATTTTTTCTAATTCTTCTTTCATACCCACAACCAACTGTTGTATTTGCGCATCGTTAGCCTTGGCCCCCATGGTATTAATTTCTCTACCTATCTCTTGAGAAATGAAACCCAGCTTTTTACCATTAGCGTCTTTATCCTTCAAAGTAGCAATAAAATAATCGCAATGACTTTTTAAACGGGTTTGTTCTTCGGTAATATCCAACTTATCAATATAATAAATCAGTTCTTGCTCAAAGCGGTTTTGATCGTAATTAACCTTACCTACCGTATCTTCCAAAAACTGGGTTAACCGCGTTTTAATGTGCGGAATTCTTTGCGGGGCCAAAACTTCTATCTCCGCAAAAAAACCAAGAATGTTTTTAATGCGAAGCTCTAGATCGGCCTTTAGCACCAAGCCTTCGTCTTCCCTAAACTTCCCGAAATTTATTAGCGCCTTTTGAAAAGTAGCTTCTAATATCTCCCATTCGCTTTCACTGGCTTCTTCTTCCGTATAAGTAATTACCTCTGGCAAATTAAGTACTGCCGGCAATAAATTAGAAATATCTGCGCCTAAGCTTTTGTTAACTTCAAGCAGTTCTGTGTAGTATTTTTTCAGCAAAGTTCCATTTATGGAAGCTCCCTTTTGCAATTCTTCACTACGTTCAACCGTAATGGCCATGCTTACTTTACCGCGTTCAATAGCCTTATTGCAAAGGTTGCGCAGGTACAGTTCTTTATCAGAAAAAGCTCTAGGAATTTTTAAACCCAGCTCTAAAAACTTCGAGTTTAACGATTTTATCTCTACAGAAAACTTCACGCTTCCATGATCTGTAGAGGCCAAGCCAAAGCCGGTCATTGATTTTATCATGTGCAAAGATAGTAAAAAGGATTTTAGGTAGAAGCTGTAAGGCATAAGGTTTTATGCTTGAGTACATTTTAATTAGAAAAGCAGATTTCAGCACATTTGGCTAAACTCGCCCTGCCGTCCATTATAGTCCCGATGATCCCGATAGCTATCCTATCGTGTGGACACAAATATTTGGATTTGTTAATTGCTCTATGCCGCAGGGCATCAAACTTTTGAAGCATCAAAAGTATGCAAAAATGCTTGTCAATCCCAAAAGTGCCTTTTCACGTTCCTTGGCTCATCAAAAAAACTGTGGCACTTCGTTTTGTTCGTTGGTAATAAATGAAAGCACCTACAAACTTGAGCACAAAACCACTACGTTTAAGGTTTGGAAGAGCTATTTGTTCTATTGTGCTCCAGTTTTTTTGATTGGTCTGGCACTGGGAATTGACGGTCGTTCTTGGCAAAATACAGTAATTTATGAACAGAACCCGGCAAATTGCATAAAGGCAATGAGCAAAAAGATGTGTAAACACGATAGTATAACTATCGGGACGGGAGCTGCCATTCCCGTCAGGTTTAAAGAACAAAAACCTGTGCAGCAATTCACTCCTAATTCCACGTTAATCTCATTGCACAAACTTTGTCAATCTTACCAACATCTTGCCCATTAAAAATTTAGAAAGTTATCCAGCATTTTCCATGATCGCCTCTTCCATCATTTCATAAACCTTCTTTTTAAGCAAAGGCACATCATCCAAGCTTAATCCAACTACACTAACCTCAGGCAGTAAAACAGTAGTAATTAATCCCGGTCTGGCTTTCAACGGATCTTTTCGCGGCAACAATTTTCTGTTGTTAAGCATCACAAAAGGGATAATTGGCGTTTGTGTTTCTATCGCAATGCGGAAAGCGCCATCATAAAAATCTGCCAATAGTTTCTCCGTTTGGTTCATGGTGCCTTCTGCAAATATCAGAATAGACTGCCCGTTAGCTATGTCTTTCTTTAAGGCCGCTACAGATTGTGCTCTACTTTCTTTACTGCTCCTATCTATCAATACCACAATTCGTTTGTAAATTAAACCGAACACTGGCACTTTGGTAATTTCTACCTTGCCAAGTGCGCTAAAATACTGCGGAATACTAATGCAAACCGCAACCGCATCTAAATACGAACCATGGTTGCCCACATAAATGTGCGACTTTGACCTATCGACTTTAGATTTGTTTTTGGTAGTAATCCAAAAGAAACTAAAAATACTGAACAGCCACGCCCAAGCTCTTAAAACAGTTAAAATTGCTCTCTTACCAATATTAATGGGTAAAATTGCCGAAAACAATAGCACAAAAGGCAAGGCCACAAACATTAAAGTAATAAAGATGATGGCAGCGTACAGAAGAAATGCAATGGATACAATTTTTCGCATGAATTAACCTTTTTTAACTTACCAACTGGCAAACATTTGCTAAGTTTACAAAATAAAAAGTTACGCTGCAATGTACACTAAAGCAAGGTCTATATTTTCTTTAGTTGTTGTGCTATTCGCTGTCAACAGCGCTCAGGCTCAGCAAAACTTTACGCTCAACGGCGTCCTATTCGAGAATGCCACAAAAAATAGAATTGCCTTAGCCGAAATTAAAAACAAACAGACTGGTTTTTCTACTGGCAGTAACGATATCGGCTTTTTCTCCATTAAAGCCTCCATTGGCGATACTTTGCTGGTAATGAAAAGAAATTTCAACGATTTGGAGGTAGTGGTTAGCAACAGCAAAGACTTGGTTTTATACCTTAACAGAGGAACTACGCTAAACCAAGTAACCGTAACTGGCCAAACTAAGAAACAAGCTTTAGAAGAAATGAGAAGAGATTACCGAAACAAAGGCTCATTTTACGGTGGCAAACCACCTGTACTTTCCTTTCTTTTTTCTCCGTTAACTGCTTTTTACGAATTATTTGGCAAAACCCCAAAGCAAGCCAGAAGATTTAATCGCATGTACCAAACGGAGATGCAAGACACCCAAGTAGACCAGCTTTTTAACAAAACCACTATTAACCAGCAAACAGGTTTAACCGGCAAAGAACTTGAGAAATTTTTAGTAGACTACAGACCTACTTACGAACAGGCAAAAAATTGGAATGTTTACGATAGCATCAAATGGATCAACGAATCGTACAAGAAGTACAGCGATACCGTTGGTAAAGTTAAAAGTCAAAAGTAAGTGGTTGGTTGTATTGGTATTTAGTTTTTTGGCAACTAGCCAATCATCACATCAGCTAATTAATAAATTATCACATTAAAGACTCAACGCTTCGCAAGCTTTTTCAGCAGCTAATTTCTCTGCATTTTTTTTGTTGTAGTCTCTGCCAATTCCGAAGTTCTCGTTATCGATCATGACATGCACGGTAAATAGCTTAGCACTCTCACCTTCGCCATTTTCCACCACATCAAAACTAACCTCTTTGCCCTGGCGTTGGCACCACTCTATTAAACGGCTTTTGAAATTGGTTTCCGTAATTTCCAGATGGTGTACATCAACATAAGGCTTAATAATGCGTTTTAGGATTAAGTTTTTTGTAAAATTGTAGCCCTTATCTAGGTAAACAGCACCAATTAATGCTTCAAAAGCATCGCCGTACATAGAATGATGTTTAGATTGGAAGTTTACTGTTTTTTGATCGAACACAATCAATTCATCAAAACCCATTTTACGGGCTAACTGATTAAGGTTTGCTCTGTTTACAATTTTAGAACGCATTTCTGTTAAAAAGCCTTCTTCTTTGTAAGGATAACTTTTAAAAAGCAGTTCGGCCACTACCGAACCCAAAATAGCGTCGCCCAAAAACTCCAGCCTTTCGTTACTGCTTCTGCTGCCATTTTTTAGTAGTTTGGCTGCAGAGCGATGCCTAAAAGCCATTTGATACAGCGTAATGTTACCTGGTACAAAACCAAGTACATTTTTTAGTTTTTTTACAAACTGCTTATTAGGCGAAAGATATAGTTTATAAATGCTGAACAACGACATCAACTAGCTTCACAAAATTAAATACAGAAAAGCATTTGTATAAATATACGATACAAATGCTTTAAACCCACATTTTTTGGATTAATCTTCGTATTTCTTAAAAATAACAGAAGCATTGTGCCCACCAAAACCAAAAGTATTACTAATAGCGGCCCTAACTGTACGTTTTTGAGCTTTATTAAAAGTAAAATTCAATTTTGGATCAAAATCCGGATCATCATTAAAGTGGTTGATGGTAGGCGGAACTAAATCATTGTTAATTGCGAGAATAGTCGCTAATGCTTCAACCGCACCTGCCGCACCCAATAAGTGCCCAGTCATAGATTTTGTAGAGCTGATGTTTAATTTGTAAGCATCCTCGCCAAATAAATCTACAATTGCTTTTGCTTCTTGTACATCTCCAAGTGGAGTAGAAGTACCGTGTACATTGATGTAATCGATATCACTTGTACTTAAACCAGCATCTTTTAAAGCGTTGGTCATTACCATTTTAGCACCCAACCCTTCAGGATGTGGCGCTGTAATGTGATGCGCATCTGCACTCATACCGCCACCCACAATTTCGGCATATATCTTAGCACCACGAGCTTTTGCGTGTTCTAATTCTTCCAAAATTATGGTACCGGCACCTTCTCCCGCTACAAAGCCATCGCGGTCTTTATCAAACGGACGAGAAGCCGTTGCAGGATCATCATTACGTGTAGATAAAGCATGCATTGCGTTAAAACCACCCATACCAGCTTCGTTTATAATCGCTTCGGAGCCACCGCTGATAATGATATCGGCCATGCCTAAGCGAATATAATTAAAGGCATCAATCATCGCATTGGTTGATGATGCACAGGCAGAAACGGTGGCAAAGTTTGGTCCACGCAATCCATACTTGATAGAGATATGCCCAGGAGCAATATCAACAATCATTTTAGGGATAAAGAAAGGGTTGTACCTTGGCGTACCATCGCCTGTGGCAAAGTTAGAAACTTCGTCCATAAAAGTTTTTAGTCCACCAATTCCTGCTCCCCATATCACGCCAATGCGGTTAGTGTCTAGTTTAGAGAAATCATATCCCCCATCTTTAACAGCCTCTTCGGTTGATACCAGTGCATATTGTACAAACGGATCCAATTTGCGAGCTTCTTTCCTATCCAAATGATCTTCTGGATTGAAATTTTTCACTTCGCAAGCGAATTTCGTTTTGAATTTTTCAGTATTGAAACTTTTGATAGGCGCAGCGCCGCTCACACCATTTGTCAATGCTTCCCAAAATTCGGGAACACTATTTCCAATTGGAGTGAGCGCACCCAACCCAGTTACTACTACTCTTTTTAATCCCATTTATAAGTATTGTACAGAAAAAGTATTTCTACTTAACGTTTTTTTCTAAATAAGCAATTGCTTGACCTACAGTACCGATAGTTTCAGCTTGGTCATCTGGAATAGCTACATTGAATTCTTTCTCGAACTCCATGATTAACTCTACAGTGTCTAATGAATCAGCACCTAAGTCGTTTGTGAAAGACGCTTCTGGCGTAACTTCACTTTCATCAACACCTAGTTTTTCTACGATAATAGCCTTAACTCTTGAAGCAATATCAGACATAATTTTATAATTTAATGGTTAAATAATTCAGTGCAAAGAAAAATAAATTCTAACACATTTCAAATGTTTTTATTTCTCTATCAATTTTAATGCGTTTAAAACCTAAAGTAAAATTAGTTTTATAATTTCGTAATCCTAATAAAAAAATACATTTTGAACAAAACTTATTTAAAACTATCGCTCGATCTGGATTTCGTACTTATTGCCATTACAGCTTCTTTAAAAGATTATGTTTTGTGCCACAAGATAAACACCAATCTTAATTTCGAGTTTTCTAAAATCGATGATCATGAGGTTTTTTTCAATACCGATGAGGCGCCTTTATCATTTTCTAAGTATTATTTTTTTATGGAAGAAGGCGAGCAAGAATATTTTTTGGTAAGCAATAGAAATAGCGAAGGTTTTTTAATTCCGGAGATGAATAAGGTAGATTTTTTCATGGTGATCCACCAATTTATAGACAAGGAAGATCTTAATTTTATTACCAGCAACCTCAACAAAATACCTGATATTCAGGTAGCTGCACAAATAGATGTACGCAAGTTGAAGTCAAAAGAAAATTTGGTAATGTAAATTTTATATTGTTAGTGTAGTAAATACACTATATTTGAATATCAAATCAAACAGAAATAGTATAATCATAGCTTAAACAGATTTGTAATTCGCAAATTGCTTAAGCGGTAATAACAAAATAATTTTAATGAAACCTTTTCATTCAAGAACCAAAATCGTAGCCACTTTAGGCCCTGCATCGGCAAAGCCAGATGTTTTATACAGTATGTTTAACGCAGGCCTAGATGTTTGCAGGTTAAACTTCTCGCACGGCTCACAAGCAGACCACCAAGCGGTAATTGATACCATTAGGGATATCAACAAAAAACACAAATACAATGTTGGCATTTTAGCCGATTTACAAGGCCCTAAAATTAGGATAGGAATGGTTAAAGACGGTGGAATTAACCTAATTAACGGCAGCAAAACCATTATTACCACGCAAGAGTGCATTGGTAACGAAGAGCGTATCTACATTACTTATGAGAACTTTCCTAAAGATGTTAAAGCAGGTGAAATTATTCTGTTGGACGACGGGAAATTACAAATGCGTGTGTTGGAAACAAACTATAAAGACGAAGTAGCTTGTGAAGTGGTACATGGTGGAATTTTAACTTCTAGAAAAGGGGTTAATTTACCAAACACCAAAGTTTCTATCCCGTCGTTAACGGTTGAGGACAGGAAAAACCTAGATTTTGTATTGGAAAGTGATGTAGAGTGGATTGGTCTTTCTTTTGTTCGTAATGCCGCAGATATTGTTGAACTGAAAGACATCATCAGAGAAAGAGGAAAAACAGCTAGAGTTGTTGCTAAAATTGAAAAACCTGAAGCAATTGCCAATATCGACGAAATTATTGCGGTAACAGATGCCGTAATGGTTGCTCGTGGAGATTTAGGGGTAGAAATGCCTATGGAAGAAGTTCCTTTGTTGCAAAAAATGATTGTAAACAAATGCAGAGCGGCTTCTAAACCTGTAATTATTGCTACGCAAATGCTGGAAAGCATGATCACTACACCTCGCCCAACTCGTGCAGAGGTTAACGACGTGGCTAACTCTGTACTTGATGGCGCCGATGCGGTAATGTTGAGTGGCGAAACTTCTGTAGGAGAATTTCCTTTAATTGTGATCGAAACGATGCAGAAAATCATCAATAACATTGAGGAAAACAACTACCCGTTCCACTCAGAAAAATATTTGAAACCAAAATCTGATAGTTTCTTAGGCGATGCTGTTTGCGATTCTGCTTGTTTCTTGGCCAAACAGACAGATTCTGTAGGTATTGTAACCATGACCTCAAGCGGATATACCGCATTTGAAGTGGCTAGTCATCGTCCATTTGCACCAATATTTACCTTTACCAGTAACGAGAGCTTATTAAATACGTTGAGCTTAGTTTGGGGTGTTAGAGGTTTCTTTTACGATAAATTTGAAAGTACAGACAGAACAATAGAAGAAGTTAACGAATTATTGAAAAAGAAAAAATTGGTTAAAAAAGGTGACGTGGTAATTAACACCGCTGCTGTTCCGCTAGAAAAAAGAAGCAGAACCAATACAGTTAAGGTTACTGTAATAGAGTAACTATCTTTAAAATAATAAACAAGCCTCGAATTATTCGGGGCTTTGTTGTATTATAGCTTTTGCAACAAATATTCAATGGCAGCTGATGAGAAAATAAAGCATCGATATCAGCTTTGATAATTAGTAAGGCTTTGATAGGCTACAACACATACTCCTCGTTAATTGGCATAACTGGTGGCGGGGTGTTTTCCTCTCCCAGCATCTGTAATAAATTAATCTCGATGGTTCTTGTGATTTGATTTAATGGGATACCTGCTACATTATTTTCAAATGGATCAACTAAGTTCATCCCGTTGATTTGTGTTGACACGAAAACGAAACCGATAATCCATCCCATAAAAATAGACCAAACGCCCATTTCCTGACTAATTACCAAGGTAAAAGAAACTACAAAAAGCCAAATAAAAACCTTGGTTAGGTAACTATAGGTAGTAGGGAAAACGGTGTTTTTAATGCGCTCGCTCATTCCCATTTGATCGCTAAACCTTACTAGCATTTCGTTAATTTGAATAAATTTAAAACCATCTACTTGGCCGCTTCGAGACAGTTTTTCTAAATCTTCTGATTGTTTCAACAAAATAGCATTGTGCAGATTGCTGTGTTTTTCGATCTCAATACGCTCCGCCTCATCGAGATATTTCACATAAATTAAATCTACTGTACCTCTCAAACTGGCTTTTAAAGCATAGAGAAAAGCAATGTGCCTGTAAATCATTCTTTGTACAATTGCATTGTTCTCATCGCTCTGCGGAACATAGCCAATTAAACTACGGGCAAACGAACGCGAATCGTTAACCAGGCCTCCCCAAACTTTTCTGGCTTCCCACCACCTATCGTAAGCTTGGTTATTGTTAAAACCTATAAAAAAGGCTATCGCTGTTCCTAGTACAGTGGGTATAATTGTTGGCACAGAAAAGTGATGCGCAATAAGGTATTCGCGAATAAAATAAGCGCCCATGCAAGACGCTATCATGATTAAATCTACGTGCCAAGTATTTCTTACTATTCTACTTAGGCGAATGTTATTTACAAGAAGCATAGGTATTTCTCTGTTTGTTGGTTTGTAAACAACAAATTAGAAAAATAGTTAGATATTTTTAGAAATATTAAACTACTCGCACCAGCAAACCTTTTAAGTATTCTCCTTCGGGGAAAGAAAGACGAACAGGATGGTCTTCTGGCTGACAGAATTGATAGATTACCTGCACTTCTTTGCCTGCATCTAATGCTGCCCAAGCAATAATTTGTTTAAACGTATCGATATCTACCGCACCAGAGCAAGAAAAAGTGGCCAACAAGCCTCCGCTTTCTAACAACAATAAACCACGGCGGTTTAGGTCTTTATAAGCTCTGGCGGCTCTATCTAAAGCAGAGCGAGACGGCGCATATTTTGGAGGGTCTAATACTACCACATCAAATTTTTTGCCTTCATCGTTAAACTGGCGTAGCTGTTTGTTTACATCGCTTTGTATGGCAATGTGTTTATTCTCATCAAATTTGTTGATCGCTATATTCTGTTTTAATGTTTCTATGGCTAGTGCAGAGCTATCCACAGAAGTTACCTCGGCAGCTCCTTGTGCAAAAGCATTTAAACTGAAACCGCCACTATAACTAAAGCAATCTAAAACAGATTTACCTTTGGTATAAGAAGCCAACAGTTTACGGTTGTCTCTTTGGTCGCAGTAGAAACCAGATTTTTGCCCTTCGGCGATGTTGATATGGTACTTAATTCCGTTTTCTTTAACCTCGATGAATTCTGCGGGAGCTTCACCCCAAAGCAATCCGTTTTCGGCAGTAATACCTTCGTGAGTTCGTGCGGTTGCATCGCTTCTATCGAAAATCCCTTTGGGTTGTAAAAGCTCTACCAAAACAGCAATAATGATGTCTTTGGCTTTCTCAATTCCAGAGCTTAAAATCTGTACCGAAAGAAAATCGGCGTACTGATCTACTATTAAACCTGGTAAAAAATCAGCTTCGCTAAAGATTAAGCGGGCGGCAGTTGTATCGTTATCTGCTAATAAATGTGCTCTACCAGCAATGGCAGTTTTAATTTTTTGCTCGTACCAAGCTTGGTCAACACCAATGTTCTCATCCCATTCTAAAAGCCTTACCGCCACACGAGATTGATCGTTGTAATATCCGTAAGCTAAAAAGTCATTGTTTGCATCCAGTAAACGAATAACATCGCCATTTTCTGGCTTTCCTTTTATTTTATCTAAAGCGCCAGAAAACACCCAAGGATGACGTTGATTTACTGCTTTATCTTTTCCTTTTTTCAGCTTAATTTCTACCATGGGGCAAAGTTAGTCTTTTCAGTTCACAGTTTTCAGTTTACAATTGGCAGTTTTCGAACCACAAAGACACAGAGGGCACCAAGAAATAAGAAAATGTAATTCAAAAAAACCTTTGTGTACTTCGTGCCTTAGTGGTTTAATTCTATTTTTACCAAATGGAAGAAATCACATGGAACGATTTTGAAAAAGTAGAACTACGAGTAGGCACCATTATCGACGCTTTTGAATATCCCGAAGCTCATAAACCCGCCTACAAAGTGAAGGTAGATTTTGGCGAACTGGGCATTAAAATGAGTAGTGCACAAATTACCAAGCATTACACTTTAGAGGAGTTAGTTGGCCGACAAATTATTGGCGTAGTAAACTTCCCTAAAAAACAAATTGGTAAATTTATGAGCGAGTTTTTAGTAACTGGCTTTGCCGATGAAAATGGAGATATTGTGTTGAGCACCGTAGAACGAAAAGTACCGAATGGAAGTAAGTTAATTTAGTCGGAAAAGTTTTTAGTCCGCAAGTCCGATGATAAACGCTAACAATTAAGCAATTTCAACAGTTAAACAATTAACCTTCATGTCTTTCTATAATTTCGAAGAAAACGCCAATCCGCAGCAAGAAGACGAACATTACATGCGTTTGGCTTTAAACGAAGCCAAAAAAGCCTACGATGCGCAAGAAATCCCCATCGGTGCTGTGGTGGTTTGCAAAGGCAAAGTAATTGGACGTGGCTACAACCTTACCGAACAGCTGAACGATGTAACTGCGCATGCCGAAATGCAGGCTTTTACCGCAGCTGCACAAACTTTAGGTGGGAAGTATTTAAAAGACTGCACTTTGTACGTTACCATAGAGCCTTGCGTAATGTGTGCCGGCGCAAGCTATTGGACGCAAATTAGCAGGATAGTTTATGGAGCCAAAGAAGAAAAACGCGGCTTTACCAAAGTAGGGCAAAACCTTTTACATCCTAAAACGTTGTTAATTGGAGGCGTGCTGGCCGAAGAGTGCGGCAGCCTCATGTCGGCTTTTTTTATCAACAAACGCAAACAAAGTTGACAAACATTTGAATAAAACTTAACGTATCTCTATTATATTTGTAGAGATAACATTTTAAATAACCCTTAATCATATACATTATGGCATTTGAATTACCTGCGTTAGCATACGCAACAGACGCATTAGAACCACATATCGACAAAGCAACCATGGAAATTCACCATGGCAAACACCACCAAGCTTATGTTACCAACTTAAACAAAGCTTTAGAAGGTAAACCAGAGGCTAACAATAGCATCGAAGATATCATTAAAAACATTTCTAAATATCCAGCTGCAGTACGCAACAACGGCGGTGGCCACTACAACCACTCTTTATTCTGGACAGTTTTAGGCCCAAATAAAGGCGGCGAGCCAACTGGCGATTTAGCAAAAGCGATCAACGAAGTTTTCGGCTCTTTTGCAGACTTTAAAACTAAAATCCAAGATGCTGGAGCTACTCGTTTTGGTTCTGGTTGGGCTTGGCTTTCTGTAGGTGCAGATGGTAAATTATTTGTTTCTTCTACACCAAACCAAGATAATCCTCTAATGGATATTGCTGAGCAAAAAGGCACGCCAATCTTCGGTATCGATGTTTGGGAGCATGCTTATTACTTGAAATATCAAAACAAACGCCCTGATTATTTAGCGGCAATTTGGAACGTAGTAAACTGGGATGCAGTTGCTGAGCGTTATAAAAAGGCTTTGTAAGAAGTATGAATAGCCTTTGAAAAGGCAAGTTATAAAAGCGGGGCATCGATGAGATAGCCCCGCTTTTTATGATGATCAGTTTGTCCCGTCCTAAAATAGGTTGACACAAAATGTGTTAACTAATGAATAAAGAGGAAATTATGACATCTCTAACTTAGAGGCGCTAATCTTCATCTGTACCCGGAGCAGCTCCAGCACCGGTATATGCACCTTTTCTAATTACTGGCATCTTTAAATGTTTGTAAAGATCATCCAACTGCATTAAACTGCCATTAGTAAGGTTTCCTAGAAAAACTACCACAATATCTTTCTCTAGATCTCTTACGTAAATATGGCGAAAACCATGCCACCAGCCGGTATGGTAGGCTACCCTAACTTTACCCTTATCTTCAAACAAACGCCAGCCATAGCCATAGTTAAAATGCCCTTTAATTGGCTTATTACGTCCCACGTATGCAGAATCTAAAGTTGAGTTTTTAAGTAACCGCTCATTGCGCAGGTATTTATCAAACAGCACCAAATCGTGGATGGTGCTGTAAATTCCTTTATCGCCAACAGGGCCATCTAAAAAATTCTGCACTACCGAATACTTAAAATTGTTTCGGTCGTGCCCTACCACATCTACCGGAATTTTTTCGTACTCGGCTTTTGAGTAAACGTGGGTATGTTTCATACCGGCAGGCTTAAACACGTGCTCCATCATATATTGCGAGTAACGCATTCCTGTTACTTTTTCAATAATGGCCGCCAATACCATGTAATTAGAGTTGTTGTAATGAAAAACTTTATCTGGCTTAGTGTACGGATTTGGTTTTTTATCCGCAATCACCTGCATCACCTCTTGGTTGGTCACCCCTTTTTTCATGTTACGTTTTTCTTTTCTCCAAATGTCATCGATAAAGTAAACGTAGTTCATCATTCCGCTGCGGTGTGGCAACAACAACCTCACAGTAATGCCATCATAAGGAAAATTAGGGTAGAATTTTTTGACGTTATCATCTAAACTCAGTTTACCAGCTTCAACCAATTGCATAATTGCAGTGCCCGTAAAAGTTTTGCTGATCGAGGCCAGTTCAAACTCAGAATTGATTTTTAAGCTATCCCGATGCAGGTAATCTGCCCAACCTTTAGCTCCTTGATATAATATTCTTCCCTTTTTCGCCACCAACACGTTACCATTAAAACGGTATTTTCGGTGCAGGTTGTTGATAAAATCGGCAATCCACTTGTCTTCTTTTTTAGGATCGTAAACCAACAACACGCTATCCGCCTTATCATCTTCTGGTTTTCTTACTTTCTTGTCTTCTGCTACTTTCTTTTCTTTTTCTTCCTTACTGGTGCAAGCATTTAACGTAAATATGGATAAGGTTATAGCGGCTAGCAGTATTTTAAACTTCATTGGTGTGTGTAACGTGTTTATAAAAGCTGGAAAATTACATAATCTAGAAAAGATAACGGTAAAAGAGTTTTAAACATTGCAGTGTTGGAAAGATCTCACTGTATTTTTATTACCTCATTTTTTGAAAAGCAAGGTCAGAAATAAAAAAAGGGTTTCCATAGAATACGGGTTGGGAATTGAAAGTCTGCGCTAACTAATCTTAAAAACCGCCTAAGGCTGCTGCAAAGCTAATTTAACAGCCTCTTTATTGGGCTTAGATACTGGAATTTTTTCGCCAGAAGTTAGCAGTAAAATTCCACCATCTTCTTTGAGCCAGCTTTTAACAAATGCTGGATTTACCAAATGACTTTGATGAGTTCTGATAATTTTCATCAAAACTGTGGCGATTTAAGTAAAACTAAAACCATAAAACAGGAAAGGCGGGGTTTGAAATAGTAACGATGCGGTTTTGGGCAGGATATGGAATTTCAAGTCTTCGCGTTCTTTGCGTGACTCTAAAAACCTTTGCGTTAAAAAAATAACCGCAAAGAAAAGCGAAAAAATCGCAAAGACCAATTGCACGTTAACTTTGACAAACCTCTATCCCGCCTGCTAGAGGTTTGTCAAAACTCATTGTAGTACAGGCCTTAGTTAGTTAAACCCGATGGAAGTGGTTATACTTTTTTGTTTTTTACACCAACCGAAGCACCACATCCAATGTTTTTCTACTATTTATGTAACGTTTCTAAATAAATTTCCTTTAAGAGGCAAAAAGGTTAAATTTGGGCAAAAATAATTTTTCAATTACCATGAGTTTTAGAATAGAACACGATACCATGGGCGAGGTACAAGTACCTGCCGACAAATATTGGGGAGCACAAACTGAACGCTCTAGAAACAATTTCAAAATTGGACCAGAGGCATCGATGCCTAAAGAAATTATCCACGCTTTTGGCTACCTAAAAAAGGCGGCTGCATTGGCGAATAACGAATTAGGTGTACTTTCTAAAGATAAAACCGATTTAATAGCAAAGGCTTGCGACGAAGTAATTGCCGGAAAATTAGACGATCAATTTCCGTTGGTGATTTGGCAAACTGGCTCGGGTACGCAAAGTAACATGAACGGTAACGAGGTAATTGCTAACCGTGGCCACGTAATTGGTGGCGGTGATTTGTTAGACGAGAAAAAGTCGCTACACCCGAATGATGATGTGAACAAATCGCAATCGAGCAACGATACTTACCCAACTGCTATGCACATTGCTGCATACAAACAAGCGGTTGAGGTAACCATCCCAGGTTTGCAAAAATTAAGAAACACGTTGGCTAGCAAAGCTGAAAGTTGGGGCGATATTGTAAAAACTGGTCGTACGCACTTTATGGATGCTACGCCTTTGACTTTGAAGCAAGAATTTTCTGGTTATGTACAGCAAATTGACAATGGCCTAAGAGCTATCAACAATGCTTTAGAGATGATCAAAGAATTGGCGCTTGGCGGTACTGCTGTAGGTACTGGTTTAAATACACCCGCAGGTTATGATGTGTTGGTGGCACAAAAAATTGCTGAATTAACAGGCTTGCCATTTGTAACTGCGCCTAATAAATTCGAGGCTTTGGCAGCTCACGATGCGATGGTGGAACTTTCTGGTGCTTACAAAAGAGTAGCGGTTTCGTTAATGAAAATTGCGAACGATATCCGGATGTTAAGTTCTGGTCCACGTTGTGGCATTGGCGAAATCATCATTCCTGATAATGAGCCGGGCTCGTCAATTATGCCAGGCAAAGTAAACCCAACACAGCCCGAGGCAATGACCATGGTTTGTGCACAAGTAATGGGCAACGATGTGGCAGTAAGTGTTGGCGCTAGCAATGGTCATTTTGAATTGAACGTTTTTAAACCAGTTATTGCAGCAAACGTATTACAAAGCGGCCGTTTAATTGGCGATGCTTGCGTATCTTTCAACGATAAATGTGCGGTAGGTATTGAGCCAAACCGCCCGGTAATACAACAACACATGGAAAATTCACTGATGTTAGTTACTGCGCTAAACCCACATATTGGCTACGAAAATGCAGCTAAAATTGCCAAAAAAGCGCACAAAGAAAATAAAACATTAAGAGAAGCTGCTATTGAAACCGGGTTATTAACCGACGAGCAATTTACTGCTTGGGTAAAACCAGAAGACATGGTGGGTAGTTTGAAGTAATATTTGAAAAGCAGGGCTGGAGGCTCCGATGTTTGTCAGTCCCGCTTTTCGTTACAATCTTTTTGTCAAAGTAAGTACAGGCCATTGTCACGCTGAGTTTATCGAAGCGTCTGCGATTAACAAACAACCCTTCGACAAGCTCAGGATGACAAGCACAAAAAGTATTTCCACTACAATCGGGTTTAGTTAACATACAGGACAATAAAAATGGACATTTGGAAAACGGTATTATTTGGCTTAGGGTCATTAATTGCATACTTGATTGTTTTCATTTCAAGTTGCTTATACTTTTCTAAAAATAAACATATAGGTGCTGTCTTACTTCTGATAGGTTCGCTTGTAATGTTAATTGTTTTTGGAATAAATGTCGGATTGAGCCCCTATTTGTTTCAGTCTGGACATTTATCTTCAGCAGAAGATATTCAGAAGTTTTACATGTGGGTAAGTTATGTGGGCACTTTTGGGCATATGTGCTTTGCTATTGGGTTCGTAATCCTTATTTTAAAAGTAATAAGACCTAAACAAAATGATAAGGTAATGTTTGACGATTTCAAAGTATAATGCAGCTTTTTAAAAATTTGTATTTCTGTGAGTTGAGGCGATTAAAATCATTATTGATGTTAATTGTTGTTATCGTTGGATTGTCAGCGTGTAGCCGTCTTCCCGACATACAAGGCAAAGGCGAAGCTTTTTTGCAAGGCGTATGGAACCAAGACAGCGTAGCCAACAAGGAGCAACTGCAAAATTATACCCAACACAAGTTTAAATTTACCTGCGATTCGTTTTACGTGGATTTTACTACCCATTCTAAAGTGAATTATTATGAAGAAGAATGTTTTAACAACGGCCTTTGGAAAGAGTATGCAAAAGGAACTTATCAAGTACGTAACGATACCTTAATATTAGTGGGCGATTTTACCAAGCCTAACTATAAACAAAAAGTTTCGGGCTGTTACCGTAATGGCCGATATATTACTAGCTTTAAGGTAAATTCTTGGAATGCCGAAGAATTAAAAATGGAAAACCTAAGCGACCAAACCGAAGTAAAACTAAATTTAAAAGAAAAAATAACTTGCGTGCAAAAGGCGCTTTAACTTTTTACGTCATTGCGAGGCACGAAGCAATCTTAAAGCGAATGTTTGCCTATCAATGTTGTAAGATTGCTTCGTGCCTCGCAATGACGATGTAAAATATCATAATTAGAAAATGAAAAACTTAAAAACATTAATCCTGGCGATTTCCTTTATCTATGCGCCTATTGCAGCTAGCGCTTGGGGCGTATTAGGCCACCGTATTGTTGGCGAAATTGCCGACAGCTATTTAACGCCTAACGCTCGCAAAGCCATTAAACAAATTTTAGGTAATGAAACTTTGGCGATGAGTGCCAATTGGGCTGATTTTATCAAATCGGATACGAGCTACAAATATTTAAACAACTGGCACTATGTAAACTTGCCCGAAGGTTTGGATAAAAGTGGGATGAACAATTTCTTGGATGGTTTTAAGGAAGCCAACATTTACAGCAAAACCAACGAGATGATTGCCTTATTGAAAGATCCTAAAACGCCTGCAGATAAGAAAGTTTTCGCCATGCGCCTTTTGGTACACTTAATGGGCGATATGCACCAACCCATGCACACCGCTAGAAAAGAAGATTTAGGTGGTAACCGCATTTCGGTAACGTGGTTTGGCACTAAATCTAACTTACACCGTGTTTGGGACGAACAACTAATTGATTTTCAGCAATTAAGTTATACAGAATATACCAAAGCCATTAACTTCGCCACGCCGCAACAATTAGCAGAGTGGAACAAAGCTAGTTTGAAAGATTGCATTTACGAATCGTATGAAGTATGCAACAAAATTTATGCTACAGGCATTAAAAATGACGACCGATTAAGCTACAATTACAATTTCGATTGGATTGGCATATTAAACAACCAGCTATTAAAAGGTGGTGTGCGTTTAGCAAAAGTTTTGAACGAGATTTATAAATAGTTGGTTATTGTTTAAATTGATAAACTGTTTAATTGCTGTAAGTTCGGCGATATGAGCTTCTATTTAGTCATTCAAAATTCACTCGTTTAATCATTAAGTTGTGAAAATCCTCATCGTTTGTTTGGGCAATATCTGCCGATCGCCATTAGCGCATGGCATATTGCAACACTTGGCTAATCAGGAGAACTTAGGCTGGACCGTACACAGTGCTGGTACAGGCAATTGGCATGTGGGTAATCCCCCAGATAGACGAAGTGTTTTGGCAGCCCGTAATCTAGGCTACGATATCGGTGCACAGAGAGCAAGACATTTCAACATCAGCTTTTTTGAGGAGTATGACCATATTTTAGTGATGGATAGAAATAATTTTGCCGATGTGTTGCAACTCGCCAAAACGCAAGAGCACCAGGATAAAGTAAAGCTGTTTCTTATAGACGATGAAGTTATTGATCCATATTATGATAATGATTTGTTTGATCCAGTAAGTAGGCAAGTAGAGCTGCGTTGTAAAGAATTAATAAAGGAGCTACGCAAATAAATTTACATTTCTGCACTTATGCTGAAGGCATATTCCTTAAGCTCTTGTCAGTTTGAGCTTGCCGAAGACTGCTCCTAAACGATGGCTCAATATAAACAGTTTCTAAATTTTTCTTTGCGTTAGATAAATATAATTAAACATACAATACGTTGCGATGGCGCCAAAGCTGTGCCACAAGAAATGTGTGCCTACAGTGATCCATTCCCATTTGTCCGCAATGCGGAAAGTAAGTGCAAAAACGAAACACAATAAGGCTAAGCCAACCCATTTACCTGCTTTCCATTTGGTGCGGACAAGATAAATTAAAACAGGAACCAGCACCAACAAAGCCATCATCGCATAGTTGATATTGATGAAAAAATGCGCATACTCGGCTGATAGTAAATCTCTGAGCAAAAATTGTAATCCGGCATAGCCGAAAACCATTAAAACTGCAAAATACCATTTGGTACTTTGTGCCAAGAAATAAACCCCAGCCGAAATACAAAGTAGCATAATTGGCAACCAATCCATCATAATAAATACCGACCATTGGCGTAGCGAATGATAAACTGTACCACCTATGCCTCCAATGTACAACAAAATAAGGCAATAGGTTAAAAAAGGATGTGCTCTAAAATTTCCTTTAATTTTAATGGTCCAGTAAATCGCAATCAGCAAAAAGAAAACGGCCGTAATGGCATTAAACGGCTCCGGAAAAAGTTGAGCCATATTGGTTTCGGTATAGTGCATTCCACCGTCTGGTGGGAGTGGGTTACTGGTCATGGTAGTAAATTTCTTCTTTAAACATGAAGATAAATGTTTTTGTTTTAGCTTAACTTTATGCTTCTGTTAATAAAGATGCCACAGCACCTATCCCGATTACGGGATACACAGATTTTGAAGATAAAGGCTAAGATGTTTCAAGTAAAAATTTGTGCATCTGCGGCAAAAAACGAAAACGCATGACAAACCCAAAGCTATTTATGATTTTATTAGGGTGTAAACCAGAAGGTAGACATACCGAACAACATGATATTTTCTTTGCAATTGCAAATGAGGTAAAAGAATTAGTGCCCGCAATTAATGCTTTCTGGCCAGAAGCTAAGGGTAAAATTCATCTAGATGCTTATAGAATTGTTAGCCATGTGAGCGGTTACCGAGTTGATGTAATAGAAAGAAGTACAACAAATAATACTGAAACCCGATTATTCTTTATGAACTTAGGAGGCTATCAAAACAAAGTTTTTGAAGAACTGCATTATAAAATGTTGATGGTGGCCGATGAAAAAGCTTTAGCAATTGCAAATGCCAAAGAAAGTGAGTTCTTTAAGCAGTATTTCAGTCCGCATATTGATGATAAATATGGTGTAGATGTAGACGATGTTTTTGACATTGAAGATGTGTTGCCAAAAGAAATGAAAGCCAAATATCAATTGCTTTTTACACCTATGGATAATTTGCCAGAAGACGAAGTTGTATTGGGTTACATGCCTGTCAATAAACTATAGCGGCGGGATTGCTCATGACAGCTAATAAAAATGGGCAGCCCCATTATTGGACTACCCATAAAAAATCAAACACTATAATTTAACTTATAGTTTCTTTATTTATATAGCTGATTAAACAACCACTTAAAAGTACCATGTGTTTGTGCCCTAAAAGTGATTTCAGGGCCAAAAGCGTACAGTTTACCTTTGCCGTAATCTGCTTCAAAAGCAGCAATACCGTCTTTCAGATAGGCTTGTCCCCAAGCCCAACCACTACGCAATGGTTTATCTGTAGCAAACCAAGCCAGCGGCCTTACACTGTTGGTGCTTTCCGTAATTTTAAACACCGGACTGTTATCAAAATATATATCGGTGTTTTCATCTAAGCCTTTGTTTGCCGCCAATTTTGTATCGGTCTTTACGCTCAATACGCTTCCCGGCACGTAATACTTATCGTTAGGTAAACGCTTGCCTTCTGTAGTTAGTAAAGCATTTACTACTGGTAAACCCAAATGAGCTGCTAAGTTGGTGGCCGAGCCAATGGCTACAATATTACCTCCGTTTTCTAAGAATGCTTTGAGTTGTGGCACCGATTTTTCGGCAGTCATTCTACCTACTCTTCCTTTAAATTCATCTGGAATGTTTTCAACTACTGGTGGATTAAATCCTCTTCCTCCAGCTTCATTAGCAAAAGCTGGTACCGAACCGCCTACCATAATCAGCACATCGTAGTTATTCTTCAATTTGCCTGCATCAATATCTGGCGGATAAACCACGGTAACATCATAGTGGTATTGCTCCATAATATATCTTATCCAACCCGAAGGCATAGAGCCACCATAAGTATCCCAAAGTGCAATGCGTGATGGTTTAACTTTTACCGCTCCTTTCGGTTTGCTTGCCGCTGTTACCTTCATTCCAAAATTATGTTCTGCTTTGTTTAGCGCTGCTTTAGCGGCCGCAGAAGCCGGCACATAGAAAGAACCGTCGGCGGGGTTTCGCAGCACCTCTACTTTTGCATTTAGCAACTCATTTACTGCCAAGTAACTTTCGTTAGCTTGGGCGCTTAGTGCATAACCGCTAGCGGTAGGTAAGGCCTGTGGTGTAGCTTTTAACAGCTCGCCATAAGGTGTTTTTTGGAAGGGGCCATCAAAAGCATTTACAATTCTATCAAATTTCACATTCATCAGGTAAGCCAAAGTCCAACCTGCCGCATCATAGGGCGCCACCGGTGGCCCGCCCTCATATTTAAAATCATTTGGGTGATCCTGCGGCTCAAACATATCCAACACGTGCGGTCTAAATGCTTGGTCGGTTTTTACTACATAAGAACCGGCCGGATATTTTTTCCCCTCAACAGTAAATGGCGCCGTTGCTTTATGCACCACTACTCCGGTTCTAATTAGCGCATTTAAAAAACGAATGGCCGTAGTAAAATCAGGCTGATCGGCAGAAAGGATGTAGCCTCTGGCATCTCGCAGTTTAGGATCTTTCATCACCTCATCAAAGTACTTCGAATCCATTCCTCTTCTTGAATTAGCAGACACGTTATCCTTTTTTGCAGCAGCATTAATAGCTTCTATTTTTTGCGGTGAAAAAGACCAATTGTCTTTACTTCCTCTATCGATAGAGTTTTTGCCCATTTTGTACATATTGAATAGCAGCTCATCGTGGTAACGTTGTGCATAATTCAGCACCGCATAATTCAAAGAAACCGAATAATCGATGGCGTTTTTGAAATACCATTTTTGCGGCGTAACCGGATTTGGAGAATCGCTATTTGGCAGCAAACGAGACGGTACCAAAGGAATTTCCATCGGGGTTGGGCTGCCTACAATTTCCGTCAATAAGCCCACCATATTATGGAAATAAGTGGTTGTTCTTAAACCTCCATTATACCAAGTAGAAAAAACCGAGCCACCACGCTGGGTATAGCCTGGTTTATCTTCCACGTTTAAGCGATTGTGCATAGCGGCGCCAACAGCATCTAAACTGGTCAGGATAATTGGATCGAAAACGTAGTTATGCGGATCACGAAACGGGGGACCGGCAACCACTGTTCCAGCTGGACCAGATTGATGGTGGTTGTACATAATTTGGGGATTCCATTCGATAAACAACTGGCGCCCCATGTTTTGCGTTTCTTTAAGGTTTAGCATAAAGAAATCACGGTTGTTATCGTGCCCCGCATATTTTTGATACAAACGAGGCAGACCAGCTAAAGAGCGCTTCTCTGGATTGGTTTCTCTCATGTACCAATTGGTTTGCAATTCTTGACCATCAGGATTGGCGTGTGTCATCAAAACAATTACATTATCCAAAATTTTGGTAGTTTCTGCATCCGTTCTGCTACTCAAATTATAAGCCGTTTGTATTAACTGATGGGCACCAACAGTTTCATTGGCATGTAGTCCGCCGTCAATCCAAACTACAGTTTTACCTTGTTGGGCCAGTTCTTTAGCCTCTTGTTCGGTTAAGCCTTCTGCTCTTGCTAATTTTTGGGAGATAGCCTTGTACTTAGCTAAGTTCTTGTGATTTTCTGGTGAAGTTACGATAAGCATGTATTGGCTACGGCCTTCTTCAGTTTTGCCGATATCAACCAGTTTAACCCTGTTAGAACTGGCCGCGAGCTTTTTAAAATAGGCTTCGGTTTGGGTATAATTGGCCAATTGGTAATTATCTCCTATCGTAAATCCAAAATGTGATTTTGGAGTTGGAACTTCTTGAGCCGTAGCATTGAAACCTGCTACCAACATCAACATCCAAGCTCCCTTTCTAAAGTATCTTTTAATCATACTGTTTTTGTGTTTGGTGGTTATATCAAATATAAGACGGAAAAGTTTGAATTGGGGACCCTCATTAAATTTGTTACATCTAAAACCACCAGCACTATAGCAGCGATACTCAAGTTGTCAATTAGGTTTAACGATTTTAATAAAACCTCAGCAATTGTAGCTTTTTAATATCTTTGCCCCATGACCCTAGAAGAAAGAATTGCTGCATCTAAAACCAGCATTTTTAAAACCGTTTTCCCCAATACCACCAACCATTACGACACCCTTTTTGGCGGTACAGCAATGCACATGATGGACGAAGTTGCCTTTATTACTGCAACTAGGTTTAGTAGACAAGTAATGGTTACTGTGAGCAGCGATCGCATTGACTTTAAAAAGGCAATACCAGGTGGAACTTTCGTAGAGCTTATTGGCACCGTAACCCATGTGGGAAATACCAGCTTAAAAGTAAATGTAGAAATCTATATAGAGCAGATGTATGCCGAGGGTAGAGAATTGGCCATTCATGGCGATTTTACTTTCGTGGCATTGGATGAAAATAAAAAGCCTACGGCTGTGATTAAATGAATGAGAAAATAGAAGAGTTTTTAAAAAGCATATACAGAAGCTAGAAAAACACGTTTGGCCTAGTTTTTGTTTAATATTTTATAAAAACTCTTAAACATGAAAAACTTAATATTTCCTACATTTTTATTTGCAGCCCTATTTTTAGCGGCATGCTCGACATCTAAAAGCCCGGAGCTACAAAAATATGAAGCTAGACAGCAAGTATTAGATTTAAATAGTGATATCAATAAACTGAGAATTGATTTAGAGAAAGAAAGAGCAGAAAATAACAAGCTAAGAGAGGAAGTGATCTCCTTGAATAAACAAGCTGATAAAAATACTTCTAGGTTCAATTCTTCCGATCCATCGTCTACCGCTAAAGATGCCGAAAAAACAGCTGATCTTTTGAAAGACGTGGAAAAAGCAAATAAAAAGCTCGAAAAAAGCAATAAAAAAATGGAATCGATTGAAAGAAAAATCAAAAAAGCAGGCGAGAAAATTAACGACTTGAACAAAAAAATCGAGTTTGTAAATCCATCAAAAGTAAATTAAACTTGCTTTTAACATTATCAAGGGGAGGCCAAAAGCTTCCCTTTTTTGTTAGCCTAATTTTATTTCTTCTACTCCTAAAAATTAGTAGTTTTGTTTATGGCACAAGAAGACTTAACAAAAGTAGCTACCGAGGAGTTAAAAAAGAGAGCAAAATTCATGAAATTAGCGGTTTGGATGATCGGTATATCGATGGTGTTGATGATGATTTCCGGTGTTATCCTTTCCATTAGAAAAGGCATCAGTGCACTTAGCTTTACTGCTATAGGCTTTTTACCTTTAATAATTATATTTTCTGCGCAGCTGAAAAAACTCAACGAAGAATTGAAGACCAGAACCGACACATTTTAGCTTTGCCGGCACAATCCAGAAATGCCAGAAATGTTAACGGTTGCTAGGTTTACATTTAACCGAACAAGGCGGTAAAAACCTCTTCAATTTTTGAAACGGTTACCAAGTTGATCTTAAACTTATCTCTATTTATTCCTTTGAGATTATAGCTTGAGATAAATATTTGCTCAAAGCCTAATTTCTCTGCCTCTAATATTCGCTGCTCTACTCTGTTTACGGCTCTAATTTCTCCAGACAAACCCACCTCTGCCGCAAAGCATATTTTAGATGATACAGGAATATCTTCATGCGAGGAGATGATTGCCGCTATAATAGATAGATCAATGGCTGGATCTTCTACTTTTATACCACCCGCAATATTCAAGAAAACATCTTTGGCACTCAGTCTAAATCCGCATCTTTTTTCGAGCACCGCCAGCAACATATTCATTCTTTTGGTATCAAAACCTGTTGCCGAACGCTGAGGCGTGCCATACGCCGATATACTAACCAATGCCTGGGTTTCTATTACCATTGGTCGTGCGCCCTCTATAGTTGCACCAATAGTAATCCCGCTCAACTCCTCATCACGTTGCGAAAGTAGTACTTCAGACGGATTGGAAACTTCTCTTAGCCCGCTACCGTGCATGGCGTAAATCCCTAATTCTGCAGCCGCACCAAATCTGTTCTTAATAGAACGCAAAATGCGGTAAATATGATGCCTATCGCCTTCAAATTGCAAAACGGTATCTACCATGTGTTCTAAAATCTTAGGCCCAGCAATAGCGCCATCTTTGGTAATGTGGCCTATCAAAAAAACAGGTGTTGCCGTTTCCTTGGCAAAACGAAGCAGTTCGGCAGTACACTCTCGCACTTGAGATACGCTGCCAGGCGTAGATTCGATATGCGCCGAATGTAAGGTTTGTATGGAGTCTACAATCAGAATTTCTGGCTCTAGTTGTTCTAGCTGTTTAAAAATATTTTGGGTTGATGTTTCTGTTAAAATAAAGCAATCTGCCTTCGGGGTTTTAGTAATCCGTTCGGCTCGCATTTTTATCTGCTGCTCGCTTTCTTCGCCCGAAACGTACAGCACCCGCTTTTGCTTAATGTTTAACGCCAATTGAAGCATTAAAGTAGATTTTCCAATGCCTGGTTCGCCGCCTATTAACGTAACCGAGCCCGGTACCAAACCGCCGCCCAAAACCCTGTCCAGTTCTTGGTCGCCAGTGGGCAATC
Organism: Pedobacter ureilyticus; assembly: GCF_005925345.1. Lineage (GTDB taxonomy): Bacteria > Bacteroidota > Bacteroidia > Sphingobacteriales > Sphingobacteriaceae > Pedobacter > Pedobacter ureilyticus. Next base: position 73,877 of record NZ_SSHJ01000002.1, read on the forward strand.
TTTCTTCTGTAGCACTTTCTATTTCTTCTAATTTGCTTGGCTTATTTACCCTCTGGGTTCCGCCAACCGTGGTTTTCCATACCGCAGCATTGGCCGCAGTAGGCTTTTCTATCACTTCTTCTACAAAAGTGTTCCATTGGTTGCATGATGGGCATTTGCCCAGCCACTTTGCCGACTCGTAGCCGCAACTCTGACAGAAATATGCTGATTTGATTTTAGCCAATTTGATTTTAGATTTTAGATTTTAGATTTACGAATTTAGATTTATTCGGCTGGAAATACCAAGAGAGTTATAAACAAAAAAGTCCCGATTTTCATCGAGACTTTTTTGTTTTCATTTAAAGCTTAATCTCTTCGTCTTTAGCAGACAAGAAATGAAACTCTGTTAGGTGATAAGAAGAAGCTTCTTTAACCTTTACCCATTGCCCAAATTTAAAGAACCATTTCCATTGTAACGAAACCAATCCTTTTTTAATAAAGGCCGCTATGTAAGGATGCACGCACAACGTTATATTTTTTTCGTTCTGCTCACGCAAGATATAGGTCATGTTGCTTTCAATGTCATCCATCAATACAATACTAGCCTTTATCTCGCCAGTTCCATCGCAGGTAGGACATTTTTCTACCGTTACAATATTCATCTCTGGCCTTACCCTTTGACGAGTAATTTGTACCAAGCCAAATTTGCTAGGAGGCAGAATAGTGTGTTTGGCTCTATCCAGTAGCATCAGCTCTCTCAAGTGGTCAAACAAAACTTTTCTATTAGCGGGTTTGTGCATATCAATAAAATCGATAACCACAATGCCCCCCATATCTCTTAGCCTGAGTTGGCGTGCAATTTCTTTTGCTGCTTCTTTATTTACTTGCAGCGCATTTTCTTCTTGGTTTTCTTTGCTAGCGGTTCTATTTCCGCTATTTACGTCTATAACGTGCAAAGCTTCGGTATGTTCTACTACTAAGTAGGCACCACCAGCCAAGTTTACAGTTTTTCCAAAACCGTTTTTAATTTGCTTTTCAACCCCAAAGTGGTCAAAAATAGGTTCTTTATGTTTGTAATATTTTACAATACGCTCCATTTCTGGAGAAATTTCGTGCACATAAGAACGAATGTCTTCAAATAATGATTGGTCGTTTACATAAACATTGGTAAAATCGGCGCTTAAAATATCGCGTATCAACGTCGATGTTCTATCCATTTCACCCCAAACACGCTTAGCAGGTTCCGTTTCTGGAAGCTTTTTCATAAAGCTTTCCCATTTAGAAATAGAATCAAGTAAGTCTTTTTGTAATTCGGCAACTCCCTTTCCCTCAGAAACTGTTCTAATGATTACCCCAAAATTTTTAGGCTTAATACTTTCGATAATCTTTTTTAGGCGATTACGCTCGGTATTGCTCTTAATCTTTTTTGAAATAGAAATTACATTAGAAAAAGGTACAAGCACAGTATATCGCCCCGCAATCGAGAGATCTGAACTTAACCTAGGTCCTTTAGTAGAAATGGGTTCTTTGGCTATCTGTACGGGTACCAATAAATTTTTGCTTACAACCTCCGAGATTTTCCCCGCCTTGTTGATATCAGCTTCTAATTTAAAGTTATCCAGTAAAGTGCCCTGTGTGCCGTTACGTCTAATCTTCGTTAGCTTTATCAGAGATTGAACCTGAGGGCCTAAATCAAAGTAATGCAAGAATGCATCTTTCTCGTAACCAACATCTACAAAGGCAGCATTTAAACCGGGCATAATTTTTTTTATGCGGCCTAAATAAATATCACCTACAGCGTAGTTGTTGTTAACGCTTTCTTTATGAAGCTCAACAAGTTGCTTGTCTTCTATTAAAGCTATGGTTACTCCCGTAGAAGTAGAATCTATTATTAATTCTTTTACCAAAGCTACAGATTTTAAGGTTTTTACACCTTATTAACACATGGACCAAAAAACTTAGAATCCAAAAGTAAACACCTTGAAAAAAGCATTTACTTTTGGCCATAACATCAAGAAAAATTATTTTTTCTTGTGTCTGTTTTTTCTTAAACGTTTTTTGCGTTTGTGGGTAGCCATTTTATGTCTTTTTCTTTTTTTACCGCTTGGCATAATTTTAAATTTTAAATGTTTTTATTAATTCTTTTTATTTTTTCAACTCGGCCACCTTTTTATCTATAAAACTAGATAAAGTTGGGTTTGCCGCTAGTTTCTTACTTTGCAAATAAGCGTCTATAGCCTCTTTGTTTTTGCCTAAATTTTCGTAGGCTGTTGCTAGATAGAAGTAGCTATCTGGTGTGGCCTTTATATTTTTGATGATATCTTCAAATCGAGTAATCGCTTTGTCGAACTGTCCAGATTTTATAGCGAACATGCCTAAATTCATATTTGCTTTAAAATTTTTAGGATCTTTCTTTACCACATCTAAAAGCATTGCGATACCTTCCATTGGAGCACCAGCCCCATTTACAATAACCACTCCCATTCCAGTTTTAGCATCTAAGCTGGTAGAGTCTATTGCAATGGCTTCGCCAAAAGCATGATTTGCTTTCTGAAGCATGATTGGCTTAGCAATACTATCTTGTGTATTATCAAAGGCCTTTAAAAAACGGTCGCCTGCCTTTACCCAATTTGTTAAATTAGCTTGGCCATTTGCAACCTCTTCTAAATAGAGTGCGCTTGGAATAGCCTGCTCTAAATCATCCCATTTTTGGGCCAAAACTTTAGCTTGGTTTATTTTTTCTTCTCCAGACGCTTTCTGATAGGCTGTTTCTAACGAAGTAAACTCTTTAGCTGCGGCATTGCTAATCAGGTTTTTTGCAGTTGCAGATGCTTCTAGCAAACTTAAACCCGGCGCTTGCGCCTCAGTTGGCATAGCCGATACAGCATCTTCTTTGGGCTTTACCAAACCCTTGATATCTTGGCTAAATAAAAAGCCCACAAGCAATACAATGCCTGCAATAATTACAATTTGTGTTGTGCGTGGGCTTTTCATTTTAATCAAAATTAAGCTTCAGCTTTAGCTTTTTTAGTGTTGTTTTTAACTTTATCAACAAATACTTTTGCTGGTTTAAAGCTAGGAACAAAATGCTCTGGAATAATGATAGCTGTATTTTTAGAGATATTTCTCGCAGTTTTTTGAGCTCTTTTCTTCACTACAAAACTGCCAAAACCTCTTACGTATACATTTTCTCCGGCAATCATATTGTTTTTGATTACTTTAAAAAATGCCTCTACTGTTTCTTGAACGTCAACTTTCTCAATCCCTGTCTTTGTTGATATTTCAGCAATAATATCTGCCTTAGTCATATTTCTAAAATTAATTAATTATTGTGTGTGTTTTAATTACATCTGTTTTGGGGTTGCAAAAGTATTGCTTTTTAGCGAGATAGGAAAATAAAAGATGATTTATTTATGTAGCTGACCATCATAGTATTGCAAGTTTTAGCTATTTAATACCTTTTATTGTACTTTTGTTACAATGTCTTTTCAATCGGAAATAGTTACGTGGTACCTTAAAAACAAGAGAGAACTGCCTTGGAGGGATACCACAGACCCTTATATCATTTGGCTTTCTGAAATTATTTTACAACAAACAAGAGTAGAACAAGGAAAACCATATTTCCTTAAATTTTTAGCACACTATCCTAATGTAAGAGATTTTGCTAATGCTGCCGAAGAGCAAGTATTAAAACTTTGGCAAGGCTTGGGCTACTACTCAAGAGGCAGAAACATGTTGTTTACCGCCCGTTATGTTGTAGAGCATTATGGAGGCGTTTTCCCAACAAGTTACGATGAACTGGTAAAATTAAAGGGCGTTGGAAACTATACCGCCGCAGCGATTTCTTCTTTTTCTAGTAATGAAAGAAAAGCCGTAGTTGATGGGAATGTATATCGGGTTTTGTCCAGATATTTTGGTGTCGAAGAACCGATCAACTCAAATGCTGGCCAAAAAATGTTTGCCGATTTAGCCACGGAGCTTATAGCCAACCAAGAACCTTCGGTTTATAACCAAGCGATGATGGAGTTTGGCGCCCTACAATGCAAGCCAAAATCTCCACGCTGTGACGAATGTCCAATTCAAATTGGCTGTTATGCCTTTAAGCATAAAAAGGTAGGACTGCTGCCAATTAAATTAAAGAAAGTAAAAGTTAGGAAAAGATGGTTCAATTATTTTGTAGGTATTACCAATGATGAAATTTTAGCCAAACAAAGAACGCCCGGCGATGTTTGGCAACACTTATACGATTTCCCACTAATTGAAACACAAGGAGAGGCTTCTCTCTCGGATGTTGATTTTTTGGCGAAAACCCAAGAATTATTTGGCAAACAGTTAGAGCTAAAGGTTTTAGAAAGCAAAAAACACATCCTAACCCACCAAATAATATATGTTCAATTTTTTGCAATAGATAATTATATTGTTAACTTTAATCTACGCACCGAAATTAAATCGGTTAAAATTAACGATTTTAAACAATTACCTCATCCCAAAATTATTGGCGATTTTGTAGAAAAGCATATAGACTAATCAAATATATTTATGTCAGGTATTAACAAAGTAATCTTAGTGGGCCACTTAGGCAAGGACCCAGAAGTTAGGCATTTAGAAGGTGGTGTTACCGTAGCAAGTTTTCCTTTAGCCACCTCAGAGACATTTAACAAAGACGGAAAAAGGGTTGAACAAACCGAATGGCACAACATTGTATTGTGGAGAGGCCTCGCCGAAGTGGCGTCTAAATACCTTCAGAAAGGTAAACTGGTATATATAGAAGGTAAACTGAGAACCCGCTCTTTTGAAGACAAGGAGAAAGTAAAGAAATACGTTACCGAGATTGTGGCCGAGAATTTTACTATGCTGGGCAGAAAAAGCGATTTCGAGCCTGCTGGTTCTAATGGCGTACTGCCAGCAAACAATAAAATCGAAGACGATTTTTCAACATCTATTGACCAATCTGGAGATTTACCTTTTTAGGCAACATATAAATTAAAAGATCAAAATAACCACAAAAGAGGATGTGCTCATCAATATCCTCTTTTGTATTTACAAACCCCAACCAACGCTAGCTTAAAACAATCGTTTCGCCAATTGCGGGGAGCAAAAGTTGTTTTTGTGCTCTTTTAAAAACTTCACCAGCGGTATATTTATCTATAGCTATTACCGGGAAAGAATCATAATGTACGCCAATTACTTTTTGGCAATTCACATAATCGGCAGCAATGGCAGCGTCGTCCGCATCCATGGTATAGTTACCACCAATAGGAAAAATTGCGTATTCTAATTGATATAGTTCTGCCAAAAGTTTCATCTCTAAGGTTAAGCCCGTATCGCCAGCAAAATAAATTTGCCTGCCATCAGCATCTAAAACAAAACCCGCCGGGTTGCCTCCGTAAGAACCATCTGGCAAGCTACTAGAATGCGTTGCGGCAACCATACGCACGGTTCCAAAATCAAACTTAAATTTACCAATATTCATATCGTGGATATTGGTAACGCCCTGTTTCTGCAACCAACCAGCAATTTCGGGCATACAAATTACCTTTGCATTGGTTCTTTTGGCAATAGCTACTAAGTCTGCAACGTGATCTCCATGACCATGGCTTACCAAAATATAATCAGCTTCAATTTGCGCTACATCAATATCTTTAGCCAAAGGGTTTCCACTAATAAAGGGATCAAATAACAACTTTGCCGAAGAGGTTTCTAACAAAAAACACGACTGCCCGTAATACGTATATTTCATATCTATATATTTTATTGTCCAAACAAACCACCTAAGCCACCCAGCATATCTTTTGTGGCTGCTTGCATTTCTGTTGCGCTTACCTGCTCGGCCTGTGCCAAAGCCTTATTTATTGCTGCCTGCAAAAGTTCTTCTAGTTCTTCTTTGTCGGCTTGCTCATAAAACTCGTCTGTAATTGCAATAGAGGTTATTGTTTTGTTTGCTGTAGCGGTAACTTTTATTGCACCGCCCTCAACCTCGCCAAATACCGAAATGGTATCCAATCTCTTTTTTATTTCTTCGGCTTTGCCTTGTGCAGCCATTAATTTATCAAACATATCTTTTTTTTAAAAGCTCTAAAATACAAAAAACCCTCAAGTTAAACCGTGAGGGTGTTGTTTGGTTTTAAAATTTAGCATTTATTTCATTTATTGATCCCTGTGATCTGCAATTCTACACGCCTATCATTTTTTTCGCCTTTACCCAAAGGGAAATCGGCCATCATACCTTTATAGGTAAGTCTTTTCCTATCTACACCTTTGTAAATCAGATAGTCATAGATGATTTTTGCTCTTGCCTGCGACAAGTTGTATTCCCCGGTTTCAAAGTCTTTTACATCTTTACCCGGCGGATTACAACAAATATGGCCCAAAATAGCAATGTTATATTGTTTTTTTTCTTTGATGATCCTGGTTATTCTTTCTAAAACGGGAATAGATTCCTCCAGCAACACCGATCTACTGTTTTCAAATAGGATATTCTCTAAAATGATCTTATCGCCAACCTTAAGCGTATCCGACAAGATAGATTTTACCACGTTGAAATTCTTTTTCACATATTCAATTACCAAATCTACTCTTCTATTATAGGTTCTTTGCTCGCTAACGTTTTTAGGTGTTGTAAGTTTCACTCTCCCGTTGCCCGTTAACAACCTCACTTTGTCTGTAGTTATGCCTCGTTCTTTTAACAAGGCTTTAATATGATTGGCTCTTTGTACCGATAACGTATCGTTGTAGCCTTTTCTTCCCCTATCGTCGCAATAGCCAAGTATCGATATAGAAATAATATCGGTAGAATCCATCTCAGCTACAAACTGCGAAAACGATTCTCTTTGTTTATCATCAAGTACGCTAATATCCGTATCAAAGAAAAAGCTGTTCGTCTTTTTCTTCTGAGCGTGGGCTACACTTGCAAAAAGCGAGAAACACAACAGGATTAATATGCACCCTCTATTTAGCATAAAAGTTTATCATTTGGCTGCATAAAGATAGAAAAACTTCGTTCTTTACAAAAATTAGGCGTTTTTATGATTAACAACTAAAAAGAGTAGGCTTACTTGGCTCTTTGATACTGTACAGGCCATTTAATTTCATCATTAAGCTGCTTGGCTGCATGTAGCGGAAAGTAAGGATCTCTTAGCAGCTCACGAGCCATAAAAATCAAATCTGCTTTTTCTTCCTGCAAGATTTCTTCGGCTTGCTGTGCACCTGTGATTAAACCAACAGCTCCGGTAGTAATGCCAGTTTGTTTCTTTATACTTTCCGCAAATTCAACTTGGTAATTTGGTGCTACTGGAATTTGCTGCTCTTTGGCCAAGCCGCCAGTAGAGGTATCAATAACATCTACACCTTTTCCTTTTAAGATTTGTGCCAACCTGACTGATTCTTCTGCATTCCAGCCGCCCTCAACCCAGTCTGTAGCTGAAATGCGTACAAATAGTGGATTTTCACTTGGCCAAACTTCTTGCACCGCAGCAACAACCTCTAACAAAAGCCTAATTCTATTTTCAAAAGTGCCTCCGTACTCATCGGTACGCAAATTACTTAGAGGAGATAAAAACTGGTGCAACAAATACCCATGTGCAGCGTGTACTTCTACCACCTTAAATCCTATTTCTAAGGCACGTTTAGTAGCTGCTTTAAAATCGGCTTTGACTTTTTCAATTCCTTTTAGATCTAAAGCAGTAGGCATTTTATCTTTGGGGTTAAATTGAATTGCGCTTGGCGCTACAGGAACCCATCCGCCATTTTCATTACTTACCTGTGCCGGACTTTCCCAAGGGATATCGAAACTCGCCTTTCTACCGGCATGGCCCAATTGGATACCGGCCACAGAACCGTTTTCATGGATAAAATCTACAATTTCTATCAGCTTCGCTTTGTGTTCGTCTTTCCAAATCCCTAAATCTACTATAGAGATTCTTCCCTCTGGCGAAACAGCAGTAGCCTCGGTAACAATTAGGCCTGCGCCACCAACAGCCCTGCTACCCAAGTGCACCAAGTGCCAATTGTTGGCGAAACCATCAATAGAAGAATATTCGCACATTGGCGAAACCACAATGCGGTTTTTTAACACCACATTTTTAATTTGTATAGGAGAAAATAATAACGACATCATAAATTTTTAATGCAATTTAAACAAGTTAAATGCCAATGGTAGCCTTCCAAAAAGTTGTGAATATTTAATGACAAAGCATTTGGTTACTTTGGTGTGCTTTTTTACTGAGTTGGCTCAAAACTCGTTATTTTACCTTTTCGAGACTATGCCTTACCACCAACCGTTTAACTTTGCCTTAATAAATTTAAGATAAATGAAAATAGAAATATGGTCTGATGTGATGTGTCCTTTTTGCTATATAGGGAAAAGACATTTGGAGCAAGCATTAGCAGAACTTCCGTTTAAGACTGCCATAGAGATTGATTGGAAGAGCTATCAGCTTAACCCTACCTATAAAAATGTTGATGGGGACAGTTTGTACCATTACTTAGCCACCAACAAGGGCATTAGCCAAGAACAGGCAAAGCAGATGACTACGCAAGTTGAAGCAATGGCCAACAACGTAGGCTTAGCTATCGATTTTGAAAATAATATCCCTGCAAATTCCTTTGATGCGCATCGTTTAATTCATTTTGCAGCAAGTAAAGGCAAGCAAGATTTAGCAGAAGAACAGCTCTTTAAAGCATATTTTATTGATAATGTAAATATCGACGACAAAGACGAGCTGTTAAAAATTGCCACCTCTTTAGGTTTGGATGAAACAGAAACCAAGTCGGTTTTACAAAGTAATGCTTTTGAAGAAGAAGTAAGATTTGATATTTACGAAAGTCAGCAAATGGGCGTTAGGGGCGTTCCATTTTTTGTAATAGACAAAAAGTATGCGCTGTCTGGCGCACAACCTGTAGAAGTGTTTAAGCAGGCCATTCACAAGGTTATCAAGAATGGATAGCAACGCAAGAAAAAACACCTCTAACCAACTTAAATACTAGCTCAGAAAATACTTGCGACGAGAATAGCTGCGAGGTTTAAGGCATCTCGTTCGTTTTGAGCGGCATGCAACGAATAGAGAAACACAACGAATTTTAGGTTATTAGCTTTTAGATTTCTCCTCATTCTTCGTCGAAATGGCGACCTACCAAAATAGAAAAAGAGGCTGTCTCAAAAGTAAAATCATGCCGTCATTTCGACGATCGAAAGAGAAGAAATCTTTTTCAGAAGTACTTCTGAAGGGAATCTCTCTAGCGTTCGAGATGACGAGTGACTTTTGAGACAGCCTCTTTTTTATAAACCTAACTTTCATTATTTATTTAGAGGAGCCGGCTTATTCATGTTCTTGCTCAACTTGGCTCCTTCAGTTTGTTTCATGAAATCAATCATGATATTCATACTTTCATCCTCCATAAAATCTAGTGCATCTTCTTTTGTAGGTTTATCTCCCTTTTTTATTGCAGGCAATCCTTTTTCTGCTCTAACTTGGTTTATTCTGGCTAAAGATTTTGCCTCCAAAGCATCTCGCTCTGCTTTCAATTTAGCTTCGTTTAAGGTTACCGAAGTTTCGTTTTCTCTTTTCTTGCCTTCGGCAATATCTTCTTTCAGCATTTTATAATCTAATGATTTAGCCATACGCTTTTCATGCAACTTAATCAAGTTAGCTTTAACCGCATTCAAATCATAAACAGTAGTATATGTTGATGGATTAACCATATCAAAAGGCAAAGCAGACGGTTCTGTATCTTCTCCAATTTTATCTAAAGGATAAATAGATGGGAAATTGATATCAGGAATAACACCTTTATGTTGCGTACTGTTACCACTTACTCGATAAAATTTAGCCATGGTTAGGTTAATTTGACCCAATTGTGGGATGCCATTTTTATCAACGATAGTTACCGTTGGCGAGTTAACATCTTGCTTTTTAAGCGCCACAGCTTTTTTGTCTGCCTCTTTTTTCTTAAACAACGCTGCCAACTGATTTAGCACGCCAGAGTTCATTAGCGAGTTTAAATCAATAGAAGATTGAACGGTGCCTTTGCCATAAGATTGGGTTCCCATTACCACGCCGCGACCATAATCTTGTATTGCTCCCGCAAAAATCTCTGAAGCCGAAGCACTTAAACGATCTATCATTACACCTAGAGGGCCATCCCATGTAATGTTGCTGTCTTCGTCTTTGTAAACTTTTACATTGTTTTTGTAATCTTTTACCTGTACTACTGGCCCTTTACCAATAAACAAACCCGAAAGCTCAATTGCCTCGTTTAAAGAACCACCGCCATTAGCCCTAAGATCAACCACAATGGCATCAACCTTATCCATGTTTTTCAAGGTATCTATCAACAAACGAACGTCTCTAGTGGTGCTCTTATAGTTTGGATCTCCAGCGTTTGCTGCTTTAAAATCTGCATAAAAGGCCGGTATTTTAATGATACCAATTTTGTAAGGTTTGCCATCACTTTCTACCGTTTTTACGGTTTTCTTGGCAGATTGATCTGCTAAAATAATCTTTTCTCTAACTAAAGTTATAATTTGAGGTTTTGAAGAAAGCTCTTGCCCAACAGGAATAACCTTTAAACGAACCGTAGTGCCTTTTGGCCCTTTTATCTTAGAAACGGCATTGTCTATTCTCCAGCCTATGATGTCTTCAAACTCGCCATCGGTACCTTGAGCTACCGCTATGATTTTATCGCCCGCATTTAATTTTTTACTTTTAAAGGCTGGGCCACCCGGCATTACCGATGCAATTTTAGTCACCTCGTTTTCTGATTGTAAAACAGCGCCAATACCTTCTAAAGAGCGTGACATTTCTTGATTAAACGCTTCGGCATTGCGAGGATTGAAATAGTTGGTATGTGGATCAATTGCTTCTGTAAAAGAATCCATCAAGATTTGGAAAACATCTTGATTATTGAATTTTGCCGCTTGTGATTTTAAATTAGCATAGCGCTTAGTCAATGTTTCTACATTCTTGGCATCGTCTGTACCAGCAATCTTTAAATTTACGAGTTCGTATTTTACACGTTTCTTCCAAATATCGTTTAGCTCTGCGGTAGATTTAATCCAAGGCATTTTCTCCCTATCATAAACATAGGTATCATTTTGGCTGAAATCGTATTTGTTTTTAATCTGCGAGACAGAGTAATCTACACGTTCGTTATACCTTTTTAAATAAACGTTAAAAATGTAGAATGGGGCACTTAAATCGCCAATTCGCAAATCGTCATCTAAGCTAAACCTGTTGGCTTCAAATTCTTTGATATCACTCTCTAAAAAGTAATACTTAGACGGATCAAGTGCTTTGATATACCTATCAAAAATAATAGAAGAGATAGAGTCGTTGAGCTTTATCTTCTTATAGTTATAGTTTTCAATCAAGCCCACCACTTCTTTGGCCACCAGACTTTGTTGCTCGTCTGGTTTTATGTTCGAAATACCTTCTACCGGTTTTTGTGCCTTTGGAGAGGCGGTGCAGGCTAAAACTGCAGCGGTAAAGGTAATGGCAAATATTCTTTTCAGCATTTCTTTAACTGTTTTAAAATCCATTCTTATAAAATCATCATCCAATATGATACCAATTTCTTAAATAAACAAAAAAGATACAGTTTTACTCTGTATCTTTTTTGTAAAGATTATAAAAAGAACGGATAATTAAGTTGTTAAATTACTTTTAAACAGAAAAACAATACTGGGATGAAGATTAGAGGTGTTCGAAACAAGATGTTGCAAATACACGTTGGAGGGGACGCCAACTTGGGAATCTCATTTGTTGGCGTCTCCACCAACAGATACTTTGTTTCGAACACTCCTAAATGAAAATCCAGGTTATGATAAGCTAAGTTTTGATATCTATTTTAGCTCTTTTTTACTGTAGTGCGTTCGGCAATTAGCGCCCTGTTTTGTTTAATGAGTTGGTTATACTGTACAGTGTTCGCATTTTTAGAAAGCAACTCTATGGTGTTTAGATCTCTCGTTGCTAACTGATAATCTTTCTTTTTGATTTTAACCGATACAATACCTAAAACAGATTCGATATAGGCATGATTATCTTTGAGTTGCTGTGCCAAAATACCTTGCTGTGTATAAAACCAAAGTGACTGGGGAAGCTTATTAGCTGCTAAATAGATTTTACCTAATTGCTGGTAGGCAGACATTTGACCTACTCTGCTACCAATTTTAGTATAGTTTTTTAATACTCTCTTTAATACTACCTGCTCTGCCTCGCTATAGTTCGAAAGCAGTAAATGGATATTGCTTAAGCGAATTAATGTAGTGCCATAACTAGCAAACTTTCTATCTTGCTGGTATTCATTTGCCGCCTTGCTGAGCATCGCAGCAGCATTATCAAAATCTCCATCTTGCTCATAACGTTCTGCTTGATCAATAAATTCATCAGCAGCGCTACGGCTAACATTATCTAGCACAGCCAAATTAACAGAAAGTTGCGGATTGCCAGCTACAGATGATCCAGAAACCGAATTTTGAGCCTTTGCAAAAGATACTATGGCAAGAGCTATAACTAATAGATTTATGTTTTTCATTTGGTTCTTTATTTCTAGCGACATTGCCAAACACAGCACATTTTAAAATGTATCAGGGCAAAGATAAGGGTTTTTAAAGCAAAATCCTTAAAATACTGTATTTCTTGCTTTTACCTTTAACAGTCTGCTTTTACAGTAGATAAACTTGCCGTACACTGTAACATTATTACCCGATAAAAGTCTGATTAGAAAAACTTAGAAACTATGTTAGTAACCACAACCAATACAGTAGAAGGCAAGAAAATTGTAAAATACATAGGCCTTGTTACAGGCGAAACCATTATAGGCGCCAACATTTTTAAAGATTTATTTGCTGGTTTAAGAGATATTGTAGGCGGTAGATCTGGTTCTTACGAGCAAGTGCTACGCGAAGGGAAAAATACTGCAGTTAGCGAAATGCAGCAGTATGCAGCAGCTATGGGCGCCAATGCTGTAATTGGCGTAGATTTAGATTACGAAACCGTAGGAAGCGGCGGCAGTATGCTAATGGTAACTGCAAGTGGAACTGCTGTTGTTTTGGAAGATTAAACCCCTGTTATCTTTCGTCATTCCCGCATAGGTGGGAATCGTAAAGCGAGAAACCAAACCCAGGCGATATAATCTGTAATTTTCATCGCATTAAGTTCCCAAAATAAATTTGGGATGATGGGTATAAAAAAAGAGGCTGTCTCGAAAGTAAAATAATGCCGTCATTTCAACGATCAAAGGAGGAGAAATCTCTTTCAGAAGCACTTCTGAAGCAGATCTCTCTCTAACGTTCGAGATGACGAGCGAATTTTGAGACAGCGTCTTGCTGTATAAAAGCCTCCCTTTGGGGAGGTTGGAGGAGCTTTTTTACCTCTGCGGCATTTTAGGCATATTGCGCATCATCTTCGCAGCAGCAGCTGGATTAGAGAATTGCTTCATCACTTTTCTCATGTCCTCAAATTGTTTTAAAAGTTTGGTTACGTCTTCAACCTTATTGCCAGATCCTTTTGCGATTCTAATTCTACGGCTTTGTTGTATCACGTCTGGGTTTTCTTTTTCGTAAGGAGTCATCGATTGGATAATAGATTCCACACCTTTAAAAGCATCGTCATCAATGTCCACATTTTTCATCATCTTACCCACACCAGGTATCATGCCCATCAAATCCTTCATGTTACCCATTTTCTTGATTTGCTGAATTTGGTTGTAGAAGTCATTAAAATCAAACTTATTCTTACGGATCTTCTTTTGTAATTCGGCAGCTTCCTTCTCATCAAATTGTTGCTGAGCACGCTCCACTAAGGAAACCACGTCACCCATACCTAAAATACGAGAAGCCATCCTGTCAGGATAGAAAACATCCAATGCTTCCATTTTCTCGCCAGTACCAATAAACTTAATTGGTTTATCTACTACCGATTTAATAGAAAGTGCTGCACCACCACGCGTATCACCATCTAACTTGGTTAATACCACACCAGTAAAATCCAAACGATCGTTAAATACTTTCGCTGTATTTACCGCATCCTGGCCCGTCATCGAATCTACTACAAATAAGATCTCGTGTGGTTTAGTTTGCGCCTTTACCTCCGAAATCTCGTTCATCAAGGCCTCGTCAATAGACAAACGACCAGCCGTATCTACAATAATTACGTTATTGTTATTCCTTTTACCCTCAGCAATACCTTCTAAAGCAATAGCTACTGGGTCTTTCGATTCTTTATTAGCATAAACAGGTACACCAACTTGCTCACCTAAAACCTGCAATTGATCAACAGCTGCTGGACGATAAACGTCGCCTGCTACCATTAAAGGTTTTTTGCCTTTGCTTTTTAAGTGCAATGCTAATTTACCAGTGAAGGTAGTTTTACCCGCACCGTTTAAACCAGCAATTAATATAATTGTTGGATTGTTTTTCAAGTCCAACTCAGTAGCTTCACCACCCATTAAGGCAGCAAGCTCATCGTTCATGATTTTGGTAAGCAATTGCCCAGGCGAAATGCTAGTCAATACGTTAGAACCTAAAGCCTTTTCCTTAACCTGATCAGTAAAGGTTTTGGCAGTCTTGTAATTTACGTCCGCATCAAGTAAAGCCTTTCTAATCTCTTTCATGGTCTCGGCCACGTTGATCTCAGTAATGTTTCCTTGTCCCTTTAGAACCTTAAATGCTCTGTCTAGCTTATCCTGTAAATTTTCAAACATTGCTTAATGCTTTTATGATTAAATTTTTATGAATGCAAAGGTATTAAATAATTTACGATTTTAGTTCCGATAGCTATCGGATTACGATTGTATAGATGAGTTTACATAAAAGCGATGAAGTAAAACCTGTAATTATTTTGGGCGTTACTTCCTTTTATTTCCCACCCTATAAAACGTACTTTCAGCAATGCATTTAATTAAATACATTGATTTAAAGCGCACCTTCGATGCTTTACTTATTTTAAAAGCTTATTGTTATCGTCGGGAAAAACCAAAATGGGTTGGTACTTCTTAGCCTCTTCAATAGGCAAAGAACCGTAAGAAATAATGATTAGAATATCGCCAATCTGCACTCTTCTAGCCGCAGCTCCGTTTAAACATATAGCTCCCGAACCTCTTTCGCCTTTAATCACATAAGTTTCAAAACGCTCGCCGTTATTGTTATTCACAATCTGCACCTTTTCGTTAGCGATAATATTCGCCGCATCCATCAAATCCTCATCAATGGTAATGCTCCCTACGTAGTTAAGTTCTGCCTGGGTTACCTTAACTCGGTGTATTTTCGATTTTAAGATCTCGATAATCATGCTGCAAAGTTAGTGATTAAGGTTGAAGGTAAAAAGGTTTGGGGCATAAGGCTACAATTTGCAGACAATCTAGTTGATAATCACATTGTCTATCAACCTTGTTTCTCCAACTTTAGCTGCAACTAGCGCTACTGTATTTATATCCATTTTTGATGAAATAGGCAACAGCGTATCGCCATCTACTATAGTCAGGTAATCTAATTCTACGCCAGGGGCACTATCAATAATCGCTTTGGAGTTAGCTAAAAGCTCTTCGATAGATTGCGTTCGGTAATGATCTTCAATAAAGAACAACGCCTTACTTAACACTAAAGAATTTGCTCTATCAGCATGGTTAAGGTGAATATTTCTAGAACTCATTGCCAAACCATCATCTTCTCTAATGATAGGGCAGGTTACAATTTGTACGTCAAGATCCAAAACCTCAACCATATTTTTGATCATCAGCACCTGCTGGAAATCCTTTTGCCCAAAAAATGCCTTATCAGGTTTTACTGCATCAAAAAGCTTAAATACAATTTGAGTTACGCCCTGATAGTGTCCTTTTCTAAACTCGCCTTCTAGCACAAACTCAGCACTACCTAGGTCAATTTTCCAGTTTTCTGGCGTTGGGTAATTAGGGTACATTTCTTTTACCGATGGCATAAAAACGAAATTGCAGCCCGCTTCGGTCAGCATTTGAATATCATGTTCCAAAGGTCTTGGATATTTCTCTAGATCTTTAGGATCTGTAAACTGTGTAGGATTTACAAAAATACTGCAAACCACAATATCCGCTTGCTTTTGCGCTTCTGCTATTAACGATAGATGGCCTTGATGCAAAGCACCCATGGTTGGCACTAATGCAATTTTCAAACCTTTTACTTTTAAAGGCTTAAGCGAGCTTTCAAGTTCGGCAATGGTTGCTATAACTTCCAATATCTTGTCTTATTTTAAGGGTGCTAAATTGTGCATTTCTGTAATATTAACAAAGCCCTAATAGCAAGATATTGATAAATATTAATATTTTCCGTACCTTTGCACCTTGATAATCTTTAAATTAACAGTAATTTAATAATATATGGAGATGGCAAAAACGAAGCTACTGATTATTACCCACGAGATGTCGCCTTTCCTCGAAGTCACTAAAATTTCTGAAATTACCCGCCAATTACCGCAGGCTATGCAAGAAAAAGGATTCGAAATCCGCATCTTAATGCCCAAGTTTGGTAACATTAACGAAAGAAGAAACAGACTACACGAGGTAATCCGATTATCAGGGATGAACATCATTATTGATGACAATGACAACCCTTTAATTATCAAGGTGGCATCTATACCAGCGGCTCGTATGCAAGTGTATTTCTTGGATAATGAAGATTATTTCCACAGAAAATACGTGTTTAGGGATAAAGAAAATAAGTTTTATGCAGATAATGACGAAAGAACAATCTTTTTCTGCAAAGGGGCTTTAGAAACAGTTAAAAAATTAGGTTGGTCGCCTGATGTAGTACATTGCCATGGCTGGATGACTTCTTTAGTTCCAGCTTACATCAAAACTACTTATAAAAACGATCCTACTTTCAAAAATTCGAAAGTAGTGTATTCTGTTTACGAAAACTGTTTTGGTGAAAAACTAAATGCAGATTTTCATAAAAAAGCAATCATGGCCAACATGACCGCCGACGACACAAAGGCATTTGCTGAGGGAGATTGCAACAGCTTACACATTGGCGCCATCATCCATTCTGACGCAGTAGTTTTTGCAGACGAGAAGGTTGACGATGCTGTGTTAAAATTTGTTAAAGATTCTAATAAGCCAACTTTAGCCTTTAATTTAACCGAAAATTACGATAACTTCTATTCTTTTTATGAAGAAGTTACTAGTGACGAATTGGTTTCTATAGCATAATAAAAGCTTATTTAATTATAAATATGAGATTTTTTAAATTAGACTTATTGACCTTGTTGATAAGTCTTTTTCTTTTCGCTTCATGCGAAAACACATCTACCATTGGTTTAGAAGTTGACCCAAGCAACGAAATCCAAGGGAGCTTGATTGACACGGCAACAATTTACTCTAAAACAGTAAAAGACGATGCCATTGCAACAAATGCGTTGTCAAGGTATCCTTTTGGCTATCTCAACGATCCGTTGCTGGGCACTACAGAAGCTAGCTTAGCCCTATCGGTCAACATCCCGAGCGAAGCTTACGATTTTGGAACCAACGCCGTTTTAGACTCTGCCGTATTGGTTTTAAACTATGGCGGCGATTTTTACGGAGATAGCACCGCAAATTACAACATAGATGTACATCAGCTTAACAATAACCTTGCGAAGGAAAGTTCTTATTTAAGCACCAACACTTATAGCTACAATAACACTTTATTGGCAAACTATACCGGCAAAGTATTTCCTACCACCCCCGTTAAAGTAACAGATGTACTAACTGGTGCAAAAGATACCGTTATAACGGCGGCTCCTCAAGTTAGGCTTAAGTTAGACAATACTTTTATTACCGACAATATAGTTAGTTTACCTGCAACTTCATTAAAGTACAACTCGTATTTTCAAGCTGCATTTAAAGGTTTACATGTTCAAATTAGGCCAACAACTTATGGTACAATGGGCAATGGCGGTTTAATGTTTTTCAACTTTTCTAGTACAACCATTACAACATCAACCTCTGGTTTAGTACTGTACTATAGAAAACAAAATGCCACCACCACTACTGCAACGGATACGGTTTCTGTAAACTTCCCAATTTCTACCAGTTACGCAGTTGCTGCAAGTGTAAAAAACACTTATTCTACAGCGGTACAAACCCAACTTGATGATAATACAAAGAAACAGTATGAGGTTACTTATTTAAAACCTTTAGGTGGCTTGCGAACCAAATTAGACTTTCCTTACCTGAAAAAAATGAAAAGCGAGGTAGGTAAAATGATCATTAATAAAGCAGAACTAGTTATTGATTTAAGTAGCGGTACCGACGTAGCGCCATTTAGAGCAGCACCTCGTATAGCGCTTTATAAATTCGATATTGCTGGCCAACGCAGAAATCTACCAGACAATGATACCGGCGATGGTGTAACTACAGCTGGCGACCCACGTGCCGCAGCAAATTTTGGCGGAAACTTTGGCGGATATTTTGACTCGGCAAACAAGAAATATATATTTACTGTTACCGCTTATATCCAGGATTTGTTAGATGGCAAAACCGAAAATTATGGAACGTTTTTATCTGTAACACCAACAACAACTTTCCAGTTATCTTCTCCTTTTAACGTGGCTTCTCGTGCAGTAATCGGCAGCTTCACGAACAACCCTGCAACAGGTGCTAACGTAATGAAACTCAACATTTACTACACTAAAGGAAATTAGTAGAAATTTTTATTCAAAGGTTTGATTTAATCGCCCTAAAGAAATACTTTAGGGCGATTTATATTTTAACCCCCCGAATAACATGTGTGGAATTGTAGGCTATATAGGCTTTAGAGAAGCTTGGCCAATTGTTTTAAAAGGTCTAAAAAGACTTGAATACAGAGGATACGACAGTGCCGGAATTGCGCTAATTGACAACGAAAATTTAAACATTTACAAGAAGGCCGGAAAGGTAAAAGAGCTAGAAGATTTCGCTGCAGAAAAAAACTTAGCAGGCACGATTGGAATGGGACATACCCGCTGGGCAACCCACGGAGCCCCTTCTGATAGAAACTCGCATCCGCATACCTCTCAAGATGGCAATCTTAGTATCATTCATAATGGCATTATTGAGAACTACGCAACGCTAAAAGAAGAGCTAATTTCTAGAGGGCATACTTTCAACAGTGATACCGATACGGAAGTCCTAATTCACCTCATCGAAGACATCTACCAAAACAACAAGATAGACCTTACCGAGGCAGTACGTTTAGCACTAAATGAAGTAACCGGAGCCTACGCCATTGTAATTATGGACGAAAAAAATCCAAACCAGCTAATTGCCGCAAGAAAAGGAAGCCCAATGGTAATTGGTGTTGGCCAAGGCGAGTACTTTATCGCATCAGATGCCACCCCAATAGTAGAATATACCAAAAACGTAATTTACTTAAACGACAACGAAATTGCATTCTTAAAACGTGATGAGCTAGAGGTAAAACGTTTAGACAATGTGATACAAACTCCATACATACAGGAGCTAGAACTTAAGCTAGAAATGCTGGAGAAAGGTGGTTACGAGCATTTCATGTTAAAAGAAATCTACGAGCAACCTAGATCCATCCGTGATTGTATGAGAGGACGTATTTATCCTGAAGAAGGCAAGGTGCAACTAGGAGGAATTAAAGAGTTTGCAGACAAGCTAAAAAACATAGACAGGATTATTATTGTAGCTTGTGGTACTTCGTGGCATGCTGGTTTAGTTGGGGAGTATCTGATTGAAGAGTATGCCCGTATTCCGGTAGAAGTAGAGTATGCTTCGGAGTTTAGGTACAGAAACCCAATTATTACTGAAAAGGATGTGGTAATTGCTATTTCTCAATCTGGAGAAACGGCAGATACGATGGCTGCCATAGAAATGGCGAAGGAAAAAGGTGCTACCATTTTTGGAATCTGTAATGTGGTGGGTGCATCTATCCCTCGTATTACACATGCAGGCGTTTACACCCACGCAGGGCCAGAAATTGGTGTAGCCTCTACCAAAGCTTTTACGGCACAGGTTACGGTACTTACATTGATGGCCTTTTACATGGCGCAACAGAAAGGAACCATTACCAATAGCAAACTAACCGAATTACTTACCGAGCTTGATTGTATTCCTGACAAGATCCATGCGGCATTACAATCTAACGATATCATCAAAGAAATATCTGCCAAGATTAAAGATGCCAGCAACTGCTTATTCTTAGGTCGTGGAAGTGGTTTCCCGGTAGCTTTAGAAGGCGCTTTAAAATTAAAAGAGATTTCTTATATACACGCAGAAGGGTATCCCGCAGCAGAAATGAAGCATGGTCCTATTGCCTTAATAGATGAGGAAATGCCAGTAGTGTTTATTGCCACCAAAAACTCATCTTATGAAAAGGTAATTAGCAATATACAAGAGGTAAAAGCAAGAAAAGGGCAGGTAATTGCCATTGTAACCGAAGGCGATACCGAAGTAAAGAAAATGGCAGATTATTGTATCGAAATTCCAGATGCTAGCGAAGCCTTTTTGCCTTTGCTGGCCACCATCCCATTACAACTACTTTCTTACCATATTGCGGTGATGAGAGGTTGCAATGTAGATCAACCTCGTAACCTTGCCAAATCGGTAACGGTAGAGTAAAACAAAAAGAGGCTGTCTCAAAAATTCGCTCGTCATCTCGAACACTAGAGAGAGATCTCCTTTAGAAGTCTGAAAGAGATTTCTCCTCCTTTGATCGTCGAAATGACGCCGTTATTTTACTTTTGAGACAGCCTCGTTTTGTTTTATATAAATATCTCTAGCTTTTCTTTTTAGCCGCAACTTTATTGGCTTTGTAGCGCATATCGGCGGTGCCATCTTTTTTCTTTGGCCCAGCCGGATTGGCTTTTAATGCCTTATTCTCGCTATAACGCATATCTGGCGTTCCGTCTGCCTTTAACTTAGCTCCAGTAGTTGCAGCCTTTTTCTCTACTTTTTTTACTTCTGTTTTGGTTACTGTAGTTACTTTTTTCGGGGTTTGCTTAACTGTGGTTACGGTTTGTGCAAAGGCTGCACTAATGCCAAACATGGCAACAGCAGCTAGGGTTAATAATTTTTTCATGTAGCTTATATTTTATGTGTTAAGTTAACGAAATAAAAGTGAGGTTGTTATCTGTTCAAAGAAAATTTTATTGGAATATTGTACTTGGTGTTTACCACTTCGCCAAACATTTTGCCTGGCAGCCAACCCTCTGATAATTCCAGTACCCGTATGGCCTCAGTAGCCAGTTCGTTATTAGGTGCTGCTACAATTTCTACATCTTCAATAGTTCCGTTTTTTTTAACAATAAAACTTAGTTTCACTGTTCCTTGTATTTTTTGTTTGGCAGATTGCGTAGGATATTTAATTTCTGATGCTAAATACTTATAGAACTCTTTCAGTCCACCTTCGTAGCTAGCTGGGCCAAATAAATCTTCATATTTGATAGGATTTCCATTGGAGTCATAATATTTTCCTTCTGCTTTTTTGCCCGCTTGGTCGTAAACTTCTTCGCCAGCGGTTTTACCATCTTTATAAGTAAATTTCCAATTCCCAGTCTTTTTTCCGTTAATATAACTACCTTCTTCTTTGTTGCCGTTCCAGTATGCTACATAATTGCCGTTTAGCTTTCCATAATTAAAATTCTCTATCTTTTTTGGGGTTTCGCCATCACTGGTGTAAGTAATCCATTCTCCCTCTTTATGCCCTTTTTCATAACTGCCTTTTTCTTTTAGTTTGCTTTTTTGGTAGCTGGTATAAGCTCCCTTTCTAATGGTAAGCTCCTTGTCTTCAAAACTTATCACTTCTTGTAATATATCTTTTTTATCGTAAAAAGAAACTTGATAAAATTCGCCAGACTTTTTAATTACTGGCCGCCATTTAGAGCGAACAGGATCTTTGGTGTACATTGGGCTGTTGTAGATCAATGTGGTGTCTTGTTGGGCGCTAATTTGTGCAAATCCAGTGTTGGCAATGGCTAAAAAAGCTATAAGCGTTAGTTTTTTCATTTTTTTTGCTTTTAGGGCGGAAGATTTTCGCCGTTTATAATTAATGTGCTTCTAGCCAATTTGTTCCTTCGCCAATTTCAATTTCAATAGGCACTTCGGTCTTAATGGCTGTTTTCATTCTATGGGTAATGATTTCCTTTACCGTTTCTTTTTCGCTTTTAACCACATCAAAAACCAACTCATCATGCACCTGCATCGTCATTTTAGATTGCAGATTTTGCCCAACCATATCTTTGTGGATATTGATCATCGCAATCTTGATCATATCTGCTGCAGAACCTTGTATTGGTGCATTAATGGCATTTCGCTCTGCGTAACCTCTAACCGTCATATTTGCAGAGTTAATATCTCTCAAATACCTACGGCGGCCCATAATGGTTTCTACATAACCATTTTCACGGGCAAAGTTCGTCGTGTCACTCATGTAGTTTTTAATGCCTGGATATTGGGCAAAATACTGCTCAATTATTTCGGCGGCTTCTTTACGAGGAATGTTCAAATTCTGCGACAAACCGAAAGCCGACTGCCCGTAGATGATACCAAAATTTACAGCTTTGGCGTTTCTTCGCTGTGTACTCGTAACCACGGCGATGTCAATACCGTAAACTTTAGCGGCAGTAGCGGTGTGAATATCTATTCCATTTAAGAAGGCATCCAGCATATTGGCCTCCTTACTAATTTCAGCAATAATTCTCAACTCGATTTGCGAATAATCGGCAGAAAGAAGGATATGATTTTCATCTCTAGCGATAAAAGCTTTACGCACCTCTCTACCTCTGTCTGTTTTAATCGGGATGTTCTGTAAATTAGGGTTGTTTGAGCTTAATCTGCCCGTAGCGGCAACTGCCTGGTTGTAGCTTGTGTGTACTCTTCCGGTTCTTGGATTTACCAAGAGCGGCAAGGCATCTACATAAGTAGATTTCAATTTCTGCATTTGGCGGAAATCTAAGATATCCTGTACAATATCGCTTTTGCTGGCTAGTGCAGTTAACACATCTTCGCCAGTTTGGTACTGACCAGTTTTGGTTTTTTTTGCTTTAGGATCCAGTTTTAAATGATCGAAAAGCACTTCGCCCAATTGCTTTGGAGAAGCTAGGTTAAACTTCAGCCCTGCTTTTTCGTAAACAGAAAGTTCGGCTTTTGAGATTTCTTCTTGCAATTGTGCAGAGTAAGTAGCCAAAGTTTCAGCATCAATTCTAACCCCTTCTTTTTCCATATCCGCCAGCACATAAATTAACGGATTTTCTATTTCCTTTGCTAGTTTAGACGCATTTCTTTCTGCTAGCATTGGCTCAAAAACATTGGCCAGCTGTAGGGTTACGTCGGCATCTTCGGCAGCATAGTCTACCACTTTTTCTACCGCAATATCTTTCATGTTCAACTGATTTTTACCTTTAGGCCCAATTAACGAAGTGATGGAAATTGGCGTGTAGCCCAGGTAATTTTCAGCAAGCACATCCATACCGTGCCTCGTATCCGGATCGATTAGGTAATGCGCTAACATGGTGTCAAAAAGCTCTCCTTTCAGCTGAATACCGTACCATTTTAGCACCAGCATATCGTACTTAATATTCTGTCCAATTTTAACAATGTTCTCGTTTTCAAAAACAGGTCTAAATTCTTCTAAAATGGCTTGGGTTTCTTCTCTGTTTTCGGGCGTTGGAATGTAATATCCTTTACCTGCATCTACCGAAAAAGAGAGCCCTACTAAATCTACCAAGTTTGCATCTACACCAGTAGTTTCGGTATCGAAAGAAATTCGGCTTTGCTGTAATAGTAGCTTAACAAGTTCTTTTCGTGCTTCTATTGTATCAACTAAATGATATTCGTGCGGCGTATTTTCGATGTTTTTGGCATCGATTGGCGTATCAAAAAGTGAAGGTTGATTTTCGATTTCTTTGCTAGCCACAGCATTCCCAAATAAATCTTGCTGTCCGTTAGACTTACCTTCGTTTACGTTAAAGTTGTCACCAAACACACGCTTGCCAATGGTTCTAAACTCTAGCTCAGCAAACAAAGGTTCTAGAAGCTCTTTACTAGGTTCTTCTAGCAACAATTGCTGTTCATTAAACTCTACCGGGACATTTAAAATAATGGTTGCCAACTTCTTAGAAATTAAGCCCTGTGCCGCAAAATTCTCTACATTTTCTCTTTGCTTTCCCTTTAGCTCGTGGCTATTGGCAATGATGTTTTCCATACTGCCATATTGCTTAATCAAAGCTTTAGCGGTTTTTTCTCCAATTCCCGGTATCCCCGGAATATTATCTACCGCATCGCCCCATAAACCAAGAATGTCTATTACCTGTTCTACCTTTTCAATCTCCCATTTCGCTAAAACCTCTGGAACACCTAAAATTTCCATTTCGTTGCCCATACGAGCGGGTTTGTAGATGAAAATATTATCAGAAACCAATTGCGCAAAATCTTTATCGGGTGTCATACAATACACTTGGAAGCCCGCTTTTTCGCCCTCTTTTGCTAAAGTTCCAATAATATCGTCTGCTTCGTAGCCATCTTTGGTAATTACAGGGATATTAAACCCTTCTATCAACCTAAAAATATACGGAAGCGCCTTTGATAAATCTTCGGGCATTGCTTCGCGGTGTGCTTTATAAGCCTCAAAATCTGTATGTCTTTCTGTAGGCGCTTCGGTATCAAAAACTACGGCAATATGTGTTGGTCTTTCCTTTTTAAGTACCTCTAGCAGGGTGTTGGTAAAGCCCATAACAGCCGAAGTATTGACACCCGTAGAGGTAAAGCGTGGGTTTTTGCTCAATGCGAAATGCGCCCGATAAATTAGCGCCATCCCATCTAAAAGGAAAAGTTTTTTGTTGCTCATATTTTATTTATTCTAGCCGTCATTTCGACGAAGCGTGAGGAGAAATCTCAAAAATAGCAATCGTAGTTATGAGATTTCTCACTGCGTTCGAAATGACGGGGCGGTTTTTTACTGCCTTGGTAAAGGTAACGATAAATTGAAAAAACTAAGGGAAAAGAATCATCAGCGAAAATGCAGCCAAGTTAAATAAAGCATGAAAAAGTATACTATAAATCAAGCCGTACTTAATACGTAGGTAGCCAAGGCTTAGGCCTCCTAAAGCTTGAGAAGCGATATAGAACACAAAACTAGGATCAGAAATAGTCAAGTCATCATAGTTAGTTAAGTGGATTAAGCCAAATACAATTGCCGTGTAGAAAAATAAGAAGGGGTAGGTTTTCTTCCAAGCTCTAATACTATAGAACTTACCTTTCCTCCTTAAAAAACTGATGGAAAAAGCTGCAAGTATTAACGCCACAATTACTATCATAAATTGAATCCATGCTCCAGTTATTTGAGAAGCAATTAATCCAGCGAGAGATAGAAAAGCGAAATAGATCGTACCATGAAGGTCTCGTAAATGCCATCTAAAAAACACTTCTTCCAAAAGTGGAGCTAAAATACAGGCAAAAGCCAGTGTACCCCAAACACCGTATTCTTTCAAAAGGTCTGTACCCTCATGTTTACTGATAAGATTGAAATGCAACAAAATATACAATAAGCCCACTAACAGAGCGGTAAAGAGTATGTCGAGTAGAAATAATGCTGCAAAATCTTTAAACAGCAAGCTTTTATCTTTTTGTTTTTTGAGGAGTGAGGGCTTTTTAAGGAATTGATAAAAATCATAAAGCGCCTTTTTCATAAATTGAGATGTTAATTAATGTTATACCTATAACAATACTACCTAATTTTCCGTTAATTTGAACATGAAAAGTCTTAAAATCATACTCTCAATTTGTTTATTAACCTTTGCTTCAAAAGCCCAAGATGCGGTGTTAATTAGCGAGGGTAATTTTGTGCGTGGCGAAATTAAGGGTACTAATTACGAATCTGTTTTTATACAAATTGAAGAGCAGGGCTTAAAAGAATACAAAGCTAAAGACATCAAATCTTTTTTATGGAACGGCGACACTTATGAGAGCAAGCCATATATTGTTGGCAAAAAAGCAGTGGTAAAGTTTTTTAGGCTAGTTGAAGGAGGAACCGTTAACCTATACGCCGTGGGGGGCACATCTGGTGTAGAAGAGCCTGTTCAGCCCAGGGTAAAAGCCCGTCCAACTTTTGGCGTAGGCATGGGAACTGGCGGAGGTATGGGTGGCGGTTTAGGTGGTGGCGTAAGCATTAACTTGGGCGGCGGCCGTGGTGGTGTAGAACGACCGGCCGGAGCTGCACCGAAAGCCAAAGTTTTTTACTTTATAGAAAAACCTGGCACAGGCCCAATGCAAGAAATTGCTGCCGATGGTTCTAGAACCGCCGCTACTAAAAATTTGCTCCTGGCCAAACTAACTGGTGATGATGGTTTAGCCCAAAGCATTAAAGCAACCGAAAGCTTCGACGAAAAAATGCTGATTGCACTGGTAAAATCTTATAATGAAGCGGTGAAGTAGGTTACGATTTCTTAAAAGGTAAGAAAATCTTACCTTTTAAGAAAAACAGAAATATGGATACTACATTTCGATTTTCATCTGCGCAACAGATTACAGAAGAATTTATAGAAAAGCTAAGAAGTTTTTATAAGGATGTGCCAATTTCTATTACTGTACAAGAAGACTTCCAAATTCCAGAGTGGCAAAAAGAAGTAGTTCTTAAAAGGCAGCAGCATATTAAAAACCATCCGCAATCTTTAGTCGATTTTGATGAAATGATGCTGACTTTGGAGCAAGAAGTGCGAAAATGAGTGCTAAAAAGCAAATTGTTGAAATTGTAAAGCAAGATTTAAAAGAAGCGGCAATTTGATATGAAAATGCTAGAAAAGGATTGGGCTTACTCTTTTTAAAAGAAGTTATGCAAAAGTAAACTTCAATGCAAAAAACCCACTCGTTTATCAAATTCGTTATGCCAATATTAGGAGGCATTTACCGATAGGTTTCCTTATAGTATTCACTATGAATACAACGAACCAGAAAATAAAATAATCATATTAGCAGTTTTTCATACTTCAATAAATCCCAAAACTTGGGAAGATAGATAGTTTTTAAACCGCCCCTTTGGAGTTTCGAAGCTAGTTAATTTTTCCAGACAGGCCGCGTGTTAAGATTGATAAAATTTAGCGGTAATTAAGCTATAAATACCCATGTTTTGCTTCATAAGTTATGCTCTTCGGAGTTTGTAACTCCGAAGCATTAGCATAGGATCTGCGATCCGAACTAAAATTTTATTTGCATTGCTGAATAGCATTGCTTTTAAAAGAAATTAAAAATTCCACGATAGGGAGTTCGACATTACAAATGTCGAACAGCAATACGAATGAAAAAATCCCTATCCGTTACCCCTGTTTTTCCAAGTACTTTTTAACACCCGCCAATTTCTGAATACCATTAAAGGTAAACATTTTGCCAACAGCGATTTCTTTTTTCATGTCTTTATCCCAAACATGAATAACGGTATCTCCAATAAACACCCAACTCAATTTTTGATCTCCCATATAAGTGCTTTTCACTTCTGTAATTACGCCAGAAATCGCTTTCTTATTTCTGCCGGGACTATATTGGAACGTTTGCTTTTGCTTTTTCTGTGCGTACACCGAGCTTAAAACCAATAAGGTTAGCACGCCTGTAAATAAATATTTTTTCATGGCATAGGTATAAGATGTATCTTAAACATGAAAATAATGTGCCAAAATTTTTCTCTTACCTAAAAGGCTCCACAGCAATATGCACCCTTTTCTACCGCTTTGATTTGGGAAATTTTTGGAATAAAATTCCACAAATAACCATGGCGCTATAGCTAAAAGTTTTATGATTGTTTGCGATTCGGTTTATTTTTAGGTGGTGCTACACTTATCATATCAATCTTTGCGGAACCCAGGTTGCAGGTTTCTGACACTCGAGATCTAAAAAAGAAGACCCAAGAAACGCTACCTTAACCTAAAAACACCAGCCTGAGTTGCAACATTCAAACACACCCGTATAAACAACTGATTTTCAATAGTTTTAATAAAAAAATAAAAATATAGGGTAACAATTTTCATGACAAGGTGATATACCAATGAAACAATCAATTTTTAACCTTTTAAAAAATACGATCATGAAAAAGTCTATTAAAATTATCGGAATATTTGCTTTAGCGCTAGTTACCTTATTTGCTTGTAAAAAAGACGGAGAAGAAATCCAAAAAGACGAAAGATTTTCTGTAGCGATGAAAGTTGCCACGGCAAGAGGAGGCTCCGAGGCCGCTATCTTAATTGGAAGTAAGGATGAACTAAAAACAGCATTAACTAAAAATGAGGGAAAAGTTTATCTAAAAAAAGTATCAGAAAAAAACAATGTATTTATACCCATAGTTGGAGATCCAGTAGGCCCGGTAGACCCTGTTAACCCAATAGATCTATGTTGGGATGAAATAGATGCTTATTACGATGCAAATGTAGGCACTTGGAGAGAACAAGCCAATGCAACTTGTAAAGATGTGATAGTTTGTTTAACCTGTCCAAATGCTGGTGCTGGGCTGTATGTACTGTATGTGATTAAACCAAACTCGCCTAAATGCATGGTAATGGATAGCTTTGAAGCTCAGTTTAGTTTAGTTGCTTTTAACTACAACGACAACGAATTAGACAGCGAAGCTGTTGGTAACTTGATTAAAAAGTAAATGCAATTCAAAAAAATCAGCCTTTGAAATTAGATCATTTCAAAGGCTGATTTTTTTATTTATCTGAATGTCCCAAACTTTTATCTGGACAAGCAATATCTCTAACCAACTGTTTCAGTTCTTTAATTTCGGGGAAGCGCCCTTTAACTTTTCGATCAAAAATCAATTGTTCATCAATGCTAATCAAAAAAGTGCCACTCGTTTCGCTAGGTTTTAATGTTACACCTCCAAGCTCTTCGGCAAATGTCGTAAGCAGCTCTTGCGCAAAATAGGCCGAACGCAATAACCAACCACATTTTGGGCAGTATTCTATAGTAACAACGGGTTTACTCATTGTAAAATTCTTTGTGCTCTTTGTGCCTTGGTGGTGGATAAGATTACTTCTTCAAATCATCCCAAAACTCTACAGCTCTACGGTAATGCGGGATCACAATAGATCCACCCACCAAATTGGCAATCATGAAAACCTCGTTCATTTCTTCATCGCTAACACCTTCATTGTAACATTTTTCCAAGTGATACTTGATACAATCATCACATCGTAAAACCATCGAAGCCACCAAGCCCAACATTTCCTTTGTTTTTACGCTCAATGCGCCTTCTGCGTAAGAGGTAGTATCTAATGCAAAAAAGCGCTTAATATTGGTATTGGCGGTTTCCATTACTCGCTCGTTCATTTTAGAGCGATATTCGTTAAATTCTTCTACTAATTTTCCCATTTTCTACAATGATTGAATTTTAAATTTTTGAATGAGTGAATATCCACAATATCTTCGGACATCGGACCTCTGACTTTCAGACTAAAACTTCCCGACTTACAGCTCCTGCAGCGGATCCCAAAATACCTGCTTAAAGTTTTTTACTTTGTCGTTAACTACGGTTACGCCTTCTTTTTCTAACAATTCTTGCATTAGTGTTGGAGGCGAAAAGTGAAATCTGCCAGTCAATAAGCCGCTGCTATTTACAATTCTGTGTGCCGGCACTTTTGGATAAGCCTGCCCCGCATAAGCCATTGCGTGCCCAACCATTCTCGATGAATTAGCTACACCCAAAGCCTTTGCTATAGCTCCATAAGAAGTTACCCTTCCTTTTGGCACCAGTCTTGCTACTTCGTAAACTTGTTCGTAAAAGGTTGATGTCTGGGCCTTAGCGCTTTTAGATCTTTGGTCTTTCACCTTTGTCTTTATGTAAACGAAAATTGAATATAATTAATGTTTTTATCCTTTTTAAGGTAAATCCGCTCGTAATGTGTTTTAATGGAAAGTACTTCATCTACTAAATCCGATTGATATAAATGATTGGTATCCTTATGCGTAAGCAAACCTAACTCTGCTACTTTTTCTTTCGTGTAGCCGTATAAACCATCGTTATCTGTTTTTAGATTGATTTTGCCTCCATCAGCCAATAAAATTTTATACTTCGATAAGAAATTAGGTGATGTTAAACGTTTTTTCTCTCTACTAATTTGTGGTTGCGGATCGGCAAAAGTAATCCATATCTCGTCTATTTCTTGCGTTCCAAAATACTCCAGCAAATCTTCAATTTGGATTCGCAGAAAAGCAAGGTTTGGAATACCTTCATCTACACCTGTTCTCGCACCTCTCCAAATTCGGTTACCTTTTAGGTCTACACCTATGAAGTTTTTTTCTGGAAAAAGTTTAGCCAAGCCAACCGAATATTCTCCTTTCCCACAAGCCAACTCTAACACTATAGGGTAATCGTTTTTAAAATGCGTTTTCGCCCAATTACCTTTGAGCGATTTGCCTTCTTCTAACTGATATACATTTGGAAAGGTGTCTATTTCCGCAAATTTTCTGAGTTTATCTTTTCCCACAACTAAAAATTAAAATACAAAAGTAAGATTTAATTAGCTATTCCGTTGTTTATGTGAAGTAACTATTGCACGCAAACACCATCTAATACTTAAATGAGTACACCACTAAAACTTAGCATCCATAAGTTGATAACGGCTTTATTGCCTTTTGATAAAATACCAATACCTCTAAAAATTTAACTTTAGTTAAGACATTAATGCTTTCATTCTAATTAACTTGCAAAAATTCGAGAATAACGTAGGGGTATATCCTTTTTTTATTGTCATAATCAAAACACCATTAATTAACATTGTAAATTCCGATACATAAATGACATCTAATTTCTTTAAGCTCGCTTTATTTTCACTCGGCTTTATTCTCCTAACTATTTCCAGTACATCGGCTCAGCAAATCTTTAAAATTTCGGGTCAAGTTAAATCTGGCGATGCCCAAATAGAAGCCGCAACTATTAACATTTTGGGGGCAAAACAAAAAGTTATGGCCGATAGCTTAGGCAATTACAGTGTAGAGCTCAAACCCGGAAACTACACATTTGTGATTAGCGCCGTAGGGATGACCACCTTAAGAAAAACGGTTAAGGTAACTAAAAATGCAATTCTCAATTTTGAGCTCGAAGATAGCGCCAATAACCTTGAAGAGATTGTGATTTCTACCGCTAGAGACGATCGCAGTTTGGCTAGCCCACAAATGGGAACCGAGCGCCTCACTATGAAAACTGTTAAAAATATTCCTCTTATTTTTGGAGAACGTGATATTTTAAAAGCTATTCAGCTTTTGCCCGGAATTAAGTCGGCAGGCGAAGGCGGCGCAGGCATTTATGTAAGAGGGGGTTCATCAGATCAAAATTTGATATTGATGGACGACGTGCCCGTTTACAATGCAGCGCACCTGCTGGGCTTCTTTTCCACATTTAATCCAGATGCGGTTGATGACATTACGGTATATAAAACTGGAATGCCCTCACAGTTTGGTGGCCGTTTATCTTCTGTATTAGACATCAAAATGCGACAAGGAGAAACAGAGAAGTTCTCTGCATCGGGTGGTATTGGTCTAATTTCTTCTAAGCTTACTTTAGAAGGCCCCATTCAAAAAAATAAATCCTCTTTTATTATTTCTGGCAGAAGAACCTATGTGGATGCCCTCTTGCGCCTTTCACCCGACAGTACAATCAACCAAAACACCTTGTATTTTTACGACGTAAATGGCAAAGCGGATTTTCAGTTGGGAGAAAATGACAAATTAACTTTTTCTGGTTATTTAGGCAGCGATAAATTAGGTTTGGCAAAAACATTTGGTTTGAGCTGGGGAAATGGAATTGCGAGTGCACAATGGAGACATATTTTTTCTCAGCAGTTGAGCTCTAGTACAATTGCCTCATATACAAGCTATCAAAATAAAATAGAGGTCAATACAGGTATAGATAATGTTAGGATATTTTCACAATTGAAAGATTGGGGTTTAAAGCAAAACTTCTTTTGGCAAGCTTCGGATAAGAACTTGGTTAAATTTGGCTTCAATTCTATTTACCACACGGTTACACCTGGAGAGATTACTTCAGAAGGCGTTTCTAGCTATAACCCTGTAAATTATCAGGAGAGATTTTCTTTAGAGAACGCAATTTTTGCATCGAGCGATTGGCAAGCTTCCGAAAAACTAAATATTGGTTTTGGCTTGCGCTTAACTGGCTTTAGCGTTTTAGGCGGCGGTGATTTTCTAACCGTAAGTCCAGAGGGAGATATTCTTAATTCTACCTATTACAAAAAGGGCGATTTTGTAAAAACTTACCTCAACTTAGAACCTCGTTTATCATTAAGTTATTTGTTAAACCAGCAAAGTTCTGTTAAGGCATCTTACGTAAGAAATGTACAAAACATGCACCTTATTTCTAACTCTACCTCTAGTAGGCCTAGCGACAAGTGGTTGCCGAGCTCTCTAATGGTTAAGCCAGAAATTTCTGATCAGTTTGCGGTGGGTTACTACAGAAACCTGTTCGACAATGCTTTTGAATTAAATGTAGAAAGCTATTACAAAACCATGGATAATCAGATTGACTATAGAGATGGTGCAGAAACTTTTAATTCAGATAATATCGAAACGCAAATTTTGTACGGAATAGGAAGAGCTTACGGCCTGGAAGTGTTGTTCAAGAAAAAGAAAGGAGATTTTACGGGCTGGCTAAGTTATACGCTTTCTAAAACCGAACGAAAAATAGGAGAAATTAATGGAGGAAATTGGTATAATGCTCGCCAAGACCGCACACATGAGGTAGCTTTGGTGGGTTCGTATCAACTTAATAAAAAGTGGAACTTAAATGCCTCTTGGGTTTATTATACAGGAGATGCGATTACTTTTCCAACCGGAAAATACAATATGGATAGCCAAACCTTTTTTTATTACACGGAAAGAAACATGTACCGTATGCCGGCTTACCACCGTTTAGATTTAGGAGCAAACTTGCAGTTGAAACAGAAAAAAAACTATAGTTCGGAACTCTCTTTTAGTTTATACAACGCTTACGGCAGAAAAAATGCTTACACTATAGAGTTTAGGGAAGCGGAAAACGACCCCACAAAAACCGAAGTTGTACGCACCTCTTTATTTCAATTTCTACCTTCAATTTCTTACAATTTCAAATTCAAATAGCCGAAACAAATGAATAAATTCAAACAAATCATTGCTTTTTTTTCAATAGTATTCCTTTTATCCTCATGTGAGGAAGTGATAGAACTAAATTTAGATACGGCTGCCGAAAAATACGTAATAGAGGCCACATTAACAGATCAAGCCAACGGAGCTCGCGTATTAATAAGCAAAACCAAAAGCTACAGCAGCACCAATGATTTTGCTGGCGTTAGCGGGGCAGTAGTAGAAATAGAAGATCAACTAAGCAACGTAACCCGATTAACTGAAAGCGCAAAGCCCGGAGTTTACCTAAACGCCACATTAAAAGGTACGCCAACGCAAACTTACAAGCTTAGAATAACCATCGCTGAGCAAGTATTTACTGCTACCTGCACCATGCCTGCCGTAGTTGCTCTGCAAGATGTTTATCCTTATGAGTTAAATTTATTCGATGGCCCCCGCTTATTTACTCATGTGAAATATACAGATCCTATAGGCGTTAAGAACTTCTATCGTTTTATAGAATATAAGAATGAGGTTTATACAAAATCTATTATGGCAACTAATGACGAATTTACAGATGGAAGAACAGTTAACCAAACCATATTTCCTTTTGATTTTGATGAGGAAAGTAAGCTTAAAAAAGGAGACAAGATTAAGTTAGAGTTTTTAACTATTGACGAACCTGTTTACAAATACTGGTTTAGCGTAGATAACGGAGCACAGGGTGGCGGAGATAGCGCAGCGCCAGCCAACCCTGTAAGTAATATCAAAGGTGGTGCCATTGGCTACTTCAGCGCACATACCATACAAAGCAAAGAGTACACAGTTCAGTAGTTTTTGCAACAGGGCTTCTTAACTTTAGATTTTATTTTAAAGAAGATATTGTTTAAATTTATAGCTAAATATTACCACTATCAATTTTAACTATATATGACCTTAGTTCAGCTCGAATACATAGTTGCCGTAGATACTTACCGAAGTTTTGTAAGTGCTGCCGAAAAGTGTTTTGTTACCCAACCAACTTTAAGTATGCAGATACAAAAGCTCGAAGAATTTTTGGGAGTGAAGCTTTTTGACAGAAGCAAACAGCCCGTAACACCAACCGAGATTGGCACACAGATTATTGAGCAGGCTAGAATTGTATTGCAAGAGAACAGTAAGATTAAAGAAATTATTAGCAGCCAGGAACAAGGAATTACTGGAGAATTAAAGATTGGGATTATTCCAACTATTGCGCCCTATTTGCTGCCCGAAGTAATTGCCTCGATGCTTGCCAAATACCCCGACTTAAAACTATTGATTTGGGAATACACCACAGAAGACATTATTCATCATTTAAAAACAGGCGTAATAGATTGCGGAATTTTAGCCACTCCGTTAGTAGACACCCACATTAGCGAACAGCCTTTGTATTATGAAACTTTTGTGGGCTATGTAAGCAAAAACAGCAAGCTCTATAAAAAGAAGACGATAGATGCGGAAGATTTTGAAGAAGAAAACATTTGGCTATTAAACGAAGGCCACTGCATGCGTTCGCAAGTGCTAAATATTTGTAGATCTACCAAGAACAATAAACTACAGGCTTTAACTTACAACACCGGCAGCGTAGAAACCTTAATTAGAATGGTAGATGTAAATGACGGAACGACACTTTTGCCCGAACTTTCGCTTCACGATTTGAATACCAAACAACTTAACAAAGTACGCTATTTCAGATCTCCCGAACCCGTGAGAGAAATTAGTTTGGTTACACACAAAAGCTTCGTGAAAAAGAAGATGTTAAACGCCCTGAGAGAAGAAATATTAGCGCTTATTCCAAAAGGAATGAAAAACAGAAAGAAAAAAGATGTGGTAGGGATTTAACCGTTAAACATCCAAATATTTTTCGTCCTTCAATTTATTTGGCTTAAGATAGATAAATTCACGTTTCGCATCGATAACGATGTTTAAACGTTTTAAAATATCCCCACCAATTACACTCATTTTCTGACGACCAATAGCACCATCAAAAAAACCCACCAAAATATCTTTAAGATTGAAACTGCCAAGCGTAAATTTTGGCAGGATTGCTTTCTTGGTTTTTAATACATTTCCAAAAGAATCTTTCAGTTGCTTTTCACTCGTGATCTGGAGCTTTTCGGATAATTTATTGGTATTAGAAAATTGATCATCAAATAAAACTGAACCAGCATAACCAGAATGGATTAAAAACTTATTACTAACATCAACGCCTTCCACTTCGCAATTAGCCACTACAAACATCATATCGTCTTTGTAATCGATATTTAATTTTCGATACCTCTTGATCTTCTTTGGAAGCTCTTCGCCAATGGTAATTATTTTTTTCTCAAAATCGATCTCAACTATCTTATCCTTAAATAGATCTAATCCAAACTTTCCATCTGTATTTTGTCCAGAGTTTTTATTCTCCCAAATTGGCGTGTTCTTCCAAACAAAGCTTCCAATTTGCAACTCGTTGCTTTTACTAAACCTAGACGTATTTCCAGAACCGCCCCAACTACTTACACTATCCGTTCTTTCAAATTTGATACTATTTATTTTTTGCAATGCTTCTTCTGTTAGTGTTACCGAAGAGGCTGCTAAATGAAACATCAGCTTAAGGGTATCCTGCTTGTTAAGCACCGCTTTAATCGCAATATTATTATAGCTGGTTAATTCAAATGGAATTTGCACTATTTGAGCAATGGCTCCTTTAGCTATTAAGCAAAGAGCAAGTGTAATTAATTTAAAAAATCTCATGGGCATCAATTGATTTTTTCTTATTGAAAAAGTTAATTTTTATAGCGCAAGCAATAGCCACCAAGAAAGAAACTAAAGTAATAACATCCACAGTCGTATCAGGGATATCTCTTCCGGCCAACTTATCTAAATAGTATTTAACGAAAGAATTAGGTAAATGGGTTTCGCCTAGTTTAGTTTTAACCTGCCATTGCCAATCGGTAATAGGGCAGTATCCAAAGCCGTACCAAATGCCCAAAACAAGCCAACAAAACAAAGTGATTGCTACAATATAAAGATGGAATTTTCTGGCTTTTGGCCAAATCCAAGCGAAAAGGTTTACACCAATAACAAGGAGATGCGCTAAAGTAAAAACATAGTCTACAAACTGTAAACTCAAAGCTGACCAGCTTTTACCGATTTTAAGCCTTCAATTCCAACAATTTTTTCCTCTTCTTCACCTTTTTTCTTCTTCTTCTTTTTCTTCTTAGGATCTATACCTGCCAAGCGCTCCTCAGTAATTTTATCATATTCTACTACCTGTTCTGGCTTTAATACGGCTTTGATATTTTTATTGGTTTCGTTATTTAATCGATAGAGCTTAGTTACCTCTTCGTCGTCATAGCCGGTTGCCTGTTGCTTTTTCATTAATGCTACTTGCTCTTTAGCCATGTTGTAAGCGTAATTATAGATTACACTTTTTTGTGTAGCGCTTAGTTTTAATCGTGTTTCTAGCTCATCAACATTCTTTTTTGCCAATTCTTCTGGCGTAGGCATTTTAGGTTGCGCCAATGCAGCAATAGCGATTATGGTAAAAAGGAATAGCGCAGATAAAAACTTTTTCATCATGTTAAATTTTTCTTTGCAAAGACAATGATTTCATTGGCAATAAACCAATACATTACTTTATAAATTGTAGTTAATGCTGCAATTTAAGAAATTTTAGGGAGATATATCCAGACCAATACCTTTATCTTGAAACCATTATCAAAACTAGGCATGCATTTATGAGTATTTTTTGCTAAATTTGTTAGCAAATGAAAAGAGCAGGAGTTGCCGATTTACCTTTACATTATGGTGCCGTTCCGCCTTGGTTGGCGGAAAGAATGGCCAAATTAGGCTTGGCAATTACCGAACAGATTTTAGCCAATAAGGGCAAAGATGATTTTCTGAGTAGGATGAGTAGTCCGTTTTGGTTTCAGAGCTTAGGCGCAGTAATGGGTATGGACTGGCATTCTTCGGGCATTACCACTTCAGTTATGGGTGCTTTAAAAAAAGCTATCAATCCAAATTCGGCTACGTTTGGTTTATACGTTTGCGGAGGAAAAGGAAAATTCTCGAGAGAAACACCTAATGAACTTAGAAAATTTGCATCATCTAACGGATTAGATAGTGATCAATTAGTTCGGAGCAGTAAGCTTTCTGCCAAAGTAGACAACAACGCTATTCAAGATGGTTTCCAGCTTTATCAACACAACTTTATTGTAAGTAACGACGGTAATTGGACCGTAGTGCAACAAGGCATGAGCGATCTAAGTTCTACTGCCCGTAGGTACCACTGGCATTCGGCAAACCTGCAATCGTTTACGGATGCTCCACACACCTTTATTTACGGTCAAAATCAGGGTAAGATTTTAAACCTAACCGACAAGAAAGCACAGCCTGTAAAGGCATCTATGCTAGAGATGATGGCAGAACCTCCTCAAAAAATGTTGGCAGAAATAAGCAAGCTGGTAATGCCCAAACATCACGATGTGCAAGCTAAAGATGTAGATTTAAAACGGCTGGGTTCTATCTTGTGGTTGGCACAAAACAACAACATCTCTAATTTTGATGAATTGCTTCTTTTAGAAGGCTTAGGGCCACGAACGTTGCAATCTTTAGCGCTAGTAAGCGAGGTTATTTACGGCGCTCCGTCTCGCTTTAAAGATCCTGCTAGGTTCTCATTTGCCAATGGCGGCAAAGATGGGCATCCATTTCCCGTTCCTGTTGATGTTTACGATGAAACGATTAAAACTTTAAACGATGCCATCAAAAAATCGAAGATCGGTAATACGGATAAAACACAGGCAATTCAGTCGCTTTCTCAAATTGCTGCTAGGGTAGAGAAAGATTTTATACCTAACGGAAATTTCGACGAACTTATAGCAAAAGAAAGAGCCGATTCTTGGAAATACGGGGGCAGAACAGTTTTTGGAAAAGTAAAGAAACCGACTAATCAGTTGAGTTTGTTTGATTAAGCATCTGCAGACTTACGAAGTTTTAAAAACTTCGTAAGTCTTTAATAATCAACCTATTTTTCTTAAATTTAATCCACCTATGAAAAAAGAAGAAGGAAAATATTATCATCTTTACAACAGAGGCAACAACAAAGAAAAAATCTTTCTTGACGAAGAGAATTATTTATTCTTTTTAAGCAAGTTTAAAAAATATCTAATGCCCAATGTTGATGTATTTGCATATTGTTTAATGCCAAATCATTTTCATTTCTTTATAAGAATTAATCACTTATCAGCTTTCGAAAAAGGCATCAAGAATTTCTTTATTTCCTATGCAAAAGCTATTAACAAAAAATATGACCGGGTTGGAAGTTTGTTTCAAGGTCGGTATAAAATTTCTGAAATTAATTCTGATGCCTACTTCACGAGAATTATAACTTATATCCATCAAAACCCATTAGTATCGAATTTAGTGAGCAGTTTGGAAGACTATAGATTTTCGTCTTACAAATCTTACCTTTCGCCTCAACGTGACTCTTTACTGAAAAGAGAAGAAGTATTAGATTGGTTTGGTGGAATAAACAACTTCATTAAATACCATGAAGAAATTGAGACTTACGAAGTTTTAAAAACTTCGTAAGTCTTTGGCTGGCGCACTAAGATATCTTATCGAAGCTAATCCCAACATTCTTCTTTGAAAGAAAACTCTTCAGCAACATATTTTCTGGCTGTTCTACATTAGGATCTTTATCAAAAATCTCAATCACAGTATTTCTAGCTTCTTGCAAAATCACTTGATCTTTGGCTAAATCAGCAACCTTTAGTTCTATTGTTCCACTTTGCATGGTTCCCGTAATATCTCCTGGGCCACGTAGCTCTAAATCAATTTCAGAAATCTCGAAACCATTGTTGGTACGCACCATGGTTTCCAATCGTTTTTTAGAAGTAGGATTCAATTTGTCTTTAGACATTAAAATACAAAAAGACTGTTCTGCACCTCGACCAACCCTTCCTCGCAGTTGGTGAAGTTGAGAGAGCCCAAATCGCTCTGCGTTTTCGATAACCATTACCGAAGCATTAGGCACATTCACACCAACCTCAATTACCGTTGTGGCTACCATAATTTGAGTTTGGCCATCGATGAAACGTTGCATCTCGTAAGCTTTATCAGCATTGCTCAACTTGCCATGTACAATGCTAATTTGATATTGGGGCCGAGGAAATTGATAGCTCAGTTGTTCAATTCCTGCTTCTAAGTGTAATAAATCTAATTTCTCGCTTTCTTTAATCAAAGGATAAACAATATATACTTGCCGGCCTTTGGCAATTTCTTGCTTCATCATACCAAACATGCGCATGCGCCTACCTTCTACAAAATGAAGCGTCTCGATAGGTTTTCTTCCTGCGGGTAGTTCATCAATCACAGAAACATCTAAATCACCGTACAAAGTCATAGCCAAAGTTCTTGGAATTGGCGTAGCCGTCATTACCAAAACATGCGGAGGCACCACATTCTTTCTCCAAAGTTTAGCTCGTTGCTCAACACCAAAACGATGCTGCTCATCAATTACCACTAAACCTAAATTCTTAAACTGAACCTTATCCTCAATTAACGCATGCGTACCTACTAAAATATCTATTTCGCCACTTTCCAATTGCTGATGCAAGATGGTACGCTGTTTTTTGGTGGTGCTTCCTGTTAAGATGGCAACATTAACCAACTCGCCTTTTAACATCCCCACTAAAGATTCGTAATGCTGGCGAGCTAGAATTTCCGTGGGTGCCATCATACAAGCCTGACAGCCGTTATCATTGGCTAACAGCATACTCATTAGTGCTACTACCGTTTTTCCGCTTCCTACATCGCCTTGTACTAAACGGTTCATCTGTGCGCCACGCTGTGTATCAATTCTAATCTCTTTAATTACCCGCTTTTGCGCATTGGTTAAATCGAAAGGGATGATTTCGTTATAAAACCGATTTACTCGCTCGCCTACATTATTAAATACCGCCCCTTTAAACTTTAAACCTCGCAGATGTTTGTTGTGTAACAACTGTAGTTGAATAAAGAAAAGCTCTTCAAATTTTAACCTACGCTCTGCCTGTTGCAGCGCATTGGAATTTGCAGGGAAATGGATATTGATCAGCGCTTCTTTTTTACCAATGAGCTTATACTTCTCTAAAATATATTTTGGCAGGGTTTCCCTTACCTCATTTACATGAAGTTCTAGAATTTGATAAATCAGTTTTTGGAGACCTTTGCTATCCAAGAAGCTCTTTTTTAGTTTCTCTGTTGAATGATAAATAGGCTGCAGGGTCAAATTTCCAGTTAGCGCACTAGCCGTTTGCCTAGGATAGGTTTCTAAATCTGGGTGGGAAATGCTAAATCCACCGTTAAAAAAATTAGGTTTGCCAAAAGCGATATAAGTATTTCCCCTATAAATATTTTCTTCTACCCACTTCAGGCTTTGAAACCAAACCAACTCCATCATTCCAGTTTCATCCGCAAACTTGGCTACAATTCTTTTTTTATGTTTTTCGCCAACGGTTTCTTTAGTCATGATTTTGCCAATCACTTGCACTAATGGCATATCTGGATTTAGCTCATTAACTTTATAAAAGCGTGTTCGATCTATATATCTAAAAGGATAATGATGTAAAAGTTGTTCGTAGGTAAAAACCCCGAGCTCTTTTTGTAGCAACTCGGCACGTTTAGGCCCAACGCCCTTCAAATAAACAAGAGGTGTTTCTAAATTGGATGCGAACAAAACTTACTATTTTCTTTTAAATTTAAGCATATCTCTAATCATGTTCCAATTAAAAAGAAAAACAGCGAACAACAACAATAAGTAGGCTATGAGTTGATGCGGATCTATTTTCTCATTGAAGTAAAAAATGGCTACAGTAAAGGCGATAATCGGGTTAATGTAAATGATAATCCCTAACGTTGAAGACGGGATGCCTATCAGAGCAAAAAGGCTTAGAAACAAAGGAACAACAGTAAACAATACTGCAATTAATACTACGTTTAACCAAAAACTGGTTTCAACAGGTAGGCCAGTATGCTGATAGATAAAGAAAGGCATCATTAAAATTACTGCAATGGAGATTTGAACAGCAAGAACATTGAGCTTATCTAAATGTTGCATCTTACGCTGAATAATAAGGTAAAATGCGTATAGTGCTGCAATACCAACTGACCAAGCCACTTCTATTAAAGAGCCGGTTGCCAGCATTAAGATACTTACCGTTGCTAATATCAAAGCCATGATTTGGATACGATACAAGTGCTCTTTTAAAATTATGAAGCCGCCAAAAGCAGTAATCAATGGACAAACCATGTAGGCAAAAGCTCCAGATTTGATACTTACATTATTAATAGCATAAATAAAAGTATACCAATTGAGCACCAGCAATAGCGTAGCTCCTATAATTTGTTGCAGAATAATTCTTTTATTAGCCCGGCTACTTTGCTTAAAGTATACAACATCATTCTTCAACTCTTTTCTTCTAAAAAGCAATATGGCAAGCCATATCACTATTAAAGATGTAAAGATACGATAGTAGAGAATTTGTTCTGATGGATAAGCTTTGAGGTTTCTTAACGGAATAGCAAAGAAACCCCAAATAACGGCAGATAGTACTCCTGAGAGTAAATATTTTGACTTACTTGGCGCCAAGACTACCCTTTATAGGCCGTTACAGAAATTTCAACATTTACACCTTTTGGCAAGCCTTTTACGGCAACTGTTTCCCTTGCCGGAAAATCATGCTTAAAATAAGAACCATAAATTTCGTTTACTTGAGCAAACAAAGACATATCAGACAAGAATATTGTAGTTTTAATAATATCCTCAAATTCATAGCCAGATTCTAACAATAAAGCTTTCACATTGCGCATTACTTGATGCGTTTCTTCTTCTAAAGTTGCATTGTTAAGCTCATTGTTTTCTGGATTGATAGCAATTTGACCTGAGGCAAATAGAAATCCGTTGGCAACTATAGCTTGACTATAAGGCCCAATAGGAGCCGGAGCATTGGCAGTATAGATAATTTTTTTCATTTGTTTAATTGAAGGTTTAGCTAAATATTAATATTACCTGCAAATTTAGGCATAAAAAAAGTCCCGATGTTAAATCGGGACTTTTTTTTAATGTTATACTATTTAGAAATATTAGTTTCTAGTAGTTTCAACACGACGGTTTTGGATACGGCCTTCTTCTGTATCGTTAGAAGCGATTGGCATAGTTTCACCATAACCTTTAGTCATTACACTGCTAGCGTTAACGCCAGAGTTTACTAAGTAAGTTTTAACAGAGTTTGCTCTGTCTTTAGATAACTTCATGTTGTATGCAGCAGTACCTTCGCTAGAAGCGTGACCATTTACTGTCACTTTACCACCGTTTTCACGCAATACTGAAGATAATTTATCTAAAGTTGGGTAAGATTCTGTTTTTAATACTGAACTGTTGAATTCAAAACCGATAGCCTCGAAACCAGTAACGCCTGAAGCAGGAGCTACAGCAGTAGTTTCAGGGAATTTGATTGTACGACCTGAACCATCAACTACAGCACCTGGAGCTGAATTAGGCTCTTTGTCAAACATATCAGCAACACCATCACCATCGCTATCTTTTTTCAAATCATCAACTGATTTTTCAACGTTAGCAACACGGTTTTTCAAAGCTTCAACTTCTTGACGTAACGAAGGATCTTTCAATTCATCATACATCATTGCTAATGGGTTAACCCAATCCAAGTTAGGCTTAGCTTTAGAACCTAAAGAGAATTCTAAACCAGCAGAGCTGTAAGAGAATTTATCTTTAGAACCAGTTGCTGAGTAAACTCCGTTAAAGTTATCACCATCAACAAAGTTCATTGTATAAGCTAAGTTGAAAGAAACGCGATCAGAAACTTTAAATTTAATACCAGCACCTACAGGGATGTAAGCTTCTTTGATATATTTTTTGTCTCCTTCATCACCATAAACTTCACCTAAGTTTTTAGGATCAGCACCGTTTAAAGCAGCTCTGTAAGCAGCAACACCGTAACCAGCAGTTACGAAGAAGTTTACAGAATTTTCGCGACGTAAGAAATCTACAGTAGCTACGTTAACTACACCTCTTAAGTCTGCAGAGTAAGCAAGCTCAGTTTCAAACTCTCTAACACCCATTTTAGCACCACCTGGCGCATCTTCGTTGTTTCCAGAAAGTTTACCACGGAATACGTTACCTTCTAACCCAAAAGCATGACCTAATTGTTTACGTAACGAGATACCATAACCTAAGTTAACATCCCAGTTAGTGAAATCATTTGATCCACCTGTTAATACTACTGGAGCTAAAACGCCAGCGTTAACACCTAGTGACCAAGTTCTGTACTGTCCTCTACCACCAAATACCTTGGCAGAAGAACTAGTTGCTGGAGCATCCTGAGCACTAACTAGAGACGTAGCTCCCATTAATGCTACTAAAGAAGCTGCAACGCCCTTTTTTAAAGTAGAATAATTCATAATTTTCTTTTTAAGGTTAAACAAAATATTTATTGTATAATTTTTTGCAAGACAAAATTAAACAAATTTTTATAATCTCAAAACCCATTCACAAACTCCGTTCCAAACACAAAGAATTCTATCGTTAAATCTTAAAACTTATAGTTTTATACTGATATTCAATATATTGAAGAGCAACAAGTAAGATATATATATAATTTGTAGAAATAAACAGCGCCCCCAATTTCTTGTTGGTATTATGTACAGTAAGTCCTAAATTATATACAGTATGTAAATCAAATCCAACGTTCTATAAACATGTAAAGATTAAACGTCTCTTTATCTAGGGCAGCTTGTATTTGACGCAAAAGCTCTTGTTTGTCTACATCCTTCATCTTTTTATGTTGAATTAATTTATAGGCTTGTTCTGCCAAAAGATGTGCTTTTTTTGCTTTCTTGGCGGTTTCATCGTTTAAAATCCAATCGCAAACCAATGAGACGCCTACGCTCTTATCTGCAATTGTTTTAAAAACCGGGCTCTGCTGATGTTGCTCCTTTACCATTTTCTTCAAACTGTTGGCAAAAGTTTCAGCCCCTTCTCTATCCGCTTTATTTACCACAAAAGCTTGCGCAACTTCCATTAATCCAGATTTAATATGTTGAATTTCATCCCCAGCTTCGGGCACGAGCACTAAAATAGTTTTGTCTGCCAAGCCCGCTATTTCAATTTCTGATTGCCCAACACCCACGGTTTCCACTATAATCAAATCAAAATTGCTCGACCTCAACACATCTACCATTTCAATAGTTTTTGCCGAAATACCGCCTAATGACCCACGAGTAGCAACTGAACGAATGTAAATGTTTGGATTATTGAAATGCTTAGACATCCTGATCCTATCGCCCAATAAAGAGCCGTAATTAAACGGCGACGTGGGATCTACCGCAAGAATGGCAACTTTTTTTCCAACGTTGGCAAATTCTTCTGCAATGGCATTTACCAAGGTGCTTTTTCCGGCACCGGGAGGCCCA
This sequence comes from Pedobacter ureilyticus, assembly GCF_005925345.1. Lineage (GTDB taxonomy): Bacteria > Bacteroidota > Bacteroidia > Sphingobacteriales > Sphingobacteriaceae > Pedobacter > Pedobacter ureilyticus. Next base: position 118,382 of record NZ_SSHJ01000002.1, read on the forward strand.
GTGATACCAACTACCGGAATTTGCCTGTTAATATTTAGCTTTTTTAATAGCCCCGTAGAAGGATCGATATCGTTTTCAACCAAAGTTAAAGCTCTAGCCAAAGCGATAAAACTTCCGCATTCAATTTGATCTTTTAACCAACAAACGTCAACCTTTGTAGAAACCATAATAACAAAGAAACGCAATTAATCAATTATCTACACTAAAGAGCTTAATATATTGCAATGACAGAAGATTTTTAAAAAACCGTAACTTTGCTCTCTTTATTCTTTTAAATGAAAATATATTTTAGATTATTATCGTTTGCCAAACCGATTGAGAAGTTTGCCATTCCTTATGTGATTGCAACCGTGCTATCAATTTTGTTTGGCACTTTAAATCTTGCTTTGTTATCGCCTTTATTTGAAACTTTATTAAATACTAAAGATTCTTCATTAGCTTCAAAAGTTAGCAAGGACAGCTCTTCCTTTGATATCCTGGGGAAATTTAGAGAATTTGTTAACGACTCTATTAACAATGTTGGAGCAGAAAAAACGCTAGTTTATATTTGTATTGCCATTGTCATTTCAGTACTAATGTCGAACATGTTCCGGTACTTTTCTCAAAGAACCATGGAAGATTTAAGGGTGCACACATTACTCAAATTCAGAAAAAAAGTATTCGACAATGTAATGAACCTACATGTTGGCTTCTTTAGCAATGAACGAAAAGGCGATATTATCTCTAAGGTAGCTTCAGATGTACAGGTGGTACAGTTTACTGTAACCAATACGCTACAGGTAATTTTTAAGGAGCCGGTTACGTTAATTGTGTACATCGTCATGCTGCTTACAATTTCGGTGAAACTGACCCTGTTTTCTTTACTGGTTATACCCATTGCCGGGTTTATCATTAGCAAAATTGTAAAACGATTAAAAAAACAGGCCAAAGAAGCTCACGAATCTTTTGCCAAAATGATTGGATTTTTAGATGAAGCGTTGGGTGGCATCAAAATTATCAAGGCATTTAATGCCACCGAGAGAACCAAAGACAAGTTTAACCAAGAGAATATTTTCTATTCTAACCTTAACCGAAAAATGGTTCGCAGGCAGCAATTAGCTTCTCCAGTTTCAGAGTTTTTAGGCGTGTTAATGGTGGCTATTATTGTTTGGTATGGCGGTTCGTTAATTTTGCATAACGATAACAATGCACTTGCAGCATCGGATTTTATTGCATACATCGCTATCTTCTCACAAGTAATGCGCCCAGCCAAGGCTATTGGTAATTCATTTAGTGGTATCCATTCTGGCATTGCTGCTGGCGAGCGTGTGTTAGAACTGATAGACACTAAACCAGAGCTTACCGACAAAGATAATGCAGAAACTTTACCTGGTTTTAACAGCGCTATTGAATTTAAAAATGTTAACTTTTCTTACGGCGACAAACAGGTTTTAAAAAACATCAATATCAAAGTTGAAAAAGGGAAAACAGTGGCGTTAGTAGGGCCATCTGGAGGAGGCAAGAGCACATTAATGGACTTGATCCCCCGGTTTCATGACCCTAAAAGTGGCTCAATATCGATTGATGGTTTCAATTATACCGACTTAAAGGTTGAAAGTATTAGAGCTCAAATGGGGATTGTTAACCAAGAATCTTTCCTCTTTAACGACACCATATATGCCAATATCGCTTATGGAAAACCAGAAGCCACAGAAGAAGAGGTAATTAACGCCGCTAAAATTGCCAATGCTCACGAGTTCATTGTAAATACCGAGGAGGGATACGAAACAAATGTTGGTGATAGAGGAAATAAACTTTCAGGGGGACAAAGGCAAAGAGTTTGTATCGCTAGGGCAGTGCTTGCCAATCCGCCAATAATGCTTTTAGATGAAGCTACTTCTGCTTTAGATACCGAATCTGAAAAGTTAGTACAAAATGCCTTAAACAATCTGATGCAAAACAGAACATCTATAGTGATTGCGCACAGGTTGAGCACTATACAGCATGCTGATAAAATTGTGGTTATCGACAAAGGAGAAGTTGCAGAAGAAGGAAGCCATGGTGAGCTTTTAGCTAAAAAAGGCCTGTATTATCGCTTAATTGATATGCAAACTTTTAACGACTAAATTTAGTTAGCGCATGCTTGTTAATTTAATGTTGAACATTTAAGATCGTTTAGCTTGGTTACTAATTAACGTTCGGGTTAAGCACTATCCTCTAACTTTGTCTAATTCGTATTTGACCTGTTTTCTTAGCTGGACGCCGCTGGGCTCCTACTTTTTTTCATTTGGTTAATGTTTCTATGGTTTTCAAGCTTTCGCTCACGCTTAGGTTTGACCGCAAAAAATAACAAAACCGGAGTTTACGGAGCTCATCAGCTTTGCTGATAAACTCTCGGTTGCTTATTTATTCAGTGTAGCTTTTGTTTTTGATTGTCTTCATGCTTGCTCCGCAGGTTTCTTTCGAAGGAATTGCTTTGGATTATCGGTGCGACCCGAAAACCGCGTAAGCGCTCTTTAACGCCATTAAAACAAACAAAAAATAGTTAAAAAATAGGAGACCGAAAATTAGCGGAACGGAGATTTGAGAGGCTATCGCTAGCAAATAGCCTATTTCTATTATCCCGAACTCACGTTAATTTCCTAATTCCGAAGTCAAGTTGGTTTACCTATCCCGAACTCGCGTCAATTATAGCACTGGTACAAGCATATAAAACGTTTCAAACAAAAAAAGGAGCGATAAAATCGCTCCTTTCATATTGCAAATAAACTGTGATTACAATTTACGTTTTACTTCTACTTGTTCGTAAGCTTCTACGATATCTCCAACTTCAATATTGTTAAAGTTTTGAATATTCAAACCACATTCGTAGCCTTTAGAAACTTCTTTCACATCATCTTTGTAACGTTTCAATGAAGCCAATTCACCTGTGTAAATTACTACACCGTCACGTACGATACGGATTTTGCTATTTCTAGTAATCTTACCATCTAACACCATACAACCCGCAATGGTACCGACTTTAGTAATTTTAAACGTCTCGCGGATTTCTACGTTAGCCACAATCTTCTCTTCAAATTCTGGTGCCAACATACCCTCCATTGCCGCTTTAATCTCATTGATCGCATCGTAGATAATAGAGTACAAACGAATATCAATTTGCTCTGCCTCGGCCAATTTACGTGCTCCTGTTGATGGACGTACTTGGAAACCGATAATGATCGCATCTGATGCCGAAGCTAACAATACATCACTTTCAGAGATTTGACCCACTGCTTTACTGATTACATTGATTTGAATTTCTGGTGTAGAAAGCTTCAACAACGAATCTGCTAATGCCTCGATAGAACCATCCACGTCACCTTTGATGATCAAGTTTAGCTCTTTAAAGTTTCCAATTGCTAAACGACGACCGATCTCAGCCAAAGTGATATGTTTCTGCGTACGCAAGCCTTGTTCACGCATTAACTGCAAACGTTTATTTGCAATATCTCTAGCTTCGCTTTCACTTTCTAAAGCATTAAATCTATCTCCAGCAGTAGGCGCTCCCTGCATACCCAACACCTGTACTGGTACAGATGGGCCTGCCGAATTTACTTTTGCACCACGTTCGTTGAACAACGCTTTTACTCTACCACTGTAGCTACCAGCTAAAATTGGATCTCCAACTTTTAAAGTACCCCCTTGTACTAGAACCGTAGTTACAATACCACGACCTTTATCTAAGGTAGCTTCAATTACAGTACCTGTAGCACGTTTATTAGGATTAGCTTTTAATTCTAATAATTCGGCTTCTAATAATACTTTATCTAATAGCAAGTCTACGTTTAAACCGCTCTTACCTGATATTTCTTGTGATTGATATTTACCACCCCAATCCTCAACTAAAATATTCATTACAGATAACTGTTCACGAATTCTATCTGAGTTTGCACCCGGCTTATCTATTTTAGTAAATGCGAATACCAAAGGCACACCTGCCGCTTGTGCGTGGTTAATTGCCTCTTTAGTTTGTGGCATCACAGCATCATCCGCAGCTACTACAATAATGGCAATATCTGCCACTTTAGCACCACGAGCACGCATTGCTGTAAAGGCCTCGTGACCCGGCGTATCTAAGAAAGTGATTTCTTTTCCAGCACTAGTTGTTACTTTATAAGCGCCAATGTGCTGCGTAATACCGCCCGCTTCTCCAGCTACCACATTCGCTTTACGGATATAATCTAGTAATGAAGTTTTACCATGATCCACGTGACCCATAATGGTTACTACCGGAACTCTTGGTAATAAGTTCTCTTCAGAATCTTCTTCTTCAATATTGATGTCTTCTTCTTCGTCTGGTTTTACGAATTGGATTTCGTACCCAAACTCATCAGCCACAATAGTTAAGGTTTCTGCATCTAAACGTTGGTTAATGGATACAAACATACCTAAACTCATACAGGTTCCAATAATTTTGGTTACCGGCACGTCTATCATGTTAGCCAATTCGTTGGCAGTAACAAACTCTGTTACTTTCAACACCTTCGATTGCAATTCTTCCTCTAATGCTGCTTCCTCTGCCGAAAGCGCTACATCATCACGTTTTTGACGACGAAGTTTAGCTCTTTGCGCAAATTTACCCGACTTACCTGCACCACTTAAACGAGCAAGTGTGGCTTTGATTTGGTCTTGGATTTCTTTTTCAGTTGGTTCCTCTTTTGGAGTGCTTCCACCTGCAGCATTTCTATTTCCTTGATAACCTGGACGGTTATTGTTGTTGTTTCTGTTACCTTGATAACCACCACCTTGGCCACCGCCTGGACGATTGCCCTGATAAGGCGTTCTTTGTCCACCACCTTGTTGGTTAGTTCCAGGAGTACCTGCAGCGCCGCCTTGACCTTGCTGCTGTCCGCCAGCACCAGGAGCACCCGGTGTTTTCTTGCGTTTACGCTTACGTCTAGCAGCTTCACTATCGCTAGATGAAGAAGCAACTGGCTGGTTTCTTCTATCTGGTGTAGTTGGAAGTACTATTTTACCAATGATATTTGGGCCGGTCAACTTCACCGAACGAGCTTTTATGACTTCGTCTTTAGGAGCCTCTACTGGCGCCGGTGTTGCCGTTTTTGGTTCAGCTGGTTTTTCAACTACAGGCTTCTCTTCTGCTTTAACTGGCTCTGCTGGTTTTTCTGCTACCGGCTTTTCTACTGGTTTCTCTTCTACCTTAGGGGCAGCCTCAACTGGTTTTTCTTCCTTAACCACAGGAGGAACCACAGCCGCAGGAGCAGGAGTTTCCTCTTTTTTAACAGGGCGTGTTTTTGAATTCAAATCGTTAAGGTTAATTTTACCAACGATCTTAACGCCTGGCAAAGCAGATTCTTCTACGCTTTCAGTAGGTTTAGCTACTTCAGCTTTTGGCTCTTCTTTAACCGCTTCTGCCGGCTTTTCTGGTACCGGCTTCTCTGCTTCTGTTTTTTCTACTGGAGGCGTATATTGACTAATGTTTTTAATCAACACTCCCTCGCTCTCGAATTCCGAATTTTTCTTTGGTGCTTCAGGAGTTTTTTCAGTTGTTACTTCAGGTTCATCACGACGAATTTTGCCAATAACTATTTGGTTAGCCTCTTCCTTTACTATTTTATCTCCCTGAAACTCTCTAAGCAAGACATTATACATCTCTCCAGAAAGCTTGGTGTTAGGCTTATTATCCACAGCATAGCCCTTCTTCCCAAGGAATTCTACCGCCGTAGCCAATCCTATGTTAAGTTCCTTTGCTGCTTTTAATAATACTACTGTTTTGTCGTCTGACATTGATTATCCTGTTTTTTCTAATTATACAAAAGTAACGTTTATTCTGATTTAATTCAAGTAAAGACTTTTATTCGAATTCTGATTGCAGAATAGCAATTACTTCTTTGATTGTTTCTTCTTCTAGATCGGTTCTTTTCACTAACTCATCTAAAGAAAGTGACAATACACTTTTTGCGGTATCTAAACCGATTGCTTTTAATTCATCGATGATCCAGCTATCGATTTCGTCTGAGAATTCTTCTAAATCCACATCCTCATCTTCTTCGCCAGCTTCACGATAAACATCTATTTCATAACCAGTTAACTTGCCGGCCAACTTAATATTATGTCCACCACGACCAATTGCTAATGATACTTGATCTGGTTTTAAATAAACCGATGCACGTTTAGTTTCATCATCTAATTTAATAGAAGTGATTTTTGCCGGGCTTAAAGCACGTTGGATATATAACGAAATATTGGTAGTAAAGTTGATTACATCAATATTTTCATTTTTTAATTCTCGCACGATACCGTGGATACGAGAACCTTTCATGCCCACACACGCACCAACTGGATCAATTCTATCATCATAAGACTCTACAGCAACTTTAGCACGTTCTCCTGGTTCACGAACAATTTTCTTAATGGTAATTAAACCGTCGAAAATTTCTGGAACTTCGATTTCGAACAAACGTTGCAAGAATTCTGGAGCTACCCTAGAAATGATAATCTTAGGTGTAGCGTTTACCATATCTACTTTAGAAATTACGGCACGTACTGCATCTCCTTTCTTAAAATAATCAGCCGGAATTTGTTCCGTTTTAGGCATCAACAACTCGTTACCTTCATCGTCTAACACCAAAGTTTCCTTTTTCCAAACTTGGTAAACCTCGCCTGTTACAATTTCGCCTACCCTATCTTTATATTTTTTGAAGATTTCGTCTTTTTCTAGTTCTAATACTTTAGAAACTAAAGTTTGACGAGCGGCTAAAATAGCTCTTCGGCCAAAACTTTCTAAAGTAATTTGCTCTATATAATCGTCGCCAACCTCTAAATCAGCATCGTACTGGTGTACTTCAGCCAATTCAATTTCCAAGTCATCATCTTCAGAAAAACCATCTTCCATTACTTTTCTGGTTCTCCAAATCTCCAAATCTCCGTTATCTGGGTTCACAATCACATCGCAGTTTTCATCTGTTCCGTATTTTTTACGCAACATACTACGAAACACCTCTTCTAATACGCTAATTACCGTAGGGCGGTCGATATTCTTAAAGTCTTTAAACTCTTGAAAAGAATCGATTAAATTAATATTGTTCATTTTTACTTAAATGAAATTAAAACCTTTGTTTCTATTATATCTTTTAACTCAATTTGGCTACTTACCAACTGCACTTTTTTTCCTTTTTCTTTCATTTGCTCCTCAATGGTAATCGAGGTCTCGTTTGCAGCTACCAGTTTACCTTCTTTTTTATCGCCGTTAGTTAATTTTAACGCCAACTCTCTGCCAATGTTTTTGGCATATTGCCTAGTTAATTTTAACGGTTCGCCAACACCTGGAGAAGAAACTTCGAGATTGTATGCGGTTTCTATGGCATTTTCTTCTTCTAAATGAAAACCAACATGCCTGCTTATAGCAACACAATCTTGGATACTGATGCCCTGATCGCCATCTACGTGTATAATCAACTTGTTGTTGGGCAACATCTTAACCTCAACCAAAAACAACTCTGGTCTATCTGCAATTTTCTCCTCTACCAGTTCTCTAACTCGCTTTTCTACCTGCATATACAAATTATTGCTAAATAAAAAGAGGGGACACCTGTCCCCCCGTTTCTTGTTTTGCCCTGCAAAGCTACAAAATTATTTTGATTTAAAAAACCAAATTTAGCTTAGCACTAATGTGTTAGAAATTAAGTTGGGCATACTTAACTTTACAGATTGGAGTCGTTTAACGATTATTTACCTAATATCTTACCGTAAACGGCTAACCGCCTGATCATACCCGAAAGCTTATCGGAAGCAGTTTTTCTAGTGATATTTACGGCTTTGCAAAACTTAAATACTATAACGATATAAGATTGGAGCCAAGCAAAACTTTAGCTATTATTTACGCACCAATATTTTTTCTTTTTGTTTAATGCTCTTGCCCACATCGCCTTTTAAGATGTCTTCTGTTTTACCAAAACTACTATTCAGAAGTGTTTTTATAAGATAGGATCGCCCGCTCTCAAAAGGTAAATCTGGAATAAAAGCGAGTGTGTCGTTTTTGATGAACGTTTTCCCTTTGATTGCTATTTCTTGAGCTTTTCTATCTTCATTTAATTCTGAAACTGTAATTAACTCTTGTAAAAGACTATCTGTCTGTTCTTTCACTCTAAACAAAGTAACTTCGTCTAGCCCAGTAAATAAAATGGCTGTACTGTCTGTAGAGAAATTAATTTCTACCTCTTTTCCCTTTTTTAAGGAACAGGAAGAAAAAACGAAACAACAAATTGCGAATAATGTTAACTTGCTAAACATTTAACTAAGTTACTATGATTAAACTAATTTTAGAAGTATTATTAATGGGGCTTGCTGTTATGCTTGGCGCATTTTTAGTTCCAGGTGTTTCTGTAGACGGCTACGGAAGCGCCCTACTTGCTGCAATTTTAATTGCCGTAGCCAACGCCACCATTGGGCTGGTGCTGAGGTTTTTTACTTTCCCGCTAAACTTTTTAACATTGGGATTGGTTTCCTTTATTATTTCTGTTTTGATGATTTTACTGGTAGACCACTGGATGAGCGGTTTCAACACTTCCGGGTTTCTTTCGGCAGCAGTTTTAGCTATTGCCGTTGCAGTAATTAAGATGATTTTAGACGCTGCATTTGGGGTAGAGAAATCATGACCATTTAAGAAAAGCCACAGACGCACAGATTTTTATAGCTAACATTATTCATCTGTGTATCTGTGGCAAAAAAATATCTCTTTTAAATGCTAAAGCATTAAGATAAAACACTCCTACTGATTACCAGTTTTTGTATCTCAGAAGTGCCTTCGTAAATCTGGGTAATTTTGGCATCTCTCATTAATCGTTCTACGTGATATTCTTTTACAAAACCGTAGCCACCATGAATTTGTACAGCCTCAACGGTAACATCCATAGCTACCTTGCTTGCAAATAACTTGGCCATAGAGCCTTCTAAAGTATAGGGTAAGCCTTGGTCTTTCATCCAAGCGGCTTTGTACACCAGTAACCTTGCAGCTTCTATTTGGGTAGCCATGTCTGCCAGTTTAAATGCTATGGCCTGATGATCTGCAATTGGCTTGCCGAATGCCTTACGCTCTTTAGCATAGGCTAACGCTAATTCATAAGCACCCGCAGCAATGCCTAAAGCTTGTGCAGCAATGCCTATTCTTCCACCCTCTAAAGTTTTCATGGCAAACTTAAAGCCAAATCCGTCTTCGCCAATGCGGTTTTCTTTTGGCACCTTCACATCGTTGAACATTAAAGAATGCGTATCAGATCCCCTAATGCCTAGCTTATTTTCTTTAGGGCCTATGGTAAATCCAGGTGTTCCTTTTTCTACAATAAATGCATTTATGCCTTTGTGTTTAAGTTCTGGATGGGTTTGTGCAATCACTAAATACGTACTGGCCGTGCTACCGTTGGTAATCCAGTTCTTGGTGCCATTAAGTAAATAATAGTCTCCCTTGTCTTCGGCAGTAGTGTGCTGCGATGTGGCATCAGAACCTGCTTCTGGTTCAGACAGACAGAAGGCGCCAATTTGCTCTCCCGACGCTAAAGGTTTTAAATACTTTTCTTTTTGCGCTTCTGTTCCATATTTTTCCAGTCCGTAGCAAACCAAAGAATTGTTTACAGAAACTACCACCGAGGCCGAAGCGTCTATTTTAGAAAGCTCTTCCATTACCAGAGTGTACGAAACAGTATCCATGCCACCTCCGTTGTATTTCGGATCAACCATCATCCCTAAAAAGCCCAGCTCGCCCATACTTTTTACTTGCGCTGCCGGAAATTTTTGATGCTCGTCTCTTTCTATAACTCCTGGTTTTAATTCATTTTGGGCAAAATCCCTAGCAGCCTGTCTAATCATTTGCTGCTCTTCGCTCAATTCAAAATGCATAATTATAAAGGTATAAGTTGGTTAGAATCAAAGATAGCATTATTTGAAATAATACTATGCAAACATAGCAATAACTTTTAAAGTTGAAACTTGCGATTTATTTTAAGTAGCTGCGTTTGTTCAATATTTCAAAACCGGCCTTGTTTCGTTAAAAACAAACAACAAAACCTTTTACCACTTAAAGCGCTTATACTTACCTAAAACCATCTTGCTAAAGCAAGGATGATTTTAACATGTTTTTTATATTTTTGCGCAAATCAATACGGCAAACGCTATGAATAAGAACTTATTACCTCTAAGAAACTACGTTTTATCTATAAACATAAAAAGAGTAATAGCGCTTGCCGCTATTGTATTGGTTTGCTACGGACAATTAAATGCGGCCATTAGATATGTAAATATTAATGCTAGTGGCGCAAATAACGGAACCAGTTGGGCAAATGCTTACACTGATTTTAAAACAGCTGTTGATGCTGCAGTAATTGGCGATGAGATTTGGGTGGCTAAAGGCACCTATCAAACAGCGAGTGGCAATAGCTTTTCGATGAAAAACGGCGTTAAAATTTATGGTGGTTTTAATGGTGGTGAATTGTCTTTAAGCGACCGTAATTTTCTTAGCAACCCTACCAAACTAATGGGCAACAACCAGCGTGTTATTTACAATAGTAGCTTAAATAATACGGCTACTATAGACGGTTTTATCATTACGGGCGGTGTTACTAATGCCGGCGGAGCCATGTATAATGATAATTCTTCGCCAATTTTTTATAATTGTACTTTTACCCAAAACACGGCCACTTATGGTGGAGCCATAGGCAATTATCAATCTTCGCCAACTTTTTATAATTGTGTATTTTCTCAAAATACTGCCAATTATGGCGGAGGTGTTGACAACGAACAATCTTCTCCAACTTTTTATAATTGTATATTTAAAGAAAATACCGCCATTGACGCTGGTGATGGCATTTACAATTACAGCGGGACAATAACGCTTGTTAACACGACGATGGTAAACAATGGCGCATACGGTTTTAGGAATGGCAGTGGCGCAGACCTAATCATTATCAAAAACAGTATTATTTGGGATAATATTGATGGTGGCTACACGGCAACTAACTCTTTAATAAAAGGAACAAACCCCACCGGAGCAGGCAATATTAACGCTACTAACTTAACGGTAAATGAGGTTTTTGCCGATGCTTCAAATTTAGACTATGCCTTAAACCAAAACTCAATTGCTTTAAATAAAGGCGATAATGCTTCTTTTTTAGGCCTTGGTAGTACTACGCTTGATCTTGCTGGTAATGCTCGTGTATACAAATACAATAACTCTGGCGTGATAGACCTAGGCGCCTACGAATACCAGGGAGACCCAGCTGTATTACCTGTGACACTGGTTGATTTTATTGCTAAAATTGAAGGCAACGGAGTTATACTGCAATGGCAAACCGCAAACGAAACCAACAACAAAGGTTTCATCGTGTATCGCAAAGGCGATGTTGGAGAATTTGTTTCCTTAAGCGAAATAAATGCTGATAATTCCTCAACCGTTGGCTATCAACGATACCAATTTGCCGATCAAAAACCTTTAAATGGCAATAACTATTACAAGTTGGTGCAAGTAGATAAAGACGGAGAACCCACAGATTTAGGTACAAGAGCACTAAGTTTTTCGCTTTCTACACTAAGCATTCAGCTCTATCCTAATCCAACAACAAGCAAAGTATTTTTAAATGAGGAAGTTGAGGGGAGTTTTGTTTTATTCAACAACATCGGGCAGAAAATAGCAAATGGCACCTTAGCGCAGCTTAGGTCTGGGTGGGATATCTCGTCACTACAGAAAGGAATTTATTACTTTTCTATCAACGGAAATAGCTACAAAATATTGAAGCAATAAATAAAGTCGATGCACTTTGTATCGTTTTGCAGCAAATTAATTAAAGCCTGTATTTCTGCTGTAATATGAGGTTATTAATAACTGGTAAACTACCTTGGGAAGGTAAAGCTGGCTCCTAAAGCCAAAGCTTGGCTACGTTGAACTTTTAAGTCCATGTCTTTATCGTATAAAACAACACCAGTTAACGATACGTTTAAAAAACGATTGAGTTTGGCTGTCGCCGTCATATCTAAACGGTGATCTATTTGTCCAAAATCATCATAAGGGATAAACATATTGTACTTGGCCTTTAAAATAGTGTTTTTCATAATTTCTTTTTCAAAATTACTTACCACCTGAAAAGCAAGCTCATTTCTTAATTTTTTCCCTACCTCTACACCAAAACGATTGGTATTTTCACTTAGCACAAAAGTTTGACGGGCAGTACCCGTACCAATACGTGTAGAGAAAACTTTGCTGGGTTTATATTCAAAACCTAGAGATTCGGTTAAGTAGCCCGGCGCCATAAAGTTTGAAATAAGTTTAGCTTGCTCATTGCCGTTGGCATCTTTGGAATAAGAAAAACCCTTGTCAAACTGCGACTCGAAACTAACCGAAGCGAAAAAATACCAGTTTTTAGATAACTGAAAGGCCGCTTTGTTATCCCAATAAATACGGTCGTTGGTTTTCTTTTGCAATTGGTCTTTGTTTTTAACCTTTCCGTATTGCATAATTACCTCGGTAGTGTAGCTGTAACTTTCTTTACTGTATTCAGCTTTGTAATTGAGCAGGGCACCAATAGCTATCGAATTTACACCACCACCCTTCCAGTTTTCGCTAAACGAAGCCTGGTTAGCGTTTATCCCAACGGTTGCTTTTGTTTTCCAATAGTTGATTTTTGCTTGCACCAAAGCTGGTTTGAGCTCTACCGGTTGAAATAAAATTACACCTGTTCTAGTGGGAAGTGGACTACGTTTTAACCTGATTTCCATTTCTTTAACAGAGATGGGGATGGTATCTATTTCTTGTGCAGAAAGAGAGAAGAAAGTAGCTAAAACCGTAAGAGATGTAAGTAATAAACGCTTCATTTTCTACAAAATAACGCAAAAATTTATGAAATATTGGTAACCGAATAGGGTTTTATGCTGCAAATTAACAAAACTATCGTTTTATATTCCTAAATGAAGCGAATGTTTTTCGTGTCTTCAAATAGTTTAAATTGTGTTCGTTGGCAAAAGCTTCTTTCTCAAAAACAATGTTCATGTAGGCTTGATGATGGGACTTAAAACGAAAGAGGTTAACGAGGTAGTTAATTAAGTATAGGACGTAAAAAAGAATAAATAACAACTCTATTTGTTGCCTATGGTGTATCTTTTCGTGATTAAGTAACATTAAATCACCCTTATATTCTTTTCTTTTTAACAAGATAAAAGGATAAATAGCCATGGCCGCAACGGGCAATTTCGGAAAGATGATAAACAGCGTCATTGTTAGGGCTGTTCTATAGATAATTTGGGCAACGTAGGCAAACGGAACATGGCGGGATTGCGTTTGTAAGAGGCATAACTGTTTTTAACGAACTGTATAAAGGCGTATTCCGAAGCGCTCAACACAAATTGGTAGGTGGGCCTATATTGGGTCATAAAATCTTGCAAGTTATCTTGTTTAATATCAATTAGCGCCATTACATAATCTGGCCTATATCGATAATCAATTACCTGCTCTTTATAGTCTTTTTCTAAGATCTTTTGCAACTGACGGGCATTTTTACCATCTCGGCTCAACAAATTATAAATGGCATCAATGCCTAAGCCAACGCCACCTTGGCCTAAATTAAGCAGGTCTCTGCTGCTTCCCAAATCTAGTTTATACTTATATTCGTCTAATTTAGATTTATAAAGTTCTTGGGGTGTTTTGGCCTTTCCGTAAATGTTTACTTCTTTTAAACGGATACCTAAAGAGCGCAACTGAAATACAATAGCACTTTGCCCACGGTACACAACGGTATCCATGGCGTACCCACTTAATGCCGCAAACAGCGTATCACCCAAGTTTATCTTGGCAAAAAATTCGCCTTTGGTATTGTTGTAAATACCCGTATCTATAGATGAGTTGTAGATATACACTTTAGCCAGCCGCAGCTTGGTTTCTTTATCTACCACAAAGCCGGGAACTGTTTTCTGTTGTGCAAAAGCAGTTAACGTACAAATAAACAATATGCCGAAAAGTAGAATTCTCATTAATTAAGCAAAGCTACAATTTATAAAAATTGGCGCTATTTATCTTAACATTATTTAACTACTAGTAATTTTTGACCAATTTTAATGTTATTATCTGATAATTGATTTAACGACTTTAACTCATCTATGGAGATTTTATAGATTTGGCTTATTCTGTATAAGGTATCGCCCTGCGAAACTGTATGGTACTTGCCATTCTCTAAACTTGCAGGCGGATCTTTTGGCGCTACGCTTATCGGCGTATACAATTTTTTCTCGTTGGGAATGTTCGCATTGATTTCCTTAAATACTTTATCTTCTCTGGCTAGCTTTTCGCGTTCGCTTTCTGATTGGTCGTATTGGTAAAGCTGGTATTTTTGGATAATATTGATAAGCAAATCTGGATACTTAGGGTTGGTAGCGTAACCCGCATTTTTAAGGCCAATTGCCCAATTGCGATAATCGTTTTTATCTAATTCGAAGAGACCGGCATAGCGTTTACGCTTTAAAAATTCAGAATGGTCTTTATACGATTCTCTTGGATCTTTGTAAACACGGAAGCAATCATCGCGTTGGTCGTCGTCTTTATAATAAGCTTTACCTTTCCAATCTGAGGTACATTTAATACCAAAGTGATTGTTGGCATATTTAGCCAAGTCGCTGCTACCACTTCCAGATTCTAAAATGCCTTGCGCCAAAGTAATACTTGCCGGAATACCGTATTTGTTCATCTCCTCTATCGCGATAGCCTTAAAAGCATCGATGTAAGACAAAGTAGTGTAAGAAATAGGATTGGGATTTTCCTTCTTTGCGTTTTTTTCTATTTGCTTATTGTTTTTACTGTACTGCTTGGTTTTACAAGCAGTAGCAAATACAACTAAAAAAGTTAATAAAAGGAGGTTTCTATTTTTACTCATTACGACACTAAAGTTTAAGTTTTTGTCCTGGCTTTAAAGCAATTGATTTGAGGTTGTTTTTATTCATTATTGCTTTAACAGTAGTTTTATTTCGCTTAGCAATAATACTTAAATTATCTCCCTTTTTTACGGTATAGGTTCTTTTGCTTCTCTTTTTAGGTTGATAAACAGGCTTCGGTTCTAGAGGCTCTACATAATCTTCTGGCCTATTATCGTATTGATATAGTTCGTACTTTTTGATTAAGGCTATTACTTGCGATGCCCAGGTTCTACTGCGTGCATAGCCCCCTCGTTGTATGCCTCTGGCCCAGTTCCTAAAATCATATTGGTCGTATTTATCGAAAAGTACGTTAAAATAAGTGCGGCTTTTTAAAAAAGTGATGAAATGTACATAAGAGGAATCTACTGTGGGGAAATCTCTGTAAGCAGAGCGAATTTCGGTATTGGAGTTTTTACCCTTGAAACCAAAATGATTATTGAGGTAACGGGCAACCTTGCTTTTTCCTGCTGCCGATTCGTGTATAGCTACTCCCAAAATAATACTCGCAGGAATGTGATGTTCTTCAGCTAGATCTTGGGCAATATCTGCATACGCTTCGATGTATTCTTCTGTAGTTTGTGCCGATGCTAAAAATGCATTGAGGGCTAAAACAAGGAGAAGTAGAATTTTTTTCATGGTTAAATTATAGGTTAACTGGCTAATCGGTTAACTGTTGACTGAACCCCGTCAACTGATTACTTCTTTCTGATGACGAAAAGGCCATCTCTAACGGGTAAAATCAACTTTTCTACCCTGTTATCTTCATTTACTTTATCGTTAAAAGAGCTGATGTTTTTAGTGTCTTTATCTTGGGCATTTTTTACAATTTTGCCACTCCAAAGCACATTATCTACAATGATTAAACCGCCCGATCTTACTTGATCGAAAATCAAATCATAATAAGTTCCATTGTTTTTCTTATCTGCATCAATAAAAACTAAATCAAAAGTTTCTTTAATTTCTTTCAAGCTTTCTTGGGCATCGCCTATGATATAGTTGATTTTGGGATTTAATGGCGATTTGGCAAAATTTTCACGAACCATGTCTTCCAATTCGGCATTGATATCTAAGGTATAAATGATGCCATCTTCTGTTAAGCCTTCTGCTAAGCATAAAGTAGCATAACCTGTAAAAGTGCCCACTTCTAAGATCCTTTTTGGGGAAATCATCTTGCTAAGCATACTTAACACCCTACCTTGATAATGACCACTTAACATTCGTGGCAACAAAACTTTGAGGTTGGTTTCCCTGTCAATATGTTGCAACAACTGGTCTTCGGGCTCGCAATATTTTAATAATAGTTGTTGTAATTCGTCGCTTACCATTGTGCTTATAAACGGTTTTGTTCCATAAAATATTGCAGAATTATAGTGGCCGATATGGTATCTACCCTTTCTTTGTCTCTTCTATCTGTTTTTTTCAACCCACTTTGCATGATCGTGGCTTGCGCCATTTTTGAGGTAAAACGCTCATCAACCCAATGCTGTGGAATGGAGGGGAAGTTTTTTTTCAAGATGGTAGAAAACCCTTTTACGTGTTGATAGCTTTCTGAAGGAGTACCGTCCATTTGTTTCGGTTCACCTAGTACGAAAGCATCAACCTGTTCTGCCAGCAAGTATTTTTTGATAAACTCAACTGCATCTTTAGGATGTATGGTATCTAACCCAGTTGCAATAATTTGCAGCGGGTCGGTAACGGCAATGCCAATACGTTTGGTGCCATAATCGAAAGCCATGATACGTGCCATGCGGGCAAAGATAGGATTTTTAATTTTTAGGGGTTTTTTGTGAGCCTTATACCTACTATCTATAAAAGCTGTATCTTAGGGCATTTCATTAAACAAATTACGCAATCAACGTTATGACTGTCAAAAAGCAAGAAGAATTGATAAATGAAATAGTAGAATATTTCAAGGTATATATTTTCGAAAACCATATCGCCGCTTCCATAGGAGTTCATACTAAACTTAAGAATTATAATGTTAATCCTATTGTAGTAAAATATTTGTCGAAGATATTAGCAGATGAGTATTCCTCAGAGGGGGTAGCCAAAGCGTTGTTTTATCCTAGGGTATTAGGAACATCCATAAATACATCATTTGGAACTAGAATTCAAAACATGTTCGTTGATTTGAAAATTGCAGACGGCTCTTTGATTAAAGGAATGGATATTGAATTTGTAGATAAAATAGACAATAGAAAGAAATGGTGTCAACTAAAATCTGGGCCAAACACCATAAATTCTGAGGATGTTAAGCCTTTGATAAAAAAATTCACGGACACGATTAATCTTGCCAGGACTAATAAGGCATTAAAAAATGTGAGTAATAACGACTTTATAGTTGGAGTTCTTTACGGCGACGAAAATGAATTAAGTATGCACTACAAAGTTATCGATAAAAACCACCCAGTTATTATCGGAAAAGAGTTTTGGCATCGTGTTACCGGATATCCAAACTTTTATGAAGGATTAGTATACGGCTTACAGAAACTAATAGACAACTTAGACACTCAGGATTTATTAAATAAAGGAGTTGAAGAGCTAGCAAAAGAAATAGAAAATTCTCAATTATTTGATTTTAATAACGAATAATATTGGTTTAAAAACTTTACAATAGAGTAACCTATCTCACGGCCTAAATTGACGGGAACGGCATTGCCTATTTGTTTATATTGTTGAGCCAAGGAGCCAGCAAACTCCCAATCGTCAGGGAAGGTTTGTATGCGGGCATATTCACGAACGGTAAATGGACGTGTTTCATCTGGATGACATCTTTCTGTTTGCTTTTGAGCAGGGCTACAAGTCAATGTCAAACAAGGCTCGTCCCATCCAATCCTTCTAGCAATCCCTGTTTTTCCTCCGCCAAGATAAAAGCTCCCGCCCATAAATTCCTTTTGAATATCTAAGGGTAAATCTCTCCAATAGCCTTTTTGAGGAACAAGATCTAAGACGGCTTTTTTACTAGAAGGATATTTTGCGCCATTTGACTTAGGCACATCGCAGTCGAACAGTTCACCTTTTTTTAAAGCATCCTTAAGATGGTACACTTTTTTAAACGGTTTTGGATAGTAATATTTTATATCTATATCTTTTCTTATACCAACTAATATTAATCGTTCTCTTTTTTGGGGAACCTTAAAATTAATTGCTTTCAGAACTTCAACTGGAACTACATCATACCCGATTTCATTTAAAATAGAAATCATTCCTTGTAATGTTTTACCATTATCATGACTTAGAAGACCGCGAACATTTTCGCCAATACAAATCGGAGGATTAACTTCTTTCACAACTCTTGCAAATTCATAAAACAATGTGCCCCTAGCATCTGCTAAACCCAATTTTTTCCCAGCATAGCTAAAAGCTTGACAAGGAAAGCCTCCGGTTACAATGTCTATATCATTATATCCGGAAAAATTAAAATTTTTAATATCTCCTTCTAAAACATTCCAATGAGGCCGATTCTTTCTTAATGTTGCACAAGCAAATTTGTCTATTTCATTTAATGCAGCACATTTTATCCCTGCTTGTTCCATCCCAATTGCTAAACCTCCAGCACCAGCAAATAATTCTAAAACTTTGTATTCATTTTCAGGAGCAACAAAATTTGATTCGATATCATTTATATTTAACTCGAAATCAGCAAACAATTCTAAAACATCAGATTTTCTGTAAACTCTATAGTTACTAATCGGCTCTCTAACCGCAGATAATTTACCCTCTCTATCCCAACGTCTCAAAGTCTCTTTATTTTTGCCAAGCAATTCCGCTGTTTCAGCTAGAGTTAGATGTTCTTTTATAACCATATTACAAAACCTTATACATTGGTTACAAATTTAGTTTAATTTTATAAAGAGAACAACAAACAAAAAAAATATTTTTGTAGCATGTGCAACGTTTTGAAAATCACGTTGTCTTTTAATCAGAGCGCTTAGAGAACGCTACAAATTTGGAAACAGTTTACATAGACAAGCATGCAGATTTAGTAAACGATTGTCGCAACGGCAACCGGAAAGCGCAATTTGAAATATACAAGTTGTATGCTACAGCTATGTACAATGTGGCGCTTAGAATTGTTAACGACGACGCCGAAGCTGAAGATGTTTTACAGGAAGCCTTTTTGGATGCCTTTAACCGCATTGCAGATTTTAGGCAAGAAACAACTTTTGGGTTGTGGCTAAAACAAATCGTGATTAACAGGTCTATTAATTACCTGCGAAAACGAAAAATGGAAATGGTTAGCGTGGATAGCGTAGCTGATGTTGCCGATGAGCCGGCAGCAGATTTTGAGGAAGCACACTTAAAGGTAGAAGCCATAAAAAGTGCAATGGCCGAGTTGCCAGATGGATACAGAGTGGTATTGAGTTTATACCTTTTTGAAGGATATGACCACGAAGAGATTGCACATATTTTAAAAATAACAGAAAACACCTCGCGTACACAGTATATGCGGGCAAAAAGAAAGTTGAATAGTTTATTAGTAACGAAAGGAGTAGCAAGATGAGCAATAAATTAGAGGGGTTTGTAAGAGACAACAAAAGAGAATTTGAAGTTAAAAGGCCGTCAGATGCGCTGTGGAGCAAAATAGAAGCAGAGCTAGACAAAAAGCAGCCTAAAAAGAAAACCTTTGGGATGTACCAGTGGATGAGCATTGCCGCAATGTTAGTACTTACGGTAGGGATTTATTTTGGATACCAATACCAAAGAAGAAGCGCCGAAATTTTAGTGGCAGACATTAATCCAGGCTTAGGTAAAAAAGAAGTAAGGTTTACCAGTTTAATTGAAGAAAAAAGAGACAGCTTGCAAATTTTAGCAGATGCAGATCCGGAACTTTACAAACAGTTTATTACCGATATAGGCAAGTTGGACAATGATTATCAAGAATTAAAAAAGCAGTTACAAACAAGCCCAAACAAGAGCTTAGTGGGCAAAGCGATGATGAAAAATCTGGAAATTCAATTACAGATGATAAGTCAGCAGCTATATATTATCAATCAAGTCAATCAATATAAAAAAGAAGAAAAAACCATCTAATACTTATTTCGTTCGACGTCGGTTATATGTATTTTAAACAGGTTTGATCTACCAAAACACGTTTTAAAATTTAGGAAAATGAAAACAATCATATTTAGCATATCGGCCCTAATTGGGGTTTTTATGCAAGCAAATGCACAAGTAGGCGAGTTGCCACCTACACCACCAACTCCAGCAGTGCCTTCGGTTGAAGCTTACAGCAACAGTACATCAAATAGTATTACCACGGTAAACACTCGCACCAAAACCACGAAGAACGGGAAAACAGTAGAGGTAACGGAAAGTTATACTTCAAACTTACAGCAAGGCCAGTATGATGATCCGCAGCGTACAAAATCCTTCTCGAAGTCTTACGGGATAGGCAAGGGCGAAAAAGTAAATATTTCTAATATTTATGGCAACCTTATTGTTAAAACCTGGGATAAGAATGAAGTAAAAGTAGATGCCGACATTAGAGCATTTGCTAACTCTGAAGACGAAGCCCAAAAGCTCATAGACAATGTTTCTATCACAAGTGCTAAAAATGGTGATGAAGCCGTTTTCAAAACCCAAATGGGAGACAGGAATGGTAGTAGAAACGGAAAAAGATGGCGTAGAGAAGTAAAAATCTTTATGACGGTTTATTTGCCTTCGAGCGTTGCACTAACGGCTTCTCAACAATATGGAAATGTAGAGTTGCCAGATTTTTCTGGGCCTACATCGCTTAAAGTACAGTACGGAAAAATAACTACTGGAGATTTGAACAACGCCAATAACTTTATTTCTGCACAATACACCACGGTTAATCTACAGCATGTAACCAAAGCAACCATTAAACAGCAATACGGTAGCGGTTTAACCATTGCTTCTGTTGGAGATTTGAATTTGAGTGCACAATATGCAACAGTGCGCATTGGTGACATCAAAAGAAATGCAAGTATTAGGCAGCAATATGGTAGTGGTTTAAGTATAGCTTCGGTAGGTGGCAACTTAGATTTAGATGCACAATATGCTTCTGTAAAAGTAGGAGCCATTAAGGGAGATGCCGGAATTAAAATACAATACGGTAGTGGTTTAAATATTGAACAAGTGGATAACTTAAGTCTGACAGCTCAATATGCAGCGGTTAGGGTTGGAAGATTAACCGGAAATATGACCGCTAAAGGTCAGTATGGGGGTAGGTTTTCTGTTGAAAAGATAGAAGCGAGTAGCAAAATAGTTAACATAGACGCAGATTATTTGACGGTAAACTTAGGCTTTGCTCCAAATTATGGTGGTAGTTTAAACGTAGATACGTACCACGCAGGTTTTAAAGCTGGAGAGAACATTAATGCTAAAATAGTTGGCGATGATGATGACCGAGGAAGTTCTAGCAAGCAATACACGGGTACTATTGGCCGCGGTGGAGCTTCTAATGTTAAAGTAAGTGTAAAATATAACTCGGCTACTTTAAGAGTTAATTAAGGTTAATCGATTATAAATTAAAAACGGGATGCTCATTTTGAACATCCCGTTTTTATTTGCTGTTATATTTTAGCTGGTTCTGCAACCTTTTCTAGCGTATTATAAACCTGATACAATGCTCTTGGGATGTGGAAACAGCCTTTCCATTTACCGCCTTTCGCTTCTAATGAAACTTCGCCTCTGCGGTTCAAATAACCATACCATTCGCCGCCATTTTCTGCATCTCTAAAGTTTTTCCAAGTGTAGTTGTGTAGTTTTTCGAACCACGTAGCACACTTCTCATTTTGGGTAATGGCATAACCTTTTGCCATGGTTACCAAAGCTTCTACGTGTACCCACCATAGTTTTTGGTCCCACTCTAATTGCTGTACCGGATGACCTTTAATGTCCTTGAAGTACAAAATTCCTTCATATTTATCGTCCCAGCCAAATTCTAAAGCCGTAAAGGCAATTTCTAATGCTTTATCAATTAATGCCGTATCATTTTTTCTCACTGCTAAGTCCATAATAAACCACATCGCCTCGATAATATGACCTGGATTGACTACTCTACCTTCGTAAGAATCAGAGAAACTGCCATCTTGATGAACATTTTCCAAAATTAATCCAGATTGTGGTTGATAAAATACCGACATTACTTCGTGTAACACTTCATCAATTAAACCATCAACGGTAGATTTATCTAGCAAATGCTCCAATTCTAACGAGAGATTACACAAAATCATCGGTAACGAGAAGTTTTTTAAATCTCTAGTTCCCGGAAAACCTTTACTGTATTTGCCTTTTGGGTTGTTTCTTCTCTCTAAAATTCTGTTGAAAGTTTTTAATGCGATGTCTGCATCTTCGTTGCTTTGGTTGATTTTGCATAGGGCACCGAAACCCATGGTAGCAAAGCAATCAGAAAAAATATTGTAAGGTTGCACCAAGGGTTTTCCTCTTTTGGTGAAAGAAAAATACCAATCGCCATTTTCGTCTCTGCCATGTTTTCTCATGAAAGATGCACCTAGCTCCGCAATGTCTTTCCACTCTTCCTTAGCTTCAACTTTATCAAAAAGCATCGAGTAAGTCCAAATTTGGCGACCTTGCAACCAAGCAAACTTATCGGTGTCGTAAACATTTCCTTTTGCATCTAAACAGGTAAAATATCCCCCTGCATCTTTGTCTAAAGAGTTTTTGCTCCAAAAAGGAACAATCTCATTTAGCATTTCGTTTTTATATATATCTCTGTACTTGTTCATTTTATAAAGTCTTTGCGTATTCTTGATATCTATTGTAAAGGTGTTGTGCTTGTAAATAAGCCGATTGCGGGCTCATAAAGTGTGAGAACTCGAAAGTGATGGCCTTATCATAACCGGCTTTTCTTGCCGCTTCCAGTTTTAAGCGCAACTTTTCAAACTTGATAGGCAAAAACTTGATAGGCATATCGCGATCGAAACTTTCGGCATTGGTCCAGCACTGCAAACCAAATTTGTCTGCCATTTTTTTGTTCACTTCAAAGAAATCTTGCAATTCGTGGTAATCTACGTGGCCATCTTGAAAAGCAACAGCATCTATAGATCCTTTCAAGCCAGCAAAAATCTCCGACCATTCGTCTTCATGCTCTTTCAGTGATACGGCATTTTCTTTAGTCAAGGTAGCTTCCGCAGCCATTACTGCTTTTTTACCATCAATCCATGGGGAGATGAACGTTGGCAAACCCTTGCTTACGCCTTTGCACTGCAAGCCCAACGTGTTAAATGCTTCGGTTGCGCCTTTAGTGCGTCGACTGATTTCCATACTTAGATACCAACCCCCGAAACTTTTGTGATGCCCGTACTTGGCCCAAACTTCGTCGATAACGTAGCGATTAGCATCAATTTCGTGCTGTAAATTTCCGGTATCCCAATAGTGGCCGCTATCGTACAAACCGAAATAGAACTTCATGTCGTGCTCATCTGCCAGTTCTAAATAAAGTTCTACCAAATCAATAGGCGGTTCGTAGCAGCCAAATTTATTTTGCAGGTAAACCGATGGATAAGTAATAAACCTTCGGTAACCGCTTCTAATGAGAATTACCGTGTCAATGCCCATAGCTTTCATGTGGGCAAAATCTTTGGCCCATTCTTCCCTTCCCCAATTTTGGTGTGGGATATCGTGAGAAATCTCATCAATAAAAGTTCCCGTTATTCTCATTCTTTTTCTTCTTATTATGTTGATGAAAGGTTTTTTTTAACTAACCTTTACAAACAGTTTCATCTATTTTGTTTTTATTTTTAATGGTTGATGAGAGCTCGATTACATCTCGGTTTTATCTTTTAAAAATTTAACCCAATCAATGTAGGCTGCGGCTTTCAGGTGCACGCCATCTATCGTAAATTCTGGTTTCAACACGCCTTTGTCATCTTGAAAAAGCGGACAGATATCAATATAAATCACACCTTCTACTTCGGCCAATGCCTTAATTTTTTGATTGAGTGCTGGCACCAAAACATTGCGGTCTTTGGTGTAAGCTTCTTTGGTCATGCTTTCGTTGATCGGCAAGCAGCTTTCCAAGTAAATCTTGGTTTTTGGCGATTGCTGTTTGATTTTTCTGATAATGCGTTTGTAGTTGTACACCGTTACCTCGTGAGGCAATTTGCGGAACTGGTCGTTAATGCCATCCATTAAGTAAACAGCTTTAGGTTTTGCAGCTACGATTTCGTCAATTCTGGCTAAAATACCGAAAGAGTTATCGCCACCAATGCCTCTATTTACTACAGGATATTTGCTACCTGCTAACAATTCTTGCCACTCGCCCCTTTCGGTAATGCTGTTTCCTAAAAAGATAATCGCATTTTTAGGGATGGGCGTTTTGGCGAAATACTCCATGCGCTGTTGGTAATACCAATTGGCGTAATTGCTA
This sequence comes from Pedobacter ureilyticus, assembly GCF_005925345.1. Lineage (GTDB taxonomy): Bacteria > Bacteroidota > Bacteroidia > Sphingobacteriales > Sphingobacteriaceae > Pedobacter > Pedobacter ureilyticus. Next base: position 142,668 of record NZ_SSHJ01000002.1, read on the forward strand.
TCGATTTTTACGGTTTGCGCTTGTGCAGTGCTAAAGAAAACAATTGCTGTAATAATTAAACTTAACTTCTTCATCCCTTAAATAACCTTTAATCGTTTCAATTCCTCAGCCCAGTACACGTAAGATGCGTGGCGCAAGTGCAATCCGTCTAAACTCAATTCCTTTTTCATGTTGCCTTTATCATCAGCAAACGCTGGATGTAGGTTGATGTAAAACACACCCATTTCTTTACAAAGAGCTTCCAGCTTTTGGTTCAAATCGTTGATTTTGCTATTCTTCACCTGGGCATAGGTTGCCGGTAACATCGCTTCGTTAACCGGCAGCAAACTTTGCACGTACAATTTGGTTTTCGGCGACTGCATTTTTACCATTAAAATCATGCGTTTAAAATTGGCTAAGATTACCTCGTTTGGCGTACCGCGTTTCATATCATTTACACCGCTCAGTAAGAATATTTTTGCAGGTTTAGATTCTAAAACTTCATCTAAGCGTGCTAAAATGCCATAAGTTACATCGCCACTAATACCTCTGTTAATGATGTTTTTCTTGCGGATCAGCTCTTGCCATTTGCCCCCTTCGGTTAAGCTGTTGCCTACAAAAGCAATCTCGCCTTTGCGGTTGGGCATCTTCCTAAAAAAATCCAATCGTTGCGTATAGTGGCTGTTTAAAAAGCCACTATCTATGGCAACGGTTTCTTGCGCATTTAAAAAATGAGCAGCAACGATTAAGCAAACGGTAAAAATCAATCTCTTCATGTTATTCTTTAATAATTTCTCCCTCGTTAGGTTCTTCTTCAGTTTTTTTTAGAGGTACAATCCAAGTGGCAATAAAAGCTGGAATAGTCGCAAAAAGTACCCAAATGAAAAAGTCTTTGTAGCCTAAATAATCGCTAATGGGGCCACTAATCATGCTGGCCAAGGTATAGCCAAAATAAGTTATTGCACTACCAAAAGCATAGTGCGCCATTTGGTACTTACCAGGTGCAATTTGCTGCATAATGAACAAGATGATGCCAATAAAGCCAAAACCGTAACCAAAATGCTCTATAGCTACCGCACTACCGATAATAAATAGGTTTGAAGTTTGTGTGAAGGCTAAATAAGCGTAGGTAATAAACGGCAGATTAAAGCAAGCACAGAGCAAGAGCAAGGTTTTACGGTTCAGGCCTTTGTTGGATACAAAATATCCGGCAGTTAATGAACCTAGTACAAAGGCGATAGTACCATAAATACCTGTAAGCATGCCCAGCGTTGCTTCGCTAAGTCCCAAACCGCCAACATCTCTAGTTGCTTTAAAGAATAAGGGCATAATTTTAATGGCTTGTCCTTCTGCAAAGCGATATAAGACGATGAACAAAATGCCAAACCAAATGTGTTTCTTTTTGAAAAAGCTGGTGATTACATCGCTTAACGTCTGCCAAACTTGCGCTGAGGTTTGTACCTGAACTTGTGTTTGTGTTTGTGGCAAAAATTTCTTGTTGTATAAGCCTAGCAAAAACATCACCGCAGCGTAAACTAACAATACCGCAGCCCAAGCTTTGGTATTGCCATAAAGCGGAATAAGTAGGCCTACTAAAAATACCATTCCGCCGTTGGAGAATAACTTTGCGAAGTTGTAGAATGTACCTTGCCACCCCACATACTGTGCTTGTTGTTTATTGCTTAACGATTGTAGATACAATCCATCGGCAGCAATATCTTGTGTAGCCCCTAAAAAGGCAATCAGTAAAAAGACAACTACTGAAGCTGCGAAGAAATTTTCTAAGAACAATAAACCTGCGGCAACTGCAAACAAAATACCACACAGTATTTGAGAACCGTAGATGTAGAATTTCTTGGTTTTGTACAATTCCATGAAAGGTCCCCAAAGTGGCTTGAAGCTCCAAGGAAGAATGATAATTCCCGTGTAAACGGTAATCTCCGTATCTGAAAAACCCATGTTTTTGTACAAGAGCGAGAGCAAAGTGCCGCCCAATACCAAGTTGGGCAAGCCCATGGCGAACCATGTACTCGGTATCCATTTAATAGGGTTAATATTTTTTATTTGTTCCAATTTGTTTGTGTGTTTTTAGGTTTTCCAGAAAAATTTGAGGCGTGTAAATAGCACGGTAATTAGGGCAACAATACCTGTAAAGATAACACCTCTGGCAAAACCGATGAAGGCACTGGTATTCATTGCATCTAAATAGGTAGAGAGCGTAGTAATTTTTAATAATGGGATGAGTAATAAGTTTCCTGCGGTGTAGGCAATCATTGGGTTTTTACCGTTGGCCGCCAAAAAGTTAGTCATCGCTTTTAAATAACCTAACTTCTCGATTAAACTGAAAGCTAATAAGGTTAAAAATGATAATCCAGAACAAACAAAATAATAGCTGTAGGTAGAAAAATCTTTCTTAATACCGCCTTCGTAAGCTTCAAAAAATAGACCTAATAAAAGTAGATAAGTACCCGCTTTAATCATGTTGCTTACCAATTCGCTATGTTTTACATCTTTCGCTAAAAAGAGTAAGTATGCACAACCAAACAGATTTATTATTAGATTGATTTCTAAGTTTCTGGTAAATAATCCCCATAGGTTTACAACAACTAAAGCAATGGCAATTACCGCAATAAGGGATAATACTTTTTTAGAAGTTGGCTCTATATTTTCGTTTTTACTTTCCTTAATAAACCACTCGCCAGCAAAAGTGCCCGGAATAATGATGAACAAATATTTAAGGTAGTAGAACTTGTAAAGCCAATCTGCTGGGGTGGCATTAAAAACGAGTTCGTTAATGCTGCCAGTTTCTTTGGAAGCTAGAAATACTGCCATCACAAAAGGCAGCACAGCAATTCGCCATAGTGGTTGCTTGCGAGTGAAATACCAAATCAATCCACCGAAAAAAGCCATGTTAGCTAGTACGATAATGATGATATCGCTTTTAGCCAAGCTGAAATCGCCGTAGGCAAAAGCATAAAAGGCTAAGAAAATAACTGCCGCCGCGATACCAATCATTTTTAAAGCAGTGGCCAATTTAGGTTTAACAAATAAATTCCAGTTCCCATAAATAAGAAACAGACAGGCAAAAGCAGCAATAGAAATGAGATAAGTGATAGTGCTTGGTGTTTTCTCTATTACCCAAGCCCTGGCATGAAAAGTAAAAATAGCGAAGAAAGCTAGCAGTACTAATCTGGTAAATAACTGTACGAATATTTTGTGAAAGGGTTCCGTATCTGCCTTTTTGTTTAATGCCAAAGGAATGGCCGCTCCCATAGAAAAAAGGAAGAAAGGGAAAACCAAATCTACCCAAGTAATGCCCGGTAAATTTGGATTAAATACATGTGTTGGCGGCGGAGTTTGGGCATGAAACATCCAAGCCGGCATCATTTCGCCAAAGGCAATGCTACTAGAGAGCACCATACAAAGTATGGCCAGCCCTCTAAAAGCATCGAGACTATTTAAACGTTTGTTCATTCCCTTTGAGAGCAGTTATTTCACCGTAATCGTTAATTCTTTTATCGTTTCTTTTACATTTCCATTTAAGCCATTTTTTGCAATAAATGTTACTGTGTAGGTACCTGGTTGGCTAAATTTGTATTTATAGTTTTTCATTTTGTCTGTATAAGCCTTTACATTTATACTAACATCTGGACTTACCTTGTTTGGAAAAAGCACTTTTGATACCGCCCAGTCTTCAGATTCTAAGGTTGTACTTGCCGGGGCAAAATATAAAGAAGGGTCGGCTGCTTGTATTGTCCATTTATTAACCGGATTTTTCACATCTATTGCCAACCAACCCGCAGAGGTTACCGTAGCAACTGGAATTGCAGCAGTAGCCGTTTTATTGGTTAAGTTAAAAGCATGGATACGCCAGGTTCTTCCTCCTGTTGCAGCGCTACTGCTGGCTTGTCCAACCCATCTCCACGCAAAATAAATGGGCTTTCCAGATACTGGAAGATCTGATAAATCTACATCGGCAGAAGGTGTAATTACACCTAGTCCACCTGCTGCTGCAGTAGAATAAGTAAAACGGTTGGTAATATCCGTCCAGGTTGCCGCGGCAATACCTTCAGCTGTGTACATATTGTCGAAATCTGTGGAGTACAACAGCGAAAGGTTGTTGGTTTGTGCCCCATATAACACCCTAGTTGAGATGTTCAAGTGCAATTTTCCTTCGTTAGATTCTAAACGGTTTCTGTAGCGGTATTCTTTACCAGCTTCTCCAGAATAGAAACCAATCACATCGGCATAGCCATTCATTTGAAATTCTACAGAGTCTGCAACGTTATACTCTGCTTTTGCAGTTGATACACTGAAAGTTGGTTCATCTGGGGTATCTTTTTTACAAGCATATACTGCTAAAATTAAAAGTACGCCGAGTGTATATTTTAATTTATTCATGACGATCATATTTATAAGTTAATTTACCAACCATTGTTAGGAATAATCAATCTATTTAAGCTAAGCTCTGTAGCCGGAATAGCAAACAATACATCTTTGTCAGACACATTTTGCGCCGACTTAGCCGCATACTTATAGGCATCAGGAGCACCAGTTGTAATTTCGTTAGCCAACGCTTTCATTTCTGTAACAAACTGTCCCCAGCGAATTAGGTCAAATCTTCTCAATCCTTCATAACCCAGTTCCCAAGATCTTTCTTTTCTAACCGCAGTTTGAAAATCCTCTTTTGTTGGTGTGTTTGCCAAGGTTAAATCGTGATTTGCTGTTTGGGTGTTTGTAAGTACAGCGGTTGCAGTAGCTCCAGTTGCCACAGGAGCATTAGCGGCATATCCACCGGTAAATGTTACTGTAGGAGCAGAGGTATAGCCCGAGCCCATATCGGTAATGTACACCGCAGTTACCCTGCCTGAGGCTACTGTTGCGGTTGCTTTGGCACCAGTACCACCACCTCCTGTAAGCGTTACTGTAGGCGCTACGGTATAGCCAGAACCACCAGCGGTTACTGTTACAGATTTTACCAGTTCGCCATTGGTTAAAGTTTTACCAAAAGCACGGCGACGCACTTCGTTGATGGCATCAAATGCTTTTTGCGAAGGCACTGAACCTATTTCATTTTCAGCTTCTGCAAGCATTAGCAAAACATCCGAGTACCTTAATAAAGGGAAGTTAATAGTGGTAGTTCCATTAAATTTAGGAGTCGTGGTTTCGTATTCACGCCTCCATTTCGCATCGTAACGATTATAAATTTGTGTGGGGCCATAACCCACGCGAGAGCCATCTGCTGCGTAATAGTACGGACTGATGTTCCAATCTCTTCGCAAGTCGCCATCGGCAAAACTACTGTAGTATCTTTCTGTAGTATGTTTTGCTCCATAGCTATAACCAATACTTGCATTTGCTCCAATACCATTAATAGCTCCAACAGAACCGTCTTCCTCTTGAGTGCCATTTTTTCTGTTAAACTCTACTTCCCAAAGCGATTCTCTGGTGTCGTACTTATCTTCGCACATGTTAATGAAAACTTGCGAATAACTTGGGTTTAAGCTGTGCCCAGCGGTTTTTACTTTCTCTGCCCATTTTACCACCTCTGCATAACGAGAGGCATCGTTTAGCGGAGCTCCAGCCATTTTAAGGTTTACACGAGCCAGTATGCCCCAAACTACCGATTTGGTTACACGGCCCGCATGTGCGTAACTAGAGATTGGGTTTACGAGTTCAGCAGCAGTTTCCATGTCTTTCACAATTTGTTCGTAATTGGTTTTGTACGGACTATTTGGAAAATGTGTATCTTCTGGTGTTTTGGTAGAGCTAAGACGCAAAGGAACATTGCCCCAATTTACCGTTAAAATAAAATGGTAATATGCCCTTAAAAATAATGCTTCACCTCTTGCAGCTTCTTTCTTTGCGGGATCCATGTTTGCCTTATCAATGTTTTCTAGAAGCATGTTTGCTCTGTTAATGCCATTGTAAAATGCAACCCAAGCTTCAGTTAACTTAGTGTCTGATGGATTATAATTGTACAGACCTATGTCTTGGGTCCACGAAGAAAGTGCAATAAAAGCATCATCAGCAACATCCATCTCAAAATATAAAGACCTGCCATAAGTAGCGCTTTTTCCTAACACATCATACACGCCAGTTAAGGCAGCGTTTATATCGGCCTCTGTATTGTAATAGTTAGCAGGCGCTAAAGAATCGGTTGGTGCAACTTCTAAGAACTTTTTACAAGAACTTAGTGCAAAAACCGAAATAAATAATAGAATTAGAATACGTTTCATCATCTTATCTTTTAATAGGATTAAAAAGTTGTGTTGATACCAAAAGTGATAGTTCTCGCTCTCGGATAAGCCGAATAATCGAAACCTGGAGTTAAGGCGCTGTTCCTAACAGACACCTCTGGATCGTAACCAGAATAATTGGTCCAAGTGTATAGGTTTTGGGCGGCAACATAAACCCTTCCTGTTTTAAACACTTTCGATTTTTGTAACCAGCCAGAAGGTAGTGTATAACCTAGAGATACTGTTTTCAGTCTTAAGAAAGAACCATCTTCGATAATACGGGTTGAGTAAGCTTTCAATGATGAACCTCTACCCGCAGCCACACCCGGCATATCTGAAGTTGGGTTTTCTGGCGACCACCTGTCGGCATAGGTGGCGTATTGGTTGTAGCCATATTTATACGAAGATTCGAACATGATTCGGTTAGCATTAATGATGTCATTACCGTAAGACCACTGCAAGAAAATGCCTAAATCAAAACCTTTATAGCTAAAGTTATTAGAAAACCCGCCAATATGTACTGGATTTGGATTTCCAATTACTGTTTTATCCGCCTCGGTAATCTGTAAATCTCCATCAAGGTCGGTATATCTCACATCGCCAGGCTTTACATTTGCTCTCGATCCGCCGTTAGATGGCACGTTATCTTTTAAAGTATAAACGCCGCCCAGCAAATCGAAGTCTTCGTATTTGTAGGTTCCTTCATAAATTAATCCATAAAACTGTGCTATTGGCTCATTTAGCTTTGCTACGTAACCCGGAATATTTTTCCAGTCATCGCCCCAGCCTTGCGCTGTAAGCATATAAAGCTGATTATCTGTTAGCTTAAGTAATTTGTTTCGGTTAAATGCAATGTTAAAAGAACTGGTCCAAGTAAATTCTTTGGTTTGTATTGGGGTGCCGCCAATGGTAATTTCTAAACCTTGGTTCTGCACTTTTCCAATATTTCTATATACTCTATTGTATCCGCTACTCGGCGACATATTTGCATTTAGCAGAAGGTCGTCAGTAGTTTTACGATAAACATCTAACTCTAAGGTTAGTCTTTGCTTAAAGAAACCTAAATCTAAACCTAGGTCTACCTGTTTAGTACTTTCCCATTTGAGATTGGCGTTACCCAAGGATGAGTACATTAAACCCTTGTTGTCGGCCCCGCCAAATGTATAACTTGGATAGTTGTTTATTGGGTAAAAGTCTGGATTGGCAAAAGCTAGAGCCGGATGCGCCGCAAAATTACCAATACCATTGTTACCCGTTACACCGTAAGATGCACGAAGTTTGGCGTTAGAAATCGTTTTAATGCCCTTCATGAACTGCTCGTTATTAATTTGCCAAGCAAATGCTCCAGAAGGGAAATACCCCCATCTGTTTTTGCCCATAAAACGCGATGAGCCATCTGCTCTCATGGTAGCCGTAAATAAATAGCGATCAGTTAATTTATAGTTGGCTCTGGCAATGAAACTAGCCATGTGATGCATACCAGTATAGGAGACTATTCCTAAAGGGTTGCCTTCATCAAGGCCGCTTAAACCTAAACTCTCGTTTGGTAATAACACCGCTGTTGCTCCAAAATTTGTGCTTTTGCTTTCTTCTATGGTAAAGCCTCCCAACAAGTCTAGATAGTTATTTTTATCAAACCTTTTGGCATAATTTAAGGTGTTGTAACTTTGCCAAGTATTTGAATTGAAATACGTTTTACTACCGTTTACCAAATAATTGCCTGCAATACCACTTCTAGACATAGAGCCATTAAAAAGATCATAAACCCTGTTGCCTTTGTTTAAGCTTGCAACGGTTTTAAATTTTAATTCTTTAGTAATTTGATATTCCAAATAACCACTGGCATTTAAGTTTTCTCCCGAATTTTCTCTTAACTCATTTTTTACGGTTAACACAGGGTTAAAAGTAAAGTTACTTGCTTGCTCCACTTCTGGATCATTAGCCAGATCTAGTAAATTTACATTCGGATCTACAGCCAAAGGCCTAAAAGCCCAAACACTAAATAGCAAATTAGCTTCGTTGGTAAAGCTGCCAGTAGAGGTTGGGCTACCATAATTCTTTACCCCCGAATAGGTAGCCGTAAACCCTACTTTTAGTCTTTCACTCACATCTTGATCTAGTGAGAACTTACCTTGCAGCCGGTTAAATCCAGAGTTTAGTAAAATTCCATCTTGCCCAGTATAAGATAAAGAAGCGCTATATTTCGTGTTTTTGTTGCCTCCCATTAAGTTAAAATAATGGTTTTGCATTGGTGCAACCCGGGTTACTTCATCTTCCCACTTAATGCCCTCTAAACCTGCGTAGTTTTCTAAGGTTTTATTATCTCTAAAATAAAGGTTTTTGGTTCTTATCGGGTCTATTTCATTTTGCAGTTTAACAAATTCATAAGGCGAAAGAGATTGCACCCTTTTTGTGTTTTCTTGTAGCCCATAGTAACCATTATAGCTTATGATAGGTTTTCCTTCCTTACCTCTTTTTGTAGTTACAATTACTACGCCGTTAGATCCTCTTGCGCCGTAAATGGCCGTAGATGATGCATCTTTTAAGATACTGATCGACTCAATGTCATTAGGATCAATGGTGTTTAGCGGGTTAACCGACAAGTTATTGGGGTCTTCAAAAATAATTCCGTCGATAACTACTAGTGGATAGTTACTTTGTGTTACCGAGTTGTTGCCTCGAACGGTAATGTTAATTGGAGCCCCAGGTTGGCCTTCGCTCGATGTTACCTGTACACCCGCTACGCGACCTGCCAATGCTTCATCGAAAGATTTCACTGGCGCCTTCTGTAAATCAGAAATACTTACCGTGCCCACAGAGCCGGTTAAATCTTTTTTAGAGGTGGTACCGTAACCAATAACTACCACATCATTAAGGGTAGATACACTCGACTTAAGCGACACGTTGATTACATTGCCACTCACAGCGGTCTCTTTACTTTCATAGCCTAGGTAACTAAATACTAGGGTATTTGACCCAGCAGGCAAGGTAATTTGGTAGTTACCATCCTGATTGGTGGTAGTGCTTACTTTTGTTCCTTTTACCAATACACTTACGCCAGTTAAAATTTCGCCTTGGTCATCTTTTACGGTTCCACTAACTTTGGTCTGCGCCATTACTTGGGCAGAAAAAGCCAGCACCAATAAAGCGAGCAAAGCGAGAAATCTTCCTTTTCTAATTGAAAATCGTTTCTTCATGGTTATTATTATTGTTAGGTTGTTGATTACTTGGTTTTTCCTGTAAAATCTATCTCCGTACCAAATGGATTTAGAAAATGATCTAGCACATGCGCCACCATTCTTCTTGATAGATGACTTTCTGTGGTTAATCCGCTAAATTTTTGCTGCTTCAAGAAGTCTAGGATTTGGTTTGCATTTACTTCTTTTTGACCGATAGCTTTGATTGCTCCAGCCAAAAACGTTGCATTAACCAAATTTCCAGAAGGATACAGTTCGGCAAATGCCGGATAAAATGATTTTAATCCGTTTGTTAGATCCCATTCGCTAACAGGCAACTCGGGATAAAACCAAGTTTGATTTGCCCATTTATAAGACAAGCCCGTTCCCTTTAAAATTCCGGTGGCGCCAATTCTTTGAATTACTTTAAAAGAAGCGTCAGTGGGTTTAACATCTATAAAAGGCATTAAATATGCATCGCTTTCTAACAAAGCGGTTTGTACTGCTCTAATGCTAATATTTGATGGATCGGTATTGCTTAGCACCGCTGTTGCCGCTAAAGCACCCGCCGCTTGCCCAATTCCTAAAACTACTGGTTGCAAACGACTAGCACCAGCCACGATATTGGTTACACTTATACTTTTTTCGGCAACAATTAACCCTTCGGTATTTTTAGGAACCAAAGCCCCTAGGGGAATGTTATAAGATGGCACTTTAATTTTTACGAAATCAATTTGTGGTGCATCTGGGTTTTTAAGATGATGGTGGTCTATTGTATAATCGCCAACGGCAATACCTGTTCTGTAAAGCGTAGTTTTTTGGGCATAAGGAGACGTTACATCGTTTAAAGTTAAGGTCACTTTCCCATCTAGTCGGCGAGATTCCCTATGGTAGGCAATCATCGGTAAACGATCAGCAGTCGGAAATTCATCATCGGCTATGCCTAAGTTTTTAAAGCCAAGTTTAGTTTGTAAGTGATAAATAAAACGTAAGCTGTGTAGCTTTGCTTTTTCCAAGGCCGCTTTACGGTCTGCATCGCTCATTTCAATGATGTTCATGTAAATATCATTGCCGCATTTTGGCCAATTGATCATGTATTTGCCGTTGGGCAATTTGCCATAAGTAATCATCTGGCTACAGTCAATTTTAGGCGTATTGTCATGCGAAGCGGGATCCTGTACATCGCAGCAGCAATCGAATTCGTTTGGATTATACCCCACTGGTTTTTTGATGGTTTTATTGGCATTGGCCCCAAAATCTTTTAGTACCACTACATAGGTTAAATCTTGGATAATGTTATTGGCCTTCTCTGGTGCAAAACTTTCACCCGTATCGTAACGGCTATCCATACCCACGCGATAAGGAACTTTTAGCTTGCCCATCACGTCGCCCAGCTCGGTAGCATCAATTAAAATCTTAGCCTCAACATTTTGTTTTTTACCTTTATTACTAATTTCTGCTTTCCATATTTTGCCATCTCTAACAATGTGGCTCAACGAGCTCTTATACCAAACCGTAAGATTTGGATTTTGAGCCATGGTTTTGAGCGTCTTGTTACCGAAAGAAGGCTCAAAAAGTGTATTACTTACCCAACCAGTTTCTACAGCTTTTGGTCCACCATAATAATCGTACAGATGCTGCCTAAACTCGCCCCACAAACCTGATGGCATATTGTGGTTACCGTCTATTGCCGAAACACCCGCCGAAGTAAGCATACCGCCCAGCCACTCGGTTTCTTCCACCACTAACACTTTTACCCCCATTCTAGCAGACTGGATGGCCGCTGTTGTCCCGCTGGCACCGCCTCCAATAATTAATACATCTGTTTTTACTTGTGCCATCGCCTGAGAACAGGTAAGCAAAGCACTATAAAAAATAAGTTTGGTAAACTTTATCCTCATACTTGGTTATTTTGGATTAAAAACGAGTATTTCCCATTTCAAACTGCATTAGTTGCACCGTAAATATAAACACTTTTTTAAAAATATTAATAAGTGTCTGTTTATTTTTTAATTTTATTTTTTTGATTTGCTTTGTTTTTACATAAAAAAGCTCTTTTATAATAGGTTACACGAGATATTATTTTAATTTTGATTTTTAATATTTCTTAAGAAGATGACGTTTTTCACTGAACTAAATAATGAAAATAGCTCTGGAGTAGCTTATAAAAACCTTACGCTAAAGAAAGCGATTATCGCTTATTTTAGTAAAAACGGTAATTGTACCATTGCAGATCTATGCGCCGAACTCGGTTTAAGTACGCCTAAAATCAATAATATTTTAAGCGAATTAATTACCGAAGGTTTAGTAAAAGACTTTGGAAAACTACAATCTAGAGGGGGCAGAAAGCCAAACATTTATGGCTTGGTAATGGAGTCTGGCTACTTTTTAGGTGTTGATGTTAAAAAATCGCATATCAATATAGGCTTAACCGATTTACAGAAAAACCTGGTTCATGTACAATCTAACATTGCCTATAGTTTAAACAATAGCGAAGAGTCGTTAAATCAGCTTTGCGAGCTTATTAATAATTTTATAAAAGAAAGCCCAATTAAAAGAGAAAAGATATTGGGTGCTGGTTTAAATTTGTCTGGCCGTATCAATTACGCCACTGGTTATAGTTATAGTTTTTTTCATTTTAATGAAGAACCTTTAAGCAGGGTAATAGAGAGAAATATTGGCTTACGTATATTTTTAGAAAACGACTCTAGGGCAATGGCTTTTGGAGAGTTCTCTGCTGGCGTGGTACACGAAGAAGAGAATGTGCTTTTCTTAAATATGGATTACGGCATGGGCGTGGGCATCATGATCAACAGTCAGCTGTACTATGGCAAATCTGGCTTTGCCGGCGAATTTGGTCACATTCCATTTTTTAATAACGAAATTATCTGTAGTTGCGGTAAAAAAGGATGTTTAGAAACAGAAGTTTCTGGCTGGGCTTTGATTAGGAAATTTAAGGAAAAGCTTGCAGAAGGCTCAACATCGATCTTATCTAGCATGCCTGTAAACGAGATTAAACTAAGCGATATTATTGCTGCCGCCATTAATGACGATGTTTTGGCTATTGAATTAGTAGCTGAGGTAGGAGAAAAGTTAGGCAAAGGAATTGCTGTACTCATCAACATCTTTAATCCGGAAATGGTTATATTGGGTGGAAGCCTGGCCGAAACAGGAGAGTACATTCGTTTGCCTATTAAAAGCGCACTAAACAAGTATTCGTTAAGTTTGGTAAATAACGATACGCAAGTAAAGATGTCAAAATTGGGAGAATCGGCAGGGGTAGTTGGCGCTTGTTTATTAGTAAGAAACCGACTACTGGGCTTGGTTTAAAGCTTTGCCCTTCTTTTAAGTTCTGCAATTGGAAGTTTCACTATCCTGCTTTTCTGCCTGTTACCATGGTAACTAACCATTCTAATGTTTTTTGCTCCCTTCGGAATACTGATGCTTTCGTCTTTATACCTCGGATAAAATTGATCTGGGTCAGTATCGTCAAAAGCATAGTAAACAGTCAAGCCGGGCACCTCTGTATCTATGTTTAATACCACATTTCCAACCGAATCTTTTTTAGCGAATACTATTGGGTCATAAAAATAGTTGCTGTAATTAACACTATCCATACTTAGTAAAGGCAGCTGTGTCTCTATCCTTTTAACAAAATCTGCCCAATTTGGCTTTGGTGCTTTAGACCAGAGGTTCTGGGCTAGCGTAAAACCTCTTGGCCAAGTCATAAATTGCAACTTCCGTTCGTTAGGTACTTGTTCTGTCCACAAACTACCTTGCCCGCCTAATACATTTTGTATGTTTATTCCTTCTGGTAGCGGATTAAACTTGTAACTGTTGCTAAGCCTGTTAACCGTAAACGGTGCATTTTCTAAATACGGATCTCCTTGATAAAAATCTAAATAGGTCAAGAAAGCAGGTGTTAAAATTACTTTCTGTCCTGCATTAGAAGATTTTACAGCGCCTTTTTCATCTTTCCAACTCATTTGCACAATTCCTGTATCCAACCCTTTTTCTAGCGTTTCGTACCAACCAATTGGGGTTTTACCCTTAGCTTTAACCATTTTTGCAACACGGTTAACAAAATAGCTTTGCAGCTCGTCTACATTTTTAAGGCCTTCGGTGGCTATGCGTTGTTGGCAAACTTTGCAATTGCTCCAGTAATTCCTAGTTACTTCATCCCCACCAATGTGGATATATTTTGAAGGAAAAATTGCTGCTATCTCCGTAATGATTTGATCTATCATCGTATAAGTAGAATCGTTACCTACGCAAACCACATTGGTTCTTGTGGCGTTCCATGGATCGCCGGCTAAAACTTGCTGCGGTGTTTTAGTGCATGAAACCTGCGGATAGGACGCCACAAAAGCCAGACTATGGCCGGGTAAATCTATTTCTGGAACAATGTCTACAAAACGCTGCTTAGCATATTTCACAAGCTCCTTAATATCTTCTTGCGAATAAAAACCACCATAAGTTGCAGCTTCTCCAGGCTCTGCGGCGGGCATGCCACTCCAATAGCCAGTTCTAGGCACACGCCAGGCACCAACGCTGGTTAACTTTGGCAATTGTTTAATTTCAACCCGCCAACCTTGGTTATCGGTTAAATGCAAATGCAATACGTTGAACTTATATTTCGCCATCTGGTCGATGTATCTTTTTACCACGTCTTTATCAAAAAAATGGCGGCTCACATCTATCATCAGCCCACGCCAAGCAAATTTGGGTTTGTCGGCAATACTTAATGCTTTAAAAACAGCCCCTTCTCCCGCCTGTAAATTAAGTCTAAGTATTTGCGTTAAGGTTTGCCATCCGTAAAACCAGCCCGCAGGCTTTTTTGCACTAATTTCTATTTTATCCTTGCGGATGTCGAGCAAATAGGCTTCATCTGCCAAATCTTCTTTTATTTTAAATACAATGGTATTTTTACTCGGCTCTTTTACGGTAGTAATTAGCTTCTCTTTCAGAATTTCTGAAAATTGCTCAGCAAATAGTTTAATGAGTTCCCAATCAGCTTTATCTCTTGGCAATGAAATGCTGGTTTGATCATTTATTGCAAAAAAAGAGGTGCCGTAGGTTACTTTTTCTGGTAGTGGTATTAAAGGTAGTTCTTGCGATTTAGCTATGAAAGCAGTGCCAGCAAAGCAAAATAGAACAGATAACAAAAACTTCATAAGGCTATTTTTGTGAAAGATGTGCTGCAAAAAACTCAAAATGTTTTACAATTGATTTACTCCAATACCCTCCAGTATGGCCCCCTGGTTGAGCAATATAAGTGGCTTTGATTTTTAGATCATCGCACTTTTGCCTAAACTGCTTACTGGTAATGTAGAGATAATCTTCAGTGCCAGTATCAAAAATCAAAGCTTTATCTAATCCCTTTAACGCCTGGATATTATTTATTGGCGAATAATCGTCATAAAGCTTATTTTGCTCGCTGTAAACTCCAAGCAAATAAGCAATGGTGGTTTTTCTAAAAGCAGAATAACGAAGGTTTAACACACCCGAGGTACTTCCCGCTCCAGCAAACAAATCTGGATATTTGGTAATCATGTACATGGCTCCAAAACCGCCCATACTTGCGCCAGTAACGAATACATTTTTAGCATCAACTTTGTATTTCTGGTTAATGGTTGGCATTAGCTCATCTAAAAAGAAAGCTTCGTATTGCAGGCTATCTTTATCTGGAGAATTGAGGTACCAGCTTTTCTTTAATCCATCTGGGCAAACCACTATAAATTGATACTGATTGGCCAATTTTTGCAAGTCGGCAAGCTTGCTCCAACTTTTGTAATTGGCATTATGGCCATGCAAAAGATAAACAACCGGACTTTTACCTAAGCTTGTTTGCTGTGGTTTAAAAACCAAAACCGAGTCTGTTTGCTTTAGGTTTTTAGTCGAAAAAACAGTTACCGTATCTTGGGCGTACAAATGAGATACGCCCAAAATCAATATCATTAAAATGAGTTTAAACCTCATTGTTATGGTTTTAAATCAACCGGTACAAAAATTAATGGCGTTGGCAAACAAGATGCGCCCGGTGGCGAGTAAGTTAATTTAATGGTTTGCTCTTCGCCGCCGTTAGCACTTGGTTTAAAAACTTGAATTAAAACCGCTTCTGGCGCTGCTTTGGTTACCAATTGATCTTTTGGCAGCTGGATAATTCCTTCGTTAAACTTCCCTCCGCTCACTTTCATAGCCGCAGCCATTCCGCTACACCATTGGTTGTCTGCAGAACGAGAGTTCCAGGTAATTAAAGCCAAGCCTTTGCCATCGGTACTCTTCCATTTCAGTTCAATATTGTACATTACGCCATAGTTTCCAGCAAGTTTTGCCATTTGCCCGGTAGTGCCTTCCCTACCAACAATCCATGGATCGGTAGCACCATCAGCCACTATTAAAGCCGAAGTTCCGTTTTTGGTATCGATAACAGTAGTGTTGTTCACATGGTAGTTGCTTACGCCGTATAAACCTCTGCCAGCACCGCTTTTAGTTTTTGGGGGCAATACATTGGTAATTCTCTTCAGCGCATCTTTTCCACTGGTTTTAAGGTCGGTTTGTAATACGGTAATTTCTGCTGGCTGGTCTACCAAGAACTCATAAAAGCCATGAACTAGCTCGTCATATTTAACTACATATTGTTCCAGTTTTTCATCAATGGGCACTGCTTCGCCTGGTTTTAACGTACGTATGTCTTCGCTAGGTTGTGCTGCTAAAAATGCCGCCAAGCCTTCTTTACCTAATTTAAAATAGTTGGTACTTGGTTTTTGCGTTACATATTTTAGCATCTTAATGCGCATTGGAGCTTTGCCCGTATTTTTAATCATGGCAATGATTTTTCTATCCATTTGTTGCGGCTCCTTCACACCGTTTACATTGTACAAATAAAAGCGAACCGCTCCAGGAACAACACTTTCTTTTAGAGCAATGGCTTCTGGCACACGAATGTATTCCGGATCGTCTGAGATAATGTATTGTGGCCCCGGAGTAGGATATTTATGATAAGGAATTTGAGCAGTTTTTTCGGTTAAAAAGCTATCTAGCTTTACAATTGCGCCTTGCTCGGCCCTTAGTAATGCTTGGTTTTGCTGAGGCGTAAGCTGTTGTGCCTGGGTATTGATACTCAGCAAGCAAGCACTAGCTAGTAAAAAAGCTTTTCTATTCAGTTTCATCATTTTGTTGTGCATTTAATTGATTATGGTTTCTTGTGTTGACGAAGTGAAGATAGCTGAAATAATAATAATTAAAAAATTTTAATAACTAAATACTTATTAAATAAATTTATTACAAATATGATCAGACAAAAATAAAGCCCCGAGGTAAACTCGGAGCTTTTCAATCAATCAATATTAAAAAGGAGAACCTTTCTAATTATTTTACAATTACAGCACCTTTCGCTTCAAAAACGATTTCTTTTTTAGGTTTAGTAATTTTTGCTATTTCTTCATCAGATTTTTTTGCATCCCTGGCATAGTGTTGTAAATCTTCCACAGACGTTTCTTTTCTTTCTGCAAAACCATCAATGACAACCTTTGTGCCCGGAGCCATATCTTTAGGCATAAAAAAGCCGTAGTCTTTAAATTTCACGAACATGGTTTCTGTATCAGAAATTTTTACGTTCATGAAACACCCTTTTTTCTTGCAAACGTTTACTACCTCGCCTACTACTTTCATATCGGCTTTGGCTTCTTTACCTAACTTGCTGTTTACTTCTGTAGCCGGGATGATATTTCCTTCTGTAACACCTTCGCCAAAAGATTGTCCTTGTACCTTGTCTTGGGCAAAACCTAAAGTGGCCAAAGCGCAAAAAGTTAAACTTAAAATTAATTTTTTCATTGGAATATAATTTTGGTTTTTAAAAAGACCTTTGTTAACGCCGGCCTATTTTCTATTTAGTTAAGATAAGGTACAAAGATATTTAAAACCTTTTAAATAAGGTAAGTTAGAAGTCAATTTTAGGTGAGGATGTTGTATCCCAACATTAAAAACAACTGAAAAATATTAATGCAGCAGCAAATAAAGATAAACGTATACAATAGGGGCAGCAATTAACAAGCCATCAAAGCGATCTAAAAAGCCTCCGTGACCAGGTAAAAAACTACCCGAATCTTTTACTTCTAAACTGCGTTTGAGCATCGATTCTACCAAATCTCCCAGGGTACCGAAAGAAGAAATGATGGCGGCCATACCGGCCCAAACTACAGGCTCTACTTCTGTAAACTGAAAAGAGATGATAATTGAAACCACCAAACTGGTAAAAACTCCCCCAAAAAAACCTTCCCATGATTTCTTGGGCGAATGTCTTTCGAAAAGTTTGCGCTTGCCTAATTTCATTCCAAATAAATAGGCGCCAGTATCGTTTGCCCAAAGCATCAGCAAAAATGCTAAAGGAAAATGGAAACTGTAGCTATCGAAATCTACAATAAAACCCAACGAGTAGAAAAAACAGAAAGGTACTGTAACGTAAATAAATCCAACAAAGGTGTAAGAAATATTAGCAAATGGAATTTTATTTTTTTTGTACAGCTCGGCAACAAATATGGCAAAAACCAAGGGAATAATTAGTAAAAGGTATTTAAGCTCGAACTGAAAAAAGTGATACGCTGCTGTAGTTAAGAAAATCAATGCGGCAACAGCAATTCCTATGTTTCTGTGGGGACGTATCCCTCCTATTTTTACCATTTTGTAAAATTCTAACAATGCCACTAAACTTAACATCAGGTAAAAGGCAGAAAAGGTATAGGCTTCTAGCAAGGACGCTAGCATTACTATGGTAAAAAAGAAGGCGGTTATCGCTCTGGTTTTCATTATTAGATTTGAGATGTGAGTATTGAGATATGAGATACTGAGTTATGCACTACTTTAAACATCAGATTGCAAATGTTCATCGTAGGACTTTTCACTTTTGACTTTAAACTTTTTACTTATTTGAACGAACAAAGCTAAGGTTAAAATTGCACTAATTACATATCCGTACCAAGGCATATCAATATCATCGGCATTGGTATAAGATTGATTGTTCATTTGCAGATAATAAGCCACGCAAACCGCATAAGCATTATTTAAAAAGTGTGCAAAAACGGCATACCAAATACTACCCGTAAAATAATAAACGTAACCAAATGCAGCACCCAGCAACAAGCGTGGCAAGAAACCATAAAACTGAAAATGGATAGCACTAAAAATCATTGCCGAGATCCAAATGGCTACATGAGGATTGGATTTGATACGGAAAACGGTTCGTTGTACTGCTCCCCTAAAAATTAATTCTTCGCAAATGGCGGGAGTAACGGCAATTACCAATAGGTTTACCACCAAATCGCCAAGGTTCTTCATTTTAAGAATGGCCTCGGTAGCTTTTGCCGCAGAGTCTTCCATTGCTCTCATCCATCTTTCTACACCTGCTAAAAACTCTGGAAAAACCATTTTTTGGTTCCACACGTTAGCTAGCCCCATCAGCGGCATCCAACAAACAGACAATATGGCTATCCATAGCAACCAATTAACTTTTGGTGCTTTTAACCCGTAAAAATTAGTCAATTTCGTTCTCTCTACTACCGCTAACAAAATAGCTGGCGTTAAAAAAAGTCCAATCTGTTGCGCTACAAGCAAAATTTTAAAGGCCCCGATATACCGCATATCATTCGTGGCCGCTCCTTTAAGTCCATCAATTCCACTGGTTAAAAAAACCAGCACCATACCAATTATGGCAAAAACTATTAATCCGCCAAAGGCAAATAATAATAGATAGAGCATTTGCACAAACGGGCTATTCTCTTGCTTGTTGGGGCTACTTTGATGCATTTTTATTTTTATGTGTAACTTTGCAACGTTTTAATTGCTTTGAATATAGAAAAATGTCTGTAAAGATAGGAAATATTGATTTAGGAGAGTTCCCCCTGTTATTGGCACCCATGGAAGATGTGAGCGATCCTCCTTTCCGTTACGTGTGCAAACAAGGCGGGGCAGATATGATGTACACAGAGTTTATTTCATCTGAAGGCTTAATTCGCTCTGCGGCAAAAAGCAGGGCAAAGCTGGATATTTTTGAATACGAGCGTCCTATTGGTATCCAGATTTTTGGGAGTGACATAGAAAGCATGCGTGAGGCTACGGAAATTGCAACCCTAGCAGGCCCAGATTTGATGGACATTAATTATGGTTGCCCCGTTAAAAACGTGGCTTGCAGAGGTGCCGGCTCTGCCCTACTACAAGATATTGATAAGATGGTGAAAATGACCGAGGCTGTAGTAAAGGCAACACATTTACCTGTTACCGTTAAAACACGTTTAGGCTGGGACGATAATACCAAAAACATAGAAGAAGTTGCCGAACGTTTACAAGATATCGGTATACAAGCTTTAACAGTACACGGCAGAACACGAGCGCAGTTATACAAAGGCGAGGCCGATTGGACGCTGATTAGAGAAATTAAGCGCAATCCGCGTATCAAAATTCCAATTTTTGGTAATGGCGATATCGATAGCCCAGAAAAGGCGGCCAACTGGCGTTTAGAATATGGCGTAGATGGAATGATGATTGGAAGGGCAGCCATAGGATATCCATGGATTTTTAGGGAAGTGAAACATTTTTTTGCTACCGGAGAACATTTACCGGGGCCAAGTTTACTCGAGCGTGTAGAGGCATGTAGAACACATTTCTCAAAATCTGTAGAATGGAAAGGCCCGAAAGTTGGGGTGTTCGAAATGCGCCGTCATTACGCAAATTATTTTAAAGGCCTCCCCGATTTCAAACCTTATCGTACTCAGTTAGTTAAAGAGGAAAATATAGACACTATATATACTTTACTAGACGAAATTCTAGACAAATACATTAATGTAGAGCCAATTACGGAACTGGCTTGATTATTGAGCGAAAGTTTTTTTAGAACTTATAGCTATGGTAACAGCAATTACACAAGACGTAAAAATATCGGTAGATACCATTTATCAAGATGAGCATTCTAATCCAGCAAATGGGCATTTTATGTTTGCCTACCGTATCCATATAGAAAACCTTTCTGACTACGAAATACAGTTAATGCGCCGTCAGTGGTTTATTTTTGATTCTAATGGTACCGTAAGAGAAGTAGAAGGCGAAGGTGTAGTTGGTGCACAACCAATTATTGCTCCAGGCGATAGTTATTCTTATGTGTCTGGTTCTAACCTTAAAACCGATATCGGCAGTATGCGTGGCCGCTATTTAATGCACCGTAGCGTAGACAATACAGAGTTTATGGTTGATATCCCAGAGTTTCAATTAATTGTTCCTTTTAGGTTAAATTAAGCTGCTAATGAATGTTTCGTTCATTAGAGAGCTGTACATTCCTATTCAACCTACGGTAAAATCTCTTGGCTTGGTTAGCTACCAAGAATTTTTGCCGCACTTGCAACTACAGCCCTTTGTTTATTGTTATTGGCAATTAAAAACTACCGAAAAACTTTCAGAAGCTTTTAATTATAGGGTCGTGGCCGATGGCTGTATCGACATCTTTTTTGAACTTGATCATTCTACAGAAAGCTTTGTGATGGGCTTTTGCAAAAAGTATACTGAGTTTAAGCTAGAATCAGAGTTTAACTATGTGGGTATCCGGTTTTTACCAACCATGTTCTCTCAATTATTTAGAATAGATGCCTCTACTATCAGCAATAAAGCCGAAGAACTGAAATTCATATTACCTCAATTTGCTTCAATTATCCAGTCCGATTTTAACGTATTTATCGATATCAAATCCATCGTACAGTTATTAGATGCTTTTCTTTTAGACCAACTTTCTACCGTAAAATTCGATAACGACACCCGTCTCTACAATGCTATTTCAGTAATTATGAACAACTACGGTGTAATTGATGTTAAAGAAATTGATAGTGGAATTAGTCATAGACAATTGCGTAGGCTTTTTAACTTCTATATTGGCGATTCGATGAAAACCTTTAGCAAAGTGGTTCGCTTCCAAAATATTTTAAGGGCTAAACCATCAACCCAAAGTTTACGAAAAAATAAAATGTTTTTTTATTCCGATTTCTTTGATCAATCTCATTTTATTAAAGATTTTAAGCATTTTTATGGTGTTACACCAAGTAAGGCATTTGGTAGATAGTTGTCCGATTTTTACTATTTAGCCTTAAAAACTTTAAGCAATTTTGTATTGATGAATTCGATAACAAAATAGGTAACCATAATACTTTTGGGCTTTTTACTTACCAATAGTGCTTATGGTCAAACTTCTAAAACCAGAAATGCGATGAAACTAAATGCCGGAATTATTACCGAAAAACTTGCCGAAACCAAAAAATTCTATACAGAAGTTTTGGGCTTTGGTATTTCTTTCGAAAATGAATTTTACTTGCTTTTACATACCCCCGATAAAAGCGCAGAAATCAGTTTTTTACTTCCCAATCATGCTTCACAACAACCACTTTTTCAAAAGCCTTTTAAAGGAGAGGGAATGTATTTAACCATAGAAGTGGATGATGTTGATGCGCTATATCAGGATCTAAAAAAGAAAGGCGTATCTATTAAAATTGATATAAGGAATGAGCCTTGGGGAGATAGACATTTTGCTATCCAAGATCCCAATGGTATAGGAATTGATTTAGTTAAATATTCTCCAGAGCAATAAAAAAGGCTAATCGTGATGATCAGCCTCGTGCTCTCTTTGCAAAATTTGCTTACTCCCGGCTTCTGCCAAATAACATAGAAGCGTAGTACAATAAGTTAGCCAATGCGCCTAAAGCTGCCACAACGTAGGTCATAGCGGCCCACCATAAAGCATCTTTAGCTTGTACATTTTCTTCGGCTGTTTTCATTACACCTTGGTTATTTCTTAACCAAAGTAATGCTCGGTTACTGGCATCAAACTCTACGGGTAAGGTTACAATACTAAATAGTGTAATTACAGCCAAACCAGCCACACCCACGCCTAAAACAATAGGGTTTCCTGTAAAGCCAATTAACAATACACCTATCAGCAATACCCATTGCAATAAATTAGACGATATGCTTACAATAGGTACCATATTAGATCTAAATTGCAGCCAACCATAGCTTTTAGCATGTTGTATGGCATGTCCACATTCGTGAGCGGCAACAGCAGCAGCAGCTACGCTCCTACCGTAATATACATCCGTACTTAAATTTACGGTCATATCAGCCGGATTATAATGATCGGTCAACTGACCTTCAGAACTTAATACTTTTACATTGTAAATTCCATTATCATGTAGCATTTTCTCTGCTACCTCTTTGCCCGAAAAACCTGAGTTAAGCTGCATTTCGGCATATTTCGCGAACTTATTTCTGAAACGCCACTGTACAAACATACTAAGCAGAAGTATCGGAACAATCAATATTAAATAAGTTTCCATTTTTTTAATGTTTGTGTTATCCTATTTCGCTAAATCAAAAAGTGTTCCCATATTTATAATAAATAAAAATTTTACAATTCTTTATGGATGCCACGAACCTATCTTACTGGGAGCAAGCTAGTTTTTTCACTTCAGACATCCTTATTGTTGGCAGCGGAATAGTTGGCCTGAATGCCGCAATCACGATTAAAAAAAAGCAACCTAATATCATTGTTACCGTGCTAGAAAGAGGGTTTTTACCTTCTGGTGCTAGTACAAAGAATGCTGGTTTTGCCTGTTTTGGTAGCATATCAGAATTGGTAGAACAGGAAAAAATTTGCGGTACTGACGCTCTTCATCAACTTATTGGCAAACGTTGGAAAGGTTTACAAAAATTACGTTCAATGGTTGGCGACAATAAATTAGACTTACAAATTAATGGTGGTTTTGAGCTTTTTAAACCGCAAGATTTCGCTTTGAGCGAAGAATGTGTATCAAAAATTGGGCATTTTAACAGATTGATCAAAGATATTACTCACCACCAAAGTGCATTTGAAATAGCTAAGTCTCAAATTAATTTTTTCGGTTTTGATGGCATTGACTCGCTCATCAAAAACAACTTAGAAGCTCAGCTAGACTCTGGTAAAATGATTAAAGCACTTATCAATATTGCCAGCTCACTAGGGGTGACTGTTTTAAATAGCTGTTTGGTTAATCAATTTGAACAAGAAGATAAGACTCTCCTGGTTACTACTTCTCAAGGTTGTTTTAGAACAAAAAAATTGCTGTTTTGCACCAACGCTTTCGCTAGTCTGCTTATTCCGGATTTAAAATTAAAACCTGGTCGCGGACAGGTGTTAATTACCAAACCTATCGAAAACCTGAAGTTAAAAGGTACTTTTCATTACGATAAAGGTTATTACTATTTTAGAAATGTAGGCAATAGGGTCTTACTTGGAGGTGGCAGAAACTTAGATTTTTTTACTGAAGAAACCCATCAGTTTGGCGAAACCCCATTAGTACAAAACACTTTACTCCATTTATTAAAAGAAGTGATTTTACCAGATACCGCTTTCGAAATTGAACAAAAATGGAGCGGAATTATGGCTTTTGGCCCAGAGCTTTCTCCAATTATTAAAGAAATTACCCCAAATGTATTTTGTGCAGTACGTTGCAACGGAATGGGTATCGCTATTGGTAGCCAAACCGGCGAAGAGGCTGGAGAAATGGTGTTAAGGAGTTTTTAATTATCTTCCCAATTTCCGATCGTTTGCCCATCGAATAATTTTGTTATGCCGTATTCTAATCCATTTTTTACAAAAAATTCTCTCAATACTTTAAACTTTGGTTTTTCAAAATCATTGGTTGCTTTATCATTATAACTATAAGTTAATCTCTTACACCCAAAACAAATTTCTATAAACTCGAATACCTTTCCTTTCTCATTTAAAAAAAGTATTCCATTCCTTGGCTCATAGCATTTTGTAAACTCTATGATTGTTGGTTTTCTTATATATCCGTAATTAAATAAAATATTCGTGAGATTGTCTACTTGTAAATGATTTAAAGATTTAATTTCTGAAAATGAAGTTCTACAGATAGTATAATGTAATCTTGGCATTATAGGATTGTAATAAATAGTATCTTTAATCGGTACTACATCATAATCAAAAGAAACAAGTTTTATTTGATGTGCGAGGTTAAATGGATATTTCTGTAATCTTTTAGAAAAACTCAAATTATACTTTTTTCCGAAAAGACCATAATCTTCTTTGAATTCTACAATACCTGATTTAACTTTCTTTTGTCCAATCGAAATTAATGGAATAAATAATAACAGAAGCAATCTAAATTTCATAACTACTCAAAAACCACTGTCTTATTACCCACTACAAAAACCCGATCATCAAACACCAACTCCAAAGCTTTGCTTAACACTGATTTTTCAATTTCCCTACCTGCAATAGCCATCTGTTTAGCGCCGTGGGTATGGTTTACATGCGTAGTTTGTTGATTAATTATTGGTCCTTCGTCTAAATCGTTGGTAACAAAATGAGCAGTTGCCCCAATAATTTTTACACCCCGTTTAAAAGCTTGCTGGTACGGACTAGCCCCAATAAAAGCCGGCAAAAACGAATGGTGTATATTGATAATTTGATGTTTGTATTTAGCTACAAAACTAGGCGAAATGATCCTCATAAATTTCGCCAATACAATATAGTCCAATTCATACTGATCTAACTGTGCTATAATTGCACTTTCAAACTCTTCTTTCGAGATATTTTCGTGAGAGATGTAGTGAAATGGCACATCTAACTTTTCTGAGAGCTCTTTTAAATTTTCATAATTACCAATTACACATTTTACCTCTGCTCCTAGCGTTTTAAAATAGTTTCTTATCAAAATATCAGATAAACAATGAAACTCTTTAGTTACCAACACCGCAATGCGCTTATCTGCTTTAGGCACTACTGCAATCACTGCATTTTCTGGTAAGGTATCCTGTAGCTCTTTTTTAAGTTCTTCTTTGCTTTCTATACTGGCACTACAAGAAATCCTAGCAAAAAAACGTTGTTCTTCTTCATCTACAAACTCACGCATAGCAATGATATTAAGCTTGTGGCTTGCTAAAATACGAGTGATATTGGCTACCAAACCCACTTCATCCTTACATTGTATTAAAACTAAAAGTTTATTCATGAGCTAAATATAGCATTTAGGTAGAAATGAAATATAGGCCTCGTCTTAATTTCGTTATTTTGTAAGAGATTTGCCACAGATGCACAGATTTTATTGATAACTAATTACCAGAATATCTTTTTATCTGTCGCTTAAAATTAAAAGTTTAATATGGAAATTGCTATTGTTGCTTTATTGACTGTTATTATTGGTTTTTTAGCGGTTCTAATTACCAAAAAATCGAGTAAACCAAATGAGCAAGAACTACCAGCTGTGACTATTTTAAAAGATGAAAACCAACGTTTGCAACAAGAAATTACACAACTAAGGGCAAACTACATCAACGAAAATAATCGTGCAACTAGGGCCGAAGAAAACCTAAAAGCTCAGCGGGAAACCGCCATTAAGCAACAGCAAAATTTAGAAGAATTACAGCAACGTTTTAACGTAGAATTTACCAATATCGCCAACAAAATATTGGATGAAAAAACCGCAAAGTTTACCGTCCAAAACCAGACCAATCTCGATCAAATTCTTAATCCGCTAAAAGCAAATATCAAATCTTTTGAAGAGAAAGTAGATAAGGTTTATCAAACTGAAGCAGCAGAACGCAGCCAACTAAAAGGTGTTATTTTTCAGTTGATGGATCAGAGTAAACAAATACAAACCGATGCCAATAATTTAACCCGAGCCTTAAAAGGCGATAGCAAAAAACAGGGCAATTGGGGCGAAATTATCTTAGAAAGAGTGTTAGAAACCTCTGGTTTGGTTAAGGGTAGAGAATATACTGTCCAAAAAAGCTTAAATAATAGCGATGGAGAACGTTTTCAGCCCGATGTGATCATCAACCTGCCAGACGAGAAAAACTTGATTGTAGACGCTAAAATATCGTTGGTAGCTTACGAAAGAATGACCAGTGCGGAAACGGAAGAGGAAAAAACAATTTACCTTAAACAGCACCTAATTTCTATCAAAAATCACATCGATGGTTTGTCGGCTAAAAACTATCAGCATTTGTATGCCATTAACTCGCCAGATTTTGTCTTGTTATTTATACCCATTGAGGCTTCTTTTAGTGTAACTGTGCAGGCAGATACCGAACTTTTTAATTATGCCTGGAATAAAAAAGTAGTTTTGGTTAGCCCTACCACGCTATTAGCCACTTTACGCACCATTGCCAGCATTTGGAAGGTTGATAGGCAAAACAAAAACGTATTTGAAATTGCAGAAGAAGCCGGCGCCCTTTATGATAAATTTGTTGGCTTTTTAGAAGACATGCAAAAGATTGGAAAACACATAGAGCAAACGCAAAAGGCTCACGATGATGCCTTTAAAAAACTACAATATGGCAGTGGAAATTTGATAGGTAAAGTAGAAAAAATAAAAAAATTAGGTGCAAAAAATAAAGCTAATAAACAAATAGACTCAAAGTTCTTGGACGATGAACAATTATAATTTTTCTATAAGATTAGCTAATTTTTCTTCTTGTCCCTGCCTGCTCAATTCGTAAAGTTCTTCTGATGTTCTGTTAATTTTCACAGGGTTTCCTTTTAAATTATTATCTATCGCTTTTTTAAGCACTGTAATAATTTCTTCTTCATTTTCGCAGATAAAACCGGCATCATATTTCTTTATACTTTCTTCCAAATCGCCGGCATCATTTACCGGCAGTAAAATAGGTTTTTGAAAAGCTAAATATTCGTACTGCTTGGTAGTAATGATCTCTCTTCTTTTACCATACTTCAAATGAAAAAACATAGCTGCACTGTAAAGTTCAGAATAAGCCTGTTGTATGGGCATTTTTGCAGTGATATGTGTGTAAGGTTCTAAATTAAATTGTTTAATTACATCTTTTAGTTTTAAAGAACTCTCTGAGCCAATAAATTTTAGCTGAAAGTGTTGTGGCTGGATCACGTACAAATCTATCAGCCTTCTTAGCGCCTTAAAAAAAGTAACATCTTCTAGCTGATCATTATAAACCGTACCTAGATAAACCAATTTAAAAGTATACGGATGATGTTTAATTAAATTAAAATTGATCTTTTTAAAATCATATCCATTTTTTATTACTTCTATAGAAGGTCTATATCTTTCTGGAAAAAGATTTTTTATCGATTCTGAAATGGTAACAATTAAATCTGCCACCTTTAAATTTCTAAGCTCTTTTCTTTTTAAAAACCTTTTTCTTAGAAACGATAATATTTTATTGTCTTCTATTTGCTGGTAACCAAAAACGCCTGGATCTCTATAATCTAAAACTAATTTGCAACCAAACTCTTGCTTTAACGCATAACCCAAGTTGTGTATCGCAATTGATGGAAAAGAGACAAAAATGATATCAGCTGTGCTTAGCTGAATATTTGTTTTCTTTTTATACTTATCAAACTCTCTTCCTAAATCAAAAATTTCTTTACCAGCGAAAAAAAAATAAGCAGCCAACAAAAATTTAGCAGGTATTCTGCGTCCGCTATCTATCAATTTTTTATAGATATTATGAAAAAAACCTTGGGTATAACTCAAAGGAATTTCAACTAGATTTCCCTTTATTTTGATTGGTCTTTCTGCCTTATTTTTATTTCCGTAAACAAAATGTACTTCATAAGATTGCGCTAAATTTTCTGCTATGCTCAGTAACCTATTAAATCCAGTTTGGTAAGTTTCCTTGCCATGATAAGAAAATATAAAAATACGCTTCAACAGTTTGGTTTTAGATAGCCAATATATTGAATATGTGGTAAATATTTAAAAATAAATATATGAAAGGCAATCCTGAGTTGATAAAAAGCTTATTATCCTTTAAAGGCATTCCAACCCTGAGCTTTCAATTCATGTACCACGTCAGACTTTGATATCATTTTTACACCCGAATTTTTATCGGTAATATGTCCAATGATACTGATATCTACATCATTCTTAATCTTCTCGTAATCAGATTGTTTAATGGTAAAAAGCAATTCATAATCTTCGCCACCATTTAAGGCACATACGGTTGGGTCTAAACCTAGCTCTCTAGCTGTTTCGTAAGTCACCGGATCAATTGGTAATTTATCTTCGTAAATGGTACAGCCTTTATCACTTTGTGTAGCGATATGTAAAATTTCAGACGCTAATCCATCTGATACGTCGATCATAGCTGTAGGTTTTACTTTAATTTGCGCTAAAAGATCTACCACATCTCGGCGTCCTTCTGGCTTTAACTGACGCTCTATAATGTAATCCTTACCTTCTAAATCGGGCTGTATTTGAGGATTTTCTAAGAAAACCTGTTTCTCTCTTTCTAGTATCTGCAAGCCTACATAAGCTCCGCCTAAATCTCCAGAAACGCAAAGCAAATCGCCCTCTTGTGCACCGTTTCTGTAAGTTACATCTTCCTTGGCAGCATAGCCGATACTGGTAATGCTAATTATCAAACCTTGTTTGCTTGCCGAAGTGTCACCACCAATTAAGTCGATGTTGAATTTATTGCATGCCAACTCAATGCCTTTATAAATTTCTTCGATAGCCTCTAATGGAAACTTACTAGAAACACCTAAAGACACTGTAATTTGAGTAGCTATACCGTTCATCGCATAGATGTCACTCAAGTTTACCTGCACCGCTTTATAACCCAAATGCATTAAGGGAACATAAGATAAATCAAAATGCACACCTTCTAACAATAAATCTGTGGAAATTAAAGTTTGTTTATCCTTAAAATCAAGTACTGCAGCGTCATCGCCAACTCCTTTTATAGAACTTTCGTGCCTAATTTTAAAGTTTTCTGTTAAGTGTTTAATCAGTCCAAATTCACCTAGTTCTTCTAACGAAGTACGCTCTTTATTCTCGAACATTATCCTTTTCCTTTAATATCTGTTAAAATCCATTGCAACTCTCTATCGTAGTTGTTAATTCTATCTTTTAAGGTAGATTGCACCTCTACGTCTGGAAAAACGCCTCTGCCATACAAATCTTGTTGATAAATTGGAGCCATTCTATTTAATCCAAACCTTAAAGCTAATTTACTATTTTTCAAAGTAACTACAGGTAGTTTACCTGCCGCACATTGATTAAAACCACCTCCAGTTTCTGTACCCACAAAAATAGCACGACCAATTCCTTTTAAATTAGCACTTAATAAAGAAGATGCGGAAAAACTAAATTCGTTGATCAACACATAAACTTTGCCTTTGTAGTTATTTTTATGAGGTTTTTGAGGCGTATAACCTTTCATAAAAGAGAAGAAATTACCTTCTTCATCTTCGTAAATATTACTTTTATCGTTAAAGCCGGTAAGGTAATATCTTATTTTTTTAAAACCAGTTTGATATTTATCTGTATTAAAACCACCCTTATTAATAGGTTTGGCCAAGTACACAAAATCTTTATCAGTTAAGTAAGCAAATAATGCTAAACTTGCATTTAAAGTTCCACCTGGATTATTTCTAATATCTATTACTAAATTCTTACTTTTAGATAAAGCAATACTATCAAAGGCTTGTTTATAAAAAAGTGGAAAATTAGCCGTAGGTACACTAAAACTCTTAATCTTTAGGTAGGCAATATCTTTTTCATTATCTAAAAATTTAAAATCTAGCTGATATTCCCCATTCACTTTTGCACCTCTATGTTTTAACGTTTCCTTTATCTTTTTAACAGGTGTTGTAGCAACAGTTTTAGCTGTATCTAATTTCTTTTTAGCTTCGGCATCTTTCTTTTTATCATAAAATGAGATAAAAGTGTTGATAACTGTACTATCAGTTTTAAACTTAATAGCCACACTATCTCGTTCTAAAAAATAAATCTTATAAAGACTTGCAAGATTTCTTTCTATCCTCTTGTTTTTTGATAATGAGTTATATCCATCGTAGCTAAAACCTGCGGAAACAATGTCAAATATATTTTTTGGAGCCAAACCATCAATTTCTAAAATCTCGGTTCCGGTTTTTATTTGTTTGTTTTTACTCTTATTGTTGATAACTATCAATTTATCATCAGTAACTGCATAAGTAAATTGATCTAGGGGATAAACTTTATTTTTTGCAATTGCTCTCGCATCTTTATCTTTTATAATTACCGATGGAAAACGTAAAGCCGTATGCCCACATTTAATGGCAGCTACTACTGGCGAAAGTTTTTGATAAAATTGCTTAGTGGTCAATGGTTCATTGATCGCATTTTTTAAGCTATCAAATTTAAAATCGAGCTGTTTTTTTGAAATATACCAATACAAACCAGGATGCCCATCTTTCAAAATTTGATGAGTTAGTTCTATATCTTGTTTCAGCGCTTGTACATCATGCTTTTTCTCTGTAATGGCTAAATTATATTCCTTTACCGACGAACAAGCAGCTAAAGAAACTGTACTTATTAACAATAAATTTCTAAAAAAACGCCTCTTAAACATCTTACAAACCTAATTGTGCAGAAATTTCTAACATTCTCTCGATAGGTTTTCTAGCTTCGTGGATAATGTTTGCTGGCACTGTAACTTCGGGCATACCGTTTTTAATACACAGGTAAAGTTTCTCTAAGGTATTTCGTTTCATGTACGGGCAATCGTTGCAAGCACAAGCGTTGGTAGGAGGGGCTGGAATAAAAGTTTTATCCGGACAAGCCTTCTGCATCTGGTGGATAATTCCACTTTCTGTAGCAACAATAAATTCTTTTGCATCGTTGTTGATGCTGTATTTCAACAATCCTGTGGTAGAACCAATGTAATCCGCCATTTGCAATACAGATTCTTCACATTCTGGGTGAGCAATAAACTTCGCATTTGGGTGACGCTCCTTCAATTTGGTAATCTTCTCACGAGAGAAAATTTCGTGCACCATACAAGCACCATTCCACAAAACCAAGTCTCTACCTGTTTTTTTAGCTACCCAGGCTCCTAAGTTTTTATCCGGGCCGAAGATGATCTTCTGGTCTTTTGGCAAGCTTTCCACAATTTGTACCGCATTTGTCGACGTACACACAATATCACTCAAAGCCTTTAGTTCAGCCGTACAGTTCACATAGGTAATTACCAAATGGTCAGGATATTTTTCCTTAAATTTTTTAAATAAATGCGGTGGACAACTATCTGCTAAAGAACATCCGGCTTTTAAATCTGGTAATAAAACCTTCTTTTCTGGCGATAAAATCTTCGCTGTTTCGGCCATAAAGTGCACACCAGCAAAAACAATTACATCGGCTTCCGTTTTTGCAGCTTCTTGCGATAAGCCTAAACTATCACCTATATAATCTGCAATATCTTGTATATCAGGTTCTTGGTAGTAGTGGGCTAAAATAATTGCATTCTTTTCTTTTTTTAGCTTCTCTATTTCCGCAAATAAATCCAACGTAGGATCTATTTTTTCTTCTACATAACCTTTTCTATTAAGTTCTTCTAAAATTTCCATCACTATGCTTTTTAGCTACAAATGCTTTTGAAGTAGTCGTTAATTTTTTTGTAAAGATACAGAGCTTTCAACTTTATCAACGCCTCAAACAAAATATAATTTAATTAATTAAATAGATTCTTATTCTTTATTAGTGTGTTGAAACTGTTAGAAAGATTGATTAAAAAAATGTTGTAAAGTGAGTTATTACATAGTTACCAACATTTTTTGTAATTTTTTAATTTAATCTTCCATTGATTCTCAATGTTATACTTTTTTTCGTTTTAAATTATCAATATCAAAATGTGTATTGTTAGTGATGTTGTTAAAAGTTGATAACCTCTACTAAAGTGCTTAAAAAATCTTTAAAAGATTCTGTCAAACTTGGCTTTTTACTTAGCTTTAAACAATCAAAAATAGTTGTTATGATAATTTATACATTCAATTCACACGCTTGTTAAGGTTATCCACATACTTGTTATATTTTACGTAAATTAATGAAGAAAGTCGATTTTTTAGTCATAGGATCGGGGATAGCCGGATTAAGTTTTGCACTTAAAGCAGCTAAGTATGGTAAGGTACTGATAGTTACCAAATCTAACGAAGATGAATCTAATACTAAATATGCCCAAGGTGGTGTAGCAGTAGTTGTTGATAAGTCAGATTCTTTTGAAAAACATATACAGGATACGTTAATTGCTGGCGATGGTTTATGCGATAAAGACATTGTGGAAATCGTAGTAAAAGAGGGTCCAGAGCGTATTCAAGAAATTATAGATTATGGAATTAACTTTGATAAGAACCCGGCTGGAGTTTTTGATTTAGCCAAAGAGGGGGGGCATTCGGAACACAGAGTGCTTCATTATAAGGATATTACAGGTTACGAAATTGAAAGTGTTTTGTTGAAGCAAATTCATCAAAACGAGAATATAGAGATCCTAACACACTATTTCTGCCTAGAGTTAATTACTCAACATCATTTAGGAAAACATGTGGATAAAAGCAGCAAAGACATTAATTGTTATGGTATTTATGCTTTTAACACCGAAATTAACCATGTAGAGAAGATTTTGGCTAATGTAACTGTGTTAGCAAGTGGGGGAGCTGGGCATATCTATGCTAATACTACCAATCCAGTTATAGCTACTGGAGATGGTATGGCCATGGTTTACCGAGCTAAAGGAAAGGTAAGAAATATGGAATTTATCCAGTTTCACCCAACGGCATTATATCATCCAGGAGAATATCCTTCATTCCTTGTATCTGAGGCAGTTAGAGGATTTGGTGGTGTTTTACGTAGAAGAACTGGCGAGGAATTCATGTATGAATATGATGAACGTGGCTCTTTAGCTCCTCGTGATATCGTTGCTCGTGCGATAGATAACGAAATGAAAAAATCAGGAGATGATTTTGTTTATTTGGACATTACGATGCGCAAGAAAGCTGATATTCTTACACATTTTCCCAACATTTATGCCAAATGTTTATCAATTGGTATAGATATGACTAAAGATTATATACCAGTTACACCTGCTTGTCATTACATGTGCGGTGGTATTTTGGTTGACGAATATGGCAAATCCACTATCAACAATTTATATGCCTGTGGTGAGGTTTCATCAACAGGTTTACATGGTGCTAACCGTTTGGCTTCCAATTCTTTATTAGAAGCTACTGTTTTTGCACATCGTATTTTCTTGTCGGCTATAGAGAGTTATCAACATAATGTGATACCCGCTGATATTCCAGAATGGGATGATAAAGGCGTAATACAATCTAACGAAGATATTTTGGTGACACATAATTTAAGAGAAACTCAGAAAATAATGAGTGATTATGTAGGCATTGTACGTTCTGATTTCAGATTAGATAGAGCGTTACGAAGATTGTATCTATTGTTTGAAGAGACAGAAGAATTCTACAAAAATAATAAGGTATCTGTAAAATTATGTGAATTACGTAATGTAATTCAAGTGGCGTACATGGTCATTAAGTCTGCAAAAGCTAGAAAAGAAAGTAGGGGATTACATTATACCACAGATTATCCACAACATGCTAACGAATTGGTTGATACAATTATCTAGTTTTATGTAATAAGCTTTAGTTTATACGTCCAGTTTCAAATCTCAATACTCAAATCTCATGTCAATTATATTACCAGTTAAAGGAGTTAATCCAGTGTTTGGAAGCGATTGTTTTATAGCACCTAATGCCACCGTTGTTGGAGATGTTAAAGTAGGGAAAAATTGCTCTATTTGGTTTAATGCTGTAGTTAGGGGAGATGTGAATAGTATCACCATTGGTAATGAAAGTAATATACAAGACGGGGCAGTGATTCATGCTACTTACTTAAAAGCGGCTACGATTATTGGCAATAGGGTAAACGTAGGTCACAATGCAATAGTACATGGTTGTACTGTTAAAGACAATGTATTAATAGGTATGGGCGCTATAGTAATGGATAATGCTGTGGTAGACGAATATTGTATTATTGCTGCTGGGGCTGTAGTGCTAGAAAACACCATTTGTGAGAGTGGCTATATTTATGCCGGAACGCCAGCAAAAAAAATAAAGCCCATTACTGAAGATCAAAGGGCTTTATTGAATAAACTTCCTGATAATTATATCATGTACGCCGATTGGTTCAAGTAACTACATCCTGCGGAAGCCACCAACGTTGCCTGTGGGCTGGTTGTTGTTGGAAGGTGCTGGCCGTGTAGAGTTGTTATTTTCTACCTTTTCTTTCGGTTTCGGCACAGGTAGTGGGGCTACCGAAGGAATAGTGATGGTTTCGCTTCTATCCCAATTAGCTCTAATAGATAGTTCCTTATTATTGTACCAAATTGCTTCTGGTTGCGTACCTAATTTTAAATTTCCTGTATCCCAAATACCATTACTGTTAGCGTCGTAAACAATTCTGCCAAAGTATATACCTTGTTTTAAATTATTTAGTTTAACTAGTGATTTCTTTTTGATTGGATAACTGCTAATAACGTTATTGTCTTTATTTACAATCTCTAGTATATAGCTTTTTGAAGTATCTGCTGGTTCCACTGTTAACGTCAGAGAGCCATAATCATTGGCATCAGCTAATGTAAAATTCCTTTTTAATTCTTTGTTTTTAGTATCAAAAATTGCATTTATGGCATTTTCTCTTATTAATAAAATGTATTCTTCTTTAGCTCTCCACTTATATTTGATATGATATTTTAACAGGTTAGTGCTATCTTTTTCCAACGTAAATTTTCTAGGGATGCTGTCTTCAAGCAATATAATTTTACTTTCGTCGATATTTTTTATTGGAAAGTTAAAACTAATGGTTAAATCTCTAAATGGATTTAAGTTGCCTCCTTCTAAATTGTCAGAAATGCTGATTACCCTATTATAAGTATCTCTTTTTGATCTACTAAATTTTACAGTATCTAAGGTCTTTCCTTCGTCTTTTACAGCAATTTTTACCGAGTCAAAAGATAAGTCTGCTAACCACAAGCTTACTGAATCTTTAGTTTTGTTGAATTGAAATTGTTTGTTTTGGTCTACGCTAGGAGGGAAGATTACTGTTAAGTCGGGGTTATTTAGCTTTTTGTTAAAGCTCATAAAAATGCTTCCATCTGCATTTAATTTTCTGTCGTTAACTCTAAAATTAGGAGCAATTTCTTTAAAAACACTTAAGCGTAAGCTATCAATATTTTTATCTAATACAATCGAATCTTTGATGAAACCAATTTCGTCACTTATTTGCTGGTAAATTCTGTCGCCACCACCTTTTTCTTTTAGAGCATATACTTTATAGGTATCTTTCTTTAAATTTTTAAGTTTAAAGTTTCCACTGCTGTCAGTTAGCGTAAAAATTGGTGCTCTTTTTTTGCCAAACAAACTGTCCCTAGATAAAGGAAGTATAAAAACAGTACTTTCTATTTCTGCTTCTCCGGTTAGTGCATTGGTTACATTTCCGCTCAAGCTTAACGAATCTATGGTGGGGCCAGTGGCAAAAGCATAGCTGAAGTTTTTAAGTACATTGCCTTCATTTAGATCTACGATAGCTTTGCCGAAATTTAAAGTGTAGGTCGTATTTTTCTCTAAAGAATCCGATAAACTAATTTCAAGTCTTTTCAACTTAACTTTTAACTCTGGAATTTTGTCTAGCTCTGGAGAAATTGAAAATTCTTTAAATTCATTACTTAATTTAATGTATTCATCAAATTCTATGATAATTTTTTTAGCTGTGAAATTCGTGGTTAAATTTTCTGGCGTCATTTTTAGTACCTTCGGCGGAGTAGTATCTCTTGGCCCGCCTTCCGGAGATTTCATAGCGGCACACCCATAGATAAAACTAATTGCGCCGACAAGCACAAAAAAAATGAGGTAAAAAGGGCAGTTTCTGTTTTTAAGCATTTATAGGCGTTTTAATCGATTTTTACCTTTTTTTAAATGATAATATTAAAATTTTGAGTTATGCTTTTATAACGCTTTATTTTAATCGATTATTTTATATGTTTAAGTATTTGATTTTCAATTATTTAGATATATGAACCATCAAAACAGAAATATCTGAAGGAGAAACACCAGAAATTCTTGATGCTTGGCCTAAGGTTCGAGGTTTTATTTTCAATAATTTTTCTCTGGCTTCTTTTGATAAAGATACTAAACTGTTATAATCAAAATCAGGATTAATTGCTTTGTCTTCCATCTTCTGCATTTTGTTTACAATCTCCTGTTCTTTTTCAAAATATGCTTCATATTTGATTTTAATTTCGGCTTGCTCTACGGTTTCTATTTCAAATTTATTAAGTAGTTCGTTAAAAGGTTCGCTTACTTTTCTTATATCATTAATATTAACTTGTGGTCTGCTTAGTACGTTAAATAATTTTACGTTCTGCGTTAGAGGCGAAGTACCCAATTCTTCCATTAATGAATTAGCTTCAGACATTTCTATACCCTGTTTTTTTGTAAAAGCTACGATATCATCCGAATCTTTTACTTTCTGTTTTACCAATTCCAAACGGTCATCGCCTATCAAACCTAATTCGTAAGCAATAGGAGTGAGGCGAATATCAGCATTATCTTGACGTAATAATAGACGATGTTCTGCCCTAGAAGTAAACATTCTATAGGGTTCTTCTGTGCCTTTAGTTACCAAATCATCTATCAAAACACCAATATATGATTCAGAACGCTTCATTATAAGCTCATGTTTGTCATATACCTTCTGGTGTGCGTTAATACCTGCTATAAACCCTTGACTAGCAGCCTCTTCGTAGCCCGTTGTGCCGTTTATTTGACCAGCAAAGAACAAATTACTGATTAATTTGGTTTCTAGCGTTAATGAGAGTTGGGTAGGTGGAAAATAGTCGTATTCTATGGCATATCCTGGTCTAAACATCTTTGCGTTTTCGAAACCTGGTATTTGGGTTAAGGCTTTATATTGTACATCTTCCGGTAATGATGTAGAAAAGCCGTTTACGTAAATCTCACAAGTATGCCATCCTTCGGGTTCTACGAAAATTTGATGACGTTCACGTTCAGCAAATCTATTAATTTTATCTTCAATAGATGGGCAATAACGAGGACCTAATCCTTTAATTCTGCCAGTAAACATGGGTGATTTTTCGAAGCCTTCTTTTAAAGTTTCGTGTACCTTATCATTGGTATAAGTAATCCAACAGCAACGTTGATCTGTTGGAAGTGCTACGTTTGTATATGAAAATCTGCCACGTTCTTCATCACCCCATTGTTCTTCCATTAAACTATAATTTAACGAACGACCATCAATTCTGGGAGGGGTGCCCGTTTTCATTCTTCCTGCTTCGAAGCCTAATTCCACTAATTGTTCGGTTAAGCCCGTAGCAGATTTTTCTCCAGTTCTGCCACCGCCCATTTTTTTCTCGCCAATATGGATGATACCATTTAAGAATGTACCATTGGTAAGCACTACAGATTTAGCTTTAATCTCTACTCCTAAATTAGTTTTTACACCAACAACTGTATTGTGTTTAATTAATAGCGAGCTTACCATTTCTTGCCAAAAGTCGATATTTTCAGTGCGTTCTAATGCTAATCTCCATTCTTCTGCAAATCTTTTCCTATCATTTTGTGTACGTGGGCTCCACATTGCCGGGCCTTTGGATTTGTTTAACATCCTAAATTGGATGGTTGTTTTATCAGCTATGATACCCGAGTAGCCACCCATGGCATCAATTTCTCTAACTATTTGACCTTTCGCTACACCACCCATTGCCGGGTTGCAACTCATCTGTGCAATAGTTTCCATGTTCATGGTGATTAGCAAAACCGATGAACCTAAATTTGCAGCAGCGGCAGCAGCTTCACAACCTGCATGGCCGGCGCCAACTACAATTACGTCGTATTCTTTAAACATATATTTTTCGATGTTTCACGTGAAACATTAGTTTTATTTTGTTTTTTTTATTTGTGTTTCACGTGAAACACAAATAAAATTTTATTTTTCAGACAACTCCATCCATCTTTCCATATCTGTTTCAATAGCTTTATTGATGTTTATTATCGTTTCTGATATTTCTTGGATTTGAATATAGTTAGATGGATCTATTTGATTTAGTTCTTGCGTTAAGGTTTTAATTTTATTTTCGTTTTCTGCTAAAGCCTCTTCTAGTTTTTTAAATTCTTGTTGCTCTTTAAAGCTAAGTTTATTGCCGCTTGATGCTTGGGTTGGTTTTTGTTCTTCTACTTTTTGTTTCCTTGAAGCGGCTTCTTTTTCTATTTCTAAACTATTCCGATGTTCAGAATAATTTCCGTTAAATATTTTCACATTTCCATTTCCTTCCATAATAAAAAGCTGGTCGCTCATCTTGTCTAATAAATACCTATCATGAGAAACGAGTATCAATATACCTGGAAAGTTTTCTAAAAATTCTTCTAAAACGTTTAGGGTGTCAATATCCAAATCGTTGGTAGGTTCATCTAAAATTAGAAAGTTTGGGTTTTGCATCAGCACTTTCATTAAATGTAAGCGCTTCTTTTCTCCACCACTCAATTTCTCCACTAATCCATGTTGTTTTTTTGGAGGAAATAAAAATAAAGTAAGTAGGGCAGAAGCGGAGATTGTTTGACCATCTGCCATTTTGATATACTCAGCATCTGCCTTTACAATGTCAATTACTCTTTCTTTTTCGTTGAAACTTAATCCTCCTTGCTTGTAATATCCATATTGGGTAGTTTCTCCTATATCAACTTTACCCTTGTCAGGATTTAAGTTTCCAGTAATGATATTTAAAAGTGTAGATTTTCCAGTTCCATTTTTACCAGCTAAACCAATTCTATCTCCTTTTTTAAAAACATAAGAAAAATCATTGATGATAGTAACATTGTTAAAACTTTGGTTAATGCGGTCAAGCTCTAAAATCTTATTTCCCTGTCGGGCCATTTTTACATTTAAAGTAACTTTTTGATGATCTACTCTTTGTTTAGTTTTTTCTTCTAAATCATAAAAAGCGTTTTGTCTAGCAACAGATTTTGTTCCTCTAGCTTGGGGCATTCTGCGCATCCATTCTAGTTCTTTCTTTAAAAGATTTTTATTTTTTTGAAAGGTAGCATCATCTTGTGCTTCTCTTTCTGCTTTCTTTTCTAAGAAATACGCATAGTTGCCATTGTAAGTAAAAGTTTTTCCTCTTTCTAGCTCTACTATGGTGTTGCAAACATTATCTAAAAAATACCTATCGTGAGTAACTAATAACAAAGTTTTGGCTCCAGAAGTAAGTATTTTTTCTAGCCATTCAATCGTATCAATATCTAAATGGTTGGTTGGCTCATCTAAAACGTAAATTTCAGGATCTTCAATTAAAAGTTTAGCTAAAGCTAGCCTTTTACGCTGACCACCAGATAAAGTATCTATTTTTTGCTGCAGATGATTGATGCCCATTCTGCTTAAAATAGTTTTGATTTGATGTTCGTATTCCCAAGCGTTATGTTCGCTTAATTCTTCGTATAATCTATTGAGCTTCTTCTCATCAGGATGCTCTTCCTCAATTAATTCTTCATATTCTTTAATTAGCTGCTGCTGTTTGTTTTCGGTAGAGAAAATGAAGTCGCTAATCGTTGCGTTTTCTGGAAAAGAAGGCTCTTGGTCTAAGAAGCCAATTTTGGTTGATTTATTTTTAACTATCTTTCCCTCGAGAGGAGCAAAGCGCTCTGCAAGTAGTTTCATCAGAGTGCTTTTTCCAGCACCGTTTACGCCAACTAGCGCCACACGCTGGCCGGCATTAATTCCTAAAGTTAAATTCTTAAAAAGCCATTCGTCGTGATAGGCGTGGCCAAGCCCTTCTGCTGCAATTAGTGTACTCAAGATGCTCTGAAACGATTTATACTAACAAAACCATCCCAGTCTATTAGGATAGCCTCATTACATTTAAAAAACAATTATTTATTATGATAAAATTGCTACAAAAGTACGTAATAATAACTGCTTAATGCTTTTGCAGCTAGTAGATTAGTTGGTAAACGAAGAAATATTACGAAAGTGTGTTGTAGTTTGATGTAGCGCTTTTGGTTTTTAGTTCAAATTGAAGTTGTCGTTTCTAATATTCATTACGTTTGATGCAGCTAGGATAGATACGATTAAAGCCCCAATAACTATAGCAATAAGCAATTGTATTGTAGAGTACAAATTGGTTCCTCTTACAATTTTTTGAGATTCTTCCTTCAGTTGTTCGCCTACTACAGTTTGTACTTTGGTAAGCTGAGAAAGGGAATTAGAAATATCAAAGAAAGAGCGCTCTGCACTGTCATCGTACATTTTTCGCAAGGCAGTTTTATCTACAGCATGTGCATTTAACAAGAGCTGTTTCTCCAATAATTTGTTGTCTAGAAGTTTTACTTTCAACGCTGTTAAGTGGTTTTTTTCATTTTTAACTAGAAATGTTTGTTCATACTTGGCTAAAAGCGTATCGATATGTTTATCGTAAGTTTTAAGCTTAGCGTTAAGCTCTTGTGCTGATAGTTTATTTTGATCGCTGTAAACAAAGGTTTCTAAAAGGAAGCGCTTAGCATACAATTTTTCGGAAATGTAGAAAAGATCTGTTGCGGGTACCAATCTGTCGTTATAAAGCGAAGTAAATGCCTTTTCCATATTCTTAATGCTTCTATCTTCTAATAAACGGATGAGGATAGTACAGGCCATAATTAAGAAAAGCAAAATGGCAATCTTGGTTTTTTGCTTTAGCGAATAAGCGAATTTCATATCTGGTTGTTATAAATTCACAAGATAGCTAATTTTTCGATAGGATAGGTGTTTTGATAAACCCTAGTAACTGTGTTTTATTACTTAACAAGAGTTTTGGGTCTTGATTCGTCATTTCGAAGGAGGAACGACTGAGAAATCTTTAGAGGGATAATTTCTGATAAATGACCCAAAGATTTAGCGTAGCTTTCTTTTAGTTCTCGACTACGCTCGAAGACGACATTCCTAATACAACTAAAAAAATAAGTCACTGATAAAAAACACAAACATCCAAAACTCACGTTACTTAGCACAAAAAATTTATACTTAGGGGAAGAAATGCGCTGAAGTATACGTTCTATAAAGCTGTTTTATGTTGTATAAATTAGCCGCAAAGTAAAATAAGAGCTACGCTAAGAACGCAAAGGTTAGATTGTTTTCTTTTGTTTATCAACTTCCGATCTTCGAAATTATACCATAGGCTTAGCTTTGACAAATTTGTATCCCATTTGTTAGGAGTTTGTCAAAGCGGCTTAGCACCACAGCTCTTAGTTAATTAAACCCGATTGGAACGAACACGTTTGGCAAACACATAGGTTTGCCATAAAGTAAAGTGTAAAGCGGGGCTGAATAGCCTATGAAAAAGCGGTATTGTTTTGCTAGCTGTAAAATAGCTAAGGCAAAAAGAAAGCGGGCATCCACCCGCTTGATTAACTAAAACTAAACTAAATTTATATGTGAATATGAATTTTAAAAAATGGTTAGCACATCGCCACTAGGCAGCTCAGTACTTACTGACTGTTTTTGTGCTACTGCAGTATTTTTAGCTTGAATGCTGCTGTTCTCTGCCGTAAATTTATCCATGTTGATAGATGATGTGCTGTTGATAGCAGCAATATAATCTGTTGTTTTACCGCTTAATGTTAAGTTAGATTGTCCGTTTACG
This sequence comes from Pedobacter ureilyticus, assembly GCF_005925345.1. Lineage (GTDB taxonomy): Bacteria > Bacteroidota > Bacteroidia > Sphingobacteriales > Sphingobacteriaceae > Pedobacter > Pedobacter ureilyticus. The sequence continues at coordinate 184,585 of NZ_SSHJ01000002.1, forward strand.
TTAGCGAACAAATCGATAGTATTGGTATTTAAAATTGCTTTAGCTTGGTCTTTTAAAGTAACGGCTAAGCTAAGTGCACTGAATTTTCCATTGGTTTTAATTACAGCATTATCGCTAGCGGTAATTTCGTTTAACTGGTTTGCGTAAACTACTACAGTTAAGGTTTCTTTATCGAAAGAGCTAATTCTTAGTTCGCCATTTTTTTCTTGCACCAAAGCATTTTTCGAATAATAGCTATCGTAAACTTGTACACTTTGATTTGGGCTTTGTACCAAAATTACCTCTACGTTACCGGCAACGTTTAATTTGTTGAATTTTTTAACTTCGCCTACAACAGTTACTTTTTTGGTTGCTGTAGCATTTACTAAAGATGTAGCGCTTGCGCTAATAGCTACTGTTAAGATGGCTGCGAATAGATTTTTAATAGAAGTCTTCATATCTTAAATATTTTAATGTCTGTAATTATTTTTCTGTTTTTAAACTTGTTACATCTATAAGACTGCAACAATTACAAAAGGTTGCACCGCTTCTTGGCGTTTTATACCATTAGGAGTAAAGGTTCGACCAACGCCAGTAATTTTTCGACCAACAGGCACCGAAAAATTCAAGTAAAATGAAAAAGGTTGATTTAAGTATAGTAGCCGAAGCAGTCTAGCGTTGCACGAAGAATGTGCAAGTTAGGATTGGTAAAGGAATGTTAACAGAAAATAGCGTGCTGAAATTAGTTCCTAGTTGCCAAATAGAAGTCTTCTTTCGCTGTCATTTCTATTTTGGCTTTTTTGGTTTTATCTCGGTAACCTAGCAGATGAAGCGTTCCGTGGATCATGATGCGGCATAATTCATCGTGAGTAGTGGCATTATTTTGCTTGGCATTATCTTTAACTCTATCAATACTGATGAATATATCTCCCAAAATGGTTTTAAGCTCTTCTGAGTTGTCGAAAGTGATTACATCGGTATAATAGTCATGCTGAAGAAAATCTTGGTTTACACGCAATAAATATTCGTCAGAACAGAAAATGAAATTCAGCTCTGCTAATTGGTAGCCTTCAACTTCGATAGTTTCCTGCAACCATTTTTTTATGGCGATTTTTCCTTTTAAGGTGTAGGTAACGTCTTCTGTAAAGAAATTGATTTTAGCCATTGGATTTAAGTTAGAAGGCAAAAGTAAAAAAGAATTAACCACAAAGAACACAAAGAGATTGCTTTTTTGATATAGTTTTGAAATATGTTTGTCATTCTGAACGACATGGAAAAATCTACAAGTAAGCAGAACTAGACTAACGGATTTCTCCTAGCGTCGAAATGACGATTTGATTATTGTTTTGTAGAGTTTAGCAGCCTAAAATACTCAGCAACCTTGTTCTTATAATAGTAATTTAAGTTTGGTGGCAGTTTTTGGATGAGTTCGCTTTCGCTTTGCATGCTCTTGTTAAACTTTTCTAGCATTTGCTGATAAGATGGAGGAAATTGTTTAGCGGCGTTGCTTTCACGCTTTTCGTCCTGCTCCTGTTCTCGTTGTGCCTTTTCTGCATCTAGCAGTTTTACCATTAAGTTTTTCTGACGGTTAATGGTCTCTTGTGTAATTCGTTTGTTTACCAAGTCCAGTTCAGATTGTTTCATTTCCTGCACTGTTTGGTTCAAATTACCCAAAGCACCTTTACCATCTTTATTGTCGTCTTTGTTGATTTTCTCTAGCGCTTCTCTAATCATTTGCTGCTGCTGTGCCATTTTCGCAAATTCTTGGCTCATTTGACCTTTCGGAACAGTGCCCATATTTCCTTCACGTTCCATTTTCTCTTTGGCTTGCTGCATATTTTTGTTCAGCTGTTCTTGCATTTGTTGCAATTGCTGCATGCCCTGTTTTTGTTTGCCTTTGCCACCTTTTGCATTTTTCATGGCGTTTTGTAATTGCTCCAAAGCTTCGTTTAACATCAAAGCCAAATTGTTTAAGGAGGTCATGGCAAATTGTTGCGAGCGGTTGGCTTCACCAGTTCTTCTATCGCCAAGAAAATCTATCGCTTTGCCAATATTAAAGTTGATTTTTTCTACTTCGGTATTTACGGCAGTCTCAATTTGCGGCACACGTTTGCTCAACGAAAACAAGCTATCGGCAATGGTTTTCATATTGTCGCGTATCATATTCTGCTTTTGGGCTTGCGAAACATAAGCCGGATCGGTAGTGCCCATTTTACGCAAAGCCAACATTACCTTTTCTTGCTCAAAAGAAGTGCTCAATAAGTTTTCTAATAACTTCCGTAGCTCTTGCGCATTTACCTTGTTTTCCTGTTCTGCACCAGCTTGTTGCTGTTCTTGCATTTTTTGCGCCAATTGTTGCATTTGGTCGCTAGCCTGCTGCTGTTTTTCTGCTGCTTTTTGTTTGTTGTTTTGGTTCAGTTGCTCTTGGCTTTCTTGTTGGTTTTTCTCTATTTCGCTGGTTTCTTTCTCCGGATTTTTATAATCGTTGGGGCGTTCCAAAGCCTGATTTTTCTTGTCCAAATCTTGCAATTCTTTTTTCAAATCCTTGAAATCTTTATTGAGCTGCTCTTGCTTGTCTTTTAAATCTTGAGAAGATGAGTTATTGTTCTTGCTTTGGTTTGACAAGTCTTTTTGCTCTTTAGACATCTCATTCAAACGATCGATTTTATTTTGTAGACTTTGCTCAAATTCCAATTGCTTGTAAAGCTCTAAAATACGATCTAGCTCATTTTTTACAGATTTATTGTCCATCTGCATTTTAGAAAGCTCTTCTCTAGTTTGATCTTTCCTGTTTTGATCCATCAATTGTTGGAGCTTTTGCAGAAGCTCTTTCGTCTTTTCATCCAACACATTGTTAAAAAGCTCGTCGATTTTTTCCTGCTTTTCTTTTAGCTCTTCTGTTAATTGTCCGTTTTCCTGCTTCTCGAAGTTGTTTTTCTCGTTCAGGTCTTTGATATCCTTAACCGCCTGATCCAATTGTTTTTGTTTGTCTAGCAATTGCTCAATCTGCTTTTTATCTTCAAAGTCGAGCTGTTTTTTATCCAGTAAACTTTCGCTCAGTTTTTTGCTGTCTTTTTCAATGCTGTTGGCCAGTTTAATGGTTTGCTCCATTTTTTGCTTCAAAGATTGGCTACCTTCGGCTAGTTTGGCGGCAATTTCTTGTTGCGTTGGGGGCTGATATGTTTTGATTTCCGAACGGGTAACTTTAGCTCCGTTTACACCGTCATTATCGGCTACTTCAAAAAAGTAATCGATGGTTTGGCCAGGTTTAACAGTTAGCCCATCCAAATTCCAGAGGTAGAAAAAATTATTTTCTGTTTGCCGGTTTTTAGTGGCAATAGCTTTGGCGCCTTGGGCAACAACTTTATTTTTATCTTTAATTTGGTACCTGAATTTTAAAGAAGAAAATCCGTAATCATCGTTAATTACACCAGTAAAATACAAAGCTTTGCTGCTTAAACTATCTGGTGTTTCGGTTACAGCAATGCTAGGAAATTGATCTTTGATTACCGTTAGCTGATGGCTTAGCGAATCGCGTAAACTCACAAATTGATTTTTGGGAACAATTTGATAATTGCCATTTCGTCTAATCACAGCACTAAAACTGGCACTATTATCAACCACGTTAATTTGATGAGTTTTTTGCTGTAAAATGAAGCTGATCTGCTCGCTGTTTTCGGTCCTTAACTTCCAATTTACTTTTGTGCCTTCGGGGATAAGCAAATCGCCAACATTAGGCGCTTCTTCAGTTTTTCTGTTAAGATAAGCTGGGTAAACTAAAGTGGCGCTAAGGTTTAATAAAGAGGGGCGAGGTTTTACACTAACAGTATGGCTTGCAGAATTAAAACCACCGCCGCTAAAGCGGATAGATTTGTCTTTTTGAATGTTCTTAAACGTATAGGTAAAATGGCTGATATCCTGTTTTTCCAGCTTATAACTATTTATGCCGTCTTCCAAATAAATATCCTGCGGAAATTCGTTGCCTATAAGTTTTACCTTAATGGTCAAATCATCGCCCTGCGTAATGTTTAAGCTTTTGTTTTCTACCACAAAATTGAAAGGCGCTTTTGGTAAAACTTCTTCATTGTACCTAATGAAACTGTTTGTACCTTCTCTTAAAATTGCTGGCGCAATAATTCCAATCAATAAAATGATGAAAAGAGGCAAAGCAATGTATTTGATGTGCTTTTTATTGTCACCCAAATTAATTGCGGTAGAAAAAGGAATTGGTTTAAGTTCATTAATTTTCTGATCTATTCCGGCTAAAATTAAAGCGCTATTTTGTGGAGCACTATCCGCCAGTTCTTTAAGCTGTAAAGTATTCAATAACCTATCCTTAACATTAAAGAAATGGTTACCTATTAAATTTGCAGCCTCTTCTAAACTTAAAGTTTTACTTAGCTTAAAGTACGATAGTGCTGGCTTTACTACCCAAAAAAGTACAGCAATAAGCGAAATAGCAACATACGAGTAGAAGAGTAGGGTTTTGGTAATTATACTTGGATAGCTGTAAAAAATCCAGATAAATAGAAAAAGATAAAGCGTTAAAATTAGAGCTGCAGCGTAAATACTACCTCTTAAAAGCTTATTGAGATAGAACTTTCGTGTAAACTCATTGATTTTTAATAACAGTAAGTTATAGTTGGTGCCCATAGCTATTTAACGACAATAAAGGTAGAAAATGTGCGGCTAAAATGAAAACAACTATTTTTTCGGGCACAACGCTTTCAATTTGTTTTGATTATAATGCTTAAAAGTGTAATTTAGAAATAAAATAAAATCAATAAAAACAAAAAGCAACTAAACTACTGTATATTGCTTAAGTTTAACCAATAACTAAAAGTAACACAATGAACAAAAGATTTTTTGTAGCTATTTTAGCTATAATGATTACAGGAACTGCATTAGCGCAAAAACAAATTAAATCTTGGAATAAAAATTTAGTAATCGCCCATCGTGGAGCTTGGAAGACACAAAACTTGCCCGAAAATTCTATAGCTTCTTTAAAAGAGGCCATTAAGATTGGCTGTTTCGGTAGCGAATTTGACGTCCAGTTTACTAAGGATAATGTTGTGGTTGTAAATCACAATGGAGATTTTTTGGGTAAAGATATTGCTTCTAGCACCTACCAAGAGCTTTTAGATCATAAGAAATTAAGCAACGGCGAAAGCATACCAACATTGGTAGCATATCTTAAAGCCGGCATGAAACAAAAGAAAACAAAGTTGATTTTGGAAGTAAAGCCTCAAAAAACACAAGAAAGGGAAGAAGCTTTAACCAACGCAGTAATTGCTACAGTTAACGAATTAAAAGCGGCACCTTGGATAGAGTACATTACCTTTAGCCATTTTATTGGCAAATATCTAATTGCTAATGTACCTGGGGCTAGGGTGTCTTATCTTAACGGAGAGATAGAACCTGCAAAGTTGAAAGAACAAGGTTTTTACGGGTTAGACTATAACCAGGGGGTATTGAAGAAAAATCCTGGCTGGATAAAACAAGCCAAAGATTTAGGTTTAATAATCAACGTGTGGACGGTAAATGCTGCAAAAGACATGGATTGGTTTTTGGAACAAAAAGCCGATTATATTACCACCAACGAACCAGAACTGCTATTTACTAAAATAAAGAAGTAAAATGTAGTTAAAGTTATGGAGCCCCATTCGCTTTCGGATGGGGCTTTTTATTTCAAAGGCAAATTGCTTTTAGCCAGGTATATAAGCGGAGTGTCGCTAATAATTTCTTAACCCATGTTAAGATTTTAAAAGAAAGAGGGTTATAAATTTGTTATAGAAAACAAATAGAAATTTAATAACAACAAAACTTAAAAAAATTAAACCATGAGCTCATTAAAATTAAAAGACGGAACAGAAATTTATTACAAAGATTGGGGAAAAGGTCAGCCTGTATTCTTTCATCATGGATGGCCGCTTTCTAGCGATGATTGGGATGCCCAAATGTTGTTTTTTTTGGAAAAAGGTTACCGGGTAATTGCTCACGACCGGCGAGGACACGGTAGATCGGAACAAACCCCCTACGGTCACAACATGGACACCTACGCCGCCGATGTAGCGGAAATTGTTGAAGCGTTAGACCTTACAGATGTAATTCATGTGGGGCACTCTACTGGAGGGGGCGAAGTAATAAGATATGTGGCTAAGCATGGTAAAGGTAGAGTAGCTAAGGCAGTTTTAGTAAGCGCAGTAACCCCAATAATGGTTAAAACTGAGAACAATCCAGATGGCGTACCAATGTCTGTTTTTGACGATATAAGAAATAACACAGCCAACCATAGGCAACAGTTTTATATCGATCTAACTTTTCCATTTTATGGCTACAACAGAGAGGGTGCTAAAGTATCCGAAGGTATTCAAAGAAATTGGTGGAGACAGGGAATGAGTGGATCAATTAAAGCACATTACGACTGTATCAAAGCCTTTTCGGAGACAGATTTTACCGAAGACCTTAAATCTGTTGATGTTCCAGTTTTAGTACTTCATGGAGAAGACGACCAGATTGTGCCGTTTGAAACTACAGGTAAACTCGCTGTAACCTTGTTAAAAAACGGAAAGCTAATTTCTTATCCTGGTTTTCCGCACGGCATGCCTACAACCGAAGCAGATACGATAAACAAAGATTTATTAGCTTTTTTTGAGGCTTGATAAGAGCTGCATACATTTTAAATTAGTTTAAAAAAGGCTAAGTCACCAAAAATGATTTAGCTTTTTTTAATTATACGTTGATGTAAATAACTCATGAAGAGTAAATTACAAGCTAAAATTTACGGCTTTTTATAACACCACCAGTAAAAGTATTGTTAATTAGCCGCTCGCCTTAGGTAACTTTTTAAAGAGGTTAAATACCTATTTCATGGTATTGTTATACATATAGATAAATTACATCTTTGCCATAAACCAAAAAATACAGTTTATGAGAAAACTAATACTAATTTGTGGCTTGATTGCCCTTTTTGCTAATCAAACCTATGCTCAACTGAGCGATTCTACACAACAGAACAAAAATGTAATTAAAATTAATTTACTGAGCTTGCCGTTCAATAATTTACACCTTCAATACGAAAGGCAAATCGCTAAAAAAACCTCTGTTGCTTTAGGGTTAAGGTTTATGCCAAAAGGAAATATTCCACTAAAATCTACAGTGTTAGATTTGATTGACGATCCTGATGCGACAAAACATTTGACTAATCTTAAAACCGGTAATTTTGCCATTACGCCAGAAATTCGCTTTTACCTAGGAAAAGCAGCTTTGAAAGGATTTTACATTGCACCATTTGCCAGATACTCACGTTACACAGCCTCGTTACCTTTCGATTTTACGGTAGATGATGGTATGGGTAATGAATACAGTGAAGTTATTCCGTTAGAAGGTAATTTAACTACCATTACAGGTGGTTTGCAATTGGGTTCGCAGTTTAGGTTGGGTAAAATGGTAACTTTAGATTGGTGGATACTTGGGCCTCAGTATGGCGGTTCGAAAGGAAATATAGCGGGCCGTAAAAACCTAAGCCCCGAAGAACAGCAAGAACTTAGAGAACAGCTTGAAGATATTACAGACCTGCCTTTAGTAAAAGTAACCACAAAGGTTGATGGGAACGGAGCAAACGTAGATATTAAAGGGCCTTGGGCTGGAGTAAGAGCTGGCTTAGCTTTAGGCATTAGGTTTTAAAAACCAAAGCGTATAAAACTAAAAAAGTCCCGATTTTGTCGGGACTTTTTTGGTAAAATATGATAATAATTAGATTACTTTCACATTAACGGCGTTTAAGCCTTTTCTACCGTTTTCAACTTCGTATTGAACTTTGTCGTTTTCACGAATTTCGTCGATAAGGCCTGTTGAATGTACAAAGATCTCAGCGTCACCATTTGCTGGTACGATAAATCCAAAACCTTTAGTTACATTGAAAAATTTTACTGTTCCTTCTTGCATTGTATTATTTATTAAAGCTGCAAGGTACAGATTAAAATCTAATTACAAGCAAAACGTAGGTTTTTTCAAAATTTTATTTTCAAAAACTACTTTTTTCCAATAAGACTTATGGTAATCTCGCTAGAATGGGGTATACCTAATGTGGTACCCGGTTTAATGTGGAGCAGGTTTTTTAAGTAAACATCGGCTATGCCTTGAATTAATTTTTTTCGATGTGGCACATCTTCTGGTAAAATACCCTGGATACGATTTACGTAAAGATTCCCTTTTACATCTACTATTACAGAAAAACGATAACTAAACTCTTTATACGATTTATTGATCTCTACACGATACTCTGGATACATGTAGGCATAGGATTTTCTGTGGGCGCCGCTATCGGCATAGCCAATTAACTTTGACGATACATTTTTACTGTTTGGCTTAAGTTCTACAATCTCGGTTGCTGCAAAAGCGGTATCGGGGTTAGATGGATATTTGTAGGTTTTTTCGGCAAGCTTCCTGATATATGCAGTGTCTAATTTAGTAGGTCTTTGTAATTCGCCAACAGTGGTTTTAAGCACCTTTTCAATATAGTTTTGCGTGTAATAGGTACAATTTACATCAGAAACTTCACCTTTGGACACCACCATTGCCTCTACCTGTAGCCGCTGTAAAATCAAGCTATCTTTGGCAATGGTTTTTACCCTAAAAAATTCACGGGCAAAATTGTAAATCTTGCCATGGTCGTATTGTAGATAAAAGGCTTCCATCCCTCTTTTTTCTGGACTATAAGCCAACATCGTATCTGGCGCTTGATATTGTATAATCCAAGTGGGCTGCAGCATAAACCCATCTTTGTTAAAAGAAAGGCCGTTGCTAAACCTGCGTTTTACTTCATAAAACCTTATTCCATCTACATCTTTAAAAGTAAGGCCAGTATCTGTCGCTGGATTTTTTTTTGGATTAGAGCCGCCACCGCAAGCGTAAAATGTAACTGAAACTGTAGCTAGGATGAAGAATATACGTTTAAAACTCATTTGTTAAAATCATCTGGAATTAGGTGGCAAATTTAGGGTTTGCCTTTGATAAAAATAACGTTGGCCACCTTTCTTTCGCCTTCATGATCCCATTTTTTATTATCAGAAGGATGATTAACCACACCGTTATCTCCATAATCTTTTGCCCAAAGGGTGGTAGAACCGCCACCATCAAGGTTAATAGCGCTGCTGCAGCCCAGCCATTGCATGATTTTTGCAAGCTCAAAAAGGCTCATTCCAGCGGAGTTTCCTTGTCGGCCATCTACGGTCAATAATAGCACATTTCCATTGGGCTTAACTCCCACAGCCGTGCGTGGGTGGCGAAGCTTGTTAAATGGAACGGAATCCAACACTTCTTTTTCGTTATTTAACATTAAAAGCGGCCCACTTAGCATCATATTTTTATCGCTAAGGTTATTTTCCCACTGATCGGTGCCATCCCACTTTTTAATTGCTAACTGATAGTTGTTGATTACTACCGCGGCTTTGTGATGCAAGGCTCTCTTATTATTTTTCTCTTGCCTGTTTTGGTTAATTATGGTGTCATTAACTTTGATGAAATCTACCGAGCCGCCATTTTTAATATCGAAAAAAGTGCCATTTATAGCTGCAAATGCGTGGTGTTTTTTGGCAAATGCCGATGTTGTAATCAGGTCTTTCTTATCATATCCAATAAAAAAACCAGGTGCTTTTTTATGATTTTTTATTTCTACAAAGCTGATATACTGGTTAGCATTAAATAAGCTACTATCGCTAAATTGATAGGTGTAAACTTTTGTTTTTTTAGCAATGGAGTTTTTGTTCCATTTTGCTTTGGTAAAAGCTAAAGAGTCTAAATCTTGAGCGTAAATATTGCCAGAAACAAGCGTAAGTAAGAGTATTCGTAAAATAAATTTCATTACTGTTATATTCGTTTTTTAAGTTTTAATAATTTAATGATAAAAGCTTTGTCTCGCCAAACCTCAACAATAACACTGTAGCCATTTTTTGCTTTAAATATGGCGCCAATATCGTCTAAAGAATAGTCGTCTATTTTCTTAAAGTTGATAGAAATGATTTCATCGCCTTCTTTTAAACCTACCAGGTCTGCAGCAGATTCGGGCTCTATTTTATTGATAAAAGTTCTAGACGGCGGGCCGCTTTCTGCGTACAGCTCAATTCCAGACATGTCATGCTCAAAGGGTCTTTTAAATTTTTCGTTCTTTTTGATGTACATGTATCGATTTTGATAATCGTATATGGTATTAAATCGGCTCAAAATCTCGGCTCCCAAATTGGCATTACGCCCTCTGTTACTCAACGAATCTATGTTGTACTCTGGATAGCTGGAAATCACGTCTTTGAAAGTGAAATTTCCAAAGCCTAACAAAGCTACTCTTCCAATTCTGCCCTTTACTCTTCCGGTTAATCCATTCCCCAAATTAGCTTCCATCGTGAGTTGTGGTTTCGGAAAAGGCTTTGCATCAAGGGCCTCGAGAGAGATGGCATGACTTGCGCCGCAATCTACCAATACTTTTAAGGTTTGTGGTGCCAAGCCTTCTTGTTCAACCCTAAGTTTAACATAAGGCTTGTTATCAATAAGTTCTAAAGGTATTTTTTCTCCTTTTAGTTTAATTTTTTTGGGATGAGAAGAAAACCTCATCACCCTACTGGTATAATCTACTTTTACTACAAAGCTATTGAAGAAATTGTAGCCGATTAAACCGTAAATTTTTTTGCCAACAAACCCCGAAATTGGCAGAATATCGTCCTTTAGAAATACAGTAGGTATGTTTTCTGCTTCAGCATCACCAATTTTTACGCTGGTAGCTCCCAAAAAAGCATCGATACCCTCGAAATTGCCATAGCCACTAATTTTAATAGCACGTGGATAAGGAACTTTCAAACTCTCTTTTAAAGTAGTATCGGTAATGATCATTGGGTTAACTCCGGTGTCTAAAATAAAATCAAAAGGCCCTTTGTCATTGATATATATAGGAATTATGATCAGACTTTTCTTAAGATCGAAGCCAATGGTTTGGGCTTTTCTACCATTAAAAAATTTAAAGTCTTGCGCAAACATTCTGTCTGGTGCAACTAGTGCATAGCAGATAAATAAAACATAGAATATTTTAAAATGAATGCTTGGTTTGCGGCTGTTCATGAAACTAAATTAATAAATTAGTGGGCACAAACCTTAAGTCCAAAAATTAAATTTAAAGCAAGAGCTAACAAAACACCATTGTTTAGCCGAAAATTAGATGAATAAATTTAGAACGAAAATTATTGCAATAGGCGCCATGTGCTTGGTTTCGGTATTTTACGCTTGCAAACCCAACCAAATCATAGCTAAAAAAGTGGCTAAACAATTTAAAAATTCGACAATGTTGGGTAAATATCAGGTTGGTTTTGCTTTGTACGATATGGCGGGTAGCGAAATGATTTTTCAAAAAGATGCAGATAAGTATTTTACGCCAGCATCTAATACCAAATTATTTACGTTTTATGCAGGATTAAAAATTGCACCAGATTCTATTCCCTCTTTACGTTACATAGAAAAAGGAGATTCGTTAATTTTTTGGGGTACGGGAGATCCATCGCTATTGCATACGGCACTAAAGGGAACAAAAGCAATAGATTTCTTAAAAAGCAGTGATAAAAAGCTGTTCTTCGCCAACGGCAGATATAAAGGAAATTTCTTCGGAAACGGCTGGAGCTGGGACGATTATAACGATTATTATCAGCCAGAAATTACAGAATTACCCTTATTTGACAATGTGGTGCTGGTAACGGCTAAGCAGGCAGGAGAAATGACTATTACTCCAAAGGCTTTTAATTCTTGCTTTAGCGCAGATAGCATAAGTAAAGCAACAAAATTTAGCGTACAAAGAGAGTTTTTGGTCAATAAGTTTCACTATCCATTGATAAAAACTACGGCCAACTATGAGCAGCAAATTCCTTTTAAAACGTCAACAGGTACTACACTTACGCTATTAGCCGACACGTTAAAGAAGGAAATTCAGCTGATTAACTACGAGCTTCCTAGAGGTGCAAAAACCATCTACAGCACTAAGAGCGATGATGTTTTTAGACAATTGATGCTGCCTTCGGATAATTTTGTTGCCGAGCAGTTACTGCTTACCTACGCAGATAAATTGGGTTTAGAAATGAGTACGCCAAAGGTAATTGTCGCAATTAAAGAGAAGTACTTGACCGAGCTTCCAGATCAGCCAAAATGGATAGATGGCTCTGGACTTTCGAGAGGGAATTTGTTTACACCGCGTTCCCTAATTAAGCTGTTAGATTTAATTTATAAAGAAGTGAATAACCAAGATCGCTTGTTCAGCATGTTACCGGCAGGAGGGAAATCGGGAACTTTGAGAAATGCTTATCCAAAAACAGATACCCCTTTTGTTTATGGAAAAACAGGTACTTTATCTGGTGTGCACAACCAAAGCGGCTATGTACTTACCAAAAAAGGAAAGCTATTGCTTTATTCGTTTATGAACAACAACTATGTTCAATCTACAACCGAGGTAAGAAAAGAAATGGTTCGGGTAGTAACCTACCTTCACGATAATTTTTAAGAAGCATAAATTTGCGGTCACAGTCATTCAGTTAAGGAACTTTGTGTCAGTCTGAGCTTGTCGAAGACTTTTTCAAACAGTCGAAAAATCCAAACTATTTGTCCTTCGACAAGCTCAGGATGACAATATTTTAGGTTTTTCTCCTTAACTTAATGACACTGAGTTTGCGGTTTATTGATTTGTTTTAAAGGTTTTGGCGACTAACGCCGAACGGGTTTTGTTTTTTTTGCAGGTTGTTGCTGTTTTCAATTTTATTAGTTAATATTACTAAGCGTTTAACTATCACCTAAAATGCCTTAACCAAAATCTTAAAGCTTAGCCAAAATGAAGAAATTACTACTCTATCTTTTAGGTTTATCCCTTTTTGTTGTAGCCTGTAAAAAAAATGATCCGCAGCCAGAGCCTGAACCTCCTGCTCCCGCACCGCCAACAACAAATATTCCCACGCCTCCAACAAGAACACCATGGGTAGCAGGTACATTTAAAATAGTGGCGTACATGCCAAGTTATAGAGATCCTGCTACTGTAGATGACAGCAAATACAAAATGATTACCCATTTATTGTTCGCGTTTTTAAATGTAAATCCAACCGGTGATGGGTCTGTAAACCCTTTAACAACCACGGAAAATGCTAGGTTTAATACCGTAAAAGCTAAGGCCTTGGCCAATAATGTAAAATTTGGGATTTCGGTAATGGGTGCAGAAGCGATATTTGCTACTATAGCGGCCTCGCCAACAGCAAGAACTAATTTCGTAAACAACGTGGTAAATTTCGCAAAAGTAAATGGCTTAGATGGAATTGATATTGATTGGGAATATCCGAGAACGGTTGGCGGAAATCCCAATCCTGATTTTACGGCATTGATGGCACAATTATCTGTAGCTTTACACAGTGAAAACAAGTTTTTGAGTGCTGCTATAACGCCTGCAGTGTATGCTTCCACAAATAAAGACGCTATTTCACAGGATGTTTATCAATATGTAGATTTCTTTAACATTATGCAGTATGATGGCGGCGTAAATTACGACACCGCTGACCCGTTAAACCATGCAACGTATAAAATGAGTGTTAATAGCCTAAATACTTGGATAGATACCAAGAAGATGCCTAAAGAAAAGGCCGTTGTTGGTATTCCGTTATACGGAAAACCTGCGAGTGGAAGTGCAAAGGGATATCGAGATATTGAGGCCAGCGGAGCTAACGTATATTTGAATGTTGCCACGGTAGGGTCGGTAGATTATGGTTACAACGGAATAGAATTGATATGGAAGAAAGCTCAACTGGCTAAAGAAAGAGCAAATGGGATTATGTTCTGGGAGTTCTCTTTCGATTCGAATTCGTCGAAATCTTTAATCAGAGCAGCAAACGACCAATTAGGAAGAAACTATAATTAATGCAACAAAATTTTAATTTTCTTACATCGCCCTTGGCTAATAAAATTGTAGCCAAGGGCGATGAATACCTTTATTTTGGAGGAACGGCTTATTTGGGTATTCCCCAAAACAGCAACTTTATTAAGCTGTATACCGAAGGAATAGCGCTTTATGGCTTAAACAATGGCACAAGTCGTGGTAACAACGTGCAGCTTGGCGTTTATAACGAAGCCGAAACCTTTGCGGCCAACCGTTTTGGTGCTGAAGCTGCTTTAATAACTTCTAGTGGCTATTTGGCAGCTAAGTTAACGGTACGGCTACGGCTACATGGGCATTGCGGCGAAATCCGTTATGCACCAAATACGCACCCTGCTTTATGGCTAAATGGTAGTCCAGAAAATTACTTAGATTTTGCACAATGGAGTAAGGAAATTGTAACTGAAATTAATGGCAGTAAAAGTAAAGATTGGGTGTTGTTGAGCAATTCGATGAACAATCTTTATCCCGAGATATACGATTTCAGTTTCATCAAGAACTTTAGCACAAATAAAAACATTACTTTAATTATCGACGATTCTCATGGAATTGGCTTGCTTAATGGAGGTAATTCGGTGTTACAAAGTCTTCCAAAAAGCACAAACGTAGAAATTATAGTGGTTGCATCAATGGCCAAAGCGCTGGGGCTAGATGCTGGGGTGGTTTTAGGTTCCACCAAATCAATTTCAAAATTAAAGCAAAGCGATGAGTTTTATGGGGCCTCTCCACCTGCTGCGGCTGGTTTATATGCCTTTGTGCAAGCGCAAGATATTTATCGTAGTAGCTACAAAAAACTTCAAGAAAACGTAAAAATATTTAAACAACAGCTGGCCAATAAAAATGAATGGCATTTTGTTGATGACTTTCCTGTATTTTTGTCTAAGCAGCCAGCTATTATGCAGCGGTTATTGGAAAAGAAAATTCTGATTTCTTCTTTCCCATATCCCGATAGGAATGGAGAGAATTTAAACCGCATTGTGCTTTCTAGCTGGCATAGCGAAACAGATATTTTACAGCTAGTAGCAGCATTATAACTAGCTTTTACCTTACGTTATATAAATTAAAATGAAGAAATTACTTTTGTTATTTGTGTTGTCTTTAGGCTTACAGCATACGTTATATGCTCAAAAAGCACTTAAAGTTTGGATTGTAAGACACGCAGAAAAAGATGCTTCAGACCCGCAAGATAAAGATCCCGATTTATCTCCCGATGGGGCGAAAAGGGCCGAAGCTTTAATGAAAAAGCTAAAAGGGCAGAAGATAGATTCAATTTTTGTAACAGACTACAAACGAACCAAGCTTACAGGTTTTCCTTTGGCCGATAGAATTGGCATTTCGCTGAAAACTTATGAGCCCGGTGCGGCCAAGCAATTGGCGGCTAGTCTAAAAGCAAATGCTGCAGGAAAAAAAATATTGATTGTAGGCCACTCTAATACTGTTTTAGAATTAATTGAGGCTTTTGGAGGCAAAAGACCTGTAGCTAAGCTCTCTGATGATGACTATGACTATATATTTGAGCTTACTATAAAGGGCGATAAAGCGGACGTAAAAACGGATCATTATGGAGAAGAAAGCCGTAGTGTTGCAGGGGCAGACCAAAAGGAAATGAAAATGTAGGGTTTAGTTACTTGGGAGTGAAGTCACAAGGAATCACGGGTTAAAATTTCAAATTTCTGTAGGATGCCATTATTTTTGACAGCATTGTATTTTTGGTTTTAACCCCAACCCAGGAATATTATTTTTTCCACTTGGCGTTTTCTGGAAATAGTTTTTCTAAAGCGGCTTCATCGGTGATAAAATATCAGCAACTTGAATATGTCGTACATCCGATAAACTTAGCCATCTACATTATCATCAACTAGCGGTTTGAAAATTTGTGTAGAAATTACATTGCTTGCAGATTTATTGTCGCTCCGCACAAAACTAAATAATTGACGAAAAACCGGAGTTGAACCACCGTCAGCCACTTTTGTGCAAATTTGCTGTTATAGTGTATTTTTTCGTTATTCATTGTCTTTGGTTGTGTCTTTTTTTCTTTGAATTGATTTTATTCGCCCGTTCTTGAATTCAACCCTTATGTCTATGTATTTTGTTAGAAAAAAGAACTTTTTATAAGTTTTACCACACACCAAGACCAAGTCATATTTCTGACTGTCAAAAGGAATTTCAATTATGTCCAGAGTTAGTTTTGATTGTCTTAATGTGTTTTCTAACTTCACTTCTGAATTTTTCAATGAGCTTAAAATATACTTCTCAATGTCCGGCAGGTAACTTTTAAAGTTATCCTCGAATTCATTGTATTTTTCAATTTGATCTTGTTTTATTTGTCTGTCCTTTGATTTAAAATATAAGTCACATAAATTTCCATAACCTTGGAAAATCCGTGAGTTGTGATACACTTCTGAATTGCCAGTCCAAGCTTCTATATGTGAAAAGTCCTTTTTGATTTTTTCAATGGTCAACATATTCTGTTTCTTTTTGCAAGGCTGTCTTTTTTAAAATACCCCTAACTAGATGCTTCCTACAGTTTTTCAAATGGAATATCCATTAAAGGATAATCTTGCCAGCCTATAAAATCAAAGTGCCACCACTCGTTATAGATCACTTTAAAACCATTTGCTTGCATGGTGTTGATCAATAAATCTCGATTTTTGATGATTTGAGGCGGAAGGTTGGTGTAATGTGCCGCTGCAGCAGCTTCAAAACTATCATAAGGGGTGGGCATGGGCACATCTTTACCCGTTTTTAAATCGATGATACTTAAATCAACCGCACAACCGCGATTGTGTTTAGATCCTTTCGCCGGATTAGCGACAAAGTTTTTATCACTAGCTTTTTCATAGAAAGAAACGGTTACCGCATAAGGCCTGTATCCATCGTAAATTTTAAGACCGTAGCCTTTTTTCTTCAGCTCTGCTTGTATCAACTTTAGCTTTTCTACCACTGGTTTGCGGGCAAAAGCACGGGCCTGCTTGTACATTACCTGCTTCATGAAGTTGTTTTTTGTTGCATAGCGGATATCAAGCACAACCGATGGGATGGCTTTTTTGATATCAACCAGTTCAAAATTTGGATTTTGGGCTACATCTGCCTTGTAAACCTCAAAGTCGTCGACAATCTTTAAACCATACTTGCTTTGTGCATTTTTTTGAGCGCATGCAGTTACACAGGTTGTAAGCAGTAATAAAAATAACAAATGCCTTTTCATTTTCCTGACGGTTATTGGTTAGAAAGCACCAGCAGCTCTAGATCTTTATAAGGAAGGTTAAACATATTGGCCAAATCTTTATTGGTTAAATGACCTTGGTAGCAATAAAGGCCATCTCTTATACCAGGCTTATTCCAAATCATATTCATTAAACCACCCATATCTCCTATATCTACCAGTATGGGGGCAAAGATGTTGGTTAGCGCATAAGAGGCTGTACGCGGCACCCTAGAGGCTATATTGGGCACACAATAATGTATCACATCGTGCTTTACAAAAACGGGATCTTTATGGTTGGTCACTTCCGAAGTTTCGAAGCAGCCACCTTGGTCTATGCTTACATCTACCACTACAGAATGGGGCTTCATTTTGGCTACGGTTTCTTCCATTACCACGCAAGGGCTGCGGCCATGGTCAGAGCGGATAGCGCCAATCACCACATCGCAAGTGGTAATGGCTTTGGCTAAAACAATAGGCTGCATCACGGATGTAAAAACCCTGCTTCCTAAGTTATTTTGCAGTCGCCTCAGCTTGAAAATTGAGCTGTCGAACACTTTCACTTCGGCGCCTAAAGAAAGGGCTGTTCTAGCGGCATATTCGCCTACGGTACCAGCGCCTAAAATAACAATTTCGGTGGGTGGTACGCCTGTAAAACCACCCAGCATTAGGCCTTTGCCACCAAAAGCACTACTCAAGTATTCGGCAGCAATAAAAATAGAAGTGGCACCAACAATTTCGCTCATGGCACGCACTACAGTAAGCACGTTGCCTTCATCGCGGATGTTTTCAAAACAAAGTGCGTTTATCTTTTTGCTCAATAAAGCTTTTAAAATTTCGGCTTTTAATGTACCAATTTGAAGTGCAGAAATCAAAGTTTGGCCTTTGTGCATCAGGGCAATTTCTGCTATCGTTGGCGGAGCAATTTTTACGATGATATCGGCAGCCCAAACATCCTTTTTGTCGAAAGATATTTGTGCACCTTGCTCACTATAATCTTTGTCGCTGAAATTGGCCCCATCGCCGGCTCCACTTTCTAAAATCACTTTGTGGCCGTTATTTACCAAAAGCGCTACGGAGAGCGGAGTTAAGGCAATTCTACACTCTTGGTGCGAAACCTCTTTGGGTATTCCAATAAATAAACTGTTGCTTTTTTTTCCGGTTTCTAGCATTGCTTCTTGGGTTTGTAATAAACCTCTTTGGGCAATAGCCGCCATTTCATCGCGTAGTCCTGTAGCCATTATTTATGGTGTTTTTAAACCTTGAATATACGAAAAGATAATGAAAACGCCGTGAAACAGTAGATAAACTACTATTCTTTAATTTTAGTAAATTGAAATAACCGTTGCTCATTGCCAGTAACGGTTATTTCAATTTTAATATATTCTTCGGGCAATAGCTCCTCTACTTTAGAGGGCCATTCTACTAAGCAATAATTGCCGCTATAAAAATATTCTTCGTAGCCAATATCGTAAGCTTCCTGTAGGTTTTTCAATCTATAAAAATCGAAATGGTAAACAGCTCCTTTTGGGCTATCATATTCGTTAACAATAGAAAAAGTTGGACTGCTTACTACATCTTTTACACCTAAGGCTTCACAAAGTGACTTGATAAAGGTGGTTTTTCCTGCCGCCATCTCTCCTTCAAAAATGAAGAATTTTTGTTCGGTGGCAAATTTTAGTAATTCTTTGGCAGCATGATTTAATTCTGCTAGGCTATTGATCGTTGTCTGCATTTGTTTATGCTATATAAAAGGTTTCGGTAAGATAAAATACGGTATCGATAAAAAATAATACATCATCATTTACCAATACATTTTCGTCATGCAAATCTTCAAAAATAATACCTAAACTTTTATTAATATAATCGTTATTCCTATTGTTTTCGAACCCATTAAATAGCAAAAATTTCTTTACTTTGGAAAGGTCGGTATTGCCATTAGTTATAATAAATTCTTGTTTTACAACCGCATGTAAATCGTCGTTAATAATTTTAAATCCCAGAAAATCGTATTTTGTAGTTGGGAAAAAATAATTATGGATCAACAAGCTATTAAAATAGTCTAACCAATACTCATAAAAAACTCCACTATTTGTTTTTATAATGCTGAAGCCATCATAATGATAAACTCGCTGCTCTGCTCCAGCACTAATAAATTGATCCTCTGAAATTTCGTCTAAGTAGATTAAATTTTCTTTTTCAGCGAAATGCATTAAAGCTAGTGCTTCTTCACTTTTGAGGAACTTTGGTTTTTTAGCATTGACGCTTGTTTCCGCATATCCTCTAAGGAAATTTTGGATTTTTTTGAGATCGTTTGTTTGGCCAAACGATCCATTTGAGAAAATGAGATGTCGTATTTCATTTTTTATATTTATCATTAACAAATCATTGATACAAAGTTACATCTTAAATTTTACGAAGCAACAACATTGTCATCATTATATTATTTATTACCATAAGTCACTATCGGGATAATCATTTCTTCCATAGAAATACCGCCATGCTGGAATGTTTCGTTATAATAATTCACAAACTGGTTATAGTTGTTCTGGTAAACGAAATACTGGTCTTCCTTTGCAAAAATATAATTAGAACTGATATTGATTTTTGGCAATTTCGCTTCGTGAGGGTTTTTAATCAGAAATACCTCTTTTGCATTGAAATTAAGGTTTTTGCCTTGTTTGTAACGCAGGTTGGTATTGGTACTTCTGTCGCCAATTACTTTGCTAGGATTTTTAACACGAATAGTGCCGTGATCTGTAGTGATTACTAATTTAACACGTTGTTGGGCTAATTTTTTAATCAACTCTAACAATGGCGAGTGTTCAAACCACGACAAGGTTAACGAACGATAAGCCGCATCATCATTGGCCAGTTCTCTAATCATTTGCATATCAGTTCTTGCGTGCGAAAGCATATCCACAAAGTTGAAAACAATAGCGTTTAGATCGTTGTGCATCAAGTTGTTAGCGTGGTCTAGCAAGTCTTTGCCTTGGTCAAAAGTGAGGATTTTATGATAGCTAAACTTGCAATCTTTTCTTAAGCTACGCTTAATCTGTTCACCCAAAAAAGTTTCCTCGTGCAGGTTTTTTCCGCCCTCATCATCATCGTTTTGCCAAAGAGATGGAAATTTTTTTTCCATATCTAGCGGTGTAAGGCCAGAAAAGATAGCGTTTCTAGCATATTGTGTTGCCGTTGGCAAAATACTGGAATAAGTATCTTCTTCTTCTAAACGGAAATGCTCAGCAATTAAGGGGTTAATGATCCTCCATTGATCGTACCTTAAATTATCTATCAAAATGAAGAAAACAGGGGTGATGTCGTTAATTAACGGAAACACTTTCTTCTTGATCAGCTCATGTGAGAAAAGCGGTGCATCTGCACTTCCGTTAATCCAATCTATATAATTGTTTTCTACAAACTTTGAGTACTGCTTGTTCGCCTCGGCCTTTTGCATAGTTAAAATTTCATGCATTTGCGGATCATCCAGCTTCTCCAGCTCCAGTTCCCAGAAAATTAGCTTTTTATAGACATCTACCCATTCCTCATAAGTCAGTTTATCATTTAGGGTCATTCCAATGTTCCTAAAATCTTGCTGATAAGCCGAGGATGTTTTTTCGCTTACCAAGCGTTTGTTATCAATCAGTCTTTTTATGGTCAATAAAACCTGTTTTGGGTTTACTGGCTTAATTAGGTAATCGTCTATTTTAGAGCCAATGGCATCTTCCATTAAGTTTTCTTCTTCGCTTTTAGTGATAAGCACTACTGGCACATCAGAACGGATATTCTTAATCGCAGAGAGGGTTTCCAAACCCGTAAGGCCTGGCATATTTTCGTCTAAAAAGACCAAATCGAAATGTTCTTTTCCAAAAGCCTCTAAGGCATCGTTACCATTTGTAAAAGTGCTAACGGCGTAGCCTTTTTCGTTCAGTAACAAAATGTGAGGTTTTAGTAGGTTAATTTCATCATCAGCCCATAATATCTTCGTTTCCTGCATTTTGTATCGTTTTTGTGTAATTTAAGAGATTAAAAAGCGCTTAGCTTTTCTACTGTCGATAAATTTAGCAATTTTTGTACCGCATATACTTTTTTTAACCCTTTTTAAGATTTGAACAAAAAGAAAATCATTAACGACCCGGTTTATGGGTTCATCACTATACCTTCAGAACTTGTTTTTGACCTCATTTCTCATCGTTATTTCCAACGTTTAAGGTACATTAAGCAGCTGGCAATGACGCACATTGTATACCCCGGAGCATTAAATACAAGGTTTCATCATGCGTTAGGGGCTATGCACTTGATGAGCTTGGCACTAGAGGTGTTAAAAAGTAAAGGACACCAAATTAGTGCAGAAGAAGAAGAAGCGGCAACAATAGCCATCTTACTTCACGATATTGGCCATGGGCCATTTTCACATGCATTAGAACATACGTTAGCACAAGGAATTAAGCACGAAGATATTTCTTTGTTAATGATGGATAAGTTGAATGAAGAGTTTGGTGGTAGACTAACCTTGGCCATCCAAATTTTTAGAGGGAAATACCATCGGAAATTTTTCTGCCAATTGATTTCTGGTCAGGTAGATTTAGACAGGATGGATTACCTAAATCGCGATAGCTTTTTTACCGGCGTTAGTGAAGGCGTAATCAGCTTTGATCGGATCATTAAAATGTTCAACATTGTTGATGACCAATTGGTGGTTGAAGAAAAAGGAATTTACTCGGTAGAAAAGTTCTTGATTGCCCGAAGATTAATGTACTGGCAAGTTTACTTACATAAAACAGTGATCGCCGGAGAACAGCTTCTAGTAAAGATATTAGAGCGGGCAAAAGAGTTGGCTGCTAAAGGGATATTATTATTCGCAACACCTGCTTTGCAACATTTTCTTCAAAATGATATCAGTGAAGAACGTTTTTTTAAGGAAGAGATTCACTTACAGCAGTTCTCTAAGTTGGATGATCAGGATATTTACGCTTCGGTAAAAGTGTGGGAAGACAGTGAAGATTTTGTTTTATCGCAACTTTGCAAAATGTTAAATGCACGCAAGCTTTATAAGGTTGAAATTACCAACGAAGCGCCAAACGCAGAACGATTGGCGCTTTTAAAGGCTCAAACGACAGAATTTTTAGGCATCGGTAGCGAAAACATACATTACTTCGTATTTACAGATAGCATTACCAATAGGGCTTATAATGCAGAGAGTAGCAATATCAATATTTTAATGAAAAACGGAACATTGTCTGATATTGCAAAGGCATCAGATTTATCTAATCTAGAATCATTAGATAGAACTGTTAAGAAACATA
This sequence comes from Pedobacter ureilyticus, assembly GCF_005925345.1. Classification (GTDB taxonomy): domain Bacteria; phylum Bacteroidota; class Bacteroidia; order Sphingobacteriales; family Sphingobacteriaceae; genus Pedobacter; species Pedobacter ureilyticus. The sequence goes on from NZ_SSHJ01000002.1 coordinate 207,017, forward strand.
TACTGTGCTACCTAAGAGGGATTTAGCATTTTTTAACAAAATAATGAGACAAATTTGCCGTTAATTCGTCTTACTAATACCTAAGATTGATAATTTGTTCATATCAATTTAACATTTAACTTTGTAACATGCAATTTACTGCCAAGCAGATAGGCGAATTTTTAAATGGAACTGTAGAAGGCGATGAAAACGCTCAAGTGAGTACGCTTTCTAAGATAGAAGACGGCACTACTGGCGCACTTTGCTTTTTATCTAATCCAAAATACGAGAACTTTCTTTATACAACTTCGGCTTCGGTAGTTATAGTAGCTAAAGATTTTGTACCAACCCAGCCAACAAAGGCAACATTGGTAAAGGTACAAGATCCCTACAGTGCATTTTCTGTACTGTTAGATAAGTACAATGAGGTAGCCAATATGAACAGCGAAGAAGTGGGAGTTCATAGTTCTTCTTTTGTTCATCCAACGGCTAACATAGGTAAAAATGTATATATTGGCGCTTTTTGTTGTATCGAACAAAACGTGGTAATTGGCGATAATGCCAAAATTTACGCACAAACCTACATTGGCGCAGATAGCAAGATTGGCGCACAATGCACACTTTTTCCTGGTGTTAAATTGTACAAGCATACCATTGTTGGCGATAGGGTAACTGTACATTCTAATACTGTAATTGGCAGCGATGGATTTGGTTTCGCCCCGCAAAAAGATGGGTCTTACAATAAAATTCCGCAAATTGGAAACGTAGTAATAGAAGATGACGTGGAGATTGGAGCGAATACCAGTATAGATAGGGCAACAATGGGCTCTACTTTTGTGCGTAAAGGTGTTAAGCTAGATAATTTAATACAAATTGCCCACAATGTTGATGTTGGCGCCCATTCTGTAGTGGCTGCGCAAACGGGTATTTCGGGAAGTACCAAGCTAGGAGAAAACTCTGTAATTGGTGGTCAGGTTGGTATTGCAGGTCATCTTACTCTGGGTAAGAGAACACAAGTTGGTGCCCAGGCGGGTATCAATTTTAATACGGAAGAAAATAGACAATGGCATGGCAGTCCGGCGCAACCGTTAAAAGAATGGATGCGCTCTACCGTGATATTTAAAAAGTTGCCAGAAGTAGATAAGCGGGTAAGAGAGTTAGAAGCTCAAATAGCAGCGCTTACTGCTATGATAGAAAAAATGACAACAACACAAACACAATAATGAACGTTAAGCAGAAAACTATAAAAGGCGAGATATCGGTTCAGGGAGTTGGCTTACACACTGGAGCCAGTGTAACTTTAACCTTTTGTCCGGCACCAGAAAATCACGGATTTAAATTTCAAAGGGTTGATTTGCCTGGCGAGCCGATTATCGATGCAGATTGTGATAATGTTACCGATACCGCAAGAGGTACAACCATTACGCAAAACGGCGCTAGTGTAAGCACAGTAGAGCATGTAATGGCCTCGTTGGTGGGTATGGATTTAGACAACGTACTGATAAAGGTTGATGGTCCGGAAACACCAATTATGGACGGAAGTTCTATTAAATTTATCGAAGTGTTAGAGCAGGTTGGATTGGCTTTGCAAAGTGCAGATAGAGAGTATTTTACCATTCCGCACAACATAACCTATACCGAGCCAGAAAGAAGCGTAGAAATTGTTGCAATGCCGTTAGACGATTATCGTTTTACCTGTATGATCGACTATAATTCACCTGTTTTAGGGAGCCAGCACGCTGGTATTACCACGATAGGCGAATTTAAAAAGGAAATTGCCTCTTGTAGAACTTTTTGTTTTCTACACGAATTGGAATATCAATTGCAGCACAACCTTATTAAAGGCGGAGATTTAAACAATGCCATTGTAATTGTAGATAAGGAAGTTACTAAAGATGAGCTACAGCATTTGGCCAAAATATTTAATAGAGAAGAAATTGATGTAGCTCCACAAGGGATCTTGAATAATATGGAGTTGCGTTACCAGAACGAGCCCGCACGTCATAAGTTGTTAGATATGATTGGCGATTTGGCTTTGGTTGGCGTACACCTTAAAGGGCATATTATGGCCGCCAGGCCGGGGCATGCGGCCAACGTAGCATTCGCCAAAAAAATTAAAGCAGCAATAAAAAAAGAAAAGGGTAAAAAGAAAATCAATGTTTATGATGTAAATGCCAAGCCTCTATACGATGTGGTAGATATCATGAAGATATTGCCTCACAGACAGCCTTTTTTGTTTTTAGACAAAGTATTAGAACTAAGCAAAACTCACGTAGTTGGCGTTAAAAATGTAACGATGAACGAGGAGTTTTTTAAAGGACATTTTCCGGGTGCGCCAGTTTTTCCGGGCGTAATTCAAATTGAAGCAATGGCACAAACAGGTGGCGTTTTAGTATTGAGTACGGTGCCAGATCCGGAGAATTATTTAACCTATTTTCTTAAAATAGATAATGTACGCTTTAGATCGCAAGTACTGCCTGGAGATACCATTGTTTTTAGATGTGATTTAGTAGAGCCTATTAGAAGGGGCATTGCCCAAATGAAAGGCGTAGGCATGGTTGGAGAGAGAGTTGCTGTTGAAGCAGAAATGATGGCCCAAATTGTAAAAGTAAAAGATAGCGATAGTACAAAATGATACAACCCCTAGCATATATACACCCGCAAGCAAAAATTGCTGATAACGTTGTTGTAGAGCCGTTTGCGGTAATACATAAAGACGTAGAAATAGGCGAGGGCACCTGGATTGGCTCTAACGTGGTCATCATGGATGGTGCACGTATCGGAAAAAACTGTCGCATATTTCCTGGTTCGGTAATTTCTGGTGTGCCGCAAGACCTAAAGTTTGCCGGCGAGGTAACTACCGCAGAAATTGGAGATAATACCACCATTCGCGAGTGCGTAACTATTAACAGAGGAACCAAAGATAAGTGGAAAACCGTGGTAGGTAGCAATTGCCTAATCCAGGCTTATTCGCATATCGCACATGATTGCCAAGTGGGCAACTACTGTATTTTTTCTAACAGTACCACCTTGGCAGGCCACATCACTATCGGCGATTATGTAGTTTTAGCAGGTTTGGTCGCTATTCATCAATTTGTTAAGGTGGGTTCGCACGCTTTTGTTACTGGCGGTTCATTGGTACGTAAAGATGTGCCGCCTTACGTTAAGGCAGCAAGAGAGCCACTTTCTTATGTGGGGATCAACTCTGTTGGTTTGCGCCGTAGAGGCTTTTCTTCCGAGCAAATCAATGAAATACAAGAAGTTTACCGTATTCTTTTTGTGAAAAATAATAATGTAACCAAAGCATTGGATACCATAGAGGCCGAGTTTCAGCCAACAGAAATTAGAGACGAGATAGTAGATTTTATACGCAACTCTAACCGAGGCGTAATGAGAGGTTTTGGCTCTGGTGGCTAGAGAGATATGCAGATTATCCTTGAGAATTTAGGTAGACGATTCAACAAAGAATGGATCTTTAAAGAGATCAACTATGTTTTTTCTCAAGGGCAACAATATGCGATATTGGGCCCAAATGGTTCCGGAAAATCTACGTTGCTAAGTGTTTTGCTTGGCAATTTAACACCATCAGAAGGGCGCATCATCTACAAAGGGCAAGAAGAAATCCTCCCCGAAAACATCTTTAATTATGTTAGCCTAGCTGCGCCTTATTTAGATTTAATAGATGAATTTACGCTGCAAGAAACCATTGCATTTCACTTTGAGTTTAAACGGTATCAACATGGTCTTGATGCTGCTGCGGTATTAGATTTGTTGGCATTAAGCAAAGCTGAAGACAAGCCCTTGAAATACTTTTCATCAGGCATGAAGCAAAGAACCAAGCTTGCCCTGGCTTTTTGTGCCGATACACCGATTTTAGTTTTAGATGAGCCTACATCAAACTTAGATACACAAGGCACAGATTGGTATTTGAATTTAGTAGAGAAATTTGCGAAAGATCGACTGGTTTTAGTAGGTTCAAATCAGGCTTATGAGTACCAATTCTGCCCACATCAATTAAATATTTTATCATATAAAAAGTAAAATTTATATGATAAATGGGCCAAAAAGCAGGTTTAAACCCGTCTAAAGCACTTTAAAAAAATATTTTAAAATTGCTATTGTGAGATTGAAAAATAGTATATACCTTTGCGCCACGAAATACGGACGAGATGTCAGCGTTTAAAAATCGGGAAAATACCAGAGGTATTGGATATAAAAAAGAAATAAAAGTGCCAAAGTTTACGTTTAATACGAGAGCGGCGGTTACATATAAAGAGTAAAATAAATTTTCATAGTTTAGTTTTAGGTTTAGGTTGATTGTGGCTTCGGAGTGGTTCCCGAAGCCATCTTTTTTTGCACTAAATTTTAAAAATTGTTTTTACCTTGCAGCTTCAAAAATTATAAGTAATAAAGTATATATAGTAATGGCAAAAGCATCAGAAATAAAAACAGGAAATATCCTTCGCGTAAATAACGAGTTGGTTACTGTTGATGAGTGGAATCACCGTACACCAGGTAAAGGCGGCGCTTTTTATACTGGAAAATTTCGTAACATTAAAACAGGTAGATTGGTAGAAGCTCGTATGAACACCGATGAAGCGGTAGAAATTTGTAGAGTAGAAACCAACGACTACCAATATTTGTATGAAGAGGGCGACGCTTTAGTAGTAATGGACAACAATACTTACGAGCAATTTAACGTTTCGAAGTCGCTTTTTGGCAATGCCATTAAATTTTTGAAAGAAGGCATGAATGTAATTGTTTCCATAGAAAGTGAAGAGCCTATTATGGCGCAATTGCCAAACTTTGCAGAGTTTGAAATTACTTATTCGGAGCCTGCTGTAAAAGGAGATACTTCTACCAATGCCTTAAAAGCGGCAACACTTGAAAACGGAGTAGAGGTTAAAGTTCCTTTGTTTGTAAACCAGGGCGATAAAATCAAAGTTGATACGCGTACAGGCGAATATGTAGAACGTGTAAAATAGAGTCTGGATTTAAGGATTAATAGATTTTTGGGATTTATTTTCTTGATCTAAAATGAGATAGATGGCTTTGGATTTTTCCAAGGCCATTTTTGTAACTTAGTATTTCCAAATTGTCATCCTGAGCTTGTCGAAGGATTTTTATTAAACTCCTAAATGTGGCAAATAAATCAACTATTAGAAAACAGGTTTTAGAGCAAAGAAAAGCATTAACAGATGCTGAGTTTTTGACATTGAACCAATTGCTTTTAGCGCAGTTTAAAAGCTTTGATTTTTCTGGTGTGAATAGCATACATGTTTTTTTACCCATTGTAAATAAGCGAGAGCCAGATACTTTTTTAATGATTGATTGGTTACAAGAAACTTATCCGCATATTCATCTTGTGGTGTCTAGGTCTAATTTTGAAGACCATTCCATGAGCCATCACCCCTTCGTCAAAGATGACTTAAAGGAAAGTTCTTACCATATTCCCGAGCCGCAAACCACTACCATTTTTGAGGGAAAAATAGATTTAGTTTTGGTGCCGCTATTGGCTTTTGATAGGCGTGGCTATAGGGTTGGTTATGGCAAAGGTTTTTACGATAGATTTCTGTCGGAGATTGAAACCGCTAAAGTGGGCGTTTCCTTATTTGAAGTTTTACAGGAAGAGATTTCCGATGTACACAAAGATGATATTCGTTTGAATTTTTGCATTACGCCCAGCAGAATTATAAAATTTGAAATATAATCTCGATACTTGATACTCAAATCTCAATACTTTCAAAAATGGAAAAGGACTTTAGAATTACTAGCGCAAGGCAATACGAAGATACCATGATTGCTATTTTTGAGATGCAAGAGCAAGAAGAGCCTTTAACATCAAAGGAGGTAGCCGATATGGAAATTATGATGAAGGCGGCAGAGCGCTACGAAGACGAGGAGCTTTAGTTAGTTATCCACAGATTTTCATAGCTTGAGAAATTAATTTGATAAGATTTTATCTTTTGCGTTAATCAGTGTAAAAAATCAATTGCTCTTCACAAAATCACTTACCAAATAAGCAATTGTCTTTCCTATGGTTTCGTCTTTTCTGCCATCGCTAAGCTGGTAAACTCCTTCGCTAATGTGCAGGTAAGCAAAATTTTTGCGCAATTGTAGCAATAGCTGCCTAATTTGGTTTACACTAAAACCGCTCGGCGTGCCAGCACTGGCCAATACCCCGCCAATGCTGTCTAGATCTATCTCTAAGCCCAGCGGCTGTTTTGTGCCGTTTAAAAGCATTTCTGCCGAAACCTGAAGGTCTTGTTGGTAGGCGAGTAAATCATCGAAATAAAAAGCTTTAATAGCTTTGGTTTGAGAAATAAATTGTTGCTGAGCTTCGGTAATGTAATTTTTTTGTAAGCCTAAAATGCGGTACTGGTCTAAAAATCCGTTTTGAATGGCCGTACTAAAACCATTACCACTATGTCTGCCTTCGTTTGGATTGCGCAGATCTGCATGTGCATCGATGTTGAGTACATCTACTGGGGTCTGTAAGGCTAATGAAACGCCTTTAATAATCGGATAGCAATTGTTGTGTCCGCCGCCAATAACCATAGGGGTTTTGCCTGCCGCTACAATGGCTTGGATAATTGGAAAAACGAGCGCATCAATTTCCGATACCGATCCTCTAAGGGCATCAACATCCGAAGAATGGTTTTCGGCAATTTCAAATTCGCCCAAAACCAATATATCCGCTCCATTTAAATAAGCATTTTGTTGTAGGTTTAGCAACGCTTTTAGTGCTGGTTGCCAAGCGGTGTGTGCGCCGCCTAGTCCATAATTTGCCCGTACGCCAATATCTTCTGGAATGCCTAAGAGCACAAATTTGGCGGTAGAAAATTCGAGCTCAGCAAGTTGCGCTACCGTTTGTACCCTTTCGCCCAATTTGGTTTCGCCAACGCGTTGGTTAATCAAGCTCAAAATATCGCCCTGCGAATAAAGTTTAAATTGGGCCATGGTAAATTTCTCCATTTAAAATTACGGTTTCTACTTGGCTTTGTCCAAAACTATATGGCAAATAAGCCAAAGAGGTCATTGGTCGGGTAATAAATAAATTCGCTTTTTTGCCAATGGCAATGCTGCCCACCTCGTTGCTTAATTGCATTGCTGCGGAGCCGTTTAATGTAGCTGCATTAACGGCTTGCTCCGGTGTCATTTTTAGCTTGATACAGGCTAAAGACACTACAAAATTCATGTTGCCAGATGGTGCAGAGCCTGGATTGTAGTCGCTGGCCAAAGCAACAATGGCGTTATGGCTAAGTAGTCCCTTGGCATTGGCAAATGGAATATTGATGTAAAATGAACAAGAAGGCAAAAGTGTCGCTATGGTTGGGCTTTGGCCCAACGCTTGCAAAACGTCAGTATCTGTTTCTTCTAAATGATCTACCGAAACCGCCTGATGAGCAAGTCCGATTTGAACAGCGCCAGTGCTCGACAACTGATTGGCGTGTATTTTAGGTTTCAATCCATATTTTGCGCCAGCTTCGAGTATTTGTGCCGTCTCTTTGTTAGAGAAAAAGCCCTTTTCGCAAAAAACATCGATATAATCTGCCAAGCTTTCTGCAGCTACTTTGGGCAAAAGCGCATTGATAATTAAATCGATATAAGCTTGGTGGTTGTTCTTGTACTCGGTTGGATAAGCATGTGCGGCCAGTAGCGTTGCCTTAATTGGTATTGGAAAAGCAGCTTTTAAGCGTTGGATTATTCTCAGCATTTTCAACTCGCTTTCTACCGTCAACCCATAACCACTTTTAATTTCTACCGCTCCCGTACCTTGCTTAATCATGTCGCTTAAACGGATACTCGCACTTTCAAACAACTCATCTTCACTTGCTTGTAGAAGTTTGCTGGCCGAGTTTAAAATCCCGCCGCCGGCAGCTGCAATTTCTTCGTAAGTTTTACCTGCAATTTTGAGCGCAAACTCTTCTTCTCGTGGTGCTGCAAAAATGAGATGTGTGTGGCTATCGCACCAAGAGGGGAAGACAAAGCGGCCTTCGGCATTTATAGTATTGAGATTTGCGTATTGTGTATTGAGATTAGACATCAAACCAAAATCCTTAATCAAGCCATCTTCTATTAATAACCAAGCGTTTTCTAAAATAGGTAACTGGTTTAATTCGCTGCCGCGAAGGCTTAGGGTTTCTTTTGAATGAACGCCTACAAGGCCTTTGATGTTGGTAATGAGCATATTTTTGGTTATGAGTTGCGAGTTGTGAGTTGCTGGTTTGGGCTCCTAACCCATAACTCAATTTAGTTCCAATAAAATAGGGCAGTGATCACTGTGTAATGCATCTGGTAAAATGCGTACATTTTTTAGCCTGCTTTCCATTTCTCGGGTGGTTAAGTGATAATCGATACGCCAGCCTAAGTTTTTGCCCCTTGCTCCTGCACGATAGCTCCACCAAGTGTAATGGTGCGGGTCTTGGTTAAAATGACGGAACGAATCGATGAAGCCGTTATTGATGAAAAGTTCCATCCATTCGCGTTCTTCGGGTAAAAACCCAGATGAATTGGCGTTTGATTTTGGGTTGTGAATATCAATGGCTTTGTGGCAAATATTGTAATCTCCAGAGATGATTAGGTTTGGATGTTCCTTTCTCAGTTCTCCAACGTAGCTGTCAAAAAATTTCATGAACTCATATTTTTTTGCTTGCCTTTCGTCGCCACTAGAGCCCGATGGTAAGTAAACACTCATCAGCGAAAAATCTTCAAAATCAGCACGCAAAATTCTTCCCTCGGCGTCAATCCACGGCTCGCCACATCCGTATTCTACGTGTTTTGGCTTTAATTTTGTAAAAATGGCCACACCGCTATAGCCTTTTTTTTCGGCCGGGAACCAATAATGATGGTATCCTAAATGTTCTATCAAGGCAAGTACATCAGGTATTTGTTCTTTTAGGGCCTTAACTTCTTGTAGGCAAACCATGTCGGCATCTGTGGCTTGTAGCCAAGTAAATAAACCTTTGGTTGCTGCGGCACGTATGCCGTTTACGTTGTATGATATGATTTTCATTTTTTATTTTCTTTATTGTCGTTGGTTTAAACCAACGACAATGAAATATTATTTACTGGCTTTGGCCAACTTATTCAATTCCTTTTCTAGCTTTTTTGCCTCACGTTTTTTTAGCACGGTAACCGTCATTTTTACATCTTCTTTTGGTCTGTTTGCTGCTCCGGTTGCTACGCCAGCAATACTGTCTATCATTTCCAAACCTTTTACCACTTCGCCGTAAACGGTATAATTTCTGTCTAAATGTGGTGTGCCGCCAATGGTTTTGTAAACTTCTCTTTGGTAATCAAGAATTTTGTGTTGTAACCTGTTCTTCTCCAGATTATTCAGCTGCTCATCGGTAAATACTTTGCCCTGCACTAAATAAAATTGGCTGCCACTCGATGCTTTTTCCGGATTATTGTCTCTTGCCGCCGCTAAAACTCCCTTTTTATGGAAAATACTATCTCTAAACTCAGCAGGTATGGTGTAGTTTGGACCTCCGTTACCTAGGGTCTGCGTAGAGTCGGCATTTTTCGAATCTGGGTCGCCACCCTGGATCATAAAATCCTTAATCACTCTGTGAAAAATGGTACCATTGTAATAACCCTCCTTGGCCAATTTTAAGAAGTTATCACGATGTAAAGGGGTTTCGTTGTAAAGTCTAACAATGCATTCGCCTTTGGCCGTGCTTATTTTAATATATTGATATTTTGGTTTTGCTGCGTAAGCGAAACTGCAGCAGCACAATAAGCTAAAGAGTAAGAATTTCTTCATGTTGTTGAAATAGATTTTGCGCTAAGTTATTTAGAAAAGCTTAAAAATGAAACCACATAAATACATCGTTTTTGAAGGAGATTTTATTAATTGCGAAAGACGAGGAGAAATCATATCACTATGTGCTTAAGATGCGAAAATGTCTTTCTAAAGTTGAATTATCTTTGCTGGCTGTATAGAGAAAGAATAATTAGCTACATTAGTATTTAATGAAGCTGTACATCAAAAATATGGTATGCGATCGCTGTAAGATGGCGGTAGAACAGGTATTTTCTAAGTTAGAGCTAAATCCCGCCAATGTGGTTTTAGGAGAAGTTGAATTAAAGGAAGAAAATTTACCACAGTTAAAGTATCAAGAGCTAAAACAGGCTTTGGAGAAGCTAGGTTTTGAGTTGTTAGAAGACAAGCGAAAAACCACAGTTGTTCAAATTAAAGCCGCTATTGTAGAGTTGGCTCATTACAATAAGGAGCCCTTAAAAGTAAACCTATCTGAGTATTTGAGTAAAAAGTTGGCAACAGATTATGCCTCATTAAGCAACCTTTTTTCTGTAGAAGAAAACAACACCATCGAGCATTATTATATCCAGCAAAAAATAGAAAAAGCAAAAGAGCTATTGAGCTATGGAGAATTGACGTTGAGTGAAATTGCATTTCAATTGAACTATAGTAGCGTGGCACATCTTTCTGCACAATTCAAAAAGGAAACAGGCATAACTCCGTCTCAATTTAAGCAACATTTGAAGCGGAATGCTTTAGATAGGGTGTAAACTCTCCTGCAGATTTTTGCTGGTCCACTCCGCAGATTGGAGGACATTTTTAATAACTCTTTTATTCTCGCCATTCTAACAATAGGAAATTCAATTCTTCTTAAATCTGTGTAAATCTGCGGGATAAAAATAGACTCTTGCTTTCCTTTCTTATCATACATCAACTTTTCGCCCAGTTTGCTGTTGTAAATTTGTACTCAAATAATTGAGATCCAAAATCTTCACAAAAATTAAAGACATGAAAAAATTATTCTTATTCTTATTAGCAACTAGTGTAAGTGTAGCAGCGTTTGCTCAAACTAAGTGGACGGTAGACCCGATGCACTCTTTTGTAAACTTCTCGGTAAAACACTCTGGAATTTCATTTGTAGATGGTTCTTTTAAGAAGTTTGAAGGCTCAATAGAAGCAAGCAAAGCTGATTTAACTGATGCGAAAATAAACTTTACCGTTGATGTGGCTAGCATTAATACCAGTGTAGAGATGCGTGACAACCACTTAAAGTCTGATGATTTTTTTAGTGCAGCAAAATATCCCAAAATGACATTTGTAAGTACTTCGTTTGTGAAAAGAGTTAAATCGCCGAAGCAAGAAACCAATACTTATGTTTTAAAAGGTAAATTAACCATTAAAGATGTAACCAAAGATGTTTCCTTTTTTGTAACGTATGGCGGTACGGCTAAAGACCAACAAGGCAACACTAAAGCAGGTTTTATGGCCACTACTAAAATTAACCGTTTAGATTACAACATTAATTACGACCCCACTGGTGCAGGCATTGCTAAAGACATTAACATTACCTTGAACTTGCAATTTGCGCAGGCTAAGTAATGTTGCTTCCCGCAGATTTTCGCAGAAAAAAACGACAGATTTCACGGATTTGAACATCTGCCCTATCTGCGGAAAAATCAGCGAAAATCTGCGGGTAAAATTTTAAAAAAATGAACACACTTAATCAGTTCAAAAACTTTTCATCTAATTTACCACAAAGTGAGATGATGCCTGTGCTTTTTATGGGACATGGCTCGCCAATGAATGGTATAGAAGTAAACGAATTCAGTACAGGTTGGGCAAATATGGCAAAGTCCATTCCGCAACCTTCTGCGGTTTTAGTGGTTTCTGCCCATTGGTTTACTCGCGGCACTAAAATTACAGCCATGGATTTCCCTCCAACGATTCATGATTTTGGAGGCTTTCCGCAAGCATTGTTTGATGTACAATATCCCGCTCCTGGCAACCCTACATTGGCTAAAGAGGCTGGCGATTTAGTTACATCTACCATAGTAGAGCTCAATCACGATTGGGGTTTAGACCACGGCGCTTGGACGGTAATTAAACACATGTACCCCAATGCCGATATTCCAGTTTTGCAGTTAAGTATAGATTACACCAAGGGAGCGCAATACCACTACAACTTAGCAAAGGAAATATCCAGCTTGCGTAAAAAAGGAGTGCTAATTTTAGGTAGCGGCAATATGGTGCATAACCTTCGCATGATCAGTTGGGAAATGATTAATGGAGGCGGTTACGACTGGGCTCTTGAAGCAAACGACAAATTCAAATCGGCCATTATCCATAAAGACCATCAATCATTGATTAATTTTGAGCAAATGGGCGGCGATGTGCGTTTGGCAATTCCAACACCAGAACATTATTTGCCATTAATGTATACTTTAGGTTTGCAGGGCGATGAGGAAGAAGCGTTGTTGTTTAATGATAAAGCTGTTGGTGGTTCTTTAACGATGACTTCGGTAAGGGTTGGTTAGCAATACTTTACTTGTTTTTGGTTCAAAAAAAAGATAGTTTTGCTTAACTATTTCCTTTTTTATGAAAAATCTATTTTTAATAGCGCTTATTTTAACATCCCTATTCTCAAAGGCCTCAACCAAAATGATTGTAGACGATCCTTGCGCCTCCATTACTTTTCCTTATACTTTAGCAGGGGCAAACAATGCCGAGCTTTTAGCTAATTTAAGGCAAGCTATTTTGTGTGCCAATACTAATGGCAACAGTATTACAGATGTTATAGATTTGAATGGTCACAATTTAAGCGCCGAAAGCTCTTATGATAATTCTATTAGCGGGTCCTTTCCAACCATACAGTCTAAAATAGAATTGCGGAATGGCACAATCAATAGAACTTCGACAGAAACTTTTCGTTTCTTCCATATTTCTGCCGGTAACGAATTAACATTAAATAATGTAGAGCTTTCGAATGGCTATGGTAGCAGTACATCAGCAGATGGCGGAGCCATTTACAATTCAGGCGGAAGTTTAAATATTTATAATAGTAAGCTTCTTGGAAATGAGGGACAATATGGGGGGGCAATTTTCAATGGGACAGGTGCTAATCTAACTATTATCAACAGCATGCTTTCTGGAAATAAAGCACAATCAACAGGAGGTGCTATTCGTAACAGAGGTAACGCTAATTTAACCAATGTTACTTTTGCAGGTAATTTTGCCACAACGTTGGGCGGTGCAGTAGCTAATGCTGGAACGTATAGTTTAACCCTCAATAATTGTCTGGTTTTTAGTAACGAGGCTGGAAACAGCGCTAATATTGACGGAAGTTATACAAATAACAGTAGTTTGGTTGGTACAGATCCTTCTTTCGTAAATGCTTTAGATGCTAGCAGTACAGCGCCAACTACAGGAGGTAATTATAGTTTAAATGCAGGCAGCGCAGCCATTAATGCAGGTAATTCTGCATTGATAAATGTGATAAACTTTCCTAAAGACCTAGCGGGTTTACAGCGTATTAGCGGAACAAGTGTAGACATGGGAGCCTATGAATTCCCTTTGGAAACACTACCCGTCAATCTGACGAGTTTCTCTCTAAAAAAAGAATCAAATTATATCACACTAAATTGGAGTACCTCGTCCGAAGTGGATAATGATAGATATATCGTGTTAAGAGCTGGAGATGAAAAAGATTTTCATCAAATAGGAGAAATTAAAGCAAAATCTAGTCCTGACGGTAAAAATACGTATTTATTTTACGACAGAAGTCCAATATTTGGAAATAACTACTACATTCTTAGACAAATAGACAAAGATGGAAAGAAAAACGACCTAGGCGAAAAAGTTGTTGCTTTTACACTAGAGCCGAGCTTTAGCCTACTTCCAAACCCAACAATAGACAAGGTTACTGCTTATTTTAAAAAAGGAGATTATAAAACCTTAATTCTGTTGAACAATATTGGAAATAAAATAGAAGAGATTTCGCTATCACCCTCACTCCAGCAGGCCACGTTAAACTTAACAAACCTTCCCAACGGGATATATTTTATTCGCCTAATTGGATTAAAAAACAATGCAACAAAAAAAGTTATAAAAAAATAAGCCAGTTTATTAATTTGGGCGTTTGTAAGGAAACTCAATCTTTCTCTTCTTCCCGCCAATCTCACCCTCAATCCAAGCTAAAAGTTCATTTTTTCCCTTGTTTTGATACGTGATTTGTTGAGGGAAATCGTGCTGTTTATTTTCGAAAGAGAAAGTTTTATTTGCTGAAGAAACCAATTTGAAGTCTGTTTTCCCTTCGTTACCTTTTTCGTAGCCGGTAACGCAAAAGTGCCAATCTCCTTTTATTTTTTTTAAAACAATAGTTTCGGTTAAGATACTATCTCCTGTGGCATTAAATTTATGCGACTGACCTGTTAAGCTGTCTTTATGCTTATGCCAACGCTCTACAATTTTGCCAGATTTGGTTTTCATTTCCCATTTGCCAAGCATGAAATAGAAGGTTTTTAAGGCAGGATTTTGTGCCGAAACATACAATGCGGCAAACATCATCACGAGAGATAAATATATTTTTTTCATTATTTTGTTTATTTGGCTGCCAAAGGTGCACAAATCAAGATAGTTAATAATCTTATCAAATTTGATCTGTGCATGTGTAGCAAAAAATTACATTATTCGTCTCAATAACTTCAGCACCCATTGTTTGGCTTGATATGGCGGGTAAACCATATCGTTAAAATCAATGCGGCGTTGTTTTACTACCGTACGCTCGTGCGAAAAGTTTTTAAAGCCAAAAAAACCATGGCTACTGCCCATGCCGCTATGATTTGCACCACCAAAAGGTAGTTTCGGATTAGCAATGTGCACCAAAACATCGTTTACACAGGTGCCGCCGGCGCTGGTAGATTTGATGATTTTTTTAATGTTTTTATCGCTGTTACTAAAAATATACAGCGCCAAAGGCTTCGATTTTTGGTTCACAAAACCAATCGCTTCATCTAAATCGGTATAAGGGATAATCGGCAAAATTGGACCAAAAATTTCTTCTTCCATTACTTTTGCGTCCTCAGGTATTTGTGTTAAAACTACTGGATAAATGGTTTGTGTTTTATCTTCAGTTTTACCACCCCAATTAATCCTAGCACCTTTTTCAACCGCTTCTGTAACTAAGCCGCCCAGTCTATCAAAATGCTTTTTGCTGATGATTTTGCCGTAAGCTTCTGGGTTAATTTCTTCCTTTGCTTTAAAGTACATTTTAGTAGCAAACTGCTTGTACAAACCTATAAATTCATCAACCAATTGATGAGGAATTAATAGGTAGTCTGGAGCAATACAGGTTTGGCCAGCGTTTACCAGTTTGCCCCAAGCAATTTTTTTTGCAGCTTTCTCCAAATCCACTTTGCCGTCAATAATAGTGGGCGATTTTCCTCCTAGTTCCAAAGTCACCGATGTTAGGTTTTTTGCTGCGGCACTCATCACCACTTTACCAATTTCGGTACTACCCGTAAAAAAGATATGGTCAAAAGGGAGGGCCAATAATTGAGTAGAAATATCAGCATTTCCCTCTATGCAGGCTATTTGCTCTTCTTCAAAAGCATCGAGAATAATTTTGCTAATTATTTTACTGGTTGCCGGACTTAGCTCCGAAGGTTTTACTATTACACAATTCCCAGCTGCAATAGCCGAAACCAATGGCGACATTACTAACTGAAAAGGATAATTCCACGGAGCGATAACTAGGCAAACGCCTTTTGGTTCGTAATAAATTCGGTTTTTGGCGAAAGGATTGCTCCACATTTTTCCGATGCGTTTAGGCGACATCCACGCTTGGAGATTATCGATGGCAAAATCAATTTCGCCATAAACAAAAAAAAGCTCTGTCAACGAAGCTTCGAAATGGTTTTTTCTTAAATCTGTATGCAGGGCAAAATAAATGGCATCTTCGTTTTCTTGGATAGTTCTTTTTAATTTCCTTAGTTGGTCTATTCGTTGCAAAGCATTAGTTTGCCTTAGCACATATTGGTGTGCCTGCTGATTTTTAAAAACACAACTAATTCTATTCATAATACCGCACAAAGTGGAAGAATAATTGTTAAACTTAGATAAAATCCTTTTATATGAAAATTAATAACATCGTTCCATAAAGGGATTTATCGATCTCTCCTCAGCCAATATAAATATTTTTTATAGAGGAAATGTAGTTAAACGCCAATAAAACTTCTTATAATTATAAGCAAATTTGCTTTTGTAATACTGATAATGTAACATCATGAAAAAATACCTGTTTTTATTTTTTGCTTTCTTTTTGTGGAACAATCTCAAAGCGCAGACTATAAAACCAGATGTGTTTATTGTGGGCAATGGTAATGCGGCCGTTGCAGCAGCTATACAAGCGGCACAATCAAATGTAAAAACCATTTTGCTACTACAGGCCGGAGGTTTTGATATCCAGCCCATAGCAGAAGACCTACACTCTGGGGTGCAAGCTACTTTTGTTAAAAAACTGAAGGCTTTTCAGAAACAGAGTGATAGCATTGCGGAGCTTAAGTTTGATAAACTCACTGCAAATGAAGTATTAACGCAATGGACTGATAGCATCAAAAACCTGACTGTAATTAAAAACGTGCTCTGGATAAAGGCAGATCGGTCTGGAAAAGGTTGGGTTTTTAAACTATCAGACGGAAAAACGATAAGACCGAAAGTTTTCGTCAACGTTGCTGACCAAAAGCTAAATGCCGCACTAAAAATTGACGCTGCCGCAGCAACTTCTTGGAATAAATTCGACTACCAAAACTCTATTTATAAAACCAGCTTAGCAACAGGAAAGAACATAAATGGAAGTACCAACACCATTTACTCTTTATACCAATTGTTAATGCCAACGCAAGAAAATTTGGTTTACGTAAACGATGCTTCGAGTATGCTATTGGGGCAAGCTGCGGGTGCGGTGGCAGCTTATGCCGGTTTCTTTAATTTGAAAACATCTGAGGCAAACCTGAAAAAAATACAGGGCGAGCTTATTGCGTTTAATACCAATTTAATGCCTTTTACAGATGTTGGAGTTAAAGATTCTAACTGGAAAGCCATACAAATGGTGGGTTTAACCGGAGTGTTAAAAGCGGACGAAGTTAATGGGAAGTTGCTTTTTAATGCCGAGAAATTAGTAAGTACAGCTGATATCCGCCAACCAATAAAAGACCATTATTATAAAGCTCAGATTTGGTTTGACGATCATAAGAGTGAGGTGATTACCATAGGCGACGCTTTGGATATGATACGTTATGTAGGTAATAAAGACCTTGCAACTATGCGTAAAGAAGTAGAAAAAAAATGGAAAAGCACCTATGCTTTTTCTTCTGATTTTAAGGTAGAGCGACAAATTTCTAAACGCGAGTTGGCCGTGCTTTTACAAGATTATATGCCTCCTTTTAATATTACGATAGATAAAACTGGGAAAATTTTGAGGTAGTATTTTTACCACCTTAGACATCTTAGTTCACTTAAGCTTAGGATTTCTCAGGTGTCTAAGGTGGTTATCTTAAGTCTTAATACTTTCTCACGTTCTGCATCCAATATCGAAGCCTGTATCTTTGTGGTTCTAAAATGTAACATTTACTTTGCCTGTTTTTGGCCAATTGCTTTTTTGCATAACTTGCAAGCATAACCATAAACTACAATGAAGAAATTATCATTTCTATTTTTTCTTTTTGCGGCTACAGCCAATGCGCAAGACCTAGCTCCTTTAACCGTACAGAAAATTATGAGAGACCCTAAATGGATGGGAACCTCTCCAGACGACTACCGCTGGTCGGCTGATAGCAAAACGGTTTTTTTTAGCTGGAACCCAGAAAATAAAAATAAAGCACAGCCTTATAAAGTAAAAATATCAACATTAAAAGTAGATAAGGCAGAAACTGATGAAGCGGAGAAGAATGCTACTATCAACTATGTTTACAATAAGGATAAATCCTTGGGTTTGCTTGAGAAAGGCGGGGATATTTACCTAACTCATTTCAAATCTAACAAAGAAACCAGGCTTACCAATACTTTAGAGCGAGAGAGCAATGCTAAATTTCTTTACACTAATGATGTGGTTTATCAAAGGGCAGACAATGTTTACCAACTGAATTTGGCCACGGGCGAACTTAAACAGCTGACTAACTTTATTAAAGGTAAGCCAGAAACTAGTACCGTACCGCGGTCTAACAGCGGTAGGCCCACCATAGGAAATACACAACAAGATCTTTGGCTCAAAAACGATCAAACGGCATTGTTTGATATCATCAAGAAAAAAAACGCCGATGGCGGATTTAAAGGTAGGGTTCGTGGTTTTAGTTTGCCCACAAATGATAACAAGCCAAGAGTAATTAAACCTATCCAGCTAGGAGAAGATTTTATGGCGGGCTTAACCGTTAGTCCAGATGGGAAATATGTAAGCTACAGATTGATTAAACAAGCCGATGGGAACAAGAGAACCATTGTGCCAAATTACGTAACGGCATCAGGTTATACGGAAGATATCAATACAAGAGCAAAGGTTGGAGAGATGCCATCAACCAGCACTACCTATATTTTCGATATAGAGAAAGATTCGCTTTATGCCTTAAATGTAGCTCAAATACCAGGCATTAAAGATTTGCCAGATTATGTGAAAGATTATCCTAAACAACTAGAAGAACGTACCAAAAAGAATGAAGATAGAAAGGTTAACTTAAATGTTGTTAATTGGAACGAGAATGGGTCTTTTGCGGTAGTTAGCGGAAGATCGCAAGACAACAAAGACTTCTGGATTTTAAAATTAGATCCATCAACGGGAAAGCTAACTTTGATAGATCGTCAAAGAGACGAAGCTTGGATTGGGGGCCCAGGCGTTGGTCGCGATATAAAATGGATCGACAACCAACGGTTTTACTTCCAAAGTGAGGCCACGGGTTATTCGCATTTATACACTTACAACATTGCTACGGGCGAGAAAAAACAGCTCACTGCAGGCAATTGGGAGGTGCAACAAGTGCAGCTTTCTAAAGATAAAAACACATTCTACATCAGCGCAAACAAAGCACATCCGGGCATTACACATTTTTATAAATTAAGTGTAAACGGGGGCAATTTGGTACAGCTAACCTCCATGAAAGGCGGGAACGAAGTAACGCTATCGCCCGACGAGAAATGGCTAGCTATCAACTATTCTTATATGGATAAACCATGGGAACTGTACATTCAGGCCAATAAACCTGGGGCTAAGGCCGTAAAAGTAACCAAATCTACCTCTGCCGAGTTTGATAGTTACCAATGGCGCCAACCAGATTTGGTGTCGTTCAAAAATCGTTACGGTGATGACGTGTATGCAAGAGTATACCCGGCTAAAAACCCGCATCCCAATAAGCCGGCGGTAGTGTTTGTACATGGCGCAGGTTATTTGCAAAATGTACACTACTGGTGGAGCCAATATTTTAGAGAGTACATGTTCAATAATATGCTTGCCGATAACGGTTATACCGTAATTGATATCGATTACACGGCAAGCTCTGGCTATGGGCGTAATCACCGTACAGGTATTTATCGTCACATGGGTGGAAAAGATTTAACTGACCAAGTAGATGGCGTGAAGATGTTGGTAGAGAAATATGACGTAAATCCTAAAAACGTGGGCCTATACGGCGGGTCGTATGGTGGTTTTATTACCTTAATGGGCTTATTTAACGCATCAGAAACCTTTAGGGCTGGAGCAGCCTTGCGTTCGGTAACCGATTGGGCACATTACAATCATGGTTATACTTCAAACATTTTGAACGAGCCATTTAACGATCCAAATGCTTACAAGAAAAGCTCGCCAATTTACTTTGCCGACAAGCTTAAAGGAGATTTGGTGATGTTGCATGGTATGGTTGATGTAAATGTACATTTTCAAGATATCGTTCGTTTAACGCAAAGATTTATCGAGCTAGGAAAAGATAATTGGGAATTGGCCGTTTATCCCGTAGAAGATCATGGTTTTGTAGAACCAAGCAGCTGGACAGATGAATACAAGCGAATTTTTAAGTTATTCGAAAATACTTTGAAGAAGTAAAGGATAAACCCTAACTTGAAAGAATTACGTCAACTTTATAAACCCATTCCAAAATGAAATTATTTAAACTGAAGCTAGTCGTTTTTTTAGTATTGCTCACCGGAGCCTTTATTAGCAAAGCTGATGCCTTTGAAATCGTTAAACATCAGCCTTTTTACCATGATGATAGGCCGAGCAAAGACAGTGTTATTAAGATTTTGGCTATTGGCAACAGCTTTTCGGAAGATGCCGTTGAATATTATTTGCATGGGTTGGCCAACGCTGGCGGCTATAAAGTAATAATCGGGAACCTTTACATTGGCGGTGCCCCTTTAGATTTGCACTGGAAAAACGCCCAAAATAATGCAGAGGTATACGAATACAGAAAAATTGGATTAGATGGCAAGAAAGAACGTTTCCCGAAAACAAGTTTATCGAAAGCATTAGCTGATGAAAAATGGGATTATATCAGTTTTCAGCAGGCTAGCCCAAAATCAGGTTTATTCGACACGTTTAAAGAACCTCTGCCCCCTTTGTTTAACTATGTGAAAGAAAAGGCCACTAATCCTAAAGTGAAATACATTTGGCACCAAACCTGGGCTTATGCACAAAACTCTACACACAACGGATTTGCCACTTATAATAAAGATCAAACGAGAATGTACGAAGCCATTGCTGACGCTTCGAGCAAGGTGAAAAGTCTTGTGCCGATAAACATAGTTGTGCCGGCCGGTACGGCCATTCAAAATGCACGTACCAAATTAGGCGATGTGTTATGCCGAGATGGTTACCATTTAGATTTGAATGTAGGCAGGTATACCGCCGCTTGTACTTGGTACGAAGAAATATTTAAGCAAAATGCAGTGGGTAACACCTATAAACCAGAGAAACTGAATGGAGCAGATGCTTTAACGGCACAGCGGGCAGCACATAAGGCGGTTAAAAAGCCATTTAAGGTTTCAAAGGTTAAATAAAAAAGAGGTAAAGAGGCGGTACTAAATTTTATCTTTTAAGAGAGCCTCTTTTGCTAGCTTAATCCGCACTCGTTTTAAAACAATATTTAGCTTTATCAGCTTTTGTGCCTTTTTTTGGACAATTTTAAACCACAAAAAGGCGCAAAAAAACAAAAATTGCGGCTCAAAGGTTTATCGTCCAATTAAAGAAACCACTTTTTCTTCCAGTTCTTCTATATCAAAAGGTTTAGATAAAAAGCTTTCGGCACCAGCGGTTTCGGCCAAGGTTTTAATATCGTTATTTGCCGAAAAATAAACAACGGGTATATTTTTGTACTTGGGATGTTTTTTTAACTCCTGTGTGGCTTCTATTCCACCCACATCGGGCAGCCAGTTGTCCATTAAAATCAAGTCTGGCTCGAAAGTAGAAATTTGACTGACAATGTCGTTAGAGGTACAAGAAGTTTTAGTTTCATAACCTGCTCCTTCCAATATCAGGGTGCACAGTTCTAAAATATCTCTGTTGTCGTCGAAAATGAAAACCTTTTTAGTCATTTTATACTAGTTGTTTGCGGCTAAAGAGTTAATATATTTAGCCATTTCTTCAATTTTTAATACTGCAGAAACATTGGCTCTTAAAATTGCTTGTTCTGGCATGTAGCTTACCTGTGCCGATTCTGGGCTTTGTGCCCAAGTAGTGCCACCGTTTTTCTTTACCGAAATTAATCCATTTACGCCATCGGCGTTAGAGCCCGATAAGAGCAGACAAACCAAGTTTTCTCCAAAGACATCCGCCGCAGATTGGAATGTGACATCGATAGATGGACGAGAGTAATTTACTTTTTCGGAATAATCTAGGGAAAAAGTAAAGTCTTTTTCAATCAATAAATGATAGTCTGACGGAGCAATGTAGACTTTGCCATTTTCTAGCTTTTCCTTTTCGTCTGCTTCTTTTACGCTAAGTTGTGTTCTATGAGCTAATAGATCGGTTAACAACGAATCGGTTCCTTGCTTGCGGTGTATCACAATAATAATGGCAAAATTTAGGTGTTGATTTACCTCGGGCAGCACTTTTAACAGTACATCCAAGCTTCCGGCCGAGCCTCCAATAACCAATAACCCATCTTTTTTCATTAGCCTAATTTCCTCCATACTTTATCTGTGCCCACTTTCTTATAAGAAGAAGAAATTGGAGAAAAGTCTATCGTTTCTTTGGTGCCTAAGGCTAAATAACCTAGCTTTTCTAAGCTCTGATCAAACAATTGGAAAACACGGAATTGCAGGGGTCTGTCGAAATAAATTAATACATTTCTGCATAAAATTAATTGAAACTCGTTAAAAGAACGATCAGAAACCAGGTTATGGGTAGAAAAAATCATTTTGCTTTTCAGTTCCATAGCAAATTTAGCTAATGAGTAGTTTGCCGTATAATATGAAGAGAAATCTTTTTTTCCGCCAGAAGCGATGTAGTTTTCAGAGTAGTTTTTCATTTGGCTGAGCGGAAACATGCCATTGGCAGCCTTTTCTAGTACTGTTGGGTTAATATCTGTAGCATAAATTAATGATTTATGTAACAAATTAAGTTCTTGAAGGATAATAGCTATAGAATAGGCTTCTTCGCCAGTAGAGCAGCCAGCAAGCCAAATGCGTATAAAAGGATAGGTGTTTAAGCTGGGCAAAATTTTTTCTCGCAATAGGCTGTAAAAAGTTGGATCTCGAAACATTTCTGTAACGTTTACAGTTACGCCTTCTACAAATTGCTTAAAATAGATCTCGTCATTTAAAGTCTTATACCTAAATTCTGCGAAGCTGACATGCTTATCCATGGTATATAGGCGAGCCAACCTCCTTTTTAAAGAAGCCCTAGAATAACCGGTGAAATCATAACCATGGTGCTCTAAAACATCATTGATCAAAATTTCTACCTGTTCATCGCTTATGGTTCCAGAGTAGATCACTATAGGTAATTATTTAATAATTTAATAAGCTCCTCAACATTTACTGGCTTAGAGATGTAGCCAACTGCACCAGCTTCAATACAACGTTCTTTATCCCCCAGCATGGCTTGAGCTGTTACGGCAATTACTGGAAGATCTTTTAACTGCTCATCTTCTCTCATTTTGGCCATAGCCTGATAGCCGTCTAAATCTGGCATCATCATGTCCAATAATACTACACCAACATCATGGTTTTGTTTGATGATCGCAAAGCCTTCTTCGGCGCCATTTGCCGCTAAACATTTATACTTTTTGGCAGTTAACACCGCCTTTAGGGCAAAAATGTTTCTGCTGTCGTCATCAATAATTAAAATTTTCTTTTGCAAAGCTTCCATTCTCTCCGCTAATTAGATTTATCATAAAGCCAAACTCTTAACAAGGAGATGAGCTGATCAATATCTACGGGTTTTGAGATATAATCTGATGCTCCTGCAGCGATACATTTTTCCCGATCTCCCATCATTGCTTTGGCTGTTACGGCCAATATGGGTAGGTTTCTATATGCTGGCATCTCTCTAATTTGTTTGGTTGTTTCATAGCCATCAAGCTCTGGCATCATCATATCCATTAAAACAACGTCTACTTTTGGATTTGCTTTAATGGCCGCCAAAGCTTCCTTGCCATCTATAGCAGGTAAAACCTTCATTTTGTGAGGTTCTAAAGCTTTAGTAAGCGAAAAAATATTTCTCACATCATCGTCGGCAATAAGCACTACCTTATCCTTTAAAACATCAGATACATTTTGTAAGGTGTCTGCTTTTACTACCTTTTTACCTTTTCCGTCTTTTTCTTCTACGAGGTGTAGAAACACCGCAGCTTCATCTAAAATACGTTGATAAGAATGGGCGGTTTTTACAACAATAGAATCTGCATATTGTTTTATCCTACTTTCTTCGCCTTTTGATAGGTTCTTTCCGGTAAAAATGATAATTGGCAAATTCTCTAAACCTTCACTTTTCTTGATGGTTTCTAGGGTTTCATAGGCGGTTTTATCAGGTATGCCCATGTCAAGGATTACGCAATCCACCTCTTTACGCTGCAGGGCATCAATACTTTCACTAATATTAGAAACCACCATGGTTTGCAAATTAGAAGAGCTTAAATAATGGCTTAAAGCTTCGGCGTGCTGCTTGTTTTCTTCAACAATTAAAACTTTCTTCGGATTTTTACTGAGCGCATACTCCAGCTTTTCGAAAATCTGTTTCATGTGCTCCAAAGCAAATGGCTTGTTAATAAAATCTACCGCTCCTTTTTGCAAACTTTCTCTTTTTGCCGAAAGCGATGACATGATATGTACTGGAATATGCCTGGTGAGCGGATTAGATTTTAGCTCGTCCATTACCTGCCAACCATCTTTAACCGGTAACTGAATATCTAACAATATTGCTAAAGGGTTGTATTGCAGGGCCATTTCTATACCCACGTCCCCTCTAACTGCAACCAAGCCTTTGTAACCTCTTTTTTGGGTAAAGTCTAGTAAGGTTTTAGCGAAAAAGGTATCATCTTCTATGATTAAGATACTTTTATCGTTTGCTGTAATGGTATCTCTATCATCGGCTACATCTGCAGGAATTTTAGTAACGATAAATCTTTCTTCTTCTTTTTGCGTTTGTTCTTGCGCTATTATCGTTTCTTCGGCTATTTCAGAAAAAATTAACTCGTTCTTTTCATTGAAATTTGCTGGGATGGTTAACGTAAATGTACTTCCCTCGCCCTCTTTGCTATCTAATTTAATGTTACCCCCCAAAAGCATAGCCAATTGCTTGCTAATGGATAAGCCTAGTCCAGTGCCGCCAAATTTACGTCTGGTAGAGCCGTCAGCTTGTTGAAACGCTTCAAAAACCAAGCTTTGCTTATTTTTCGAAATGCCTATGCCTGTATCGCTAACGGCAAAACTTAACATATCATCTTTTTCGTGATAACCAATGGCCAAACTTACTTTGCCTTGAGACGTAAATTTGAATGCGTTAGAAAGCAAGTTCTTCAAAATTTGCGACAAACGCATTTTGTCGGTAGTAAAAGAATGCGGAGCATCGCCAGAAACACCGATAACCAATTCTAAATGTTTGTCTTTGGCAATTGGCATAAAGAGTGATCTGATGTCTGCTGTAACCTCATCTATACGAACTTCGGTTACCTCCAATTCCATTTTGCCGGCCTCTATCTTAGAAAGGTCTAAAATTTCATCAATTAAGCTTAACAAGCCCTGCCCAGAGCTTTGAATAACCGATGCGTATTCGGTATACTCTTTTTCAAGCTCTTCGCTTTCTGACATGAGCTTTGATAGCAGCAAGATAGAATTTAGCGGTGTACGCAGCTCGTGCGACATATTGGCCAAAAACTCCGATTTATACCTTGTACTTTGCTCCAATTGCTCTGCTTTTTGCTTAATCTCTAGGTTTCGCTCTAAAATTAGTTGATTGCGCTCTTCTAATAAGGCGCTTCTTTCCTCTAGTTCTTGGTTGCTCTGTAGCAATTCTTCCTGTTGTACCCTCAACTCCTCTTCCGAAGCTTGTATTTTTTGCGTTTGTGCCTCTAGCTCGGCATTTAAAGCTTCTAGCTCGCTGTGCTGCGATTGAAGCTCTTCTGCTTGCGATTGGGTTTCTTCCAAGAAGTCTTGCAATTTTTTACGACTTTGGGCAGAGTAAATGGCAATGCCTACGTTGGTAGCAACGTTGGTCATGAAATCTAATTTACGTTGCGGATAAGCATTTACTGTAGCTAATTCTATTACACCTAGTACCAAACCGTTTCGCATAATAGGAAATGCCACCACGCTATTTGGCCTGGTTTGGCCAGTGGCATAGCTAATGGTACCTACATGCTCTGGAACTTTTTCTAACAAAATTAACTTTTCAGATTGGAAAGCTTGGCCCACCAAGCCTTCTCCTGGAGCAATTCTTGCGCTTTTATGGTCGGCAGCTAAGGCATAGCCGCTAGCCAAATGTAAGTGTTGATCTTCTTCTAAAACATAGAAAGCACCAACCATACTTTTGGTATGCGCAACTACGGCTTCCAATACATCTTTTGCAAGCGCAACCATATCTTTATCGCCTACCATCTTGTCGTTAAGGGTAGCCACGCCAGTTTGCATCCAATCTTTATCCTCTAACAGCGCAAAAGACGTTTGGAGGGCCTCTGCCATGTGATTTAGCGAACCTGATAAGCTGCCGAGCCCATCTTTAGAGGTTTCATGAAGTCTTGCTTTATAGTTCCCAGTAGAAATTTGATGTGCAATACTTTTAATGGTATCTATTCGTCTGGAGGTATCTTCGTTAAGCTGTTGTAATTGTTGAAAAAGTGTTACACGTTCGTTAAACTCTGAACTTACTTTACGATAAAAAAAGATGGTGCTTAAAACTGATAGCACTGCAGCAAATATGATCAAGAAGGGTGAAAAGCCCGCTAGGCTATTCATCTCCTTTGTTTTTTCTGCTAAGGATCTCTTTTCTTCGTTTCGGATATCTCTGATAATCTGTCGGGCATCATCCATGTAGCGCTTGCCTTCTAATAAAGCGCTTTCTAGTATAGCACCTTTATTTTTCTTGATTTGGATGGTGCTTAATAAAATCTCCATCCTTTTATCAATAATACTTCTCAGCTCTTTAAGCTTTTGCTGCTCTAAGGCATTATCTTTTGTAGCCTGGTTTACTATCGAAAAAAGAGAGTCGGTTCTTTTGATACTTTTATCGTAGGGATCTAAAAAAACGGTATTCCCTGTTAATAAAAATCCCCTTTGCCCAGTTTCTGCATCTTTAAGCATCGAAACAACATTGTCAACATCGTTGATGATGGCATTGCTCTCTACCACTAAATCGGCGCTTTTAATCAGGTTTTTAATACTGATATAAGAAGCCGTAGAACTTACGATTAGCAGTAAGAGGGAAATCCCCAAACCAATACGCAGGTTAGTTTTTAAGGTTAGTTTCATCTAAAAATATAAAGTATTAAACGTCAGAACTTAATTGTTCTACTGGTATGGTAAAATAAAATTCGGAGCCTTCTCCATATACTGAACGAACATTAATTTCTCCGCCGTGCCTTTTAATAATTTCGGAAGAAATGTAAAGCCCTATTCCTAAACCCTGAAAACGGTGAGAAGTTTCTTCCACGCGATAAAATTTTTCAAAAACCTTAGTAAGCTGTTCGGGATGCATGCCTATGCCAAAATCTTTAACTCCTAAGTAGAGCTGGTTGTTTTGTAAGTTAACTGTAATTAAGACCTCGGCGGTTCCGGGCGAGTATTTAATGGCATTGGTAAGAAAGTTAACAATTACTTGTTCTATGCGCATCTCATCGCCAAAAATGTTGGTATTAACCGATCCTTCTTTTACGATTTTAAAACCCGGATTAGATTGTTGGATGACCTCAATGATTCCGTTCAACAACTGGTCGAAATCGAAATATTGCTTATTGAACTTGATTTTTCCACTTTCAATCTTAGAGATATCTAATAAATCAGCAATAAGGCCGTTTAGTTTTTCTAACTGGATTTGTGCTTTGGCCAAATGGCTTTTAACCAGATCAATATCACCTTTGTTTAGTCCTCTTTCTAGCAGTTGAATATAACCTTTTACACTGGTAAGCGGGGTTTTTAGTTCATGACTAGCGATACTTATAAATTCATCCTTCTTTTTTTCTGCTTCTTTTCTGAATTCAATTTCCTCTAATAATATAGATTGCATTTCGCTAAGCTTACGGCTCTGCTCGTAAATACGGTAAAAAGTCTTAATTTTTAGTAAAAGGATGTTGATATCTACAGGTTTCGTGATGTAGTCCAATCCGCCAGAAGAATAACCCTTCGCAATAAAACGAAATTCGGTATTGGCTGCAGAAAGAAAGATAATGGCAGTTTCTTTAGCTTTACTGTAGCCAGAAATAACTTCAGCAACCTCAAAACCATCCATTTCTGGCATTTGTACATCTAAAATGATGAGTACATAAGAGTTTTTAAGCACTTTTTTCAATGCCTCTTCGCCAGAATTAGCAGTATCTACTTCAAAACCATGTTTTTCGAGAACGTTTTTCAAGGAGATAAGGTTCTCTGGAGTATCGTCAACAAGTAAGATCATTTTCAAAAGTAAATAAAAATGATTGGATAAAAATTTTATTTACAACTTGAAGTTTTAGCCGGTTCTTTGTTATCTACTTGTGTTAAAAGTATCGCCTTGGTTAAAGTCGCCACTTTCGAATCCTTTTTTGAACCAATACATTCGTTGGGCAGAAGTTCCATGAGTAAACGAATCGGGTACTACTTCGCCGGTGGCTTGTTTTTGGAGTTTATCATCGCCAATGGCATTGGCTGCGGTTAGCGCTTCTTCTAAATCTCCGGCATCTAGTCTAAAATCTTTGAGGTTTTGCGCATGATGTGCCCACAAGCCGGCATAAAAATCAGCTTGTAACTCTAACATTACCGAAAGTTTGTTGTATTCTTTTTCGCTTAAATTACGACGGGCACGTTGTACTTTTTCTGAAGTACCCAGCAAGTTTTGTACATGGTGGCCAACTTCGTGAGCAATAACGTAGGCTTGTGCAAAATCGCCGGCAGCACCAAAGCGATTTTTTAGTTCTTCGAAGAAAGAAAGGTCAATGTATACTTGTTGATCGCCTGGGCAATAAAAAGGCCCAACGGCAGACGAAGCACCACCACAAGCGGTTTGCACGCCACCTTTAAATAAAACTAGTATAGGTTGCTGGTATTGTAGCCCCAATTGGTTAAACTGCCCTACCCAAACTTGCTCTGTAGATTCTAGCACCCCAGCTACAAACTTTTTTTCAGGGTCATCATTGGCAGAACTGCCTTTTTTGCCGCTGGTTTGCTCGGTGGTAATGGGGAGCTGATTGACTAAGCCCGTTAAGTCTTTTCCTAAAAACAAACCAATAATCACAATAATGACGCCTATTCCGCCACCTAATGCAACTTTTCCTCCACCGCTACTTCTACGGTCTTCTATATTATCGCTGCCTTTACCGAACCATTGCATAGTACAAGATGTTTAAATTTATTCCAATTTAGGAATTAAATTCGGCAATACCTTTGGCAATTCTATTTTGAGTTTCTCCTTTGCCTAGCAATTTCACAATGTCGAAAACACCCGTGCCAAATTTGCCGCCAACCAATACAATACGTAAGGGTAACATCACTTCTCCAGGTTTTAGGCCTTTGCTTTCTGCTAGCGCTTTAAAGCTTGCCTCTAATTCTACAGCACTTAGGTCGATGTTTAAAGTATTTGCAAACTCTTCAAAGAAAGCCGCTTTGTCTGCATTCCATTTAGGTTTAACCGCAGCAGAATCATATTCAGCAGGACTTGCGAAGAAATAAGAAGTTTGCGCAACAAAATCAGGTAACAAAGTACACCTATCCTTTACTAGTTCAATAACTGTGGCTAATTTTTCGTCATCGGCAACTTCAATCCCCGACTTGCCTAGTTCACTTTTCACGCTTAACGCCAAACGCTCAACGCTCGAAGCTTTAATCCACTCGTGGTTAAACCATTTTGCTTTCTCGAAATCGAATTTTGCACCTGCTTTGCTAATTCTTTCTACCGAGAAGTTAGCTTTTAATTCTTCTAAAGTGAAAATTTCTTTATCCGTTCCATCATTCCAGCCCAATACAGCCAAAAGGTTAACAAAAGCTTCGTGCATAAAACCAAGTTCTTTAAAACCTTTGGTTAAATCGCCAGTTTTTGGGTCGGTCCAGTTCATGGCATAAACCGGGAAACCTAACCTGTCGCCATCGCGTTTACTGAGTTTTCCGTTGCCATCAGGTTTTAAAATCAAAGGCAAATGCGCCCAAGCAGGCATTTTATCTGCCCAGCCTAAATATTTCCATAGTAAAATATGTATTGGCGCTGAAGGTAACCATTCTTCGCCCCTAAAAATGTGCGAAATTTCCATTGCTTTATCATCAACCACCACTGCTAAATGGTAAGTTGGCATGCCATCAGCTTTTAGCAGTACTTTATCATCTACCAGATTGGTATCAAAACTTACCACCCCTCTAATCATATCGGTAAAGGTTACCTGCTCATCGGCAGGCATTTTAATACGAATGACGTGAGGAGCATTTTGCGCCAACAACTCACTTACTTCGCTTTGCGTTAAAGTAAGCGAGTTTCGCATTTGCATACGGCTTTTTTGTCCGTACAAGAAGTTCGGTTCTTCCGTTCTTTTGGCAGTTAATTCTTCTGGCGTATCAAATGCGTAATAGGCATAACCACTAGCAACTAGCTGCTCGGCGTATTGCCTGTAGCTGGGTTTACGTTCGCTTTGGCGGTAAGGGCCAGAAGCGCCAGGCTGTTGTGGGCTTTCATCGGGAGCAATGCCGCACCACGCTAAACAATCTACAATATATTGCTCTGCGCCATCTACAAAACGGGTTTGGTCGGTGTCTTCTATCCTTAAAATAAAAGTGCCATTATGTTTTTTGGCAAAAAGATAATTGAAAAGCGCCGTTCTAACGCCTCCTAAATGTAAACCGCCGGTTGGGCTTGGTGCAAATCTTACTCTAACTTCTTTGTTCATGATATTTTGTTGGGCGAAAAGCGAAAAGCGAAAAGCGTTTGACACGTTGATCGCCATGCGCAAAACGCAAGACGCTGCAAAGATATGTTTTTCCTTGGTTTTATGTTGTTTTAATAGGCGGTAAAGCTATTATGCTTTCAAAAAAGCATCATAGTTTTGTTGTTTTTCCGTTCTGATATTGTAATTTGGCTCAGCATGAATCCGTATCAGAAAAAAAAGCGTTGGAAAGTATTTTTGTTACTATTTGCCGGTCTTATTGGGGCGGCTTCAGTGTTTTATTCTGATTTTTTTGTAAAAAAGATGGAGAGGGAAGAGGCCACGCAGTTTTTACTTTGGGTAAAAGTTGCCGAGCAGCGCATGAAAATGTACGATAACGAACAACTATCGGAAGTTTTTGAGACCATCAAGAAAAACAATAAAATGGATGTGATTATTACCAATCCAGATGGTTCTATTTACTTATGGGATGGCCTAGATACGACCAAAACCCTATATCCAGATAACAAAACCAAAGAATACGATTCGGTTTATTTTGCCAGGCAATTGAGCAAGATGAAAGAGCAGCACAAGCCCGCTAAAATGAGAGGCATTAACGATGAGGAACTAATTGCCTATTACAAAGATTCGAGTATTTTAACACAGTTGAGGTTTTTCCCTTATATCCAATTGGGGGTAATTGCGCTTTTTCTAATCACTGCTTATGTTGGTTTTAGTGCCGCAAGAAGGGCAGAACGAGATCAAGAATTTGTAGGCATGGCCAAAGAAACAGCACATCAACTAGGTACGCCAATATCTTCGCTAATGGCTTGGGTTGAGTTAATTAAAACTCGGTTTGATGCCGAAGAAGACCCTCTTGTTGCAGAAATGGAAAATGATATTCAACGCCTGGAAATCATTGCAGATCGCTTTTCAAAAATTGGATCTAAACCTATTTTAGAAGATCATGTAGTGTATGCTGTGATTAAGGGTTTTGTGCAATATTTTAAAGTCCGAACTTCTGATAAGATCAATTTCGTACTTACCGGCGATACTCAAGTAAGAGCGATGCTATCAGGCCCGTTGTTTGATTGGGTGATAGAAAATCTACTCAAAAACGCTGTAAATGCCATAGATAATGACGGCACGATTACCATCAATATCATCGAAAACTTGGCCAAAGAAGAAGTGTTAATTGACATCACAGATACAGGAAAAGGTATTCCTCGTTCTAAATTCGATACGGTTTTTCAACCCGGGTTTACCACTAGGAAAAGAGGATGGGGCTTGGGCTTAACTTTAACTAAAAGGATTGTTGAAAATTACCACAGCGGACAAATATTTGTGAAGGATTCGGAATTAGGCAAAGGAACTACCTTCAGGATTATTTTAAAAAGCAGTATTACTTATGAACCCACCACAAACACAGGATTACCCTCAGTGGTATAAAGGCTATATCGACCTAGTTGAGGGCAATATATTAGATGTTTTAGAAACACAGGCTCAAACCTTTGTAGATTTTGTACAGCGCAACTCTGATAAGGCTGATTATGCTTATGCACCAGGCAAATGGACCATCAAAGAAATGTTTGGTCACATCATCGATACCGAACGGATTATGGTTTTTCGGTTAACCAGCTTTGCTAGGGCAGAAAAAGCGGCGCTGCCGGGATTCGATGAAAATGACTATGTTACCAATGCACATTTTGGTGATAGAAGCTTGGAGAGTTTATGCGAAGAATTTGTGTTGTTACGAAAATCAAACATGTATCTGCTTCAATCGCTAAATGAAGAAGAGCTCAGCAGGTTTGGCACGGCCAACGGTAATCAAATTACGGTAAAGGCGCTGGTTTATATTTTAGCGGGACACGTAATGCACCATAAAAAGGTAATTGTAGAGCGTTATTTGTAATTGTTAACTATTGTAAGGTTATGATCCAACTATGCCTTTTTAACTTTTTATTTTTGACTTTTAACTTCAAGAAATGATTTGGTTTACAGAATTTACACCCGAAATGCTTAACGGCCGCCCTAAAAACCATATTGGCGCTTTGTTAGGTATCACGTTTACCGAAGTTGGCGAAGATTATTTAGTGGCAACCATGCCGGTAGACGAACGCACACACCAACCAGCAGGTATTTTACATGGTGGGGCTTCGGTGGTTTTAGCGGAAACCTTAGGCAGTATTGCGTCGTACATGTGCATCGATCCTAACAAACACATCGCCGTGGGTTTAGAAGTAAACGCCAATCACATTCGCCCAGTAAGTTCTGGGTTAGTAAAAGGCGTTTGTAAACCGCTGCACATTGGCGCCAAAACCCATCTTTGGGAAATTAAATTGTATACCGATAAAGGTAAAATGAATTGCGTAAGTAGGTTAACTGTAGCAATTTTGCCGAAGCCTCAGTAGTTATAGCGGGTTCTTTCCTCGTTCGTCATCCCAGATTTAGTCTGGGATTGTAATGCTATAAAAGCACCTGCGCATTAAGATTCCCGCCTACGCGAGGACGAGAGCGCTAGATATTTATTTAATTCTATTATTCGTCGCCTTAAGGTGGCGTAAATCATAGTGCATACAAACCATTTCCTACTACTTTTTGTTGTTGCCATAAATCAAATTATGGTAAGCACAGCTGATGTTATTGAAAATAGTAGTTTAGTTTACGTAAGTCCAGAAAAGGGAGGGATTTACCGCAAGGGTAGCCCTGGAAAATTTAATTACGAGGATCATAAGGGCAACAAGGTTACAGACAGGTTAGTGTTAGAGCGTATCCAAAAATTGGTGTTGCCTCCTGCTTGGAAAGAAGTTTGGATTTCGCCCAAAAAGAACGGCTATTTACAAGCAGTTGGTATAGATGTAGCTGGTCGCAAACAATATCGCTACCACCCCGAATGGGTAAATAGACGTTCGGACCATAAGTATTTTAGGTTATTGGAATTTGGAAAAGCCTTGCCCAAAGCTCGCAAAAAAGTAGAAAAAGATTTACGTAGAAAGCAGTTTGATGAAAAAAAGGTGTTAGCCATTTGTGTAGCTGTACTGCAAAACACCCTTATTAGAATTGGTACTGCCGCTTACGAAAAAAGCTATAGTAGTTACGGTTTAAGCACCTTAAAAGACAAGCATGTGAAGCAAAAACCTAACGGAACTTTTTTATGTTTTGTCGGTAAAAAAGGAGTTAAGCAAGAAGTTAAGCTTACCGATAAGAGGTTAACCCAATTGGTAAAGCAATGTAAAGATATTCCTGGTCAACACCTATTTCAGTTTTACAATAAAGCAGGTGAACATAAGGGAGTAGAATCTGGAATGATTAACCAATACATTAAAGAAGTAACCGAAGGAGATTTTACCGCTAAAGATTTTAGAACTTGGGGAGGTACCCTAGAAGCAATGCGGCAATTGGCTGTTTGTTCAACTGAAAATCCAGAGGTTTCTGCTAAAAAATTAGTGGTAGCTGCATTAGATCGTGTTGCCGCCAAATTAGGAAACACCCGAGCGGTTTGCAAGAGTGCCTACGTTTATCCAATTTTATTGGAAGCTTTTGAAGCCGGAGATTTGCAGCGCTACTTAAAGAAAGTTGCACTGACAGAGAAAGACGAGAAAAAGGCGTTAAAAAATGATGAAACCGTGCTTTTACAGTTTTTAAGGGCTGTAAAAAAGAAGAAGAAAAAATAATTTTTCCAAAAGGTGGTTATTTCGACCGGAGCATAACGTAATGGAGAAATCTTTGGATTTGATAGAAGGTCGTCTATTCATTTTCAAAGATTTCTCGACTACGCTCGAAATGATGAGATATTTAACTAAGGCTGTTTATCAAGCCATTTTTTCTCAATTACGTAAGAAGAAATCAGACCCAAGCCGCCGAAGATAAAGATACTTCCAAAGTATACCGCTACTGCTTGGCCTTCTTCTGCATTGGTCATATTGGCGCTAAATATTCCTCGGGTGGTAAATAGCGCAACTAAAAGTCCTAATCCTAAACCTACCATCAGCAAACCAAATTTTAAGCTGATAAATGGTCTTGGTGTTGCCTTTCTAAGCCCTGGGTCAATACCTCGCTCAATCATGGCCATTTTTTCTTTATTTAAGAAGTATCTAATGCCAAATACTAATGCAAATGCGCCAACAAACATGGTGATGGCTACTAATTCTCCACTCATAATTTTATATTTTTTCTTTTAAACATTTATTGATTTTACGAACCGTGTTCTGTGAATTAGGACAACAGCAAAAAAAATTAGGTTACACTATTGGTAGAAAAAAATTAAATTGTACTATCAAACCACCGCCAATTGACCATTATATCCAATAAAATTGATGAAATTTTTCTGTTGCCCACAACGGAAAAAGCTTTGTTTTTGTCTCGTTTTGAACGAGTTGAAGTGCAAAAAGGTGCCGTTGTAATTAATGCGGAGAAGATAGAACGATATGTTTATTTTATAGAAAAGGGAATTGCTAGAGCTTTTCGAGAAACCGATAAAGGCCAAACTACTATTTGGTTTGGCGAAGCTGGCGGCGTAATGCTCTCCTTTTTGAGCTTCTTTAAAAATAAACCAGGCTACGAAAGTATAGAGGTTTTGGAAGATAGCACGCTTTACAGAATTTCTAGCAATCACTTGCAAGAGCTGTATAGCCTACACTTACCTATCGCCAATTGGGGGCGTAAATTTGCCGAACAAGAATTACTGCTTACCGAACAGCGCTTCATGGATTTGCAGTTTAAAACCGCCACAGAGCGTTACCAAGATTTGATTAAACATTCGCCTTCTATTTTGCAGCGAGTACAATTGGGTCACATTGCTTCTTACTTAGGTATTACGCAAGTTTCGCTGAGCAGAATTAGAGCTGCTGCGAAATGATGACTTAACTTTTAGCCACAGATGCACAGATGTAAAATCGATTATTAGCATCTAACATTATCAACTCTTATTGGCGCAGTTGAATTTTAAATATTAAAAGGATATCTGTGCATCTGTGGCTAACCTATTTTTTATCATTTGTTAAATAAAATGATAGCCCAACCACCGATTTTTGCAGCAAAATAAAATACAATGAATTGGATCATATTAATTATCGCTGGACTTTTTGAAGTCGCCTTTGCATCTTGTTTAGGTAAAGTTAAAGAAACGAGTGGTACCGAAGCCGCATGGTGGTTTGTAGGCTTTTTAGTATCCTTAACCATCAGTATGTTGTTGCTTATTAAAGCTACGCAAACTTTGCCTATTGGTACTGCCTATGCAGTTTGGACTGGTATAGGCGCTGTTGGTACGGTATTAATGGGTATTCTAGTATTTAAAGATCCAGCAAGTTTTTGGAGGTTGTTCTTCATTGTTACACTTATCGGTTCTATCATCGGTTTAAAAGCCGTATCGCACTAAGTTGGGTTAACTGTTTAAATCGTTTGAACTGGTTAATCGAATAGGGCTATAGTCGTTTACTTCAATTAAACAAATCAACAATTAACTAAAATAAAAATGGATAAAATAGAAATAAGACAAGCAAGTATCAACCATGTTGACCAATTACAGAAAATTGGTAGGCAAACTTTTTATGAAACATTTTCAGGTAGTAATACCGAAGAAAATATGAAAGGTTATTTAGATGAAAGCTTTTCAAAAGAAAAATTAAAGGTAGAATTAAAAACTGAAGATTCTGCATTTTACCTAGCAGTAATTGAAGAAACTGTAATTGGCTATTTAAAAGTAAATTTCGGAGCGTCTCAAACAGAACTTCAAGATAAAAATGCGCTTGAAATAGAAAGAATTTATGTGCTTAAGGAATTTCAAGGGAAAAAGGTAGGACAATTGCTGTATGATAAAGCCATCGAAATTGCTAAACAGAAAGCGGTAAAATACGTTTGGTTGGGTGTTTGGGAAGAAAATGCTAGAGCTATTAGTTTTTATAAGAAAAATAAGTTTATTGAATTTGATAAACATGTTTTTAAACTAGGCGAAGACGAACAAACAGACATCATGATGAAGCTACAAATGAAAAGCTAAAATTAAACTGGCTAATCGCTTAATCGAATTTACAGTTGCCAAAACAGTTAACCAATTTCAACAACTAGCCGATTAACCAAAATCAACAGTTAACCCAAAAAATTGTAATTTGCTGTAACCTCGTGTAAAAAACTCGCGTCATAGCCGTAAGTATGCAGCAAACAGAAACAGATTTAGACCTCATTAACTCCGTCTTGGCAGGTAATACCGGCATGTATGCGTTGTTGGTTAAGCGTCATCAAAGGTTTGTTTTTACGTTGGCGCTGCGTTTTGCAAAAAATAGAGAAGATGCCGAAGAAATAGCGCAAGATTGTTTCATCAAAGCATATAAAGCCTTGGGAACCTTTAAGCAAACTTCGAAGTTTTCTACATGGCTGTATACCATTACTTATACTACCGCAATGACCTATTTGAGGAAGAAAAAACTGGATTCTACCTCAATTGATAATGATGAACAGGTTTTACAGGTAGCAAATACAGACAGCTCGTTTGATGCAAATACAATTGAAAAAAAATCCACCTATAAATATCTGAATGAAGCAATTGCAATGCTTTTGCCAGACGATGCAGCAATTATTACGCTTTTTTACAAAGGCGAGCAAAGTTTAGAGGAAATTGGACAGGCTTTAGTGATGGAACCTAATACGGTAAAAGTAAAATTGCACAGAGCAAGACATCGGTTAAAAGAAAAATTGCAACTTTTGTTAAAAGAAGAAGTAAAGGAGTTGATATGACACCACAAGAAGAACAACTTTGGAACTATATTGATGGTTTCTGCAATGTTGCAGAAAAGGTTGAGATAGAAAAAAAACTAGCAACAGACGAAGCATTTAAACAGCTTTATTTGGAGTTGTTGACAGTAAATGAACAGTTGGGCACACACCTAGAGGTAGACGAGCCATCCATGTCTTTTACTAGAAATGTGATGGAGCAGGTAAAGCAAGAGATGGCGCCTATTCAACTCAAAACAAAGGTAGATCAAAGAATTATTTATGCCATAGGAGGCTTTTTTTCGGTGACGTTGTTGGCGCTTTTGACCTACGCCTTTGCAACTGCCGATTTTAAAATGAAAATGCCCTCGGTTAATTTGGATGCCGATGTGAGCGCTTTGCTTAATCCTACAGTACTAATGGTGGTGCTGCTCATCAACGCGGCGCTGCTGCTCGTTTATTTGGATAGTTTACTTAGAAAAGGAACAAAAAAGACACAAAAAAACGGAGAATGATTTGTCCTCCGTTTTGTATAATAGCATTGTTGCTTATTTCTTAAACTCAATGGGTAAAAATACCTGTGTGTTATCCCAAGCCATAACTAAGTTAGCTCCCTCGGGGGCATCTATAAAAGTAATAGAAAAGGCCTCTATTGTTTTCTCAATCTTGTTAACCACCACATCAGTTCTTAGCAAATCCTGCTTTTCGTCATACGTAAAGGCTCCCCATTTATCATTTTGTTTGTTGATAATGATGGTCCATTTATCTTTGCTAGGAATAGCAAAAACACTATATCTGCCCGCCTTAACCTTTTTACCAGCAATGGTTACGGGCTTAAAAAACTGAATTTCCGTGTTTTCGTTAGCGCCTAAACGCCACACCTTGTCAAATTGCTCTAATACGCCAAAAACTTCTCTTCCCTTTTTTTGCGGACGAGAATATAAAACCCGCATTACAGGCTCTACTGGAGTTTTAGACTTAGTAGTATTTAACGGATAGTAAACTACATCCAAAGGGCTCGCATCTACTTTAGGAAAGGTAACTCCAGTATTTGCGCTTTGTGCGTTTACGGCTAATGCTCCTACTAAAAGAAACATTGTTAAGCTTATTTTCTTCATCAAAATAGGGTGTTGGTTGTGTATCTTGATTTTACAGCTTTGCAGAAGTAGACGTAAAGAAAGCTTAGTACTCTCTTCCTTTTACAATCTTATTTAAGAAAACTCCACCGAAAATTAAGCCGATGATAGCTGCAAGGAAAAGATAACCAATGTGTAAAGTAACGGCAGAAAAAGCAAGTACAAATGCCACCATACCAATTACATACCAAACCCAATCAAAATTGTTTTTATTTTCTGAATTGCTCATGTTTAAAACTTTTGCGGCAAAGTTAGTTATTTCAATCAAAAACTAAACATTTTTAATGTGAGAATTAGCTAATGTAGCTATTTATGAATGTGATGATTAGCTGATATGATAATGAGATAATGAATGAATGAGATAATTAGCTAATGTGATAATGCCATTCCTCAGCTAATGATCATGTCATCACGTTTAGCTATTACATCAATTCCCTAATAATTGATTAACCGTTACTGCCTTGTAATTATTTTGTTTAAGGTGTTTCAATAATTCGGGTAACTTGTCATAAAATTTGTCCTTCCTACGTGGGTCGGTACCCACATGTAGCAGCAATATAAAACCATTTAAGCCTTGTTTTTTTTCCAGTTCAACGATAGATTGATAAATTTCATCGCTCGTTCTGTAAGATTTTCCCATTTCTGGATAGGTATAATCTGCTGTTGAGCGGGTTCCCGGCGTAAAATTGATGAGCTTTAAGCCTAAATCTTCTGTCCAGTTGGCAATGGCTTGGTTGTACCATTCGTAAGGCGGCAAAAAGTAATTCGCAGCTTTTTTGCTAATCCCAAATTTCGCCATAGCGGTATAGTTGGCTGCTAAATCATCGTTAAACTGTTTTTTAGAAACCAAAAGCGAATCGCGTTTCTTCCAATCGGCGTATAACAAATGCTGATCTGAATGAGCACCCAGATAATGTCCCTTTGCTTTTGCGCTCTTAATAAAAGATGAAAAAGAGGAGTTTCTGTAGAAGTTACCCGTTAAAAAGAAAGAAGCTTTAATTTTTTCCTTGTCTAAAGCTGATATGATTTTTTGGGCACCATCCGCATATTCATCGCCGGTAAATACGATAGCTAATTGTTTTTCCTTTACATCACCTCTAATGATAGCGCCTTGTTCTTTTTTGTAACTCGATAAATCCTTTGCCGTTTTGCTATCATAAGCCGCTAACAAATAAACTAACGAAGCCGTCCCGTCCATCGTTGGTTCGTTGGTGCTGTAATCGCCATAGTCATCATGGTAAACGGCCAAATCACTTTGAAACTCAGCATAAGCATCAGGCTTTGTAAGCTGTATGCCAATTAACCCTTTATAAATACTGGTATAAACAGGTCCATCTACCAGTCCACCGTCAATAGGATATTTGCCCAAATGCGTAAAAGCAGAATGAGGATCGGTTGGCGTATCTTCCCAACTTGGCAAGCCGTAAACCATGCTTGTTCCCCACGGATTGCAACCAAAAATCCAGTCGAAATTTGCTTGCTCTAGTTCAGAAAAAGTGCCATCGCCGCTTAACTGTTTATACCACATACATTGCATGGCAAAAGCAACCGTTAAATTGTTGCTGCACCAAACAAAGGGAACACCTCTGTAAAAAGCATTGTTTTTGGCTCTGTTCCATACATGGGTAATTCCTTGTTTGTAGTAATCTATCAGCTCTCTTTTTCTATCTCCAGAAGATTGCTTCGCAAGTTCGTAGTGCCCTAAATTAATAAATGGATACCATTGATAATGTTTGGCGGTATCGGCAATAAGCCAGGGGGTAACTTGTTCCTGCATAGCATAGTAATAAGCAGAGTCTAACGATTTTGTGCCATAGCCGGTAATTTTTCCAGTTTTTGCCAAAGCAAGCTCCATATCATCTACCCAATTGTCTTCTGCATAAATATAGGGCGACTTTACCGAAGCAGTTTGGGTAACCCCTTTTTTCTTGATGGCATATTGGTAGGCGGTGTTTGCTTTTGTTGCCAAATCAATAGCGTAAGATTCGTCTTTATAAAGTTCGCTGGCCAAAGCAAAAGCACTAGCAAATTTCGCTGCTGTAGAGCTGGTGCCTTTGGTATCGTTCATAAATTTGCCTCGTTGTTGCGGTTTTCCATCAATAAAGTACAAAGGCCGTTCAAAACCTTTTCCGTACTGGCTATCCTCTTTCGGGATGCGCATCGTGCTATGATCTCGATCATCTGCCAGTTGGTTAAACATGATATTAGGCTGTGGGTGCATTTTCATCAACCAATCTAAACCCCATTTGGCTTCATCCAGCACATCAGCCATGCCGTTTTTACCATCTAGGCCTGTGGCCAATTTGGTATCCGAAAATGCTTTTGGAAAATCACGATAGGCCATTAGCAAATGGTAAGTTGCATTGGCGGTGGTGGTGCTGTATTGCAGGTAGTCGCTGGCGTCGTGCCAACCACCAACTGCATCAAAATGGGTACTATCTTTTATTCCACCTTCTTTGCCATAAACCACAAAACCATCGTGGGTGTGGCAGCTATCTTTTAAAAACGGATTATAACCACAACGTTGCTGGCGCATGTATCGCAGGGCGAAATCGGCCGTGTTTTTATAAACATTTTCGTTGATGATGATCTCCGGAGAAGTAGCGCCTTCGGCTTTGAGGTAATAATTGCCAGGTATTTTAAACTCAGAGAAATTTAACCTAGCCGATGTTTTGAATGGCCCATAAGCGCCAAATACTTGGATTTTATTAGATGAATAAACCGTTTTTCCTGTTTTTTTATCTACTAATTCAAAGTTTTTCGGAACATTGTTTCCTTTGCTTGCCCACACGGCTACTTTTATTGCTTTAGGCTGGTAGCCTAATAGATTAATTCTTATCCAGCTTTGCTCATTTTTAGGCTTAAAGGCCAGAAAAAGCAGAGATATTCCACAAAAAATTAAAAAGCATGTAAAAAGAGATATTTTTCTCATAATGAGCGAAAGGATTTGGTTGCCTAAAAATAGAGAAATTTAACCGTTATGGAAACAAATCGAAAGTCGAATAATGATAAGCAATGATTTCTAATGCGGTTTTGCAAAGGATAGCAAAAATAAAACGTTCCGATTTTTACATCGGAACGTTTTTCCCAAAAAATTAACAATTTTTTACAAAGCTAAAATGCCGCTTTGTAATGCTTTTAAAAGATTTTTACGTTTAACCTTTAATAAGTACAAGGTAGCAATTATTTATTAAATATTCAAAATATATGTTAGTGTTTGCTAAAGTCTACCAAAATACTCGTTAAAAATCGATTTTTATTTTTGTAACAAAAAAATATAACTTATTTTTCGGGATGCAATTAAATCAACCCAGTCAACGCGAATATTATTTTAACAACGAGGTTATTTCTCGTTTCGAATTGTACAACAGTTTGTTTCTTACGCTTCCGTTTTACAAGATTAAAGATACAGGTACGCTTTTGCCTTTGTTTTTTAAGAGCTGTGAAGACGGCATTAAAAACCATGAGAAGCCAAACGAGCTGATTGAGAAGTTTTTTGAAAAGTATGTTCAGGATAAGGATGAAACCGCTGTTGTAGATTTGTTGTTTAGGTTTATACAGTACATTGAACGGCAAGTAGTGCTTTTTGATGCGGTAGAAGATGCTTCTTTTACGAAATTGAACGTTAGCGACGAGCAAAGTTCTTTACGGGCCTTGTTTCTTAAAGCAAATGATGATGCGAACCTGCATGAGAAAATTGACAAGCTGGTAGAGGAGTTTTCATTAAGATTAGTTCTCACGGCG
The DNA here is from genome assembly GCF_005925345.1 of Pedobacter ureilyticus. Lineage (GTDB taxonomy): Bacteria > Bacteroidota > Bacteroidia > Sphingobacteriales > Sphingobacteriaceae > Pedobacter > Pedobacter ureilyticus. Next base: position 248,860 of record NZ_SSHJ01000002.1, read on the forward strand.
CACCCTACACAGTTTTACCCAGGTCCGGTTTTAGGAATCATCAACGATTTAACATCGGCAATTAAGGCAAACGATTTTACCACTATTAACCAATTGTTGCAGCAATTAGGTAAAACGCCGTTCTTCAACAAAAAATCGCCAACTCCAGTAGACGAGGCTTTGAGCTTAGCCTGGTACTTAGAAAACGTATTCTATTTTGCAGCAGCTAATATCCAAACGGGTTTAAACCAGTTGTTAAGTGAATACCATATCGATCCTAAAAAAGTAATTGAACTAGGTTTTTGGCCAGGGGGCGATAGAGATGGAAATCCGAACGTGAAGGCGCAAACTACACTTGAAGTTTCTAAAATGCTAAGACAAATTTTGTTTAGGTGCTACTATCGCGATTTCAGAAATATTAAAAGGCGTATTACCTTTAGAGGGGTAGAAGAGAGCATCAATTTACTGCAAGAGCTGTTCTATGAAAATGCTTTTAACAACACTATAGAAGAAAAAGACATTTCAGATTACATCATTAAAAACCTTAACGATATTGTTGATACGCTGAATAAGTATCATGATGGTTTGTTTGTGAATGTGGTACAAGATCTTTTAAGAAAAGTAGAGCTTTATCGTTGTCATTTCGCATCGCTAGATATTAGACAAGATAGTCGGGTTTTGAGAAGGGTGCATCAGTATTGCCGAAGCCAAAAACCAATTAATTCTCTTTATAGCGAAGGCTATGATAGTTTATCTGAAGATGAAAAGCTGAAGGCTATTTCTTTTAGAACAGCAAAAATCATCTATGCTGATGAGCAGGATAATTTGATTAAAGATGCTTTGCAGACCATCTCTGAGATCAAGGATATTCAACAGAAAAATGGCGAAGAAGCTTGTCACCGTTTCATTATCAGTAACTGCCAGCAAGCAAGCGATATTTTGCAATTAATGGAGCTTTTTCTTTGGAATGGATGGGAAGCAGAAGATTTAACGATTGATTTTGTGCCGCTTTTTGAAACTGTAAATGATTTGACAGGTGCGGGCGAAATTATGGAGAGATTGTACACGCATCCTTTCTATAAAAAGCATTTGGCTTTAAGAGGCGGCAAGCAGCACATTATGTTGGGCTTCTCTGACAGCACGAAAGATGGAGGGTATTTAATGGCCAATTGGTCTATTTTTACTGCCAAAGTAGCCCTAACCAAAGTAGCCGAAGAACATAACATTCAATTGGCATTTTTTGACGGTAGAGGTGGCCCTCCGGCTCGTGGCGGCGGTAAAACACATCGTTTCTACGCTTCCATGGGTAAAGAGATAGCAAATAAGAATATCCAGTTAACGGTACAAGGGCAAACCATCAGTTCACAATATGGTTCTGTTGATAGTGCCGCATTTAATATTGAGCAGTTAATTAATGCAGGGATTTCATCTGGTGTTAAAGCAAAGCACAACGTGTTGCTAGATAAAGAGAACTTTGATATTCTGAATAAAATGGCAAAAGACAGTTACCAAGCTTATATTGATCTACGTAACGATCCATTGTTTCTAGAATATTTAGAGAAGCTATCTCCCTTGAGTTTATTGTCCAAAATTACTATCAGCAGTAGGCCGGTAAAAAGAAACGCGGGCACCAAGCTTAAATTAGACGATTTGCGTGCTATTGGTTTTGTAACTTCGTGGAGTCAGCTGAAGCAAAATGTACCAGGTTTTTACGGCATGGGTACAGCCTTAAAAGCACAAGAAGATCTGGGCAATTGGGAGCAGGTAAAGAAAACCTATCAGCAATCGGGTTATTTTAAGACGATTGTGGATAACTGCATTATGTCTATGAGCAAGTCTGATTTTGAGATTACTGCTTATCTAGCTAATAACAAACAATTCGGAGCGTTTTGGAAGCAGCTGCATGCAGAATTTGAACTCTCTAAATCGATGCTGCTAAAATTAACTGGACACGAAACGTTAATGGAAAACTATCCGGTAGAGAAAAAATCAATTGCGGTACGAGAAAAAATTATTCTGCCGCTGGTTTTAATCCAACATTTTGCGCTGGATAAGTTGCAAGGCGAATTAAGTGAGGAAAAACAGCAAGCTTACGAGAAATTGGCTATTAGAACGGTTTACGGGATCGTAAATGCGGGTAGAAACTTGGCTTAGAAGTCGGAAGTTAATAGGCGGAAAGTCCGAAGGCAGAACGTTGACCAATGTGTTTAAGGTATTTTCGATAAATTCAATAAATTTGCCCGCAGATTTACGCAGTACGGTTATCTGTCAAAATCTGCGGATAAATCTGTGTAAATCTGCGGGAACTTAATCATTTAGTCAATTACTCATTTAATCATTCCCTATGGCAACGCCAATATTAAACTGGACTTACAAATCATTCGATGAATTATCGAAACTAGAGCTTTATACCATACTGCGCTTGCGAAGCGAGGTTTTTATCATTGAACAGCACTGCAATTATCAAGATGTAGATGGCAAGGATCTCAAATGCCACCATTTAATGGCTTGGGATGGCGATAATTTAGTTGCCTATACAAGAATAGTTCCGCCTGGAGTTTCTTTTGCAGAGGCTAGCATTGGCCGTGTATTGACTAACTCGAAATACAGAGGTGTAGGCGCCGGTATTACTCTGATGGAAAAAAGCATCGAAAAAGTTTACGAAACCTATGGCAAGTGTCCCATACGCATTGGCGCACAGTTGTATTTGAAGAAATTTTATGAAAGTTTCGGCTTTGTAAAAGATAGTGAGGAATACCTTGAAGACGAAATTCCGCATATAGAGATGGTATTGGCTTAGGTTAAAGTAGCCATTAAATGAAAAGAGGCTATATCATAAAAAAATTATGACCAGCCTCTTTTTATAGCCCAAGAACTCAACAATTAATTCTTCATCCTTCCTTGCTCTGCCTCCGTTCCTGTAGAGCGTCTACGAGCAGGCTTAATTTCGTTTTTACCAAACCTGTAAGTAAAGTTTAGGCGAAACAACTGGGTTTCATTTTTTTGATATAAGCTATAATCTAAGCCGGGCAATGCACTTTTCAACCTGGCTCTGTTAGTGTCAAACACATCTGATACCGCAAATTTTAAGCTGCCCTTTTTCTTTAAAATCGCTTTGCTTATCCCGAAATCGATAAAAGTTCTTTCTTCCAAATCTAATGTTCCGTAAGTTAACGGCGATTCATAATTTGCATTAAGCTCCGCAGTTAATCCATCCATAATGATGAAGCTATTTTGCATACGGAATTGGTAAGAAGTTTGCCCGGTTTTTAAAGCTTGGCCATTTAAGTTTGGTGTTTCAAAAGCCATGTGAAAAACGTTGAGGTTGTTGCTCATGCTCCACCATTTTTTAATTTTAACAGGTACCGTTAAATTAGCCGAAAGTACCTTTTGAGTGGCCAAGTTCTCATTGGTTTGAAACAGCGCTTTACGTTCTTCGTTCGGTAAAATTACTTCGGTAATGGCATCGTTGGTAGCACTGTAACCTAGATTTAAGAAATACCTTTGCATAAACGTGTAATTTACCTCGTAATTATTGGTGTATTGCGGCTTTAAGAAAGGATTTCCTTGGTTGTAAGTATATTCATCCAAATAAAAAATAAAAGGATTTAGAGCGTCGTAACTAGGTCTATCAATTCTACGTCCATAAGAAGCGCCTAATTGATGGTTTTTAGACAGCGTTTGTTGCACGTAAATAGTTGGAAAGAAATCCCAATAGCTACGCTCTACTACATTGTTGGTAGTGATTAAATGTCCTTTAGAATTGGTCTGCTCGGTTCTTAAACCCAACTGCACACTCGTATTTTTAAACTGTTTACTTAAATTGGCATAAATGGCATTTACGTTTTCGTCATATACAAATCGGTTGCTTCTACGCCCATCATTTTGCCATGCATTGCCCACAAATTCTTCAGCCTGTAAATCATTATCTGTTTCTACCCAGCTACTTTTAGCCCCAGCTTCAAACTTAGTGGTTTTGTTAATTGGCAAGGTGTAATCCACTTTCAGCGCTTTAATGTTGATATTGCTCGGCGTATTATTCCTCAGCCGGCCAGTTGGTTTTACAAAAGAACCATCTGGAAAAGTTAATGTATTTACCAAATCGCTCCTGTCTGTGCCCTTATATTTTGAATAATCAGCGTCAAAGGTTAATTCTTGGCCTGTGGTATCTAATACCGATTTATAATTTAAGTTGTAAGCAAAATTTCGGTAGCTAGATGCATTTAAGTTAGTGGTATTTAAAATCGAGTCTAGTTGGTTAAAAGACTTGCCAATATTTGTTTTATTGTAAGAATCCTGATTAGCGCTGTTTAAGTAGCCTGTAGCTAGCACGCCAATCGTGTTATTCTTATTCAAGAAAAAATCTGCACCTACTTTAAAGTTGTTGTTTTCGAAATCCCTATCATCGCCACCTTTTTGCGAAAAATAAGTTTGCGCACTGGTAGCGGTCGCGTTAGCTACACGATCTATGTCGATGATGTTTGATCTAGATCCTTTATTAAAGTTATAGCTTCCGAAAACGTTAACACCTTTGTTTCTGTAGTTTAAGTTTAAACCTGTGTTTCCTCTTAAATTTTTTCCGTAAGCTGTACCGGCAACAAAACTACCATTGGCACCACCATTTTTAGACCTCTTAGTTTTGATGTTGATGATACCCGAGTTGCCAGAAGCATCGTATTTAGATGACGGGTTGGTAATCAATTCGATAGTTTCAATCTCAGAACTTTGCATGTTGCGCAATAAATTTGCCACATCAGCCTGGCTCATATAGGTTTGTTTGCCATCTAGCATAATCAGTACGCCTTGTTTACCCTGCATCGAGATACGGTCATTTTGATCTACCGTAACCCCTGGGGCTCTTTGCAGTACTTCCAGCGCCGATGAACCAACGGCAACAGAGCTGTTCTCAACATTCATTACCATTTTATCCGCTTTACGCTCTAAGAGGGGTTTTACAGCGGTTACACTTACCGTATTTAAGGTTTTGCTATCGGCTTTTAATAAAATATCCGGGAGGTTCAAAACCGTTTCGCCAACTGCAAAAGGCTTTCCTTTATAAATTTGGTAGCCCATCATATTGATTTTGATATAATAACTACCAGCAATGATGTTTGGAAAGTTAAATTTTCCTTCAGGAGTAGTCATTGCAGTTTTAACCAAAGAAGAGTCCGAAGCCTTAAATAAACCTACGGTAGCATAGTCTATCGGTCTACGTTGCTCATCTAAAACCGTTCCGTTCACATCGTTCTGTTTTCCTTTATTTGCCGAAGCCAAAATAGAAATCGATGTTAAAAAGGCAATTATTAATAAGTATATTTTCTTCATTTCCGTATGTTTTGGTTCCTAATTTTTGGGCATAAAAATCCCTCCACCTGTTTGGTGTATTTTTTAACTTTTAAAAAATTTCGCTTAGTTTTTAAAAAGACCAAAAGCCTTTTTTATTAGTTTGTAGTTAGTAGACGAAAAAGGAGTGCGAAAGGTTACAAGAAATTTTCATTTTTTAGCAACGAAGAATAATTCACATAAAAAAAGCGGTTTGAAAAGTCATCAAGCGCCTTTTTAATACATGGAATTTATACAAAATTTTTAGCTCCATTTTTGTAAGCCTCCCCTTTGGGGAGGTTGGAGGGGCTAATTATTTCATTCCCAACACATCTACACCTTGCTCAAAAATCACATCTACCGGAATGCCTTTTTGAGCCAGTTTATCTAAATCTGATTGTAATTCTGGCTTGATAATTCCTCTTTCCTTTTGAGCTTTTTCTACGGCAGCTTTATCGCCATTGCCTTGCAAGGCCAAAACTACGGCGCTCAGCTCGTTCATGGCATCGGCAAATTTATCGTAATTTACCTTGTAGGTTCCAGCAGCAGTACGTTCAAAAGCACCTTTTTCTTGGAAGAAATTAAAACACTGCATGTTTGCTTTGCCGTGGGCACTAGAAGCTCCAAAACGTACCGAGCGTAAAATTCCAGCCATGTAAGTGGTATAAAAATCTTTAATATCACCTTCTAATTCTCCTTTCTTTAGCAGGCCAGTAACCATATACAAGCCTAAAACATCGGCCTTGCCCTCTTCTAGCCAAGAATATTGCTCTTGTAAAGCGGTACGTACCATGCCTTTGCCTGTAACCGTGTTTTTAATACCCAAGCCATGAGCCACTTCATGAAACATTACATTGGCAAAAAAAGCATCGAATTTAATGTGCTTTTGTTGGGTGGCATCAATCAACACTTTGGAGATGGGAACCAAAATTTTATCGAATTTGGCTCTCATTGCGTTTTTCAACTGCGAACGGCGAGTTCCTTTTTCTTGTTGAATTTTTTCGTCGTTCGGCAAGTTTACCGCAATGGTTTTAGATCCGGCGTTGCAATCTCCAGCGTAGTAAACTACATCGTAAGCATTCAATTCAGAATCGGTTCCTGGTACTTCTTTCTTGTACTTGGCATCTACTGGTAAGCCTTTTTGCAGTTCTGGCAGCATCGAAACGTATTTGGCTAGCTTTTTACTCCACTCTTTGTCTTTAACAAGTACATAGCTTTCAAAAGAGGCTCTGGCGTTAAATAATTTGTCTTCGTAATTTTCTATTGGGCCAATAATGATATCCAGCCCGTTCGATTTCATGTCTAACCAAGCGTAGTCACTCGCCGTGTAGTTATCGGTCACTAAGGCATCTGCCCTTAGGTTCAAGTATTTCTTTAGTCCGGCATCATCAGCCAACAAAGCCGCCTGTTTTAATAAGCTGCTTGCTTTTTGTAATTCTGTAGCAAAATAAATGCGGTAAGGCACCGAGGTAAGTTTGCCAGCGTCTCTAATAATTACAGAATAAAGCCCTTGCTTGTCTTTTACATCAGATTTTTGCAATTCTTCTTTGGTCATATCCAAAGGGTAAAAAGTAACGCCGAGTGGTTTTTCGCCAATGCCGGCAACAAAAGGTTTATCGCCGTTTAACCTATCCCATGGACCGTAGTTAATCTTCACAAACTCCCTAGTTTTTTCATCCTTAATCGCTGCTAACAGGCTGTCGCGTTGCGGATATGCCTGCTTCCAAAAAAGCTCGTCCATAATTTGCGCCGCTTCAATTAGTAAAGGCAAAACCTTGCGCTCATTTGGTGTCAATAAATTCAAATCGGTGCTCAATCTCACCTTTTCGTATATTGGAAGTCGTTGTGCTACATATTCAGTTAAAGAATCAACATCTTTTTTAGCCGAGGTTTCTTCGGTAGAATTTTTGCCTGTACATGCCGTTAAAGCTGTTGCTATTACAGCGCCTAGCAGTATAGGCTTAACAATTTTGCTATTTATTTTGCGCATATTCGATTGTTTTTTCGGGTTTTTGCGTTAATGTGCTAAATTAGTAAAAATTAAAAAGTTCAAATTTAACCACAAAGCCGCAAAGTACACAAAGAGTTGGAAGTTTTAGTTACTAATTAGCCAATTACTTCCGCTAAGATAATTTTTCAAAATTTTTAACAAACCATAAAATGAAATCGCACAAATTTTCAATCGTCTTCCTATCATCGGCATTGTTATTCCTTATTGCCTGTAGCACCTACAAATACAAGGCTACCGATAAAGTTTATAAAAACAATGCAAAATCGTTTGCTAAGATTATCGCTGCCACGCCGCCAAAGAACCAACAAATTGATTCGCTTTTTAATGAGCAATATTTTGTAGGCACCACCAACATGGGCATTAGAAAAGCAAATTTTGTGATGATACACCATACCGCACAAGATTCGCTAGGCCAAACGCTAAGAACTTTTACCATTCCGCGTACCGGAACCAGCTCGCACTATGTAGTAAGCAGAGATGGCAAAGTAGTACAAATGGTTAACGATTACTTACGGGCGCAACATGCTGGTGCGGGTAAGTGGGGCCAGGTTACCGATATGAATTCTTGCTCTATTGGCATAGAAATGGATAATAATGGTACCACCGACGTATGGACAGACGCCCAAATTACCAGTTTATGTGCATTGCTAAAGACTTTGAAGAAGAAGTACAGCATCCCAACAGCTAATTTTATTGGTCATGCCGATTTTGCACCGGGCCGCAAAAACGACCCTAAAAATTTCCCTTGGAAAACTTTGGCCCAACAAGGTTATGGTTTATGGTATGATGACGTTTTAGACAGCGTTCCCGAAAATTTTGACCCAATGGTTGGCTTAAAAGTAATTGGCTATAACCTACAGCGCCCAAATTACGCAATCGAAGCATTTAAAATTCACTATATCCAATCAGATATTACACCCATCTTGACTGATTTTGATAAGCGGGTACTTTATAATTTGTATAAGAAAAATCTTTAATCAAAAAGAGGCTATCTCAAAAGTCGCTCGTCATCTCGAACGTTAGAGAGAGATCTGCTTCAGAAGTGCTTCTGAAAGAGATTTAACTTCGTTGATTTTCAATTCTCCTCCTTTGATCGTCGAAATGACGGCATTATTTTACTTTTGAGACAGCCTCTTTTTGATATTTCTTAACAAACTATCTATCAATAGAACCCATTACTTTTGCAGAAAAAGCATTTAAGGCTTCACGAGGCTCTAAACCCCCGTTTACACTTTCGTGTACTTCTAAAGCGCCACAAATGTTGGTAATCATTTCTCCGGCTAAATCAACCTCAGCATCGCTTACACCTCTAAACTCACAAAAAGCTTCTAATACTTCAAGAGTTGCGTTTAATTGCTCAGGAGTTGAGTTTTCGAAAAACTGTCTTATCACTGGAACCTTCATGATTACTTGATTTTGGTAAATAAATCAGTTAGCACTTCTGCTTTGTTGGTTTGAACCTGATCAACCAAAGCTCCGTTTTGGAAAGCCGCAAAAGTGGGTAAGTTGTCAACTTTTGCAAACTGTCTAGAGCCAGGAAACTTCTCGGCGTCAACAATTAAAAACGCAACATCTTCATTCTCTGCTGCTAATTTTTTAAACTTTGGTTTCATAATACGGCAGTTGCCACACCAAGAAGCCGCATATTGCACCATTACTTTAGGGTTATCCGAAAGGTATTGGCCTAAACTATCTTCTGTTAATTCTAAAAACATGATTTTAAAAGATTTTTAAACACAAAGGCACTAAAACACAAAGGTTTTCTTTATACTTCGTGCTCTTTGTGCCTTTGTGGTTTTTCTGTTCTAATTAGTTAGCGCTTAGGTACTCAGCAACGCCGGTTCTGGTAGCGTTCATTGCCGATTTGCCTTCTTCCCAGTTAGCAGGGCAAACTTCGCCATGTTTCTGTACGTGAGCGTAAGCATCAATTAAACGCAGATATTCTTTCACGTTTCTACCTAAAGGCATATCGTTTACACTTTCGTGAAATACCTTGCCAGTTTCATCAATTAAGTAAGTAGCACGGTAAGATACGTTAGAACCAGAGAAAACTTCTTCGCCTTCTTCGGTATAGTCTACTTCTTGATCTAAGATGCCTAAAGTGCCAGCTAATTGTCTGTGTGTATCAGCAATTAAAGGGTAAGTTACGCCTTCTATACCACCGTTATCTTTAGCTGTGTTTAACCAAGCAAAGTGAACCTCGTTAGTATCGCAAGAAGCACCAATTACTACTGTGTTTCTTTCTTTGAAATCTCCTAAAGCAGCCTGGAAAGCATGCAATTCGGTAGGGCAAACAAAAGTGAAATCTTTTGGATACCAGAATAATAATACTTTAGAGTTATTTTTTACTGCTTCTTCAAATACGTTGATTTTTAAATCATCGCCCATTTCAGACATGGCATCAACTGTAATACTAGGGAATTTTTTACCTACGAAACTCATAATTATTTTTGTTTTTAAATTTTCTTGCCGCAAAGATAGTGTAAAACCAACGCTAAGACAATCCAAAACCGATACTAAATTTTGATAGACGCATAGACAAAAACTATACTTTTTTATGAAGCATTAGATTTTGCCTATATCAAAAAGCCCCGATAAATCGAGGCTCTAGATTTATGCTAACTGTTCGCAGCTAACTAACTGCCAACTGTACTAATTTTCAGTTCTTTCAGTTGCTTATCATCAATGGTGCTTGGGCTATCAATCATTACATCACGGCCCGAGTTGTTTTTAGGGAAAGCAATCACATCTCTAATAGTATCTAAGCCCGCAAATAACGACACCAAACGATCGAAACCAAAAGCCAAACCACCATGCGGAGGTGCGCCATATTCAAAGGCATCTAATAAGAAACCGAACTGTTTTTTCGCTTCTTCATCAGAGAAACCTAAATGCTTAAACATTAAAGCCTGTGTTTCTTTATCGTGTATACGGATAGAACCACCACCAATTTCAGTACCATTCAATACCATATCGTAAGCATTTGCTCTCACTTCACCAGGTTTGGTATCTAACAAAGCAATATCCTCTGGTTTTGGCGAAGTAAACGGATGGTGCATGGCATGGTAACGCTCACTTTCTTCATCCCATTCTAAAAGCGGGAAATCTAGCACCCACAGTGCCGAAAACTTATCTTTATCGCGTAAACCCAAACGAGAACCCATTTCTAAACGCAATTCGTTCATTTGTTTCTGCACTTTCTCTTTCACGGCGCCAGCTAAAACCAATACCAAATCGCCTGGTTGGGTTTGCAATGCTGCCGACCATTTTTGCAGTTCATCCTCGTTGTAAAATTTATCTACCGATGATTTTAACGAGCCATCTTCGTTGTGGCGCATGTAAATCAACCCGGTAGCTCCAATTTGAGGTTTTTTAACAAAATCTGTTAATTCATCTAACTGCTTACGGGTATAGTGTGCGCAACCTTTGGCGTTAATGCCCACCACCAATTCTGCATTATCAAAAACAGCAAAATCTTTGCCTTTAACGATATCGTTCATTTCTACAAACAACATCTCGAAACGGGTATCTGGCTTATCAGAACCATATAAACGCATCGCATCAGCGTATTGCATGCGAGGCACTTCTGGCAAATCGATGCCTTTGATTTCTTTGAACAAAGTTCTAATCAAACCTTCAAAAACGTTCAAAATATCTTCCTGCTCTACAAACGACATTTCGCAGTCTATTTGTGTAAACTCTGGCTGTCTGTCGGCACGCAAATCTTCGTCTCTAAAGCATTTCACAATTTGAAAATACCTATCGAAACCAGAAACCATTAGCAATTGCTTAAAGGTTTGTGGCGATTGCGGCAAAGCATAAAACTCACCTGCGTTCATGCGACTAGGCACCACAAAATCGCGGGCACCTTCTGGTGTAGATTTAATTAAAACAGGTGTCTCTACCTCAATAAAATCCAATCCATCTAAATACCTACGTACCGATTGAGCCATTCTGTGACGCAACACCATATTGTTGCGCACTGGGTTACGGCGTAAATCTAAGTAACGATATTTCATACGCAAATCGTCGCCACCGTCAGTTTCATCAGCAATTAAAAAAGGCGGCAATTTAGCAGCGTTCAAAATCTCCAAAGCAGTAACTTTGATTTCGATTTCTCCCGTCGGGATATCTTTGTTTTTATTGGTACGCTCAACCACTGTACCGCTTACTTTAATCACAAATTCTCTACCAAGTTCGCGGGCCTGCTGGCACAAATCGGCATTATCGTTCATGTTAAATACCAATTGGGTAATGCCATAACGATCGCGGATGTCGATAAAAGTCATTCCACCTAAATCCCTAGAGTTCTGCATCCAGCCGCACAAAGTAACGTTTTCGCCCAAGTTTTCGAGGTTTAACGCACCGCAAGTAGTTGTTCTTAACATATTTATTTCAGATGTTTAAGCCGCAAAAGTACAAATTGATTGTCGATTTTAGATTTATGATTTTAGATTTAGCTTGTAAAGGACGTAAATAATCCCTTTTTGAAGAGCAATATCCGTTTTTCAATTAGCGTTAGTCCGGCTTTACACTCCAACTCCTCGGCTGCGCTACGCTTGCCTCCGGGGTTTCCGTTTCAATCCGGTCTAGTTAACCCGGTAAATCTTTACTTAGGCTCGTTTTCCCTCCCTAATTCCTGGTTGATTCAAAGCAATTTTCCACACCATCGGAATGCAGCACCCGTAACTTTAAGCAAAGTAATTCCAGAGGTTGAAAAAAGAAGTGACTGCTACGATGGTTAGTAGAGGTTTTAGAAGAATGAGTGAATTTAGATCAACGTTAAAAAGTATGCATGCTAAGTATAACGAGAAAAGATGGATCAGCGCTATCTGGAGTTAATTAAATGGGCTAATGAACTTAGAGATTGTCACAGTGGTTACCCTCCCCCGCAAAGACACAGTATGCTAAAGCTTTGTCACACACAGCCCCATATACAAAGTCGGCAGAATGATTACACTTGAATCATGCTGGCGCAACAGAAGAAAGACACTAAAATCTCACATCTCATATCTCAATACTCACATCTATTTCTTATTTTGCACCAATGCAGTTTAAAGAGATTATAGGACAAGACGAGGTAAAGCAACATCTTTTACAAACCGTAGCCGAAAACAGGGTGAGCCATGCGCAACTCTTTCTTTCGCCTGCCGGAAGCGGTGCTTTGCCAATAGCTATTGCTTATGCCCAATACATCAACTGTTTACAAAAAACGGCGACTGATAGCTGCGGAGAATGTGCGTCTTGCCGTAAATACGAACGCCTAATTCATCCAGACTTACATTTCTCCTATCCATTTTTTGCATCAAAGGATGTAAAAATAGCTACCGATGTTTTGGAAGAGTGGCGCAACATGGTGCTCGAAAATCCTTACTTCGATTTAGATATTTGGCGCTCTAAACTTAGCGCAGATAATAAGCAGGCCAACATCAACATCGCCGAAGCACATGATATTATCAAGAAACTAAGCTACAAAGCTTTCGAAGCAGATACCAAAGTGCTCATCATGTGGCTGCCCGAATATTTAGATAGGGAAGGAAATGCGCTGCTTAAAATAATAGAAGAACCACCTGCAAACACGCTTTTTATCTTGATTGCACAAAATCAGGAGCAAATTTTATCCACTATTTTATCTCGTACACAGATTGTAAAAATCCCTAAGTTGCAAGATGAAGTGGTAAAACAATATTTGATAGACAAGGCCAATCTTTCAGACCACCAGGCCGAAGAGTACAGTTTTTTAGCCGATGGCAATTTGATTGAAGCCAATGCTTTATTGGCAGATCAAGCTAACAACAACGCTGGCTACTTTGCAGAATGGTTGCGGATGGCCTACAGCAATCGTGTGCCAGATATGATGGCTTTTACCGAAACTGCGGCAAGCTGGGGCAGAGAGAACCAAAAAAATTATATCAAGTACGGAATCAATTTTTTAAGAGAATGTGGTTTAATTCTTAGTGGAGCCGAGGCCTTGGTAAAACTGCCTCCTCAGCACCTAGAAGTAGCAAAAAAATTATCGGGCGTACTCAGTATGTCTATTATTGAGGCGCTAATTAACGAGTTGGAAAAGGCACATTACCATATCGAACGTAATGCGAATCCGAAAATTCTGTTTTTAGATGTATCTTTACAACTGGTAAAAATTATAAAGTTTAAAACGCTCCCGAAAGGGACTCAATATATATACAGTTAATTATGGGATGTGGAAGTTGCTCGTCGGGAGGTGGTTGTGCCCCCGCTGGCTGCAAAAGTAATGGCTCTTGCCTTACTGGAGGCTGCCAAAAAATGGAAGTACACGACTGGCTGTCTAATTTAGATATGCCATCAAATTATAGATCTTTTCCAATTATAGAAGTTAAGTTTAAAGGCGCTCGAAAAGAGTTTTTTGTAAACAATGATGATATTTATTTGGAAATTGGCGAGTTGATTGCCGTTGAAGGTGCTACAGGTGGATATGATATTGGTCACGTTTCGCTTACTGGCGAATTGGTGCGTACGCAGCTAAAACGAAGAAAAACACCAATAGATCAAGTAACCCGTAAAGTTTACAGAAAGGCTACCGAAGCGGATGTAGAAAAATGGAAAATAGCGAAAGGCTTAGAGTGGGAAACCATGCACAAAGCCCGTACGTTGGCTTTAGATTTAAAGCTTTCTATGAAAATTAGCGATGTAGATTATCAGGGCGATAGAACCAAAGCTACCTTTTTTTATACCGCAGAAGGCAGGGTAGATTTTAGGGAGCTAATCAAGAAGATGGCAGAATCTTTCCGTATCCGCATCGAGATGCGTCAAATAGGCATGCGCCAAGAAGCGGGCCGTTTAGGTGGTATCGGTTCTTGCGGTCGCGAGTTGTGTTGCTCTACTTGGTTAACTAACTTTAAAACGGTGTCTACCGCTGCGGCACGTTACCAAAACCTGTCGCTAAATACCTTAAAACTTGCCGGGCAGTGTGGTAAGCTTAAATGTTGCTTAAACTACGAGTTAGATACCTACCTAGATGCGCTAAAGGATATTCCAGATCGTATTGAATCATTACAAACCGAAGTAGGTACTGCCCGTCACCAAAAAACAGATATTTTTAAAAAATTGATGTGGTTTAGTTATGCTAACCAGGAAGATTGGATCCCTTTAAAGGTAGACCGCGTGAAAGAAATCATGGCGATGAATAAACGCGGCGAGAAGCCAAGCAACTTGAAAGACGAAGCAGTTGAGCTAAAGACTACTGCTGTAGTTGAAAAAACTCACGATTACGAGAACGTGGTGGGCCAAGATAGCTTAACCCGATTAGACGAGAAAAACCGCAACAAGAACAATCGGAACCGCAATAACAGAAACGATAGAGATAGAAATAAAGCACAGGGTGGTCAAGGTGCCGATAGGGAGAATGGCGGGAATAGAAACGGACAAGCTGGCGCTAAAAACAGAGACAGGCAGCGAAACCAAAATAGGCAGCAACAGGCTAAATCTTCGGAAAAACCTCAGCGAGAGCAGAACCCAAGAAACCAGCAAAAAAATGAAAATAGGCCGCCGCAAAACCAGCGTCAACCTCAAAAGCCTGTAGAAGCGAAAGCGAATAATCAATCTGCTTTAAAGGGCGAAGCGCCTCAAACCCAAGGCGAAGGCACTAATCCTGAGCAGAAGCGTAACAACAGAAATAGAAATAAAAATCGAAACAGGAATAGGGAACAAGGTGCAAAAACTAAAGACCAAGGACCAAAACCAAATGAATAGGGAGCAAAGAACAAGCAGCAAAGAGCAAGGAACTTTGAAAGTAGGAAGGACTATGCGGTTTGTTTGTCCCCCTTTGGAGGGGGTAGGGGGAGGATTTTTAAAGAACCTCTTCTCTAAATTGCAAGTTATTGCCTTTTTCTGTCTTTTGCTTATCTTTTCTTCCTGCAATTTTAATGCGGTAGTGGATACTAACCAAAGCATCGAAAATAACCAATGGCTATATACCAATCCAGCAAAGGCCGATTTTGAAATTAAAGATGTTGCGAAATCCTATCAGGTGAATTTCAAGTTGCGTATCAACACTGATTACAGGTATTCGAATTTGTTTGTATTGGCTACTTTTAAGGATGCCAAAAGCCGTAAGCGAACCCGTTATCAGTTTAAATTGGCTAAAGAAGATGGGCAATGGCTCGGGAAAGGTTCAGGAGATTTATATACCTACACGTTTCCACTTTTGAAAAACCATCGCTTTGCTGATACTGGAAAATACCATATTGAAATTGAACAAAATATGCGTGACAATCCTTTGTTGGGGATTAGTGATATTGGTATTGAAGTGAAGTAATTAGGTTAACTGTTTAATCGTTTAAATGGTTAATTGAAACCGAGAACTTATAAGACTTACGAAGTTTTTAAAACTTCGTAAGTCTGTGAGCATTATTCAGACAAATAAAAGCTTTGCGCTCTTCGTGTCTTTGTGGTTAAAATACTAAATTGTGAAAGGTTATAGTGTTAGCGTTTTGAGCGATGATTTTATCATTCAAAATCCACTAATTTAGTCATTATAGAATATGAAAAAGATATTATTTGCGATCTGTTTGCTAGCGGTTACGCTAGCTTCCAAAGCTGCCGAAATCAACTTTTTAGAAAATCCTACTTGGACTTCGGTATTGGAGAAAGCCAAAAAAGAAAATAAGATCATCTTTTTAGATGCGTATGCTACTTGGTGCGGTCCGTGTAAACAAATGGATGCCGAAACCTATACCAACCAAGCGGTGGCCGATTTTTATAATGCCAATTTTATCAATGTAAAATACGACATGGAGAAAGGCGAGGGCGAAATGTTGGCAGATCGCTATTATGTTACGGCATATCCAAATTTGATTTTCATTAACCCAGATGGTGTAATGTTACACAAAGGGGTAGGCTTTGTAGCCGCTAATGATTTTTTAATACTAGCTAAGGCCGCAAAAAATCCGGAGACCCAATATTACACCCTTAAAAAACGTGCTTTAACACTAGGTAATGCTCAGTTTTTAAAGTTTGCCAAGCAAGCTGTGGAGTTACAGGATGAAGATTTTGAATACCTAAGCAAGGATTTCTTGGCGGCAAAACCCGATATTTTAGGCGATGCGGACTTGGTTGATCTCGTCATGAATTATGCTTTTGTATTGCCTAAAGAAAAGGATTTAACGTATTTCTCTACCAGCAAAAATAAAATCATCAAAGGGGGTAAGTATAGCGAAGAAGATTTTGAGGAACGCCTGGTAAGCTTAGCCGTTCAGTTTGCGCTTTCTGAAGAAGTGCAGGTTACCGAAGAGATAGATTTTGAAGCTGTTAAAGGTATCTTGGATAAATATGTTCCTAAGCGTTCTTTTTTTGTTTATAACTACTTTAAAACACAATATTTTTTAGAAAACAGGGAAACCGACCAGGCTTTAGCTGCTTTTAGAGAGATTTTGGATAACCCAGATAAAGCCGGCTATCAGCAAATATGTAACGCCATGATGGCGTTTGGCCCAACCTTGTTTGAAGAGGGTAAATTGGATGCTTATTTAGAGAAGTTTACCGCTATTCCAGTACCTTCAAAAAACAAAGAAGTAGCGTATCTAAAAGATTTCGTAAAGGCAATTATCTACATTAAAACTAATCAAACCGATAAGTTTAAGGAAGTGGCAAATGCAATGGTGGCAAGCACATCTACTCCAGAAGAAGTGAAGAAAGATTTAAAGCTTGCTTTGCAGAATATGGTTGCTAATTAAGTTAAAAGTAGAAAGTAAAAAAATTAAAAAACTTGGTTAATCGATTAATCGTTGAAACTGGTTAATCGTGTATGTACTTGCTTTCCTATATCGTCATCCCAGATCCGATAGTTATCGGATTAGTCTAGGATCTTAAAGCGATAGTTATTTTAGTTTCGCCACTTTTCCAGAGAGATATTCAACTTTTTCTTGAATAAAGCTGCCAACGAATTGATAGCGCAAGAAAAATGCGTTGCCTCCTGCAAAAACCTGCTATGCCAGAAAGAGTGCTTGAGAACTGGAGGCGATAAAGCCTTAATATGTCACTTTGCGGCTCTTAAAAAAGGTTAACCGTTAATTGCTGAAATCGGTTTAAACGAGTTTGCGAGATTTACTCATTCAAAACTCAATCATTCAAAATTTACAAAAGGGGCAGCAACTGCTCCAGAGCCATTCCTCTGCTTCCTTTCAACAAGATCAATGCATCTTTCCAGTTCTGTTGTTCAATAAACGCGGCAGCCTCTATTGGTGTAGCAAAGAAATTTGCATTAAAATCGCCTTTGGTATTATAAAAATGATGGCCTATAAAAATTAAGGTCTCTATCTCATTTTTAAGGGCAAGTTCAATAATCCGCTGGTGCTGACTGGCAGATTCTTCGCCCAGTTCAAACATATCTCCCAAAATGGCAATCTTCTTGGCGCCTGTTAAACCATTCAAATTACTAATTGCAGCAGACATGCTACTTGGGTTGGCATTATAAAAATCGCAAATTACCGTGTTTTTCTCTGTTTTGGTTAACTGCGAGCGGTTATTGGTAGGAAAGTAGTCTGCCAAACCTTTATTAATTTCTTCGGCGCTTAAACCAAAGAAACAGCCAATGCTAATGGCAGCTAAAATGTTTTCGAAATTATAGGTGCCTGTCAAGTTAGCTTTGGCTTCGTGGCTTTCTCCGTTAAAACTCCAAAGAAACTCAATTAATGGATCGCTGTGCTTTAGTACCCCACTCACAGCGCCTTCTTCGGTTGTATTGTAACGCACTATGTTTTTAACACTAGCCTTGTCCACCATTTCGGTTAAATCTCTGTTCGCTGCATTCACAAATGCATAACCATTGTTTTCACTCAGATAAGCGTACAGTTCGGCCTTGCCTTTTTTAACGCCCTCAAAGCCGCCAAAACCCTCCAAATGTGCCATGCCAACATTGCTAATTAAGCCATGTGTGGGCTGTGCAATGTTGCTCAAAAGCTCAATTTCTTTTTGATGATTGGCCCCCATTTCAATCACGGCAATTTCTATATCATCAGCGATGCTTAAAATAGATAAAGGCACGCCAATATGGTTGTTTAAATTGCCCTTGGTAGCAAAAACCTTAAAATGCTCGGCTAGTACCGCCCTAATTAACTCCTTGGTAGTGGTTTTGCCATTGCTCCCCGTTAAACCAATTACTGGGATGTTTAAATGCTTGCGGTGATGTTTGGCTAGCTCCTGTAAAGTAGTCAAAACATCCTCTACCAAAATAAATTGCTCTCCTTTGGCAAAGGCCGCGTTATCGATAATCGCCAAGGCCGCCCCATCAGCAATGGCTTTTTCGGCAAATTGGTTGGCATCAAACTTATCGCCCTTTAAGGCAAAAAACAAACAGCCCTCGGTAATAGAACGGGTATCTGTGCAAATTACAGGATTTTTTAAGTAATGCTGATAAAGCTTTTCGATCTGAGCCATGGCTTTGATTTAATTATACGGTTTGTAAAATTACGAATGCTTCAATGAAATCAAATTTTCTTTTAGTAATATTGATGTAGAGAATGGCGCTTTTAGTTCCGAATCCGCGTTTTACTCAATTCCGGTCTTCTATTTTTCGGGTAGCATAATCTAGCCTAATCAGAACCTTTAATAGAAAAATAGGCAACCGGCGACTTTTCCTCCATTTTGGTCGCTCAAAATGGAGTGCCAATACCCGGCATGAGGGTGGGAAAGGATTTGTGATGGGCATATTTTGTTGAAAATATCATTGGTATGAAAAGATCTTTACTAATATTATGGTTTGGGATAATTACCATACCCTTATTTGCGCAAATACAGAGCCCTGATAGCTTTTTGGGTTATGAATTAGGCACACATTTCTCTGCGCATCAAAAGGTAGTCGATTATTTTAAAGAGATTGCCGCAAAGGCAGAAAATGTAAAGCTGCAATCTTACGGCAAAACCTACGAAGGGCGAGAGTTGTTATTTGCTATTGTTTCTGATCCTGCAAATATGGAGCGCTTAGAGCAGATAAGAACCAATAACATTGCTATCTCTAATAATGATAAATCGGTGAAGTTAGCTAAACAACCTGTAACTGTTTGGTTAAGCTACAATGTACACGGTAATGAGGCCAACTCTACCGAAACCGCAATGAAAGTGCTATATACTTTAGCAGAAGCTAAAGATGAGCAAACCAAAGCTTGGCTAAAGAATACGGTAGTAATTATCGACCCCTGCTTAAATCCCGATGGTAGAGAGCGATATGTGAACTACTTTAATAGCGTGGTTGGTACAGTTCCCAATCCAGACCCAGCCGCCCGAGAGCATTATGAGCCTTGGCCGGGCGGCAGGAGTAACCATTATTATTTCGATTTGAACCGCGATTGGGCTTGGCAAACACAAATTGAAAGCGAGCAAAGGTTAAAGCAATACCACCAATGGTTGCCGCAGGTGCATGTCGATTTTCATGAACAGGGTTACAACGAGCCTTATTATTTTGCTCCAGCAGCAGAGCCGATACATCAAGCGGTTACGCCTTGGCAAAGAGAGTTTCAGGTCATCGTAGGTAAAAACAACGCTAAATATTTCGACGAAAAAGGCTGGCAATATTTTACCAAAGAGCGTTTCGATTTACTTTATCCATCTTATGGCGATACCTATCCTCTATATAATGGAGCCATTGGCATGACTTACGAACAAGGAGGAATTAGGGCAGGCTTGGCAATAGTTACCGCAGATGGTGATACGCTTACATTGAAAGATCGAATTTCGCATCATTTTACCACATCAATGTCTACCATAGAAGTGGCATCAGCGCATGCTGAAAAATTAGTAACAGAGTTTAGGAAGTTTTTTGAGCAAAGTTTAACACCCGCAACTGCCTACAAAAGCTATGTAATTAAAGCACAAAATATTTCGAGGTTAAGGAAATTGGCCGCTTTGCTACAGAAAAATAAAATCAGCTACGCCTTTGGATCTGAAAAAGGCGACAGAACCTTAACCGGTTACAATTACGAAACGCAAAAAACAGAGGCTTTTAAAATAGAGCGTAACGATATGATTATTAATGTGGCGCAAAAACATGGCGTGCTGGCCAATATTTTATTTGAACCACAAACTTTTGTGACCGATTCTAATACCTACGATATTACCGCCTGGGCATTGCCTTATGCTTACGGCTTAAATGCCTATGGCTTAAAAGACGCCTTTTCGGGAACGTATAATTTTATTGAAGACGCAAAGAAAGCGCCACTAACTGTGGCGAAACCTTACGCTTGGGTATTGCCTTGGGGCTCTATAGAAGACGCCAAAACTTTAATGTTACTGCAGCAAAACAACATTAAGGTGCGTATGGCAGAGCAGGCCTTTACCATTGGTGGGGTTAACTACAAAGCAGGCACCTTGTTGGTGTACAGGGCAGAGAACGAAAAGAAAATCCAAAAATTCCAGTCTTTGATAACCCAATTGCTAAATGAAAATAACGTGAGCTTCCAAGTGCTTTCTTCTGGTTATGTAGAAAAAGGAAAAGATTTTGGCTCATCAAGCTACAGGCTGTTGATGCAACCTAAGGTGGCGGTACTCTCGGGTCAGGAAACTTCTACGCAGTCGCTGGGCGAGATCTGGCATTTCTTTGAGCAGGAATTAAATTATCCAATCTCTATATTAAATGTAGCTACTGCTGCAAATCTTGATATCAATAAGATCAACACCTTAATTGTACCAGATGGTTATTATGCTGATAAACTGGCGGAGCAGTTAGCGCCATGGGTAAGTGCAGGAGGTAAACTGATTTTGTTGGAAGATGCTATTGCAGCTTTTGTAGGCAAGAAGCCGTTTCAGATTAAACGCAAGGATGAGCCAAAAAGTGATGCAGCAAAAGACAATACGCAATCTTATAGCAGCAGAGATCATGATGATTTTAGTAATTCTATCCCTGGGGCTATTTATAAGGTATACCTAGATCAAACGCATCCTTTAAGCTATGGCATTGGTAAGTACTACTATACCCTAAAAACTGATGCTAATATTTATGAGACCTTAGAAAATGGCTATAACATTGGTTTGTTAAAGCCAGATAGCTACGTTGCAGGCGTTGCTGGTGCTAAGGTTAAGGCTAAAATTGCTTCGGGTATGTTGTATGGCGATCAAGAAATTGGTAAAGGGAAGGTTTTGTATATTTCAACTGGATTGATTTTTAGACAGTTTTGGGAGGGAGGGAAGCAGATGTTGGTGAATGGGGTTTTTTTGAGGTAACTAGTTAAAGAGCTAGACGTTCTTATAGTATCTAGAGCGTTGTAGTAGAGGTAGCTTTAAGCTTTGAACATTAGCCACTGATTAAACCGAGGGCGGGGTTTCCGTAAAGCTGCATTTATAAGCAAGGAGCAACTGTATGTGGCCATGTATCACGAGCATATGCATGCATACTTTTTTACAAATGGTATTTCACTAATGGCGCAAGTCTTGAGAATTGGGTTTGAGGTTTAGCTGACTTACCGATAAATCGGTACAAGTGGTGCCTGTTAGCAATAGCTTGGTTTAATCTTGTTAAGTTTTATCTTTAAGATTAGATGAGCATCAAGTATAAGTTTAGCAATCCAGAAGGGCTTTATTTTGTAAGCTTTGCGGTGGTAGGTTGGATAGACGTATTTACCAGGCTTGTCTATAAGGATATACTGAAAGGTTTAAATTTTAATGCTAGCATTAACTCGTTTCTTAATTAGCAGGACGGCATTTGCTAATTTCAGTTTACCAGATGGGAATGAGTATTTTTAATACAGGTAATTGTATCAGGAACATTGTATGTTGGTCTGGAGACCTTGGTTTGTAATGAAGGTTTAAGTCGCTGCCAGCGACAATAAACTAAAGAGATATGTGAACTAAAGCTACGCTTATTTCAGGGTAGCTAAAACTATATATTTTTTTAAAAATGGTGAAATGGGCTTTTTATATGCTGCAAACTTTTATGGTTTAAACAGGTATAAATCTCTTTAGTTCTACTAATTTTATGTTTTAATACTTAATTATAGGTATTTCTTTTTTCTTTTTATTTAGAGAAATTTGATGAAAAAATATACGTTTGCTATATTTCAATACATTTTGTACCAATACTATGAGGTACAATCTAGGTAAGATAAGATAACGGTACTATCGATTAAAGAGGTGATTGTACTTACTGGATTTAATTTTTCGTATTGCAAAAATATATCAATAGGTGGGTATATAAAGAACAAACACATGAAAGCAAAACCTAACATGAGAACCTATTTAATGTTGTTTATATTGTTTTTAATAAACCAGCAACTCATTGCTCAAACCAAAACCGAAAACGAAACATTGGCAATAAGCACTGGGCATCCATCTATTACTATGGAGGCACGTAAAGCAGGTGTATACCTAGAAGTACGCGTTTTTAATAACCACAACATTACCTATAACATCAGTTTTACAGCCGAAGTAACCCTTAGGGGAAAAAGTGGAGAAATTAAAAAGACCCTCGAAACTTCAGGCAAAGTTGCTGCAAACAAAAGCTATTTTGCCTCTACCAACATTTATTGGGCCGATGTGAAAGAAAACCTGTATTTTTCATTGGTAGATGCTAAGCGTGTTCATTTTGATGCCCAGCCCATTCAGCAGCAAACGCAACGCAGCAACAACGTTTCTAACAGCCAAAATAGCACATCCCTTACACCTAGCAGTCCAAAACCAAGCCCAAATGCAAGCGTGCAGGAATTAGCCGCGTGGCAAAGAAGTCAAGCTTCCACTACACAAAGCCAAACTAAGACCAGCAATCCTACTTATGTCAATACCCAAGCCAGCAATGTATCTAATGGGCCTAGTAAGGGGATATCAAAAGCAGATTTGCAACAATTGCTAGAAAACAATAGGCAAGAAAGCAATCGCATATTGGGGATATCGCCTAGTGTAGCTAATCAATCTACCGAGCAAGCTGCCAGTGCAGGTTTGTGGAGTTTAGCCGATTCGTGGGTAAAAGCTAGGCAAGAGCGCTTGGAGCGAGAAGAAAGAGAGGAAGAAAAGAAACAGATTAGGGCCGAAAACGAAAGAATTGCCAAAGAAAATAGACTAAGAATGATCAATAATAGATCTCTACTCATCAATAAATTCGAACCCAAAGACATCCCTCTTTCATCTAGAGAGAAAGCCAACAAGATTTACTATTTCATCTATGCATTTGAACAAACCAATTTGAACCAAGAATACGGTGCTATTGTATACCTGTCCAATGTGTTCGAAATTGGCACCTATAAAGACGGTACTCGGGCTTACACATCTACTGTTAAAAACGAAATTGTAAACCTAAGCCCGTTCAGTGAGCTCATGCATGGCTATTATTATACTGCAGAAGAGGCCGAAAATGCTCGAAAAACCTTTGCATCTCTTTTGCAAAGTAATGGTGTAACCATACAGCTTATCAGCTATAAGGGTAAAGCAGGGGCGGCAAATGCTAACGGAACCGCTAACACTACAACCAATTCATTAGGGAAGAAAATTGGAGTTGGCGATAATTTTGCGCCGGCAACATTTACCAAATCAAAGCCTACTGAAAACACCTCTAACCTAAGAGAGGAACAGCCTAAAAAAACAGACTTAGGCGTGCCTATCCAAATAGGCAAAGATAAACCTGAAGCAAAAAAAACAAAGACCCCGGCTAAAAAGGAGGGCAATTTGGGCGTGCCCATTAAAATAGATTAAGAAATGAGAAAGATCATCCTGTTATTCTTACTTTTTATTTCAAAACCTGCTTTAGCGCAAAATGCAGCCGCAAAACTTAAATTTGAAGAGGCCGAAACCGCTTTTAACAATGGCAACTACACTAGTGCTTTGAGTAAGCTTGATGAGGTAGACCAATTGGCGGGCATCATGTCTAAATCCTTGTATTTAAGAATAGCTACGCAGCAAAAATTGTTCGACGAAGCCGACCTTTACGATAACCACGAGCAAAAGAAACTGTTGGCCAGTTTGCAGAAAAATGGAAGTGCCTATCTAAAAGCGATGCAAAATGAAGAGCTCGATGACAAATATAGAGAGGTAAACGCCATACACGAAAGCCTAAAATATTATCCCAGCAAAGAGGCAATTGCGCAAATGCAGCAGCAAATTAAAAATTGGGAAAATATGCCCGAGTATGCTGCTGCAATCAAAAGTGCGAAAGATCGTACTGGTTTCGATCTATTAAAAGAGGCAGTAAACAAAGGAAATGTGATGGCTATGATGTTGATAGGCAGGCTGTATAGCACTAACCTAGGCTTTTTTGATGTAAAGCAAGATCATGTCATGGCCATGAATTGGTACAAAAAGGCTGCAGACCTTGGTTTTGCGCCAGCACAGTACGAAGTCGGCAACTGCTACTATTTCGGAAATGGTGTCGAAAAAAATTATGTAGAAGCCTTGAAATGGTATCATCTTGCCGCAAATAAAGGTAATGCACAGGCCATGAAAAGAATTGCCGATTGTTATTTTATGGCCTTGGGTATGGAAAGAGATGTGCGCACTGCCTACAATTGGTTTCTCAAATCGGCTAACAATGGTGAAAGCGAAGCTATGCTTCAATTGGCTAGGTTTTATCAAAACGGGATTGTAGTGCCAATAAATGCTCAAAAATCAGGCATTTGGAAAGAAAGAGCGGAAAATACAACCGCTAAAGGATCTAATAAATAAATTAATAAAATAACGTCGCACTGGAATGATAAAGTACACTTTATTCGCGCTATTACTCAACTTGGCCATTTACAGCCATGCCCAGGAAAATGCCATTGCCACACTTAAGTTTGAAGAGGCCGAAGCCGCTTTCAACAGCGGTAATTATGCTACCGCTTTGAACAAACTTGACGAAGTAGACAAGTTGGCTGGCATCATGTCTAAATCATTGTATTTAAGGATTGTTGCCACGGATATTATTTTTGACTACTATGACGTAAAATCAACAACTCTTCTTACCCTGGGCAAATATGTAGACAGTTATTTGAAAACCATGGAGGCCGAAGGGTTGGATGATAAGTACCGAGCGGTATACGCCATTTCTGGAAGAGTAAATACTGCACTGCAGGTAAAAAAATGGAAAGAAAGCCTAGAATTCATAAACGGTGAAAAGGCAGGTAAAGACAAAAATTTTGAAGAGGCTATAGCTTGGCTTAAAAAAGGCGAAGCCAAGGGGAATTTAGCCGCCATCAACTATATCGGATTGGTTTATCAAAGCCAGCAGAAATATCAGGAAGCTTTTGATCATTTCAACAAGGCTGCCAGTGCCGGTTATGCTACGGCGATGAGGAATTTGGCAGGTTACTATCTTGGTGGCGTTAAAGGTGTTGTCGCTCAAAATTATGATGAAGCGATGAAGTGGTATTTAAAAGCTGCAGAAAATGGCGAAGCTGATGCTTTTGATAGTATCGGCATGATGTATTCGTTTGGTCAAAGCGTAACGAAAAACGAGGCAGAAGCACTAAAATGGTATGGCAGGGCAGTTAATAAGGGCCAGGTGAGTGCGATGGAAAATATGGGGATGTTATATCATTTTGTTAGCGAAAGCTTTAGAGATCATACAAAAGCCATGTTTTGGTATAGAATGGCATTGGAGCGTGGAAGTAAACAGATGGAGAACAATGTTGGCTCCTTGTATTTTGAAGGTAAAGGTGTACCGCAAAATTATCCCGAGGCGCTAAACTGGTTTAAAAAGGCTGCTGCAAATGGTAATATACGCTCTGCCAACAATATTGGCGACATGTATTTTAATGGGCATGGATCAGCTAAAAATTATGCCGAAGCATTGACATGGTACAAAAAAGCCTACGAAAGTAATGAGAGCGAACAAAAGCAGAGGGCAAAAGAGAGCCTAGGAAAGTGTTATTATGAAATGGCAAAGGAAAAGTATCTTAAAAAAGATTATACATCGGCTTTGGATGATTATAAAAGCGCTTTTAGCTTTGGTAACCGCATGGCCAGATATAGTATTGCAGCAATGTACCGCGATGGGTTGGGCGTTGCAAAAGACAAAAAAATAGCCAAGGAATGGGAAAACAAATAAATAGCTTTTTGAAACCAAGATAGCCTATCATGATGAGGAAGTTTTGGGAATTTAGATTGGCTGAAAACCTCTCATTTAATCTATGTGAAATAGATACTCTAAAACAAACTTTGGGAAAAGGAGTCTACAATACATCTGAAGGATCTAATAAATAAATTAACAAAATAACGTCGCACTGGAATGATAAGGTACACTTTATTCGCGCTATTACTCAACTTGGCCATTTACAGCCATGCCCAGGAAAATGCCATTGCCACACTTAAGTTTGAAGAGGCCGAAGCCGCTTTCAACAGCGGTAACTATGCTACCGCTTTGAACAAACTTGACGAAGTAGACAAGTTGGCTGGCATCATGTCTAAATCATTGTATTTAAGGATTGTTGTGCAGGATAAAACCTTTAATCCTGCTGCACTTTATCAAGATGAGGCACAGTTTAGTTTACTTGCATCGTTGCAGAAAAACGTAAGTAATTACCTAAGGGCTATGGAAAGCCAGGGTCTAGACGACAGGTACAGAACAGTTTATGCAATCAGTGGAAAATTAGATAAATACCCAAAGGACAAATCCGTTTGGCTTGAACAGAAAAAGAAAGCCGATACCGAAAAGGCAGTAACTGATAGAAAGAATAAGGAACTGGCAGCTTATTACCTAGAGATAACACCAAAAATTGAAGCTTGGGAATGGTTTGATGAAATAAAAATAGGTGGCGACTTTAAAGTTTTAAAAAAGCAATACCCTGGATTTTATGAGCAGTTCAATGATAAGCCCAAAAAAAACGATCAGGTCAAAGGAAATGTGGTAACCCGGATCAGTAAAAATTTCGATGTTTTTAGAATTCCAAAAAATCTGGAAATAAACACTATTACAACAGAATTTGGAGTGATTACCTCATATGCTCTTAGACTGAACAAATCTAGCGCCTTAGAGATATTGGATAAATGGAAACAAGAATTTGGAGAAAATGCAATAGCGGAATATCTACAAGATGGTAATAATTCAAATATCAAAATCAAGATGTACCTTTTGGATTTACCAGGGTCGAAATATAAAATCTATATAGAGGAAATCTCAACTGCAAGTGTTGTAGCATTTAGAGGCGTTAAATCGATTGTTAGCAAAAAGGGGGATCAGGATTTTTTAAAAAACTATAGAAAAGTCAAGTAGTCAAAATGCAAACCGACTGCGATATGACCTCATCTATTTTTGGCATAACTCCATTTAGTTAAACAGCACATCGCCCCTTGAATTCATACATTCAGGCAGGGTTGTATTTTTGACAATAACCGGATCAACTTTTATTCCTTGACAGGCAAGAAGTGCCATGTTAAAACAGATCCCCATGCGTTGGCTCCTCGTCTGTATTCAGTTTATGCATGCAGGTTTTGTTTGGATGGTGATCTCTATCCGGTGCTGCCTTCAATCGGTGTGCTGTTATAGATCCTGAATTCAGGTACGGGATTTTTAATGTGTTTGAAAGAAAGCAAATGGTGTAACCTTGCTGTGGGAGATGTGGTCATAGCAACCATAGTCATTCTTGATAAATCATGAAACTCATAAAGCAGCTTGCATCCATGCTCCTGATATCATTTGGCGTTAATAGCTCGGTATTTTCACAAGACCTTGCAAGGAAAATTGATAGCGCGATTTTCTCCGTGTTCACCGACACCACGGGTCCAGGCGGGTCATTTCTTGTTGCAAGAAATGGAAAGGTGATTTATGACAGGGCAATCGGAAAGGCAAATTTGGAACTCGATGTAGCGATGACAAACCAAAATATTTTTCAAATTGGATCGATGACAAAGCAATTTACTGCGATTGCCATTTTGATGTTACAGGAGCAGGGCAGGCTTGATGTGTCGCACCCAATTTCCAACTACATTCCAGATTACCCAGCTGGGGATTCGATTACCCTGCACCACTTGCTGACCCATACCTCCGGGATCAGGGATTTTACAAAAATGAAGTCTCTAAACGATATTGCCCAAAAGGAAATGAGTCCGAAAATGCTTGTGGATTTCTTCAAAAATGAGCCAACTGAATTTAAACCGGGCGAGAGGTTTGAATATAACAATTCCGGCTACGCTCTTTTGGGCTACATCATAGAGAAGGTTTAAGTCGCCCTTCGGAAGACTTAAACCAGAGGGGCAATCCTAAAAACGCGTCGAAATTTTTGTAGTTTTGTAATTTTGTAATATATTGCTATTTCTATAATTAAATGGGCTCAAAAAAAAACACATCCGCAAATATTGTTGTGGCTAATCATGCTATTAAAGCCGTTGATTTTTTCTGTTCTGGCGGAGGGATGAGCTACGGCATGCAACAAGCAGGTATAGAAGTTTTAGCAGGTGTTGATTTTGACAAGAACTGCAAGGCAACCTACGAAGCTAATATTAAAGGCGCAGAGTTTATCCATGCCGACGTTTTTAATCTAAAAGAAAAAGATCTCGAACAACGCCTTTCTTTGAACAAAAATGATGATAATTTGCTGCTCATTGGGTGCAGCCCCTGTCAATTTTGGAGCATTATCAATACCTCTAAAGAAAAGTCGAAACAATCTAAAAACCTGTTAAAAGAGTTCCATCGTTTTGTTGCTTATTTTAATCCAGGTTATGTAGTGGTCGAAAATGTACCAGGCGTATTAAGAAGAAAAGAAGAAAGCGGACTGGAAGAATTTATTGAGTGGTTAAAGTCCAAAAGCTATAAAGTTCATTTCAATGTACACGAAGTAAGTAATTATGGAGTGCCACAGCACAGAAAACGATTTACTCTTATTGCAAACAGAATAACAGATGCGGAGCTATCGCCTTTGCCTGTTAAGGGGAGAAAAACAACTGTTAGAGATGTGCTGGGTGAACATAATGGCTTTAAAAAAGTTCCTCAAGGCCATAAAGACAACACTCCATTTTTACATACGGTAGCTGGATTAAATGCCCTAAATTTGGAAAGACTTAGTTTAACTCCGCATGATGGCGGTACAAGATTAGCTTATGTTTATGATGAACGATTGGCGCCGCCTTGCCACTATGGAAAGATCGATGGCTTCAAAGATATTTACGGACGAATGTGGTGGGACAGGCCTGCACCAACCATCACGACCAAATTTTTTAGTATCTCTAACGGTAGATTTGTGCACCCAGAAGAAGATAGAGCTATTTCATTAAGGGAAGGAGCAACCTTACAATCTTTTCCAACAGATTATATTTTCAAAGCGAATAGTGTTGCTAATACGGCTCGTATGATAGGCAATGCGGTACCGCCAAAATATGCAGAAGCCGTAGGCAAGGCAATTATACAAAACCATCAGAATATTAATTTAGCACTCTAAGCCATGGAAGAACTTGTAATGAGGTTCGATCCAAATACTATCGAACATTTGGGCGTGAAAATGTATGCTACACTACCACCAGTGATTGCAGAAATTGTATCTAACTCTTATGATGCGGAAGCGACAGAAGTAGAGATATGGCTGTTTGATAATAAAATAGAGAAGGAGATAGTAATCAAGGATAATGGTCATGGAATGACCTTTGAAGAAATTAATACTCAGTTCTTAAGGATAGGAAGAAATAGGCGTAAAGACACAGAATCTCAATTCAGCAAAAATTCCAAAAGACATGTAATAGGGAAAAAAGGAATAGGTAAACTGTCTTTTTTTGGTATATCTAGTAAAATTAGGGTGGAAACTGTCTGTGAAGGATTAAAAAATGCTTTTGTGCTTGATTGGACGATGTTGAAACAAATTGATAGTATTGATGAGAATTATAAGCCAGAAATTTTGGTGAAAAATGAAGCTGTACAGGAACAAGACGGGACGAAAATCACATTACAAAAGATAAATAGAGCGACTTCTTTCTATCCAGAGGATATAGCTTATTCTCTCGCAAAAAGTTTTCAGGTATTTGATGAAAATGACTTCAAAGCAACTATCTATCATAATAACTTAGAAAACCAAACTAAGATAAAAAACGAGTTAATTTATAAGAATCTTAAGTCTATCCATGAATGGAATTTCCCGGTTCACAAAGATCGTGACCCAAAGAAATATTATTGCGAGGATCTCATTAGTGGAAAGATAATTCTCACAGAGGATACTGTTTCTCCAAAAATGCGAGGCGTCGCATTATTTTCTAGAAACAAATTGGTTAATGAATATGAATTCTATGACATACAAGCCACAAGTCATGGGTATTCTTATTTAACGGGATGGCTTAATGTAGATTTTATTGACCTTTTCGAAGAAGATGTTATTTCCACGAATAGAAGGTCTTTAAACTGGGAAACTACAGAAACTAGAGAACTAAAAGCATATTTAGCGTCTACTATCCAAGGGATATATAATGAGTCGAAGAAGTTAAAAGAACAAAATAAGTTAGTAAAATTTGAGGAAGATTCGGGTATTAAGTTAGATGATTGGATAGATCCACTACCCAACCATGACAGAAAATTAGCTCAAAAATTGGTTAATTCAATTATTAGCAGTGAAGGGATAGGTAGTGAAAAAGCTGGGGAATTGGTGGGGTTTGTGAAAGATTCTTTTCAATTTGAGTCATTTAAAGAAATTGTTAAGGAATTTAACGCTATTGACGACATATCAAGTGACCGGATTTTAAGTTTGTTTAAAGAATGGGAGCTAATTGAGGCAAGGGAAATGTATAAACTTTCAATGGGTCGCATAGAAACAATTAAAACTTTTGAGAAGTTGATTCTAGATAACGCTAAAGAAGTTCAACAAATACATCCATTTTTCGAAAAATTCCCGTGGATTTTAGACCCTAGAATTAATATGTTTAGACATGAAGTGCAATACGCAAAAATTTTAAAGGAGACCTACGGAGAATTAGATATTGAGGAGAAAAACCGCCGTATAGACTTTCTTTGCACATCGGTTTCAAATCATAGATTTATTTTAGAGATTAAACGTCCGCAACATATTATCAAATTAAAAGATATAGAACAAGCGAAAGATTACAGGAGCTTCATAGAAGACCATTTAGAAAGTAATAATTCTACCCCCAATAAGGTTATAGCATATGTTGTTGGTGGAAAGATTGATAACGATGATCGTAAGACAAGGGATGAAATAGAATCTATGCAAAATGTAGACAAAGTCTATGTCAAAACATTTAATCAACTCTTAACAGACGCTAGAAATTATCATAAAGAATTTATTGAAAGATATGAACAGATAAATAAAAAGTCATAAATGAAAAATATCAAAGCAGATTTTTATTCTTAGAATCTCCATGAAACTTTTTTAATATCTCAACTATCGCCCTATAATTGTCATCTTTTTTCCTTATAAAATTTTGGATGAACTTCTTTTGAGCCATAGAGATTTCCTTGCCAGTTGAACCCTGATAAAATAGCTCTGAGAATTTTTTAAATTTCTTTTTATAATCATCAGGCATTTTAGGCATTTTATTTCCGTCGGCTGCTAATAATTTGTTTGCGTATTCTTCGTCCCAAATAAACTCTTCTGGTGTATTTAAGGGAAAATAAGCTAAATTACTTTTGTTGAAGTCGAGATAATTGATTACAGCCTCTATCATTTGGTTTTGATTACCTCCTTCCGTATTTCCGTCTACCTTAAACCCCAATTTTTTAAATTCCGAGTTAGTAGCTTCTTTTAATTTCCGTTCAAGAAAGTTGAAATCGGAGGCATCTTTTACTGAAAATGACGAAGTATCAAATTGAGGTTTTTTTTTGTCTCCGTCTAAAATAATATATTTAAGCTCTTCTCTTTCTTGACTATATAAAACGGATGATTTATAAATATCTTCTGCTCCACCAGGGAAATAGACAATATTGAATAACAGGGGATAGTCTTTCCCTAAACTTTCTATTACTAAGTCTAGTATATCTTTACCTAAGCTATCTTCGACAACGATTGTTTTTTGATGACTTTTATTAATTGTCTCTCCGATTTTAGCGAATGCTTGAAAATAGCTACATAAATTAATAACGTTAAATTCTCCACTGTCTTCCTCATAAAACAGTTTGATGGCTTCATCTGGAAGAAACTCTATGAGCTTTGATGAGTGTGTAGAAACAATTATTTGTAACTTCTTTTTTAGACATACTTCTAATAGATACAGTTTTAATTTTTCTTGAGCTGATGGATGCAGCGAAACTTCTGGTTCGTCCAAAATGATCAAAGATCCTTCTTCAGCATCGGCAATTTCATAAATTAATTTAGCAACAGCAAACTCACCGCGACCGGCAAAAGCTTCAGAATAATTTTTCCTGTTATGTTTAAATAAAATTGTAGTTCCTTCCTCACCATAATAATCATGAAATAGCACATTGCACTGTGAATATGCTTTTCCTAATATGTTTGCAATGGCTTCTAGGCTTTCTTTACTTGCTTGTCTAGGTTTTTTACCAAGCTTGTTATAAACTGAGATAGCTTTGTTACTAGAGAAGCCTCGTTTAACATATTCAGAATATTTGCGTAGGTAATCTTGTTTGCTCGTTATGGTCTTTCTGGTTTTATATTGACCAAAATGAAAGAACTTGTCAAAGGCACTCAATTCAGATCTAAAATCTAAAAATTTAACTTTTTTCTTCACAGGCCGATTACGTTTTCCTTCTTTAAGAGGCGTCATTCCGTACATTGCTATAGGTCTAGAAGTTTCCCAATAATCTAGTCCTTTAGCTACTCCAACTCTTCTTTTTATTACCTCCAATGATTTCTTTCCATCTTTATAGGTGTATATAAAAGAAGGTATTTCACCTTTAACACCATTTGTTGCAATTGGATCCAATGGAGTGGAGAACCAAAAATCACCAGTACTACTCCTGTCAGGACAACCATATAAAGCATGTAAGGCGGAACTTTTACCTGAACCGTTTATTCCAACTAGCATGGTAAGTGGAAAATCAAAAGTTATTTTTGCTTTAGGGGAAAGGCTCTTGTAATAAGGAAAACGAATTTGTTCTATATAATTTGGAAATTGTTTCCCCTTGTGAGCACCTTGTATCTTCTTTACTAAGTTGTCTATTTGGTCTTTTGAGTTCATACGTCAATTAATCTGATTAAATAAATATAGCTAATTTACCTCTTACTATAAACAAAAGTGCCTTTCTTGCTAGGGTGGGGTGTTTTTTAATTAATTCTGGAGGTGACTGATTTTATATATTCTCTTTGATTATCTGTGAGTGGTTTATTTGTTTTCAGATCATGCTTCTCGGTTTCACTTTGTATTAACTGATCTATTTCAGTTTTGTCACCGTAGAATCTGTATATTTCTAATGCATAAGATACTGTAAAACCTAATATTTCGTCAAAAACTTTTTTTGATGGATGCAAAACGAATTTTCCTTTATTATTCTTTTTAGCTGAAAAACGCTGTGTTAGAAATGTTTCGTAGTTGGTTAGCGTAATATTAAACTTCTTTAAATAATCAAATTTCTCTAGGGTTATTATTTCTTCTACAATACTTTCATTATGCGTGAAGGAATTTCTTGCTCTACAGAAACTGAACAAAAATGTAATCATGCTAAAGCCAAACGGAGTAGGTTTATTATGATTTTCGGCATCTAGTGTTTTACAGACTAACCTAATGTCAGCTTTTATTCTGTCAATTTCTAATACAAAGGCCAGAAAGTCAAAAAGTCGTTCATATGTTTCAATTAAGTAATGCTTGTATAAATTTGCTTTTATTTTTTTACTTTCCGCTATGTAGTCGTTTTTGTCATGAAACAACAATCTTTTATAATCTATCATCCAATTGTTGTCAGTATAATTTCCCCAATCACGAATATATATAGAGCTCAAACTAAAAAAATCACCTCCTTTATTTAGCTGTTCGATATCTAAATCGATTAATTTTATTGATTTATTGACTGTAAACTTATAGATTTCTAATTTTAGAATAAGTGCGTCTAGTTTATCTTTAATGTTGTTCATGATTAACGTTAAGATGCATAAAGTAAAAGTTTTCTACTTCTTACTATAAACAAATGTACCCTTCTTACTAGGGTGTGGTGCTATTTTAATTAATTCTGGCATTCTGGTTAACGCCATGGAAATTGCAGAACTGCTATAATTCCAATCTCTCTGCTTGAAAAATGATTTTATTTCTTTAACACCAATTGGGTTCTTGAATATACCTTCATCTAACAAGACAATCTTAATCGCATAAACTATTGTTGGGGCTTCTCTCAGCGATGTTATATATTCTTCATTTTTAGTGTGAGTTTTTATAAGCTTTAATCTCAGATCTTTTTCAACATTAATCTTCTTAGTATTTATATTCTTTATTGAAAAAAATGAGCTAATCTTTTCCAATTCATTTACTTTTAAACTGCCCTTTCCATTTTTAAGGTACTTGAGCTTTCGAAGAGAAAAACCCATCATATTAGAAAAGTTTTCGTCTGTTAAACCAGAGTGTTCAATTAGCAAGTTGAGATTTTCCGTAAAAATATCATTTGTATTAGCCATAAGGCTAATTTCAAAATGTGAATGATCTCAAAACGTGCAAATATTTGCATTTATTGATATTGTTTTTGTATATTTGATTATTGTAAATAGGTATTAATAAGAGTCTTGTGGTTGCAATTTCTGACGCCGCTAACGCAAGACAGCAGATTAATGCCCATATCTATGCGTAGATGTATATATTTGTACATCGAAATAGATGTGGGACTGCTGTAAATCCATGTTAGCGTAAGGCGTCAGAAACTTTAAGCAGCCATGGTTTGTAGTCCCACATGTATTATCTAGGGCTAGCTTGCCAACAAGACTCGTATAACCCGATACGAGTATGAAAAACAAGTTTATCCATTTGTACACCAAGCTGATCAGCTTGGTAAAGCGTAATCCAGAATAGTTTGCCGTTTCAAAATGGCGGCCTATTTAGGTATATGGTTAATAATTAAAAAAACGGCCGCCATTTATACCTTCCACATTTCAACCTAAAATGATTTATTAAACCAAAGCCTGCAAGCCAGGCCAAACAAAAAAATAGTACTGGTTTGCAGGTTTTCATAACCTACAAACCTTATGAAAAAAACAACGATGTATATCGTAATGGCCGTGCTATGCCCAAAAAGACTGAAAGCTAAAAGGCCAAAGCTGAAAGCTTACCTACCAATTGCCTTATTGCTCTATGCAAATTTTAATGCTATTGCACAGACCAACTTTGATAAAACCAAGATCAGTTCCGATAAAAAAGTAGCTAATTCTCCCGAATTAACTTCGGGAGCAAAATATTGGGCTCCTTTACGTGTGGGCGATAAACTGCCCGAAGCCTTTTGGCAACAAGAACATAGCGTTTACACCAATGGTCAAATTACTAAACAAACTTTAGAACAATATAAAGGTAAACTGCTCATTTTAGACTTTTGGGCCACTTGGTGTGGTACCTGCGTAGGCAAGTTTCCAATTACCGATTCATTACAGAAAGAAAATAGCGAACTGAAGATTGTACTGGTGAACAGCAATCGAAAAGACAATGCCCAAACGCTCAAAAAGTTTTATACCGAAAATGTAAATGCCAAGTTACATCCCTTACCAACCTTAGTGGCCGATACCATCTTAAAGGGAATGTTCCCGCACAAGTATGTGCCACATTATGTATTTATCGATTACCGTGGTATGGTAATGGGTTTTGCCAGTTACCATTTCCTAAATAGGGAAATTATTGCTGCGCTGCTTCAACAACATCAACGTCTTATTAACAAACGTCGCCATGAAAACTAGATTAGGTATTTTATTGATAAGCCTTTGGCTGGCCATGCCCGCCATGGCACAACAGCTATTTTTGGAGGGCAAAGTGGTATCCGCTACAGATCAGCAGCCCCTTGCCCATGTAAACATCAAGATAGTGGGTACAGAAACTGGAGCGAGAACAGACGAAAAAGGAAGGTTTAGCTTGCCCATCAAGAGTAAAACTAACCAATTACAGCTGAGCCTTACAGGTTACCAAGTATTAACGGTACAGGTTAATTGGGAGGAAAACAAGCAGCATAGTTTTAGCCTTAGTCCATCGGTAGAAACCTTGCAGGAGGTTACCGTTTCTACGGGCTACCAAACCCTGCCCAAAGAACGGGCAACGGGTTCCTTTGTTCAGATAGACAATAAGACCTATAACCAACAGATTGGCACCAATGTACTCGATCGTTTGCGTACCATTACCAATGGCGTGGCACCAGTTTCGGATAGGATAGGGGTATTTGGAGATAATGCCATGCTCATCCGTGGGATGAGTACGCTTACCGTAGCTATCCAAAAGCCACTGGTGATCTTGGATAATTTCGAATATCAGGGCGATCTCAATAATATCAATCCCAATGATATCGAAAGCGTAAACTTCCTAAAAGATGCCGCCGCTGGTTCCATCTGGGGTGCAAAGGCGGCCAACGGTGTCATCGTCATTACCACTAAAAAAGGAAAATATGGACAGGCAATAAAGGTAGATCTGGTTTCTAGCCTAACCTTGGCAGCTCCGCCCGATCTCTTTTACGACAGGGCAATCTCCAGTGCCGATCTAATTGAAGTGGAAAAACTCTTATTCAGCAAGCAGTACCGATTTACCGATACTGCCCGTGCAAACAGGCCACCATTTTCGCCAGCCTACGAGCTGATGTTCCAGCACAGGGCCGGGCGCTTGACTGGTGCCGAGCTTGATGCACAATTGGCCTTGTTGGCAGGGCATGACGTACGTAACGATTTTAACCAGTATTTCTATAGGCAGATGGCCAACCAGCAACATGCGCTTTCGCTGAGCGGTGGCTCCTCGCAAATGGCCTGGTCATTGGGCTTGGGTGCCGATCGCAATGTTTCTAATCTCGATGCCAGATACAACCGCTATACCATCCGTTGGGCGAACCAATTAAAGCTGAGTGAAAAGCTACATTTCAACTTGGATGCCGCCTACGCCTATAGCAACAGTACATCGGGTGCACCTGGTTATGGAAATATCAATCTTGGAACGGGTACGCTGCCCATCTATTCTAGTTTTGCGGATGCTGCTGGTAGGGCAACACCACTTTATGCCTATTACCGTCAGGGCTATATAGATGATATTGGGGCGGGCAAACTGCTCGATTGGCGCTATTATCCCTTAAATGAGTACAGGGAAAGTGTAACTAGGGATCAAACACATGACCTAAGTGCCACGCTGGGGCTCGATTATCAGTTAATCCCGCAATTAAAAGTGGCGCTCAAATACCGTATCCAAAGGCAGTCTTACGGAATGAACACCTTGCACAGCCTTCAGAGTTATACCGCCCGGAACCTGATCAATTCCTTTACGCAGGTAAATCCAGCTACAGGCGTAGTCGCCTATCCATTGCCCAAGGGAGCCATCTTGGATTTTAGTGATGAAGACCTTACGGCACAGAACCTGCGTGCCCAGTTAAATTTTACCGAGAACTGGAAAGATCATCAAGTTAACCTCTTGGCGGGAACCGAGTGGAGCGAGAAGCTTGTGAATTCCAATACGGATCGCCGCTATGGCTATGATCAAGATATCCTCTTGTTCAATGCGGTAGACCTGGTCAATCCCTATCCATCCTATATGACGGGCGGGCAGTTGTATATTCCCAATCTGGCAAATATGGGCGCTACCAACAACCGTTTTGTTTCTTGGTTTGCCAACGGTGCCTACATCTACAAACAACGCTATACACTTTCGGCCAGTGCCCGTCGTGATGCATCCAATCTTTTTGGAGTAGCAACCAATGATCGATGGAAACCTTTATGGTCTATAGGTATGGCCTGGAATGTATTGAAAGAGGAATGGATCAAAACTCCATGGCTGCAACAGCTCAAACTGCGGGGCAGCTATGGCAAGCAGGGCAATATCGATCCAAGAAAGGTGGCGGTAACCACCATTTCCTATCAGGCCAACAGCAATTTTACCCGTAGCTTTTACAGCCAGATTGCCAATTACCCCAATCCAGATCTGCGTTGGGAAGAGGTTACGATGCTGAACCTAGGGCTCGATTTTGCCCTGTTTAACCAAAGGTTATCTGGCAGTGTAGAATATTATACCAAGCACATGGATGATCTTTACGCCAGCATGCCAATAGATTTAACTACCGGTATTACGGCAGGCAGTGTGCTTCGCAACGTGGGGCGTGCCAAAGGTAGGGGTTGGGATATTCAACTACGGGGACATACCAATTTGGGGCAATTGAGGTGGAGCAAGGATTTGATCTTCAATACCTATACGGATAAGGTTACCCGCCTTGCGCAAGACGTTAGTTTGGGTAGGCAGGCCATGTCTAGTGGTTTCAATATCCTTCAAGACTATTCGCCATCGGCATTGTTTGCCTATCGCTGGGCTGGGCTCGATGGCCAAACGGGTGATCCCCTTGGCTATTTAAACGGGCAACAGACCAAAAATTATAACAATATCGTTAACCAGACCACTTTGCAGGATGCCGTATTTATTGGAACGCAGATGCCCAAATACTTCGGCTCGCTGGGTACATCGTTCAACTATAGAGATTTGGAGCTGGCCCTGAGGTTTACCTACAAGTTTGCTTATTTTTTCAGGCGAAACTCGATTGACTACAATGCCCTGATCACTAAACTACAGGGGCATGCAGATTATGCCCAGCGTTGGCAGCAGCCGGGTGATGAGCTGTATACCAATGTCCCTGCCATGGTGTATCCGCTTCACAATGCCAGAGATGATTTTTATCGCAATGCCGAAATTCTTTTCGAAAAAGGCGATCATATCCGCTTGCAATACATCAACCTTTCGTACAGCTTAAGGCCGGTAGCCTACCCGTGGTTACCTTTTAGGGCAATGAAGTTAAGCTTTGCGGCCAACCAGCTGCCCATTTTGTGGCGGGCCAATAAAGCTGGTCTCGATCCAGAGGCGGCCACCTTGCAGCGCCCCGCAAATTTCTCTTTTGCACTCAACATCAATTTTTAACCTAAATGAATAAAACATGAAACTGAAATATTGCTTGATCTTGCTGCCGGCCATCATTTGCATGGGCTGCAAAAAGTTTCTCGATGAAAAGCCCAATGGCAAGTTGGTAGTACCCAATACGGTGGCCAGTATGCAGAGCCTGCTAGATAACCATAACCTTTTGAACCAAAAGGAGGTAAATGTGCCCATCACTACCTGTGATGATTTCCAGTTGAGCACCGCCAATTGGCTCAGCCTAAACCAATATGTGCGTAACCTGCATATCTGGTCTAGAGAAAATGCCTTTGAGCCTGGCAACGGTGGTATCTGGGCCACCCTGTACGGGCGTATCTATCAGGCCAATTTGGTGCTGGATGATATAGATGAGGTGAATGATAGGGAGCAAAACCTACAGGAGTGGCAGAATGTGAAGGGGCAGGCGCTATTGTTAAGGGCAAGAACTTATTTCGATCTGCTACAGATTTGGACAAAGCCCTATGATGCACAGACAGCAGCAACAGACCTCGGCGTACCTTTGCGTTTGGAT
The DNA here is from genome assembly GCF_005925345.1 of Pedobacter ureilyticus. Lineage (GTDB taxonomy): Bacteria > Bacteroidota > Bacteroidia > Sphingobacteriales > Sphingobacteriaceae > Pedobacter > Pedobacter ureilyticus. The sequence continues at coordinate 288,567 of NZ_SSHJ01000002.1, forward strand.
GCCAATTTCAACACACCATCGGTAAGGGCTACGGTAGCCAATGGTTACGAACGGCTGCTCCTAGATCTGAGGGCAGCAGCAAGCTTGCTACCCAATTATCCCATCCACCCCATTAGGCCTTCAAAACCTGCGGCCTACGCCTTTTTGGCCCGTACACATCTGGTAATGCAGCAAGTGGATAGTGCGCTGCATTATACTGAGCTAGCCTTACAGCTTAAAAGTAATTTGATGGATTACAATGGAGGCGAGGGTGTAGTTAATGCCAATAATAATGCTTTTGTTCGTTTCAATCCAGAGGTGATCTTCGATACCTATTTGCCTTACCCTTCGGCCTTGCTGAGAGGGGATATAGATCCAGCGCTATATGCCACTTACCATAACAATGATCTTCGCAAAACCATGTACCATCGTACCGCAACAGCAGTGGGCGTTTTTAGGGGCTCGTATTCAGGCTATGGTTTTCTCTTCAATGGCGTAGCCACAGATGAACTGTATCTGATGAAAGCCGAATGTTTGGCCAGAAAGGGGGATGCGCAGGAAGCGATCAATGCCCTCAATACGTTGCTGGTTAAGCGTTTTAAAACGGGTACCTATGTGCCTTTGGTAGCTACAAACGCACAAGATGCATTAGGGTTGGTACTATTAGAACGTAGAAAGGAAATGGTATTTAGAGGCTGGCGCTGGATGGATGTAAGAAGGCTCAATAAAATTGGAGCGAACATTACCATGCGCCGCAATCTGGATGGGCGAGAATATATGCTGGCGCCCAATTCGGCAGCTTATGCCTTACCCATTCCAGAAGATATCATTAACATGACGGGGATGCCGCAAAACTAGCAAAAAATAAGCCCCTAGTTGGTAGGCTAGGGGCTTTTGCTTAGTTCTGTTCAGCTTCTCTATTAGCTGGGTTGTCTACATAGCTTTCAACCTGTCCGCTACCGTTAAGATCGGTATTGAAGAAGTAATCCAGTTTATCTAACATACTGCCTGCTGCTGTAAGGTTGTCGGAGTCGACACTTAGGATACAGATGTCGCTGTCGCCGATACAGGCCTCTTCTTCAGGGGCACTGGTGTGTTGCCAATTGTTGATGTTACGATAGGCTGCTTCATCGAAAGTGCTGCCCTCGTACTTGAAATAAACGGGCGCACGCTTGGTAGCATTGCTTTTAAACGCACTCATACTAAATACTAGGCCGAACGCTAAACATAGCGCTGCAAAGCCAAAAAGAATTTTGTTCTTTTTCATGTTTGTTGACTGCTTTGTTGCATTTGAAAAAGCAGACGAAAAAGTTTGGTTAATTTTCATTTGTCGTTGCCCGTTGTTCGAAACCCGATCGCCGAAACCCGACCAACGATTTGTTGATTTTTATTTTAGCCACTTTGGTAGGCCTAGCACCTGCAAGGTTTGGTTCGCCGAACCCCACGTTACATTTTGTTTTACAGCATCAGTCATGCTCAAATGTCCAAATCCGCGCATCGCCAAATCAGCCAACAACGATCAACGACAAACGAACATCGAATAAACCAATCATTCCTCCTCCAATACATAGCGTTTCAAGCCCTTGTCAAATTCAATCTTAAAGCCGTCTTGCCTCAATTTGTTGATACAGTTTTTCACGGTCCTAGCGGTGCAGCTAAGCTTAATCGCCGTGGCCGCTGCTGTACCCGCCTGCTTATGGCGTAGTAGATACAATAGGCGCTGTAACCGTTGTTGATAAGCTGTTTTCGATACCATTTTGTAAAAGCTTAAGGCAAAGCTCGTGGGGCAGCGTGCAATTGGGCGTTAGTTTTTCTTAAGAAAATAGCTGGTGTTTAGTTAGTTTTTCTTAACAAACCCTTCAGCAAGATGCTCAAAGTAGGTGGCGTAATGCCCAAATAAGAAGCAATGTGTTTGTGGCTTACCAAGTTGGCTATGCCTGGGTAGCGCCTGCAGAGGTAAAGATATTTCTGGGTGGCGTTGGCCGTACGAAATACGTTTTTTTCTCTATTGATCAGGATGAGATATTCTTGAAGGATGGCATTGCACAGCCTCAGAAAATCTGTAGACAAGTCTTGCAGGGCTAAAATATCGTTGATGTTAAGTTTGAGCAATACACCGTCTCGCTCGCAAATAATGCCCTCTTTTCCATTTTTCTGGCTAAAAAACGTGTCTATACAGGTCAAGAAATCATCGGTAGCAGCGAAATCTATGGTTTCGTCTAGCTCATTTTCTAGGCTAAACATTCTAAAAAAACCAGAACACACAAAATAAACGTGCCTGCAAATTTCGTTAGGGTAAAGTAATACGCCACCTTTTTGTATTTCTACCAGTTGGCACCTGTTTTTAATTTCTGCTTGCCATTGTTCGTTGAGCTGTACCCTGCCTTGCAAGTGGCTCATAAAATAAGTGAAGTTCATGATGTTGCATTAATTAAGATTAGCTATTTTAAATTGAGGTCTAGGCCTCATAGCTTCGTTATACATGAATGATCTGTTAAATGATTAAAGCTAATGTCTATGTATGAAGATGTGTTGAAACACCTGAAGGCCATAGTTGGCATACAGGAAAAAATGCTTAAACTGATGTTGGTAGGCGGAGCAGAAAAGGTTAAAGCGGAAAAACTAAATGAGGAATTGTTAGATAGTACTGATGTAAAGCGCCTATTAAAAATCAGCGACAGCTCACTGTATCGGCTACGTATCAGTAAGCAGATCAAGTGTAAACGTATTGCCGGTAAATGGTATTTCTACAAATCTTCTATTGTATTGCTGCCCAGTAAATCATAAAAAAGAAGGCTGCCAGCTAAACACTTAGCCGCTCACAGCCTTCTAGGGCAATTAGGTTCCGTATAAGATTTCGATCACCAGCGTTCCGCTGGCGTGAAATGTCATTTCATTGCCCCACGCTGCAGCCAGCGTGCTTTTAGGCCTGATAATTTTGCCCTGCTCTTCTTCGGGGGTACTGGCGGTACTGGTTTTGAGCAACAAAATCGGTAAACGGTTGCCCATGGCGAAACTGGTTTCGAAAGCTAGAAAGGCTTTGAGCTTAGGGTCTATGGCAGCTAGAAACAACAATTGGCTTTCCGTAAGGTCAAAATGTTGGCTAATCCAGGTGTCGAAATGTTCTCTAACCAAAGCCGCTTCCATCTCAAGTTCCGGATTTGTTAAAGCATACAGTGCATGTTGCAATTGGTCGAAACCAAGGCTGGTAAATGGGAATTTTTCCATGTTTTTAGGTTTTTGTGATGGGTGAATAAAATTTGAAGTTTTAAATTTTGGAATTTATGAGGCATTTAACGTTATCCAGAAGTGGTTTTAACGACGAAACGGAATAATAATCTGACGAATTGGAAATGTAGCGCTCACGCATTGATGGGAAAGAGCATGATTTGGCGACAGCTGAACACCTTCGATAGGAGGGAAAGAGCGAATTCTGCTAATATTTTTGTAACTTAGGCTGAATGAACCTTCGTCTCTCAAGTATAAAAGGTTTCTTTTGCTACCAACCCAATAGTAAACCAATTTACCCCAAGTGGCCATTTTTGCCTTTGGCCATAGGTACTGCTTTGGCCTTGTTGCTTTACGTGGAGACCATTTATTTTCCAGAAGATTTTTATGAACTGCCCCTTTACATTGCTTGGTTGGCCAGTAGTGTAATGGCTGCACTTGTCATTTACATCGTTTATCAAGTAAGCATCAAACTTGATGATCAATACAGTTGGCGTTACCAATTGCGCACCCGGTTAAAGCACCAAGCCATAAAAGGAGTGCTAGTGCCTACCTTGGTGGCATTTATTGGAATGAGTGTTTATTTTTATTGCGCCTCCATCAATATCCTTTACACCATCTGGATCAGAAAATACCTTTGGGCGATCTTGTTGCTACTGCTAAGCTTTAACAGTGCTTTTGGATTTTATTGGTTGGCAAACGTTCCAGAAGTATCGCACGTAGCAGTACAAGCAGTGTCAACTTCAAACCACTCCGTTATAGCAGAAATTCATCCAGTTTTAACTGAGCTGCCAATTGCTAAGGAAAGTTCCTTTGCACAGGAAGATCAATTGAAAATACCAGATTACGCCCATGTGGCCTGTATCTTTTCCTACCAAAAACATTATCATCAAATAGATTTTAATGGGCTGGCAAATATTTGGGATCATTCCATCGATGATAGCGTTAAGCTATTGCCGGCAACAGATTTTGTACGCGTGAACAGAAGTTTTATCCTCAATTTTAACGCGATTAAAGGCCTAGAAGAAGAAAGTGCTAAAGTGGTGTTTCTGCTACTTAACGAATTGGTGGCATGTCGTATTGATAAAATTAGGGCCAACAATGAAACCGATGAGCAGTTAGGGGTAGCGGCCGAAACTTCCTCGTGCAAAGGTTTCAAGGTAAGGCTAAGCTATGATCGTAAGAGCGCCTTTCAGGAGGCGTATGGTCAATTCAAGAAAGCTACACCAAAGGAAGTATAAAAATTGCGGTTTTGTTTGGTTATCCTTTGGTGCTTGTTCGGTGCCAAGTGGGTTTTAATACTAGTTAAGCAAGTTTTTACCGAACAAAGTACGAAGAAAGACCCAAGAAGATAGGCTATTGGTTCTTGATTATTCGATGTTCGTTATTTAGGGAATTGGTTTATTTGAGGATGCGGGGATTTGACTAGACCGCCATTCTTCGGGCTAATGAAATTTTGAATGAGTAAATGATTGAATAGGGCCGTTAGTTTCCCGTCCGTAACCTGCGCATAACCATATCATTCTGTTATCCTTGCCCATTCCAGCTGTCTGTAAATTCCTGTCATTATCGGTCAAATGTATTCAAGTCAAATCGCAAGATGTTGATTGTTAGTTTTTTTGCTGTTTGTCAATCGTTGTTCGTTTTTCGTTTTTGGCTTTTCAATATCCTTTGCTTGTGGTAAGCCATCGAGAAGCTATTTAAAATAGATAGCTACCATTCAAATTCATTCATTTCTTTTCAATTGATTTCAAATTCAATCACAAGCTTCTGAAAATTAGCGGATTAACTTTTTTTCTTTTTTCTTTGACTTAACATTTGCATGGCCATCGCAATGGAAACAGATTTTTTAACCTTAAAATTTTAAAGATATGGCAACATATAAAAAAGGTATCCTGGGGGTATTCTCAGGAAAAGTAGGCACTGTGGTAGGCAGTAGCTGGAAAGGTATCCATTACATGCGAAGCTTACCTAAGGCAAGCGGTAAAGCGGCAACACCGCTACAGAGAGATCAGCGTATCAAATTCGCTTTGGTTACTGGTTTCCTAAAGCCAATTAAGCACATTGCTAACATTGGATATCAATCGGTAGCTGGAAGTTTAAGTCCATTCAATTCCATTGTATCGCATCATTTAAGTAATGCGGTAACTGGCACAAGTCCAAACTTCGAGATTGATTACCCAAGGGTAGTATTTAGTCGGGGCGAACTGCCAGGAATTTCCAATCCACAGTTGAACGCTGTGACAGGATACGCCTTGGCCATTAGTTGGCAAGACAACTCACAGGCAAATTTGGCAAAACCCGATGATAAAGCTATTGTATTGGTTTACAATAGTATGGTTGGCGAGTTCATTATCGATGACCTTGCACTAAGGCAGGACGGCTCGCTGAACTTGAGTTTGCCAGCTAGTTATGTGGGCCACACGGTTCAGGTGTGGATGGCATTTTTTGCGGCAGATCATAAGCTGGTATCTACAAGTGTTTATCTAGGCGCTGCTGTGATTAGCTAGCCTCGGGTAATCCCACTTGGTCTCTGGCGTAGCGCTGCGCTGGAGATCGTTGTTGATTGTTCGTTTTTTGTTGATTTGTTGATGCGGGGATTTGAGTTTCGTTGCTCGTTCTTAGTTGTTCGTTAATTCGATCACTACTGCTGCTAAGTACTAAACCCGGCGTTATTGGATTCCGTCACAGTAGGCAGTGAACCTTTTGCAGTTACATACCCTTATCGCGATCCAAGAAATTAGGCAGTCGAGCGAAAGGAATTGGCCAGGGGAAAGACCTTCTAATTTCGCTGTTGAAGGTTCGCCAGCGTAATGTAAGGAAGGCAATGCAGCCTTGATGTTATGCCTATTTAGCCATTTTTTTCAAACGGTAGGCATGCTTTCGCTAAAGCCCAGGTTGTTTCACTTTGTATCAAGACAAATTGTGAAGCATTCTTTCACACCGATAAAACCATCGACCAATTGTAAAAAACTGGTATCCCAACCGGCAATGAGGCCATTCCCCCAAATAAAAAATAAAAATCACGTCTACGCCTTGAAAAACAACACCAACACATTAAAAAATAAAAATCATGAAAACATTACTTCAATATTTCACTAAACCTTGGGTACCCGTACCCTTAAAATTCTGGCACATCCTAGCTCTATTATGCATCAGCTGGTTGGCCATGCCTTATGTATTTAACACGCTGCAACTAGCCGCCGGTTTTGTAGACCTGAGCATAGTGCACGTAGTACTGCTCAGCTTCTGCTGTTGGCTCTTGGCCGTTGCGGCAGCTTACCACCTATTGCGCTACCTATTATTGCGCATGGGGCTGCCTACTATCCATCAACTCATTACTCACTTTAAATTATTAAACTTATGGGAACAATATCTAATTTATTTGGCCTGCTATGCGTTGTTGCTCTGCTCGGCCATTGGCGCACTGATAGCGATTTGCTAGTTGATTTTTTGGTTGATTTGGGGATGTGACAATTTTCAATGAGTAAATGATTGAATGATTGAATGGGAACTAGTTGACCGTTGTTCGTTCATATTTGTTCATTGATCGATGTTCGTTAATTTGCCCACTACCATTGCCAAGTACGCAGACGGCGTTATTGGATTCTGTAGTGATGTACAGTGAAATTGTTGCAGTACCTTACGCAGCTCACAGCCCAAGAAATTAGGCAGTCGAGCGTAGGAAAGTGTAGTAGGAAAGACCTTCTAATTTCGCTGTTACAATGTCGCTAGTACAGCACAAGAAAGGCAATGCAGCCTTGATTTTTGTTAACTTTTGTATCAAGACAAAAGTCGAATAAAGACCCTTGATGTAGCCATTTTTTTCAACGGTAGGCGTGCTTTCGCTCAAACTCAGGTTACTTCTTCCAAGGATACAAAAAATAAAATACCACCACTATAGAATACGTGCCGATCCGATAGCTATTGGATTATCGGTAGTGTACTCATAAAAAATTAATTCAACTGATATGATTAAAACATATTTAAACTATGCTGTACTGTGTATGATCGTTGCAGTCGGCACTTTTCATCAATTGAACACGAAAAGATTTGGTAATCAAACTACCAAATCACCAGATCATCAAATTAACCAACTCCTAACCATTGCAAAATCTCAAATAGGCGTTAGGGAGGCTACAGGCAACAACGATGGCGAGGCCGTAGAGCGTTATCTGCGTTATACCGACAACAAAAAAGGCAAACCTTGGTGTGCCGCTTTTGTAAGCTGGGTATTTGGGCAGGCGGGCTACAGCCAACCCCGTACCGCTTGGAGCCCAAGTTTATTTCCAAAAGCTCGGCGAGTAACTAGTGCTAAGCCAGCCACGGTGTTTGGGATTTATTTTAAAGACAAGGGGCGCATTGCCCATGCAGGTTTGGTAGAAAAGCAGCAAAAGGATTGGGTTTATACCATTGAAGGCAATACCAATTTGCGAGGTAGTAGGGAAGGGGACGGCGTGTACCGCAAACTGCGGCATGCCAAAACCATTGCCGCTTATGCCAACTGGCTACCGCTAGAGAAAGGAGTACTTAGATGAAAAAGTTAATTTTATTCTTGATAGTGCAGCTGGCCATCGGTTGTGCTGCCAAACATAAATTGACCAGCAGAGCGGAGGAGAAGGCAGAACGAAAGATAACTACTGCCACAGGTGCGGAAATGCGTGACAGCAGTATAGTGCTGCATCAGCAACTAGATAGTTTGTGGCATCAGCAAACTTTTAGGCTATATCCTAAAGGAGTGATTAGCTTAGGGAGTAATGGTTTTATTGGAGAGGTTGACAGCGTGCTGTGGCTCACCAAAGAACTTCATTTACAGAGGAACAATCTTGTTCAACAAAAACAGATGCGGGAAGAGGTAAACCAATATATGACAAGCACCAATAATTCGCAGGCAAAAGAGATCATTAACGAAAAGAACAAAATCGACTTTTCTTTTGGGCTCGTGCTAGCTATAGTAATGTTATTGGTAGGTGTTTTTTGGTGGCGAAGAGGAAAACAGTAAAAATAAAAAGGGTGCGCTATTGCGCACCCTTTCCTAAAATTTAAGAAGTATAATTATCTATCTTCTCTAAACGTCCAAGTTTCATTAACTGTCCAACGTCCTGTTGTCCAGCCTACTACAATTTTCTTGGTAGCAGGATCATAAGACCCACTCACATTGGTAAAAACCCTTGTTGGACTGGCTGGGTCTGTAACTGCTGTAAGTTGATTGGTACTAGGGTCAAAGGTAAATGCTAGGCCAACTCCTGTATTTGCCGCTGATGTACCTGCCAAATTAATAACGATATATTTGTTGAAATCATAGTCTAGATCGTACACACTTACTCTAGTGGCAGATGTTGTCGATAAAGAAAATCTTCTTGGATAATCTCCTTTATACAGCCCATTTGCGTCAACGCAGGTTCCATCTACGTTGTAGATGCCATCATAAATATTCTTTGCGCCAAAAGTCGCAATTAGATTTCTATAATTCCCACTAATCGTATAGTCCGAACTACTTATTGAATTAACAGTAAACCCCAAAGCGTAGGTAAGAGAAGGATCGAAAGTACTTGAATTGACTTTAATTTTCAAATAACCGTCTTTACTCCCTTTAGGGATTACGACATTTAGTCCTGGAGCTTGAAGCTCATAAAGTGCTGTATTAAATACCTCAAGATCTTGACCATTATCGGTATTATATTTGTCTATCAACTGAGCACTGTTAGCTAAGCTTAAAGAGACTGTTATATCTTCCGACGCCGGACTTTCAGCTGATAAATGGATCGGAATCTCTAATATTCTCTCGACGTCTTCAAACGGTAAAGCGAAACTCTGGGTTGCCTCATTAAAACCCACTATCTTATTTGCATTTAAGTTGATCAAACCGTAAGTCTGATCTTCAACCAGCTTATCCTTTAAGCAAGAGGTTAAAAATATGCAGGCAAGTGCCACATATATTAATAATGATATCTTTTTCATGTTATAGTTTTCTTATTTGTCCCAAAAAACTGTTGCTGTTTGAGCATCGATAGTCCCTTCAGCCCTAACGGCCGCTGCATTATAGTTATACTCTGATGTTGGATACAATAATCTCTTCGGAATTACCCTGCCACTGCGACCCGGAGCTAACGAAAGAGGCAAATCATTTGGAACGCCTAACCTTCTATAGTTTGAATAAGCTTCGAAATTATTTATACCTGTTAAAGCTAGATATTGTTGCATGGCAATCAAGCTAATTTTGTCAGTAGCTGTTCCCCAATCCACAATTGGACGAGCGCTATCTAAATAAGTTGTAGCTGCAACGGTAGCGCTAGGAACACCCAAATAGGCGAAAGATTCGGTTACGGCAGCCCTGTAAGCAGCTTCTGCATTACCACTTAACCAACCTCTTTGTGTTGCTTCTGCTTGTAGAAATAAACTTTCTACAGAGGTAAAAAACCACTGAGGCTGGCCTGCAGATTTAGCTAAACCTGGTCCGGCCACGTCTGAAGAGTTTATCGATTTATACGGATCGGAACTTGGTAAAATCTCGCCAAAATTATAACCATAGTATGTATTTCCACTAACCGGTGTGGTTGCGGCACTAAAGAAATACTGATATCTTATATCGTTATTGTTTCTAAATTTTCCTAAAACATAATTGTTTGCCCTGTTAAAGTCATCCGCAATTGCTCCTGTATAAAGCCTTTTGTAGGCATTCCAAAAAGGATTTTGTTTTCCATTGTCAACTACATAAGTAGGTTGCACACTTGCCGTTTCGCCTGTACCAATAAAACCACCACCATTTGTTACAATTTTTGCAACTTCAGCAGCGCCATTGAAGCCTGATACTTGCGATTGACGCAACAAAAGCTTTAAACGTTGTGTATTCGCAAACTTTATCCAATTTGTCGCATTTCCTTTGTAAACGATGTCAGCGGTAGAAATACCAGCATTACTAGCAATATTAGCCGAGTTAATTCCCTTGAAAAGGACAACGGCTTGATCTAATTGATTGATTAAGTCCGCATAGATCACATCGCCTTTATCATAAGTAGGCAAAATGTTATTGGCTAGATCAAATGCTTTTGAATAAGGCACGTTATTGTACTGATCTACTAAGTACATAAACCCTATTGATTTTAAGACTTTAGCGATACCAGTATAAAATGGTTGATTAGTCTCTATGCTCTTTTTTTCCATTTGGTCTACATCAAAAAGTAGGTCATACCAACCAGACCATTGGCCTGCTTGATAATCATTTGTGATTGCATAGTCTTCTTGAGGGTTACTTGGGCCAAAGTTACCACCTCTTGCCCAATAACCTGTCCAATGTGCAGAATAGTCCATGCTCACAGACATACGAGCAGCTGTTAGGTGTAGTGCCCTAGGCAATAACAGCTCGGGTGTCATAGAAGAAGTAGTTGGCGAATTAGGATTTTTATTGACATCAAAAAAGTCCTTTTTACAGCTAACTAACGACACCGTTAATAAACCAATAATTAAATATGATAGTTTTTTCATTTTTTTACTTTTAGAAGTTTACAGTTAAGTTGGCTCCAAATGTTCTTACTGGTGGATTGATTTGAGAAGTAGAAATTCCCGCAGCATTACCACTAGTAAAGTTAAAATCAGGATCTTGATATTGGTTGCTCGAAGGCACCCATAAGAATAAATTTCTACCTGTTAGTGCAATTGCGGCTGATTTCACAAATTTTATATTACTTAACAGATTTCTCGGTAATTGATAAGATATGGCCACCTCTCTAAGTCTCCAGGCTGCAGCACTAGTTAGGAAATTAGTTCCTACTTGTCTGTAAACGCCTGTATAAAAATCGTTTACATTTGCAATAGTTACGTTGGTATTGGCTATATACTGTCCTGGATTAGCCGGGTCTGCATAAGAGGAGTTAGGCATAACAAAGCGCTCTCTATTGTTTGATGCGCTAGCTTCAGAAACACCAGTCCATGCCATCGCATTTCCTATATCTGCGTATGCATAATGTCCGCCTTTATATTCGAACAACATTGAAAAGTTAAAATTTTTGTAGTCAAACGAAGGGTTGATGCCAATAATCCATTTTGGCAATGTTCTGCCAAATATTTTACTATTTGGATCTGCTGTTGGATAGCCCGTAGTCGCATTAACAATAATTCTACCTTGTGGATCTCTGTTATAATCCGTTGTTTTCAATACGTAAGCCGGTAATCCTTTAATTGCATAATTTTGAGCCAAGCCCCCTGTTGAAACAGCAAGTTCATCTAAGCCTTCATAAATCTTAGTCACTTCGTTATCATTATAAGATAAATTGATAGCTAATTTAGGTTTAAAAGCAGCTGTTGTATTTGACTTCATTTTTAAATCTAACTCGAAGCCCTTATTGATGAAACTTGCAGCATTTACATTGGCTAATGTATAACCTGTTGCTGAAGAAACAGATACTCCAACGATTTGATTTTCATTCAATGAACGATAAGCGGTTCCCTCTAGATTAATACGGCCTCCCCAAAATCCAGCTTCAAAGCCCAGCTCGGTACTTTTGATAAACTCAGGCTTAAGGGCAGAGTCGTAAGTAGTGTTGCCTGCTGTAAAACCAGCTAAAGAACCGTAAGGGAAACCACTTGCTTGAGAGAACACAGCTTCTAAAGAGTACGGATTGATATCAGCATTACCTGTTTTATTCCATCCCCCTCTAAATTTTAAGTAAGTTAAAGCATTTCCTTTAAGTTGTGGTACTGCGTCTGTAAGTACAAATGCCGCATTTACACCTGGATAGAAAAATGAGTTATCTGTAAGTGGTAAAACAGATGTTTTATCATTTCTTCCCACAAATTCAATATTAGCCCATCCTTTATAGTTTAAGCTAGCACTTCCATAAAAAGATAGCATTCTAGATACAGAGATATTAGACCCTCCAGTTAACTCTCCAGTTCTATTGCCAGTATTAAATAATTCTGGTACAACCAAGTTGCTAGCTCCTACAGATGCATCTCTAGTACTGGTGCTTCTAACATAAGTACCTAAAATAGCTCCCACTTTAAAATCATCATTCAATTTTTTGTTGAAATTAGCGAACAACTCTGATGAATATCTTCTTGAATAATAAGAACGTTCAGAAACTGTTCCAGGAATTAGTGTTGCGCCCCTATTTAAGCCATATGCAGTAGGTACTTCTCCTTTTGAGGTTGTATTCTCATCAATTGCTCTAGCAGTCACGCCACCTCTCCAGGTTACTGATACCCAGTCGGTAGGCTTCAAAGTCATCTCTAAATTAGAAAGAAGATCCGTTCTTTTTCCATTATTTCTCCAATTATCAATCGCAAAATAAGGATTTAAGCCGTAATGGTTGAAGTATGTATTATACTCTGCATATGGATCATTTAAAAAGTCCTTATATTGGGTCAATGGAATATGAGCTGGGGTATTAAAAATCAAATTCATTAAACCGCTATTTAACCCAACACCATTGGCCGCATTCCATGAAGCCATACCGGCATCATTAAATACGCTATAATCTGAATTAATGTAATTTGCGTTTAAACTGATTTTAAAAATGCCATATTCTTTAGACGTATTTAAGCGAAGGCCTGTTCGTCTATTCTGATCGTCAGGAACGATACCTTTAACCAAAGCATCTTGAACACTAAAATAAAGGTCTTTTGCAGAGTAAGATACGTCTGTTTGAAAAGTCTTACCCGTGTTAAAAAAGTCTTTTCTATCGTTATTAGCAGTATAAGGAACCATTTGGATGCTTCCGTCAGGCAATACATCCCCAATCTCAACCATACTGCCATCAAAAGCAGGACCCCAAGACCAGTTTTCGTAACCTGTGTAGACACCGTACGCTCCATTACCAAATTTCTCTTGTAATTTAGGGAAAAATGAGATTTGAGAAAGCTGTGTAGACTGGCTAAGTGAAATATTAGGAGAAGAAGAACTCTTTTTCGTCGTTACCACAATCACACCGTTTCTTGCATCAGGGCCATAAATTGCAGCAGCAGATGAACCCTTCAAAACCTGAACATCTTCTATATCATTAGGGTTAATTGAAGACAAATAACCTAGGGCAGAAGGAACACCATCTAACAATAACATCGGATTGTTATTACCTGTTAATGACCTAATACCACGCAAGTTGATTTTGATATCCTCGAAAACACCATTATTTATAGGTGTAATATTTAAACCAGAAACCTTTCCTTGCAAACCACTGGCTACGTTTACCGCTCTTGTAGCTGTCAAAGCCTCTTTGTCTACTTTAGCAGTTGCATAACCGATTTCTTTCTTTTGTCGCTCGATACCTAAAACACCCGTCACAACAACCTCTCCAAGTGATTTAGAGTCAGAATCTAGCGAAACATTTACAACGCTTCGAGAACCAATTACAATTGCTTGGTTAGCGAAACCAATGGAACTGAATTCTAAGGTGGTAGCATTAGATGGAACAGAAAGGGAAAATTTACCATTTGCCCCTGTTGACACGCCGATGTTTGTGCCTTTTACTTTTACACTTACTCCTGGTATTGGTAAACCATCTTCTTTCGAAGTAACAGTTCCCGTGATTGTTCGATTTTGCGCCATAGCTGTACCAGCCACGAATAGCAGAATGAACAAACTTTGTAGAAGTCTTTTCATAAATTAATAAAATTTAGGTTAGTTAATAATTAATTAAGCGCTAAATATAGATACATTTAATATGTAACACAAAATTTATTTAACATTTTTTAACAAAAACAGATGCAACAATTTCAACTTGCATTTGAAAATCAGCCAAAGTGATATTATATTTTAAATTATTAACAACTAATTTTATCATTTTGATAAAAAATACTGCGTTTTGTTTTTAAAGCAAAAATAAGAACGTTTTTTCCTGATAATCTCGTTGATTAGCTAAATCCCTATTTACTACACTCGTTTCTAGCCTTTTAATAGAAATCCCCAGAACTAGTTACATTGGCTCGTAATAGATATTCATTTTTGTTCCCCAAAGAAGCGAAACTGAGGCTTGTTGAACTCATCAACTTTGTTTCTGAACCACCAACCGCACCTGAAACTGCAACGTAAGCTTTAACTTTTTTAAGCCATGCGTTGATCACAACGCATTGGCTTTTCATCTTTTCATTTTTCCTTTCACGTTTCTCAAAATAGCCTCTGTTTAAACGATCAGAGGGAGGAAGCTGAGTTCGCGAACCAAAAAATATAAACAAATATCAATAAGCGAGTTGCGCACTTTACTTTAGAATTAATGCAGAAACAAATTGTTTTTTCACAGACAAGCCCGTTTCTTAGCAAAAAGAATAACTTTTGCTAGGCCATGAAATGACATTGAAGATCCAAAACTCATTAGTATTTCATTTCAATGCTTTAAACATTTGTTCTATACATTTCTTCTTGTGTTCTAGATTAGGATGTACGTACAGATTTAACGTAGTATTGATATTTGAATGACCTAATAAAGAACTTACCGTCTTATAATCGCAATTACTCTCAATGCACCTGGTTGCAAAACTGTGTCTAAGCCCGTGAAATTTCAAGTCTGGCATTCCTAAGCTCTTCATAAAACTCTTATAGAAGCTACTGTAAGTTCTAGGTTCTATAGGTTTACTGTCGTTACTCAAAATATAAAAAGTATTGTTTACTACTTTTTTAATAGGCTTAAGCATTTTTAATAAATCCTCGCTCATCGGAATATATCTAATTGAGCTGTTAGTTTTCGGCGTATCAAAAATCAGCTCGGTTTTTCGTATGCCATCTTCTATAAGGTAGATTCTTTGAATTGTTTTATTGATATGAATAACACCTTTGTCTATATCGATATTTTCCCAGGTAAGCGCACAAACTGTATATTTCGGAGAAACTGACCATGTGATTCCGTGGCAAACTGACCACCTAATTTGCTGGCGAACGAACGATGCAAATGCTATAGAAGCGTTAACAAAAGTAGTGATTTAAAAGTTATTTTTATTGGAAGCTGTTTTCTGTTACGGTAACTCTTTTCTTCCGCATTGATTCTCCCTTTAACTCAACCCTATGGGCATCGTGAACAATCCTGTCCAATATGGCATCTGCAATAGTTTTTTCACCGATCACCTCATGCCATTTACTCACTGGTAGTTGTGATGTGATGATCAGTGAGGTCTTGGCATGCCTGTCCTCTATGATTTCCATCAATGCCGCCCTGCTCTGTGCATCGAAGGGCTGGATACCGAAATCGTCCAAGATCAGTAATTGCTGTTTTTCGATCTTTGCAACCTCTTTGATGTAGGAACCATCGGCCTTGGCCATTTTAAGTTTCGCAAATAATTTTGGCGTACTGGCGTACAATACCCTGTAGCCCAACATACATGCCTGATAGCCGATTGCAGAGGCAAGATAGCTTTTTCCGATCCCGGTACTTCCGGTGATGAGCAGGTTTTCATACCGGTCAATAAAAGTGCAATCGGCCAAACGCATCACCTGATTTCTGTCGATACTTCGATCTGCATGGTAATGGATTTCCTCAATGGAAGCTTTATAACGGAATCTGGCATATAGGATCTGGCGTTCGATCCGCCTGTTCTGCCGATAATCCCATTCGGAATCGATAAGGTGTGCCAATAGCTCATCGGAGGTGTATTGGTCGGTCTGTCCGGTTTCGATGCTGCTCTTAAAGGCATGGAACATGCCGTAGAACTTCAGTTTCCGTAATTTGTCAAGTGTACTCGTGTTCATTTTTTTTTATGATTTAAGGGTTATTGGTAATAGTCTTCGCCACGGATATTATCGTGGTTTGGCATTGGTAGTTCATCGGCGAAGAGGCTTTCGGGGTACTGGTCCATATTCTTCTCCAATATCATCTGTATGGTCTTGTAAGAGTAGATACCAAAGCCCAGCGCCCTTCTACAGGCATTGATCAAACGTTCGTTGCCCGCTTTCTTGGCAAAGCCAAGGATGCCCACACATGATTTGTAGGCCTGCTCCGGATGTTGTTTGCGTTCCAATATCTTCAATATGTAGAGCCTAACGTCATCATGGATACTGGTTGCCCATTCCAGGAAACGCTCTGGTGTCCAATCGGTAACGAACCTGTGGGTGGTGGCCATATGCTCCCTGTCGGTGGTATAGTTGTAGGGGCTTTTCATCCGTTTGTGCATCGCAATGCGCTCGTAGTGGTAGAATACCTCAACATTTGAGGTGCAGTACAGGATCTTGACCTTTTTGCCGATAAAACGGAATGGAACGCTGTAGTAGTGTTTATCAACTCCAAGGTTCACATGCCCATTCTTCATAACGGTAGCATAGTGCTGCTTTTTAAATGCATAGCGCAATACCGGTAGTGGATTCAGTGCCTCGCGTTCAATCTCTTCGAACTGTAGCCTCCTGCTATAGTTCCGGCCCTTCAAAAGTTGTGTGTTGTGTAACTCCAGTACCTCTAGTATGGCCGAATTGAGTTCTGGCAGCGAATGGAAGGTTCGTTTATTCAACGGGGCGTAGATGCGGCTGTAGGCTATCTTTACCGCTCCCTCCACCAATGCCTTGTCTCTTGGACGATAAGCCCTGGCCGGCAGGATGGTCGTTCCATAGTGGTCCGCGAAATCGGCAAAGGTATCGTTCAGGGTAGGTTCATAGCGGCTGCTCTTGGTAACGGCCGCCTTAAGGTTGTCGGGTACGATGGCCGCAGGGACACCACCAATATAATGGAGCGTGTTCTCGCAGGCCAAGATGAAGTCCTCTTTCTGCTGGCTCATGACCGCTTCAACATAAGTGAGCTGGCTGGCGGCCAAAATGGCAACGAAGACTTCCACCTCGATTACCTCGCCGGTATCCTTATCTACGATAGTGAGTTTCTGGCCCGCAAAATCGATAAAAAGTTTATCACCAGCTTTATGGTCAAGGTGCATCACCGGGTTTACCCTGTTCTTCCACTGGTTGTAGTAGAAACAGAACTGGGTATACTGTAAGCCATCGGGAAACTCCTTCATATAGGCCTCCCATAGCATCATACGGCTAACCCCGGTCCGCTTTAGTTCACGGTCAATGCTCGGAAAACAACGTTGAAGAGCTATTAATCGGTCATTGGGAGCGTGTTCACGGCTCTTGCCGAAGAAATCGTCCAGTTCCTTATCGTTAAGCGCATCGATCTGTTCGAAACTGCAGCCGCTGGAACTGAAGGCCCTTAAATAAACTTTGACCGTATTACGGGAAACACCGGTATGGGTAGCAATGGAAAGCTTGCTACGCCCTTGGGTATACATTCTGAGTATCTGTCTTATCTTGCTCATGCTTATAGTGGAATTGGCCATTTCGATGGATTATATGTACATCAAAAATAGGCTTGCCGCCATAGCATTTAGACATCGTTCGAACTGGTCAGTTTCCTCCGAAATCAGGTGGTCAATTTCAAGCGGAACAGGTGGTCAGTTTAAACCGAAATAGGCTGGTCAGTTTCACCGAAATCTCCAATCATGGCGCCTAAACCAACTCTTAAAATTAATAAACCAGTATTGCGGTATTTTCCTAATGTGTCGAAAATTGCCATTTGCTCAAATATATTTAAATTCTACCTTGTTATTTTCTATGTTCAAAGATACAGTTTTGCCCAAAACCATTGCTCTATTATCGGCAATGTGGCCAGAGGGGAAGCCGAAACAAACCGGATAACGGTAGTCTTTAACCTGTTCCCAAATTACTTCTTCTGGCGTTTGGCCAAAGTAAATACTCTCTTCGCCAATTTCATTAAAGGCGCCAACAACTAACCCTTTTAGTTTAGCTAGTTTGCCTTTGCGTTTCAATGTACGTATCATTCTGTCTATCGAATATTCGTGTTCGCCCACATCCTCCATAAACAAAATTTTATCGTCGAAATTCATTTCAGAAACTGAACCTTCTACAGCTAGCAGCAGCGTTAAGTTACCGCCCACTAAAACACCTTCCACATTTCCATCTCTGCAAGGGAAGTCGCTTGTATACGTGTACATGTCATTTTCGCCAAATAAAGCCTTTCTAAGGCTATCTAAAGCTTCTGGAGTACTTTCTTCGAACGTGTAGGGCATTTGTCCGTGGATGCTTTGTGTATTTAATACCGCAAAAGCATGAGAAAGCAAAATTGTGATATCACTAAAGCCAATTAACCATTTTGGATTTTGGTTAAAGGCAGTAAAATCCAGCTCATCAATGATGCGAATGGTACCATAACCACCGCGACCAGCGATGATCGCATTAATCGATGGATCGTCTAAAAACTGTTGGATATCTTTGGTTCTAAGCTCATCTGCGCCCGAAAATTGGTGGTGTGCTGCCGTTACGGTTTCGCCCAAAATGACTTCCAATCCCCAGCTTCGTAAAATCTCAATTCCTCGGTCAATAGGCTTAGGCAATTTCTTGGCTGGACATACAATTGCAATCTTATCGCCCTTTTTTAAATATGGTGGCTGTTTAATCATCTTTAAAAACAATATCTTTGCCAAGATAAATAAATAAATAGTTTTGGATAACAGTAAATTTAAAAGATATACCGTAACGGCAGCTTTGCCTTACACCAATGGTCCGGTGCATATTGGTCACTTGGCGGGTGTTTATTTGCCTGCAGATACCTATGTGCGTTACTTGCGCTCTAATAAAAGAGATGTAAAATTCATTTGCGGTTCTGATGAAAACGGCGTGCCTATTACTTTGAAAGCAAAGAGAGAAGGCATTACACCGCAGCAAGTGGTAGATAAATACCATAAAATTATTGGTGATTCTTTTAAGGATTTCGGGATTTCTTTTGACATCTACCACCGTACTTCGTCTTTAACTCACCACCAAACAGCATCAGATTTTTTTGAGAAACTATATGAAGACGGTGTTTTCACTGAGGAAGTTACCGAGCAATATTATGACGAGAAAGCACAATCTTTCTTGGCAGATAGATACATTACTGGTACTTGCCCTAAGTGTGGCAACGAAAATGCTTACGGCGACCAATGCGAAAGCTGTGGAAGCACCTTAAACGCAACAGATTTAATCAACCCAAAATCTACGCTATCTGGAGAACCGCCAGTTATGCGAGAAACCAAGAACTGGTTTTTGCCATTGGATAAGTATGAGGATAAATTAAGAGCCTATATTGAAAGCCACAAGGAATGGCGGCCAAACGTATACGGACAGTGCCAAAGTTGGTTAAACGCGGGTTTACAGCCAAGGGCGATGACCAGAGATTTAGATTGGGGGGTAAAAGTACCCGTAAAAGGTGCGGATGGCAAAGTACTGTACGTGTGGTTCGATGCGCCAATCGGCTACATTTCTGCTACTAAGGAATTGGCTAATTATGCTAAATTGGACGTTTGGAACCCTAAGGCCGAGGAATATTACATCGACCAGAAAAGTGTAAGCAAATTTGAATACGAGGAATATTGGAAAAGTGAAGATGCCAAATTAGTGCACTTCATCGGGAAGGATAACATTGTTTTCCACTGTATCATTTTCCCAGCAATGTTAATGGCGCATGGCGAATTTACCCTAGCGGATAATGTACCTGCCAACGAGTTCCTGAACTTAGAAGGACAAAAAATATCGACCTCTAAAAACTGGGCAGTTTGGTTAAATGAATATTTGGTAGAGTTTCCAGAAAAGCAGGATGTTCTGCGTTACGTGTTAACGGCTACCGCTCCAGAAACTAAGGATAACGATTTTACTTGGAAGGATTTTCAGGCAAGAAACAACAATGAGTTGGTGGCAATTTTCGGGAATTTCGTAAACCGTGTAATTGTACTTACCCACAAATATTTTGATGGTAAAGTGCCAACTTGCATGGAGCTAACCGATATTGATAATGCAGTGATTGAAGAACTGAAAGCTTACCCTGCAAAAATCAGTGCTTCTATTGAAAACTATCGCTTTAGGGAAGCTTTAACAGAGGTGATGAACGTGGCGAGGTTGGGTAATAAATACTTGGCAGATACTGAGCCTTGGAAACTGATTAAAACGGATGAGGATAGAGTAAGAACGATCCTGAATATCGCTTTGCAAATTGCGGCGAACTTGGAGATCTTGATAGAGCCCTTTTTGCCATTTACTGCCGATAAGCTACAGAAGATGTTGAATTATGGCGGACATATTTGGGAAGATGCAGGATCTATACATCTTTTAAAACGCGGCCACGAGTTAAATGAACCGGTTTTGCTATTTGCGAAGATTGAAGACGCAGAAGTGCAAGCACAAATTGACAAATTAAATCACAGCAAAACCCAAAATGAAGCGGCAAACGCAACGCCGGCGCCAGCAAAAGAAAATGTAAGTTTCGAGCAGTTTGGTGCTATGGATATCCGTGTGGCGACCATTGTTGCCGCCGAAAAGGTAGAGAAAACCAAAAAGCTGTTAAAACTGACTTTAGATACGGGATTAGATCAACGTATAGTGGTTTCGGGCATTGCAGAGCATTACCAACCAGAAGAAATTATTGGACAACAGGTAAGCTTATTGGCTAATTTAGCGCCAAGGGAGATTAAAGGCATTGTTTCGCAAGGAATGATTTTGATGGCCGAAGATGCAATGGGCAAATTGTGCTTTGTGAGCCCAATACAAGCAGTAAATAACGGCGGCACGGTTCGCTAGTTCATTAGATATCGAGCTAAAGCAGCCCGTTGTTAAGTACAATGGGCTGTTTTTTTAATAATTCCCCTCTTTTTAGAGGGGTGCCCGAAGGGCGGGGTGTTTATATCAAGTCTGCATACCTCAGAAAAAAACATTCATTTATAATTTTGAACAATGTAATTTTCGAGTCCAGTCAATACAAAAACCATACGCTTTAATATATCATTGACAGTAATACGATAAACTTTTAGTCCTAGAGAAGTAAGGTATTTTTCTCGCTGTTCATCATAGCTACCACTAAAGTCATGACTTTTTCCATCTATTTCAATAACTAAGCCCAACTGTTTGACATAGAAATCAACGATATAATTTCCTATTATACGTTGCCTATCGAAGTCTAAGCCATGAAAACGTTTCTTGCTAACCTGCATCCAAAATAACACTTCGGGGAGATTTTCTGCGTAACGTAAGGCTTTAGCTCTCTCTTTTAGTTTTGGATTATAGGGAAGATTTGGTTTGGGTGATGATTTGATAAGGTAATCATTTATACTGATGTCCATAATGCCGCTTTACTTAAAGTTATGATTTTATATTTGAAACACCCCGCCCTTTGGGCACCCCTCTGAGGGAGGGGAATTTAGCATAGTCGCAGATCTTACTACCATTTCAATATTATTTCGAACCTTTGGGGCAGAAATGATGCCAGATGAGTGGATTTGGGGAGGTCGTTCGCTACTTAATATCAAAAACCTTATATTGGCACGATATGGAATTAAACAATTATCTGCGAGATTTCAGTCGTGCTACCCTAGCTTTTTTTGAGCGTTTGGGTTTTGCCCCTAGCATGGCGGCTTTTGCTAACGCTCTGCTTTTGTTAGTTCTAGCTATTGGGGCCACTTATTTGGTTTATTATGTAGTTTGGCGCATACTCCGCATGGTTTTCGTTCAAATGATCCGGAAAACGGATATACTCATTTTCGAAACCTTATTGGTGCATAGGGCTCCGCATTACTTATCATTGGCCGCCCCGCTTATTGTGCTTTACCTTACCATTCCAATCACTTTTCATGATTATCCTCAGATAGGCAAATTGCTTTTAGGCCTTTGTGATATCTATCTGGTACTCGTAGTGGTTTGGATTGTCATGGCCGTAATTAAAGCCAGTGCCGATTTGCTGAAAGAGCGCCCAGGATTTAAAGGCAAACCCATAGAGAGCTATTTGCAGGTTATTCGTATCTTGTTTTATCTTTTCGGCGCAATCATTTTATTCTCTAATCTTACTGGAAAATCGCCCATTGCATTCTTTACGGCTATGGGTGCCATATCTGCCGTACTCTTACTCATGTTTAAGGATACCATCATGGGTTTTGTAGCCAGCATACAGGTAACCTCTAATGACATTGTACGCATTGGCGACTGGATTACTATGCCAAAATATGGCGCCGATGGCGATATCTTAGAAATTAACCTCACTACGGTAAAAGTTCAAAACTTTGATAAAACCATTACTACCATACCTACCTATGCGCTAATTTCGGACTCCTTTCAAAACTGGCGAGGCATGCGCCAGTCTGGCGGAAGAAGGATAAAGAGAGCGCTAAACATCAAGCAGTCGAGCATTCGTTTTTTAAAAGATGAAGAACTAGGACAGTTTCAGCAAATACAACTGATTGATTCTTACATACAGCATAGGCAGAAAGATATCGAGAAGCATAATGCCAGGGTAAATGCGGATAAAAGCTTGTTGATTAATGGCAGAAACTTAACAAATGCTGGGCTTTTCCGTAAATATATCGATAGCTACATTTCTTCGCACTCAGGCACCAATAAAAGAATGAACATTATGGTACGGCAGTTGGCTCCTACGGCGCAGGGCTTGCCCCTCGAAATTTATGTTTTTGCCAATACCATTGTTTGGGCAGAGTACGAATATATCATGGCTGATATTTTTGATCACCTCATTGCTGCGGCGCCATATTTTGGTTTGCAGATTTACGAGGCAGAAGGTGCTGGGGATGTGAAGCAGTTAACCATCAATCCTTCCTAATTATGGTAGCGGTAATCTTGCGGTTTTTGCAAACTATAGGCATTAAGTACTCCCTTGAAAAAATTGAGAATGAGCATTTTTTGCCCGGACTAATGTTAAAAAATGGTAGTATCCTAATTGATTTGGACAAGCTTAAATATCCCGGAGATTTGCTGCACGAGGCGGGTCATTTGGCCTGTACGCCCCCAGCAATTAGAACCGAGATGACAGGTGTTTTGCCTAATTGTGATTTGGTAAATGGGGGCGAAATGATGGCTATGGCCTGGTCGTTTGCGGCTTGCAAGCATCTGGGGATGGATCCTGGCGTAGTGTTTCATGAGCATGGCTATAAAAACGATTCGGCAATGCTTATTGCTGCTTACGAAAAGGGACTGGGCCCTGGTATTCCGCTTTTACAATGGCAACAAATGTGCTACGATAGTGCCAATGCCGAAATCCAAAGCAAGCGGCCTTTTCCCTACATGTATCAATGGGTTTGTACCGTAAATCGCTATTAAATTAGTTTTACAGAAAATGATAAAAAAGAAAAGTTTAAATACAGGCTTTTTATATATTTGTGCCCATAATAGGCCCGGTAGTTCAACGGATAGAATAGATGTTTCCTAAACATTAGATAGCAGTTCGATTCTGCTCTGGGCTACAAAGAGAAAGAGAGTGGTAAAAATCTCTTTCTCTTATTCCTTTTTTAAATTCTGTTTTTCACTTAATCAGGTTTCTTTTAAACAGCTTAGGCATCGCTTGTGGTTTAAGGTTTTCAAGATAAAATTTGGCGATATTTTGACTAAGGTAAGGATACATATCCGCATAGTTGCTCAGCACAATCACGGTTAGTTTTTCTTTCGGAAAGCGGATAATGTCGCCTAGGCCCGGTCCGCCGCTATGGCCGATCATCTCGTAGCCCTCATTGTTTTGTATGGTCCATCCCATTTGTGTAAAACCCCCATTAACGGCTGTTCGCGGTGTAATTTGAGCTAATAGCTTGGGCGTAATAAACTTCTCTTCATCTAGAGCCATTGTCCATTTAATGGCATCGTTAAGCGATAAGAACATTCCTCCGGCGGCGTAAGAGGCAGGCGAATAAAAACCTTTAAAAATGGCCAATTGGCCATTGCCCATTGTGAAATTTTGAGACTTGTGGGCAATTGGCTGCATCAATTGATAGGGAAAGCTTCTAACTTCAACATCGTAACCACTATTTTGCATAGCTAAAGGTGAAAAAATTTCGCTCTTTAATAGCTGCTCAATAGGCTTGCCTCCAATGTGTTCTAAGATATATTGCAGTACAAAGTAATCGCCATTTTGATAAGTCTGTTTGGTGCCGGGTACGAATACTAATGCCGAATCTTTGATCGAGGCGATGAGTTTTTCCAGAGGTTCTACCGTAAAGTTTTTGGCATTGCCGGTACCAGTATAACCGCCGAGAGTAGCTGGCCAAATCATACCACCTTCATGGGCAAGTAGATGCTTTATCTTGATGTTTTTCCAGCTTTCAGGTACATCATTTAGGTATTTGGCAATTTCGTCTTCCAAACTGATTTTGTGTTCTTGTATCCACTTCATCACTAAGGTAGATGTGAATAGTTTGGATACCGAGGCAATTTGGAAAGCTGTTTGGAAACTTACTGGGAGATTGTGCTCTATATTGGCAATCCCATAAGTATTGCCATGCAGTACCTTCCCGTTTTTAATTACGGCAACGGCAAGTCCCGGGATGCCAACCGTTTGCATCTCTTGCTTTACATAATGATCTATAATTGGGTTTACAGCGATTAGATCTTGTCCAAAGCTATCGAGCGAAAGTAAACAGGTAAAGAATAGGATTAGCTTTTTTTTCATTTGAGTTACATTTAAAATTTTCTCAAAATTAGCTTGAAAAAGCACTTTTAATCCGTTTTAGGGCATACGTCTAACCTGAACTGTAGCAAATTTTAGCTCGAGGTGTGCTAAGCAGCCTGTTGCTTCAGCCATTTTTTTAACGAAGGAGCTTTGATACGGCTTACCGATACCGACGGAGGTAGTTTGGCCGCTTCCTTAAGGCATAGTTTTACTTTGCCATTTTCCTGTTTTTCTAACGACTTAACTAAACTTTTGTGGATGATAAATTGTCGGTTCACCCTAAAAAAATCCTGTGCAGGTAGGAGGGCGGTCAATTGGTCTAACGATTTTTCTATGATAAAAGTTTCTTCATGATTAGTGTGCACGGCTGTTAAGTGATCGGTAACTGTGCAGTAACTAATATTCGAAAAAGCTACGTAAAATTCTTTATTCCCTAGTTTAATGGCCAATTTGTTGGGTTGCGCTAAAGGTAGTTTTACATCGGATGGTGTGGTTTCAAAAGATTTGAATGCTCTTAGTAAGCCTAGGGTAATGTATATGGCGTTTTGCAGTAGCGTCCAAATGGCATAAACCCAGATATGGTGCGTATAAACCACCGTGGGCGTAGGTTTTTGGTAGTAATAATGCTGAATGGTTTCGTTAATCATTAAGAGCAGGCCGCAGTTAATCACAAGCGCCGCAGGCACCTGCAAAATTATTCTTTGCGCAATGTTTTTTTGGAAAGGATACACTTGGTCTAGCCAAATCACATAACTGCGCATGGCATACCAGCATAGTGTAGTAACCAAGGTGTCTTCGGCAAGCGTCTTAAAAAATCGCAGTGTTAAAAAAGCATCGGGATAAACAATAAGGATGTCAAACGACCTCATCAAGATGATCAAAAAAGGCATCCATATCAAATCATGGTAGTAATTGCTGTTGTTACTTTTCATGCGAGGCAATAAATACCGTCAAATTTACGAATGATTTCGTAAACAATTGCCTTGCTAGCCTGTTAAGCCCTAAAAAATATGGCAAAGCAAAAAGAAAAAGATCCTTGCTGGTCGGGCTATGAGCAAGCGGGAACAAAGAAAAAAGAAGGAAACACGGTGCCCAATTGTATTAAATCTGATAAGAAATCGAAAAAGTAATCGTTGCTGAAAACAACTTTACGTAAGCTTACGAGCGTTCCGTTGTTACCATTGTTGGTTAAATTCTACCAGCAACCTAAACAAATTTTCATAAGAGGTAAATGGCAATGTTTTGGCAATATCATATACATCGTGATAGGCAGTTATTCCACCTTGTGTATACAGGAAAAACGCAGGGACACCTTTTTCTCGTTGAAAATCGGCTGTTTAAACAATAAATAAATCACGAGCCCTGCTTCGTCATATATAGTCGAGCGAGTACTGTAAAAAATAATGGCATAATTGTGTTGAAGAATATATCGATTTAGAAAAAAATCCAAAACCGAGGAAACCATAACTTTTGACAATTATCTCCTGGACAGAATCGCTAATTTTTGATCATATTCAAATATTTGCGGTTTAAAATTTATATAAACTTAAAGCAATTAAGTTGCTAAGGGTAGGATTAAATTTTATATTTACGGTTATTTGTAGCTATAATGTTTAAGACGAAGTTAATAGAAGAGTTTAGTAAATACAAACATATTTCGTTCGATTTATGGTTGACGCTCATTAGGACAAATCCGGCGTTTAAGCCAAAAAGGAACCGGCTTTTTAAAGACTTTTTTGAGATCGAAAAGCCAATGGAAGAGGTTGCTGCGATAATTAGAAAATTCGATATTCTTACCAATGGGATAAACGAGAAAGTAACTAAAAATTTTGATACTTATGAAATCTACTGTCTCATATTGGATGCCTTGGGGGTTGAGTTCGACAGTTACAGCCATCAGCAACTGGAAGAATTTTATAAGCTTACAGAAGCACTGATGTTAGAGTACAAGCCTTTGCTGTTAGATGATAATTTGCCTAGCTTTTTAAAGCAGCTGCATAACGCGGGCAAAACAATGAATATTTTAAGTAACACCGCTTTTATTAAAGGGCATTCGTTGCGCCACGTGATTAGGCATTACGAGCTAGATTCCTATTTTAATTTCCAAGCCTATTCAGACGAAACTGGTTTCTCGAAACCAGGTTTGGCGATGTACGAATATGCTTATCAAAACATCCAAAAAATTGTGCCGGTAGCCAAACATGAAGTGATCCACGTAGGAGACAATATTGTTTCTGATTATAATGGAGCGCTTGCATTTGGTTTCGAGGCTCATTTATTAATCAACAAAACAACAGATGAATCTAAATTATAGCCGCTATAAAATTACCGACAAGCTTAATTGTCCTTTTTCTGAGAGTGAATACAGCAGGTTTAAATTTGGCGATAGCGCTATTGCCCGTAAGTTTGCCGAGGAGCTATTTGAAGGCTTCATTGCAGAACATATGGATCTGATTTTAGCGCATGAAGATATCGTGATTTTGCCAAGCCCATATCACTCCATTCCTACGGCTTCTAATTATCTTAGTTTCAATTTCAAGACCAGAATGAACGCTTTTTTATATGATCATGGCAGAAAGTCATTGATAGAATCTAAAATTTATCGCAACCAAACCTATACTACAGATTATGGTAACTTAGATTATGAACAGCGTGTTAAGCTGATTGCCAACGATACGTATTATATCGATCGTAATTTTATTGACGGCAAGTTGTGCCTGTTTTTAGATGATATTAAAATCACGGGCAGTCACGAGTATATCGTAAAAAAAATACTGGATCAATACAATGTTCAAGGAAAATTTGTATTTATGTATTATGCTGAGCTGATCAACAGTGACATACATCCCAACATCGAAAATTATTATAATTATTTTTACGTGAAAGATATTGAAAGCCTTAGTTCTATTTTAAACGCTAAGTCATTCGTATTCAATACTC
This sequence comes from Pedobacter ureilyticus, assembly GCF_005925345.1. GTDB lineage: Bacteria > Bacteroidota > Bacteroidia > Sphingobacteriales > Sphingobacteriaceae > Pedobacter > Pedobacter ureilyticus. Next base: position 316,112 of record NZ_SSHJ01000002.1, read on the forward strand.
GTACAGTAAAGTATATTTTAAAGCTCGAAAAAAGCGAATTGTTATTGCTGATGGGGCAAGTGACGGAAAATTTATTAGAGCAATTATTTCACTTAGCAGTAAGTAATAATTATCATACGATAGATGATTATAAAGAAAATCTAACATATATCAATCAGAATATAAAAAACAAAATAACTCAAAATTATGGCTATCAATTTACAGAAAGGTCAACGTGAGACCCTAAATGCACCAAAGTTCACGATAGGTTTAGGATGGGACACTAACCAAACTTCTACGGGAGCTGCTTTTGACCTTGATGCATCAGTATTTATTCTGGGCGAAAACAAGAAAATTCTTGCTGATGAGTTTTTTGTGTTTTATAATAACCTGAAATCTCCGGATGAAGCAGTAGAACATACTGGCGATAACCTTACCGGCGATGGTGATGGCGATGATGAGCAAATTAATGTAGATTTATCTAAAATTGATTCAAGAGTAAGTGAAATATGCATTGTGGTAACAATTCATGATGCAGTGGCTAGAAAACAAAACTTTGGACAAGTAAGAAACTCTTTCGTTCGGATAGTGGATTCTGCAACTGGAAACGAATTGGTGAAATACGAATTGGAAGAGGATTTCTCTATTGAAACCGCTGTGGAATTCGGTAGAATTTATAAAAGAAACAACGAGTGGAAGTTTGAAGCAGTAGGCGCTGGTCAGCGTGGTGGTTTAGAAGAATACTTAACTAAATACAACTAAACATGGCTATCAATTTAGAAAAAGGACAGCGCATTAACCTAGAGAAAAGTAATGGGGCCAAATTGCAAAACATTTGCGTGGGCATTAACTGGGGAGCCATTGAAAAAAAAGGTTTATTTGGTACCAAGAAGGAAGCTGTAGATTTAGATGGAAGCTGTGCCGTTTATGACGAGAACAAAAGAAATATTGACACGGTAAGTTTTAGACAGCTAAAATCTAAAGACGGTGCCATTAAACACAGTGGGGATGACTTAACTGGCGATATGAATGGTGATGACGGCTTAGATAATGAGGTAATCACACTGGATTTAAGCAGGCTGAATCCTGCAGCAAATTATGTAGCGTTTTTCATCAACAGTTTTCGTGGACAAGATTTTAAGGATATTCCCTTTGCTTCTATCAGAATTTACGAGGGCACACCAACTAGGGTGAACGAGGTGTTTGCTAAATACGATATCGCTAACGACAGGGCCTTTGCTGGCAATGTTTCTATGGTGATGGGTGTATTTTACAAAAGAAACGGCGATTGGAAGTTTAATGCCATAGGTTTGCCAACTTCAGATAGAAACTTAGAGCAAACGGTAGTTACCATTCAACAAAACCATTTGTAGTATTATGGAAAATAATGAACTTATAATAACGGCACCTCCCATAGATAAGGAAGGTAATGTAACTTTAGAGAATATTAAGGAAGCTGATTTAGCTACTTACAAAAGTATATCTAATAAGCTTTCTGAAAAAGATGCTAATTCTATTCTGAACTTCGGTGCAGAAATACAAAACTCTATTTCTCGCCAGAGCGATACCTTTTTAACTAACGTTAGGGTACAACAGGGCGGTGAAGTAGGCGGCTTAATCAACGAATTGTTAGCCGAGCTTAATTATATTGATGTTGATGAGCTTAACCAAAATGCCTTTCAAAGGTTTCTATCGAATATTCCTTTCCTTAAGAAATTTGTAATTGATGTAAAGAAGCTGTTCCAGAAATACGATAAGATTACAGCTAACGTAGATAAAATTAGCAATAAGGTTAAAGCAGGGATGATCAACTCTGTGAAAGACAATACTGCTTTGCAAACCATGTTCGATAGCAATGTAAACTTAATCAAAGAGCTTGAAAACTACATTGTAGCAGGTCAACTGAAGTTTAAAGAACTGAACGAAGAGCTAGCGGTCATGGAAGGTAGTCCAGCGAATTATCAGGATTACGAAATTTCGGATAAGCGAACTTTCATCAACAGGTTAGATAAAAGATTGGCTGATATGAAGATTGTGCGTTTTATCATGTTACAATCGTTGGCACAAATTAGAGTGGTGCAAAATAATAATACTTCTATTGCAGAAAAAGCACAGAGTATTTTAACTACCACCTTGCCAGTTTGGAAAAACCAATTGACTTTAGCTGTAGCCTTACAAAGACAGAAACAAAATATCGAAGTACAGCGTAAAGTTTCTGAAACTACCAATACCATTTTACGTAAAAACGCGGAAATGCTACAACAAAATAGTATTGAGGTGGCCAAAGAGAATGAAAACACAGTGGTGTCTTTAGAAACCTTGCAAATGACCACCAAATCACTGATTGACACCTTAAATGAAGTGAAACAGATTCATGAGCAAGGTGCGCAAACCAGAAGAGAGTTAGATGCGGGGTTACAAAATTTAGAAGCAGAATTGAAAAAAGGAGTAATTAACTAAAACAATCTTCTGGATAATAAGTGATGGTGGAAGGGTTGGAAGAAATATATGATCAGCTAATTAGAGACAGTGCGAAAAGGCTGCGGGTGGTAAAAATGTTATCGAACTTTTTTAACCATAAGGATCTATTTGCAGTTTACATTCGTACCAAGGTAATCCATAACCTGTTTGAATCTAACAAAAGTCTGGATGTAAATAAGCTGGAACTATTTCACGTACAATATACCACCAGTTTAATTGAACTGTTTCAAAAACTAAAAAAATCTAGAGAGCAACAATACCTGTTAATTACGGATGAGATTTATATTAATGATGATCTCATCAAAAAACTAGAAAAGGAAACAGAAGGTGATAACTATCAAATTGTAGCCAAAAAGCATGGCACTTTGATGTCTAACAAGCTCAAAGAAATTTATGCCATGTTAGAATCTGGTACCGCTTCTCCAACTTTTGGCTGGGGCGATATCATGATGTTTTCGGCCCGTAAGGGTAAAGAGTTTTTTAGGGAATTGCCGGGTGGCGAAGCTTTTTTGCAGTTAACGGAATGTGCCGGTAAAAAGACTTACCAAGCAGAGTATGCTGTAATAGAGAAAAAACTGATCGGAAAGCTTAATAAGTTTAATTTCAGGGTGAAGTTTGCTTGTGGTTTAAAGTTCGAAAACGAATATGTAGAGGTTTTTGATTTTGTAGATTCGAACGAACAGTTTATATTTATTAATAGTATTAAAACTTTTTACTTGCTCGATGAGCAAATGTCGGAAGGCTTAGATTTATCAAGAAATAGCTCTGATAAAACAACAATAGCGTGTGAACTGAAAGCGAAGAATGAGTTGTTGCGAGAAAAATTAACCACTGTAAAAACATTGCTTCCAGAAACGGTAGAAGAGGTGTTAGCAGGATATTTAAAGAAGATATCAGAAGTTGATTTTTTAGAAGAGCTACAAAATGTAGACGAGCAGACCAATATTTTAAGGGCAATGTTAAACATCAATATCAACAGCAAATAAAAATGGCAATCAATTTAGAAAAAGGACAAAGACAAAATATCAACGCTCCCAAATTTACAGTAGGTTTGGGTTGGGATAGTAACAGCAGCAGCACTGGCGAAGCATTCGATTTAGATGCGTCGGTGTTTATATTAGGTGTCAACGGCAAGCTCATTAGCGACAGCCATTTGGTATTCTATAATAACTTGAAATCACCAGACGAAGCGGTAATTCACGCTGGAGATAACCTAACGGGTGTTGGCGATGGTGACGATGAACAAGTAGTAGTTGATTTGTCTAAAATTTCAGATGCAGTAAATGAAATATGTTTCGTAGTAACTATTCACCAAGCCGAAGCTAGAAGACAGAATTTTGGTCAAGTAAGAAACTCTTTTATCCGTATTGTAGACAATGCGAACAATGCAGAGCTTGTTAAATATGAGTTGGACGAAGATTTTTCTATCGAAACTGCAGTAGAATTTGGCCGACTATACAAAAGAAATAACGAATGGAAATTTGAAGCTGTAGGATCTGGGCTTAAGGGTGGACTTCAAGATTTCTTGAACAAATACAACTAAACCAATTCTTACCAAAATAAACAGATACTATGGCAATTAATTTATCTAAAGGTCAAAAAATTGATCTTAAAAAGAGTACAGGCGAAACGCTTACCAATTTTTGTGTGGGTGTTAACTGGGGTGCAATAGAAACCAAAGGGTTTTTAGGCCTAAGCAAAAAAGTGCAGAATATAGATTTAGACTTAAGCTGTATTCTTATCGACGAGAACAACACTATTTGCGATCACTTATACTCGCCACTTTACCGTGTAGAAGTATTACAGCAATTTGGTTTGCCTAAAGGGAAATTAGTTACCGTTGATGGCGCAATGAGACACACTGGAGATGATCTTGAAGGAGATTCTGGTGGTGATGATGGTTTGGATAATGAGATTATCACGGTAGATTTAGGCAGAATTTCACCTAATGTTGCTCAGATATTTTTCTTTTTAAACAACGCAGGTAGAGAGGATTTTTCTCAAATTCCGTATTCTAAAATTAGAATGTACGAAGGTACACCAACTCATGTAAAATCAGAGTTTGCTTCTTACAATGTTTCTGCGGAATTGCAGTATGTAGGTAAGCAATCTATCATTATGGGTAAATTGTACAAACGTAACAACGAATGGAAGTTTAGTGCAATTGGTGATCCCACGGAAGACACTTTCTTAGGGCAAACCATACACCGTATTGTTCAATCTTATCTATAGCACATGAAAATTAAGAATATTGATGGTCTAAGCGTATCTGAGATACGGGCTATCATAGCTGATGGTGGTAGATTTGTATATTTTCCTTATACTGTTTCCGTGGTTCTTGCAACTTTTAAAAGAGCATCATCTATCTATTTAATTAGACCTTACGAAAAGTCGATTAAGTATTCTTACCGACATGTGCTAACCAACGCTGTTGCAGGTTGGTGGGGTATTCCCTGGGGACCAGTTTATACCATTGGTTCTATTTACGCACAAATGCAAGGCGGAAAAGATGTAACCGATGCCGTAATGAGCGAACTAATGCAGCATGATCCGGAAGCAAATACCAGCACTTACAATATTGGTGGTGTGGTGTCTTCTAATCAGGCGCAAAGCGATGTTAGCACACCGACCTATAATATTCCAAAGTAACTAAAAAACCTATGAGAAGATTACCGGTTTATTTTCTACTAGATACTTCTGGCTCTATGTATGGCGAACCTATACAAGCGCTAAACAATGCCTTAAGCGGAATGATTAATACTTTGCGTAGCGATGCGCAGGCATTAGATTCACTTTGGTTAAGTATCATTACGTTTGATAGAGAAGTGAAAGAAATTGTACCGCTTACAGAGCTGGTGCAGTTTCGCTTACCAGAAATTACCTGTCCGCAAAGTGGACCAACAAATACTGGCGCAGCTTTAGATTTTGTGATGAACAAGGTTAGACAAGACGTGATCAAAGGTTCTGAAACTCAAAAAGGCGACTGGAAACCTCTGTTGTTTCTCTTTACTGATGGTAAACCAAGCGACGTACAATTGTACCACGAAAAAACGGCTGAAGTACGAGCTTTCGATTTCGGTGCGGTAGTAGGTTGTGCTGCTGGTCACTTAGCAAACGATTCCATGTTAAGACAGTTGACAGATAATGTGGTTCACCTAGATTCAGCAGATAGCCAAACGCTTAAAACGTTCTTTAAGTGGGTTAGCGAAACCATAGAACAGGGCAACAAAAGTCAAGGTACGGGCGAAGTTTCTAAACTGCCGCCACCGCCTAGTGAAATTACAGTGGTTATTTAGTAGCAAAGCTATGAGAAGACTTCCGATATATTTTCTAATCGACATTTCAGAGTCGATGGTTGGCGAACCTATACAACAAGTTGAGGAAGGGCTGGCCAGTATAGTTCAGGCTTTAAAAGCTGATCCTTACGCCTTAGAAACAGTTTGGGTATCCATCATTGTTTTTGCTGGCAAACCCAAAACCTTGGTGCCTTTGCAAGAGATCGTGAACTTTTATCCACCTCGTTTTCCAATAGGTAGTGGCACTTCTTTGAGCAAAGGCTTGGGGCATTTAATGTACGAACTGCGTAGCAACATCGTGAAGACTACTTACGATCAAAAAGGAGATTGGAAACCGATTGTCTTTTTGTTCACCGATGGTGTACCGACAGACGACAGTAATGCCGCTATTGGTGAATGGAAACGTAATTGGCAACGTTCTGCCAATATGATTGCCATTTCTTTTGGTAACGAAGCGGATAGTGCGTTGCTAGGTCAACTGACTGATGAAGTACATTTATTTAAAAACACTTCTCCGCAATCTTACAAAGAGTTTTTTAAATGGGTTTCTGACTCAATTAAAACCAGTAGCATTAGTGTAGAAAGTAACGCTACAGGTTTCGAATTGGCTAAAACAGATAACGATACCATTTCTAAAATAGACTTGAGCAAAGCAGCGGATAAAGTGCCTTCGGTAGATGATAATTTTGTGGTACTTGCTGCAAAATGTCAAAACACCAATCGCCCTTATTTAATGAAGTATACCAAAAACTTGAACGAAGGAGACATTGGTGGAATGAAATTATACACCAAATCTTATCGCTTGGCTGGTGCATTTCCAGTAGATCAATCTTATTACGAACTGGCGGATGAAAAGGTAGAAAACCGAATTCACAGCGATGAATTGATTGGTGCGCCTAATTGTCCTTGCTGTGGTAATCCTTATGGTTTAGCCGTTTGCGCTTGCCAAAAAATACACTGCTTGGGCGAAGAGTTAGAGAGCACTTGCCCTTGGTGCGGTACAAAAGGTAAATATGGCGTAGGTGGCGGTGGTTTCGATATCTCAAGAGCCCAAGGCTAATGACCGAAACTGAACAGTACTTAAGGTCACTTCTGCAACAGCAAGGCATCACGGTAGGCGAACATCTTAATGATCTGCTCAAAACCTTCGCAGCTGGAGACGAAAATATAACTAGCGTAAAAAACATTCGGCTACTGCAACACAACATGACAAAAGATTGGAAATTAATAGCGAGAAGAGCAGATATCAATGCGTTGCAGTTGGCCTTTCCCAATGGGATCGTTGGAAAACCTTATCAAGCCGAATTTGATTTTAAAGCTTTTGGTTTGGAAGATATTATCAGTTTCCAATTAACAGGCTTTGAAAATACAGGACTAGCTTTTGATAAAAATACCAAAGTCATTAATGGGACTCCACAAAATAGCGGAGATATTTCTTTGTTGTTTAGCTATAAAATTGATGGTGAAGAAGCAGAGGCCCCGTTAAATGAGAAAAAGGTTACGATTATCATCAATCCAGATCCTAAATCGCTTTGGAAAGATCTTCCAAGTAATGCGGACGATAAGTATGCGAAAGCAGATAGCGTGGTAGAAACGGCGCCTTTTTTAGATTTTACTTTCACTGCAGGATCAAAAAGAGGTCGTTCCCATGCCAATAAAGGTAGCTTTAGAGATGATGATTATGCTTATGCCGAACTAGAAAATGATTGGGGGATAGTCGCAATTGCCGACGGTGCTGGCTCTGCAAAGTATGCTCGAAAAGGTTCCGTGATAGCTTGCAATACGGTTATCGCTCATTTGCAAGCTAATTTTAATGCTGCCAATACGAGTTTATTGGAAGAGGCAATCGAGATTTACTCCAAAGATCAATCAGTAAAATCAAAACTGCTGGATATTGTTGCGCAACATTTATCCGCCGCCGCGAAAAAAGCATTTACGGAAATACAAAAATTGGCAATTGAAGAAGGTGTAACTACAAATGATTTCCATACCACCTTGGCTTTTGTGCTGGTAAAGAAATTTGCATCAGGTTATGCTTTTTTAAGCTTTGCTGTCGGCGATTGTCCCTTGGTTTTAGTAGACAGGTCATTTGAATGGGTAAAGCCATTGAACAAGCTCGATGTCGGCGAATACGGCGGTGGTACTAGGTTTATCACCATGGAAGATATTTTTGCTAAAGAGAACTTTCAAGAAAGGTTTAATTTTGAATTTACCCCAGAATTGTCTTATGTAGTTTTGATGACTGACGGTATTTACGATCCTAAATTTGAGGTAGAAGCCAATCTGTCTAAACCAGAAAAGTGGAAAGCTTTTTTTGATGATTTAGATGGAAATAATACTGAAGGTGTAAGCGTGAAATTTAACGACGGTTACACCGCTAAAAACCTGTCAGATTGGATGGATTTTTGGAGCCCGGGTAACCATGACGATAGAACTTTAATTGTTTTATCTTAAGACCATTTGTAAACTTAATTAGGCATTTCGTAATGCTGAATTTAATTCAGTATCAACAATTAGGAATAAATAATAAATTTAGGGTTAAATCATCCCATAAGCCACGTTAAATAATGAATACAGTAACCGTGCGGTCGGTGAACGACCCTAGCAAAACTTACCAGTTTAATGATAACGGCGAACCGATGAGGGGAGGGCTAAAAGATGTTTATTTCAGTCCAGATAAGTCTTACGTAGTAGCTTTGTTTAGGGACAAGCTAGATGACAATCAGAAAGAGCGCTTAAAAAGAATTACCAATTACTACCTGCCCCAAATACAAAATAAAGAAGCCGCTGATTATTTTTTGGAAGAAGTTTTTCGTTGGCCTGCCGATGTTATCGAGCACAAAGGTTTAACAGGTATCATAGTTCCTGCTTACAAAGGCAAGTTTTTCTTTAAACAGGGGCACGAAACTGGAGACTTAATTAAGGGTAAAGAAAAGAACGGAAAATGGTTTGCCGCGGCGAAGTTTAGGAATGAACAATTTCCGTTAAGAGTGGCAACGGCTGAATTGGGAAATTGGTTAAGCTATTTTCAAATCTGTATAAACTTAGTGCGTGGCGTAAAGAAAATGCATGCCATGGGTTTGGCGCATTCAGATTTATCGTACAATAACGTGCTGATTGACCCGATAGAAAAAGCAGCATGTATGATAGATCTAGATGGTCTTGTAGTGCCAGGTTTGTTTCCCGCGGAGGTAATTGGTACCGCAGAGTTTATTGCGCCAGAAGTTTTAGCCACCAAGCATCTAGATAAAAGTGATCCTAATAGGATTTTGCCAAGCAGATTAACAGATTTGCATGCATTGCCCGTCTTGATTTATATGTTTTTGCTGCATCGTCATCCGTTAAAGGGAGGCAAAGTACACAACTTAGATACCGAAATGGATGATTTGTTGTCGATGGGAAAAGGAGCTTTGTTTATCGAACATCCAACAGATCATAGTAACAGGCCAAAAATAGGCAGGTTCTCTAAGTGGGATTTGCCTTGGAGCGATATCACTAAACTGCCTTACACCATTACAGGTCCGTATTTAACAGAAATGTTCAATCGTGCTTTTATCGATGGCCTTCACAATCCACAAGAAAGACCACCAGCCGAGAGCTGGGAACAGGCTTTATTAAAGACAGTTGATTTGATGCAACAGTGCACAAATTCGTCTTGTAGCCAAGGTTGGTACGTGTTTGATAATTCGACAGAACCTAAATGCCCATTTTGCGGCACAAAACATAAAGGAACACTACCAATACTCGATTTTTATTATGAATTTAGTCCCGGTGTTTGGAAAGCGGATAATGCAAGGTTAATGGTATACAATAACCAGTATTTGTTTAACTGGCATGTAGACCGAAATGTGGTGCGTAACGAGCGACTAGATCCAAAAGATAAAATTCCGGTAGGTTATTTTACTTTTTATAACGACAAGTGGGTTCTGGTAAACCAAAAACTGGAAAACATGAGAGATTTAACGGAAGACAAAGATGTGCCCGTTAACGGAATGGTAGAACTTACGCAGGGTAAAAAACTACTTTTGTCCACTAAAGAGGGAGGAAGATTAGTACTGATTACAATAACAAACCAAGAAAAATCATAATTAACCGATAAATAATGGACAATCTAATTAATCACCCTGGTATTATATCAGCATTTTCAGTAGTTATTATCATTATGCTACTACTGGATTTGGGCGTTTTCAACAAAAAAAGTCACGAAGTATCTAACAAAGAAGCTATCACTTGGTCTTTAGTGTGGATCAGTCTTTCCATGCTCTTTAGTGGTGTAATTTACTACTATATGGGGGTTGAGAAGTTCTCGCAATTTCAATCAGCCTATTGGATAGAAAAAGCACTTTCTGTTGATAACCTTTTCGTCTTTATTCTAGTATTTGGGTTCTTCAACGTTCCTAAACATTTGCACCATAAAGTATTATTTTGGGGAATTATTGGAGCTTTAATTCTTCGAGCCATTTTTATTTTTAGCGGTGTAGGTTTAATTAAACTTACCTATTTGCCAGAAATGGAAATTTTAGGCTACAATCTTAAAATAAATGCAGTACTTACTTTATTCGGTATATTCTTAATCTATGCAGGTATCAAATCTTGGTTTGCAGATGATGATGGTGATGAAGAAAAGGATTTTAACACCAGTCCTGGCGCTAGAATTGTACATAAATTTTTTAAAGTGAGCTCTAATTACGATGGTGATAAGTTTTTTACAATACTGAATGGAAAAAAGTTGGCAACACCTTTATTGGTAGTAGTTGGCGTAATTGAGTTTACAGATTTACTTTTTGCTGTAGATTCTATTCCAGCTATTTTTGCTATAGCACCAGATGATCCATTTATTCTTTATACATCCAATATCTTTGCAATCTTAGGTTTAAGAGCACTTTATTTCTTATTGGCAAATTTTATCCATTTGTTTAGCAAATTGAAATTTGGTTTGGCTATTATTCTTGCTTTTATTGGTGTAAAAATGGTAATTTCTCCAATTTATCATATAGAGTCTATCCATTCTTTATTAGTAGTAGCGGGTGTGTTAACCTTATCTGTATTGGCATCAATTATGTTCCCCGAAAAAACAGCAGAAAGAAACTAAAATTAATTATAAGAAGGCTTCTAATATTGCTCATTTCGGGGCCTTCTTATTTTTTAGTTAATTCATCAACTCCAAATTGAAATCCAAAAACAACCTAAACAAATTTTCATAAGAGGTAAATGGCAATGTTTTGGCAATATCATATACATCGTGATAGGCCGTTATTCCACCTTGTGTATACAGGAAAAACGCAGGGACACCTTTTTCTGAAAAAAAATAATGGTCGCTGTTGGCTGCTTTGCCTCGTGGATTGATTTTGGGTAAATACTTTTGCTGATCGTTGATTTTGTTTAATACCTCAAAGGCTTTTGGGTGTATCGTGGCATTCACTATAGTAGCACCTTCATCGCCATTTCCCAATAAATCTAAATTCCACAAAAAGCGAATGTTTTTTAGCGGAAATAAAGGGTTTTCTGTAAAGTACTTTGAGCCTAACAGCCCAATTTCTTCGGCAGCAAAAGCAATAAAGACAATACTATACTTTGGTGGGTTGGCAGCATAATACTTTGCCAGGTTTAACAACATGGCAACGCCGCTGGCATTATCATTTGCTCCCGGGAAGTAGGTTTTATTTCCCATGCCACCTAAATGATCGTAGTGTGCAGTAAATACAATTATCGAATCTGGTTTGGTGGTTCCTTTAACCATAGCCATAACATTAGCTGCGGTAAAATTTGTAACAAATTCATTTTCGATATTGACTTCAAAGTTCGAAAGTTGAAACGGAACTGTTTTATTATTGATTTCGATTAGGGTATAATCTAACACTTTTTGCGAAACAGACCACGTTAGTTTAGGTGCCAAACTAACAGCAACATTACCTTTTTTACTTATATAGGTAAGACTATCCTTACGGATTAAACTGTCGCTGGTTTTAATCCCTTTGCTGGCCTGGTGTACAATGAAATCTTTTCCTGGGTTTAATTTCTTGCCATTTATTTTCAATTCCATTTTTGAAGGAAAGGTATTTACTGGAAATGAAAAATATTGCTTATACCCCACTTCGCTTAACGGAGATAATCCAAAGCTTTTCATTTCATTCTCGATAAAATCTGCAGCGTTAGCCATGCCGTTTTTGGTATAGCCCCTGCCCCAGTATTTTTTAGAGGTTAAGGTTTTAACGGTTTTTTTTGCATAGGGTAAATCTTGTGCAGCCACATTAAAACATGTAGAAAAGAAACATAAAAATAAGATAGAAAAACGGGACATACTAAAAATGCTTTGTGCCACAAGATATAAATTTGTGGTCACAAAGCATTTACATTGCTTTTATAAATCGGCTATACTTTGATTAAGTAAGCGTTAATGATTTTAGTGATTTCTTCTTTGTTTTTTGCAGAGCTCCATTTTTCTTTTACAGATTGCTCGTTGGCAGCAAATAATTTCTGATAAAGCAACTTGTTATCTACTTTGGCGGCCAACTTAATAGTGGCGTTACTAGTAAGTACATTATCCCAAATGTCTCGGGCGTCTTTCCAGAAGCTGGCGTTGTTTTTCCACCAATCCTGTGCATAACTGAAAGATTTAGGGTCTATTTTCACGAACTCTTCTAAGCCTTTTTCTTGAGCAATTAACTTGTCTTTTTCGCCTGGGGTGCGCACCATTTTTTTATTGTCTTGCTCAAACATCCAGCCTGTAGGTGTTAGGTAAACAAAGTTACGGCGGTTTAGTACGTTGTAGTCGCTACGTTCGGTATGCTCGCGGCGAGGAAGCGGCGAATCTGCATAGCTTATCCATTGCGATCTGCCATCTACATGTACCCAACTGCCAATAGATTGGTAACGCGGACTATCATCCACCTGAAAAACTTTTTGGGTCCATTTGCCTTTGGTATCCTCAGGCTTTAAAGTCAGCACTTTCCAAGTATCTTCCTTATCAAAAGCTAAAATTTTAGGGTCTTCATAAGTCCAATCTTCACGCCAGTGTTTAATAATCATGCTATCGCCCCTCATTACCAAAAGGTGTTGGATCACGATTTTATTTGGTGCATCTTCTACAATAATGGCAATTTCTTTTGCCGATGAACGGTGCCTGTCATGGAACGTGTAATCGCTAATAGGAGAGAAAGTTTCAGCGTAGTTAAAACTAACCTTATAAAAACCAGCCAAGGCTTTAATAGCATTTCGGTCTTGCTCAAACTTGTTTTGGGCTGTAGCGCTCACTGCAACGCTTAAAAGCACAATAAGTAGGTTTAATTTTTTCATTATTTAACAGAGTTGATTTTAAATTTATGGTGTTGTTTGTAAAGGCTTGGTCGGGTTAGCTTTTTTCTTTTTTCTACCTACCCAGATGAGCACGCCTGTTATAGGCATACTTGCGGCAATTAAGCTGGCAAAAAAAGCAATAATTTTTCCGGGTAAACCGGCAATGGCACCAATGTGGATATCGTAATTCATTCTGATGAGTTTATCTGCCACGGAGGTATTTGCGAACTTTCCATATAGGTGCTTTACCTCAATTTCCTTTAGCGTATGCTGGTCAAAATATCGGTAATCGGCTTTCCAATAGGTGCTTGGGTCGGGGTTTTTGGCAATTTCTATGGCTCCTTTTTCATCTTCTGGAATGTGTACGTCTATGCTGCCTTTAAACGTGGGATCTTCCTTTAAAAACTTCGCCCAGAGTTGGTCGGCGGCTGCGGCGTTAGTGCTCAGCTTGGCCAAAGATGTAGTATCGGAATAAGTTTCCTCCCACACGTTCATGGTTCTACCTCCAGAGCTTACCCAATACACCGATTTGGCAAACCATTGAAAGCCCATAACCATACCGCTTAGGCCAATAAAAAGAGCGATGAAGGTAATGTAGAAACCAAGAACATTATGTAAATCGTAGTTTAACCTGCGCCATTTTGATTTGAGCTTTACGGTAAAACGTTGCTTTCTGGCAGCTTTGCTTTTTGGCCACCATAAAACCAAGCCAGAAATGAGTAAGAAAACAAACATCATGGTTGCCGTGGTTAAAATAGGTTGGCCAATTTCGGGCGGTAACCATAGGTAATAATGGCCCATAATGATAATCCTAAAGAAATCATCGGCCATGTTTTTTACCTTTAAGACTTTGCCGGTATACTGATTTACAAAAACAATGTAATAGTAATCTGCTACCAAATCGTAATAAACCACCTGCGTAGTACGGCCGGGCTGATAGGTTACGCTGTGGGCATGTTTGTTTGGTAAGGCCTTGTCTGCAATTGCTTTGAGTTGCGTTGGTGCCAAAAGTGGCTTATTTTGGGTTTCGGTAAACCGATAGGTTTGTACAGTATCTTCAATCTCCCGTTGGAAAGCTAAAATGCAGCCCGTTAGGCCCAAAAACAGTACAAATAAGCCTGATATTAGACCTAGCCATAAATGCAGCTGACCTATCCAATACTTAAACGTGTTTTTCTTTTTTATAGGCTTTTTAAACCCCATCTCTATTCTTTTTAACTGCAAAAACCAACTGGCGTTATAGGCCAATTGGTTTAAAAATTAGTTGTTTAATTAAAATTTGTATGCTACACTTAAACGGTAGTTTCTAGGTGCTTCTGCTTGCCATGAGTAAACACCCAAGTCGTAATTTGGTGCGTTCCAGTAACCGGTATAATAAGCGCCAGTAAATAGATATTTATCAAGCACGTTAAATACGTTGGCATTAATTCTTAAGCTTTTGTTTTCCCAAAATAGGCCGCCGTCTACTTTAAAGTAATTAGGGAGGTTGCGTTCTTCGTTGGTACCACTAAAGGTGCCCATGGCACGGCCAGCTAAATGTGTAAAACCTGCATTAATACCTGTACCTTTCAATGCGCCACTTTGCAAAGTATAACTTAACCAAGCATTAGAAGTGTGTTTAGAAAAGCCGGGAACTACCTGTCCAACAAACATACCTTCTACACCGGGAGCAACTTCTGTAATCTTTCCGTCGGTGTAGGCATAATTGGCAATCAATTTTAAGCCCGATGTAATTTCGCCTCGCAAATCAAATTCAATTCCTTGGGCTCTTTTTTCGCCAATTACAGCACTAAAGTTTTCTCTGATCTGTTTGGTAGGATCATTAGGATCGGTAATCAGTTTGTTTGTTGGATCTAATCCCAATTCATTCTGTTTTACAATTCTATAAACAGAAAGCGTAGTATTCCATTTGCCATCTAACCAATCTTTTTTAATACCCACTTCGTAATTGGTACCTGTAAGCGGTAGGTTTTCTTCTCCGTTCCTTAAAACTCCTGTTTGCGGCACAAAAGACTGGTCGTACACGGCATAAACTGAAGTGTTTTTATCTACAGAATAGCTTAAACCAACTCTAGGAGTTACTTTTTTAGCTGTTTCTGGCTTGCCGCCGTAAGCAGATTGGTTAATGTAAGTGTATCTGCCAGCTAGAGTTAACCTCAATTTATTTTCAAAGAAAGCCAATTCATCTTGTAGGTAAGCACTTAAGTATTTTTGGTCGATGTTGTTTGCTGCACCTCTAACTTTCAAGGGCTGGCTTCTATCAAAATTAGGATAGCCATTGCCCGGGAAACCATAGTTAGGGTTGTTTACATCGAAAGGCGCACTAGGTAAATCTAAGTCGTGAGATTGGCCCCAATCTGCAATATATGCTTTCTTGCCGCCATCAAATCCCGCTAAAATTCGGTGCACAATGCCGCCCGTTTTCATTTGCCCGTTTACGAAAAATTGCGCTAGCTTCATCGAGCTTTCGGCATCCCAAATACCTACGTTTCTAATAACAGTGTTATCGGTATTTACGGCCGACGGCCACGAACTATAGCCAGTTTGCAGGTATTTAGAGTAAGCTACCTGTGCGGTGGCTTTCCAAGTATCGCTAAAATTATGCTGTACGTTTACAAAAGCACTATGGTCGTTAATTCTAGTATCAGGCACACCTGGCTGGGTTAAAGTAAAATCTCTCGGTAAGGTAATGTAGCCGTTTGGACTAAACACGTAATAAGAGCCTACTTCGGTCATTTTTGCATTTTGCAAGGCATATTCGGCAGTAATTTTGGTTTTGCGGGTTAATTGATAGCTTAACGAAGGAGCAAAAGTATAGCGGTCATTTTTCTCGTAAGGTCTAAAAGAACCTTTAGTTTGAGCCGCTGCATTTAATCTGAATAGAAATTTGCCATCGTTGGTGATTTTATGATCAAAATCTACGGCTGTTCGGTACAAATCATAGCTTCCAACGGTTACAGAAACTTCTCCTTTGTTAATTCCGGTAGGTTTTTTGGTTACTACATTGTATAAGCCGCTTGGATCGCCATTGCTTAACATAAAGCCAGCCGGACCTTTTACAAATTCGATATGGTCTACAAAGCTCATGTCTTCAGTTAATGGGCCCCAGTAAGAATTCACAAAGTTGAAGCCATTACGCATGGCCTGTACTTGCGAACCACGCATTTTGATATTGGTATATAAATCTCCCCAATGCTCAGATCTCGCAGCGCCGCTAACGTTTCTCACCAAACCATCGCTCATGCTAATAATTTGTTGGTCTTTGATGAGTTGTTCGCTAACCGTTTGTATGTTTTGTGGTGCTTCTAACAATGGTTCGTTTAACCTAAGCGAAGCCGATGGCAGGCTTACTTTGTACTTGTTTTTCTTACCTGCAATGGTTACTTCTTTCAAAGCTTCATTGTTTTCGGTAAGGCTAAAGTTAACCGTAACCGTTTCGCCAGTTTTAACGCTTACAGTTTTTTCTTGGGCATTGATGCCCACGGCGCTTACCTTTATGGTGTAATTTCCGGGCTTTACCTTGCCGAACGAAAATACGCCACTGTCGTCACTAACGGTATTCTGGTTTTTATCTTTCAAACCAATGCTAATGTACCCAGCAGGTTGCCCGTCTGAAGTAGTGATTTTTCCTTTGATAGTTCCTGTTTGCGCAAAAGCTGATAGGCTAAAAACGCAGAGTAGTATTGCTGTAAGTTGTAAACGTAAACTCATTATTGTTATTTGGATTAATTCTAAAGACGCAAATTAACGATAGAAAATCCGGACATCCAAATTATTTTTAATTATTCTAAATAAGGATTGTCAAAGGTGCTGAAAATAAAAAATCCCAAGCAAAGGGTAGCTTGGGATTGATAAAATAGCAAAAGGTAGTTGCTAATCTATGAAACACTTAACAAGGCTAGCTTAAAACGTAGCCTTATATTTTAGCTTATTGATGCTGAATAATTTGCCCGTTGAAAGCTCTTTCATTAGTGCCTGGAGTAATTTTTCCGCCAGCAATAATGGTATAAAAAGTTCCGTTTACTAAGGTTCTCTCTACAGTAGCTTTTACTGTGCCAGAAGAGGTTTCTTTAATCTCGAAAATTTTCGCACCTGCATCTACTGCAGTAAAACCACTGTTTGTTTTGTAGGCTTTACTAGAGGTAAGGTTGCTTGTAGCGTCTTTGATGCCTAAATCTAAAGCAGGGGCATCTGGTGATAGGTTAATGAAACGTACATGAGCTTTATCTGTTGCGGCGCCTGCAAACTCATCGGCCACTAAAACGCCATCAAAATTACCCGAAGTACCTGTTAAATATAAAGTAGAAAAGGCATTATTTACAACGTTAATACCTGTTTTGGTATAAATCGAAGCTGTTTCGGAAGCGATGGTAAATTTGGTTTCATAGCTTCCAGCAATAAGTTGCATATATTTTACGCCACCGGCATAAGGTAGCGCAGCGCCGTTTACTTTAGAGCCGTTAAGATAAGCATCGTAAGTTGCTGAACTTGGCGATGCATTGTAAATGCTCAAAGAACCATATTCGGTTACCTGGTTATCGCCTTTGCCGCATGAAGCAAGTAAAGTGATACTTGCGATTGCAACTAACGCGTATAATGTTCTAAATGAGAATTTAGTAAAAGTTGTATTCATCATGATTCTATCCTGTGCAAATAAATAAGTTTCAAATATACAAATATTGGTTTTATCGGTTTCAGTTTGGTGTTAAACTTTGTTAAATAACCGTTTGTGTAGCGCCAATAACTCTTAACATTACGATAAGCTTATCTGTTTTGCTACAAGTTTGTGTTTTAATTCTTTGCGTTTCTTTACAATGGCTTCTAAAAACCTTTGCGATAAAAATTACACAAAGCACATAGGTAGTTACGCATAGGGCACAAAAGTGGCACAGACTTATGTTCGCTAAACCCGATACTGGCGGATACCGGCCATGCGGCTAAGGCCTTGGCGACGGCTATAGTGGGCAGGCAGAGCAAGTATGAGCCGTGTAGCGGGACTGCCATAAATAGTAGTATTGGCCTCGCTTTTCAAAATCAATAGAAGGTGTTTAAAGTATTTACTCCTTAGTCGTTAATCTTTGCTCTTTTGTCCTTGCTCCGTTTTAGGTTAAAAAATCATAAACAAAATGTAAAAAAACACAAATTGTATTGCACAACTCATTTTTTATTTAAACCTTTGCGCCACAATCAATTCTACACAGTTGATTCGATAAAAAAATGAGTAAACAAATTGTACATAAATTATCTGTTTTAGATGCCAAAACTATGGCACCTAACGGCTATTTTATTGAACGTTTACACCCCATATTCTATATTACTACTAGTCGGCAACTCTTTACGCCGCGGATTTAAGTCTTACCCTAGGGAACTTAAAACCCATGAGGAATTGATCCTCAATAAAAACCCAATTAACAAGAATACCATATTTTTTCGTTAAAGAATTAATGAATAATAACGATTTTATAGTGCAAGTTGCACTTCCTGAACATCGTGTTTTTGCAGAAGAAATTGTTGAAGAGATGGCTGAATCTGCTAAAGCAAGAGGTACGGGTATTGCTAAACGCTCGCCAGAGTATGTTGCGGGCAAGATGCAGGAAGGAAAAGCCGTAATTGCTTTTCATAAGGATGGCACTTGGGCAGGCTTTTGCTACATCGAAACTTGGAGCCATGGCCAATTTGTGGCTAACTCTGGGCTAATTGTAAGTCCGAAATACCGCAAAGCGGGATTAGCAAAATCTATAAAAGAAGAAATTTTTGCCTTATCGAGAAAGCTTTACCCTAAAGCAAAAATCTTTGGCTTAACTACTGGCTTAGCGGTAATGAAAATCAATTCTGATTTAGGATACGAACCGGTTACCTACTCGGAATTGACCCAAGATGAAGAATTTTGGAAAGGTTGCCAGAGCTGCGTGAACTTCGATATTTTGAAATTGAAGGAGCGTAAAATCTGTATGTGTACGGCTATGCTGTATGATCCGAAGGAGAAAAAACACGAAGCTGCTAAAGAGTTTGCCGAAGAGCTGCAAAAAAAACCAAAGCTTTATGAGCGCTTTATGCGCATTAAACAGCGTTTAATAGAGAAAAATAAGGGAGGCAGCGATTTAAAATCATTATTGTTGTTTTTGGCTTTGATAAATAAATAGAAAATTAATTAATGAACCACCTAAAACACCTTAGAACATTAAGGCTTAGGTTTTCTTAGGTGCCTAAGGTGGTTAAAAAGTAAATATAAGATGAAGAAAAAAGTAGTTTTAGCATTTAGCGGAGGTTTAGATACCTCATTCTGTTGCATCCACTTAACTAAAGATAGAGATTTAGAAGTGCACTCGGTAGTGGTAAACACAGGTGGTTTTTCTGAAGAAGAGTTAAAGGAAATTGAAGCACGGGCTTATGCTTTGGGCGTAACATCGCATGCTGCGGTAGACGAAACCGAAAACTATTACAACGATAGCATTAAGTATTTAATTTTTGGTAATGTGTTGAAAAACGCCACTTACCCATTATCGGTAAGTGCAGAGCGTGTTTGCCAAGCTACCGCCATTGCCAATTATGTAAAGAAAATTGGTGCCGATTATGTAGCACATGGCAGTACGGGTGCAGGTAATGATCAGGTTCGTTTCGATATGATTTTCAATATCTTAATTCCTAATGTAGAAATCATTACGCCAATTAGAGATCTGAAATTATCACGCGAAGCGGAAATTGAGTATTTAGCCAAACATGGTGTAGAATATACGGCAGAGAAAGCGAAATATTCGATCAACAAAGGTTTATGGGGCACATCGGTAGGTGGCGCAGAAACGTTGACTAGTCACCAAACTTTACCAGAAAGTGCTTGGCCAACTCAAGTAACCGAAACCGAAGCAAAGCAAGTAGAATTGACTTTCGAAAAAGGTGAACTGGTTGCGGTTGATGGTGAAAGATTAGCTCCGGTTAGGGCCATCCAAAAGTTGCAAGCTATTGCTGCTCCGTTTGGTGTAGGTAGAGATATCCACGTTGGCGATACCATTATTGGCATTAAAGGTCGTGTAGGTTTCGAGGCGGCAGGGCCGATGGTGATTATTAAAGCTCACCATGCTTTAGAGAAACATACGTTAACTAAATGGCAGTTGAGCTGGAAAGAAAACTTGTCATCATTTTATGGTAACTGGTTGCACGAAGGACAATTCCACGATCCGATTATGAGAGATATGGAAGCCTTCTTAACTTCAACGCAAAGCACCGTTAACGGAAAAGTGTTTGTAGAGTTATTGCCTTATCGTTTCCACATTATTGGTATAGAAAGTGCTAACGATTTAATGAGCAATAAATTTGGTAGCTACGGCGAAATGAACAACGCTTGGAGCGGCGAAGATGTAAAAGGTTTCTCTAAAATTTTCGGCAACCAAGTAATGATTTGGCATAAAGTTAATTCAGAAGCGTAGAAGAGGAGTCGAAAAGACAGAAAAGTCCGAAAGATTTTCTATCCCTTGCCGTCATTGCGAGGAACGAAGCAATCTTTCCAATTTGTCATCCTGAGCTCTCCGATAAACCGGAGCAGGTTGTCGAAGGATAAAAATTAAATGATGAGTAAAATAGAAATTAAACGTATTGACGAAAAAGAAGCTAATCTTGTCGTTGGCTTGTTCAACCAGTACAGGATGTTTTACGGTAAGTTCTCTGATTTAGGAATGGCAAAAGCGTTTATTGATGCTCGTTTGGAGAATAACGAATCGGTAATTTTTGTAGCACTTGATGGGGGCAAACCAGTTGGATTTACACAGCTTTATCCAAAATATTCGTCCGCTAGATTAACAAAAAATTGGATATTGAATGATTTATTTGTTGATGCGGATTATCGCAAGCAAGGAATTGGAGAGAAACTGGTTAAAACAGCAATGAATTTTGCGAGAACTCAAGGCTCTACTTTTGTGCAATTGGAAACAGCTGTTGATAATTTCACAGCGCAAAGCCTTTACGAACAAATTGGTTTTGTAAAACAGGGGCCAGACGAAGAGTTTTTACTCTACAAAATTGAAATAAAATAGCGTCATTGCGAGGCACGAAGCAATCTTAAAGCGATAAATGAGATTGCTTCGTGCCTCGCAATGACGACAATAAACTTAAAAATATGATAAAGGCAGGAATTATTGGAGGAGCAGGTTATACAGGCGGCGAAATGCTGCGTATCCTGATTAACCACCCTAACGTAGAAATTGCTTTTGTAAATAGCAGCAGTAACGCAGGTAACCTAATTTCGGATGTGCATACAGATTTGTTTGGTGATACGGACTTACGTTTTACAGATAGAACAGATTTTACGGAGCAGTTCAAAGAAGTCTTCCCAACAGAGGGAGATTTAGAGGGGGCTGTGCTTTTTCTTTGTGTAGGTCATGGCGATGCGAAGAAGTTTTTAGAAGCAAACCCGATTGATGAGCAAATTAAAATCATCGATTTATCACAAGATTTTAGACTTGCTGCCAACTCCTCCCCTCAGGGGAGGCTGGGAGGGGCTTTCATCTATGGTCTTCCAGAATTGAATAAAGAGAAAATTGCTTCTGCACAAAACATTGCCAATCCTGGTTGTTTTGCCACTTGCATACAATTAGGTTTGTTGCCGTTGGCTGCAAAAGGGTTGTTGCAAAGCGAAGTGCACATCAATGCAACAACTGGTTCTACTGGCGCCGGACAAAGCTTGAGCAAAACTTCTCACTTTAGTTGGAGAAACAACAACCTATCAATTTACAAAGCTTTTGAACACCAACATTTGAATGAAATTGGCGAAAGCTTGGCTCAATTGCAAGGCGAAGTGAAAGAAGCGCTAAATTTTGTACCTCAGCGTGGCGATTTTACCAGAGGGATTTTGGCTGCGATGTATATTGAAAGCGATTTGACGGAAGACGAAGCTTACGAACTGTATGAAAGCTATTACGCCAATCACCCATTTACCCATGTAAGCCGGAAAAACATCGATTTAAAGCAGGTGGTAAATACCAATAAATGCCTTGTTCATTTAGAAAAGCACGGCAACAAATTATTTATCATCAGCATTATAGATAACCTTTTAAAAGGCGCCAGCGGACAAGCAGTTCAGAACATGAACTTAATGTTTGGCTTGGAAGAAACAGCAGGGCTGAAGTTGAAAGCAGCGAATTTTTAGAAAAGACAATGGGCGATAAATTCCAAAATAAATATAGAATTCCGTCAAATCGTTTACAAGGTTTTGATTATAGTTCGCATGGGCTGTATTTTGTAACCATTTGTACCAAAGACCGCATTCATTATTTTGGCAATATTTCGTCTGTAGAAACGGATAATTATCCATCTCTACGGTTAACCAAAATTGGTCAAATTGCAAATGATTTTTGGAAAGAGATCCCAAAGCACTATCCATTTGTAGAATTAGATGAATTTGTAATAATGCCTAATCATTTACATGGAATTTTATTTTTCAACCGGCCAGAAAAGTCCGATTGGATTGAAAACAAATTTGGAAGTCAATCACAAAATTTAGGAGCGGTCATTCGTGCATTTAAAGCCTCTGTAAAACGGCATGCAAATAATTACCAAATAGAGTTTGATTGGCAAACTAGATTTCACGACCGGATTATCCGGGATGATAGGGAATTACGGGCCATTCGGGGATACATTATTAATAACCCCGAAAAATGGACAGATGATGATTTGAATGCAGGCCGTAGAGCCACATAATTATGTGGCTCATTAAATATGTTATTTATAAAAAAAGCCGCACAATTGTGCGGCTCTACAAAAACCTTAAAAAAATGAACTTATACGACGTATATCCATTAAACGACATAGAAATCACCAAGGCAAACGGCAGCAATGTTTGGGATGCTAATGGACAAAAATATTTAGACCTATATGGCGGTCATGCGGTAATTAGCATTGGCCATACCAATCCGCATTACGTACAACGTTTAACCGAACAGTTAAACAAAGTTGGATTTTACTCTAACTCCATCAAAATCCCTTTGCAAACACAATTGGCAGAAAAATTGGGCGAAGTTTCTGGGAAAAAAGATTATCAGTTATTCTTAGTTAATTCTGGTGCCGAGGCTAATGAAAATGCTTTGAAACTCGCTTCGTTTTACAACGGAAGAAAAAAAATCATCGCTTTTTCTGGGGCATTCCACGGACGTACGTCGTTGGCCGTTGCCGCTACGGATAATCCGAAAATTGTTGCTCCAGTAAACGAAACAGAGAACATTACTTTCTTGCCTTTTAACGATGAGCAAGCATTGGCTGATGAATTTGCAAAACACGGAAATGAAATTGCTGCGGTAATTATTGAAGGCATTCAGGGAGTTGGTGGCATTAAAGAAGCCTCGAAAAGTTTCTTGCAAAAAATTCGCTCACTTTGTGATGAATATAATGCAGTTTACATTGCCGATAGCGTGCAATGTGGTTATGGTAGAACAGGTCAGTTCTATTCGCACGATTGGGCTGGCGTAGAAGCTGATATTTACACCATGGCCAAAGGAATGGGCAACGGATTTCCAATAGCCGGTATTTCAATCGCCCCTAAATTTAAGCCTTGGCACGGACAATTAGGAACTACTTTTGGCGGTAACCATTTAGCTTGCGCTGCAGCGTTAGCGGTATTAGAAGTTATTGAGAAAGAAAACCTGATGAAAAATGCTGAAGAAGTAGGGACTTACCTAATTGAAGAGCTGAAGAAATTAGAGCAGGTGAAAGAAGTACGTGGCAGAGGATTAATGATTGGTATTGAATTGCCAGAAGAATTAGCTCATGTAAAGAAAGATTTGCTGTTTAAGCATTTTATCTTTACTGGCGAAGCTAAACCTAATGTAATCCGTTTGTTGCCAGCGTTGAATTTGACCAAAGCACACGCTGAAGAGTTTTTGGTGGCGTTGAAAAAGGTTTTATGTTCTACGTAATACGTTTTAAGTAATGCAGAACTACAAAGAATTAAAAGTTTGGGAAAAATCACACCAGCTTGTTCTGGAAATCTATAGATTAACCGCGAAATTTCCTAAGGAAGAAATATTTGGGGTAACTAGTCAGATAAGAAGGGCCGCCGCTTCAATTCCAGCAAATATTGCTGAAGGTTGTGGCAAGAAATCTCAATTGGATTTTGCCAACTTTCTAAATATTTCATTA
The DNA here is from genome assembly GCF_005925345.1 of Pedobacter ureilyticus. Taxonomy (GTDB): domain Bacteria; phylum Bacteroidota; class Bacteroidia; order Sphingobacteriales; family Sphingobacteriaceae; genus Pedobacter; species Pedobacter ureilyticus. Next base: position 340,288 of record NZ_SSHJ01000002.1, read on the forward strand.
GGCTCTGCAAACGAAACGGATTACTTTCTACTTTTATGTACAGATTTAAAATACATCTCTGAAACTGAGTTTTTAGAATTGGAGAATACAATAAACGCCATTAAGGCGATGCTCATTAATTTGATTACCAAAGTTAGAAGTAAGTAGTGCACAATCACGTATTACGTATAACTTAAAACTTATAACTTAAATGAAACTTTTCTCTTCCGTACACGATGTGCAGGACATCAAACAATTGGTAGCAAGTGCTTTGGCGCTAAAGGCAAGTCCGTATGCGCATAGCGATTTGGGTAAAAATAAAACCTTAGGTTTAGTTTTCATGAACCCAAGTTTGCGTACCCGTTTAAGCACACAAAAAGCCGCCCTTAACCTAGGTATGAATGTGATGGTGATGAATATGGATAAGGAAGGCTGGGCTTTAGAAACACAAGATGGCGTAATCATGAATGGCACCACTGTAGAGCATATCCGCGAAGCAGCCGCTGTAATGGGTGAGTATTGCGATATTTTAGGCTTACGTTCATTCCCCAAACTGCAAAACAGAGACGAAGATTACAACGAGGAGTTCTTCAACAAGTTCGTGAAATTTTGCGGTGTGCCGGTGGTAAGTTTAGAAAGCGCCACTAGACATCCTCTACAAAGTTTAGCTGATTTGGTTACCATTACAGAGACTTGGAAGCCCATCCCCAACCCTTCCCAAAGGGAAGGGAGTAGCAAATCGCTTAACCTTGCTGAAGGGGAAACTCCTCTCCCTTTGGGGGAGGCTGGGAGGGGGCTTCCAAAAGTAGTTTTAGCTTGGGCTCCACATATTAAACCTTTGCCGCAAGCTGTTCCAAACTCCTTTGCCGAGTGGATGTGCAAAGCACAAGCCGAAGGTATGTTGGATTTTACCATTGCCCAGCCAGAAGGTTTTGAGCTAGAAGAAAGTTTTACTCCTGGCGCTAAAATCTCTCATAATTTAGACGAAGCTATTGCTGATGCTGATTATGTTTATGTGAAAAACTGGAGCAGCTATAAAGAATACGGCAAGTTGTTAGATTTTCCAGAGGGATGGATGATGAACAACAAGAAGTTGAGCCTAACCAATAACGCAAAAGTAATGCATTGCCTGCCGGTTCGCCGTGATTTGGAATTGGCCTCTGAAATATTAGATGGACCAAATTCGTTAGTAATTCACGAAGCAGGAAATAGATTGTGGGCTGCACAAGCGGTACTAAAAGCGATGCTGGAAGAATTGTAGAAAAGCAGAGCCACTTATGCTTTTATAAGATGAATAAGCCAATTAAAAATATTACATCAGATTTTGAGCAAATTATATCGCTTATTACCGAAGCTCGCAATAGAGTTTACAGTAAAGCAAATGCCGAATTAGTGATGTTGTATTTTAGTATTGGTAAAATTGTTTCTGAAAAGGTTTTAGCTGGAAATTGGGGAGATGGAACAGTAAATGATTTAGCAACTTACATTACCGAAAAGCAACCGTTATTAAGAGGTTTTAACCGCCGTGGACTTTATAGAATGAAACAATTTTATGAAGTTTACAGTAGCGATGAAATTGTGTCAACACTGGCGACACAATTTAAAAAAGACGAAATCCAATTTGTGTCACCAGCGGTGACACAAAAGGGGAACAAAAACAAAATTGAAAAAGTGTCACCACTGGTGACACAAATAGAGGGTACAGTTTTTGAGTTTTGTAAAAAGGTATTATCTAAAATAAATTGGACACACCACCTCTTAATTTTATCAAAAACAAAGCGCATTGAAGAGAAACTATTTTATCTCAATCAATGCATTAATGAAAAGCTATCTAAAAGAGAACTCGAGCGCCAATTAAATTCAGCTACTTTTGAGCGAACAATGCTGGGCGATAAATTTAGCAAGGTAATTACTTCTAAATTACCTGTAGGAATTTTTAAAGATCCTTATGTTTTTGAGTTTTTGGCTTTGCCCGAAATACATTCTGAGAGCGATTTGCAGCAAGCGCTAGTTAAAAATCTACAAAATTTCATTTTAGAAATGGGCAAGGGCTTTACTTACATGGGCAGCGAGTATAGATTGCAAGTTGGCAATAAAGATTACCATACAGATTTACTTTTTTATCATCGAGATTTACAATGTATGGTGCTTTTTGAATTGAAAATTGAAGAGTTTCAACCAGAGTTTTTAGGCAAGCTGAACTTTTATCTTGAAGCCTTGGATAGGGATGTAAAAAGACCACATGAAAACCCGAGTATTGGCGTATTATTGTGTAAAGGCAAAGATGAAGAAGTAGTTGAATATGCGCTTTCACGAAATATTTCGCCAGCTTTGATAGCTGATTATGAAACCAAATTGATTGATAAGAAATTATTGGCCGAAAAGCTTCATCAGCTTAGTGAAATTTTCTATAAAAATGAATGATGAAAAACCAACTAACTCACTAGTCTGAAGAGGTTTACGTTGTAAAGCTATTAAATGAAAAAACCATGCAAAAACTAAAACACGAACAAATACAGTATATCGAATTTTTATCGGCAGATATTAATCGGGCAAAGGATTTTTACGCTAAAAGCTTTGGCTGGAAATTTACAGACTATGGCCCAGACTATACATCATTTGAGGGCGAGTACGTTGATGGCGGATTTACTACAGGTGAACCAGCTAAAGGAACAATCTTAGTAATACTTTACTCTGCAAATCTTGAAGAAACCCTAGATAAAGTATTGGCTGCCGGAGGGACAATTGTGAAAGATATATTTAGTTTCCCTGGAGGTAGGCGTTTCCAATTTACCGACCCTGACGGCTATGAATTAGCAATTTGGTCGGAATAACATTTGAATTGACAGTTCTCTTTGGCAACTTTACAACATTTCAATCTCAACCACAGCATTTATGCAAAAACTAACCATCATAAAAATAGGCGGCAACGTCATCGATAATTCAGAGAACTTACACCATTTTTTACAAGATTTTACAGCTTTAGAAGGACCGAAAATTTTAATCCATGGTGGTGGAAAAATAGCGACAGAAACTAGTGCGGCTATGGGTATTGAAGCAAAAATGATTGACGGAAGGAGGATTACCGATATTGATACTTTGCGTGTGGTTACAATGGTGTATGCAGGGTTAATCAACAAAAATATGGTGGCACAATTACAGGCTAAAGGCAATAACGCCATTGGTTTAACCGGTGCAGACGGCAACATCATTAAAGCAAAGAAAAGACCTGTTAAGGCAATTGACTATGGTTTTGTCGGCGATTTAGAAGAAAGTTCTGTGTCTTCAACCATGTTGGATAGCTTGTTGAAAGCAGGTTTAACGCCTGTTTTATGTGCCATTACCCACGATGGAGATACCCAACTATTAAACACCAATGCCGATACCATTGCTTCGGCAGTTGCCGTGGCTATGTCGAGTGTTTATGAAACACATTTGGTATATTGCTTCGAGAAAAAAGGTGTATTGAAAGATGTAAATGATGATGCAACAGTGGTACGTGAGATTAGAGCGAGCGAATTTGAAGGTTTAAAGGCAGATGGAACTGTGGCTGGTGGAATGATACCAAAACTGCATAACGCTTTTGAAGCGATTAATAAAGGTGTAGCGGCAGTTTACATTGGTAAGGCCGATGAGTTGGGAGAGATTGAAAAAAGGAATTTTGGCACGAAGCTGTTAAGGTAGGTGGAAGGCCGAGGTTTTTTGAGTTTGTTGCAAAGTATTTCGTTTTTTTAAACCTGATAGCAACGGATCCCGATTTTTCATCGGGAGAAGCGAATAGCCCCGAAGTAAATTCGGGACAGGCAGGACGAACGATAAAAAGAACTACTGCCACTGCTTTTCAAATACTTCTACTATGCTCAGTATGACATTATAAAATATTAATCGGTGTAATCATTAAATCCGTGTAATCAAATGAATAAAAAAATAACCATAATCGGTAGCGGAAACATTGGCCTTTCTTTGGCGAAAGGATTGGTAAACAAGAACTATTGCAAAGCGGATGACATAACCTTAACGCGTAGAAATATTAAATTGATGACCGAAGAGGTTGCTGCTGGTTTTAAGGTTAGCGATGATAATTCAGCAGCAATTGATGGTGCTGATATCGTGGTTTTAGCAGTGCTTCCTCAGCAATTGAAAAAGGTGTTAACACAATTGGCTCCTGCGGTAAATCCAGAAAAGCAATTGTTCGTTTCGGTAATTTCGGGGGTAAGCTGTGCCGATGTACGCAAAGAACTGGGCGAAAATGTGCAGGTAATTAGGGCCATGCCCAACACGGCAATTTCTATTGGCCAAAGCATGACTTGCGTAGCTAGCGACAATGCAACCGATGAAAATTTAAGCGAAGTGGTAACTTTGTTCGAGACTGTGGGTGCTGTAGTAACTATTCAAGAAGATTTAATGACATCGGCAACTGCTTTATGTGCTTGTGGTATTGCTTTCTTTTTGCGTAGCATCAGGGCAGCATCGCAAGGTGGTGTAGAAATCGGCTTCCATGCACACGATGCCTTGAAAATGGCGGTGCAAACGGCAAAAGGAGCTGCAGATTTACTGCTATTAAATGAAACACACCCCGAAACTGAAATTGATAAAGTAACGTCGCCGAAAGGTTGTACTATTGCCGGCTTAAATGAAATGGAGCACAATGGTTTCAGTTCTTCACTAATTAAAGGCATTAAACTTTCGGCTCTAAAAGCAGGTGGATTGTACACGAAGGAAGGATAAAAGACTAAAGCTGAAAGACCAAACACTAAAGAGGTGGAAGGCTAGAAGTCGAAAGGATTAGGGCGGCTGTCTCAAATCTTGATACTCGCTACTTACTACTAAAAAATGATTGAAAAACTAATTAAGGAAAGCACTGAATTATTGCGTGATTTGATCCGCATACAGTCTTTTAGTAAAGAAGAAGATAGAACGGCAAGTTTAATTGCGCAGTTTTTAGCGGAGCATGGCGTTAAAATTAACCGTAAGCTAAACAATGTTTGGGCTTACAACAAGCATTTCGATGCTGCTAAACCAACCATTTTATTAAATTCACATCACGACACGGTAAAGCCAAATTCGGGTTACACCCGCGACCCTTATGACGCCGCTATTGAAGATGGTAAGTTGTTTGGCTTGGGAAGTAATGATGCTGGCGGCTGTTTGGTGTCATTAATCGCTACTTTCTTGTATTTTTATGAGCAGGAAGGTTTAAAGTACAATTTCTGTTTAGCGGCAACTGCCGAAGAAGAAATATCAGGTAATAATGGTTTGGAACTCGTAATTCCGGATTTGGGAGAACTGGAATTTGCCATTGTTGGCGAGCCTACAGAAATGCACTTGGCCATTGCCGAGAAAGGCTTGCTGGTTATCGACTGCACCGCCCACGGTAAGGCCGGTCATGCGGCTAGAGAAGAAGGTGAAAACGCCATTTACAAGGCGCTGCCAGCTATAGAATGGTTCCGTACTTATCAATTTCCAAAAGTATCGGAGGTTTTTGGCCCGGTAAAAATGTCGGTAACCATTATCAACGCTGGCTCGCAACATAACGTGGTGCCTGCAAATTGTACTTTCACAGTTGATGTTCGCGTAACTGATGCCTATACCAACGAAGAAGTGGTAGAAATTATCAAACAGCATGTAAGCTGCGAAGTAAAACCTCGATCGGTACGTTTAAAACCATCATCAATAGATAAAAACCACCCAATTGTTGTTTCTGGTGTGGCCCTGGGTAAAAATACTTACGGTTCGCCAACAACATCAGATCAAGCCTTGCTATCCATTCCATCGCTAAAATGTGGTCCAGGTTTTTCTGGTCGCTCGCACATGGCCGATGAGTTTTTGTATGTTGATGAAATTAGACAAGGCATTGAAGGTTATATAGCGATGTTGAAACCAGTGGTGGGGTTGTAGAATTTTGCAAAGTTGTCTTTGTTTTTGCAAGAAATACACATATTTTTGCAAAGTTGTTTTTGGTTTTTGCAAAAATATGTTGTTAATTTGCAAAATGCTTGCCGCTATTGTAAGTTTGATTTAAGTTTTGCAAAATGAAGAACTTCGCATCTGGTAAATATATTAACCAAGGATATTATAAAAGCTTTCAGCCTGATTTTATCAATAGAGAGTGGTTGTTAGATGATATGGAATTGCTTTCTCTTCTTTCAAAAGCCGATAGGCAATTGGGACGATTAGATATGTATAGTGAATACATTCCTGATATCGATTTATTCATCAGTATGAATGTGTTGAAAGAAGCTACACAAAGTAGCCGTATAGAAGGAACTCAAACAAATATTGAAGAAGCGTTATTAGATAAGAGCGATGTTAGCTATGAGCGTAGAGATGATTGGGAAGAGGTGCAAAATTATATTGCAGCAATGCACCTAGCAATAGAAAAGTTAAAAAGTATCCCTTTCTCTAGCCGTTTAATAAGAGATACTCATCGAACATTATTACAAGGTGTAAGGGGCGAACATAAACTACCAGGTGAATTTAGGACTAGTCAAAATTGGATTGGTGGAGCAACTATAAATGATGCCATTTTCGTGCCTCCGATACATTCAAGCATTGGCGAGTTAATGACAGACCTAGAAAAGTTTACTCATAATACCGATTATGAACTTCCCGATTTAATTAAGATTGGAATTGTCCATTACCAATTTGAGACTATCCATCCTTTTTTAGATGGAAATGGCCGAGTAGGCCGCTTGCTGATTACTTTATACTTGGTAGATAAAGAAATCTTGAAGAAACCAATTTTATATCTTTCAGACTTTTTTGAAAGACACAGAGGTTTATATTATGATAATTTAATGCGTGTTAGAACTCATAATGATCTAAAGCAGTGGCTGAAATTCTTTTTAACGGGAGTTATTGAAACCGCCAAAAATGGTGTGCAAACATTTGATGACATTCTTAAATTAAAAGAGCAATCTGAAATTGCAATTCAGAAACTTGGTTTAAGGGCAAGCAATGCGCAGAAGATATTACATTATTTATTCAAAAGACCTATCATCAATATCCAAACAGTTGTAAAAATAACTGATGTATCACAGAGAACTGCTTATAATCTAATTGCAGATTTAGAAAAAATAGGCATTTTGAGGGAGATAACTGGAAGTAAAAAAGATAAAATATATTCATTTAAACAATATTTGGCGTTGTTCGAGAGATAGCATGTACAACCTTTCCCCAACCCTACAAAATCCAAAAGTAATCTTGCGTCCTTTACAACAAAGCGATGAAGAATTACTTTGGCCCGTTGCGCAAGAAAAAGCATTGTGGGTTTACGGCTTAAAAGATTTAAGCGTTAGAGAAAACCTAAATCAATACATCCAATCGGCTATAAAAGATAGAACTAACGGGATTTGTGCCGTTTGGATAATTATTGATGCCGCTTCTGGCAGAGCGGCAGGCTGTACGCGTTTGGCAGAAATCAGTTGGAAAGACGAACGTGGGCAAATCGGCTGGACTTGGATTGGAAAGGATTTTCAAGGTTCAGGTTTAAACAAAGCCATGAAATACGAAATACTGAATTATGGCTTTGAAACCTTGAGTTTAATTAGAATAGAACTCAAAGCAGACGAAAGGAATGTTCAATCTCGCAAAGCGATATTAAAATTGGGCGCCACAGAAGAAGGAACATTAAGGCAACACATGAAAATTGCAGATGGATTTATCAGAAATACGGTATTTTATAGCATCCTGAAAAGCGAATGGCCAGAAATAAAACTTAAATTAGCGGCAGATTTATAAAGAGTGCTTATTCTTATCGTCATGCTGAATTTATTTTACTGCGTAGCTTTCCGCTTCGCTATAGGTCAGCATCAGCTAAGCAGACCCTGAAATAAATTCAGGGTGACGGACAGGAGAGCAAATCGTAAGTCGTAATTCTAAAATCGTAAATTGAAATGAAAATTTGGCAGAAAAATATTGATGTAAACCAATTTGTAGAAAACTTTACCGTAGGCAAAGACCGTGAACTAGATTTACAAATGGCAAAGTTTGACGTGTTGGGCTCTTTGGCGCACACGCAAATGCTAGAAACCATCAATCTATTAACCGCCGAAGAGCTTGTGGAAGTTCAGGGTGCCTTAAAAAATATTTATCAAGAAATTGAAGAAGGTAACTTTGTGATCGAAGACAGCGTGGAAGATGTACACTCGCAAGTAGAATGGCTATTAACCCAGCGTATTGGCGAAGCTGGTAAAAAAATACACAGCGGCCGCTCGCGTAACGATCAAGTTTTGGTAGATTTAAAGCTGTATTTTCGTAGTTGTATCGAAGAAATGGTCGGCAATACCGAAGCGTTATTCAACCAGCTCATCAAACTAAGCGAAGAACATAAAAGCAAGTTGTTGCCAGGCTATACGCACTTACAAATTGCCATGCCATCATCTTTTGGTTTGTGGTTCGGCGCCTATGCCGAAAGCCTGGCCGATGATATGGAGCTGATGCTTGCCGCTTGGAAAATCACCAATAAAAATCCACTAGGTTCGGCTGCGGGTTATGGCTCTTCGTTTCCCTTAAATAGAACTTTAACTACCCAACTTTTAGGTTTCGAAAGCTTAAATTATAACGTGGTTTATGCACAAATGGGCCGTGGTAAAACCGAAAGAATTTTGGCTCAGGCCATGTCGTCGGTAGCGGCAACTTTAGCCAAAATGGCCATGGATGTTTGCTTGTTCATCAACCAGAACTTCGGCTTCATCAGTTTCCCGTCAGAATTAACAACTGGCAGCAGCATTATGCCGCACAAGAAAAATCCAGATGTTTTTGAACTGGTGCGTTCTCGTTGCAACAAAATTCAGGCTTTGCCTAACGAAATTGCCATGATGACTACCAATTTGCCATCGGGTTACCACAGAGATTTGCAATTGCTTAAAGAGAACCTTTTCCCTGCATTTATTTCACTTAACGAATGTCTGGAAATCACCACTTTCATGTTGCAGCACATCAGCATTAAAGATGATATTTTAAAAGACAAAAAATATGACTATCTGTTCAGTGTAGAAGTGGTAAATGAGTTGGCATTAAGCGGAATGCCATTTAGAGATGCCTATAAAGTGGTAGGCGAGCAAATCGAAACCGGCACATTTAAACCAATGTACGAAGTGAAACATACGCACGAAGGCACCATCGGTAATTTAATGAATGCAGAAATTACTGCCGCAATGCAACAAACTTTAAGTCAGTTTGGCTTTGAAAAAGTAAATAAAGCAATTGATGATTTAGTTCGCTAATTCGTCATTGCGAGGTACGAAGCAATCTTAAAGCGATAAGTTTTTAACACAAAATGATATGAAAATTTCTGTATTTACGCTCCTATTCTTAACCTTACTGAACGCCAACGCTTTTGCCCAAAAAGCAGATACTTTAACCATAGTCTGCTACAATATCCATCACGGTAATCCGCCAGCTAAGCCCGATGTAATAGACTTAGATGCCATTGCCAATGTAATTGCCCTGCAAAAGCCAGATTTGGTAGCCTTGCAAGAGGTTGATGTAAATATTAATAGGTCTGGCAAAGTAGACCAAGCGGCTTACTTGGCTAAAAAGCTAAATATGTACCATTATTTCGCCAAAGCGATAGATCATGATGGTGGTGATTACGGTGTTGCCGTGTTATCAAAATTCCCAATAGCAGCGGCAACAACACTAAAATTTTCGAGAATAGAAGGCCGCAAAGCGGAAGATAGGGTTTTAGCTACGGTAACTGTAAAACTAAACAGCGGTAAAACCATTAAATTTTCGTCAACCCACTTAGATCATGTAAGAAACGAAAAGCTGAGGTTAATTCAAGTTGCAGAAATTATTAAACAAGCAGAAAAGGAAACCTTGCCTTTTATCGTAGCTGGCGACTTTAACGCCAAACCAAGCTCTGCAACCATCAAATTACTAGACCAAACTTTCAGCAGAACCTGCTATGATTGCGGTTTTACCATCCCGGTAGTAAAGCCAAAAGAAACCATCGATTTTATCACGTATCAAAAGAACCAAAAAATAGAGGTGCTTAAACACGAAGTCATCCAAGAGCATCAAGCATCAGACCATTTGCCCATTGCAGCAAAAGTTGTGGTAAAGTAAACGCTGCAAGTAATTTTTGCCGTCATCTTGAGCGCATCCGAAAGATCTTTCTAGTTTGTTGCAATACTATCACTTGATGTATAAAAACAACATAAAGGTTCGCTTTTAATTTTTGATGTAATTCATCCTAACCAAATCCAAAGATCTCTCCACTTCGGTCGAGATGACGGTCTGTATATTTTTTAAAAACATTCTCGAAGCACGAAGATTTGTTTCCGTTCTGCGTCATTTCGAACGCAGGGAGAAATCTCAAAGTGTGATGCTTCTGCCAAACAGATTTAGCGTTGCTTTCTTTCAGTTCTCAGTCGTGCCTTTCCAAATGATTGGAGTAGGCTGTAGAAATAGGCGCTACTAAAAACCTGAGTTCGATTATTATTTGTTTATTTTACAGCATTATTTAAAATTATTGAGTTCGCCGACCCTGAAATAAATTCAGGGTGACGGTAAATTGGCGGTTCGTCATGCTGACCTGTAGCGAAGCGGAAAGCTACGCAGTAAATTTAGTTCAGCATCAGTTTTAAATGTTAATAATCAATGGGTTAATAATCGAACTCAGGTTAAAAGTATAATCCTGCCTACCGGCTGGCAGCCGCTACCATTGGGTTTAGCTAACCAAAGCCTTTGCTAAACACCACTTACACTAGCAAAAAAGCTACTTAATTTACGTTAGATCTAATATGGATATCACGTTGCGGAAACGGAATTTCAATGCCAGCGTTTTCTAAAGCTGCCTTACAATCGATAATCAGGTTTTCGTTCATTGCCCAAAAGTGCTCATTGTCTGTAGTAACCCTAACCGATAAATTAACCGCACTGTCTCCAAGCTCGGTTACCATAATTTGTGGTGCGGGTTCGGCATGGGCAAATTCATTTTTCTTAATTACTTCACCAATAATGTCTTTTGCTTGCCTCAAATCAGCGCTGTAAGAAACGCCTATATTAAACCAAGTTCGGCGGGTGCCTTGTGCCGAAAAATTGGTAATGTTACTGTTTGATAAATTTCCATTAGGAACCACCACCACTTGGTTTTGGGGTGTTACAATTCTAGTGTTGAAAATATCAATTACCGTAACGGTGCCAGCCACATCATTGCTTGAGGTAATAAAATCACCCACTCTAAACGGCTTTAAGGTTAAAATCAAAACTCCGCCAGCAAAATTAGACAGAGAGCCTTGTAATGCTAAACCAATGGCTAAACCAGCGGCACCAATAATGGCAATAAATGCTGAAGTTTGTATACCAAATTGGGTAGTAACGATAATAAAAAGCAGAATTTTAAGAGCCCAATCTATTAAGTTTCCTAAAAAACGACGTAGCGATATATCTACATCTTGTTTTTCAAATATTTTTTGGGTTAACTTCTTTACCAATCTTATGATCCAAAGACCAACCACAAGGATTAAAATACCTGAAATGATAGAGGTGGCAATCTGGGGAGCTAATTCAATGGCTTTTGCAACCAACTTGTCCCAATTGTTGTCGAGGTTTTTGATGCTTAAATCTGGAGTGCTTTGCATATTCTAAAGTTTTAATATGATAATTTACGAAAGGATCTGCTGCAAAGGTAAGGTCTTATAATGGATAAGCCAAACCGACTACTAATCAGTCTTACATCCATATTTCATTTTTCTCAAAAACCGAAACAAAATTAAATCAATTTAGAATAATTCAAAACAAATTGAAATGTATATTTGGTAATAAAAAACAATCTATAACCAAAATCTCATGAACCGTAGAAATTTATTGAAGACACTTTCATTTGCCGCAGGAGCGTCAATAATTAGCACAGATGTACTGGCGAAAATTGGTGAACGGTCTTTTTTGTACAACATTCCAGATAATCCAGCGCATAAGCCCTTAACTAAGCCTGTTACTGCAATTACTATTGGCGCAGGAAACAGAGGAATGGTTTATGGAGGCTATGCAGCTAAATTTACTGATCAGATCAGGATTGTTGGGGTTGCCGAGCCTATCCCTTTTAGAAATGATAGGTACGCGAAAATTCATAATATTCCGGCAGATAATAGATTTAACACGTGGGAGGATGTTTTTAAACGACCCAAGTTCGCTGACGCGGTAATTATCTCTACTCCAGATGCTTTGCATTACGAACCCTGTATGAAAGCCTTAGCAATGGGCTACGATATCCTTTTAGAAAAACCCATTGCGCCAACCGAAAAAGAATGTAGAGATATTTTAAACTTAGCGAAGAAAAATAATCGCATTGTGGCGGTTTGTCACGTGTTGCGTTATGCACCTTACTTCGTGAAAATGAAAGAACTAATGGCGAAAGGCGCCATTGGCGAAGTGATTAGCGTACAGCATTTTGAACCTATAGAACATACGCACATGGCTCACTCTTATGTGCGTGGCAATTGGCATAATTCTAAAGCCACTACGCCAATTATCTTAGCTAAATCTTGTCATGATCTGGATATCATTAAGTGGGTAATTAACAAGCAAAGCCAAAAAATATCGGCCATGGGCGATTTAAAATGGTTTAAAGGGGCCAATGCGCCCGAGGGAAGTACGGCTCGTTGTACTGATGGCTGTAAGGTAGAGAGAGAGTGTCCTTACTCGGCAATTAAAGAATATGTAGATTTAAATAAACGCACCTCGGTTTTTGACGTTCCGAGTGGAACAAAGGATAGAAAAGCATTTATTGCAGAAAAATTAAAGACCACCAACTACGGGCGTTGCGTGTACCGTATGGAGAACGACCAGCCAGATCATTATATCACTAACATCCAGTTTGCAGATAGTGTAACGGCAAGCTTCTCTATGGAAGCCTTTACCTCTTATCACGGCCGTAGAACCCGGGTAATGGGCTCAATGGGCGATTTGGTTGGCGATATGACAGAACTGGTACACAACGATTTTAGAACTACAAAAGAAACCAAGTTTATACCGAAGGCAGAAGATGTAGAAGAATATAAAAATAGCGGTCACGGTGGTGGCGATTGGCTTTTAGTTCGAGATTTTGTTCAGGCAGTAGCACAGAAAAATCCCGCTTTGCTTACTTCTACCATTGATGATTCGATAGAAAGCCATGTGATGGGATTTATGGCCGAAGAAAGCCGTAAGAAAAGCAAGGTAATGGATATTAAGATGTAAACATTGGGCCGTCGTTGCGAGTTTACCAAGCTAATCTTTTCACGATTGCTTTGTTCCCCGTAAGGACGAGAATAGAAATAAAAAAATCCAGCTAGGCTGCCTAACTGGATTTTTTTATTTGTTGCTTTTGCGCTATCTAAGCACTATCTCCGATTTCCCCATCAAGAACCCATCGGCATACAAAAAAATGCCGTAAGTGCCTTTAATGAAAGCCCTAGGGTTAATCCAGTCTATCTTATAAGAGGTGCCGTCGTTGTTGTAAGAAATTTCTATGGCTCTACTATACTGCATTTGCTGGCCATCTGCTTCAAACATATTATTTTCGTCTGCAATTAAGTTTCCAGCCGGATCAATTACCCTCAAAAAGATTTTGTGATAAGTCTTTTCTGCTAAATCGTTAGGTGCAATGCCAAAATCAACGGTAAGTTTATTGGTAGCACTAGCTTTAGTTACTACTGAAGTCTTGCCATTATCTTTTACTCTAAATGCACTTACGCTAATATTAGCTGCTTTTAAAGATGAACCTACTTTTACCTTTCTATTCAGCGCCCTGTTTTCCCTAATCAGGTTTTCTCTTTGTGCGTTGTAATCGTTAATGTTGGTTTTTAAACTATCTCGCTCTGTTTTAAGTGAGGAGTTTTCTTGTTCTAAAATCGCAATTTGATTGTTGTAGCTTTTTACAAAGTCTTTAAGCGTATTGATCTGTTTGTGGGCTTCGTCTAACTCTTGTTGGGTAAGTTCGCCTTTTTTGAGTGCTAACTTAAGCTCCGCAATTTTTTCTCGAGCCAGTTTTTGTTCTTCTATTAACCTGTCGTTTAAAGTAATATTTAGCAAGTTAACTCGGTCAAGTTCTACTTCTATTTTCTCTACTTCTAATTTTAAACGATCTTTTTCTGTGTTGATGGTAACAAATCTGCTGCTTTGCTGTTTGTCTTTGAAATATAGGTAGCCGTTGATACCCAATAACGCTATAATTACGATAATAAGGAAGTAGACTTTATTACGATCTACCTTGTTATCTATCGACTTTTCTTGTGTCTGCATTGCTTTTTTCTGTTGCCAAAGTAATTTTTATCGCGTTAATCGGACCGCTAACTTAACAAAAAAACAAAAAAGTATAAAAATAATGTCACTTTTGTATGCTAAAGTTAAAAAGTAACGTTAACAATCTAGCTATTATCAAATTAATCAAGATGCCCAATTCTCCGTTAAAGTACAACCTTTTTTACGCTCTTTTGCTTACTATATTTTGTGCCTCAACTTTAAACGCCCAACAGGAGGTAAAAATTGCGCCGAAGCGAGAATTTCGTGGTGTTTGGGTGGCCAGTGTAGCCAACATAGATTGGCCCTCTAGGCAGGGTTTAACCGTAGACCAGCAAAAGCGAGAGCTTATAGCTATTTTAGACCAACATAAAAAGACCGGACTAAATGCAATTATCTTACAAATAAGGCCTACTGCCGATGCTCTCTACGCAAAATCTAGGGAGCCTTGGAGCCATTGGTTAATGGGAAAGCAGGGCTTGGCACCAGCAGCAGGCTATGATCCGTTAGCGTTTGCAATAAGAGAATGTCATGAAAGAGGAATGGAGCTACACGCCTGGTTTAATCCTTACAGGGCTACGATGTCTGCCAATGCGGTAACCCATCAAGATCATATTACTAAGCAAAGGCCAGAACTTTTTTATCGTTACGGCGGTCAGCTGCTTTTCGACCCAGGCATTCCAGAAAACAGAGCATATATTACCCAAGTTATATTAGATGTGGTTAAAGGTTACGATATCGATGGGGTACATTTTGATGACTATTTTTACCCGTACCGCATAGCCGGACAAACGATTAAAGACAGTGCAACTTTTGAAAAATATGGCAATGGCTTTACCAAAATTGATGATTGGAGAAGAAACAATGTAGATTTATTGGTAAAGATGGTAAACGACAGTGTGCATCATTACAAAAAGCACGTTAAGTTTGGCATTAGTCCTTTCGGGATTTGGAGAAACTTTAGGGAAGACACCTTGGGTTCTAAAACCAATGGCTTATCTAACTACGGAGAGCTTTATGCCGATTCTAGAAAATGGATTAAAGAGGGATGGGTAGATTATATCAATCCGCAAATTTACTTCTCTTTTTCTCGTGCTGCGGCACCATTTCAGGTTTTGTTAGATTGGTGGGATAAAAATACCTACGGCAGGCATTTGTATATTGGCCAAGCGGCTTATCTTATCCATAATGGTAAAACAAAGCGAGAAGCGGCTTGGGCAAAACCTAACGAAATCCCCAATCAGATAAGGGCCATTAGAGCCAATAACAGAGTGCAGGGCAGCGTCTATTTTAGCTCTAAATCTTTATCAACTGTAGCTAAAGGTTTAGCAGATTCCTTAAGGAATGATTTTTATAAATACCCTGCATTACCCCCGTTGATGCCGTGGATAGATGACATAGTGCCAAATAAGCCTCAAAATTTAACAGCTGAAGCCACAGCAGACGGGATACAGTTAAAGTGGACAAAGCCCCTAAAAGCTACAGATGGCGAGACAGCTTCGGGTTATGTGGTGTATAGGTTTGCGGAAGGCGAAAAAATTGACATACTGGATGCCAAAAATATAGTAAAGATTGTTTTTTTAGACTATCCATTTTTCTTAGACACCAATGCTGAAAAAGGAAAACGTTACAGCTATCTCGTTACTGCTTTAGATAGAATTAAGAACGAAAGTGAGGCTAGTGGCCCGGTTGGGGTAGAAACGAAGTAGATTTGGCTATAGACCAACAAAGACTTACGAAGTTTAACTTTAGCCTCTGTTTCTTGTAAGGTTAAGTTAAGGATACCGGTAATTGGCACCGTTTACCCCTGTTTTGAAACTTCGTAAGTCTAGTTAGATTAAATTTTGATTGCGTTTAATAACTATAGCTAACGCCCTTTTTAATAGACTGTACTTGCCCAAAGCCTCCACCGGTAGCACTTTTGCGATCTATGTCTTTATCTGACGTCATTAAAACAAAAGGACATTTATTGGCAGCGGCTTCTTTTTTTAGTTTTTCTAAGGATTTTCTGTCGCTACCACCCGCCGTTCTGTAATTGATAAAAGAGGTTTTTCCTTTAATCTCTGCTACTCTTTTTAGTCCAGATACTTCTTCAAGGTTTTCAATGATCAGTACTTTTTCCCAGTCGGCTTCGCCATTTACTTCTACTTTAGGTGTAATTTCTTGTTCTCTACCACTTTTACCATAGGTAATGTTGGCCACAGCAAATTTTCCAAAGGTTTGTTCGGCATCCTCTCCGTCGTAAGTGTAAATAACCGTGTGTTCAGTAACCTTTATTACCTTTCCGGTAATGGTTTTGCCGTTGTGTAATAAAATTTTGTCTGATTGTGCATTTACTACAAAAGGAATTGCCAAGAGTATGGCAACGATTAATTTTTTCATTTGATCTCGTTTTAGATTTTGGAGCGAAAATATTGTATAACTTCAACTTTATCAATTATTTGTTAAAAAAAAAGAGGATGCTTTGTTAAACATCCTCTTTAAAAATGGTACGTTAAATCACTAATTCTCTGGTAATAGCACCAAGCGAATATAATTATCGCCATTTAAGTACTTTTTAGCAGCAGTTTTTGTGGCGTCAACAGTTACTCCGTTAATGCGTGAAGTATTGTCTAACACTTGCTCTACGTTGTCATTATATTTTAGTCGGTTAGTTAAGTAAGCTAACCAATAACCATTTTCGCGAAGACTTAATTCTACTTGTCTTAACTCTTCAGATTTGAATTTTTGCAAGTCTTCTGCGGTTACGCCATTGTTTTTAAAGTTGTTCACTTCTTCCAAGGCGGCATTAATTAATTTCTCTACGTTAGCTTTAGCACAGTTAAACGAAATGGTAAAATAATAGTGAGCCGCTGGGTTTTTTTGTACGCTTAGCGAAACACCTGGGCTATAAACACCGCTTTCTTTCTCACGCAAACGCTCGGTGATTTTGATATCCAATGCGGCCTTTAATGCATCTAGCATCACGTTGTTTTCTGCACTATAAGTGTAATCATCATGAAAAACTAATTGAACAGAAACCTTGTCTTCTAAACCTTTTTTAACTGTTTTACTTACTTTACCTTTTGGAGGATTAACACCATTGTCTACAAAGTTTTCGTTTCTATTTAGAGAAGGTAGGCTTGCAAGATAGGTTGTAATTAAAGGTTTGATTTGCTCTACATCAAAATTACCTACGAAAACAAAGGTTTGTCCGCTGGCATCAGCAAAACGATCTTTGTAGAAAGCATAAGCTTTGTCGATGTTGATTTTGTCGATATCAGCTAGGGTAGTTGGCATCCCACGTTTGTGGTAATTGGCCATTACAGCTTGTACAGTATCTGCAAATACACTGCTAGGGTTACTACCTTTGTTAGCTGTAATTACTTTAAAATCGCTGATGTTTTTATTAAAAATCTCTACATCTTTACGAGGGTTGGTTGCACGGGCATAAATCAATTGGAATGCTGTTTCTAAATCTTTAGGAGAAGCATTTCCAGAAAAACCTTGGTATAAATCGTCTATATAGGCACCTACGGCAGCGTTTTTGCCGGCCAAGTATTTAGATAACTGCGTTGGATTATAATCTCCCACACCGCTTTGCGCAATTAAATTGGCATTTTCTGCAGAAAGAAAATCATCATTGCTAGCTAAAGAAGCCCCACCTTTGGCAAACGATGTGAAGATCACTTGGTCATTTTTAAAATCGGTAGGCTTTAACACCACTTTAACACCATTGCTCAAAGTTAGTGTGGTAATACCAATTTTATCATTTTTGGTTTCGTTAACAATGGTGCCAGCTTTTGGAGCCTGAGCTATCAGTGGTTTGTTTACTGCGTTGTCTACATACGGCGTTACCCCGTTGCCAGCATTTTTTAACGCAGCAATTAACGATGCTTCTTGAGGTAAATTAGCTTTCTCTTTTTCTGGCGCCTGTACTACCAATATTTGATTGTTTTTGGTTACCATTGCTTTAGCAGCGGCATTAACGTCGGCTAAAGAGATGCTTTGTAATAACTTCTTGTTCAGCTCATAACTGTACTCCTCAGATGGAATTGCCGAGCCGATTAAGAAGTTATTTAAATATTGTTGTACGTAAGCACTAGATTTGGTTTTGTCTTTTTCTTTGAACTGCTTCTCGTTGCTAGCTTCCATTTTTTTCTTTACGGTTTCTAGCTCGCCAGCGGTAAAGCCAAATTTAGCCATACGCTCGTTTTCTGCTACAGCCGCAACCAAAGCTTTTTCGAGCTCGGCACCTGTTTTGGCTACTGCAACGGTTTGTAGGGCGTTCATGTCCCAAATCATTCCGCCTTGGTATGGGCCATAACTACTTTGAGCAAACAAAAACGGCGCATTGCCTTTCTGCATAATTTCTGCAATACGAGCTGCCAACATATTGTTAACCATGTTTTGCGCTATTTGCGTTTTATAATCAGCCTCTGTTTTTACTGGGCCTTGTTTCTGTTTGTAAATCAATTGGGCCACATTATAAGGTTGCTCTGGGTCTGTAGCAATTTTAACCAATGGCTGTACATTATCTGGAATGCTATAATACGTTCTAGCTTTTTCATTAGCAGGATTTTTCAACTCAGAAAAGTTAGCAATAATCAGCTTTTCTACTTCGTTTACATCAAAATCGCCAACAGCAATTACTGTTTGTAGGTTAGGGCGGTACCAGTCTTTGTAAAAGTTACGAATCTTATCGTGCGTAAATTTCTGCAATAAATCTACATCTCCAATAGGGATACGTTTAGCATAACGCGAATCGCCTAGTAAGAAAGGCAGCAATTGTTTGCTTATTCGTTGTTGAGCGTTTTTACCACGCTGGCGGTCTTCTTCTATAATTACACCACGCTCGTTGTCAATCTCTTTGCCATCCATGGTTACTTTACCTGCCCAGTTAGCCAAGATTTTGAAGCCTGTTTTAAAGACTTCGGCACTATCTGTTGGGATTGGTAATTGGTATACCGTTTGGTTAAAGCCGGTGTAAGCATTTAAGTCTGCCCCAAAGCGTACGCCTGCTTTTTGCAAGTAATTAATGATTTCGTTTTTAGGAAAGTCTTTAGTGCCGTTAAAGGCCATGTGCTCGGTAAAGTGCGCCAAGCCCAATTGTTCTTCGTTTTCCATTAACGAACCAATTTTGTTGCCCAAGTAAAGCTCGGCCCTATTTTTTGGTTCTACGTTTTTTCTAATGTAGTACACCAATCCGTTAGGTAGTTTGCCAATTTTAACATTGGGATCGATAGGTAGTGCTGGGCTAGTGGCGGGTTTTGTCACTGTTTTAACAGCCTTAGCTGGAGCTTTTTTCTGCGCCATTGCTGGTTGTGCCAACACTAGGGAGAGGGCGCCAACAGCAAGTAAATGCAAATTTTTCTTCATTTTATAAATTTAGTTAGGGGTAAATGTTGTGTTTTAGACAAAGATAATGGTTTAAAGTTACAAGCAGATTTTCGTTCTTTGTCGTTCGTTTTTAGTCTTCGGTTCTTAATCTTAATTACACCTTAATAATGATATTTCTTTTGTACATTACCCAAAGTATTACGTACCAAAAAAGTACAAACGCCACAGCATAAGCCAAAGAAGCATTTAGCGGGTTGGCAAAGTTATTGGCAAATAAGGCTTTGTTCACGTAGCTTAGTGCACCTACTTTTTCTCCCTCAAAATCAATCTTAATCATGTTTAGCAAACGCGGCATCAGGCCTGATAAAAAGAAAACGGTAATGGCGTTTACCCCATAAACCACAAAAGGTTTAGTAAAACGATTATATTGGTTCACATCTATCAGCCAATAAGATAAGGCTAAAATAACTGTTGCCAGCCCACCCGTATAAAGCACATAAGAGCTGGTCCACAATGCTTTGTTGATAGGGAATTGGAGGTCCCAAAGTAAGCCGCCCATAAACATCAATGTGCCAGCCGAAAATAACCAGGCTATTTTAGTGGCTGGTTCTATGGTTTTCTTTTTAAGGTAGGTGCCTACCAATACGCCGATTAAGCAAGTTCCAATAGCTGGCAGGGTGCTTAAAATTCCTTCCGGATCCCAGGTTTTAGCGGCTTTCCATAAATGTGCTTCTGTTAAAATGGTTCTGTCTAGCCAAGCCCCTAAATCAGTTCCTTTTTCTAAATTGGCAGGTCCAAAACCGGGAACTGGAACAAAATTCATTAATGCCCAATAGCCAAAAAGTAAAATCACGATGGTTTGGAATAATCTTTTATCGCTAAGCTTTAGAAATAAAATAGACGAAATTAAGAACACTACCGAAATTCTTTGCAGTACCCCAGGTATCCTTACCGTTTTCAAAGCTTCAATAAAATCGAAGTCACTAAAGTTTCTTGGGAAAAAGGCTAAAATAAAACCTAGAAAAAAAAGGGTAAATGCTCTTTTTGAAGCTTTTAAAATCGTTTTTCCGTGTGCTCCAATGTCTTCTCGCTTACTGCCCATGGCATAGGCAATAGATACGCCAACAATAAACAAAAAGAAAGGAAATACGAGGTCGGTTGGGGTACAGCCATTCCATTCGGCGTGTGCTAACGGTGGGTAAATGTGCCCCCAGCTTCCCGGATTGTTTACCAATATCATGGCGGCAACGGTTAGGCCTCTAAAAAAATCTAAAGAAAGGAGGCGTTGTGGTTTGGTTTCCATTTTCTGTAAATAAAAATATCTTCTATCATTTAGTTTGTTACGCTAAAGATAGAAGATATTTTTTCGAATGTCGTCATTTCGACGACTTTAGGAGGAGAAATCTGTTAGGTGGTAGCGTTTAGCTAAGAGATTTAGCTTCGCTTTCTTTCAGTTCTCTCTGTGTTCGAAATGATGATGAACGGTATTAATAATGATACCTCACAAAAGCTTCCATCGCTTCGTAATCAGCTAAACCTAATTCGTCATAAGTTTTGGCCGTTTCGCGATTTCTATCTTCTGCTCGTTGCCAAAATTCTCTAGGGTCATCACCTGGAAACACAGGAATGTCTTTTTGCGACTGGTGTTTAAAAATAGCTAGTTTTTTACGTTCTACTTCTTTTGGACTTAAAGGAACGGCCATTTCAATTTCATGTGGTTCAAATTCGTGCCAAGCGCCGCGGTACATCCACAACCAGCAATCTTCTACCCAAGCTTCTGTACCTTTTAAGCGTCTAAGTGCCTCTACAATGAGGTTAAAACACACAATGTGCGTACCATGAGGATCTTCAAAATCGCCAGCGGCAAACACTTGCTGCGGTTTTACTTTTTGAAGCAACTCCATGGTTAGCTGTATATCAATTTCAGACACTGGGTTTTTCTTTACCTTGCCAGTTTCATAAAATGGTAATGCCATAAAATGGATGTTTTCATCAGGTAAACCTGAAAAACGAGCTCCAGCAATAGCTTCTCCTTTTCTAATTAAACCTTTAACCAGTTTAATCTCTTCAGTATCTACTTGGTTTGGTAATTTATTGGCCATAAACTCACGCATCTCTTCGTAAGTTTTTCTCATGTCGGTTTGGTCAATACCCATTTTCTCAGAAAAATCGATATTGAACTCCACAAAACGCAACACGTCATCGTCCCAAACGGCAGTGTTGCCAGATGTTTGGTAGGCAACGTGTACTTCGTGCCCTTGATCTGCCAAACGAATAAAAGTGCCACCCATCGAAATCACATCGTCATCAGGGTGCGGAGAAAACACAATGGCTCGTTTCTTCGCAGGGTTTGCTCTTTCTGGGCGCTGGCTATCATCTGCATTAGGCTTGCCCCCAGGCCAACCGGTAATGGTATGTTGTAATTTGTTAAAGATATCGATGTTGATGTCATAAACAGGCCCTTGCTCTGTAGCTAATTGAGCCATTCCGTTATTGTTGTAATCGTCTTCAGTTAACTTCAAGATAGGCTTTTTAAGGTGTTGTGCTAACCAAATTACAGCTTTACGGGTAAGTAAGGGTGTCCAATCGCAATCTCTTGCCAACCAAGGCGTGTTAAATCTCGTTAGGTCTAAAGCTGCGTCTTCATCTAAAATGAACTCTACATTGTCAGAAAGTTGCAAGTAGGTTGCTGGCACTTCACTAGAAATTTCTCCCTCTACAGCTTTTTTAATAATTGCCGCCTTTTTTCTATTCCAAGCCATCAAAATAATTTCTTTGGCTTTAAAAATAGTGCCTATACCCATGGTAATGGCTTTGGTAGGTACATTAGATTTACCACCAAAATCACGGGCAGCATCTCTACGGGTCAAATCATCTAGGGTTACCAAACGTGTTCCAGAGTTTGGTGCAGAACCTGGTTCATTAAAACCAATGTGACCAGTACGGCCGATACCTAAAATCTGAATATCCAGTCCGCCAACACTTTCTATTTTCTTTTCATAATTTAAACAGAAAGCTGGAATTTCTTCAAGACTTAAGGTGCCATCTGGAATGTGCACGTTGTTTTTGTCTATGTCTATATGGTTGAAAAGATTTTCATTCATAAAGTGAACATAGCTCTGTACTGAGTTGGGCTGCATAGGATAATACTCATCCAAATTGAAAGTGATTACATTTTTGAAGCTTAAGCCTTCCTCTTTGTGTAACCTAACCAACTCTGCATAAACTGCAACCGGTGTAGCACCTGTTGCTAAACCTAACACTGCATTTTCGTTGTTTTGTTGTTTTTCTTTGATTAGCGAAGCGATACGGTGCGCTACATTTAAAGAAGCTTCTTTCGGATTTTTAAAGATACTTACCGGGAGCTTTTCGAACCTCGTTTCTTCTAATAGATTTAATCTTGCCATTAATCTTTGGTTTTTTATTGAACGGAGCAGTAAATATAGTATAGATTAAACAGAAAAAAAATAGGACAGTTTTTGAGCAAAGCTTGTTTTGGTCTAAAAAGTGGCTTTAAAAAGCTCCTGCCGTACTTTTTACTTTTTAAAAAAATTAAAAAACTTTTTCGGCTTCTTTTTTTTAGCCCCTAGCTAGGTAAAATGCAGAAGTAAATAGCAACTTATCCGAAACAACTTGTACCTTTCGTGGTTCAAAAATTGTGATGATGAAAAATCAAATCGAAAAGCTATACGAAAAGTCTATAAAGAAAGAAAAGCTGATTATTGGCTTAATGTCTGGAACCTCTATGGACGGATTAGACATTGCGCTGAGTTCTTTTAGCGGTAGCGGAGCCGATACGCAAATAAAACTGCTGAAATTTAAAACGGCAGACTACACCGATATTTTTAGACAGCAAGTGAAAGCTATTTTTTCTAAAAGAGAGGTTGATTTAGAAATGGTTTGCTTGATGAACGAGCAGGTGGCGCTTACTCACGCAAAGCTGATTAATGAAGCCATTGTAGAGTGGGGCTACCGAAACGAGGACATTGATTTTATTGCCAGCCATGGACAAACCATTTACCATGCGCCAAAATCACTACACCAACGGGACGAGCTGCCAAATGGTACCTTACAAATTGGCGATGGCGATCATATTGCGGTAAATACAGGCATCATTACCCTAAGCGATTTTAGGCAAAAGCATATTGCTGCTGGTGGCGAAGGCGCCCCTTTGGCCGTATATGGCGATTACCTCATTTTTTCTAAACAGGGCGAAGATAGGATCATGTTAAATATTGGCGGTATTGCCAATTACACTTATTTGCCCGGCAATTTAGATGCGGCTAAGGTTTTTTCAACCGATGTTGGGCCAGGCAATACTTTGATGGATCAGTACGTACAAAAGCATTTTGAAGGTTTATACTACGATAAAGATGCCGCTATTAGTCAATCGGGTAACGTGAATGAAAAACTTTTACAACAGTTATTGACGAACGATTTTTTTGCTGCAGATTTTCCCAAAACTACTGGGCCAGAACTTTTCAGCATCGATTATTTAGTAAATGCGCAAAAAATTTCCGGTACGGATGGTTTATCCAAAGAAGACGTAATGGCTACATTGTGTCATTTTTCGGCAAAAGGAATTGTAGCAGCTATTGAACGAGCATTAGGCCAATTAAATAAGCCTGTGTTATACCTAAGTGGTGGCGGTATGCACAACCCCTTGTTGTTTTCGCTTTTGAAGGCTGCATTGCCCCAAGTAAGCTTTAAAACCACCGCAGATTTAGAGATTAATCCCGATGCTAAGGAAGCTGTTTTATTCGCATTATTAGCTAATGAAACCATTTGCGGCAGCCAAATTTACTTTGGTGGCAGAGAAGGTGTGCCATCTGTTAGTATGGGCAAGGTTAGTTTGCCTCATTAAATCATAAGGTGAAAAAGAACGAACCAGTAGCTCGCTCCGTTTCTCTTTAGTAAAGATGCATTTGATTTAAATAATTTGCAGCCCATTGGTATGGTAGGCATTTAATGCTTCATCATCTTCATTGAGCTCGGTAATTAAATAACTGATATTTTCTAGTCCAGCTACTTTTAGTCTTAATGTAATTCCAAGCTTTTCGGAAATACATAGCACAGCAGTTTTCTTAGAAGAAGCAATCATGGCCTTCTTTAATTGGTTGATTTCCCAGTCGGTATCTGTAACGCCATCTGTTGGATGTAAAGCGCTCGTCCCCATTAAGCATAAGTCGGCTCTAATATCTGCTAGCTGGCTAATTACATGGCCCCCATAACTAATTTGCGAGTTTTTAGAGAATAGCCCTCCTATAAGGATAACTTCGATTTTTTCGTATTTCGCTAACTCTACAGCAACTAATGGACTAATGGTAATAAATGTAGCGTGAAGATGTTGGGGTAATTGCTTAGCCAATTCGATAACGGTAGTTCCGCCACCAGTTAAAACCACCATGCCGTCTTTAATCAATGACGAAGTCTTTTTGGCGATGCTAATTTTAGCGTCTTTGGCATAAACCTTACTATCATCAAAAGAAGATTGGTAAGACTTAGAAAGTGCCCCACCGTGTACTTTATTTAGCAAATTATCATCAGCTAATTCTTGTAAATCCCTTCTGATGGTATCTTCCGATACGTTTAATAATTCGACCAAATCGGAACTTAACACCCTGTTGTGTAAGTTAATTTGGCGCATGATCATATTATGGCGTTCTTTTTTAAGCATTTAATTGAGCATAGAGTTGGAGTCCTAAGGTAGTAAAAAATATTTTTTATACGGGAGAATGATTTAAATTAGAGAATAAGTTTGCGGATTTTTGCGGTGTTGTTTTGGTATTTTATTGATTTTTGTTAATTTTTTGTTAAAATTTCTTTTTTTAACGAAAAACATTTGTGATATTTACTTAGGATTTGATGGAAATGCGTTAATGTGCGTTTTTGATGAAAGACTAAAATCAACTAAACAAATTAATTACTATTAACCAACAAGAGTTTATGAAAAAAAAATTACTCATGCTGTTCTTGGGAGCTTTTCTTTTAGCAGTTCAGGTAATGGCGCAACAGGTTACTGTTACGGGTAAGGTCACTTCTTCTGAAGACGGCCAGCCAATACCAGGTGCAACAGTTAAGGTAAAAGGGACTTCTGTGGCAACACAGGCTAACACCAGCGGTGTTTACTCTATTAAGGTAAACAAAGGAGATGTGCTACAGTTCGCCTATTTAGGAATGGTAACTAAGGAGCAGGCGGTAGGAACCGCTGCTACGATTAACATTACATTAAGCCCGGATACTAAGGCGCTTAATGAGGTTGTGGTTACCGCTTTTGGTATAGAAAGATCGAAGCGCTCGTTGGGTTATGATTCTCAGACAGTAAAAGGAGAGGAAATCGCTTCGACTCAGCGCGATAACTTTATTAATGCTCTACAAGGGAGGGTTGCTGGTGTTACGGTAACACCAACTAACGGTGTTCCTGGTGCTTCATCTCAAATTATCATTCGTGGCGCCGTTTCTTTAGATGGAGATAATCAGCCGCTTTTTGTAGTTGATGGAGTTCCTATTTCTAACAATACCTTTAGTGAGTATAATTTGGTTGGGCAGGGGACTTATAACAGAACAAACGATTATGGGAACCGTGGTATGGATATTAATCCAGAGGAAATCGAGTCGGTTACCGTTCTCAAAGGGCCTGAAGCGTCAGCTTTATATGGTACTTTAGGTGCATCTGGTGCTGTAGTCATTACTACAAAAAGGGCTAAAGCTGGTAAAGCGACAGTTTCTTACAACAACTCTTTCAGAGCAGAAACACCATATCGTTTTCCCGATGTGCAAACAGTGTTTGGCGGTGGAGCAGGAGGTATCTTTGATGAAGAGGTTCGCACAAGAACTTTCTTTGGAGGGCGTATCCCGGAAAATCGAACACGTTTTGATAACTTAGACGCCTTTTACCAAACTGGGTTTACGCAGAGGCATAGCGCTTCAATTGAGGGTGGAACTGAAGCGATCTCATTAAGAACTTCGGTGCAATACACCGATCAAGAAGGAGCTATACCCGGAACAGCATTTAACAGTTTGAATTTTAGGGTTACCGGTAACGCTAAAATTAGTGATAAGATTAGCGCAAATGCTTCGGTAAATTACATTAACAATAGAACAGACAAGACTTACAAAGGGGCAGGCAGCCCTATGATAAGCGTACTCACTTGGCCACATGTAGATGATATCAGAAATAGATACACAGCAACTGGAGAAAGGAGAACGATTACTGGCTCGTATAGTGCGGAATTAGATAACCCGATTTGGGGGATGGAGAATAATCCAAATTACGATATGACCAACCGTGTTATGGCAAATTTTGGTATGACATATAAGCCTACTAACTGGTTGGATATTAGAGGTACTGCTGGTACAGATGTTTATTCTTTCAGAGGTGCGAGCGGCTATCATCCGGAGTCGTATAATGCCAACGTTTCAGGTACAAGCTCAGTGGGAGGAGGTATAAATACCTTCAATAATAACGTTCGTTTATTGACTGCAAATTTGGTAGCTACAGCAAAGCAAACATACGGCAAGTTTAAACCAGTGTTGAGGTTGGGATATGATATTAATGATACCAGAAGCGAAACTACTTCACAATTTGGAGCGAGATTTTTAGAAACTAATTTTTTCAGTTTAAATAATACAGATCCCTCTACACAAAGAGTAGCTTACGCTGATGTTCGTACGCGTAAAATGGGTGCATTTGGACAAGCCGAACTTGGTTACGCCGACTTGTTATACTTGACATTTACTGGACGTATGGATTTCTCTTCAACTTTACCAATAGCTAATTATAACTTCTTTTATCCAGCTGCATCTTTAAGTTTTGTGTTTTCAGACTTAGAGCCTGTTAAGAAGGTGGATTGGTTGTCTCAAGGTAAATTGCGGGCTTCTTGGGGACAGTCTGGTAAAGATGCTCGTACGGCATATATTACAAAAACCCCAATGACTGCTCAGACCACTACTGGAGGAGGTTTCGCGGTTGGCGTAACGCTGGGTAATCCTGATTTAAAAGCTGAATTTACTACATCTAAAGAGGTTGGTATTGACCTTGGATTTTTTAAAGACCGCTTAACAGCCAACTTTACCTATTACAATGTAACTAGCGATGGACAAATTACAGCGCCACGTTTAAGCTATGCGACGGGCGGTATTTTGATGTATATTAATAGTGGATTGGTGTCAAACAATGGTATAGAGCTTGTGCTTAGAGGTACTCCAATAAAAAAGGAAAATTTTTCTTGGACTATTGGTACGAATATAACACAGGTTAAAGGGCGTATTAAACAACTACCGGGTGAGCAAGAGACTTTTTATGTGTCTGATTCTTGGTTGTTCGGTAATGTTAGAAGACAGTATTTGAAAGGATCTTCCGTTTCCGCTATCTCTAGTATGGAAGTCTTGAGGAACAACGCAGGTGAAATTTTGATTAATCCAGCTAATGGAATGCCTATTATTGCTTCAGATTGGACTCAGATAGGAGATTCGGCACCTGATTTTGGTATTGGTTTAACCAATAACTTCACTTATAAAAACTTTGATTTATCATTCTTGTTTGATATCAGAAAAGGCGGCGATGTCTATAACGCTACAGAACTATACCTTTATCAAAGGGGAATGTCTACACGATCTTTAGATCGTGAAGTTCCTAGGGTAATTAAGGGTGTACTAAGAGACGGCTTGGAGAATACTTCAAACCCTACAGCAAATAATATTGTTGTAATACCTTCTATTTCAACATCTTACTACTCTAGTTTTTATAATACGAGCGATTTCATTGAGAAAGATATCAACTGGATTCGTTTAAAGGATATAACTTTAAGCTACAAGTTGCCAAAATCGTTTCTTGCTCGCACTAAAATTATTCGTAACGCAAGCGTTTTCTTTACTGGAACAGATCTATGGTTGTTAACAAACTATAAAGGGGTAGATCCATCTGTAAATGGTTTGAGCGCTGCTTCTGGTGGTACAGGTGGTACGGGTATAGATTTCGGATCTTACGGCTTGCCTAGAGGATATAATTTTGGAATAAGAGTTGGTTTTTAATTCAATTATTAGAATGAAAAAGATATATATGATATTAGCTGGACTGATGACGGTTTCGTCGTTAGGCTGCAAGAAGTATTTTGATATAAATACTGACCCCGCAACACCTCAAACACCGAACAGTAAAACGATGATTGCTCCTCTGTTTGCGCAGATGGAGCGTGGGGTGCAATTTGACTCTAGGTATTTGGGAGGTGTTGTACAATATTTTGGTACTCCAAATGTTGGAGAAAACCACGGATGGCTACCTGCAAGTGACGCAATGGGTGAAATTTGGCGAACTGTCTATTTTGGGTTAGGTGCAAATTTGAACTTAATTATTGAAGATAGTTCAGAGAAACAAGAATGGAATTATGTAGGTTTAGCACAAGCACTAAAAGCTTGGGGTTGGCAAATTGGTACAGATTACCATGGACCAATGATAGTTAAACAAGCTTACGAACCTAATCGCTACAAATTTGATTATGATGAACAAGCTTATGTGTATGAAGAGGTAGTTAAAGTAGCAAATGAGGCGATTTCCAACTTATCTAGAACAGATGGTAATGGTGCGGTAGCTAAGCTTGCGCCATTCGATGCCGTTTACGCAGGCGACAATAGCAAATGGATTAAGTTTTGTTATGGTCTTTTGGCTAGAAATGCAAATAATCTAATCAACAAATCAACTTATGATCCGCAAAAGGTAATAGATTATGTTGATAAGGCCTTAGCTAGCAATGCCGATAATTTTTTAATTAAAAACGACGGAACTACTTCTGTAAATGCAAACTTTTATGGCCCAATTAGGTCAAACTTGGCATCTTACAGGCAAACTAGAATAATGGTTGGTTTGTTAGATGGCACCTACTTTACAGGTGTTCCAGGTACTGTAATTGATCCTCGTAGAGCTACTATGATTGCACCGAGTCAAGACGGGGTTTATAGAGGTACTTCTCCCGGGAGCGTAACAGCAGGCACTGCTCCTCAGCAAATTCCGAATTTGTGGGGTTCTTACGGCACGGTAAATCCTGGTGCAGGTGATAATACTGGTAGATATCTATTTAAAGACAAAGCAAATTTCCCCATTATGACCTACGCTGAGATGCAGTTTATTAAAGCCGAGGCGGCATTTAGAAAGGGAGAGAAAGACAAAGCATTAATTGCATACCAAAATGGGATATCGGCAAGCATCGATTTTGTAAGTGGTTTAGGCACTGCAATACCCACTGCCCAGAAGACGGCTTATATGACGAGTGCATCTGTTGCTCAAACTGAGGGTGCGCTTACATTAAAAGATATCATGCTGCAGAAGTATATAGCATTGTATGCTTACGGTTTTGTAGAAACTTGGTCTGATTTGCGTAAGTACAACTATATGGAGGGTGATGCTCAAGGAAATAAGCCTTATGATCAGGTTTACTTTTACCCAGCATTTAGCGCAGATAACGGCGGTAAACCTGCGCAAAGATATCGTCCACGTTACAACTCAGAATATATCTGGAATTTAGATGCAATCAGAAAAATCGGTGCAGATAAAATAGATTATCATACAGTTAAAATGTGGTTTAGTCAACCTTAATTATAAGATCAACATGAAAAAGAAATTATATTATTTAATAGCGGGTGTTGCAATGCTTTTTTCTGCTTGTGATAAGGATAAAGGCTATGTGGAAAACACAGAATATGAGAGGCTTACGCCGGGAGATCCTAAGTATTCATATATCAAAATTTTAAATTTAAGTCCAGGCAGTCCGGTAGTTAATTTTTATATGGATGGAACTAAGTTTTCTTCGAAGCTTTCGTCTACAGGTGTAGAAAATGCTGGCTATACATATAATCAAGTGTTTCCTGACTTGGGTTACGCAATTGCTACTCCCGGCGCTCGTACGTTAACAGGCAAGATTATTCCTACTGCCACCGCAGATGCAAACTTACAGGTGTTTTCTACAAATATTAATCCTGCTCCTGGCAAGTATTACACAATAATACCCAATGGCGCGTATAATACAAGTACAAAAACTATACCTTCAACATTAGTATTAGAAGATGTTAGACCCCTGTTAGATACCACTAAAGTGATTGTCCGTTTCGCAAATGTTTTAAGTGGAGGGCCTACAATGAGTTTAATAAGAGGTACAGCCGTTTCTGATCCTAAGATTATAAACAATGTTGCGGTTAATACAGCGTCTGACTGGGTAGAGATTTCTAGTCCAGGAGGTGGTCCTAATCCTTCACTAAGTTTTTTGTTTGTAGATGCTGCAACCAACGTTGCGTTAGGAACTGCTTTGACAACCACGTCGTTAACTAAAGGTAGGGCATATACTTTGTATGTTAGGGGTATATCAGGTGCCGCAAGTCCTAATAACCCGATTATTACTTTCTACACAACATTCTATTAGCGGTATGAAATAAAATAAAAAAACCGAGCCAATTTGGCTCGGTTTTCTTAATTTTATACAATGAGAATTTGGTTATTCATCTTCTTTTTAATGGTTTCCAAGGCTTCCCAAGCAATAATCATTGTAGTTACAAATAATGCTAACTCAGGCACAGGTTCTCTTAGGGAAGCTATTCAAATCGCAAACGCTAATGGTATAACCGATAGAGATTATATTTATTTCGATATTCCTGCAGCAACTGCATCAGAAGTTTCAATAAGCCTAGACAGTGAGCTGCCAATATTAACTTCTAATGTTGTTATAGACGGAACAACTCAACCGATTTCACTTTTAGGAAATACTGGAACTCGAATTCGTCTTAATAATGCGACATCAAGCTTTTTTAGCGGGATAAGATTAGAAGGAAGCAGAGAAGTTGAGATTTACGGTATTGAGTTCGTTAACTTTAAGTCAGACCCAAACGGTCCAATTGAGGATAAGAAGGCTGGAATATATCTTCGAGATTCTCATTTTATCACCATTGGTTCTTCAAGTAAGCCAAATTGTTTTACAGGTAGTTATGCTGGAATTCTGTCTCCATTTATCATACCTCGATTAGATGTTACAAATATCATTATTAGTGGTAACAATTTTGGTTTTAATGCAAATGGTTTGCTAAATCCAAACGAGAGTTCAATAGATTTAAGTTTTCTTAAAAACAGTAGGATTGGCGGTAGTACATTTGCTGATGCAAATGTGATTGCAGGTAGCACAAGAAATGGAATTGCGTTAGGCGGTGCGGATGGAGACGTAGAGATCTCCAACAACATTATCGGGATGAACAGGACTATGACAACCTTGTATAAAGTGAGTGCGGCAGTTGGTATTTATGTAAATGGAAATGCAAGCAAGCCAATTATTTCTAAAAACTTTATTTGTGGTCAAGATAGAGCTGTGTTTATAGATTATGTAAATGGGGGTTTTGTTTTAGAGGGAAACAAATTAGGCGTAAATGAGACTGGCGCTACTACTTTTGGAAATAACGTTGGGGTATATATTAAATTTTGCAACGCTGGGCTTATAGGTGGTAATACTGCTTCTGCCAGCAACGAAATTGCTTATAATACTATAGCTGTAATTGCAGAAATTGCGTACCCGATTTCGGTCTTGCATAACAGCATTTATTGTAATTCAAATTCTTTACTGTTTATCAACTTGCCTTCGGGTAAAACTATCACTACCTCTAAGATAGCCAATATTTCCGCCAATGAAGTGCGAGGCACTTATCTTACCAATTCAAAGATTGAGCTTTTTTACACTGATGCCTGTGTAAATTGCGAAGGAAAGGAGTGGATTGCTACAATATTAACAGATGGATTGGGGAATTGGAGTTATAATGGGACCATTGATCTTACGAGGTCTATTACAAGTATGGGCACAAACCAAGACGGAGCTACTGCGCCTTTCTCTAAACCTCTAATGGATCAGGTAAATGCCTTAAAAACAGACGTAATTTGCAACCAGCCTACAGGAAGTATAAGAGGGATTGTGACTTATGATGCATCGATATTTGAATGGAGAGATGCAAATGGCTTGATCGTTGGGACAGCAAAAGATTTAGAAGGTGTTGGGCCGGGTACTTATAGGCTCACAGCTAAGCAGAACAACTCTTGCTCCGCTACGTCTAATGCGTTTACCATTACTTCTTCTGGTACAGGAATATTGGAAAACAATATGGAGATTGTAAAGGCATATTGTGGTCAATCCAATGGTGCAATAACCGGAATAGTTACGCCAAATAATGTTCCTCGTATCTGGTACAATGAAGCTGGAGTAGAGGTGGGTAGAAGTGATAATTTGATAAACGTGTCTGCAGGAACATACTATTTTACGGCACAATTAGGTACTTGCAATATTTCTTCTCCTAACTATGTGGTCGATAACGTCACATTTGAGTACAAAATAGCGGAAGAGGATGTTAAAGAAGCTACCTGTTCTCAAGATAATGGCAGTATCAGTATAAATACTTTTCAAGGTGCAAGGCCAGATTATATTAAATGGTTTAATGAAAGTAATGTAGAAGTGGGTAATTCTGAAACTATCTCAGGACTAGCTGCGGGACGTTATAGATTAATGGGGTATAGTAATTTTGGATGTAGCAACTTGATTAAAGAATATACAATCGCGGAAATTCAAAGCCCTATGGTTAACCTGCAAAACTTGAAACAATACATTAATTGTGATGGTAAATCAGTATCAACAAGCGGTATTCAAGTAGATGGACAAAGTGCACCTTATGGTTTTGCTTGGGTAGATCAAAACCAAAACATTGTTGCTTCCACACTAAATCTTAAAAATATTCCAATAGGAAAATACTTGCTAAAAGTTACAGACAGATACGGATGTATAGTACAAAGTAGCATAATTGATTTTACACAATTAGAAGAAACCATTGTGAAAATACCAAACACATTTACCCCTAACGGAGATTCCATCAATGATGTATGGGAAATTAAAGGAATCGAAAACTATCCAGAAGCTGAATTCAATATTTTCAATCGGAGTGGCGCCACTATTTTTACAAGTAGAGGTTACAGCCGCCCATTTGATGGTACATTTAACGGAAAAGAATTGCCCGTTGGTGTATATTATTATAAAATAAACCTGAACACAGAGTGCGGCGTTTTAACAGGGAGTTTAACTATAATTAGATAAAACTTCTATCTTTGCCCAAAACCTTTTATCCAATGGCAAATTTTACCCTAACTCCTGAAACCTGGCAAAAAGTAAAAACAAAGTTTTTAAGAAAATACCGTGATTTAGCCGCCGTAGAGCTTTCTTTTGTGCCTGGACAAGAAGATCAGTTGGTAGAACAATTGGCTAAGTTAGTTAATAGAGACAACGCTTATATCGAATTTACCATTCGTAAAGCTTTAGCAGATCCAGACGGGAACAGGCTTTAGCCGTTAGCTACCCACCAGATAAATCACTAAAAGTTCTACATCGGTTGTCATAACTCGAGCGTTCCTTCCAGGCTTCGCAACAATGAGTTTGAAAAATCAATAAGGTTTAGCTAAATTTACTTTCGGTTATTTATTGTATGGTTACCATTTTAGAGGTAACCAAATAAATGGCTTTTTCATGATAAGCGATATGAAGAAAGTAAAAATCATCCTCCTCAGTTCTGCCCTTGCCGTTACCTCCCTAACCTTAGCCTTTAAGGAAGATTTATTTCAGGTCTCTAAAAACCTCGACGTATTTGCTTCATTGTATAAAGAAATCAATATCAATTATGTAGAAGAAACCAATTCTGCAGATTTGATGAAGCATGGTATTGATGCGATGTTGGGCAGTTTGGATCCTTACACGGAGTATGTTCCCGAGTCGGAAATTGAAGACTATAAAATGAAGTATATCAGCACCCAATATGGCGGTATCGGTGCTGGAACGCTAACCATTGATGGCAAGTTGTTTATCAACGAAGTTAGTGACGGGCATCCTTCCCAAAAAAATGACATCCGTCCAGGCGATCAAATCGTTAAAATCAATGGTATAGACATCGTAGGAAAAGAAAGGTCGCAAATTAGCCAATTATTGCGTGGGCCAAAAGGCACGCCGGTAAGCTTAGTCTTGCTAAGGGAAGGTGCAGTAATCAATAAAACCATCGTAAGGGAAGAAATTAAACAGCCCAATGTACCTTATTCGGGCATGCTGAATGATCAAATTGGTTATATCCGTTTAGATAAATTCTTAGAAAATTCTGGACAGGAAGTGAAAGATGCGCTAGAGCAAATCAATAAACAAAAACCAAAAGGCCTAATATTGGATCTGAGAAATAACGGTGGCGGTATTTTACAGGAAGCGGTTAAAATCGTGAACCTTTTTGTAGATAAAAATGTAATGGTGGTTACCCAAAAGGGCCGTAATCCTGCAAAAAGCATTACTTATAAAACCACAGCCAATGCCATTGCGCCAACCTTACCCCTAGTCGTGCTTATCAATGGCGCTTCGGCTTCGGCATCTGAGATTGTGGCCGGTGCGATACAAGATTTAGAACGGGGTGTGGTGGTGGGCCAACGTAGTTATGGCAAAGGCTTGGTACAGCAAACGTTTAATTTGCCTTACAATAGCTTGGTAAAGGTAACCGTAGCGAAGTATTACACGCCATCTGGACGATGTATCCAAGCGTTAGACTATGCCCACAAGAAAGAAGATGGCACGGCAGAGAAGTTCGCCGATAGCACTTTAAAAGCCTTTACCACCAAAGCAGGACGAACTGTTTACGATGGCAATGGCGTTTTTCCCGATGTAGAAGTGGAGGCTAGTAAATATAGCCCCATTACCATTTCCTTGCTCACAAAAAACCTATTTTTCGATTACGCCAATGCTTTCAAAAAATCCAACAAGACGGTGGCTTCTGCCAAAGAATTTCAAATAACCGATGCCGATTATTCACAGTTTATCGCATCGTTAAAAAACAAAGATTATAGTTATACCTCAAGGTCAGAGCGCTTGTTAAACGAACTAAATAAGGAAGCCGATAAGGAAAATAAGGCAGCTGAGGTTAAGGCCGATTTAGAGGCTCTGAAAGCAAAAATGAGCTTGGCAAAGAAAAGTGACTTAACGGTGCATAAAGCGGAGATCAAACGGGCGTTGGAAACACAAATCATTAGTCGCTATTTTCATGAAAAAGGAAGGATAGAGCAGTCTTTCCAATATGACAAAGAGATAGCTCGAGCCAAGCAGTTATTTGCTAATCAAAGCCAAATGTTGGCCATTTTAAATGGGGATGGTTCTTACAAAACTATTGGTAGCCCAACTTTAAAAATTAGCGAAAATAATCATTAATAATATTACTTTTGCGACCCCAACGGAGAGGTGTCAGTCCGAAGGACCCCTTTGGGGAGTGGTCTAATGAGCAAGCCTGGTCCAGAGGATTCCTTTAGAGAAAGTTTGTATACTTGCAGGGGTTTCGTACGTTTATGTTTTATAGCTACATTTTGAAAAGTTTAAAAGATGGGAAGTACTACTACGGTAGTACCGAGAATCTTGATTTAAGACTGGCAAAGCATAATAAAGGAGATGTGAGATCAACTAAAGGAAGAAGGCCTTTAGTGTTACATTATTTTGAGATGTTTGAAACAAGGAGTGACGCTTTTACGAGAGAGCATTTTTATAAATCTATTGAGGGGTAGTTTATTTGAAGCAAAACAATATCATATAACGGAGAGGTGTCAGAGTGGTCGAATGAGCAAGCCTGGAAAGTTTGTATACTCGCAAGGGTATCGAGGGTTCGAATCCCTCCCTCTCCGCAAAAATAGCAAGCCCGATTGTCGTCGGGCTTTTTCATTTTCTATCCAAACGATTAATGAAGTTTTTACCATTGTATCATTATCAATACCTTAATTTGTAAATTGCAAAAGCATCTTATTTTAGGGCATAATTTCTAGTTCGAAAATGAAAAAACAATTCCTAACTATCGCTTCTATTTTAACTGTTTTTACTTTGAAAGCACAAAATAAACCGCTAACCGAGCAGGATTATGCTAGGGCCGAACAATTTCTAAGCTATAACATCGAACCTTTGGTAACTGAAGGAGCCAGCAGGCCAGTTTGGGTTGGAGAACAGTTTTGGTATTTGAGCAAAACTAATACTGGAAGTCAGTTTTTGTGGGTAAATCCGGGTAAGAAAACCAAGGTGCCGATGTTTGACCATCAAAAATTGGCGATGGCATTGGGTAAGGCAACAGGGAAAGGCTATGAAGCGACACAGCTGCCTTTTCAAAATTTGGCTTTCGATGCAGTTGCTGAAACTATCAAATTTGTTGCTGACGAACAGTCTTGGAGCTATCACATTAAAACAAATACCTTAACCGAAAATACGGCCGGTGTAACTAACAGCCGACTGCAGCCGCGAGGTAGAATGATGGGTGGTGTTCCCGAGACCATATCGCCCGATGGCAAAAAAGCCGTATTTATTAAAGATTGGAACTTATGGGTAAAAGACATCGCCTCTAAAAAAGAAACCCAACTCACTTTTGATGGTGTGAAAGATTACGGTTATGCTACCGACAATGCGGGCTGGAAAACCAGCGATAGGGCTATTGTAAAATGGTCGCCAGATTCTAAAAAACTTGCCACCTATCAGCAAGATCAACGTCATTTGAAGGAGATGTATTTGGTAAGCACCAACGTTGGATCGCCAACTTTAAAAGCTTGGAAATATCCACTGCCGGGCGATAAAGAGATTGCCAAATTGCGTCGAGTGGTTATTGATGTCGAAAACCCTAAGGTAGTTAGCTTACAAATTCCATTAGACGAGCATAGAAGTTCCCTAAGTGATGATATTAGCGACGGAGGTCAACTGGCCGATATAGATTGGAATGCTGACGGCAGCGAGTTCGCGTTTTTGTCAACCTCCCGCGATCATAAAGTTGCGAAGTTGCAAATTGCAAACGCAGTAACAGGAGCGGTTAGGGAAGTGTTTACTGAAACCGTAAAAACGCATTTCGAATCGGGTGTAAACGCAATCAATTGGCGTTACTTACCTAAAACCAACGAAATTTTATGGTATTCCGAGCGTGATAATTGGGGGCATTTGTATTTGTACGATGCTAAAACGGGAAAGGTAAAAAATCAGATTACTAAAGGAAATTGGTTGGTAGGGCGCTTGTTAAAAGTAGACGAAAAGAACAGGCAGCTTTATTTTACTGGCTATGGTCGCGAGCAGGGCAATCCGTATTTTTCTTATTTGTATAGCGTAGGTTTTGATGGCAAAGGGCTCTCTTTGCTAACTCCAGACCAAGGCAACCACCAAGTTTCTTTCTCGCCAGATTTTAGTTGTTTTATTGATACCTATTCGCAGCCTAATGTGCCAAGTGTTACAGTTTTAAGAAATAGTAAGGGTAAAAAGATTGAGGATTTAGGCCGAACAGATATTTCTAGGTTACAGGCTACAGGGTGGAAAGCACCAGATGTGGTAAAAGTTTTAGCTGCAGATGGGAAGACGGACATTTACGGATTGGTATTTACGCCGACACAAATGGAAGCTGGCAAGAAATATCCGGTAATAGATTATATTTACCCAGGGCCGCAGGGTGGAAGTGTAGGCAGTTGGTCTTTCTCGGCTGCTAGAGCAGACCACCAAGCATTGGCAGAACTGGGCTTTATAGTGGTGCTGATAGAAGGGACGAGCAATCCAATGCGATCAAAAAGTTACCACGATATAAATTATGGCAACATGGGCGAAAATACCTTGCCAGATCAGGTTACGGCAATAAAACAATTGGCAGAAAAATACCCGATAGACTTAGATAAAGTTGGAATTTGGGGCCACTCTGGCGGTGGTTTTGCTACCGCAGCTGCGCTGTTCCGCTATCCAGATTTCTTTAAAGTAGGCGTGTCTCAAGCTGGCAATCATGACAACAGAAACTATGAGGACGATTGGGGCGAAAGATATAATGGCTTGCTAGAAAACTCGGATTATGAGGCACAGGCCAACCAAAATTATGCTAAAAACCTAAAAGGAAAACTAATGCTGGCACACGGAATGATGGACAACAACGTGCCGCCTTATAATGTTTATTTGGTAATTGATGCCTTAAATAAAGCTAATAAAGATTATGATTTGGTACTCTTTCCGCACAGTGGACATGGTTTTGGGGCGTACAACCCCTACATGATGCGCCGCCGTTGGGATTATTTTGTGAAGCATTTAAAAGGCGTGGAAACTCCGAAAGAGTATAATTTAAGAGGAGCAAATCAATTGCAGAAATAGACAATATAGCCGTCATTTCGACGATAGGAGAAATCTAGCAAGTTGCATAGTTATTTTGCTAGATTTCTCTTCGTTACACTCATCGAAATGAAGGAACGAATTATTGTAAATCTCTAAAATGAAGCTTAGCCTAAACGTTGTGTTGCTCTTTCTGCCTTTCCCGCACATGATCTGCTAATTGATAACCAGCTTTCTTTTCGGTAACTCCTTTCGATTGCTTTTTATCAAGAAGTAACAAGACAATGAGCGAGATAATGGGAATAAGAAATGAAATAAAAAACCAAAACCAAAAGCTTTTGCCTATGCTGTGGGCATAGATACCAGCAACCAATTGCGGGATCATTAAGAAACATAAAAGTAATATTTCTGGCACAGTAAAGATTTTTTATTGACTACAGTTATAATTTAAAGGATCATTTCTCCTTTACTGCCGCCACCATTTTTTCGGTAACTGGTTGCGTGTTTTTATTGCCAAAAGAATTCCTGATATAGTTCATCACATCTGCAATTTCATCATCGGCAAAGCCAGATGGGGGCATGGCGTTGTTATAGTCAACACCATTTACTTTGATAGCTCCACTCATCCCAAACTTAACGGCACGAATAGATTTCTCAGGGTACTTGGTTAAAAAATCAGCTTTTGCTAAAGGAGGAAAAGTGCCCTTTACGCCTTCTCCATTTGCCAAGTGGCAAGTAATACAGCTTTCTTTATAAAGTTCTTTGCCTCTGGCCATACTTTTAGCTAACTCCTCTTGCGAATTAGAAAAGAAAGTTAAACCGTAAATTGCTCCGCAGGTTATAATAGATGTGATTTTCATTTTAAAAATATTGCCGTCATTTCGATCGGAGTGAGAAATCTTTAAGTTGACACTTCTGTTTAACAGATTTCTCTCCCGAAGCAAAATCGGGGTCGAAATGACGTAGACTTTTATGCTTTAGGACCAATTTTTACAATAGCACCTGTACTTTCAACAACCACATAGATATTGCCATCTGGCCCTTGTTTTACATCTCTCACTCTACCAATTTTATCAAAGATAACCTCTTTCTTTACTACTTTATTTCCTTTGATCACTAAATGCTCCAAGTTTTGGAATTTCAATGAGCCTACTAGCAAATCGCCATTCCATTCTTTAAACTTAGGACTGTTCACGAAAGTCATTCCACACGGAGCGATAGAAGGTTTCCAGTAAATTACTGGTTGTTCCAAACCTGGCGCTTCGGTTTTATCAGAAATGATAGAGTTGTCATAATCAATTCCGTAAGTAATTAAAGGCCAACCGTAATTTTTACCTTTTTCTACAATGTTGAGTTCATCGCCTCCTTGTGGGCCATGCTCATGTGCCCAAATTGTACCTGTGGTTGGGTGCATTACCAAACCTTGCGGGTTTCTGTGTCCATAGCTCCAAATTTCTGGCAGGGCATCTTTAGTTTTTACAAACGGATTGTCGGTAGGGATTTTTCCATCTTCGTGCAAACGCACCATTTTGCCTTGTGCCTTGCTTAAATTTTGGGAGTTTTCTTTCTGTCCGCGTTCTCCTAGTGATAGGAAAACATAGCCTTTATTGTCGAATAAGATCTTACCACCAAAGTGTACACCGCCTCTTACATTCGGACTGGCTTTATATAAATGTTCAATATTGGTTAACTGATGGCCATCTAACTTAGCTCGCATTAGCGCCGTATTGGCACCATTGTCATCACCAGCCTCGCCTTCCTTTTTGGGAGAAGAGTAGCTGATGTAAATCCACCCGTTTTCTTTGTAATTGGGATGAAGCGCCACGTCTAATAGGCCACCTTGCCCACGGTAATACACTTTTGGAATGCCAGTAATTTCTTGCGGATCTAATTGGCTGCCATTTACAATACGTAATTTACCTCCTCTTTCGGTAACTAAAACTCTTCCGTCGGGCAAAAAAGCCATAGACCATGGCATATTTAAACCAGTCACTACAGTTTCCAATTTTAGGTTGTTTGCGGTAAGTTCCTTATTGTTAGGAGAAATATTGCAATGGCTCATCAATAGGCCAGATGTAGCTACAACCGCTAATATCAAAAGTAGTTTTATAGGTTGCTTAAATTGAAGTTTCATATATGTTTATAGTGATATTTTTAGTTGTTGTTAAGATAGCCTTTATCCGCTTTTTCTGAAATATGACTACTTCTTAAAGATAATTTTTCTTAAAGATATTAAATTAGGCTATAGTTAGTTAGATGTAAAAAGAGCTTTACAAAAAAAGCATGAAAATTAATCCATGCTTTTTGTTTTTACTGGCCACGCTTGCGTTCGTTGTCTTTATTTGATGTCTGATCGGATCGTTGGCCACCAGCGTTGGTAATGCCGTTCATCTTCTTTTCTTGCCTTACATCATGGTGTGCCCTATCGGCAACGGTATTTTTATGCATTGAGCCGTTATTTTTTGGAAGATCTGTATTTTTCATCGTTTTAAAATTTAAGTGATTAAAAATAGATTTATAGCATAACCACATAAATCCTATTTGGTTTTGATAAAAAGAAAAGTCCCCGATAAACAGCTGTTTATCGGGGACTTCAATCTATGTTGAAACCGACAAGCGGTTAGAATTTTAAACCCAACCCAACTTGGAACACTTGATTTTTAAATTCTGGCGTATTGCGGTCGCCGTTTTCATTTGTTTTTTGGAAGTCTAGTGCATAGCGACCAAAAATGCCAACTCTATCACTTAAATCTATCCTAGTACCAATAACACCAGCAAGAATGCTCTTTTTAAAACGATCAGATTCGTCTTCAATAATTTCTTGCTCTGCATCTATAATGCCACTTTCGAATTTGTTTTTGGTAGACATTAAGAATGATACCTGTGGGCCAGCAACTAAGTTAAAACCCGGTGCTAATTTAATAGTTGCTAAAATTGGCACGTCAATAAAGTGAGTGGTTTGCGTAAAAGAGCCACCCAAAGTTTCTGCTTTATAACCTTTAGTAGAATATAAAAGTTCTGGAGTAAAAGCTAGGTTTTCTAGCAACTTGATGTCTAGAGTTACACCGGCGTTAAAACCTACTAGGTAATCTGTTTTAAAGTCGTTATTGCCATCGTCTTTAATGATGTTCGAAAAGCTGGCACCACCTTTAACTCCAAATTTGATTAAATTATCTGTCGACTGAGCGTTTGCAGTAAGGCCTGTAGCAAATAAACCTAATGCTAGAATAAGTATCTTTTTCATCTTTTTAAATTATTTATGTTAATCGAATGAGCTATCTCAATCTGGATATATCTCTCAAATAAATGTGCCAAATAAAAAAGAAGAGAAGTAAGGATATTGTAGGCTACACCTTTTTAGAGTATTTAAAACGCAGTTTTTTAATGATTTATACAAAAGAAATAAAGCTTGTTTATTTTAGCTTGTGGTTATAACGAGTGTACCAAATTTAATACACTTCTACGGCAAAAATCAATAGGAGTGTATTTTTTATACCGCTTTCTAAAAATGTATTCTAAATAATTGCCAACAACAAATTGATTCCGCATCTTTAAAAGATTTTCCGCATTAACCAGCAATTGCAAAAATCAGCAATCAAAATTTTTAACACAAAAATGAACAAAAAAATTCTTTACGCATTTGGCTTAATCTCCTTTTTAACTGTAGGAAAAGCTAATGCACAACAACCCTCTTACCTAGATTTGCTAAAGCAACAACCCCACTGGGTAGACTCGGTTTTTAATAAACTGAGTACCAAGCATAAAATTGCACAGCTGTTTTTTGTTAGGGCACATACCAACTTAAGCCAGGCTTATCAAGATTCGGTTGGCAAGGTAATTAAAAGAGAAAAGCTAGGAGGGGTGGTGTTTTTTCAGGGAGGGCCCGTTAGGCAAGCGGTTTTAACCAATAAATACCAAAGTAAAGCTAAAGTTCCGCTAATCATTTCTATTGATGGCGAGTGGGGCTTGGGCATGCGCTTAGACAGCACAATTTCTTATCCTTACCAAATGGCTTTAGGCGCAGTGCAAAACAAAGAATTGTTGTACAAAATGGGTTTGGAAGTGGCTAAAGATTTTAAGCGCTTGGGCATACAGATGAATTTGGCTCCAGATGTAGATGTAAATAACAATGCAAAAAATCCGGTAATTAACTTCCGCTCGTTTGGCGAAAACAAATACAATGTAGCCGAAAAAAGTGCTGCTTATTTGAAGGGCATGCAAGAAGGTGGTTTGTTGGTCAGCATTAAGCATTTTCCTGGCCATGGCGATACTGATGTAGATTCGCATTATGATTTGCCTCAACTGAAATTTACCAAAGAACGTTTAGATACTTTGGAGCTTTATCCATTTAAGGAACTGATTAAGAAGGGGGCAGCAGGCGTGA
Source organism: Pedobacter ureilyticus (assembly GCF_005925345.1). Lineage (GTDB taxonomy): Bacteria > Bacteroidota > Bacteroidia > Sphingobacteriales > Sphingobacteriaceae > Pedobacter > Pedobacter ureilyticus. The sequence continues at coordinate 383,320 of NZ_SSHJ01000002.1, forward strand.
TGATTGCCCACATGAATATCCCATCGTTAGATGCTACGCCGAACTTGCCATCAACTTTATCAAAACCTATTGTTACCGATTTGTTGAAAAACGAATTGGGCTTTAAAGGATTGATTATTTCTGATGCAATGGACATGAAAGGCGTGACCAAGTACTATAAAGATGGCGAGGCCGAAGTAATGGGTTTAATTGCTGGTAATGATATTTTAGAGTTGGCTCACAACACCAAAGAAGCAGTAAAAAAGGTAAAACAGGCCATTAAAGACCAACGCATTAGCATGGAGCGCATTGATGAAAGCGTAAAAAAGGTGCTTACCGCTAAATATTGGGCGGGCTTAAATGTGAAGCCAGTAATTGATGAAAATAATATTGTAGAGGATGTTAATAGACCAGAAAGCCAAGCATTGGTGCAGCAGCTTGCCGATGCCAGTATAACCTTGCTCAAAAGTCGTGATGGCATTTCTAGCTTGACACCGAAGAAAAGAACGGTAATCATTAATGTCGGCACCACACAAGCTACTACTTTTCAAAACGAAATTGTAGGGACGTACAAAAATTCGATCGCATTTAACGTAGATAAAAGTGCAAATGCCGCTACAATTGCAAACATCATTAAGCAAATACAAGACGATGATCAAATTGTGTTGGCAATAGTGGATACGAGAACGCGTCCGGGAAACAACATCCCTTTGGGTAAAGACGTGAAAGACCTCATCACTACTTTGTCAGCCAGAAATGCAATGGTGGCTTTCTTTGCAAATCCATACAATTTGGCTAACCTACCTGGTATCGAAATGGCAAGATCTATTGTAGTGGCCTACCAAAAAGAAGATTTTATGCAAAAAGCTGCTGCGGCAGTATTTACGAAGAAATTAATGCCTACTGGAAAACTGCCGGTTACGGTTAATGGTATCTTTAAATATGGCGATGGTTTATAGCCTGTTAATAAATTGGATCAAAAGCCTCGAATTTTTTTCGGGGCTTTTGTGTATATAGAGTTTCAAAAATAGTTAGCTAATTGAGCTAAATTGCTGTAAATTGTGTGTATGGAACGTAAAGACGTAAAAATTTCCCGAAAAAAACCCATTTTTCCAGTTAGCGAAAATTTACATAAGTATTTACGCACTTACCAACGTGATGCTCGTTTGCCTATTAAATACGAGGACCTTAAGACTTTTACGGAAAGTTTTCCCATTATGGATAGGGATGGTAAAGATACGCTTTGGGAAAGTCCGATTTATGCGCAATCGCAAATTGAAGAACTGCATAGTGGCTTAAAAATAATTTATGCCAAGCTAAAAGCATCGGGCAACTTACGCATTGTAGAGCACAAATATATCGATAGAATTGATTACTGCACTTTCGGCAATACACATCCTTTTCGTATTAGAATTGTAAACCGTTTAAATGATGTTTACGATTATTTTTACGTGAAAAAAGCAGATTCATCTAGAATTTATGGGCTCGAATTAGAAGAAGTTTTATCGCCAAACCAAGTCAATTATTTGGTTGATGGAGATACCATGATTGAGGAGCATATTGTAGGGATACCAGGCGATGTATTTAATAAAGGGAAAATTTACCAAGATGATTTTAATCCAACTCGTATTGCCAAAGAGTTTGTGAAATTTAACGAACGTTGCTTGGTTACCTTGCTGGGCGATATGCGTTCGTATAATTTTGTGGTGCAAATTACACCCGATTTTGATGATATCCAATTCCGTATACGGGCTATAGATTTTGATCAGCAGTTTTATGAAGGAAACATTAAAGTGTACATGCCTCAGTTTTTTAAGGAAAATTTGCCGTTGGTAAAATTGTGTATGGAACACCTTACTGAAAAAACAGTGCAACAGTACAAACAAGAAGAGCTTTCGTCTTTAGTTCATCGGGTGCGTAGCGAACGCCATCGCTTAACAGATTTGCGTGACGTATCTTGTAAAGAGCAACTTACTACACCCGAGAATATCATGAAATTAAAGCGCAGCATGGCAGAGTATTATCAAGATGCTGCTTATAAAGAATGCAAGAATATGACTGATATTATCGAGCTGAACTTGAAAAATATCATTAGGCAGGTAAAGTTATAGATGTCATTCTGAGCACGCGAGAAATCTAGCTGTAGATTCCTCGAGCCTCGGAATGACAAAGTGCTGTTAGTGTTTAAGCATGCTGTTTTTCGTGCACACCTTCGGCAAATTCTTCTACCATTTTATCGTTAAAGGCTGGTAAATCTCCTGGGTTACGACTAGTCACTAAGCCTTGGTCTACTACCACTTCTTCGTCTACCCAATTGGCTCCGGCGTTGATCAAGTCTTTTTTGATCGAACCATAAGAGGTCATTTTCCTTCCTTCTACCACTTCGGCATCAATTAGCGTTTGCGGACCATGGCAAATAGCCGCTACAGGTTTGCCTTTTTTAAAGAAATCTCTCACAAAAGCAACGGCATTTGCATTGGCTCTTAACGCATCTGGATTAATTACGCCACCCGGAAGCAACAAACCGTCAAAGTCATTTACATTTACTTCTTCTACCGCATTGTCGACCGCAATTTCTTTGCTCCACTGGTGGTCTTTCATGCCCTTAATGCTTCCTTTTTTTGAGGAGATGATTTGCACATTGGCTCCTTCTTCTTTTAACCTATTTAGTGGTTCAAATAATTCTGATTCTTCGAAGCCACTCTCTGATAGAATGGCGATGTTTTTATTGCTTAACTTTCCCATTTTCTTTATGTATTTAATAAAACAATCGTATTAAATACAAGAAGTTGCAAGGGTTTGTTTTGGGAAGTTGGAATTGTTCTCTTGATTGCGAGGAGAAAATAATCTTAAAGCGAATTTATTGATCCTGGTTTTAGGATTGCTTTGCCGATAAATCGGTACATACCGTGCCTCTCAATGATAGGTAGACTTTAATCGTTTGTTCTTCTATGCTTTAAAAAATAAAATCCTAAGTTAAACGCAATTACCACATGGTTAATTACATTCGCCACAAAACCATAGTAATGGCTAAAAATTTTAAAACGTTCTTTTAAGCTTTCGCGATGTTTTTGCTTGCTCATGCCACCAACCAGATACTTGGCAACGTACAAATGCGTATTTACAATATTCGATGCTTTTTTGGCGATTTTGATGATCCAATCTATATCTGAGCTGTATTTGTATTGTAAATCGTAAGGCTCAGTTAAGCTACGTTTTACGTAAATCGCCTGATGGCTAATGCTCATACCATATTTAAAACTGCGCCAATTAAAGGTATCTGGTGCTTGGTGCCTGCGCCTGCCAAGACTGTTCCAGTTTTCATCATACATTTCGGTTTCGCCGTAGTAGATGTCGGCGTTTGGCGAAGTAGCGAAAATCTTTTCCACGGTATCAAGCTCGTAGATTTCATCTCCAGAGTTCATAAACAAGACATAATCGCCACTAGCCTGTGCCAAACCTTTGTTCATCGCATCGTAGATGCCCTTGTCTTTTTCCGAAATCAGCTTTGCTAAACGTTTTTCATATTGTTTAACGATAGTTAGCGTGCCATCTGTAGAAGCGCCATCAATAACAATATATTCGATGTTTTTATAGCTTTGGTTAAGTACCGAAAGCATAGTGCGTTCGATAGCTGCGGCATTGTTGTAAACGATGGTGATGACAGATAATTTGGGAAGCATAATGCAAGTTTAAGGATAAGAAAGGAAATTTCTTGTTTCGCAGTGACGAAAATTATGTCGTCATTGCGAGGCACAGCCTGTTCCGATTATTCGGGAAAGCAATCTCCGAGTTAGAAATTGATTTCATCATACAAATCTTTCCAATGCGGATTGATACCTTTTTATCAAAGTGATTTTAGCTAATCTGCTTCCGCTTTTAATACGTTTTTCTTCAAAAATTGCTTCTTCTATTGTTGGATAAAAGCAATAATAAACTAATTTTTCGCAGTTATATTTTGCCGCAAAACTATTTGGATAAATATGGTTTTTATGTTGCCAAATTCTATATGCAATATCAGACGTTACACCAACATATAGCACCTTATTAGATTTATTAGTTAGAATGTAGACTAATCCGCCTCTTTGCATTTTTCGTTTTTGTGCTTTTAGGTTGGAGACTGCTTTCCCGAATAATCGGAACAGGCTGTGCCTCGCAGTGACGAAGGTCCTTATTTAGGCATATCATCTAACAACTTTAAATACAAAGCGGCATGTTGCTCAGCAATTACCGATGGGGCGAAGGTACTTAAAACCGTTCGTCTAGCTTCTTTCTGTATTTCTTCTTGCTTTTCGTGCAGGAATAGCCATTCTATGCCATCAGCTAGATCTGAAGCATCTTTGTACCGTGCTAAATAGCCATTTTGCAGATGCTTTACCATATCCGGAATACCACCAGTAGTAAAAGCAATTACGGGTGTGGCACAGGCCAAGCTTTCCATCACAGTATTCGGTAAGTTATCTTCTAGCGAAGGAGTAATGAAAGCATCGGCGGCGGCGTAGCATTTTGCCAGGTGCTCATCTTTGTTGATGGTTCCCAAAAAAGTAGTTTTAAAAGGAAATTTTGGAACGTCTTGTTCATTTTTATTTCCAAAAATAACTAACTCGATTTGCTCGTTCGGAATTTCTGGTCGGCGGGAAAGCTCAAACAAAGCATCGATTAAATATTGTGTACCCTTATGTTTGTCGTTTTTGGATGGCATAAAACCACTCATTAACACAAACTTTTCTGGCGCTATTTTCAATATTTTCTTTGCTTCGGCTTTTACATAAGGTTTAAAAACATCCACCTCGATGGTGTTGGGAATAACGGAAGTATGGCGTAAACCTAACAAACTACTTTCTTTTACCGATTGTGCCATCCAGTTGCTTGGGGCAACTACATGAAAGTTTAAGCTAGAGTAAGCCTTTTGTTTGCGCTTCCAGGTTTGGTGCGAAATGTCTCTAGGTCCGCTCATTTTTAACAATGGACAATTGCCACATTGCCTGCGAAAGTTCTCGCAGCTGTAACGTACATGGCAACCACCAGTAAAGGCATTGCTATCGTGGAAAGTCCACACAATTGGTTTCTCCAATTCATCCAATTCTGCTAAAAACTTCGGACTTAAAAAACCGTGGTTAACCCAATGGATGTGGATCACATCTGCTTCTTGAACCAATTTGTTTTTAAGGACGCTTTTACCAAACCATTGCAGCGAGAAGGGAGTTTTTACTTCTGCTTTTGAAAAAGCTTTGGCCAAATATCGCTCTGATAGGATATTAAACACCGCTTTGGCTTTAGCAAAAGGGCTTTTACTCAAATTATGGATATGAGGATTGTTCCCGAATTGATAATACACGAGTACCTTGGAATCTACGCCCATGCCATTTAAAGCATCGCTTAAACGTAAGCAAGCCCTTCCGGCACCGCCGTTACCATCATAAGTGTTTAGGTGTACTACTTTCAAATCAATCAAAAATACATTTTTATGTTTACGTTTGTAATATTTTAAAAATTGTTGGATTGATACGTGGCTAAATTGCTGATGTGTTAACAATCCGACAGTAAAAATTAGTATCAAGCACTAACTTATTATTAAAAATGAAAAATAGAAATGTGTTTAGCAAGCTTGCTTTTGCATTCTTGTTGCTTCCCTATGTTGCAATCGCTCAAAATCAAACTTATTTTGCCAGTAATCCATCATTATCTCCAGATGCACAAACTGTAGTGTTTAGTTACGATGGTGACATTTGGAGAGTGCCTGTGAAAGGTGGCTTAGCATCCAGAATTACAGCAATGCAGGGCGAGGAAATTAACCCAAAAATATCGCCAGATGGCAAATGGTTGGCTTTTTCTGCCAACCAATACGGAAATTTTGATGTGTATCTGATGCCGCTGACTGGTGGCGAAATTAAGCAGTTGACTTTCAATGAGGCAACCGATGAAGTAGACAATTGGAGCTGGGATTCGAAGACGATTTATTTCACATCGAGCCGTTACAACAACTATTCGAGTTATAAAGTAGGCATTAATGGTGGCACAGCTGTGCGATTATTCGATAATTATTTTAACACTACGCATCACATTGCCGAAGCACCCGACGGTAACTTATTCTTTAGTGATACGTGGGAAAGTAGAAATTTTGCCAACCGTAAGCATTACAAAGGTGCTTTTAACCCCGATATCCAATCTTACAACTCAAAAACTAAAACTTATAAGCGCTATACCGATTATTTAGGCAAAGATTTTTGGACTAGTGTAGATCAAAACGGAAATATTTACTTTGTGTCTGATGAAGGAAATGAAGAATACAATTTGTACACCTTTGTTAACGGAAAAAAAACTGCACTAACCCGATTTGATACTTCTATTAAACGGCCTTTTGTAGCTGCAAATGGCCAAACCATTGTCTTTGAGAAAGACTACCAACTGTTTGCTTACGATGTAGCCTCTAAAAAAACAGAGAAGATCAACATCAGCTCTTTTAGAAACCAAGTGCTTACCAAAGAGCAAGAGTATGAAGTTAAAGCTAATATTTCCAATTTCGATGTATCGCCAGATGGCAAAAAAATGGCTTTTATTTCTAGAGGTGAGTTATTTGTGAGCGATGTGGATGGTAAATTCATCCGCCAGATTAACAACAGCGGAAAAGCATCTGAACGTGCATTGGAGCTAAAATGGTTGGCAGATAATAAAACTATTTTGTTTAGCCAAACGGCAGATGGTTACCAAAACTGGTTTGCAATTGTTGGCGATGGAAAATCTGTAGCGAAACAAATCACCAAAGACAAAGCAAATAACCACGATATTGCCTTTAATAAAACCAAAACACAAGCGGTTTATTTGAGCGGTAGAAATGAGTTGCGGGTAATGGATTTGAAAACTTTCCAGAGTAAAACGGTGGTAAAAGACGAGTTCTGGGCCATCCAAAATTCGGCGCCAAGCTTTTCGCCAAACGACCAATATTTGCTTTTTACGGCTTTCCGCAATTTTGAGCAAGACATTTTGGTACATGATATTAAAGCAAACCAAACCATTAATTTAACCAATACTGGTGTCACAGAAGCTAATCCAATTTGGTCGCCAGACGGCAAGTACATTTATTTTACCAGTGCCCGCACCAAGCCGTCTTATCCTTTCGGGATGCAAGATGCGCATGTGTACCGGATGGCTTTAGATTATTATGATACACCATACCGTGCCGATAAATTTGATGAATTGTTTAAGGAAAGTACACCCGTAACTCCTAAAGAAACTAAACCTGCAAAAGATGCAAAAAAGCCGACGGATACGGTGAAGAAAAAAGTAGAAACGAAGCCAGCGCCAAAGGTAATAACGATTAATACCCAACGCATTTTAGACAGGGTAGAACTCGTAAGTCCGGCGTTTGGTACGCAATATTTAACTGATGTTTTGGCCAAGGGCGATAAAACTTATGTGTTCTATTCTTCTAGCCACGAAGGTGTGCCGGGAAGCACTTACAGAACCATTATCGAGTCTTTAGAAAACAACAAAACTGAAAAAGTTGCCCCTGGAGGTTTCGGAATTGTAGAAGCTGCGGGTAAACATTTTTTACTGTCGAGGGGTGTGGTAAATAAGTACAACATTGATATGAACAAGGTTGATGCCTTGGATGTCAGTTATAAATTTAGCAAAAACCTAAATGCAGAGTTTAACCAAATGTTTTACGAAACTTGGGTAGGTTTGGATGAGAATTTTTATGATGAGAACTTCCACGGTGTAGATTGGGAGAAGATGAAAACACGATATGCGGCTTATTTGCCTTACGTGAACAACCGTGCCGACTTGCGCATTTTGCTGAATGATATGTTGGGCGAACTCAACTCTTCGCACATGGGCTTCAATAGTTTTGGTGCTGAAGAACGTAAGAGTATGAATTATGTGACCAATGAAACTGGTATCATTTTCAGCAACGAAAAACCTTACCAAGTAGATAGGGTGGTGGCCAAAAGCAATGCAATGCTACTGGGCAATAAAATTGCCATTGGCGATGTTTTGACCCACGTAAATGGTGTGAAAGTAGACCAAGCTGTAGATCGAGATTATTATTTCAGTAAGCCATCGTTAGATAAGGAAATGAACTTAACTTTCTTGCGTAATGGTAAATCGGTAGACGTAAATATCCATCCTCAAACATCAGCTACGTTAAAAATGAATTTGTATGATGAATGGATTGCCAACAACCGTAAAAATGTAGATGATTGGGGCAAAAATCGCATTGCGTATACTTACATGAAGAACATGAGTACTGGCGAGCTGCAAACTTTTTTGCTAGATATGGTAGAGCAGGAAAATAACAAAGATGCCATCATTTTAGATTTGCGTTACAATACTGGCGGAAATGTGCATGACGAGGTATTGAAGTTTTTATCGCAACGTCCGTATTTGCAATGGAAATATCGTGGAGGGAAGTTAACGCCTCAAAGCAATTTCGGTCCGGCGGTGAAACCTATTGTTTTGCTCATTAACGAACAATCTTTAAGTGATGCCGAAATGACCGCTGCTGGATTTAAACAGTTGAAACTAGGTAAAATCATCGGAACGGAAACCTATCGTTGGATCATCTTCACTTCGGCAAAAGGTTTGGTAGATGGCTCTTCTTATCGTTTGCCTTCTTGGGGCTGCTACACCATGGATGGTAAAAATTTAGAAAAAGAAGGTGTGGCTCCAGATATTTTTGTGAAGAATACGTTTGAAGATAGGTTGGCTAATAAGGACCCACAATTGGAAAGGGCAGTAGCCGAGATTATGAAAGATTTGAAATAATAAAAATTGTTCAATGGTTGGATTGCTTTATTGTTAGGATTATAGCAATTTAGCATCTCATAATTGAAATAGAAACTTACGAAGTTTTTAAAACTTCGTAAGTTTACTGCATAAAATGGCAAACTTATTAACCGATAGAGATTTTTGGGTAAAATACTGGGAAAGCAAGACCGATTTGTCGGTGGTAATTCCGGAGAATTATTTGTTTCATCGCCAACTGGCAGATATTATTGCCAAAAACAGCGTGCAAACGGCAATAGAACTGGGCGGATTTCCAGGCTATTACGCTGTTTTCTTAAAGAAGTATTTGAAGTTAGATGTGACGTTGTTAGATTATTTCGTACACGAGCCAATTACGCATCAGCTTTTAGAAACAAACGGTTTAACGAAGGATGATATCCATATCATTGAAACAGATTTATTCAATTATCAGCCAGAAAAGCAATATGATTTGGTTTTAAGTTGCGGTTTGATTGAACATTTTAACGATACCACAGATATCATTAACAGACACATCCAATTTTTAAAACCAGGCGGAACTTTATTCATCACGCTACCCAATTTTAAGGCGCTTAATGGTTGGTTCCAGAAGAATTTTGATAAGGAGAATTACGATAAGCACAATATCGACTGCATGGATCCGATCTTGCTGAAGCATATTGTAGAAAAAGCAGGATTGAAAGTTTCGCAGGCTCGTTATTTCGGTAAGTTCAGTATTTGGTTAGAAAATGAAAAGGAAAAATCAGCGGGAGTGAAGTTGTTTAAAAAAGCAACATGGTTTGTAGGTAAGGTGTTTACTAAAATCTTTCCGTTTGATTCGAAGCAGCTATCGCCTTATATTGTTATTGAAGCAAAAAAAGTTTAATTAAAGCGTTGATGTAAGTAACGTTTAATTCTAGTCCAAAGGCTACCTTTTCTATTTGCTAAGAAGTTTTTAATGGCCGAATAAGCCTTTTGATCTTCAACTATTTCAGTAGGAAATTGGGTAATTGGCTTAGGGTTGATGATGACATTGTAAATATCGTTGATTCCCGAATGTACGCCTGTACCATCGTGGCCAATGTTGTTGACTAAAGACTGCGATGGATTTAATGTTAAGCCGCCTTTAAGGAAGATAGAAGCATACCAACGAATAGCCCAAGAATTGTTTCTGCCGTTTTTGAAGTCTCGCATTTGCTTCCAAAAATTCATGGTGCCTTCTATCGAAAATGCGTTTATTTTCTGACGGTCAAATTGAGCTAATAAAGTGTCAATATTGGGCTCGAAGTGTAGCCAAGCCCGTTGCCAGGTAGCCCAGCCCCAGCTGGTTGCAGCTTTATAAAAGAAACTTTCGGGTAGGTTTTGTTCCTGTAAATGATACATGTAAGCGCCAATGTGCATCACTTTTTCTTCCTGGCGGTAGCGGTTTAGTGCCTCATTGAAATAAGTTAAAGTGTGCGGCGAAGAAACCAGATCATCCTCAAATACAATCACCTGTCCGTAGTTTTGGTTTAATTGGGTAACGCCTTCAATAATCGAATTCGCCAAGCCTTTATTGCTTTTGCTTTCAATCACTTTTACCGACTTGAAACCCTCAACCGACTTGATAAAACTCCTAACTTCGTTTACCTTGTCTTCATCAGCCTGTGTTTTAGCACCATCAGAAAAGATGTAAAGCCGACTATCTGCGGCAAGCAAATTTTGCTGTAAAAATTTAATAGTACGCTCGGTATGTTGCGGACGGTTATATACGAATAAAGCTATTGGAGCTAGGTTTTGCATTAAAGAGTTTTAAAAAGATTATCAATCTGTAATTTTAATTTTGGCAAGTAGTTACAAACTATGCCCCAAATAATTACATCATCAACTTTATCATAACCATGAATTACCCAATTTCTTAAATCAACAATTTTTCTTGCATCACTTATTGCTATAGCGGGATTGATTTGTAAAATACGATTGGCAGCTTCGCCAATGATTTCTAACTCACGTTCTACTGCACGTCGTAGTTGTTTATTTGCTTGATAGTCCTTAAAATCTTTTTTTAAACCCAAGTATTCATTAATGGATTGAATTGAAACCTGAATATCGAATAAATATTTTTCAATCTTAGGCTCCATAAATCAATTGTTTACTTTGTTCTATTTCATTAATAAAATATGGATTTGACAAGGAGTTTTCAGTTACTAAATCTATTTCTCTATTAAATAATGATCTAAGTTGATATTGGAGAGAGAAATAATTATCAGTGTATTCAGCTATACTGATATCTTTATCAAATGAGATTAAAAAATCGAGGTCGCTTTTCGAATTGAAGGTGTCCGTATTCGCGGAGCCAAAAGAATATAAAGATTTTACCTTGTAAAGTTTACAAAGCGTGATAAGGTCATTGATTTTACTGCGAATTAGAGAATTCATTGCATTTCGATTGAAATCAAAAATACGTTTTTAATTTTTTATATCCCTAAACAGTTTTCGCTCTTGTAAAAAACAGACGTTGCCTTATTGTAGAATAAACCTGGAGAAATCCCAGAGAACAAAATTTCTTTAAATCCTAAGTTCTTCAAGAAAACTCTTGCCTCTTCGTAAGTTTCACGTTCAGAGTCATCTAAAACCAAAACTCCTTTTTCTGTTAGAGCCTCTACACTGTGTTTGCAACAATTTACGCGGTCTCTTCCATCCACAATAATCACATCAAACTTTTCGTTTAACAATTTTGCCTTTTGGCTGTACTCGCCATTGGTTTCCAGTTTAGTGAAAATCATTTCTGCATTTGGCGCTTTTTCGTTCACTATCTTTTTATACCAAGCTTCATCATGTTCTACCGAAACTACTCGCTTTACGTTTTTAGCGTAAAACAACGTTGAGTTTCCAGAGCCATACTCAAAAATGGTTAAATCTTTGTGCAGCCGTGCTTTAATAAAGTCGATGAAAGAGTAAGTAACCCACGGAATAGGCTGGTTGTTTGCATCTACAGCCTGATGGTTATCGAAAGCGGTAAACCAACCAATAGATGCCAGATAGCCCTTATGACCATAAGATAATAGGGCAGCCAAACGCTTTGGTTTAGCCAATAAGGTTGCTAGTGCTTTAAGTTTGCTCAACGTTTAAATATTTTTTGAAAAAGTGTGACCAAAAATAATGATTTTAACATCATCAATCCTTGTTTATGCGTTTTTGGGATAATGAGTATGAAGAAGGTGGCGACGAAATAAGCTGCAAGTGTAGCAATGGCAGCCCCCATAATACCATATTTGGGTATGAGGTAAATATTTAACGCGATATTTACAACTGCACCAACTCCAGTTCTAATCAGAGATATTTTGGTGTAGCCTTCGGCGATAAGATATTGGCTACTGGCAGAGCCTAGAAAAACGAAAATTCCAGCCCAAACATGTACCGATAGTACCGGTGCGCCACTCCAAAATTCTTCTTTGTAAATTATTCTGTAAGCCAGAGGCGATACGAAAGTGGTAACTATGGCAATGCTCAAGCTCATCCAAACCATTAAATCGTACATGTTTTGTAGCCGCTTTTTGTAGCGGTTTGGGTCGTCTCGTTTGGCATTCATAATGGCAGGAAAAACCGAGGTAACAATAGCCACGGGAATAAAATACCAGCTTTCGCTCAGTTGCACAACGGTAGAATAAATGCCTAATTCGCCAGATCCGAGGTAGTTATCTACCATGAGCTGGTCTATTTTCATATATAATGAAACGAGTATGGCAGAAAAAGCTAAAGGCCAAGAATTAGCAAGTAAGTGCTTGCCCAGGCTCTTGTTGTATTTCCATTTCGATAAACGATCTGCCTTTTTTTGATAGAAATGAAGATAACCAAAAGCTAAAATAACCGTATCGAAAAATATGGCCCAAACAAACCAAATCAGTTCTGCATGATTTAAAATCAGTGTTAATTTAATTAGCGCAGAAACAAGATTGCCAAATATTTGGGTAAAGGTTACATATTTAGCCTGTACCGTTGATTGGAAATAGCTATCTGTAATGTAAAAAGCTTGGCTTACGCCACTTAAGCCTATAATTAAAATATAGCTTAAAGGGGTTTGTGTTGGGGTAAAGAAACTCTGATTAATTAAATAGCCAAGGTAAATCAAAGGCATTGCGGCTAAACCTCCAATCAGTTTTAAGCGTAGGGAAGTGCCTAAAAGTTCATCTCGTTTTTCGGGGTGTTTCAATAGCTCTCTAGTGGTAAAACCATCTAGGCCTAATGCAGCGGCGGCAATAAAAAAAGCAACAAACGCCTGGGGGTAGTTGAGTAAGCCATTTTGATCTTTGCCTAGGTAATTTGCAATAGCAAAGCCTACAACAACCTTAATTAATAAACTACCCACACGAGCTAGTATTAACCAGCCGGTATTTTTCAAATACTTTTGCAGGGCATCTTGGTCAAAACCTTTAATATGGGGCAGTTTCATCAGTGTGTTGCGGTGGTGTTTTTTAATATCTGCTGAAGCCCGAATGTTTAAATAGGTTTAGCCATTTTGTACAAGGGCGCCTTATAGCGCAAAGATGCAAAAATTAGCTTTGTTGCTTAAAACTATTTTCGATACGTTTCAATTGTTTGTAATGATGATTGAGATGAATTTGGATAAATCGCAACCATTGCTTGGCATCGAGATAGCCTAATACGGGATGTTTGACCTTCATTTTGGGATTAGCGGTTCCAATTTTTGGAAAAGTTTGTGCAAGCTGTAGCTCAAAATCAGTAATGAATTGTTGGGCTGCGGTAACGCTGATTTTCTTCACCCTAGCAGCGATCTTCGCAGGCGCCTTGTATTTTCTTCCAGGGGGAAGTGAGCCGAAAAACAAAATCAATTTTACGACAAATGCAGTAGGTTTGTTTTTCCCTTCTCCATTAATGCAATTATTCAAAGCCATCAAAGAAAGCAAGCTCGCATCGAAAATGTGCGCATAAACCTCGCTGTAGCTCCAACCACCAATTGGCGGTTCTAGTTGGAAATCGGCGGCGCCAAAACCATTTAATTTCTGCCGATAAGCTGCTGCGGTTTTTAAAATAGATTGATATATTTTCTCGATGCTCATAAGCGAAAGTAACGTCTATTTTGGCAAAATCTTTTAAAATACTATTAAAATTGGTTTAAAAGCTCTTCCAAATGATGGATGTGTTCTTTGACATCATCTGGTTTATCGACTCTTAATGGATTGAAGAAAATAGCCCTCATTCCAAAATTCTGGGCACCATACACATCGGCTTCAAGGCTATCACCAATCATAATGCTTTCTGGCTTTTTTGCTTTTGCCAAATTTAGGGCGTGTTCAAAAATGGCTTGATCGGGTTTGTTTACGCCAACATCTTCAGATATCACTACATTTTTAAAATATGGATTTAACTTGGATACGGTCATTTTAGTTACCACGGCCTCCTTAAATCCATTAGAAATAATGTGCAAATGGTATTTTTTTTGCAGGTAGGCCAATACATTTTCGGCACCGTCAAAGAGATGGGTTTTGGTAGGTCCCATGGCCACATAATCTGCCTCAAAATTGGCAGGTATCAACTCTGGATGTAAGCCCAAGTCAATAAAGGTTTTGCGGAAGCGTTCTGCTCTTAAAGCCTCTTTAGTGATTTTACCCACATGGTATTGCGCCCAAAGCTGATGATTGTTTACAGTATAAGTTGTAATGAAATCCTCCGCAGATGTTAACCCTAATTCCTTAAGCTTATAAATTTCGTACAGCTCCATCAGGGTTTCCTGAGCATTACGGTCAAAATCCCAGATGGTATGGTCGAGGTCGAAGAAAATGTGTTTGATCATGCTTATTAAGTAAGACCAAAGTTAAGGATAATGATTAAAATAAGTGTGTTTTGTCATTTAGACTAATCCTTAAAATCTTTGCGACATTTCTATCGGAAGAGTATTTTAGCGTTAAAATATCATTTTCTAAAGTCATTTCCTCAAATTGCTGCTCTGGAACGGTTGCAGTTAGTCTGTCTTGAAATGGGATTTTCAAGCGTTTCTTTTTATCAAGGTATTCTATAATTAAATGCTTTTGGTTAGCTGAAAAGTATACTATGAAATTAAAGTTGTATCTCGGGTTGTCATAAAGTTTTTCGATACATATTAATTGGTTAAATTCATCCAATATCTTGCCATTGTATTTATCAATTAGCGTATAAATACAAGGACCATTAGCAGGGCATCCACTTCTAAATAATAATCCCGATTTAAATTCTTTTATTAAATGATAGCTAAGTCTATAGGTATAGCCGTAATATTCTAAAGCAACAGTATCTAATATAAACTTTTCCTTCTTTTTGTTTTCAAGTGTTAGCCAAATCTTATCGCAATTGTATTGCCAGTAAATAGTCGATTGATTAGAAAACTGTGTTGTATCGCAAGACACAGTTGCTCCATTCATTAGCGTGTCTTTATCACAGAAACAGTTGGTGCGATCTTTAGGCGAAACTTTAACCCTGCTTTTCTGTATTGAAGTGTTAGTTTGTATTACTGCTACATTTTTACGCTCCGCTTCGTGTGAGTAATTACACGCTGAAAAGTATATAAATGAAAGAAATAAACAGATAAAGATTTTTATTTTCATTAACTCCTACTGTTTTACGCCATAAGCTAAATCTCCAGCATCGCCTAAGCCCGGTACAATATAACTTTTGCTGGTCATTTCTTCATCAATAGCGCCTAACCATAAATCTGCTTTTGGCAAATTGGCACGCACATGCTTTACACCTTCGGTACTAGCAATGGCAGCAACAATATGTAGTTTTTCAATGTGATAGGTGTTGATCAATTCCTTTGCACAAAGCACAATACTTAAGCCAGTAGCCAACATAGGATCAGCTAAGATTACCGTTTTTCCCTCTAAATCTGGTGCCGAAATGTGTTCCATTTGTATGACGAAATTGCCGTTCTTTTTGATTTTGCGGTAAGCGGTTATAAAAGCAGATTCAGCATGATCGAAAACACTTAACAAACCTTGATGCATGGGTAAGCCCGCCCTCAAAATGGTAGCCAAAACAGGTTGCTGCTCTAAAACCGAACTCTTAGCAATGCCTAGTGGTGTTTGGGTTTCTACTTCCTTATATTTCAAGGTTTTGCTGATCTCGTAGGCAAAGAATGCGCCCAAACGTTCCAAATTTTTCCGGAAGCGCATGGCATCTTTCTGAATTTGCTCATCTCTCAGCTCGGCAATAAATGTTCTGGCGATAGAGTTTTGCTTGCTTAGGTCGTATATCATGTCAGGGAAATCGCTTTTAACATTTTAGCCAGCGATGAGTTTGCTTCTAAACTCGTCGTCCAAAGCAGCCCGTTTTCGTTTCTGTGGTTTGCTGCTTTTCGATTCTGTTTCCCTTTCGATGATATTCAA
>NZ_SSHJ01000020.1 GCF_005925345.1 Pedobacter ureilyticus
TCCCCCACAGATTTCCGCTGATGTTTCCGCAGATTAAAGAAGATTGGTTTTAATGAAAAAAAATAACCGCCCAAGACACCTTTGCACATTTTAGTTTTAATTTTTTCTCCCGCTGATTTTCGCTGATATTTCCGCAGATTAAAGAAGATTGGTTTTAATGAAAAAAAATAACCGCCCAAGACACCTTTGCACATTTTAGTTTTAATTTTTTCTCCCGCTGATTTTCGCTGATGTTTCCGCAGATTAAAGAAGATTGGTTTTAATGAAAAAAATAACCACCCAAGACACCTTCGCAGATTTTAGTTTCAATCACTCAGTTTTTCTTTATCACACTTATTTCTTGTCGCAACAGAAAGATAATCTTAAATGAACTTAGGTGGTCTAGGGTAATAAGTAAAACAAAAAATCCCTCCCGAAACGGAAAGGATTTATAAGCTAGGGCTTTATTCCCTGCTCTTTATTCTTTTATCAAGCACTAAACGTAACCTAAAATTTTAAGTACTTGCTTACTGTTTTGCTCTTCTCCGAAAACTTCAAAATTGAAAGTCTCGTCGCGGTTTCTGCGAATAATTACATGCTTAGGGCTAGGCAATAAACAATGATGAATACCACCATAACCACTCAATACTTCCTGATAAGCGCCTGTGTTAAAGAAACCTAAATACTGCACCTTACGGGTTTTAGGCATAAACACACTGTTCATGTGCGCTTCTTGGTTGTAATAATCCTGACCATCGCAGGTAATACCACCTAAGTTTACCCGCTCATATTCTGCATCCCAATTGTTGATGGGAAGCAATACATATTTTTGGTTTAAAGCCCACACATCTGGCAAGTTGGTAATGAACGAACCATCTAACATCAACCATTTTTCACGATCATTTTGCTGCTTGCGGCCCAATACTTTGTATAAAATCCCCGAGGCTTCAGCAACTGTGTACTTACCAAACTCTGTAATGATATCGGGTTCTACCACGTCATGCTCGGCACAAATCTCTTTGATACGTTTTACAATTTCGTTTACCATGTACTCGTAATCGAAATCGAACACCAAACTATCTTTAAACGGCATACCGCCACCAATATCTAAGGTATCTAACTCTGGATTTATTTTTTTGAACTTGCAATACAAAGTCACATATTTTTCTAACTCATTCCAGTAATAAGGAGTATCAGAAATACCAGAGTTAATGAAAAAGTGTAATAATTTTACCCTGAAATTTGGATTAGCAGCAACTTTGTTATTGTAAAAATCAATTACATCCTCCATCCTAACACCTAAGCGAGAGGTATAGAACTGCGAATCTGGTTGCTCTTCGGCAGCGATACGGATCCCCAAGTTACAAGGTGTATCCATCTCAATTTCATCATCATAAAGGTTAAACTCCTCTTTGTTGTCTAAAACTGGGATGATATTCCTATAACCATCGTGCAACATATCAATAATATATTGCTTGTATTGGAAAGTTTTAAAGCCATTACAAATGATAGTGGTTTCTTTGGTTAGGTTGCCCTTTTTCTCCAAGGCTTCAATCATTGGCATATCGAAAGCCGACGAAGTTTCTAAGTGAATATCATTCTTTAAAGCCTCTTCAACAATGTGTTTAAAGTGCGAACTTTTAGTACAATAGCAGTATTTATAATCGCCGCGGTAATTGTTCTTAATAATTGCCTGCTGAAACAACAGCTTTGCCTGCTGAATTTTCTTGCTTACCATAGGTAAGTAAGTGAAACGCAATGGCGTGCCATAGGTTTCAATCATTTCCATCAAGTTTAAATCATGGAAATATAATTCATCATCTATAATGCTGTAGCCTTCTTGAGGAAAGCCAACACTCAGATCAAGGAACTCTTCGTAACTCTGCATTGTCTAAAAATTTTTGCAAAAATGTAATTTTAATTCGAGAAATAGCTTGCTCAACAAATATTTTTACATAGAACGACTAGACAACGCGATTGGTTTTCAGTTTTGTGGTTTTCGGTTTTCTGGTTTTACGGATATAAAAAGTACTTTCGATATTGTTTTGACAGCCACAATCGCACTTTTTATTTCAATCTTTTTGATTTAACGCTGCTGTCATCTTAAAAAGCTATAAGCCTACTACATGCTTTAATAAACAGGTTACTCAAATTGTTTGCCCTGAAAAGAAATAAATAAATGAGATGTTACAGCAGACAGGTTTATCTCGTAAAGTCTATAAATAAGTGTGGTTATTTCCTCAAACCATCTATTTTATATTGGAACCAACTCAAAACACTCTAATAAATAACAAAAGCCAATCAAAATTGACTGGCTTTATATAGGTTGTTTAGGTTTAGTTTAAATTTTTTCTCGAAAGCCATTTTGTTTTTATGAAAAAGCTCTGGCCATCCAACCAGAGCTTTAATCAAACCAAATATAAATGTACTTTTTTGTATGAACACCACAAATATAGAGCTTAATTTTAAATTTCAAAACATTTTTTAACTATTATTTTATTTTTTTAGATAAAAATTAGAAAAAATCAAATAAATACATAAAAATACAACCTAATAAATTGATAATTTATAAATAATTTACACCAAAACATAAAAACAAAACAAAAAAACTCTATACAAACAATAAAAAAATCAAAAAACACTAAAAAAATAAATTAATAACATAGAAAAAGACAATAAAATAAATAATTTGACTAAAATTTACACCAAACACTAACTAATATAGTTGCATATTTCAAAAAACTTCTTAAAAAACACACAACTAAACAAAGTGTATATTTGCGTATACAACGAAATCAAAAATAGAAGATGAATAAATTTGAGATCACAAAAAACACTTCGTTAGCCAGATCGCTAAATTTGCTAAACCAATTACTGATCAAAAGTCTAGATTTTTCTACTTCATTTACCATTATCGTTAACGAGCGACAGGCCTTTATCTATCCCGAACATCAAGAGGAAGAATTAAACCACTTTAAAGAGGATACCTTACAAGAAATTTTAGACAGAAAAGATGTGTCTACTTGGTCTACTCCTATTCTAAAAGATCCCACTCTAGAAGTGAATTACTTCAGCACACCTTTAGTATCGTTTACAGGAAATAGAATTGGTGCTTTAATTTTAGCACATAATAAAACACAAACCTTTACTACAGACGAAATTTCAACGCTTTCGCACTTTGCTCAAATTACAGCAAACATAATAGAGAAAGACTTAGAGAGCCAAACAATACAACAAACATTTAGCGATTTTCTACACAGAACGATACACGATCTTAAAAACCCACTTACTTCTATTGCATTAACAGCGGAATTGTTAAAGAAAAAATCGGAAGACCCTAAAATGGTAATAGGTTTTTCTGATAAACTTGATAGAGCGAGCAAAAGACTTTTCTCTAACATGGAAGATATTAAAACTATATTTCCATTAGTAGACCAAAGTAGTTTTAAGTTAAGCATAGCCGAAATCAACCTCAGCGCATTATTAAGCGACATCAAAATTAGTTGTCCTGCAATATATATAAATATCAAAAAAGATAATCCAGTAGTGATTTATGGAGATTACCCAAGATTAAAACAGGCCATTACTCAACTAATAACCGCTAACCATTGCCCTACCGTTGATATTGATCTTTACACCACAGAAAACAACGTAGAAATAAATATATCTGGTGCCGAAATCAACGATTTTAACCACACCGCTTTTTTAATTGGCAAATTACTGATAGAAATGCACAGGGGAAAAGTAGAAAACCGAGAAAGCAGCTACATAATTAGCTTTCCTTTAGAAAAACCATAAAGACCAAACGAAACAACAAAAGTGCTGCCCTGTTCTTGATTGGCCTCGTACCAGATTTTTCCGCCTTGCAGCTCGGTAAATTCTTTACAAAGCAAAAGCCCCAAACCAACACCTTTTTCATTATTGGTACCGAAGGTAGACAGGGCTCGCATTTTAAACAAATTACGTTGTTCTTCTTCGCTAATCCCCAGTCCATTGTCCCACACTTTTACAAAACCATTTTCATGATTACGCGTCACAGCAATCACTACTTTCCCTCCTTGGGGTGTAAATTTGATTGCATTATTAACCAAATTGCGCATCACAATAAGGAACATATTCAAATCTGCCGCTACAAAAACATCGTCTGCAAAATCAAACGTTAATGAAATGCCTTTTCTGTAAGCTATATTTCTCTCAAGGTTTAAGCCCTTTCTCAGTTCGTAGGCCATATCTACCCTAACAATATCCACCCTAACTCCGTCTAACTGAGATTTTGACCACGCCAAAACATTTGCAAGCATTTCCGAAGTATCTTTAGTAACCTCCAGC
Source organism: Pedobacter ureilyticus (assembly GCF_005925345.1). Taxonomy (GTDB): domain Bacteria; phylum Bacteroidota; class Bacteroidia; order Sphingobacteriales; family Sphingobacteriaceae; genus Pedobacter; species Pedobacter ureilyticus. Next base: position 4,309 of record NZ_SSHJ01000020.1, read on the forward strand.
AAACGGCTTTTAACCTGTAAGTCTTCTGCTTCTGTAATATCCGCATCTGCCAGCACTTCCAAATAACCGAGTATTGAACTTAGAGGAGACCGAATGTCATGCGCCACTATCGAAAAAAGTTTTGCCTTCTCAGAATTCAGCTTTTCTAGCTCTTTATTTTGTTCCAATATCTGAGCGCTTTGCTCCTCGATCTCTAGATTTTTAATAGACACCACGGTTCGTTCTTTATCGTAATTGTTTCTAATAAAACTAATACTTAAACAAATCAGTAGGGCTGCCACACCATAGGTAACACCAAAATCTATCGTTTTTGTTAAATTATCTACGTAAGCGTTAGGAATAAGTTCTGGATAGCAATACTCGAAAGCGAGCACCCCAAAAACGGTTACCAAATTTAAGCCAATCCACAGCGCCAATTGCTTTTTTGGAACCACTACGATAGTAATAAGTAGTATTAAGCAGAACAAAACTAAATTTGGACCATAAATGCCCGAATTAAAGAAATAGTTAAGCAAAAATGTAAAATTGGCTACAATGCCCAAACAAGTGATAGCCAAGGTGGTGCTACGCCTGTATCGAGACAAATAATAAAGACCGCCAGAAAAAAGTGCACCGAATAAACAAATTAAAGCAACAGTTTTTAGGCCGATGTAATAATTAAAAAAAATCTCTAAAAAAAGCGCAATTACCGCAATTACACAAAAAGTATTAAATATTCTTTCTTCTAACGAAAACTTCTGAGGATTACCGATAATATGATTAGCGCTTAGCCACGAACGTAAATTTGCCACTGCGTATTTGGAATAAGTGTTATAACAAACATAGCCATATTCATTGAAAGATAGGCAAACTTAGTTTAAATTTTAAGCACTAAAATGCCTAAAATTAGGCAACAAATCTTTACTTTTGCAGCTTTTACAATAAACTCAATATGATTAAGAGACAACAAATTAAGGACTTATTAAAATCTACAGATTTTAACACTGAGGTAACGGTTATGGGATGGGTTAAAACCTTCCGTAATAATCAGTTTATTGCGTTAAACGACGGATCTTGCATGGGCAATATCCAAGTAGTAGTTGATTTTAATAATACCGACGAGAATTTGTTGAAGAGAATTACTACTGGTGCGGCCATTAAAGCTACTGGTACTTTAATCGAATCGTTAGGTAAAGGCCAAACGGTAGAAATTAAAGCTTCAGAAGTAGAAATTTTGGGCGATAGCGATCCCGAAAAATTCCCTTTGCAGCCTAAAAAGCACAGCTTAGAGTTTTTAAGGGAAATTGCGCACTTGCGCTTTAGAACCAACACTTTTAATGCGGTGTTTAAAGTACGTCATGCCTTATCTTTCGCTATTCATCAGTTTTATAACGAAAGAGGCTTTGTTTATATGCACACTCCCGTAATTACGGCAAGTGATGCCGAGGGTGCTGGCGAAATGTTTAAAGTAACGACATTAGACTTTGATAAAACCCCTCGTACTGATGACGGAAAAGTAGATTTTTCAGAAGATTTCTTCGGTCGTGCAACCAACTTAACCGTGTCTGGACAATTGGAAGGTGAATTAGCCGCTATGGCATTTGGACAAATTTATACCTTCGGCCCTACTTTTAGAGCAGAAAACTCGAACACTACCCGCCACTTGGCAGAGTTTTGGATGATTGAGCCAGAAGTTGCCTTCGCAGATTTAGAAAACAACATGGAGTTGGCTGAAGATATGATGAAATATGTGATCAGCTATGCGAAGGAAAACTGTAAAGAAGAGTTAGCATTCTTAAATAACAGGTTATTAGAGGAAGAGAAACAAAAACCTCAGAATGAGCGCAGTGAACTTTCTTTACTCGAAAAATTAGACTTCTGTTTAGCAAATGATTTCCAACGTTTAACTTATACAGAGGCAATTGATATTTTAAAAGCTTCCAAACCAAATCAAAAGAAACAATTCAAATATTTGATTGACAGCTGGGGAGCCGATTTACAAAGTGAACACGAACGTTATTTAGTAGAAAAACACTTTAAGCGCCCAGTAATTTTAACGGATTATCCTAAAGATATTAAATCGTTCTATATGCGTTTAAACGACGATAACAAAACGGTGGCCGCTATGGATATTTTATTTCCGGGCATTGGCGAAATGATTGGCGGCTCGCAACGTGAAGAACGCATGGATGTATTGAAACAACGCATGGATGAAATGGGTGTACCGCAAGAAGAACTATGGTGGTATCTAGATACACGTCGTTTTGGTTCGGCACCACACGCAGGTTTTGGTTTAGGCTTCGAACGTTTGGTGCTTTTCGTAACTGGCATGACCAATATCCGCGATGTAATTGCATTTCCTCGTTTCCCAAAAAGTGCTGAATTTTAATTTAGAACAAGGATAAAGGAACAAGGAGCAAAGAATAAAGAATATAGAGCCTCGAAAATTTCGGGGCTTTGTGGTTTCTAACAATTTGCAAACATCTTACTTATTAGCCTGCAAGGTCTTTAGTATGCTCCCAGCCGTTAAAAAATAAATACTAATTTTGAAGCATGTACAGTATTGGTTTAGCAGAAGACGATCATAAAATTGCAGCGCTCATCAAGAACGGTTTAGAAGAAAATGGCTATGAAGTGCATAGCTATCAAGATGGCAAAAGTGCCTTATCAGCGTTTCAATCAGAAATTTTCCAGCTCTTGATTATTGATGTGATGATGCCACAGCTTACAGGTATAGCCATCTGTAAAGCGTTACGCGAAAACCATACCCTAACGCCAATATTAATGCTCACGGCTTTAGGAACCGTAGACGATAAAGTGAGCGGTTTAGAGGCTGGCGCAGACGACTATCTTGTAAAGCCTTTTCATTTTAAAGAATTACTGGCCCGTATCGAAGCTTTGCTGAGAAGGCAAAACTTTCATCAAAAAACAGCTATAAATCAATTACAATTTAACGATCTTACACTTAACCTAGAGAGCAAAGAAGTGAAAAGAAATGGCCATTCCATCGATTTAACAGCTAAAGAATTTGCGCTTTTAGAGCTATTTATGCGTAATCCAAACCGTTTACTCTCTAGGCGATATATTGCCGAAAAGGTTTGGGATATCAACTTTGACACTGGCACCAACGTGGTAGATGTTTATGTAAACTTTCTGCGTAACAAAATTGAAAAAGGCTTTGATAAAAAGCTTATCCACACAAAAATTGGCATGGGATACATCTTAAAATAATTGCCAATGAAGATTAAGGACAGGCTTGCCATTTATTTCACGCTAATTAGCACCACCGTACTATTGGCGGTTTTATTTGCCATTTACTTTATTTTTATCAAATTTTTGGAAAGTGATTTTTACGATCGGCTTTATGACAGGGCGTTCATTAATGCTAAACTCTATCTCGAAGCCGATGAAATTTCTGCAGACTCCTTAAAAAGCGTAAAAACCGCCTATTTAGAGAACCTAAACGGCGAGGTTGTGCGGATCTATGACAACCATAACCAACCTCGTTTTATCCGAGACAGCCAACAGTTTTGGACCAACGATTTCATCAATAAAGTACGTAAAGCTAAAAAACTACGCACAAAAGATGGTTTAAGACAAACAGTAGGGATATTTTACAGAGATAATCAAGGCGATTTTGTGATCCTAGCTTCGGCAATTGACAATAGTACCTTCAACAGAATTGGCAAGCTAAGGCTGATCATGATCGGCACGTTCATCATCATCACAGTTGGTTTGTTACTTTCGGCTAGGTGGATTGCCAAGCGCATCTTAAAACCTTTAGATGTTTTTATCGATGAAGTTAAGAAGATCAAACCCAGCAACCTTGATTTTCGGGTGCAAGAAACTAAGCATAAAGATGAAATTAATCTGCTTGCACAAAACTTCAATCAACTGATAAACCGCTTGGAGCAAGCCTTTATTTTACAGAGAACATTTGTGGCCAATGCTTCTCACGAACTTAGAACGCCAATTACAAGCTTATTGATGGAAGCAGAAATTGCCCTCAGCAAAACTCGAAATCCGGAGGAATATAAAAAAGCGCTCCAGTCGGTAATAGACGATGCCGACAAAATGAATGCCACCATCAATAGCTTACTGAGTTTAGCACAAACAGATTTAGAACTAGGCGCTACGCAAACAGAAGCTATCAGAATTGACGAGCTACTTTGGGAGCTGCAAGCGCATTGGGCACAAAATAACAAGCAAAGCAAACTTGTCATCAATTTGGAAGAAATACCAGACAAAACCGATTTACTGACACTCCACATCAATAAAAACCTGCTAGAAATTGCTTTAAACAATATTATTGGCAATGCTTTTAAATTTTCTAATTATCAAGATGTTTACTGTAGCCTATTTGCCAACAAGCAATATTTGCAAATTAAAATTAAGGATAACGGCATGGGTATTAGCCCTAATGACAAACCTAACATCTACAAAGCTTTTTACACCTCTAGCCCAAAAAGCACATTAAGTGGCGAAGGCATGGGATTATACATGGCCAACCATATCATCAATTTAACTCAGGGAAAGTTAGATTTTACATCTAATGAGAAAGGAACAACGTTTTCAATAACTTGGCAAGTCTGCTAGTTTTTCTCAGTTTGAAACCTGATAAAAAAGCATTCATTTGGAAAACAAGGCCCTTCAATTATTTGTTAATCTAGTATACTTAAAATACCTAGATATGAATATTCAATTAAATGCCGATAAGAATTTAACTATTCACGAGCCTTACGAAAAACAAATCAAAGATCAATTAACTAAAGATTTAGATCGATACAGCAATCATCTTTCTCGTGTAGAAATTCATTTATCTGACGAGAATGGCAGCAAAAGTGGTCTCAATGATAAAAAATGCTTGATAGAAGCTAGATTAGATGGCAAGCCCCCATTGGTAGCCAGTGACCTTGGCAATACTTACGATTTGGCGTTGAAAGGTGCCACCGAGAAAATCAAAAGTGCTTTGAATACCGCCGTAAGTAAAATGCAGGAAAAATAATCTCTTTCAATAAAACTTAGAAAATCCGATTGTAAACCAACAATCGGATTTTTTTATTAATGAGCCTTGCGATTTGAGATTAATGATTAAAATTTACCTTATCCACGGTTCCTTCGCATTGTTTATCATTCCAGATCCGATAGTTATCGGATTAGTCTGGGATCTTAATGCGGGCTCAATTTTTATTTCATGCTTTACCCTGCCACCCTTCGCAAGGCTAACGAAGACCTAAACCAAAGGATAGAGAAATTTTTAATCACTTTTTAATTTCGATTTAATTCGCGTTTAATTCCATAAAAATAGCTTTGGCAGCAATGAAAATAAAACTATTATTCATCTGTTGCCTTGTAGGATTTACACAAACATCCTTTGCCCAAGACACGCTTAAACTAAGCTTAGCTGATGCTGAAAAACGCTTTATTGCCGGCAACTACCAGTTGCTACTTGCTAAATATGAGATAGACCAGGCTAAGGCCGATGTGATTACCGCAAAGCTGTTCGACAACCCAGAGCTTACGCATGAGAACCTGTTCTACAACCACGAAACTAAACGTTTTTTGGAAACTTCGTATGCTACAGGGCAGTTCACTACACAAATATCTCAACTATTTACACTTGCGGGTAAAAGAAACAAGCGCATCAAATTGGCAAATACTGCGGTAAAACTCGAAGAGTTCGAATACTTTGATTTAATGCGAACTTTAAGGTATCAATTACGCAGCACATTTTTTAAACTACATTCCCTACAGCAATCTGCAAAAATTTACCACGGACAGGTAAAAGCTCTGGAGCAATTATTGCAAGCTTCCAACAAGCAACTAAGCTTAGGAAACATTGCCAATAAAGATGTGATCCGTATTAAATCGCTACTGTACACGCTCCAAGCAGAACAATATCAAATCCACGCAGAAATTGATGATTTAACAGCAGCCTTGAAACTGCTGACCCAAATCAATTCTTCTACCACGATTGAAACCCTAGCGCCAGAAAGTACCAAGCTCAAAGCAAGCGAAATTGCTTATAATACACTACTCGATTCGGCCAAAGCCAACAGAGTAGACTTGAAATCGGCGCAAACCGCAGTGCTTTATGCACAACAGGATTTGAAACTTCAAAAAGCCAATGCCATTCCAGATGTGCAATTGTCCTTAGCTTACGACCTAAAAGGAAATTACCCCGAACGATATACAGGCATTGGAGTGAGCATACCTATCCCACTTTTTAACAGAAACCAAGGTGAAATCAAAAAAGCTAAACTAGCCATAGAAGCGCAACAGGTGGCCTACAATCAGACAGAAAATATGCTAGCGAATGAAGTTTTCAAAGCCTATCAAAGCACAAAACGTATTGAGGATTTAATGGCAGGCAGAAATCAAAATTTCAATCAAGACTATCAAAAGTTAATAGAAGAAGTAAGCAAAAATTTCGCTAAACGGAACATCAGCCTACTGGAATTTCTAGACTTCTACGAATCATACAAAGAAAACGTATTGCAATACCATCAACTACAATACGAATTAATTAATGCCAAGGAAGAAATCAATTTTGTTACCGGCACCACCCTATTCAAATAAATATGTCTTATCTAAAATCCCCAAAAAAATACCTGTGCCTTATTGCAATAGCAGGAATAGTGGCACAACGCTGCACAACTACTACGCCAACCGCCGTTAAGGAAGACCGCTTCGAAGTTACCGATTCACTAATCAGCAAGTTGTTGATTGACACGGTACAGTCGCCCAACAACCGCATGGACCTAAACTTTTCGGCAAAGATTGCCGCTAACGACGACTTGCAAGCCGCCATTTATCCCATGGTGAGTGGAATTGTTGGTGCCATAAACGTTAAAATTGGAGATCGTGTAAATAAAGGACAGGTATTGGCGAGTGTAAGCAGCGCTGAAATGGCGGGCTTTGATAAAGAAGTAACCAGTGCAGAAGCGGAACTTAAAATTGCAGAAAGGGCTTTGCAACAGGCCGAAGAATTGTATAAAAGCGGCTTGAGCTCGGCAAAGGAGTTAGCCGAAGTTAAAAACGACCTCATCATTAAAAAAGCAGAGTTACAACGTGCCAACACTACCCTAAAATTAAACGGTGGCAATACAAAAGGAAACTACCAATTGCGCTCCCCAATTAATGGTTTTGTGATTGAGAAGCATGTAAATAGCCACATGCAACTGCGTCCAGACAATGAAAATGCTTTGTTTAAAGTAGCCGACTTGTCAAAGGTTTGGGCAGTAATCAATATCTACGAATCTGAATTTGCGATGTTGAAGGAAGGAGATGAAGTAGAAGTTTCGGTACTTTCTTACCCAGAAAAACCCTATCGAGGCAAAATAGAACGCATTTACAACACCATCGACAACGAAAGCAGGGTCATCAATGCTAGGGTCAATATCACCAACAAAGATTTGAGCTTGAAACCCGGCATGATGGCGACGGTAAAGGTCGCTGCCAAATCAGACGTTAACCTGCCCTCGGTAAATCCCGAGACAGTCATTTTCGATGAAAATAAAAACTATGTGCTGGTATTAGACCCCAAAGAGAAAATTAGGGTGCAAGAAATCGAGATTGCCCGTAAAACCAGCAACCGAACTTATGTGAGCAAAGGTTTAACTGCCGGCGATAAAGTAGTAGCGTCAAAACAGGTATTCCTTTTTGAAAGTTTGAAGTAATTGACCCATACACCGTCATTTCGAAGGAGGTACGACTGAGAAATCTGTAAGTTGACAGCAAATCTCTCACATGCGTTCGAGATGACGAATAAGTAAACACAACATGAATAAACTGATTAAAACCATCATTGGGTTTTCTTTAAAGCATAAATATTTCATCTTCTTTACCACCTTCATTTTGGTGTTGGCGGGCTACCTGAGTTTCAAAAAAACCACCATTGAAGCTTTTCCAGATGTAACGAACACCAACGTAACCATTATTACCCAATGGCCAGGCAGAAGTGCCGAAGAAGTAGAAAAATTTGTTACCCGCCCGTTAGAAATAGCGATGAACCCAACCGAAAAAAGAACTAGCATCCGCTCTTCTTCCCTATTCGGACTATCTATTGTTAAAATTACTTTCGATGATGAGGTAGATTATGCCTTTGCCAGAGTGCAGGTAAACAATCATATTGAAGAAGCAGACTTGCCTGATGGCATCCAACCGGAAGTACAGCCACCGTATGGGCCAACTGGTGAGATTTTTCGTTATACGCTAACCAGCGATCAAAAATCGGTTAAAGAATTAAAAACCATCCAAGATTGGACCATCCAAAGGGAACTGCTATCGGTACCCGGCATTGCCGATGTAGTAAGTTTTGGAGGCGAAGTAAAAACCTACCAAATTACCGTTGATCCGCAGAAGGCTATACAGTACAATGTTACCGCTACCGAATTATTCGATGCCGTTTCTAAAAGCAACATCAATGTGGGCGGCGATGTGATTGTGCAAGGCGGACAAGCTTATGTGGTTCGTGGCATCGGGGTGTTAAACAACATCGAAGAAATTAGAAATGTTGTGGTGGATAACTACAACGGCATTCCAATTTATGTAAAAACCATTGCCGAAGTTACCGAAGCTGCTTTACCACGTTTAGGACAGGTAGGCAGAGATTACGACCCCGATGTAGTACAAGGCATTGTGGTGATGCGCAAAGGGGAAAATCCGAGCGAAGTGATTAAGCAACTGAAGGTTAAGATTGAAGAAATCAACCATAATATCTTGCCAGATGATGTCAAAATCAAATCGTTTTACGACCGCGAGGATTTGGTAAACTTTGCTACGCATACGGTTATGGGCAATATGTTCGAAGGAATTTTGTTCGTAACCGTAATTGTTTTCCTCTTTATGGCCGATTGGCGGACTACCTTAATTGTATCGATAGTTATTCCCCTAGCTTTGTTATTTGCATTTATCTGTTTAAAGCTAAAAGGCATGTCGGCAAATCTCTTATCTATGGGCGCCATTGATTTTGGGATTATCATAGATGGTGCAGTAGTCATGGTCGAAGGTATTTTTGTTGTGCTCGACCAAAAAGCCCATAAAGTAGGGATGGAAAAATTCAACAAAATCAGCAAGTTGGGCTTAATTAAAAAAGCTTGTCTAGAGAATGGCAAAGGTATTTTCTTCGCCAAACTGATCATCATTACTGGTTTAATGCCCATCTTTACTTTCGAAAAAGTAGAAGGTAAAATGTTTTCGCCTTTGGCATGGACACTGAGTTTTGCCTTGTTAGGTGCGTTATTGCTAACCTTTACCTTGGTACCTGCCATGGCGAGCATTTTGCTAAAGAAAAACGTCAAAGAAAAACACAATTTCTTTTTAGCATTCATCACCAAACACACCTTAAAAATTTACGACAAATGCTTTAAATTCAAAAAAATAGCATTCACTACTTCGATAATTGTTTTAGTTTCTGGACTGATAAGCTTTAAGTTTTTGGGAAGCGAGTTTTTACCTAATCTAGACGAAGGCTCTATCTATGTTCGCGCTACCGGACCGCTGAGTATTTCTTTAGACGAAACCAAAAAGCTATCTAATGAGATGCGTAAAATCTTTTTAAGTTTTGAGGAAGTAAAACAGGTTTTATCGCAAACCGGTAGACCAAACGATGGTACCGATGCTACCGGCTTTTACAATATGGAGTTCCATGTGGACATCTACCCCAAAAAAGAATGGAAGCGAAAACAGACTAAAGAGCAGCTCATTGAGCGTATGCAGGAGAAACTCAAAGGCTTTCCGGGCATCAGTTTAAATTTCTCCCAACCTATTTCTGATAACGTGGAAGAAGCTGTTTCTGGCGTAAAGGGCTCTATTGTAGTGAAACTTTTTGGCGACAACTTCGAATTTATCGAGCAAGAAGAAGAAAAAATCTTCAACATCCTGAAAACTGTGGATGGCATTGAGGATTTAGGGATTTTAAGAAACTTAGGTCAACCAGAATTACAGATTGATTTAAGTCAGCGTAAAATGGGCTTATACGGTGTAAGCACTGCCGATGCCAATGCTGTAGTAGAAATGGCTATTGGTGGAAAAGCAGCTACACAAATTTATGAAGGCGAGAAAAAATTCGATCTGATTATCCGTTACCCCGAAGACTTTAGAAATGATGAAACCGCAATTGCCAACTTACGGGTACCTACCATTTCGGGTTCTAAAGTACCTTTGGGAGAAATCGCCAGAATTAAAAAAATTACGGGACCAAGCATGATTTATCGTGATAAACATACCCGCTACGGCGCAATTAAATTCTCTATCCGTGGTAGAGATATGGGGAGTGTAATTGCCGAAGCGCAGCAAAAGGTAAATGCGACCATTAAGTTGCCAAAGCCATACCGTTTAGAATGGGCAGGAGACTTTGAAAATCAGCAGCGAGCAAGCAAGCAGCTTTCTCAAGCAGTTCCTATTAGTTTATTATTGATTTTCTTTATCCTGTTCATTTTATTCGGAAACGTGAAAGATGCCTTATTGGTGCTCAACAACGTGCCGTTTGCTATGGTTGGCGGTATCTTGGCACTAATTGTCACAGGAATTAACTTTAATATTTCGGCTGGTATTGGTTTTATTGCACTATTTGGCATTTGTGTGCAAAATGGAGTTATCCTGATCACAAAGTTCAAAAGTAATATCACAGAATTAAAGCACCAGCCTACTTGGACTTTTGCCGATGCCATTAAAGACGGAATTGCCACAAGAATGCGCCCAGTAATTATGACAGCTTTGATGGCGGCGATAGGTCTATTGCCAGCGGCATTATCTACAGGCATTGGTTCCGAAGCTTCTAAACCTTTAGCAGTGGTGGTAATAGGCGGTTTAATTACCAATACGCTATTTAATTTGTTCGTATATCCAATTGTATTTTACTGGAGTTACAAGAAAAAGGCAAACCATTTACAAGAGGTAATTGCTTAGAAAAAATTAGACAACTTGGCCGTCATTTCGAACGCATGTGAGAAATCTACCAATATTAAACTTAAAAATTATGACTGAAAAGCAGGGATATAGTTTCATAGGAAATTATAGCCCTGCTTTTCATTACAATCTTTTGTGATTGGCACTGTATGGAACAGACTTCGTAAGTTTTGAAAACTTACGAAGTCTAAAACTAGTAGTACACCAAAAGAATTTTCACTGCAATCAGGTTTAAAATGCAAGGCTTGTACAATAAACAAACTTTGCTCTTGCAGTGCTAGCTATTAATACATATCACAGACCGCACATCCTAATCACTAAAAGAAATCTGCTAAAATCAGCGTTTCGGTAATCAGCAAAATCAGCGAGAGAGAAAATTGAAGCTATGTTTATTCTAGTCAATAATTACCATATTTGTATTACCTAATCGACAAAATCATGAAAAAAACAAGCTTATTCATATTATTCACATTATTAGCGTATATCGTCAACGCACAAGAAACTCCAGCAAAAACAACTAAAATAGAGAAAAAACAAGTTGAAATTGCTTGCGGCGAGTGCATGTTCAAAATGGATGGAAAAGGTTGTGACTTGGCCGTTAGAATTGATGGCAAGCCCTATTTTGTAGATGGCAGAAAAATAGACGACTTTGGCGATGCCCATGCTGATGATGGCTTTTGCAATGCCATTAGAAAAGCGACCGTTACAGGAGAAATCGTTAATGGCAGATTTAAAGCAAAATCAGTGCAGTTAGTGGAAACCAAGAAAACAGAAAAGCCAAAATCTAAATAATTTAAAGCCACAGATACACAGGTTAATTTCAAGATATCATCAAAATATCAAATCAATTTATTTTTATCTGTGCATCTGTGGCTAAACCGTATCTTTGCTACATGACAAAGCTATCGGTTAACATCAACAAAATTGCTACGCTACGCAACAGCAGAGGTGGCAATAATCCTGATTTGGTTAAAGTGGCGCTAGATTGCGAAAAATTTGGTGCAGAAGGTATCACCGTACACCCCCGTCCCGATGAGCGACATATCCGTTATCAAGACACTTTTGATCTAAAAGCGGTAATTGCAACAGAATTTAACATAGAAGGTAACTGCAAAGAGCAAAAATTTGTAGACTTAGTACTGGCCAACAAACCTGCTCAGGTTACTTTGGTGCCAGATGCAGAAGGTCAAATCACTTCCAACCACGGTTGGGATACCATCAAACATCAAGATTATTTGAAAGAAATGGTAGCTGTATTCAAAAACGCTGGTATCCGAGTTTCCATTTTTGTTGATCCAGTGGTTGAAATGGTTGAAAATGCGCTAGCTACTGGAACCGATAGAATTGAACTTTATACCGAAGCCTACGCCCAACAATACTACAACAATAGAGAAAAAGCCATTGCTCCGTATTTAGCCGCAGCACATAAAGCTAACGAGTTAGGCATTGGCATTAATGCTGGCCACGATTTGGATTTGCATAACCTCAAATATTTCGCACAAACCATCCCGGGCTTGTTAGAGGTTTCTATAGGCCACGCCTTAATTAGCGATGCACTTTACTTGGGGTTAGAAGAAACGATTAAACGTTATTTAGCGCAATTGAGACCAATGTCTGATGTCTGATGACCGAGGTTTGGCGGTAGAACCAACTAATAGCTACAATAAAAAATTATTAAATTTCATCATCCGTCTTCGGACTTCTGACATCTAACTAATTTTGACTTTCAAGGGTATTCTTCTCGTATTATTTGGCGCTTGCAGTTTTGGCATTCTATCCACTTTCGTAAAGCTGGCTTATGCCGATGGATATTCGCTTAGCGATGTTACCGGCACCCAAGCTTTATTTGGTGCAATACTGCTTTGGACAGTTTATTTGATCCAACGGCAAACTCAAAGCAAAAATAAGCCTAAACCAATGATCAAAACACACTGGCTCAAACTTGTATTGGCTGGTACTTTTACTGGTTTAGTAAGTTTAACTTATTATCAATGCGTAAAACTTGTACCCGCTTCTATAGCCATTATCTTACTAATGCAATTTGTATGGATTAGCGTACTGCTCGAATTAGTATTCTTCAAGAAAAAACCCAATATGCTTCAGGTTTTCGCCATCATCATGATTTTGCTGGGTACTATTGCAGCTAGTGGCTATTTCGAACAAGCAGCAGCAAATTTAAGTATTGCTGGTATTGGCTACGGTTTGGTTGCCGCATTATGTTACGCCATTTTCTTGATGCTGAATGGCAATCTAGGCAACGAATATCCGCCACTGCAAAAAAGTGCTTTAATGATTACAGGCGCCTGTATTTTGATTTTTGCTGTACTTCCTCCAACTTTTCTTTTCAATGGTGCTTTAGGGGGCAGTTTACTTAAATGGGGGTTGATTTTAGCTATTTTCGGCACAGTTATCCCTCCATTATGTTTTGCTTCTGGTATCCCAAAAATTGGTTTAACCCTAAGCTCTATATTAAGTTCTGCAGAATTACCAGTGGCAGTCAGCATGTCGGCATTGGTTCTGCATGAAGAAGTAAGTTTGATAAGGTGGATTGGTGTATTGATCATTTTATCATCAATGATACTTCCAAATTTGGAAAATTTAAAGAAAGCGAATAGCTTTAGGAAATAAACGGCCTCCCCTAACCCCTCCAAAGGAGGGGATATATAAATTACATAGGCATCACATGTCTATCTTTGGAGGGAGATGAAGAGGGAGGATAAACAATTGAACGAAAGCAACATGAAAAAAACAATATTAATTACCCTAATAACCACTACCCTATTTGCCTGCCAAAACAACGCTAGCATTAATACCGATGAGGCTGGTAAGGTAATTACTACCTATTTAAAAGGTAATCCAGAATATAAAACCACTAGGTTTGATTTTGGCGAGCTTAAATTTAACAACGAGAAAGAATATACCGAATTAGAAAACTATCGTAAATTGGCTAACGAGGGCTATATTACACTTACGTTACTAAGTGCAAAAAAGAAATTTCTTTCTAAAGATAGCAGCTATGTTTACAGTGCCAAACTTACGCAAAAAGCTAGCGATTTTGTTTTAAAGCAAGAAACAGACATGGCAACCGTTAAAGCGGTTACCTACGAATTGACAGAAGAAAAACCTGTAGATTTCTCTAAAGTAAATGATGCTACTGCTAAAGTAACCGTATCTCTTAAAAAGGTAAATACACCATTTGCTGCGTTTCAAAGAAAACCAGAAGACAATAGCGAGTTTTTAACCAAAACCTATCGTTTAAAATATGATAAGGAAACAGGTTGGAAAGTGAAGAAATAAAATCAATTCAGTAAATGAAAATTATAGATAAGATTTTTGATTATGCTTTTACAGTTAGTTTCGTTCTTCTACTTATTGTAATTGCCATGCCAATTCTTGCTATATTTCTACTCATTTTCTATCCCATAAATTATTTTCAAGATAAAAAGTTTGAAAAAGAATACTTAATATTCTTAAAGCAGATTAATGGCAAAAATTTCTTCTGCTATAACAATAGACTGAACTCAAAGGATTTCATAGAAGAAGTAATTATTCCAAATTTAAGGTCAGATGTAGAAATTATCTATCTCGACGGAAAAGAAATTGTTTCAGACTATCCTCCGAAGTATATTTCGGTTGCGCTGTATCGATTACATAACTATCATAAGTTTCCACATCTTTTAGCGATAAGAAATGATCAAGTTGTAGATATGTCGGTTAACAATGTTTTTTATACAATTTTAGATCAAAACCAGCCTTTAGATAGATTATTTAATCAAATGAATTCTTTCTTTAACAACAAATAGATCAGAGCATCTCTAATTAAAACAACAATCTGTTGTCTTTTCTAAATTCATTATATCACTCATTAAAAAACCAAACTCCACAAAAAAAGCCGGCAATCCACCGGCTTAGCAATCATATATTTGGTTGTAAAGAGAGTACAATTACATGTGTTTATCTACATCACCAACGTAAATTTGACGTGGTCTGCCGATAGGTTCTTTATTTTCCCTCATTTCTTTCCACTGTGCAATCCATCCTGGTAAACGACCTAGGGCAAAAAGAACAGTAAACATTTCCGAAGGGAAACCTAAGGCTCTGTAAATGATACCCGAGTAAAAATCTACATTTGGATATAATTTACGATCGATAAAATATTGATCTGTTAAAGCCGCTTGTTCTAACTTTTTAGCAATTTCTAATACGGGATCGTTGATACCTAAGCTTTCTAAGATGTCATCGCAAGCTTTCTTAATGATTTTAGCTCTTGGATCAAAGTTTTTGTAAACACGGTGACCAAAGCCCATCATACGGAAAGGATCATTTTTATCTTTTGCCTTTGCGATCCACTTGTCGGTATCGCCGCCATCTTCCTTAATACGCTCTAACATCTCGATCACCGCTTGGTTGGCACCGCCATGCAATGGTCCCCAAAGTGCAGAAATACCGGCAGAAATAGAAGCGTATAAGTTGCAATCCGATGAACCCACAATCCTTACGGTAGAAGTTGAACAGTTTTGCTCGTGATCTGCGTGAAGAATCAACAACTTGTTCATGGCGCTAACCACTACAGGATTTGGTTCAAAATCTTCGGTACGTTGGCCAAAAGTCATCCACAAATAGTTGGTAATGTAATCGTATTTGTTTTTTGGATAAATGAGCGGATGTCCTAAAGATTTTTTATAGATAAAAGCTACAATAGTGGTCATTTTAGCTAACATCTTAATGATGGTATCGTTCTTTTGCTCTTCAGATTGGTTTGCCTCTAAGCTCTCTGGATAAAATGTAGAAAGCGAACAAACCAATGAAGACAATTGAGCCATTGGATGAGATTTCGATGGATAGCCATCAAAAAACTTCTTCATATCCTCATGGATCAACGTGTGCATGCTGATATCCTTTTGGAATTTATCTACCGTTTCTTTAGAAGGTAGCTCGCCATAGATCAATAAATAAGCAACTTCTAAAAAAGAAGCTTTTTCAGCCAGTTCTTCAATCGGATAACCGCGATATTTTAAAATACCTTCTTCTCCGTCCAAAAATGTAATAGCACTTTTTGTAGCGCCTGTATTCTTATATCCAAAATCTAACGTAACGTGACCTGTAAGATCTCTCAATTTTGAAATATCGATAGCTTTCTCGCCTTCTGTTCCGGTAACTATTGGAAACTCATAAGTCTGTCCGTCTATCTTAATTTCTGCAGTAGTTGACATATATTTAAAATTTTATATAATTATAAGTAGTTATTTTCGTTTATTGAAATTTAAGCCGAAAGAATTATACACTTGTTACATTTTTTCGCACTTTCTAATCTGATTTTAATTTTTAAATACTTGATTTTGCCTTAATTTCTTCGGCTATTCTCCCACACTCCATCATTTCATCTCCATAATAAGGATTTTGGATTTTCTTTTCCGAAGAAAGCCAATCGCCACCATCGCCATTATTAGCCATTGGACAATGTTGTACGTAAATTGTACCAGAAGCCAGCGCCGCATGTTTAAACACCGGGATAACTTCTACGTTTAAATCTGTAAAAGCTGCTCTTTGGGTCTTAATGTCTTTGGCATCGGCAATTTTACCAGCAATAATAGCTGCATTTTCACAGCCTTCGAACCCTTGTAAAGCTTTAGCCAACTCAGTTGCAGCGGGTTTAGCGGCTTCTAGTTTTGTGGCCACCAAATGATCTTTTAGGTTGATATAAGCTGTATAAATATTTTGCAGCTTTTGATCCTTAAAAGTTTGTGGAGCACTAAGTGCTGTATCTGCAGTTACAATGGCAGTATCGTTATTTTCTTTAGCCTGTTGGTTACTTTGGCAAGACACCAAAGCAGCTAAAGCCAAGGCTACTAAGCCCATATATTTTCTCCCTTGCATACGTATTCTATTTAAAGATTGCTATTTGGAAACAATGCATTAAAGGCATGTTTTGTTTTGTGCTCAAAATAGCATTTAAAATTCTAAAAACACAAAAAAGGCCTCGATAAAATTACCGAGACCTAATAATATTATATTATGATTATAATTTATTAACGCTAGTTTACAATTTAAAACCATAAGCCAAACGCAAACCTACGTAGCCTGTATTAGAACCATCTTTAGAAAGTCCTTCGTATTTGGCACCTAAATCCAATCCATTGCTCCAAGCATAACCTACTGCTGGCGAATAGACGAAAGAAGTACCCGAGCCGCTATTGGTACCAAATGCTGCTCCAGCCTCTGCTAAAGCATAAGCACCTGATCCGGTTGTGCTGAAGAAATATTTCAAACCTGCTTTAGCTGGAATGTAACCAAAGCTGCCACCACCCCATTCGTCTTTTCTTGACATGTTGGTATAACCAGCAGTAATTGGAATAGATAGTTGTCTATCTAAATCTACTTGATAACGTAGGTCTGCTCCTATGGCGAAACTGAATGCATCACTCGTAGGTACACCTACATTTAAACCAACCCCTAATTTCTGTCTAGAAGGATTTGTAGGTTCTGAAGCAGTTTGAGCGTTAACATTTGTGGTTACGAAAATAGCTAATGCAGCTACTGCACTTGCCATTAATTTTGTATAAGTTTTCATTGTATTTTCTTTTTTAATGGTAATGAAATTATCAACACTAGTTATTTCATTATGTTTTAAATTTATTTTGTCTCCCAACTATGTGAACTACAATAGTAGGTTGTATCAAAATATTCAAACAGTGTGCCATGAAAAATGAAAAAGCGATATTAAAACAAATTAAAACACTATATAACAATAGATTAATTCACTAAATAACCTTTAAAAACATTTGTCAATTTTCGGAAAGAGCAAACTCAAAGGTTGTACTAAAAACTACACAATCTTGTTACATTAGCTTAATTTACCATCCCAAACTTTAAGTTCCTTTAAGCTGAAATGATAGTTTACCGTTACCCCTAAATGCTTCCCCTCTACTTCATCTCCCTGACCGCTCTTACGTCTAAACTTTCTTTTCTGCTGCTCACGCTCCCAAATTGGTTTAAGTTCTGATGCTAAACGGTAATAATAACGACTTTCATCTTCACCTAAAATGCAAGGCCTGTTAAGCAACACCCAAAAAATAAAAATGTGAATTTGTTTTTCCTGCTCAAGTTCGAAGTACCTTGTTAAATCACTTAAATTAAGGGCAACCGTTTCAGAGGGTTTTAGACCACTTTCGGGCAATATTTTTTCTACTGTCATAAAAGTTCGGCGCTGTACCTTTACTTCAATATAAAAGTGCTGTCCTAAGCTATTTACCACCTCTATGTCCGGATATCCTTTTTGGGTAGTTTTTTGGGCTTTAAAGGGAGTAAATTGATTGATGTGCGCAATAAGCTGTTGCTCATAATGTTCTGAAAAGGCCGCATCGTTTTCGAAAACATAATTCATCTTGCTAACACCATCGCAGGGTGTGGGGCATACTTTGCAATTAAACACATGGGGTTCTATTTGCAAGTATTGGTGCATAGGCTAATAGTTGGTAATAATGAGATGGGTTACCTTTCTGTTGTTTCGCCCACGTACATTATAGGTGTAATTTTTACCAAAAGTTACCATTTTTATTTGAGGATGGGTATATATTTCGCGAATAAATGGTGTCTCTTTAATCACTACCATCCATTTTGCGGGACAGTTAATTAAGAAATTAGCTAATCTTTTTTGGTCGGTTTGTGTAAAAGAATTTTGATCGTATTCTGAAAACTCGCTATCGTAAGGCGGATCTAAAAAAATGAAATCTGTAGGCTTTAAATCCATTTTACCCAACATTTCCTCAAAATCTTGATTATAAATATCTGCCTCAGCAAACAAGCTTTGTGTGCTTTCGGCAAAAATCAGATTAGCTTTTTGTCTGAAGTTTTTTTTGTTATAAGCGATACCCCCATAAGGAATGTTAAATTCTCCTTTATTGTTGTACCTAAACATAGATGCATAGCAAAATTCCCGTACAAAGTACCAATTGGCAGCGGCTTTTGCTTCCGAAAAGATTGGTGTCTTTGCATTTTTGTTCATCAGCATTCTAAAGAACAGGTAAATGCCACTTTTAATTCCTGTTTCGAAATGATCTTTGAACTCTGCATTATCAAATATCCTATTTTCTTTTTTACAGATGCGTTGGATGCGTGTGGCTTTATCCAATAAGCTATCCATCAAATAAAATTGAAGATGCTCGTAATCTTCAATAAAACCAGTATTGTTAAGCGTTATGAATTCATCAGGAATATACAAATTAAATATAATATCACCCGCAAATTGTTGGTCATCAAGTGTTATGTAATCAATAAACTGGCTACCTATTTGTTCCCATAATTGCACTGCAAACTTGGTAATTTCATCCCAAGCATCAGCGTATTGGTAAAGTACCTCTTTAAATCGCGGCTGATTAATTTGACGATAGAAATTGACAAGATCAGTACTTTTATCATTGATAATTACCGGTGTTTTGGGTTGTAATGCAAAAAAAACACCCCCACCGCCAAAAAAAGGTTCGATATAACGCTCAAAAGAAGGAATATGGTTTTTAAATAAAGCGAACTCCCGATACTTACCACCGGTCCATTTGATAATTGGCTTTATTTTTTGATCCATAGCAACTAATGTTAGCCGTCATCCTAATTTTACAGAACTTATTATAGCTGATACTGAACCCAACCAGCATGACGATTATGATTAGGCGAAGATGCAATAATTTTAGTTAAAATTCTGCCTCACCAAATCTAAGGCTTTATTTTTTACTATTAATTTATCTTCTACTGCCTCTATCCAATCGATTTGCACGCCATCTTTTTCCATCTTTCTAAAAAAAGTCATTTGTCGCTTTGCAAATTGGCAAATTGCCGTCCCCAAACGTTCTTTAAGCGTAGTTAAATCCATCTCATTTTTTAGATAAGCAATCACAAACTTATATTCTAAACCATAAAAAACCAACATTTCTTCGCTCACGCCTGTAGCTATCAAAGCTTGCACTTCTTCTATCAGTCCATTAGCTAAACGATCGTTTAACCTCGATAAAATTTTGGTTCTTCGAGTTTCTACATCATTATACAAACCTATCACTAAAGGTTTTAACACAGGTCTTTTTTGCAGTTCTAGCTTGCCATTTTCATGTAAAAACTGAGCAATTTCTATTGCCCTAACCAATCGTTTGGAAGAACTGTAATCTGCCTGCGCTCTAAGTGCCAGAGGAAATTCATCGAGTTTACTTTTCAGTTGTTCTTTATCGAGCTGAATTAATTGGTGGCGTAAATTTTCGTTTACTGGAACTGAGGTGAATTGATGGTTTTGCAACAGACTGTGAATATACATACCGGTACCGCCGCACAAAATGGGCAATCGGTGTTTACTGGCCACCGTTCCGAAGGCCGAGTAAAAATCTTCCTTAAAAGCGTCTACATGGTATTTCTCGCCAGCATTCTTTATATCAATTAAGTGATAAGGAATCCTAAGACCATCCACAACATATTCCGATAGGTCTTTGCCGGTGCCAATGTCCATTCCTTTAAAAACCTGCCGGCTATCTGCACTGATAATTTCGCCATTAAAACCTTTGGCTAATTGTACAGCCAGCTTGGTTTTACCCACCGCTGTTGATCCCAGTACAATCAACAAATTTTTATCAGACATTTGTATAGAGATGATATTTGAGGTTTCCCGTATTGAACACTTTCAAAAAGCCTTTCTGAATTAAAAAATCATCCAAATTTAATACTTTTTGTTCATCGAATGCGAGAACTATTTTTTTGGGTAGGCGATGTGCGTAGTAACGTTGCATTGTATCCGTATCTACATAAAATGTAACCGGATCTGTATTTCCAGAAAAATGGAAACCCAACTTATCGTAGCCCTTACCTAACGACCAATCCCGATCAGCATAGGTCATTAAATCATTTACTTTAACCTGTTGCAAAAAGTGGTTTATTAATTTACCAAGACCACCAACTATGGTATAGCCTGTTTTGGTGGCAAAGCGAACCAGCTCGGCAGATTGGTAGTCATTTCCTTTGCTTTTCATAGGCCGAGCCGCTGCGAAACAGGCCACAGCAACGAGCTCTTGGTTAAGCATTAGGCCAAAGTTAAATTTAGTTTTAATGTAGCCCTGCAAATGATGGGCTTGTAAAAATGCTTTTGCAGGGGCTGCGGCTATGGCAGTTACTTTTGTTTTCCGGCCGTGTAAACTTTCATTTTTACCACAAAAAGAATGTATCCTGCTCAGTACCTGTTCTCTTTTGTTTAGCCAAACATCCTCCCACAAATGAACCAATAAAATACCTTGTTGCTGATAAGCTACCTGTAAAGATTGTAATTGTTGGGGCAACAAAAGCGTATTTAACGGAACAAGATTGATATAGACCGAACCTTTTATGGCAACGATATCAAACGGATGCGCTTGAATATTTTCTACCGCATGATACTTTTTCTGTATAGTTAAAAAAAAATCTTCCTGAAATAACCTTTTTATACCCACTCGTTTTGTTTATATGCTTTGTAACCTATATTTAACGCATTGGTGATATGCTCCATTAATGTTTCATCTAACTTTTTGAAATGAAAGCATGATTTACCTTTTAGCAGCTTAATCAAATCTGGATGCAACAGCTCTTTGACTTCTGGATTGGTATAAATCAGCATAAAATGCAACGTAACGCTACTGGTCATTACCTTCAATCCTGCAAAATAGATTTCATTTCGCTGTTTACCTAACAACATTATATTTTTCTCGCTCCAAAGGTCATATTCTTTGTCAGAATTAATCCTAGAGCTGAAACCAAAAGTTTCGTAAGGCTGCATTGCGGCTCTGATGGTTTGAAAAATTTCGATCAAATCTGTTTTCATCTCAACTTATTTTAGATGGTCGCTTTACAAAGTAAAGGCTTTTGTAAGATAAACGTTGCTAATTTAAAAATGTTCTATAAAAAGAAAAGCGCCCTTAGTGATTACACTTGGACGCTCTCTTTTATATATATGATAGAGTTTATTGCTTAGGTTGCACACGACCGCTTTTTCTGTCTTCGGCCCTACCAATTACGTAACCTGCACCGGCACCAGCTAAGCCACCAATGATAGCGCCTCTTCCTGATTTCTTATCGATCAAAGCTCCACCAATTGCACCTACACCGGCGCCAATGGCCGTACCTTTTGCTGCATCGCTCCAGCCTTTTTTCTGAGCTTGGGTATTGGTTACACCACCAGACGAGGTAGTTACGGTATTATTGGAACTGTATGATCTTGCCGCACTATTTCTAGCCGCAGCTAACTCAGCCTGATGCTGCTCCTCTACCCTTTGCTTTTCGGCAGCCAACTCGGCTCGTTTAAAACTATCTAACTTAATGCTATCTCTATAAGCTGTTAAGGCTTGTTGTTTCTCTAAAGCTACTTGCTTTTCGCTTTTACCGCAAGAGGCCAAAACTGTTGCACCAATTGCAGCTATCATCAATATCTTTTTCATTATTCTTAGTTTTAATTATCTAGCAAACACACTTTAACTAAAATAGTTTTTAGCGTCATTTACATTATGATATTCATATTTCTGCTAAGGCAAGTCGTAAAAACTATGCCAAAAACAAAATTACGCCACAAAGAATATCACTATTTTGCGTACTGCATTACTCGGATTTATGTTCCAAAAAACGGCCTCACACTATGATAAACCAACTTAATTTATAGGTCAAAAAAATGTGGATAAGTAATTTGGCACACCAAAAAACCAACATGAATTTATAAGAAAAAATACAGTTGCTTTGTTAAGTATTGGATACAAAAACATATATTGTCCAATTAATTTTTGATATCGACAGATGAAATTAACGATATGGGGTGCTGCACAACAAGTTACCGGAAGCATGCATCTTTTACAGCTAAACAACTATAATATATTAATAGATTGCGGCCTAGATTATGAAAAAGGAAATCACCAGGAGCAAAATTTATTTTTCCCTTTTGACCCGGCCAACATTGATTTGGTGATCCTTACCCATGCACACATAGACCATTCTGGAAACTTACCTACACTAGTAAGAATGGGTTACGATGGTCAGATTTTATGCACTAGTCCAACAGCAGATTTAACCGAAATATTGTTATTAGACTCGGTAAATATTTTCTTAAGCAAGCAAAAAAAGAAGCCTAGAAATAGGCAAAAACACCACAGCGGGCCGCCCCCCTTATATCTACAAAAACATGTAATGGAAACCGTAGATAGATTTGTGACCATAGGTTTTCACAAGCCGTTTAAAATTAACGGGGATATTGAACTAACTTTTGTGCCGGTAGGACATTTACTAGGTGCAGCAGCGGTAATACTTTCTGTAAACGAAAATGGGACTAACAAAAAAATAGCCTTTACCGGCGATATTGGCAGAAAAGACTATCCTGTGTTGGTAAATCCTGATGTGCTACCTCCTGTTGATTACTTGGTTTGCGAAGCTACGTACGGCGGTCGATTGCATTCTAAAAACGCATCACTAGAGGAAACTTTAATTAAAACCATAGAAGAAACTTGCATCAAAAACCCTGGAAGACTGATTATTCCAGCATTTAGCATAGGCAGGACACAATCGCTAATTTTTAAGCTAAATCAAATTTTCAGCAAAGGACTTTTACCTCCTGTAGAAGTTTTCGTGGACAGCCCATTGGCCAACCACGCTACCGATATCTATCGCAAACACCATCAATATGTAAATGAAGAAGCCCAAAGTTTTTATCAAGCCAAAGGCGATGAATTTGAGTTTGATAACCTTACCTACTTGCAAACCCAGCAAGAGAGCCTGGCCGTGAGTAATTATTTAGATCCTTGCATCATTATTTCTTCCGCCGGAATGTTGGAAGGAGGCAGGATTCAAGACCACCTGTATTACAACATACAAAATTACTATTGCACCATTCTCTTTATTGGCTACTGTGCTAAAGGCACTTTAGGCGATCGGCTTTTACGCGGCGACCCTATTGTTCGTTTAAGAAACAGAGATTTGATGGTATACGCAAAAATTGCAAAAACAGATCTGTTGAGTGGGCATGGAGATCATGATGATTTGATGAATGTGGTTAAACAACAAGATCAAGCTACTTTAAAAAAGGTTTTCTTGGTACACGGCGAAACAGGTAGTTTAAATGCCTTTAAAGATGATTTGCAAGAAGAAGGCTATGACGTAGAGATACCAGCACGAGGGGTTAGTTATGAGATTTAACCCCTAAATCCCCTGAAGGGAACTTTGAATGATAAGTAGCCTAACGGAACCACGCTGTTAATTCCTGATTTAAGTTTTTAAAAATAACAGAAATTAATGCGGCGTTCTCTTTCGTTCATAAAATTCCAGCTGATGGATATTTCGTGGGTAGAACCGCTGTAACCTGCTAAACCTCCCATGCTATGATCGTAAGAATAGCCTATCCTGAGTCTATCGCTGATAAAAACTTCTGCCATACCAATTAAAGCGTTGGTATTTCGCACATTACCCACTACCGCTGGCTTGTCATATAGTTTTATGCCAGTTCTATAGCCGGCTCCTATCCATAACTTTTGCTTAAAAAGGAAAAACGCATTCAAATCTAACACGGTTGGCCCCGCAGCATCATCCTTAATTAAAAAGAACGGCTTAAAGTCTATTTCGTACTCTACTATCGGGATTAAAGTACCGCCAGTAAGGTAAAAATGTGGCTCTGGCGTAGGAAAATTAAAGTCCAAATTTTTCCTATCTAAAATATACTTTCCAATTAGGTTATTCACCGAAGCACCTAGGTACATTTTAGGGGTAGAGAAGAAAACACCAGCACGCACATCGGGCACCAGCTCTTTTACGGCTCCGGCGGGGATATAATTATCCCCCAAATCTTCAGGTTCTAGCATATCTCCATAAAGCCCCAACTGTTGAAAGCCCGCTCCCAAGCCAAAAGCCAATTTATGTGTCTCATCTTCATTTACAGGGAACCGATAAGCATAGTTGGCAAAAGCCGACAAATTTTTCTGCGCACCAATTTGATCAGCGCTTAAAGTAAGCGACAATCCTACCCTCTCATTTGGCATTAATGCATCTACTGCCAACGAGAAACTCTTGGGGGCACCGTTTATTCCCGTCCATTGGTTGCGATAAGTTGCATTAAGGTTTAACCGCTCCCGATAACCCGCGTACGCAGGATTGATATAAACCGCATTGAAAATATATTGACTGTATTGTGCATCTTGCTGAGCAAAGCCAGCAGTACCAATTAGCGTTAATAAAAAGATAATGATCCACCTGCGTCTTTTCATACTATTTATCTCTTAATAAGGTGATATAACCTGTTACACTACTCGAAACGCCTTCTCTAGAAACCAATTTAAGCACATAGAAATAGGTACCTTCGCTTAAACCATTACCATTCCAGTTGTTTTGGTAACCTTGACTACGGTACACTTCATTGCCCCACCTATTAAAAATAGAAATGCTATTTTCTGTGTAAAGTTCAATACCATCCACCTTTAAAACATCATTCTTACCATCGCCATTAGGCGTAATTACATTAGGTATTTTAATGTTTCCTATTATTTTTTTGGTATCGGTAGAGCTATTGTTTTCTGGAACCAAATCTGGCAAAATAGTGTTGGTACTTTGGATATTAGCTGTATTAACCACCAATCCCTGTGCTTTTCCTTGTACTTTAACCACTAAAGTCTCTTCCTGTCCTACGGTTAAAGAAGGAATACGCCAAGTAATCAAGCCCTCTTCGTAAACTGCTGCGGTTTTATCAACGGCTATAAATTTCAAATTGCTTGGCAACCTATCTGTAACCACAATATTTGTATTATCAGAATTACCGTTATTTCTGGCTGTAATGTAGTACTCAAAGGTTTCGTTAGGGCCTACATGCCTTGCTTCTGATTTTTTCACCACCTGCAAATCAGAAGTCATTAAAACCACCGAAAAAACATCAGACAAATCCGATGCACAATCTCCTTGATTGATAGCCCTAACCTGATAGTTTCCGGCCGTAGTTACTGTTAAGGTAGACCGGGTTTGGTTGGCCATGGCACGGCCATCCCTGTACCATTGATAAGTATAATTGCCATCTGGGTTGTTAACGCCAAGTGTTACTGGCGTACCATAAGGCACCTTAATCACGGTAGGTTCTTGTGCTTTTACAAGAGTAACTTGTAAAAAAAGCACAACTACATATAACAGCCTACGTATAGCCATTCTTTTAGGTAAACCCTAATACCTAACCAACTAGTTAGCCAATACAATGGTTGGTTTTCCAGGCTTAGGCGTTACCGTAATGGTTTGCGTAGTAGTGGTATTTACTTCGCAACCATCTGTTGGCCTTAATGTACCAGTATTGCCTGGTAGCAAGGTGTAAACTACTGCGGCATTAAACACGTAAGTACCCGCAGTAGCTGTATTGAGTGTAAATGTTGTTGTTGCTGCATTACCACCACCTACTGTACCAATAGAAGTAATTGGATTAACTGCCGAGCCGTTAAATGTCGCCGACCAAGTGTAAGTATAACCTACGCCATCTGGCAACGCTGCTGCGGGAGTGGTGGTTGCTGTGATTACAGAACTTAGGTTGCTTCCGCTGGCATCGCCACAATAAGTAGCATTGGTAGGTGCGCTTAATGCAATCGTTTTACTTGGTAATTTGTAAACGGTAAACGGATCAGATAGTGGCCCCATACATTGGTCTTTAGACTCTATAGAAGAGGTGTAGTTATGCAACCCTACTGTTAAATTTGCAGGCACAGTAATATCTGTAGAACCCGCATTGCCATCATAAGTTAAAGGTGTGCCGTAAGGGTTGCCATCTACGAACCAGTGTACTTTATCGCCAACAGCTAAACTGGCTTCTTGCGGGGTACGGAGCTTCGCTGTACCAGCATCGCACAGGTAAAGTTGATAATACGTTTGTGCATAGCTAGAAAAAGTTAGGCCTAGCAAGAAAAACAAGGTAGCTAATGCAGTGCGGGTAATTGTTCTTTTCATTTTTGGTGGTTTTAATGATTTTTAAATCTTTTAATTATTGAATGAGTTCGATATTTGCTTTTACTGGATAGGGTGTAATCATGATTTGAAAAGGCAGCTCTTGACTTAAATCTCCTACCGCATTTTTTACTTTTAGCACACCATTATAGGTACCTATGCCAATATTAGCGGGCACTGAAATAGTGATATTGGCACTGCTTGCTGGCGCTACAATTAGTGGCAAGGCGGCATCACTTACGTTAGCTAAACCTGCCGCAAGTGCAGCGCTATCCCAAATGATGCTGTAAACCGTTGGATCTACCCTAGGGTTGGCAAAAGGCAAAGCAATATTTACTTCACCCACACAAACCGGGTGGGTTGGCGATAAGGTTACCAATGGAGGTTCTCTTACCACATAAGGCTCGCTGTACTCGCAACCATTGGCATCAGTTACGGTAAGTGTATATTGGCCCGGCAGCAGATTAGAAATATTTTGACTAGTAACCACGCTGCCATCAGGATAAAGCCAGCTATAGGTATGTGAACCCACCCCACCGCTAGAAACCACAGTGATAGCTCCGTTATTAGCACCATAAACGGTGATATGACTAATGGTTTCGGTTAAATCTAAAAGCGGTTTGGGCTGGTTAATGGTTAATGTACCAACGCGGTAGGCACCTAAGGGATCGGTTACCCTAAACTGAATAGTAATTACGCCAAAAAAACGTTGTAAAGGCACAAAAAGAAACGTACCATTTGGGTTAAGGGTAAAAGTTCCCTTACTGGTATCATAAGTTCCTTCTAACGTATACACTAGCGTAGTGGATGTGTGTGCCGCATCGGGGTCGGTTGCGGTGAGCGTTCCTTGTGCTTTTACATCACATTCTATCACATCTGTTTCAAAATCATTGGGCAAGGGCTTGGCATTGATATGAACATCCTCTCCAGTTGAAGCAGGTAAATCTCCATTGTAATTATTACCATCCACATCGCCAGCGTTACCCGTTTCATAAGCAGTGTTGCTGCCAGCAAATGCATTATTTTTTGCAGTTACCCTTCTGTTTGGATTTGCAGAAGTTCGGGTTGGATCTAGGTAAGTGGCTTGTGCACTTGCATGATGCATACCTTCTGTCACATTGTTGGCAATAGCAACATTAACGGTAAACACCACCTGCCCTCCTGGCGCAATGTTATAAGCATCAGCTAAGCTGGTAGAGCCAATGTAGTACACGCCGCCAACCAAGTTAAACGTTGGA
Source organism: Pedobacter ureilyticus (assembly GCF_005925345.1). Classification (GTDB taxonomy): domain Bacteria; phylum Bacteroidota; class Bacteroidia; order Sphingobacteriales; family Sphingobacteriaceae; genus Pedobacter; species Pedobacter ureilyticus. Next base: position 32,379 of record NZ_SSHJ01000020.1, read on the forward strand.
TTAGTTGCTCCCGTCGAACCTAGCATACTTGCTGTTATAGAGGTTAAGGTAAAACCAGCAGGTAGTTTAAGCTCGGCCTGCACACCACCAGCATTGCCACCCGTAGTAGCATTGCTTAAAGTAAAAGTGTAGGTAGCTGTAGTGCCTGCATTTCTACTTCCGGGTATACCCGGATTAGCTTCGGTTAAAACAGCCGTTAGCTCTGGATAGCAGATTTGGCCGCCACCCTGTAAATAGTTAGGTAAATCGGTATTGGCAAATGGGCTACGTAAGCCATCTCTACCGTCAGAAGCACCATGTCTTATCCCACTGCCATCATTTGCCCTTCCAGAAACCCCTTTGGTTACGGTAGCATTTACCACTGCACCTGGTACATTATAGTACACTACGCCACCGCCGCCACCTCCACCCGGGCCATGTTCATTGTTATCATCATTAACCGTATTACCACCCCTACCACCGTTGGCCTGCACTGTTAAAGTAGCTCCGGCACTATTGGCCAAAGAACGAATAAAAATAGTACCCCCAGCACCACCACCACCGGCACCATCAGGCGCTCCGGCATACTCGCCACGTTCTCCATTACCCCCATTGGCTACAATTACCCCGTTACCCACAATCTTTTCTACGTTTACTAAAATGATACCACCACCTACTCCGCCTTTAACCCCTGTAGAAGCATTGTTAGCATCTCCACCGCCGCCGCCGCCGCCCATAATTAGCCTAGTTAAATCTAAGGCAAAATTTATTCCTGGCCTGCCACCATTAGGTTCGGTACTACCGCCACCGCCTTGCCAGCCTAGTCCACCAATGCCACCCTGGCCGCCGTTACCACCGCCGCCGCCACCAGCGTTGTGATCGTTTCCACCACCCCCAGCATTAGCAGGTGCACCGCGGCCGTAAGAACCTCCGGGCAAACCCTCTATTCCGTTATCTACATCGGTATAACCATCGTACATATAGCGAGGTGTACCTGCAATACCTTCTCCTTTACCTACCGAACGAGTATCGGTAGATTCTAAAACATAAATATTGCTTTTGTTCTGACCAGGATCTGTAGATTGGTTGGGTCCAAAACCACCTCTAAAACCTTTCTCAGACGCATCTATTTTAAAACCGTTAAAGTTCATGTTTCCCGCCACATCAAAAGCAATTACACCTCCCGCCCTACCGTTATAGGGCACTGTAGTAATATCAGAAGTAAGCGTTAAGTTAGAGTACTGAGGCACCCTCACAATCTGAAACCGCCGTTGCCCACGAGTGGTAGTTGGCGCCGAATTCACATACTCATTTACCACTCCGTTTCCAGGCCCGGCACCTCTAAAATTTAAAGTTCCGCCAGTAATTGGTAGGGCATTTAGCGCAATTACATATTCAAACTTGCCCGAGTAACCCATAGTAGTATAACCTGTACCGCCCAAGCCGTCGGCGCCACTGTTGGTATTACCAGAGCCATAACGGTTATTATTTTGATAGTTAATTTCGGCATCCTGCATTTGAATAATCAGGATAAGATCTCCTGGACGTATGGCTAAATTTCCGTAATTATTGCCATGTGTATCTGTGGGCGGAACCGGGTCTAAAAGAATAAAGGTTTGCCCTATTGGCAAAGTTTTATTTCCAGAAACAGGAAAATAAGTATTGATGGGATTGGTATTTGTACTTGGCCCATCTATACCCGATGTGCCACAAATTTGGGCGCCAGCACAAAAAATATTGATTAGCCAAAAAAGCACTACGCATAAGCATTGGCTTAGCAGCGCATGTTTTTTAGATACAGAACGTTTCAGCGCATCAATTTTTAACATAGCTAACCAAAAATATGCACACGAGTTGCTTAAACAACTTATTCCTTTTAGGTATAAATCTTCACAAAATGTGTATCTATTTCTTTATTGTGTTTGAGCTTAATTCTAAAAAGCATTAAAACTTTTAGGAATAACTTACCCAAATGTAAACGATATTTCACATATAGTGAAATATTTTCTACAGTTTATCGTTAAAACCCAAACAACGTAGGTTTTAATGGGTAAAAAAATACTCAAACGAAATGAAAAACTAAAAAATTAAGGTATTAAAAACCGACAAAATTCCCCAATATTACCCAACAAAAAAGGCTGCTACATTTTACCGTAACAACCTTACCTACATCTACTTACAAAAAATAAATACTTACTGCTCAATTACATGAAAATCAACTTTCACGCCATCTAAAGTATCAAACCATACCAAATATATTTTACCCTCTTTAAATTCGTTAACTCCAAAGCCCGTCAACACATTTTTCTCACTTACGTTAACAGCAATCTCGGTACCCACAGGCAATTCCGAATACACTGGATAATCGCCAAACTTCAAAGCTAAGTCGAGTACCGTAGCCGTATTATTTATCGATTTTACGATTAAAGACCTATCCTCAAAAGCTAAAGCTAAGTTTAAAAACCTTACCCTATACTTGCCAGTTGCAGGTATTTTCGCTTCGTTAATATACCCTGCAATTGCTGGTTTTGCATCTTTAGTTTGGTAGTAAAACAAAGTATATTGAGCATTACCATACAGTATGGCGTCTATTGCTGCAGTCGCCTTGCCTTCTGTGGCACTATTTGACCATAATACCGTTTGCCCAGACTTAACAGGTAGATAGTCACCAAATGCAGCATACTCTACTGCTTGGTTGGTAAGTTTTTGATTACCCTGATAAAAATCTTGCGGATCAGAATTGAAATAGCTATTTACAAAACGTACTTTAGTATTTCCTTCTTCCATTACCGGCGTTTCTTTTTTACAAGCCCCTAAAACTATCGTACTCATTACCCCTAAAACAAAACCCGCCTTTCTTATTTTTAGCCTACTCCTTAACATCTATCTGTTTTTAAAACTGTAACCATACCATTTATTAAGGAAATTAATAATGGCCCTATTGAACCTTTCGGCGGCAATCTCGCGTATCATTTCGTTATTTCTAACGGTAATACCTGGCGTTTCTGCCTGTATCGAAGAAATGTTGTCTTGATAACCAGTAGTGCTGCCCAAAACTACAGTGCCATATTTACGGGTACAATAACCTCCGTTAAAATAAGGGCGCTTTTTTGCTTCACCTTTAGCATCGGTACCAAAAAGTGCTGCATCAGCAACTAAGGTTTTGATATTTGTTCCTGGCACAGCCACTACCTTCTCGGCTTCCAACAGTCCGCCAAAACTATAAGGGCCTCTAATTAATTGCGAGAAAGGCACTTCTGGATGCGCTTTCGCTAATGCGGCAATAGACGAAGAGTCTGCAAGTTTATCCAGATACTCATCGCTTTGAGAAATAGCATATCCACTTAATCCATAGCCCAGCTCTGTTTGATCAATAAAGCTACTGCTCATCTCTTTTCCTTTTACCGAGATATAGGGCTGTGGCGTTTGGTAGCGATGTGCCTGCCCATGCAAATCCAAAAACAAACCGCCTTTACCCGTTTTCTGCATTTCGCCCATTCTTTCTCGGGCGGCTTTCAAAAGGCTATGGTAACTTAAATAAGTGCGCTTTCCATCTTCGTGGGTGTATCTTTTATCTACGTCGTTCGGAAAAGTATTAGGATCTACTCTCTTCCTACCAATGGTATTGATTACTATCCATGCACGCTTTTTAGTGGCAGTTTTAAAGTTTGCCGCAATTTCCATAGCCAATGGTAGCGTATTGATATCTCTACCTGTAGTTCCAGTCTCCGGAATTTGTGGATCGCCAATGCCAACACCATCATGAGGCACGCCCAACAGCAAAGGCGCATCGTCATCTCCCACCACCAATTTTACATATTGCTTAAAACCAAACACAGTATCGCCAGGCTTATAGCTTTTACCTTCATATGTAAACATTGTGTTGGCAGGTTTATGACCTCCGTTTTTAAAGGAGATAATAACAACGATTAACACCGGCAATAAAAGCACGGCGGTTTTCATTTTTAATTTAGTAAATGACATTTTAAAAGCTTTTTTAAGTTATAGACTATACTTTTTCTTAAAAGGCTCGATTTTATTTCAAATTAATTGATTTCAAACCAATAGCTAGCCGCCTTTAATTCTTAATTAAAGATAGAGCATACCTATTTTAACAGCCAACACTAACAATGCGTTTACGCTAACGTTTCCGTAACTATTTTAAGGCTTTGATAAGTAAGCAATGCACTAAAATATGTATACTTGACCATTCCTTATATAAGTACAATGAGCAAGAAACTATTACAGACGTGGCGTTGGTATGGTCCAAACGACCCGGTTTCATTACAAGACGTTAAACAAGCAGGTGCATCAGGCATTGTAAGTGCCTTACACCATATTCCGCATGGCGAAATTTGGCCGTTAGCAGATATACAAGAGCGCAAAGCGATAATAGAGGCTGCAGGACTAACATGGAGCGTAGTAGAAAGCGTTCCCGTTCATGAAGCTATCAAAACCCGCCGATCCGATGCCGATCAGTACCTCAAAAACTACAACCAAACATTGAGAAATTTGGCGGCTAACGACATCAAAACCGTTTGCTACAACTTTATGCCGGTTTTAGACTGGACACGTACGCAACTCGACTTAGAAATGCCAAATGGTGCAAAAGCCTTGTATTTTAATTGGACAGATTTGGCAATTTTCGACATATATATCTTAGAAAGGGCCGATGCCGTAGCTGATTTCCCTGCAGCAATTCTAGAAAAAGCAAAGGCTAAATTTGCTGGCATGAGGCAAGAAGAGATCGACTTTTTACGCATCAACGTGTTAATGGGCATCCCTAACGAGAAGGAAATAGAACTGGAAACTTTGAGAGCAAGCATTAACGAATACAAAGCCATTGGCCATGCTGGTTTAAGGGATAATTTGGCCTGGTTTTTAGCTGGCATTGCCGAAACCTGTACAGAACTAGGCATTAAGATGACCATTCATCCGGATGATCCACCTTATCCAATTTTGGGCTTGCCCCGCATTGCAAGCACCAAGGAAGATTTAATAGATCTCTTAGAAAGAGTAAACCAACCTTTTAATGGCATTTGCTATTGCACCGGCTCGTTAGGTGCCGGAACTACAAATGATTTGGTTGAAATTTTTGAAGCAGTTAAAGAGCGTGTTTACTTTTTACACCTCCGTAATGTTAAAAAAGACGAAGAAGGCAACTTCTACGAAGCCGATCATTTAGGTGGAGACGTGAACATGTACGAGGTAATGAAGGCCGTTACTACCGAAAATGCTAAACGAAATGAGCCAATGCCTTTTAGACCAGATCATGGACACCAGATGCTAGATGACCTGAATAAGGTGACCAATCCGGGCTACTCTGCAATAGGCAGGCTACGCGGTTTAGCAGAACTACGTGGTTTAGAGCTAGGTATTACTGGAAATTACTAGAAAAAGAAATTTTAAACTTTTTTCTAATTATTATTTAGAAATCATATCTTTGCACCACCATAAGGAGAACGGTCGAAAAAATCGTTAATTTTATGAGAGGCCTCCATAGCTCAGCTGGATAGAGCACCGGTTTTCTAAACCGTAGGTCACAGGTTCGAATCCTGTTGGGGGTACAAAAAAGGGCTTTTAGATAACACTAGAAGCCTTTTTTATTTTTTAGCTTTTCAAAGATATCTCTTGGATTTGGAGCGCATTTGGCGCACCGTTAATAAATCTAGTTAATTAAAATCATCTTTGTTTATCGGCATCATTCCTCTTCAGCCATACTAAAGTAAACATTTTCGCTTATAATCAATATCCATCTCCAAAAACCTTGCAGTCTTTACCAATTTTTCTGTAATCGTGATATCTTGGCCAGAAGTTCCTAAATCTCTACTTTCATGATTATGCACTAAAATTAAGCTAGTTGCAACAACCTTACAAGGAATAGTAAATATATAAACACCACAAAAATTTGCTAACGCTGTAAAAAAGTTGCTATTTCAGAATTATTTCGCTATACTTAGGTTAAACCACCTTATTTAACCTCTTATCATGTCTTGTACACATAAATTTTTTGGCCATGAAGCACATCTTCCTGGAGAACTTGGGTTATTGCCTACATGGAAAACTAAAACCTTGATTATTGGTACTTTTAACCCTGAAAGCAAATGGCACCCCGACCATGCTGCACAATATTTCTATAGCAGACCACGAAACTACTTTTGGAAAATATTGCCGAGGTTTACGGGGAAGGCAGCAATACCACATCAGTACGTTGCTGCGCAAATAGAGTTCTTGAAGGAGCACCAAATTGGCGTTACCGACCTATTAATTCGTATTGAAGATGCGCATATTACTAAACCCGAGCATAGGAAAAGAATTACAACGGCGCTCGACAATGAAATTGAACGCTTTAGTGAGCTCGATTGGAATACGCCCCACATCCTACAGTATATTAAAGCAAATAGTATCAAAGCAGTTTATTTTACTAAAATTGGTAATGCAGCAAATCAAAATGTTAAGCCTAACACCTTTGAGGCACAAATGAGGGCAATAGAGCAGACCTGTAAAGCATTAAAAATCCCTAATTTTAGACTACATACGCCATCAGGCAGTGGCTTGGGCAAAGGAAGCCCTAAAGACCATAACCTTATTAGGCGTTGGTATATGCATAACGGTGCAGATCAATTTCCGTTTCTTGTTGATAGCTTTACCTTAGATCACTTTAAAATGGATGTGTAGAATTTTGTCGGTTTATTCGTTTTTCGTCCATCTTTTTTCGTTTTTGGCTGATTTAGGGATTTGGAGATTTGATATGCGATTAGTCTACCGACCTCGGCCTAATGACAATTTTGAACGAGCAAATGATTGAATGGAACTGTTAGTTCTCTTTGACTCACAATTATAAAATTTAGTAGATTTTGTTATACGTTATCCGTTGCAGCCTTAAAACACGTCAACAGGAGCAGAACCATAGCGCTAGCCTATACTTTTTTATAAAAATGAATAGGATAGTTAATTGATTTCCAAATCCATAACGGGACTTAAACACAAACATTACTAATTTTACTGCCCTTACAGTTCCAACGTCCAACTTTTTCTCTATATTTGTGCAATCCAAGTGCAATGCAAAAGAGAACTTTACTCAGCGGCCAAAAACTCCAAATCACAATTAAGCGACTTTGTCATCAGCTAATTGAGAACCATACTGATTTTAACAATACTGTTTTAATTGGCATACAGCCAAGGGGAACTTTCTTTGCTGATCGGGTCCATCAAGAACTGTCGGAAATTCTAAAAACCGATACCATTAAAAAAGGGCATTTAGATATTACTTTTTTTAGGGATGACTTTAGACGTAAAGATGGTTTGGTTACAGCCAACAGCAATACCATTGATTTTATTATTGAAGGCAAGCAGGTTATTTTAATCGACGACGTACTTTGGACCGGACGCACTATACGTGCTGCGATGGACGCACTTTTGGCCTACGGCAGACCAGAAAGTGTAGAATTGATGACCTTAATTGACCGTAGATTTTCGAGACATTTACCTATTGAAGCGAACTATGTTGGCCTACAGGTAGACTCTGTAGATTCTCAAAAAGTAAAAGTGAGCTGGAAAGAAAACGAAGGCGAAGACAAAGTAATTTTATTATCAGATAAACAGTAAAATGGCAGCAGACAAATTATCAACCCGACATCTTTTAGGCATTAAAGACATTACCCTGAATGATATTGAATTGATTTTCGAAACTGCTGATAATTTTAAGGAAGTGATTAACCGCCCTATTAAAAAGGTACCTTCTTTAAGAGATATTACCATTGCAAACATCTTCTTCGAAAATTCTACTCGCACCAAACTATCATTTGAACTGGCAGAGAAAAGGCTTTCTGCAGATGTAGTTAATTTTGCAGCTTCCTCATCATCGGTAAGTAAAGGCGAAACTTTAATTGATACCGTGAACAACATTTTAGCAATGAAGGTTGACATGGTGGTAATGCGCCATCCTTATGCTGGTGCAGGCCAATTTTTAAGCAGGCACATTAACGCACAAATTGTAAACGCCGGCGATGGTGCGCATGAACACCCCACACAGGCTTTGCTAGATGCTTTCTCTATCCGTGAAAAACTGGGCGATGTAGCTGGTAAAAAAGTGGTAATTGTGGGAGACATCTTGCATTCTCGCGTAGCCATATCGAACATCTTATGTTTACAAAAATTAGGCGCAGAAGTAATGGTTTGCGGGCCCACCACCCTCATTCCGAAACACATTGCGGCGCTTGGTGTTAAAGTAGAACACGATCTAATTAAAGCTTTAAACTGGTGTGATGTGGCTAATATGTTACGCATCCAATTAGAACGCATGGATATCAAGTACTTTCCTACCGGAAGAGAATATTCGATGATGTACGGCTTGAACAAACAAATACTTGATAATTTAGATAAAGAAATTGTAGTGATGCACCCGGGCCCAATTAACCGCGGGGTAGAGATTACTAGCGATGTAGCAGACAGCAAACAATCTATCATTTTAAATCAGGTAGAAAACGGTGTAGCCATAAGAATGGCTGTGCTTTATCTTTTGGCTAGCCAGAACGATAAGTAGCCAATGACCCAAAAGGAAAAACAATTTGTAGATTATTGGACAGAAAAGCGGAAAACGTGGAGCTGGAAAAAGCATACTTATCAAACTTTTTTCTCTGTAGCGTTGCCCATATCCATCTTGATTGATTTAGTGAACTACTTTGTTATAGGCGATACAACGTACACCTTTTTTAGCTTTGCACATTTATTTACCTATTTATTAAACTTCTTAACGCTTGCAGTAGCGCTAATTTTGGGTGCCGGCTTTGTTAATTGGAACTATAACGAAGGTAAGTATTGGCGCATTCTTAGAAAACAAAACAATAACCTACGCTAAAAACTATTTATGGCGCTTGCCAAATTTGGATAAACTAGAAAGATCATCCTCCCCCTAATTTAAGGTAACGTGAATTATGGATATTTATGATTGTTTCTCAGGGGCTTATGCTTTTAGTTGTATTAGGAATGGTCGTCATTTCGGATCAAGCGGAATGTTTTACATTCCGCTTGATCCGAAATTGGTATGAAAGAAAAGGAGAAAACAACAAAAAACCCCTTTAATCATACAATTAAAGGGGTTTAGCCGACTTTTAGTTAGTCTAATTGTCGGGGTGGCAGGATTCGAACCTACGACCTCCACATCCCAAATGTGGCGCGATACCGGGCTACGCTACACCCCGATGGTGGTATCACCTTTGTTATTGCGGAGAGGGCGGGATTCGAACCCGCGGTACCGTTACCAGTACGACAGTTTAGCAAACTGTTCCTTTCGGCCTCTCAGGCACCTCTCCTTTCGATCAGCATTACTGCGTTTCGAGGTTGCAAATATAGCAATTCGTTGATACTTGCAAAAAAAAATTACACGGTTTTTGGATAATCTACGCGAACATGATAGATACTCATCAGCATTGTCTTGAATATCAATTTGATAGTTTCTAAATCTTTTAATGTTAAATCGCAATTATCTAACTGATTTTGTTCCAATTTGTAGTCAATAATCCGTTCTACGAGATTATTTATGCTGTCAGCATCCGGATTTTTCAGACTCCTTGAAGCAGCTTCTACCGAATCTGCCAGCATTAAAACACCAGTTTCCTTAGAAAAAGGAATAGGTCCTGGGTAGCGAAAAATATTTTCATCAATAAATTTCTCTGGCGAGTTTTTCAAAAAAGATTGATAAAAATAATCTACCCGTGTGTTGCCATGATGTGTTCGTATAAAATCGATTACTGACTCTGGCAATTTGTATTTTCTGGTAATTTCTATTCCCTTATGTACGTGCCTAATGATAATTTGGGCGCTTTGTTCATACGGCAACTTATCATGCGGACTAGTACCCGTTTGGTTTTCGATGAAATATTGAGGATTTTCCATCTTACCTACGTCATGATATAATGCTCCAGCCCTTACCAACAAAGCATTCCCTCCTATTTTAAAGATAGCTGCCTCTGCCAAGTTTGCTACTTGCAACGAATGTTGAAATGTACCTGGCGCCTTAAAAGCCAGTTCACGCAGCAATTTATTATTGGTATTGGTTAACTCAATTAAAGCCACATCCGATGTGATGCCAAAAACCCTTTCAAAGGCATAAATTAAAGGATAGGCTAATAAAGAGAGTAAAACACTAAATACAAACGGCAAGAAATTAATCCATTCTATATGACCAAATGAGCCTTCCCTAAGTAAGGCTATGCCAACAAATGATATAAAATAAGCACTCAGAATGAACGATGCCGAAATCAACAGCTGTTCACGCTTCACTAAATTTTTGATGCTATAAATGGCCACCATACCTGCCGTAGTTTGATAAAACACAAACTCGAAACTGTTGGGCACAAAAAAACCTGCAATTAAAATTACCAAAAGATGAAGGTTTAAAGCCAGCCGAGTATCGAACAATATCCTAATAATGATAGGAACGATACAAAATGGGATGAGATATAAACTGGAAAGATTAAACTTGATGGACCAAGTAAGTACCAGCAACATGGATGTAATTACCAAAAGTAGTAATGACAACTGCCTATTGTCTGCATAAATATCTTTTCTAAACAGATAAAGGAATACCATTAGCAGCGTAACAATAAACCCAACCAATAATATTTGCCCTAAAAAAACCAGCTTGTCGTCACCTACACTTTTGGTTTGCGTATCGTAAGTTTCCCTAAAAGACACCAATTTCTGGTAAACTTCTTCATCTATTACCGTTTCATTGGCCACAATCAGTTCGCCCTTCTGTACCATGCCTTTAGTAGTAGAGATGCTTTTCAATTCATTAGCCTGTATCTTTGCTGTTAAACCTTCATCAAAAATTAAATTGGGTTTTACATGACTTTCGGATAAATCTATGATTGTTTTTCGTATCGCCTCATCATTAGTTTTGAGGTTGTTTCGAAGAAAGGCTAAAGCAGTTTCTACGGTAAACACATCTTGTGAATTGCTTTTAGTAGAAACGTTATTTCTTAGTAAAGAAAAATTATAGTACTGATTTCCTTTTTGATGTTTCGGATTGACATCTATAATGCCTTTATTATAAATAGCTTTTAACAACTGATGCGAGCGTTCTCTATTTACCTCTTTATCGGTTTCATTTAGCGTATTAGATTTCCATTTTACGTCAAATTCATTCAAATAGGCTTCGCTCTGATCTTTAAAAACCTCTTCTTGATATTGATAAATGGGCAATATGTTTTGTATAACGGCTTTTTTATCCGCTTCGATTTGCTGAGGTGTTTTTAAAATGGCAAAACTAAAGGGAGAAATCAAATCTTTGTTTAACCAAGTCTTGCCTTTTTCAAACTCGTACCTAAAACGGGGCTGCTTAGGCAAATACAATGTAATTACCAATACGCACACCGCCATCATCACGTATTTGAGGTTAGAAGAGTACTTACGATAGAGTAATTTATGCGAATTCTTTTTAATCTTGGCCAAAATATATCCCTCTTTTTTAATCAAAATTAAGATTTATTTCTTCATTAGGCTACAAACTAGCCAACAGTTTAAAATTACTTGGCGAAACAATTTCAAATTCTCGCATTTTCTTTTTATAATTGATATCAAAATAATATCATTATGCAAACAGAGAAAATCATCAAACCACCTTCAGGCTACCTAACCTTGGTTATCTTTTTAATCATGCTAACTGGAGGCATTTATTTAATGGCAATTAAATCATTTGGATGGGCTTCGGCAATCCTTGTCATCGATTTCATTTTAGTTTTACCCGGATTAATTATTGTAAACCCAAACGAATCTAAAGTTTTAATTTTATTCGGGAAATACGTTGGCACTGTTAAAACAGATGGTTTCTTTTGGGTAAACCCGCTTACTTCAAAGAAAAAGCTATCACTAAGAGCCAGAAACCTTAATGGACAGCAGCTAAAGGTAAACGACAAAATGGGCAACCCGATAGAAATTGCAGCGGTAATTGTATGGCAAGTAAAAGAAACTGCAAAAGCCAGTTTCTCTGTTGAGGATTACCTGCAATATGTAAATATACAAAGTGAAGCGGCAGTGAGGCATTTGGCCAACAGTTTTGCTTATGACAGCCTAGAGGACGAAAGTGCACAAATTACCTTAAAAGATGGCGCAGACAAGGTTAATTCTTTGCTAGAAGACGAATTGAACGAGCGCCTATCTAGGGCAGGAATTGAAGTGATTGAAGCCAGAATATCTCACTTGGCTTATGCCCAAGAAATTGCCAGCGCCATGCTGCAACGCCAACAAGCTACTGCGGTAATTGCTGCACGGAAACTCATTGTAGAAGGTGCAGTTGGTATGGTAGAAATGGCTTTAGAGCGCTTATCAGAAAAAGAAATAGTAACGCTAGACGAAGAGCGAAAAGCAGCTATGGTAAGCAATTTATTGGTGGTGCTTTGCGGAGACAGAAATGCCCAACCTGTGGTAAACGCCGGAACCTTGTACAACTAAAAGCAGCTTGCCGTTGAAGCAAAAAACAATTAAGGAACCCCTTAGATGTCAGATAAAGAAAAAAAAGCATTTGCATTGAGAATAAACCCTGCGCTACTTAAAGAAATAGAACGTTGGGCTGTTGATGAATTTAGAAGCACCAATGGCCAGATAGAATACATCCTTAATGAAGCCGTTAAGTCTCGCAATAGAAAATCGATAAAGAAAGATAATGACACAACTTCTCAGTAGCCACAGCTGCGCAGCTTGCTAAATACCTACATAAATTTTGTCAATTTAAAATGATAAAATCTGCGCATCTGTGGCAAAATGACTAAATTGCCGCCAACCAAATATATTTTATACATTACAAATGAAAGAAGTAGTTATCGTATCAGCGGTTAGAACGCCAATTGGCAGTTTTGGCGGCTCACTATCAGGATTTACCGCCACTCAACTGGGAGGCTTTGCCATTAAAGGCGCTATCGAAAAAGCAGGCATAAAGCCTACCCAAGTGCAAGAAGTGTACATGGGCAATGTACTATCGGCCAATTTAGGGCAAGCACCTGCCACCCAAGCGGCCAAATTTGCGGGCTTGCCAGATTTACCCACCACTACCATCAATAAAGTATGTGCCTCGGGCACTAAGGCCATTATGTTGGCGGCGCAAAGTATTGCTTTGGGAGAAAACGATGTAGTTGTAGCTGGCGGAATGGAAAGCATGAGCAATGTGCCTTATTACTTAGATAAAGCTAGAAATGGTTACCGCTTAGGCCACGGTCAAATTACTGATGGACTGGTAAAAGATGGCCTGTGGGATGTATATAACGATTACCACATGGGATCGGCCGCCGAACTTTGCGCTGCTACTTGCAACATCAGCCGTGAAGATCAGGATAACTTCGCCATTGAATCTTATAAACGAGCACAAAATGCACAAACCAATGGCAAGTTTAAAGAGGAAATTGTGGCCATCGAAATTAAGGATAGAAAAGGTGGAATTACTTTATTTACCGAAGATGAGGAACCAGCCGCCGTTAAATTTGACAAAATACCAGGATTAAAGCCTGTGTTTAAAAAAGACGGAACAGTTACCGCGGCTAATGCCTCTACTTTGAACGATGGCGCAGCCGCCCTAGTTTTAATGAGTGCAGATAAAGCAAAAGAATTAGGTTTAGCACCACTTGCTAAAATTTTGGCCTATGCAGATGCTCAACAAGCACCCGAATGGTTTACTACGGCTCCTGCTAAAGCTATACCTTTGGCCTTACAAAGAGCCAATATTACCAAAGAACAAGTAGATTATTTTGAAATAAACGAAGCTTTTTCTGTAGTATCTTTGGCTAACAACCAAGAATTAGGCTTAAATGCCGATAAAGTGAATGTAAATGGTGGCGCTGTTGCCATAGGACACCCACTTGGCGCTTCTGGAGCCAGAATTGTAGTTACGCTTTTATCGGTACTACAACAAAATAAAGGTAAAATTGGTGTAGCCGGAATTTGTAATGGTGGTGGCGGTGCTAGCGCAATAGTTGTACAAAATCTTCGTTAAAAAACTTAAATGCGGAAGGATTTTTTCAAAGTACTTTTTATAATCTCATTATCATGGATGATGTTTGGGCAATCAAAAGCCCAAGCATTGCTGAGCGATGCAAATCTATCTCAACTTCGTGTCGCTGAAGATAGCTTGTCGGCATATAGCGACTCTACAGTTGCCGTGAAAGACGATGTAGAACGCATTGCTTATAACACAATGTTTGTTAAAAAGCTAATCAGCGCTCTTAAAACGCCACATTCTTTTCATTTTAATTTCGATTCACTAGCCAATAACGTTACTTTTCTAAAATCTCCTAACCAAGCTTTTAGGATTGTCACGTGGTCGCTTCCCTTTGCCGATGGCAGCTATAAGTTTTACGGAACCATTCAGCTGGCTACCAAAGATGGCTCACTAAAGTTAATTCCGCTTAATGATGACACCAAAAACATTACCGACGACAATGCTATTACCAGCCAAAAGAACTGGTTTGGCGCTCGTTATTATGAAATCATTCCTGTGACTTATCCGGGTAAAAACCCTTATTACGTTTTGTTAGGCTGGAAAGGCAACAACAACAAGACCACAAAAAAAGTAATCGAGGTGTTGTCGTTCGATAAGGATCAAGCCATTTTTGGCAAGAGCGTCTTTGAGATCAAAAAGAAAGCCAATAATAGAAATAGAATGGTTTTCGAATACAATAAAAGGAACAGCATGACACTCACTTTCGACAAACAGGTAAACATGATTGTTTTTGATCATTTAGCCCCTTACGAGAGCAATATGGAGGATAACCGAGAGTATTATGTTTCTGATTCGAGCTTTGATGGCTATTCGATTAGCTATCCAAGATTGTATTTTAAAGAAAACGTGGAATTGAGAAATGACGCTTCTAGTTTAGACGAATTGTATAGTACGCCACGTAAGGCTACCACCCTGCTTCAAAAAGGCAAACATTAATTTGTTAATTGAAATATAAATGTATTAGCCTATATTGCAAGCAATTTTTTATAAAAACTAAGACTAACTTATTTAATAATTTATGCAAACAACTACTGCAGAAAATCAACATGATTTTTTCAAGAGTAAAGTATTAGGTCATCCTTCGGGCTTATTTGTGCTTTTCTTTACAGAAATGTGGGAGCGTTTTTCATACTACGGTATGAGAGCTTTATTAGTATTATTTTTCACTGCGTCGGTATTAGATAGTGGATGGGGCTGGCCAAAAGAACATGCCCTTGCCATCTTTGGCACTTATACCGCATTGGTATATTTATCAACTATGTTGGGCGGCTACTTTGCCGATAAAGTAATTGGTATACGATGGGCTGTTGTGGTTGGCGCACTGCTAATGACCTTAGGCCATGCTTTTATGGCTCTTGAAACCTCGTTTTTCATTTATGCTGGCTTACTGTTCTTGGTATTTGGTAGCGGCTTCTTTAAACCAAACATGACTTCCATTGTATCAGAAATGTACAAAGATTTCCCAGAAAAGAAAGACGGAGCTTACACCATTTTCTATATGGGCGTAAACGCTGGAGCATTTTTTGGCATTATGCTTTGTGGCTATTTAGGTGAAAAAATTGGATGGAGCTGGGGATTTGGTGTAGCAGGTATTTTTATGCTATTTGGCTTATTGCAGTTTTGGTTTGCCCAAGAAATTTTTGGGAACATTGGTCTTAAACCAACCAAAGCCACTGCTGAAGAAAAAGCCGCAGCCGCAGCCGCCCCTACACAAGAAGGAGGAAAACTAAATCCATTTACAAGTTTTCACATGGTTTTAATTGTAGCTTGTATTACCTTGGGCTTGGCTTGGATTTTAAACGATCCGGTAAATAAAATCTCAGAAGGAACCACTAACCTATTTGACTTTAGCTTGTTTGGTATCGAAGGCAGTAACTTTGTTATTTTAACGGCCTTAGTGCTCTTTTTAATCTTACTGGTATCGCGTATAGCGAGGTACGACAAGATTTTAAAAGATCGGATGATTGCCATCGTGTTTTTCGCCATCATTACCATGATTTTTTGGTCTATTTTTGAGCAAGCACCAGGTTCATTAACTTTGTTTGCCAAAGATTATACTCAAAGAATTTTAGAGGGAACTGCAGGTACCGTATTTAAGTTTGTGAACTCTTTAATTACACTAGGGCCTTTAGCCATTATTACTTGGGTGCTATTTAAACTTTTTGGACAAACATTTAAGAAATATAAGCTATCAAACCTCATTTTAGGCTTCAGTTTCTTAATTATCTGGGGTATTGCCATTTGGATGGTGGTAAACGAATACAAATCTACATCATATAATGTGGCGTATAAAAATGCCAACGGTATTGTTAACACCGGCAAAGTGGTATCTTCAGAAGCTTATAACAATAACGATCAAGTAGCCATTATCGATGTAGAGAGCACTTCTTTTTTCACAGGCAATAAAGATGCAACCATTCAAAACAATGCATTAATCGACCAAAACAAAAACTACATCGGCGATGTGTTTAGCGGCAAAATTACGCAGCTAACCGATAGAGAAAAACCTGGTGCATTTGGCACCTTGGTTAGCTATGCAGAGGTAACATTTACCACTACCGCTGGAGCAACCATCAAAAGAGAAATTAGATTGGCTAAAGGCGAAAAAGAAAAGCTAAAGGTTGGTGAAGCAAAGGATATTTTGGTTACCCACAACATAAGGTATGACAATAACCAAATTTCGGCTACTAAAGCAACCATACTATCTAAAGAGTCTGCAACAGAAATTAACGCTAGTTGGTTTAACATACTTAATTCTTTATTTATCATTACGTTAGCCCCTTTATTTTCTAAATGGTGGAGCAGCAGATACAATCCTTCGGCCAACAACAAATACGCTATAGGAATGTTGTTTTTAGCCATTGGGATGGCCTTTGTTGCGGTAGGCGCAGCTTCGATCCCGGCAGGTGCAAAATCTGCCTCGGTAAGCATGATGTGGCTGGTGTTTGTCTACCTTTTCCACACCATGGGCGAGCTCTGCGTTTCTCCTGTGGCACTATCTTACGTAAGTAAATTGGTGCCTGGAAGAATGATTGCGGTAATGTTTGGGGTGTGGTATCTGGCCGTTGCTATTGGCAATAAGTTGGCAGGTATATTTGGAGAAGTATCAGAAAGTGTGGCCGATGAAAAAGGCTATAGCTATTTCTTCTGGATGCTAACGGCAGTATCGCTGGGTGCCGCCTTATTTGCCTTCGTTTTAGGGCCAATTGTGAAAAAGCTAATGCATGGAGTAAGGTAAATTCATTACCCAGCATAACATATAAAAGCCTCGAAGTTACAATTTAAACTTCGAGGCTTTTGTTTTTGTTGAAGTTGGTTGACGATGCACCAAGCGGCGGGCAAACTCAAGCTAAAAGACTTTAATGTTTATCTATTGCGTTAATCCAACAAAAAACAAGCTACTGCCAAAATAACGCCTACAATAGTTAAAAGCTTGGTAAAACTAAACGGTTTACAGCAATTCTTTAAAAACCACCGTACTGTTATGGCCACCAAAACCAAAGGCATTGCTCATAGCTGTTTTCACTTCTTTACGCACAGCATTGTTAAATACCAATTGCATTCCAGCTGGGATTTCCGGATCTGGTTCAGCTACGTTAATGGTTGGCGGAACAATATTATCGTTGATACTTTTGATGGCAATAATTGCTTCAATAGCGGCCGCAGCACCTAACAAATGGCCCGTCATAGATTTGGTAGAACTGATATGCAAATTCTTAGAAGCACCAAAAACCAAGTGCGCCGCATTAAGTTCTGCTAAATCGCCCACCGGTGTAGATGTAGCATGAAGGTTCAAATAATCTAGCTCTTCAGGTTTTACACCAGCTTCCTCTAAGGCCAAATTCATTGCCTTGGCTGCGCCAATCCCTTCAGGGTGAGGCGAAGTAATATGGTAAGCATCGGCAGTCATCGCTGCTCCAACTACTTCAGCATAGATTTTGGCACCCCTAGCTTTGGCGTGTTCGTACTCTTCTAAAATTAAGGCTCCAGCCCCCTCGCCCATTACAAATCCATCTCTATCTTTATCAAAAGGTCTGCTTGCTGTTTGAGGATCATCGTTTCTGCCCGACATCGCTTTTAGCGCCGCAAAGCCACCAAAAGATGCCGGTGTAATACCCGCCTCAGAACCACCGGTAACAAACATTTTAGCTTTGCCCATTCTGATATAGTTAAAAGCATCCATAATTGCATTGTTACCTGTAGCACAAGCCGAAACTGGTGTGTAGTTAATTCCCTGCAGGCCAAACTTCATCGAAATCAATCCAGAAGCCATGTTAACCAACAACTTAGGTATAAAAAACGGATTGAAACGTGGATTATAATCACCCTTTACATAATTCTCTACTTCCGTTTCGAAGGTTTGCATACCGCCTTGTCCGCTACCCCAAATTACGCCAAAATCAAACGGATCAATGCTAGTTAAATCAATACCACAATCTTCCATTGCCTGTGCAGCAGCGTATAATGCATATTGCGTAAATAAATCTGTACGTTTAATTTCGTTTCTGTCCAGGTGTTCGGCAGGGTTAAAACCTTTTACCTCACAAGCCATTTGCGAACGAAATCGCGAAGCATCAAATCTCGTCACCGTTTCGCAGGCACTTTTGCCATCCACAATGTTCGTCCAAAAATCGGCAATGTTATGGCCTAGGGGATTAATAGTTCCTAAACCCGTAACGACAACTCTTTTCATGTGCATATAATCTTGTTTTTAAAGCTCACAGGAATACTCATGTGTGTTTGTATTTTGGATACATGAGTATTTCATATCCTTAATAATTGTTTAAGGCCGCAAAGTTCGCATTTGGCGGGGAATTAAATGTCTTAATTTTCTAATTATTTCCCCATACTATTTTGAAACGGTGGCGCGTTGTGAAAGGCAATAAGATTGCTTAGGTTTTTTGAAAAGCAATCCCAATACTCATAGGTTACTCCAGCCCTGCTTTTCGTTGCAACATCCCGATAAAACCCGTGCAACAAGCAAGCATACCGCAAAACAATAAAAACAGATGCGTCAAAATCGGGATTTGTTTCCACTTCAATCAGGTTTATTTAACTTAGAACAATGCTATTTTGAATCTTTAAAAATGCTAAACCTCGTAGGTTTTTGAAACCTACGAGGTTTGTTCGCCTTAACTTCGGGCTTCAGCTAGTCGGGATTTACAATCCCGATTTAACTATCTATGGATTTAAAATCCATATTCTATGATGTGGGATTACAAATCCCGACCAGCATGAGATTATTGATCCTCAATTCTATTGTCATTTCCAAAAAGTATTGCAATTCCGTCTTCATTCTTTGCCAAATTAAAGAGTGCCTTTCGAAAGTTGTCAATGGCACTTAGTTCAACAGTTATTTCTAGTTTTAGCTTGTCTTTTTCTTCTAGTCTATAAACAGTTGATACATTACTTTCAATATATATTTCTACCCCAATGTGCCCAAGATTATCAATTGGATAACATTTCATGGAGAAATAAGAGTAGCTATCTCTTTCTCCAGCTTCATAAAAGAGAATTTTGTTGTCTTTAGGATAGTCTACTAATTCCTTCGCAAAGTCAGATATATGCTCGTATTGGTCGTAAACTTCCGTCTTGCCTGAAAATATATTGTTTGAGACTGTAACTTGCAATTCAAACATGTGTTCGTCCTTCCAAATTGATTTTAGTTCAAGAAACGATTTTCGATTATTTGAAGTCATATTCTTTGCCTTTTATTTATAGTCTAACTATATATTTGCTATTAATCTCGTAAGCTTTAGAAACCTACGAGATTTGTGCTCACTATTACATTTACGAATGGAATTAATCCTCTCTACTTCCATCGTCTGCCATTCTTACCATTTTAGGTTCAAACTTCGCAATCACATCAACCAATTCGGTTTGTGCAGCCATTACTTGGTGGATATCTTTATAAGCCATTGGCGCTTCATCTAATCCCGCACCAATTAAAGTTACACCGTGGTCTTTCAAAATCGTTTTCATATCCGATTTTGTGATAGATTGAATGGCTTTGGAACGGCTCATTAATCGCCCTGCACCATGAGATGCAGAGTTGATGGAATCAGTTTCTCCTTTTCCTCTGACCAAAAAACCTGGCGCTGTCATACTTCCTGGAATAATTCCCATCACACCTTTGCCGGCTGGCGTTGCCCCTTTTCGGTGAACAATCACTTCTTCGCCATTTAAGGTTTCTTTCCAAGCAAAGTTGTGGTGATTTTCTACTTTGGCTAATACTTTTGCACCGATCGCTTTGGTCAATCTTTTATGAATTACTTCGTGACAAGCAGAAGCGTAATCGCCAGCTAAATTCATGGCAATCCAATATTCTTGACCTTCGGGTGTGTTTAAATCTAAGTAAGCCAAGTTGGCAGCTTCTTTTGGCAACTTACAAATCTCTTTCGCTAGTTTGGTATAATGCCCGGCAATGGTTGCACCCAAACCACGAGAACCCGAATGCGTTAATAAAGCCACATAACGCCCTTTATTAATATTCAATACCTCATCTCGTTCGGCGAAATCTATAATTCCCCACTCCACAAAGTGATTTCCACCACCAGAGGTACCCAATTGCGCCCAAGCTTTGCCATGTAAATGTTTTAAGAAAGGCGTAGCATTAAAATCTTCGTTTTCTAAAACCTCATGATCTGCTCTTTCATCTCCTTTATAATTTTGCCCTGCGCCAAATTTAGTATGAGCGATTAATTCGCGTTTATACATGGCATCCTTACCAAAATAATATTTCTCCGGGATATCGAAAATACTTAACGCCATTCGGCAACCGATATCGACACCAACACCGTAAGGAATAATGGCGTTACGGGTAGCCAAAACACCGCCAATCGGTAAGCCATAACCTTGGTGGGCGTCTGGCATTAAAGCACCAGCTGCTGTAACTGGCAACTTCATGGCAATGTTCATTTGGTCTTTCGCACCATCTTCAATATAGTTCTCGCCAAATATTGTGTACGTCTTTCTATCATCTAGCAATGCAATCGTATCATCTGGTTTTATTGTTGCTTCTTCAATAATCGCTGTTGCTAAAGCACCTAAAGCCTCATCATCCAAAAAGCTTTCCGGATAATTTTTTACTTTCTTTAATAAAGCCAAAAGCTCAGCTTCATTTGTTTCGATAAAATGCTCAGCAATGATATTTAAAGCCAAGCCTACTATTTTCCCCTCAGAGTAACCAATTGTTAAAAGGTTAGCTCCTGTTATGTTTGTATTCATTGTTTCTTAATCTAACCTCAGCAAGCATCGTTCACTTGCCGAGAGGTTTCTAAATTTAGTTTATTTTACGCTAATTTTCCTCCCCCTGCCCCCTCAAAGAGGGGGACATACATTATGCATAGGCATTTCGTGTCTCCCTCTGGAGAGAGAATTAAAGAGGGAGAATGACAGTTACTTCACAAAAATTTGCTTCAGCTGATCTACAATTTGTCCACTGCCAGATAAACTGATGGTATTGATTTTCTCTGCAATTTTCTCCACGTATTCCATCTCCTTCAATTTGTACAACATGGCATTGTCTTCCATCAATTTAGCAGTATTCAACAAACTCCTGGTCGATGCAGTTTCTTCTCTTCTGGCAATCATGTTGGCTTGTGCTTTTTTCTCGGCAATCAACACTTGGTTCATAATTTCCTTTACATCGCCTGGCAAAATGATATCCTTTAAACCGCTACCAATTAGGCTCACACCCAAATCGCCTACTTTGTTAGCTGTAAGGTTCATTACGGTTTCTGCAACCTTGTCTTTACTATCCATCAACTCATCAAAAGTTAACGTACCTACAAATTCTCTCAAGGCTAATTGCATTGTCACGTACAACTGCTTCTCAAAATCTTTGTTGCCGAGCAAGGCTTTTTTAATGTCGTTAATTTTGTACTGAATATTGAAGTTAATGCGTAACTGTGCTTTATCTTTGGTTAAAATTTCTTGTCCACTAATTTCCATGTTCAACAACCTCATATCGGCTTTAAACACTTGTATGGTAGTGTTGTTTTTCCAATAAACGTAGTTGCCCGCATCCAATATTTGGTCAAATTTCCCATCGATAAACAGTACGCCTTTTTCAAAGCTTTCTATTTTGTAAGCCCTAATGTAAGTTAACAAGGGTGCTTTTTCCAAGAGATTTTTATCAATGGTATCGTCTACGTAAATGCTGTTAGTGTCTATGCTAACGAAATCGTACTCAGACAAACCTTTCCAAATGGCGTATCTACCCGCAGCTAACACGTTCTTGAAATTTTTATTTTGATAGACCAACACCAATTGGTTGTCGGCTACATTAATCAAATGCACTAAATTCACAAAGTCGGCATTTTGCAACAAGATATCTAATTCCCCATTAGCGAACTGATAAGCCTTGCTCATATCGTAGATTACTGCGTTTTTTCCAAACCCGATCCAGTAATCCCCTTCCGTTAATACATTTTCTAATTTTCCTCTTTTGAACACCAAAGCCACATTGTTGGTGTTAATGATTACTCTCTTCATGTTTTGATGTTTAATTTATGTTTACAATTAATTTTTCTATTAAAAGCGCTGCAAAACGCATTCATTACCATTTTGCGGAAAAACGGCCGCTTGGTTTGCTTTAAAAGCGAATACATGGACAGTTGGCCTAGATGATGGGGAATTTCTTATCCTCTTAAAGCGTACCAACCACTGCTGTATTGACTTAAAACGACTACCATTAAAGCCCTATTTGCTAGCTAAATACCAATTTGCACTTCCAACTTCTAAAAGATTTAGTGCCAAACACGGTTTTGCAACGCAGTTTTGAGCTATTTGAAGTTGCTCTTCTTCCTAAGATGGATATCAATCCATTGCACTACCCTTATGCGATTCCAAGTGATGGTTGGAAGCAGGATTCGAACCTGCATTTTGGTGTTGTTACTCTACCCAACTGAGTTATTCCGATTACTCGGAAGTGGGATTCGAACCCACAACACACAACGTGTTTAGACAATACTTCTTTCTCTCTATCAGTATATGAAATGCAACAGCACTCATACTTTGGGGCTGTTAAAAAACCCTCAACCGTGGACAGATACCGCTCTATATTGCCATCCCGATTTTTACATCGGAACATCTTTATTCTATTTCTATATTTAATCAAAGAACTTTATCGACTAGCGACATTACAAAGATGCAAGCACCTGTACGCAGCTGATTTGCGTATTCAAAAACAATTTGTTTAAAAATTATAATTAACTAAAAATCAATTAAATAATTTTTAAAAAGAATAAATAACGAGAGACAAACCCGACAAATACGCAAATACATTGCGCAGTTAAAAATTAATTGATAGGTTTGTGATACGCAGAAAAGCGAACGCCGACAAAAACCAAACACCCAACCAGCATTTATGGCCGTAAACAAGCTTGCTTTAATTAGATACAAAACCATAGACGATTGCCTAAGAAATCGCTACAAAAAATGGACTTTGGAAGATTTAATTGAAAAGGTCTCGGAAACTTTGTATGAGCTAGAGGGGATCACTTCTGGCGTAAGCAAGCGTACCATACAAGCAGACATTCAACTGATGCGCAGTGACAAATTGGGCTACAATGCACCAATTGTGGTGAAAGACAAAAGATATTACCTTTACGAAGACCCGAACTTCAGCATCACCAAAGCGCCAATTAACAACGCCGATGTAGATAAGATGAAAGAAATTGTGGGAGTTTTAAAGCAATTCAATGCTTTCAACTACTTTGATGAAATGAGCGATATGATTGCTCGCTTGGAAAACAACCTCTATAAATCTACCCACAAAGACGGCAATTACATTCAGTTAGAAAACAACAACCAACTGAAAGGAAAATCTCACATCCCCAAATTATATCAGGCCATCCTTAAAAAATCAGCTTTGCTAATTGAATATAAATCGTTTAAGGCGCAGCAGTCACAAAATATGATTTACTATCCCTATCTGTTAAAAGAATATAGAAATAGATGGTTTGTGATTGCGAAAGCAAAAAAAGGTGGCATGTTGCTCAACTTGGCGTTAGACAGAGTCATCGAGTTTCAGGAACTACCCAACGAGCCCTTTGTTGCACATGAAGGTGTAGATTTTGACCGTTACTACAGTGATTTGATTGGCGTAACGAAGAATGGCAAAGATAGGCCGCAGAAAGTTATTTTGGAGTTTGACAACAAAAATGCGCCCTATATCGTCACCAAACCACTGCACCTATCACAGCAATTGCTTGCCGAAAAGGAAAAAACAACCATTTTTAGAATTGATGTAGTATTAAACTATGAACTGGAACGTGAAATTTTAGGCTTTGGCGAATGTGTTAAGGTTTTAGGGCCTAAAAAATTAGTTCAAAGGATTGAAAGAAGATTAAAATTGGCGCAGCGCCTGTACATTGAACAGCACTACATTGACAGCGAAACCAAGGCGTGATTACCCGGCATCCACTTTAAAATAACTTGATCCAATGAAAATCACGCCGCTTTCCAGCGATGTGGAAGGTCATTTTTAGATCCTCATATTTTATACTTTGAAATGGAGTTATAAAATGATATTTTAGTTGCGAAATCTTCAGCATGCGCATCTTTAAACTCAACCTATTGATATTTGTACTGATTTTATGCAGTAGCACAATATCTAAAGCCCAAACTTATACCGTAACCAGCATTGCTGATAGCGGCCCCGGCACCTTACGAGAAGCATTAACCAATGCAGAAATGCCAAATAGAACCGCCGTATTTACCATTAACTTTCAACTGCCTGGTGATGGCAATGACTATGCCAACCGTACCATTAGGCTACGAACTCCTTTACCAAACATTACTTCTAACACAGTAATAGATGGAAGTTCTCAAGCATCTTGGGCGCCATTAGGGGTTTCGGGAGCTAAAATTATTATAGAGCCAGAATATACTACCCCCACCTTTACCGCTTTAACTATTGGTAGAAATATAGGGGTTGATAACTCTACTACCGGAGTGGGCATTTACGGCTTATGCATTAGAAATTTTGCCACCATCAACAACCTTCAAAATGTAAATATGGGCCAAGGTTCGGCCATTTCTATTGATTACCGTGCAAGCGATATTACTATTGGCGCACCAGGAAAGGGCAACGTGTTGATTGGAAATATCAACGGTATTGTAATTCAGAATAACTATTTTTATACGGTTGCACCTCCATTATCAAACATTAAAATACAAGCTAATTTAATTGGCGTTTTGTACGATGGCGTAACACCAGCCACCAATGTGATAGGTATATCCGCTAGTCTTTATGATTGTTCTTTAGATGTAGGTGGAGATAATGCAGGCGAAGGTAACACCATTGCAGCCAACAGAATTAACCTCGATATTAAACGCTACAATTATACCACTACTCGATTTGATATTAACATCATCAATAATAAGATTGGCGTAGACCATAGCGGAGAGAAAGATTTCCATGAGCTTCCGTTATTTCTATCTTCGTCTTCTTTAGAAATTGCAGGGATAAAAGTAGACGCAACAAATACGGCGTTATACATTCGTAACAACGTAGTTGGTGGCAACAGAACAGTAGGGATCTCTATTGCCAATTCGGACTTTATTCTTACCGGAAATTCGATAGGAACAGATGCAACAACCGGCAATGTGAACCTTGGCAATGGTATTGGCATTAAAATAGAAAACAATGGTGTTGGTACCATTGGTGGGGCAACTACTGCTGAGCGCAATACGATTGCCAATAACAATTATGGTATCGAAACGGTATCTTCTAAACCGGTTAAGATTACCAGAAACAGTATGTATTGCAACCGCACGTTTGGTATAGGCAAAACACTCAGTATTATACAACCTTACATCCAAATATTGAAGCAAAACGGCAACCATGTTTCTGGAAAAGCCACTCCGAATTCGGAAGTTGAGCTTTTTTATACTTACAACTGCAACGATTTATGTGAAGGCAAAACTTACATTGCTACGGTACAGGCCGGTAGTGACGGACGTTGGGAATACAACGCAACGTTAAGTCAGAAGGTAACTGCGACAGCAAGTTTACTGGTGGCTACTACCTCCCCTTTTGCCACTGCGCAATTACTGCCCAACGAGGCGATCATTAGCCATGTTACCTGCTCGGCCAATGGCGCTATTACTATACCAGAAGAAAGAGAAGGCTTTACTTTTAGCTGGGTAAAAATAGAGAGCAATGGTACGCGTATCCCATTGGGAAATACGCAAAGCGTAAATAATTTAGATGTAGGAACTTACGAAGTTACTATTGATGATGGCTGTAAGGCCTTCGCCCATATTTTCTCTGTTAGAGATCAAAAATTAACTAAACCTACGGTAAGTGTACCTGCGCCGAACTGCGGACAAACAAGTTTTACCTTTACTGCCGAAGTGTTGCGAGGCAGTGGCAACATTAGATTTGAATGGATTAACGCGGCAGGAACAGTAGTAAGCCTAAACAACCCTGCTAATTTACCCGAAGGAACTTACAAGGTTAAAGCTACAGACCAATCGGGCTGTTCGCTAGAATCGGATCCTGTAGTGATAACCAGAAGACCAAGTCCAATTATCAATACAACAGGAATTACTCCAACACCAGCCTCATGCGGAATAGCAAACGGTTCTATAAAAGGTATTACTATTGGCGATGCAACAGGCACAATTACCTACAAATGGTACAAACACGACCCAGCTACGGGAATTGTAACTAGCACCATAGTAGGCACAGATGTAGATTTAGTTGATGTAGAAGGCGGGGTATATACTTTGGTGGTATCCGACGAAGGGAGTTGCCCCGCAGTAAGCAGAACCTTTAGCATAGGTATAAACAATATCATTGTAATTAGCAGCGGTAGCATTACTCCGGGAACTTGCGGCTTAGACAATGGCGTAATAGATAACGTAAGTATATCCAATGCCGACAGATACGAGTGGATCAAAGCATCAACTGGCGAAACCATAGCACTTGGCGCATACGCAACGGGTGTATCGGTTAGGATAGCCGACCTGGCTCCCGGCGTTTATACGTTAAAAGCCAGTAACAGTACCTCTGTATGTTTTTATACCCGCAACTTCACGGTGCCGTTACAAGTTCCCCAGGTTTTTGCGCCTGCTTCCACCGTTGTCAATACCACTTGCGAGTTAAACAACGGAAGCATTTCCTTAAACTTCAATCAGTTTACGATCAATTACCCAGCACCTATCCGTTACCAATGGAAAGACGAAATGGGAAATGACTTTGTTGGAACGCTAAGAGAAATTAAAGATTTGCCCGTAGGTTCTTATAATTTATTTCTTTACGACACCAACAACTGCCAAACTGTGTTAGGGCCATTTACCATTAACGCTACACCTAAGCTAGTCATACAACCGGGTAGCGCTACCGCGGCCGACGATGGCTGTGGATTACAACGCGGCTCAGTTAGCGGCATACAAATTACCGGCGGTTTGGGCGACTATACTTACAGATGGTTAAATGAGGCAGGACAGGTAGTACAAACCACCAGAGAATTAACCAACGTTGGTGGTGGTACTTATCGATTAGAAGTGAAAGACAGATCGGCCTGTGGCATTGCCATTAGCGAGCCCTACACCGTTGGAGATATTTATTTTCCATTATCAACACCGGTGGCTAAAGATATTCGCGTATGCTATGTGTCTGACATCACCTTACCTATTGTTGGCCCAGAAGAAGGCTCTTACCAATTATTTGCAAGTTTAGAAGACGAATATCCTATTTTAGAAAGTACCAACGGGATATTTAATTTTAAAGTAAGCAAAACGGGCGAGTATTACATTAGGCGTAAACTGGGCGTATGTATTAGCGATTTCACTAGAGTACATATTGAGGTAACGCATGACAACTTAGAAATTGGCAACGTAATTACGCCAAATGGCGATGGACTTAACGACACTTGGATGTTAAAAGGACTACCAGACTTTAAAGGCAACAACATTAAAATCTACTCTAGAAGTGGACAGCTAATTTACGAAGCTACTGGCAATTACACTAAGCCTTTTGATGGTACTTTTAGAGGGAAAGAACTTCCAGCAGGTGCTTATTTTTACGTGATAGATTTAAGGGCAGAATGCAAACCGATTAGCGGTAGCATTACTTTATTGCGTTAAAACTGTCTGGTAGAACAGCGTACATCGTAAGTGTTGTTTAGCAAAAAACCAATGCCAATTTCGTGAGTACCTTTGTTAACCCTTCTCAATGCCGATGTATTCACATCGTAAGAATAACTTACGTTAATTAAAGAGCCAAAGTTATAGCCTGCTAAAAAAGAAAAGGCATCGTTGTTTCTGTAACTACCCGCCAACCAAAACTTATCTTGATAGGCAAACTTTAAGTTTACATCTATTGCAGGCGGAGCATTTTTCCAATAACTGGCCAGTATAGAAGGGATCATGGCAATCTCTTCATCCAAAAATATCTTGTAACCCGT
The DNA here is from genome assembly GCF_005925345.1 of Pedobacter ureilyticus. Classification (GTDB taxonomy): domain Bacteria; phylum Bacteroidota; class Bacteroidia; order Sphingobacteriales; family Sphingobacteriaceae; genus Pedobacter; species Pedobacter ureilyticus. The sequence continues at coordinate 60,771 of NZ_SSHJ01000020.1, forward strand.
AGTAGCATATAATGATGGGCTTTGATACGGGTAAGCTACTGCCGATCCTTCTTCTATTACCGTTCTATTTCCAATAAGCTGTTTGGCAGAGGCGCCCACAAAAAAACGCGGACCGTACAACCATAAGCCAAAGCCCAAATCTGGTCTTAACCTGTTGTTGTAATCTGCACCAAACAAAGGGTCTTGTTCGTGTTCGGCAGAAATATCATCTACCTTTAAGCCCAACGAGTGAAAACCCGCAGCTACACCCACCGAAAGATTAACATTGCTGCTTAGACCCAAATGATAGGCATAAGTTGCGCTCACGCTATTTTGCCTTAGCAAACCTGCCTTATCGTTCATGGCTATCAGCCCAAAACCGTGATGAGGCGCTGCAGCTGTGTAAGAGTTTACTAAACTTCTACTTAACGGATTGTAACCGTTGCTAGAGAAAGAATTGATAGAACTTCTGATATAGTCATCGCCAATGGGTGTATTAATTGAAACGTATTGTGTGGTTGGCGCTCCTTCTACACCACTCCATTGTTGCCTATATCCTACCTTTAAATCTATGTAGCTATCTATGCCAGACAATGCCGGATTAAGTAAAAAATTATTGAAGATATATTGAGAACTTCGGGGTGTTTCTTGCGCACAAAGTATTCCGTTAAAAAAGAGGCAACTAAATAAAATTAGAAATACAGGTCTCATCAATAGCAAAGAGGTTAAGTTTAGGACAGTAGTTTAGTAGCTACTTTGATTAATTGGCATTTCTAATAAATATTTAAAAGACAGTCAAAAATAACTTTTTGTACTTAATATTTATTAACCGAAGGCAGAAAAAAAAATATGCCTAAATAATTTAACCGGCTTTACAATAATGTCAACAAATTTAAAACGCAACAGCAGCTATAAAATCACTACCTTATTTGGTCATACAATACCTTTTAAAACCAATAACCGCTAAATAATTAGGTGCATTAGCACCCGCTGCAATATTAGCTAAGAAAACAGCCTGCTTATAACCTCATTTTAAAAATAAAACCGCAACTTTGCAGCGCACACAATAAAAACCCGGCGCTTATGGAAGAACTGCAAGTAGAAGAAGTAATCAATTTGTTGGAAAACGAAAGCGACAGACAGCTTAAAAACTACCTCAACGAGCTCAATATCTCTGATGTAGAAGAGCTTATCGACGAACTTCCTCAGCATGCAGTTAAATTTATTGAAACACTTTCCACCAAAAGGGCGGTAAATGTGTTTCGTATCCTCGATTTCCCGACGCAAGAAAGGATCATCAAAAAACTACAAGCCAACAAGCTAACAGAAATTATTAGACAACTCCCACCCGATGATAGAACAGCACTTTTTGGAGAGTTGAAGGGAGATGCCGTAAAAAAGCTTTTGGTGCTATTGCCAGACAACGACAGAAAAGAAGCGCTGAACCTTTTGGGCTATGCCGAAGATAGTGTGGGCCGGATGATGACCCCAGACTTTATTGCCGTAAAAACAGATTGGACGGTGCAGCGGGTTCTTTCGCATATCCGTAGGTACGGAAAAAACTCTGAAACTATTGATGTGGTATATGTTATTGATAAAGAAGGTGTGTTACTAGATGACATTCGAATTCGCGAAATTCTCTTATCAGATCCCGAAGCTAAAATCGGCGATTTAACCGATAACCGCCTCATTTCACTGAACGTAAACGACCCTCAGGAAGAGGCTATCAATGTGTTTAAGATGAATAATCGAGTGGCTTTACCTGTAGTAGATGATCAAGATGTATTGCTTGGCATTGTTACCGTTGATGATATTTTATGGATTGCCCATGAAGAATACACCGAAGACATGCACAAAATGGGAGGTACACAAGCGCTTGACGAACCTTACCTAGATGTGCCGGTTTTCCAGCTTTACAAGAAACGTGTGGTTTGGTTAATTGTGCTTTTCTTTGGTGAGCTACTTACCATTGCGGCGATGTCTGGTTTCGAAGGCCAAATTGCAAAAGTGGTTATTTTAGCCACTTTTATCCCCTTAATTATTTCTAGTGGTGGCAACAGCGGTTCGCAGGCAGCAACGTTAATTATACAGGCTATGGCGCTTGGTGAAGTTACCATTAGAGACTGGTGGAACGTAATGCGCCGCGAAATTTTCTCTGGAATTTTCTTAGGCACAACACTTTGTTTATTAAGTTTTTGTGTTATCGGAGCTTGGCATTTGGTTATGCCCGGTTTTAGCGAGCATTACATTCGTATAGGTTTAGTGGTTGGCTGCTCATTAGTGGGTGTAGTATTATGGGGCACCTTAATGGGCTCTATGTTGCCATTACTGCTTAAAAAACTAGGTGCCGATCCCGCGGCGTCTTCTACGCCCTTTGTAGCTACTTTGGTAGACGTAACGGGACTGATCATTTATTTCTCCTTTGCATTATTGTTCTTAAAGGGCGTATTGCTGTAATTTTTTTTGAAAAGCAAAACCCGTAACTCTTCGCCTACAAAAGTCCTGCTTTCACTTTTAGTCCCGATTTAACATCGGGAGCTAAGCCGTTCAATACAGGTTTATTTAACCAAAAAATGTACAAAACATCTCTTTACTCGATACATATCACAAAGGTTTAGCAACTAACGCACAATAAAAAAAACTACCTTTGTAATTCAATACTAATCAATGATAACAATAGGCAAATACAACAAATTACGAGTAGGCGCAAAAAACAGCCAGGGATTAAGTTTAACAGACGGCGAAAACGAAGTGCTATTACCATTTTTAGAAGTACCCCCTACCATAGCACTGGGCGACGATGTAGATGCTTTTGTTTACCTCAATAAAGATGGCAGTACCGTTGCTACACTAAAAGATGTGTTGGCAACTGCCGATGAGTTTGCGCTGCTAACGGTAGTTGCCGTAAATGATGATGGCGCTTTTGTTGACATAGGCGTTGACAAAGATGTGTTTGTGCCCAAAAGAGAACAGAAAAAACCCATGGAACTGGGCGAAAGCTACGTTGTTTTTGTTTACCTAGATCACCAATCTAATCGGCTTTTGGCTTCTTCTAAAATAGATGAGTTTGTAGCACACGATGGATTTGATTTTGAGGAAGGCGATGCGGTTGATTTATTGATTATAGACAAGTCTGATTTAGGTTACAACGCCATTATCAATGATGAATTTATTGGTTTGCTGTACCATAACGAAGTTTTTTCGATTATAGAACCCGGACAAAGAACCAAAGGTTGGATTAAAACCATTAGAGTAGACGGTAAAATAGACCTTACCTTACAACCATCTGGTTTTGGTCATGTACTCGAAACCAAAGATTATATCTTAGAAGAGCTTAAAGTGGTTGGAGAAATTAACCTTGGCGACAAAAGCTCTCCAGAAGAAATTTATAATAGATTTCAGGTAAGCAAAAGTGCATTTAAAAAAGCTATTGGTGGTTTGTATAAAGAACGGTTAATCACTATTTCAGATCATCAAATTAAGTTGGTAAAGGAGTAAAACCATTCATTATACGGCAATTGCGAGGCATGAAGCAATCTGTTATGAAACTAGAAATTTTTTAGGATTGCTTCGTGCCTCGCAATGACGATATATATAAGAACAATAAAGGAGCAAAATCATTTGCTCCTTTATTGTTTATGCTTTATAGACTTACGAAGTTTTTGAAACTTCGTAAGTCTGGTTAAACTTGACAAGTTAAAACTGTCAACTGTGCCATAGGCATCCCTTTGGGAAAAACTGCTAACTGCTAACTGCTAACTGCCCAGCGCTTGCTCAATATCTTTCAAAATATCATCGATATGTTCTAAGCCGATAGATAAACGGATAGAACCTTGCTCAATTCCTACAATATTACGTTCTTCTTCTGTTAATTTGCTGTGGGTGCTAGTAGCTGGATGCGTAGCAATCGATCTGGTATCAGCCAAATTCGCAGAGATCGAGAACATTTTTAAACCATCCATAAATTTACGGGCACCTTCCACACCACCATCTACCACAATGGTCACAATACCGCCGCCTTGCTTCATTTGTTTTTTAGCAATTGCATATTGAGGATGTGAAGGTAAGAATGGGTATTTTACCAGTTTAATTCTTGGATGTTTTTCCAAATACGCGGCAACTTTTAAGGCATTTTCGCAATGGCGATCCATACGAACGGCCAAAGTTTCTAAGCTTTTCGATAAAATCCAAGCGTTAAACGGAGAAAGTGCAGGTCCGCTATGGCGAGCAAATGCAACTACCTCTGCTATTAAATCCTTGCTCCCTAAAATAATGCCGCCTAAAGCACGTCCTTGGCCATCAATGTATTTAGTTGCCGAATGGATAGAGATATGTGCACCTAATTTAATGGGCTGTTGCAAATATGGAGTAGCAAAACAATTATCAACCACCAACAAAGTGTTGTGCTTCTTTGCTAAACCAGCCAAAAACTCTAAATCAATGATATCAATTCCCGGATTAGACGGTGTTTCTACGAAGATGATTTTAGTGTTTGGCTTAATCAAACCTTCCCAGTCTTGTGGCTGATCTAAATCTGCGTAATCGAAAGTTACGCCCCATTTGGCAAAAACGTTGGTTAACAATTGGTGGGTAGAACCAAAAACCGAACGACTAGAAACAATATGATCGCCATTTTTTAAAAACGCACCGAAAGTAGTGAAAATTGCCGCCATACCCGTGGCTGTAGCAAAACCGTCTTCTGCCCCTTCCAACAAGGCCATTTTCTCAATAAATTCTGAAGTATTTGGGTTAGAATAACGACTGTAAACGTTTCCCTCTTTTTCGTTGGCAAACAAGGCACGCATTTCTTCGGCATCGTCAAACTTGTAGCTCGATGTTAAGTAAATAGGTGCAGAATGTTCTTTATGCAAACTTCTTTCGGTTTGAGTGCGTATAGCTATGGTTTCGAAATTTTGGGACATGGTGCTTTAAGTATCTAGATTTGAGTATCAAGTATCAACACAGTATAACGAGCACAAGTTTTAAATCTTGATACTCGATACTTATTACTTGCTACTAATAGTATATGTAAAATTTATAGTTGCCGATCTGCCCAAAATATTGGAAACAGAACAGTATTTGTCAAAAGTCATTTGCAGGGCACGCTCTACCTTTTGAATGCTCAACTCGCCAAACAGGTTAAATTGGATATCTATCACATCGAAAATAGCTGGCTCTGTAGTAACTCGGCTCGCTTTGATCTTGATTTTAATATCCGCTAAATCTTCTTTTTGCTTAGTTAATATATTTACCATATCAATGCCGCTACAGCCGCCCAAGCCTACCAAAAGCATCTCCATAGGCCTAAAGCCTTTGCCCTCTCCACCAATGGCGGGGTTCGCGTCCAACTCTACAGTAAAGCCACTTTCGTTTTCAGCTTCAAAATTAAATTTTCCGCTTTTGCGGATGAGGTTGATTTCCATTATTTCAGTATTGAGATATGAGATATGAGATTATAAGGCCCTATGCCTTAAACCTTATACCCTTTACCTTTATATATCATAAAAAACTAAATTGTCTTTTTCCAACTCTGTTAACTGTACTTCTTTTTCGAATATCGCAAATACCGAAGAACCACTACCACTCATTAGCGCAAATTTAGCCCCGGCTTGGTAAAGCTGTGTTTTTATTTCGTCAATTTGTGGATATTTCGCAAAAACAGAAGGCTCAAAATCATTAAAAATATGAGCTTGCCAATCTTGTAACGGCAAATGTATCAAATCTTTTAAAGAATTGGAAGGCAGTTTTACGTTTACCTTACTGTAAGCTTCTGCGGTAGATACATGCACCGGAGGTTTAACCAATACCAGATAATAAGCAGATAAATCAATAGCAACTTCTTCAAATTCATCGCCTTTGGCAAAAGCAAAAGTAGGTTTGTTTTTGATGAAGAAAGCGCAATCGGCACCAAGTGGCCTAACATAAGCTTCCATTTGCTCATCAGTTAAACCTAATTTAAATTTCTGATTGGTTAATTTCACCAAAAAAGCGGCATCAGAACTTCCGCCACCCAAACCTGCGCCAACTGGAATATTTTTTAGCAGTACGATCTGTTGGTGTGGCAGATTAAAATCTTGTTGCAGTGTTTTGAATGCTTTGAAACAAATATTGTCAGTGGCGTCGCCGGGAATATCAATTCCTTTGATCAACATCGAAGTTTCTTCGGCATCTACCAACTCTACTACATCATTGATTTTGATGGGATAAAAAACCGTCTGTAAGTTGTGGTAACCATCGGCACGTTTTTCGGTAAGGAATAAGCCTAGATTTATTTTTGCGTTGGCAAATGTTAACATCTTTTTAATTTACGATTTTAGATAATATGAACCACTAAGGCACAAAGAACACAAAGTTTTTTATTGAGCAGCGAATTTAAATTTACTTGACACCAAACGTATTACTTAAAACTTATAACTCACAACTTATAAGTATAATGCCCAATAATTTTCCAAGCGAACAAAATATCCTCAACAACCTGACCTCCGCCAATGTTATGTACAAGAAGGTATCGTTTGCCATCACTAGATTTTTTGTTGACCACCAAACCAATGTGCAACTGCCTACCGTTTAAATCCCAACATACTATATCTCCAGGTTGGTAATCTGCTGCATTTTTAGTCATTGGTTTTACCTTACCTTTACGCTTAAAGAACACCATTAAGTTAGGCACACGCCTATGGTCGATATTTTTATCAGGGGTTGTACGGCCCCAATTTTTAGGATACAATCTGAAATTAGCCTTCATATCTTCATGCACTTCTTTTTGTAGATCGACACCTAATTTACGGTAAGCACGTATCACTACATCTGTACAAACGCCAGTATTTGCAGGCACATCTCCACCCGGATATTTCAACTTCACATAAGCTGGATCGTAAACAATAGCTGGATTTACGATAGAAAGTCCCGCATCCGAAAGTTTTTGGACAGTTATGGTTTGGGCAAAGCTTGTAGCAACAAAATACCCGCTAATAAAAAACGAAAAGATTATTTTTCTAAACATCATCGTTTAGCAAAACTAATGTATTTAAGACATAAAATATCGTTTTACAGTATAGAAATCTAACAATCGTCCATACTGTTGAAAAACATAAATACAGGGATGGTTTTTAATAGTTAGCTTTGTATTTCACATTTGACAGCGACGCTAATAGTTGCGTCATTTCGAACGATAGCGAGAACTGAAAGAAAGCGCAGCTAAATCTACAAATTAGATGCTTTTAAAGCTACAGATTTCTCAGTCGTACCTCCTTCGAAATGACGACCTAAACGAATGTTAGTAAAAAACTATATGAAACAATATTTAGATTTAATGCAACATGTGCTTGATAACGGCACACAAAAACACGATAGAACAGGAACGGGAACCATCAGCGTATTTGGTTATCAAATGCGTTTCAATTTGCAAGAAGGTTTTCCAATGGTTACTACAAAAAAACTGCATTTAAAATCGATCATACACGAGTTGATTTGGTTTTTGCAGGGCGATACCAACATTAAATACCTAAAAGATAACGGCGTACGCATTTGGGACGAATGGGCAGACGAAGATGGAAATTTAGGCCCAGTATATGGTTCGCAATGGAGAAGTTGGCCAACCCCAAATGGTGGTCACATCGATCAAATTACGCAAATTATCAATACCATTAAAAACAATCCAGACAGTAGACGTATCATTGTTTCTGCTTGGAATGTGGCTGAAATTGAAAACATGGCTTTGCCTCCTTGCCATGCTTTTTTTCAATTTTACGTAGCAGATGGAAAATTAAGCTGTCAGTTATACCAACGCAGTGCGGATATTTTCTTAGGCGTACCCTTTAACATTGCTTCGTACGCTTTGTTAACCATGATGGTGGCACAGGTTTGCGGTTTAGAAGCGGGAGATTTCATCCATACTTTTGGCGACGCACATATATACAATAACCATTTAGAGCAGGTAAAATTACAGTTGAGCAGAGATCCAAAGCCTTTGCCAACCATGAAAATCAACCCTGAGGTTAAAGATATCTTCGATTTTAAATTTGAGGATTTTGAATTGGTAAACTACGAAGCACATCCGCATATTAAGGGGATTGTGGCAGTTTAATAGTTTATTTGCTCATTGGTTCATTTGTTGATTTTCTATAGATTAGTAAAATCAACTACCTAAACTATGAGCTACAATAAAATTGAAGAACTAGATGTCTATAATCTTGCTGAAGAAATATCGGATGAAATATGGAACATTGTTTTAACTTGGGATTTCTTTGCTAAAGACACGATTGGCAAACAAATTTGCAGAGCTGCTGATTCCATCAGTGCAAATATTGCAGAAGGATATGGAAGATTTCACTTTAAAGAAAATAAGAATTTTTGTTACTACAGTAGAGGGTCTATATTAGAAGTAAAATCTTTTTTGAGAAAATCAAAACATAGAAATTTAATCACAGAAGACCAATACAGCACCTTACTTAAAAAGTTAGAAATAGTACATATCAAATTAAATAGTTATATCAAATTAAATAGTTATATCAAATTCATTGGAAAACAGGAAGTAAGCGCTATGCAGTCCAAATGAACCAATGAACTAATGAACTAATGAACTAATGAACCAAACCACCATAGTTGTCGCCATATCATCAAATAACGCCATTGGCAAAGACAACCAGTTACTTTGGCACTTACCTGCCGACTTAAAACATTTTAAGAACATAACTTCTGGGCATACCATTATAATGGGACGTAAAACCTACGATTCTATTGGAAAGCCCTTACCGAACAGAAGAAACATTGTAATTACCCGACAAAACGGGCTACAATTAACAGGTGTCGAAGTGGTAAATTCTTTAGAAGATGCCCTGTCACTTTGTAAAGCTGAAGAACAAGTTTTTATCATTGGCGGGGCCGAAATTTACAGACAGGCGCTTCCGTTAGCACACAAAATTGAATTGACCCGAGTTCATCAAGAATTTGATGCGGATGCGTTTTTTCCTCAATTGGATAACGAAACTTGGAAAGAAGTTTGGAAGGAAGATCATTTGCCCGATGAAAAGAACAAATTCGCCTATACTTTTTCTACTTTAGAAAGGCGTTAATTATTAGCCTAAACGTCATTTCGAACGAAGTGAAGCGGAGAGAGAAATCTTTAAACTTTCTTATTATGGCTCAAATATTAAATCTCAGCAAGAATGTATAAACGGTTACCAGCAAACTTAAAGATTTCTCTCCCGAAGAAAAATCGGGGTCGAAATGACGTAACAGTGTTTATCCCAATAAAATTACAATTAGCAGTTCTATTATATAAAAAAATAATTAGATTTGCCGACTTGTTAAAAAACAGCATATTACATAAAATAGAATAAACAAACAATGCAAGGTAAAGGTTTTATTAAATTTATGGCGATCCTTTTGGGTATCGTCTGTCTGTATTCACTTTCTTTCAACATCATTACTTACAACGTAGAGAAAAAAGCTAAGGAATTTGCCAAAGGCGATGAAGCAAAGGAAAAAGCATACTTAGACTCGATGGCTACCGAAAAGGTATATCCATTGTTAGGCCTTACCTATCAGCAAGTAAAAAGCAAAGAAATTAACTTAGGGCTAGACCTTAAAGGTGGTATGAATGTTACCATGGAAATTTCTTTGGCCGAGTTGACCAAGTCTTTAGCAGGCAACACATCTGACGAGAACTTCAACAAAGCGTTGAGCAATGCGCAAACACAAATGAACGCCGGTGGAAAAGATTTCATCTCCTTGTTTGTAAGCGAATACGAGAAATTGGTTCCTAATGGAAAATTAGCAGATTTCTTTGCTAACCAAGATAACTCAGCGCAATTGAAAGCTACTGCTAGCAATTCTGAAGTTAAATCTTACTTAAGCAAAGAAGCTAACAGCGCTATCGATCGTTCATTTATCATCTTACGTAGCCGTATTGATGGTTTTGGTGTAGTAAGCCCTAACATGCAGAAACAAGAAGGTTCTAACAGAATCTTTATTGAAATGCCAGGTATCCAAGACAAAGAGCGTGTTCGTAAATTATTGCAAGGATCCGCAGAGTTACAATTCTGGCAAGTATATCAATCTCAAGAGGTTTATCCTATCTTAGAGAATATCAACAAAACCTTAGCGTTAACCGTAAAAGACACCGTAGCTACAAAAGCCGCTGCAGATACTACCGCCAAAGGTGGTAAGTTAGCCGGTTTAACTAAAGGCGCAAGCTCAACAGCAGTTACTAAAGATACTAGCGCAACTGCGCTAGCGGCCGAAGCTCAAAAAACAAATCCTTTATTTGCAGTTTTAGTACCTCCGGTATATCAAGGCGAAAACGGCCAACCTCAATTAATGCCTGGCGCAGTAGTAGGTTCGGCTTTGCAAAAAGATACGGCTAAGGTAAATGCTTTCTTAACCCGCCCAGAAATTAAGTCTTTAATTCCAACCACGATGAAGTTCATGTGGGGCTTAAAACCAAGAACTGGTACTAAAGCATTCGAACTTTATGCAATAAAAGCTACTTCGTTAGATGGCCGTCCTGATTTAAGTGGCGATGCTGTAGCTAACGCTCGTGATGGTTACGACCAGAACAACAACCCAGATGTAACCATGTTCATGACCAGCGAAGGTGCATCTAAGTGGAAAAAAATGACTGCAGAAGCTGCCGCTGATCCTAACAACAAAAAAGCAATTGCTATTGTATTAGACAACACAGTTTACTCAGCTCCTACGGTACAAAACGAAATTCCTAATGGTGTTTCTTCAATTACTGGAAGCTTCACTAAAGAAGATACTAAAGATTTAGCCAACGTATTAAAAGCGGGTAAATTACCTGCTCCGGCTAAAATCGTTTCAGATTTCGTTGTTGGTCCTTCATTAGGTCAACAAGCTATTGATAGCGGTTTACTATCTTTCGTATTGGCTTTCGTAGTCATTCTTGCTTTCATGGCATTATATTACAATAAAGCAGGTTGGGTTGCCAATATTGCGTTATTAATCAACGTATTCTTTATCATGGGAGTTTTAGCTGCATTTGGTGCCGTATTAACGCTTCCTGGTATTGCCGGCATCGTGTTAACCATTGGTCTATCTGTAGATGCAAACATCCTAATTTTCGAACGTGTTCGTGAAGAATTAGCTTTAGGCAAATCAACCAATGTAGCCATTAGGGAAGGTTTCAAACACGCATTGTCTTCTATCTTAGACTCTAACATCACCGTATTTATCTTGGGTATTATCCTATTTGTTTTCGGTTCTGGTCCGGTACAAGGTTTCGCAACTACCTTATGTGTGGGTATCGTTACGTCATTATTTGCGGCGGTATTGATCTCTCGTTTGATTTTCGAATCAATGATGGAGAAAAAATCAAACATCACTTTCGATAACAGCGTTACCCGAAACGCATTTAAAAACCTAGCCTTCAACTTTGTTGGGCGCAGAAAACTTTATTACATCATTTCTAGTATCATTATCATCGCAGGTATTGGTATGTACTTTAAAAATGGCGGCTTACACTTAGGCGTTGATTTTAAAGGTGGTAGAACCTACATGGTGAAGTTCGACAAGCAATTGAATACAGAAGAAGTTGCTAAAACTTTATCTGCTAATTTCGAAGGCGAAGAGGCTTTAGTTAAAACTATAGGAACGGATAATTCACTAAAAATTACTACACCTTACCACATTACAGACCAAGATCCTAATGCAGATAAAGTTGTTGAAACTGCATTACGTAAAGGTTTAGATGGTTTAGGTGCAACATACACGATCGAGAGTTCACAAAAAGTAACACCAACCATTGCTAGCGATATCATCACTAGTGCGGTTTACGCCGTATTGTTCTCTTGTTTAGTGATGTTTATCTACATCTTGGTACGTTTCAAAAAATGGCAATATGGTTTAGGTGCGGTAATTGCGTTGTTCCACGATGTATTATTGGTACTTTCATTCTACACTATTTTAGATGGTGTGTTGCCTTTCCCACTAGAGATTGGCCAAGATTTCATTGCAGCAATTTTAACGGTAATGGGTTACACCATGACAGAAACCGTAATCGTATTCGACCGTATCCGCGAGCGTTTAGCAGAAGCTGGTAAAGACGATATGTACGGCGAAGAGCGCAACAAGCTAATCAACTTTGCATTAAACAGTACCTTAAGTCGTACCATTTTAACATCGTTGTCAGTATTCTTCGTATTAATCGTAATCTTCATCTTCGGTGGCGATAGTATCCGAGGTTTTATCTTTGCTTTATTAATTGGCCGTATCATTGGTACCTATTCATCATTGTGTATCTCTACGCCAATCGTAATCGATTTATCGAAAGACGAAAAAGCAGTAAAATAGATTTTTAAAACCAAATCATAAATCTAAGGTCCCGATGCAAATCGGGACTTTTTTGTTTTTGATAGATTTATGCTTAACCGTAGAGTGAACGATTTGAAAAGCAATTTTCTTCAATAAACAATGTCAATCCTGCTATCCGTTTTACTTCTTGGTAAACCAAACTGGTTTACCAAACGTGTCCACTCCTATCAGGTTTAAAATGCAAGGACTGTGCATAGGTTTAAGTTATCTAAACCAGTTTCAATTAGCCGCAAAGCAAATAAGAGTTACGCTAAGAACGCAAAGTTGGAAAGCTACCTTTTGTTTGTAAACCGACTTGGTACTGGTTCGAGATTTATACCCCTCCAGATTTGAAATTTAGAGTTTATATCAACGGATTTGCAATCCTCCCTAGCTGATGGTTCGGGTTAAAAATCCTACAATAGCGTTTCGACATCACAAAGAGCAAAAAAATTACGAAGTGCTAACAGTATAGGTTTTCGACGCAATGTGACCCAAAGTCCGTAGGACTGAGATGATCATAGCAATGCAAATAGAAATTAGCATTAAACCGCAGAGCGGTGACATGATTTCGTTTCGAGCATATTTATTTTTATTCCTTTTAGCTTTGACAGATTGGAGACAATGTGTTAAAGTTTCAGCCACATCAACTGCAACTTTGGTTAAAGCTTCTTTTAAACCTCTATGAACAAGCTGCGAAAGCAGACGGCAATAAAAACACTGGCACAAATACCAGCTTTTGAACACCTCTAATTGCAAAGATCAAAAAGCAGAAGTTAAGCGACAAATAAACCACATAAGTTTTAAGGCCAAAAAGATTGCAGCAAAAGCGGGACGGCTGCAACCCAAAAAGCACTGTAAAAGCTGTCCAACCAGAACTTCTGTCAAACTAATCCCACAATCTAGCCATAAAACTAAACCATCTACAAACTACCAACCAAAACACCATTAAATCTCTATATTTACCAAACTAAATAGCAGTTTACCTGTTGCTTAATTGAGGTTATTAGTGGGCTATTTTTACTTTTAACTTTAAACATTTAACTTCATCTGGTATGGAACAAAAGAAGAAAATCGTGATTATTGGTGGTGGTTTTGGCGGTATAGAGCTGGCAAAAAAACTCAAAAATAAAAATGTAGAAATCATCATCCTTGATAAACACAACTACCATACATTTCAGCCATTACTTTATCAGGTGGCCACTGGTGGCTTAGAAGCAGATTCAATTGCCTTCCCTATCCGTAAAATATTTAAAGGACAGAAAAACTTAAAATTTCGGGTTACCGAGGTAAAAAAGGTCTTTCCCGAATTAAATAAGCTAGAAACTACCATTGGTAATATTGATTACGATTACTTGGTAATTGCTACAGGCTCTACCAGCAATTATTTTGGCCAAACGGAGATTTCGCAAAATGCCATGCCAATGAAATCTATTCCTGAAGCTTTAAACTTGCGAAGCCTAATTCTCCAAAACCTAGAAGCGGCAATTATTGCAAAAGATCCAGTTAAAGAAAGTGAGCTGCTTAATTTCGTAGTGGTTGGCGGTGGCCCCACTGGTGTAGAAACTGCTGGCGCCATAGCTGAGCTGAAAAAGCACGTGCTAAAGAACGATTATCCAGAACTAGACCTTAACAAGGTAAATATCTATTTGATCGAAGGATCGCCAGAACTATTAGGTGCCATGTCGGTACAAGCACAGCAAAAATCTAAGCAGTTTTTGGAAGAGCTAGGCGTTACTGTGTACACCGAAGCCCGTGTGCAAGGCTACGATGGACAAACGTTATCGTTAGTTGATGGCAGAAAAATTGGCGCCGCAACAGTAGTTTGGAGCGCAGGCGTAAAAGGTGTAGTGCTAGAAGGCTTAAGTACAGAAGTTGTAGTGAGGGGAAATCGTTTAAAAGTGAACGAAATTAGCTTAATAGAAGGCTATCAAAATATTTTTGCCATTGGCGATGTAGCTGCAATGATTACCGAAGAGACCCCAAACGGCCATCCTGGCGTAGCACCAGCAGCCATACAACAAGGTAAACAATTGGCCAAAAATCTAGTTAACTTGATTGAAAACAAACCTACCGAAGCTTTCAAGTATTTCGACAAAGGTGCAATGGCCACTGTTGGACGAAACAGAGCGGTGGTAGATATCAATAAGATAAGATTTCAAGGAATTTTTGCGTGGTTTACTTGGATGTTTGTACATTTAATGACTTTAGTTGGCTTTAGGAACAAACTGGTTGTTTTTGTAAATTGGGTATGGAGTTACTTTAGCTACGACAGAGGCACAAGATTAATTATCAGACCATTTAAACCTTTTAAAGAATACAAGAAACCACATGACGCAGAAGCAACTTAACGCCAATAAAAGCATAGCCCTAGTAGCCCACGACCACCGTAAAGATGACCTCATTAAATGGGCAATAGCAAACAAAGAGGCGCTTAGTCAACACAGTTTATTAGCTACCGGCACTACGGGTAAGTTGTTGGAAGAAAACCTGGGTTTGCCAGTTAAAAAACTGCTTAGCGGCCCATTAGGGGGCGACCAGCAGATTGGTGCTTTAATTGCACAATCAGAAATTGATGTGCTAATTTTCTTTTGGGACCCTATGGAAGCACAACCGCACGATCCAGATGTTAAGGCCCTGCTGCGTGTTGGTATTGTATGGAATATCCCTATGGCTTGCGATGTGGCTACAGCAGATTTCTTAATTTCATCGCCTTACATGAAAGGCACTTATACCGCAGCACTTACCGATTATGATGCCTATAAAAACAGAAAACTTTAAAACACCGATCAAACTGATAGAGTGCCCACGTGATGCTATGCAGGGCTTGCATGACTTTGTACCCACTGTACTCAAGATCGAATACTTAAACCTTTTACTTAAAGTTGGTTTTGACACCTTAGACTTTGGGAGTTTCGTATCGCCAAAAGCCATCCCACAAATGCGAGATACAGAAGAAGTATTAGCTGGTTTAGATTTGTCTGGCACTACCAAATTATTGGCTATTGTTGCTAATTTGAAAGGTGTAGAAAATGCAGTGAAACATCCGGAAATTACTTATTTAGGCTTTCCCTTTTCTATTTCCGAAACTTTTCAGCAGCGCAACACCAACTCGAGCATTGCCCAGTCTTTAAATACAGTTGAAGAAATGCTTAATTTATGCGATAAACATAGCAAAACGGCGGTGGTTTACCTGTCTATGGGCTTTGGCAACCCTTATGGTGATGAATGGAACACGGATATTGTTTCGCATTGGGCCAACGAATTGGTACAAAAAGGCGTGAAAATCATTTCCGTTGCCGACACCGTTGGTATCTCTACTCCAGATAAAATCAATGAGATACTTCCACCCTTAGTTCAGCTATTTTCGGATACTGAATTTGGGTTACATTTGCACAGCACGCCGCAGCAACGCCTAGAAAAAATTGAAGCTGCTTTTGCCGCAGGTTGCACCCGTATGGACAGCGCTTTAAAAGGCTTTGGCGGTTGCCCTATGGCTGCAGATGATTTAACTGGAAATATTGCTACCGAAGATGTCATTAGTTATTTAACATCAAAAGGTGTTCAGGTAAATTTGGATATGGAAAAATGGGGCGAAGCAATGATGTTTTCGGGAAGGGTTTTTAGTTCTCGTTAGCCTACAAACTGTCTATCATTTTCTTTTTAAGGATATATTTATCAACAATGTACTTAGATAAAGGCTTTAATTTCCTTTCTAGGTGAATAGGATGCATTCCAGGTTGCGTGTAAAACTCAGGAAAGCTATCTATTTTAGCATACCAAACCCTATTGATGTCATCGTAAGTCAAGGTATCTGGCTGTGTAATTCGCTTAAAATTATTTAAACGAATTTCGTCGATGGCAACAACTTGCTGGCCATTGAGTACACCATCCTCACAAATCGCTTTTTCGTACCTAACTCCATTCCATTGCATACATTTTTCTCGGTTCAGATACCAATAGATAAATATCCCAGCTGAAAAAACGGCAACAACCAATAAAGCTTTTACTGCTTTATTTTTGAAGATCCAAGATTTAAAATCTCGATTTGTGGTCTGAGGTATAAGATCATTGTCCTCGATTAACCAAGCTAGCAGTACTACGTTATGAGCATTAGGCTTTTTAACCTTACCTTCTATGTATTTTTGTAAGGGTTTAAACCTTTCCGCATCAAGGCTCAAAACATCTTGAATTGTAGAAATCTGGTAGCCTACTCCTCCAAACGATTGTAATATATCTTTAATTTCATCCTTCGGTCGCTTTAAAAATAGAGCCGCACATTCATTCCGCAAATTTGCGATAGTAGGGTTCTTTAAATTGGCAGACAATTTACCTTTCCGTTTAAGTTTTTTATAAACTTCTAATACATCTACCTCTTGTTGATCGAGCATTCCTAAAAGATTTAAAAACAAAAATAATCGGAATTTCTGGAATACTTCTAAACTAACTGGAATCACATTAGATTCTTGTTGGATTCATTCGGATTCCTTCGTTAAAGCTATTTCTAGCGCACATCTTTGCTTTCGAAATCAGTCACAAAAAACAAACACAAAACCTGGTTTCAAAAAAAATGAGTGGATATCGCGGTAGCGAAATATTGGATTGGGAAGCTTTATCAACTCCCACGATTGAAACTCGAAACACTTCCCAAAAATTCAGAAGGCCTTCTGATTTACACTGCAGCAAACCCAGCGAATGGCCGCTGGGAACTGCCTCGTATTTCACATTCTAAATTTTTGAAAAAATGTTTATTCCAATTTTTATCGCCCTGTTAATGGGCTTAATTTCTCCTGCCAATCATTCTGCTAATTGCAATACGGGGGGCACCGTTTACGTAAATAGTACAAACGGCGAAGATGGTGATCCAGACACCGACCCTGATAATAATGGAGACACAGGCGTTGATGGTCCGGGGCCAGCTAATCCAGGCGGCGGTTCTGGGCAAAACCCGCCACCAAAACCATAATTATACCCAAAGCAAGGTGCGTGGCACCTTGCTTCTCAGATTCTAAAATCTAGCTACGCCATTTTTGTTTAAATTGTTTTTGTATTTTTGAGTAAATTCAAAACTGTGACACGCCTCTATCTACTTATAATTAGTCTTTTTTTACTTTCTTGCTCTGCAAACCAGCAGAAAAAAAAGAAAGACAAAGAAGCTAATCCTTTTCACGACCAAGCTTATACATACAGAGATTCTCAAAAACCTGATAGTGCATTTATCTTTTTTGCCAAAGCAAAAGATCTTTTTCTTCAGCGCAAAGACAGTTTAGGCGTGGCAAACTGTTTGGTAAATTCCGCAATTATTTCTACCAATATGGGCGATTACTTTGGGGGACAAGAACTTTCTCTCGAAGCACTATCCTATCTAAATGAAGAGAAAAAAGAAGATTATACCTACCTCAACTCTAATTATAACAATTTAGCAATTGCAAGCGAACGCCTTAGGAATTATGATAACGCTATTAAATTTTATGATCTAGCAATTAAATTCGCTACAGATTCTAGCTCAATTCTACTTTACCTAAACAATAAAGCAAATGCCTATCAAGGATCGAAGCAGTATAAAAACGCCTTAGTTATTTACAATAAATTGTTGCGAAAAGATAGCAACGAGAAAACAACTTTTGCAAGGGTATTATCCAATATAGCGTTCACTAAATGGCAATTAAACCAGAGTTACAACCCATTGCCCGAGCTATCAGCCGCCTTAAACATACGGCAAAAAGAAAATGATTTATGGGGCTTAAATTCTAGTTACGATTACATAGCAAACTACTACGCTATACACAACGCAGATTCGGCCTTACACTATGCCCAGAAAATGTTAAGCAATGCGCAACTGTTAAATAGTGCCGACGATCAATTATTCGCCCTGCAAAAACTCATCAAATTTAGTGCTAAACCAGATCGAGACCTTTATTTTGAACGTTACCTAAAATTAGACGACAGTTTATTAACCGCTAGAAACCTCGCTAAAAATCGCTTTGCGCTAATTAAGTTTGAAACCGAAAAACACAAAGCAGATAAGCTGGCCCTACAGAAACAAAATTCTGAAAAAACTTACCAAATTATCATTATCACTAGTGTCTCTCTGTTAACATTAATATTTGGATGGTTTTGGTACAAGAAACGTCAACAGCATATCAAACTAATTGCAGAAAAAACCATTAAAGAAAATCAGTTAAAAACTTCAAAAAAAGTGCATGATGTGGTTGCAAACGGACTTTATAGGGTAATGATCGAAATTGAGAACGAAAAAGAGCTAGATAAGGAACGTGTTTTAGATAAGATTGAAGATATGTACGAGAAATCTCGTGATATTTCTTACGATAATGAAACCTTAAACTTACACAACTTTCAGGAAACCCTAAACAACTTAGTAAATTCGTTCAAATCTTCTACCATCGACATCAAGATGGAAGGCAACACCAAAGCGCTGTGGCAAAAAGTGAATGCTAAGGTGCAACATGAAATAACGCATATTTTGCAAGAACTATTGGTAAACATGGCCAAACACAGCAAAGCAAGCCAGGTAAGCTTTACTTTTGAGCAAAATAATCAAGAGATCTGCATCTGCTACAGAGATAATGGAGTGGGTTTATCAAAAGATGCCGAGTTTAAAAACGGATTAACGAATACGGGAAACCGTATAAATCATATTTCGGGTAACATTACTTTTGAAACATTAAAAGAAACTGGGCTGGAGATTAAAATTTCCTTTCCTATTTACTAAAACTACCTTATGTTTAAAAAAGTACTGATTGCCGAAGACCACGAGACTATTAACTATTCTATTCAAAAAACTTTGGAGGAATTAGAAATTCCGCATGACAGTAGGAATTATGTTTATTACTGCGATGATGCCATTAAGCGGTTAAAAAAAGCATTAGCAGAGGGCAAACCTTATGAACTGCTCATTACCGATTTATCTTTTGAGGATGATATACCGGGGCAACAAATTACTACTGGCCAAGAGCTAATTGCTACTGCAAGAGCAATTCAACCAGATTTAAAAATCCTTATATTTTCTATTGAAAACCGAGCTTCGGTAGCGCAATCTCTCTTTAAAGAACTAAAGATAGATGCCTTTGTTCCGAAGGCTCGTAGAGATGCCCAAGATCTTAAGCTAGCAGTAGAAACAGTTTACAATGGCAAAAAACACGTTTCGGTCAACTTAAAAAAAGACTTAGAACAACAACATCACGAATTTAACGAATTTGACATTGAAGTGGTTTCACTTCTTTCGCAAGGAGTACTGCAAAAAGATGTACCTATTTATCTGCAACAAAAAAACATTAAACCTTCTGGATTAAGCAGCGTTGAAAAACGATTAAGCATCATTAAAACCAAACTGAATATTTTTAGCAACGAGCAGTTAATTGCCTACTGTAAGGATAAAAAAATTATTTAACACAGTTGATGGTGACTAGTAATTCGACGATTTGTTGATTTGATAAGGTAATAGCACGAAAACAGCCTAACTGATCCTCAACCACTCACACCAGGCTACTCCTATCTAATCCCTAAATCAATAATTATTTTTTTAGCTCTTTACGGTTTCCCGTAAAATGATGCGAGCTTGCCTTAGTACTTTTGGGAGTACCAGACAACAAGCACATGGATTTAAAACTAAAGTTAGAGCAGCTTCATCAAAGAGTAGTTCATTTAAAAGAACAAATCAACACTGAAGAAGCCACGAAAAATGCCTTCGTAATGCCTTTTATTCAAATTTTAGGCTACGATATTTTTAATCCAACAGAAGTTGTACCCGAACATATATGTGATATTGGCACCAAAAAGGGCGAAAAAGTAGATTACATCATCAAAAGAGATAACGAACCCATCCTCATCATCGAATGTAAGCATTGGAAAGAAAATGCCGACGCCCACAACTCTCAGTTACATCGTTATTTCCACGTATCTAAAGCCCGATTTGGTGTACTCACTAATGGTGTGGTTTATAACTTCTACACTGATTTGGAACAACCTAATATTATGGACGAAAAACCTTTCTTAACCATTAATATCGAGGATTTGAAAGACAATGCCATTAAAGTTTTGGAAAGCTTTACCAAACAAGGTTACCATCTAGAGACCATTTTAGACTCTGCCGAAGCGTTGAAGTACATCAAGGCCATTAGAAAAGAGTTCGAAAAGGAAATTGAACAACCTTCTGATGAATTGGTTAAATTATTGGTCAGCCGTTTTTTTGATAAGCCCTTAATTGCCAGTAGAATGCTTGCTTTTAAAGAATACGCTAAAAAGGCATTGGCTATCTCTATTAACGAATCAATCAGTCATCGTTTAAAATCGGCCCTCCACATCAATGAAAACATAGAAAGCAAAACCGAAGAGCAAACCGTTAACCCAGTAGACGACAATAACGATACGCCCAAAGTAATTACCACAGACGAAGAATTGGAAGCTTTCCAGATTGTAAAAGCGATTTTGCGTGAAAAACTTACAACAGAGCGCATTGCCGCCAGAGATACACAATCTTACTTTGGAGTGTTGCTAGACGATAATAACCGTAAACCGCTTTGCAGGTTGCATTTTAATAGTGCTAATAAATACATCGAACTTTTTCACAAGGGAAAAGATGCTGGAGAAAAAGTTTTATTGAGCAGTCTGGATGAGATTTATGGGTTTAGGGAAGAGTTGCATGGGGCGGTGGAGAGGTATTAGATATTAAGTTATCGATCCTGATTATACAATGTCTTTTTATTTTTCATAAGATATTTTTTGGCATTGTGATAGAAATAAGTCAAAAATTATTATTCTTGTAAGAAGTAAACCACCAAACAATAACTATTTAAAACATTCATCAAAAGTTCCAACCTGAGAAGTATTAAACATTGATCTAGCTCTTATTTTGATGAACATACATTATTTTAAATTCTTTTACTCTTAAATCTTTTCAGCCTATAATGAGAACATTTATCAGTCCGAAGAACAGTAGAACAATACTCGCAAAATAAGACTATAAATAACATGAGTAACCTTATTACAAACGGAACAGAAATCAAACAAAGAATTATTTCCGAAATCAATAATGCAAAACAATGTGTGTACGTAGCGATGGCTTATTTCACAGATAGAGATATTGCGATGGCAATCGTCGATGCAAAAAACAGAAATGTAAGCGTCGATATCATTCTTTCATCAAATGCTCAAAATGAAACTGTAAAATTAATGCTTAAAGGTGCAGGAATTAAAGTTCACGCATTTGAAACAGGTGATGTACGAGGAATAATGCATCATAAGTTTTGCCTCATCGATCACAAAATTTCAATTAACGGCTCTTATAATTATTCCTTAAATGCAAGCACCAACAACATAGAAAACATCCAGGTTTCAGAAAATTCAGAAGTTTATAATCAATTTTTATCTGAATTTGAACGCTTGAAATATAATATTGACCATGACATTGGTGTAAATGAAAAAACATTAATACCTGAATCAAAAGTTCCAGAAGTCCAATCGATAAACATTATTGATGTTTTTTCCAAACGCTTACACGACCTTGTGTATTCGGCGGCACAAATTGACACGGCTAAATATAGACAACAGGGTTATGAAAATTCAACAGAAAGTAAAGGTAGTATTGATATTTTCCGAACAGAATATGACAACATAAAAGAAAGGATAAGGACTTACGCGACAGACGAAGGATTGGGAAATATGAAAAATGTTTTGACTTCTAATGTTTCTATGGCTTACGAAGGCACTAAAACAAATTTGGAAACAGAGAAACTAGAAAAAATAAGCATTGAAAAAAGAAGTAATGAATTGGCAAAAAGACAAGTTGCGGATAAAATTTCTGAAATTAAACAAGATAAATCAATCTTAGAATCAGGAAACCAAAACACGGGTGAAAAAGGTCTTTTGCAAATCAATAAAGAAATCGAGAAAAACAAACTTGAAAGAAAAACATTGGAGCAATCATTCGTTGTAAAAAAGTTTTGGAATTTAGGAACTACTTTATCATCCTTATTTTTAGTCATCCTTTCTTTTTATCTTTCTTTCTTTTTTGCATCAGCAGTTTACAAGGTCTTATTTGAATATAATGTAATCCAAAACTCTATGGAAGCAGGTGTAAGGCCGGGATTACCAGAGCTTTTTGACGCAAATGCTATCGTCAAAATATTTAGACAAAAAGGGGCGTTTTTTGGATTCGTAGGTATAATATTCTTTGTCTTTCCTGTTACGTTATCGAATATAAAACTATTTGGCAGCAAAAATAAATGGATAAATGGTCTTATGTTTTGGGTTGGCCTATTAATATTTGACGTCATTGTTGCGGCTATGATTGCGAAAAATACAGATGAAATAAAGTCTCTATTATTAGGAAAAGAATCACAACTTAAATTTTGGGAAGTAGTGAGGCACGGTGAGTTTTGGATGATTTTTATGTTTGGAATGATACCTCTAATTATTACTCATTATGTTATTAACAAATTATTTAATGACTACAAAAATTCACAAAGAGATTTGGTTGATGCCGAAAAAAACAGAAAAATCGAATTTTTAGATGGAGAAATGATTGACCTTAACTCTGAAAAAGACAAATTGGCAAATAGGGTAAAAGAAAAAGAGGAAATAATAAATCAGCAGAATGCAAAGATTCTAAATTTAGAATCAGAAATCAACAGTCTCCAAACTCAAATCGAAAATAGATATTCAGAATTACAAAATCAGATAAAAGCAATTTATGATGATTTTATCGCAAGAATTACAAGCGGAAAAATCTTTACCGACGTGATTTTTGGAAGCGTCATTTCTGCATACAAATCAGGTTTTATAGAATTTCTTCCTGAGTATTATGCGACTGATGAAGTTGCAAATAGAGTGCGAGAAATTGAACAAGCAAGTAAAACCACTATTTAATGGAAATGAAAAACATTTTAATAATTTGTTCAGCAATATCGTTGTTTTCCTCTTGCGGTTCAGAATCGCAAAACAAACATTTGACATATCAAAATATCGTAATCCTTTCCGACTTGTCAAGTCGAATTGATAATAAACCCTCAAAAGACACAGATGAAATTCACAAGATTGTTCAATACTTCAAAAATGAATGTGTTAAGCCAGGTGAAAAAATTGGTGACAAATCTTCAATTTGTTTTTCTTCGTTTTCAGAGAAGACCATTGCGGCCATCGACATTGGCAACATCAAAAATTTAGGAGAGAAACAGCAGTTTATCAATTCAACAGGTAAGTTTCAGAATAACGGTTTGACTTACCAAATAGACGATTTTGAACAGAAAGTTAAAAATGCTTATTCGAATATAAGAAATAAAGGCTTGGACTTAATCAGCATCCTAACTGAAAAAATTGAAAATGAGCCAATAGTCAAAGAAAGCTTTTATTTAACTGACGGTATAGATACAACTTTCGTTAAGTATGATAACCACATTTATATTTTCACAGATGGATATTTAGAGTATTTGAACAAAAATGCAAACAGTCAATTTTATTTCGGAAGTTCTGAAATTGAAAAAGTAAGACAGTTTTGTCGAACGAATAATTTGGATATAACCACTGCGCTTGAAAAAAATCATTCATTCAACTTGCCTATAACTAAAAGCAAAAAAAATCAATTTGTAAATCTTCATGTTTTTGAAACACATGAGCGAGACAGAAACGAAAAAAATCTTAATTACTCTCACCCTAAAGGAGAAAGAGACAATGAAGTTCTTGCAGCTGTTTGGCGCAAATGGGCCGTTGAAAGCGGTTTTAAGAGCTTTGAGTGGAGAAAATATTAAGACCATTAACTTTAACATTTTTTTGTAAAAAATAAACATAGATTAAGAAAAAGCCTACAACCAAAAATGCACCCTCTCCTACTCTCCCTCTCATTCCTTCTTACCATCCTCCAAACCGATAAAACCGTGTACATTTGCGACAGCGGAAAAGCGCCAAAGTATCACTATAAATCCAATTGTAGAGGTTTAAGCAATTGCAATTACAAAACCGTAAAAACTACCTTAACCAAAGCCAAAAAAGAGGGCAAGACCTTGTGTAAATGGGAAGATTAATCACAATACTGCTGTTACTGCCAACATGGGTTTGCAGTCAAAGCATCAATGTTAAACAATTACAACATCAATCTTTTACGGCAAAAGTTATTCGCATTATAGATGGCGATACTATGGAAATACTTTACCAAAAAACGCCTATTAAAATACGTTTGGAGCATATCGATTGTCCGGAAAAAAGAAGCAAACAACCTTTTGGCACACAAGCAAAAACTGTATTATCTAATTTATGCTTTGGCCAGCAGGTTAAGGTAACTAGCCAACATTCAGATCGTTATGGAAGATTGATCGCAGTGATTACCAACTCCAAAAAGCAAATCGTTAATCAAGAAATGATCAAACTGGGAATGGCTTGGCATTTCACTAAATACTCTACAGATAAAACCTACGCAAAATTAGAACAAGAGGCTCGTAAAAAAAGAATTGGCTTGTGGCGAGAAAATAACCCAACGCCACCCTGGAACTGGAGAAAACCTAAATCAGCTTAATGCGCTTCAAAAATAAAAATCTTGGTGTTCATGGTGTCTTGGTGGTTGTCTAAGGTTATAATCCTTTCAAAGTCCTATTCAAACTTCTTAAGGTAATGCCCAAATAAGCTGCCATATCTTCTTTGGTAATTTTCAGACCCTGTTTGTCCTGAAGCGCCAAAAGTTTAGTTAATCCATGTTCTACAGTATACAACTGTTGAAATGATGCCCGGCTACTGGTGTTGATGATTCGTTCTGCCAATTCTTCCAAAAGGATTTGATGTAGCCTTAAATCTTTATCTAAAAGTTGTTTAAATGTAGCTGAAGAAATGGCATATACTTGCACCGAAGTTACCGCAGCTACATTACAAAGACAGTTAATTTGACGTATCATTTCAAGTTCTCCCAATATTTGGCCCTTGCTCATGAATTCTAAAATATAATCCTTGCCATTTTCCTCTAAGAAAAAACATTTGGCAATTCCTTCTTTAATCACGAAAACACGATGGCTTTTCTCTCCTTGGCGAAGCAACAAGCTATCTTTTTCAAAATGCTGTAAACTTATTCCCCATTGTTTACTGTGATATAGCTCGTCAACGTAATTTAAAAACTCTGTGTTAGTTCTAAGCATAATTTAGCCTTAGAGACATTTGTCCTTTTTTGCCAAAAAGATTTAGTCCATTTTTGCAACATCACAAAGATATACGATGAAAAATCAAATCACAACCATTGCTTTTGATGCCGATGATACCCTGTGGGAAAACGAGCAATATTTTAGGGAAGCAGAATTAAACTTCGCTAAGCTTTTTCCACATTTAGCCGCTTCTGAAGTTGTTAAAGCCTTATTCGACATCGAGATGAAAAACCTAAAAATATACGGCTATGGCATTAAAGGTTTTATGCTCTGCATGATAGAAACTGCAAGCTTATTAAGTAACGAAAAAATAGATCATCAATTAATTTACCACATCTTTGATATCGGTCATAAATTATTGCAAAAACCCATTGTACTTTTAGATGGAATTGAAGCAACCCTGCTACATTTGCATGGCAAGTACAGATTAGTAATGGCTACCAAAGGTGATTTGCTAGACCAAGAACGTAAATTGGAAAAATCGGGACTTGCAAAATACTTTCATCACATCGAAGTGATGAGCGATAAACAGCCTCGTCACTATCAGAAACTGATCAAGCATTTAGACTGCAAGCCAGAAAACTTTTTGATGATTGGCAATTCTCGCAGATCGGATATTGTGCCCGTATTAGCGTTAAATGCTTTCGCAATAGAGGTGCCATACCATACCACTTGGGTTCACGAGCTACATGAAGAACCTATTGAGCATCCCAATTTTGTTTCGGTAACAAGCATTGATCAGATTATCCCTTTGTTGTAAATGCGCTCCTAGTCAGTCATCCCAGATGTAGTCTGGAATCTTAAAACTACAAGTATAGATTTCGCATTACGATTCCCGCCTATGCGGGAATGACGCAAAGATTTAAATTCAGTACGACATAAACAACTCAAATAAGCATGAAAAAAATAAACATAGAAACTTGGAAACGCAGAGATCACTTTAAACTCTTCAGTAAATTTGAAGAACCTTTCTTTGGTGTGGTTGTAAACATTGATTGCAGCAAAGCCTACCGGAATGCAAAAGCAGCCAACAAATCGTTCTTCCTGTATTATTTATACAGGGCTTTAAAGGCCGCTAATGCCTTAGAAGAGTTTCGTTATCGTATTTTAGGAGAGGATGTTGTTTTACATGAGTATGCCAGTGTTTCCACCACAATCAATCGCCCAAACGGCACTTTCGGATTTGCTTACTTCGATTACCATACCGATGAAAACGCTTTCATCGCCAATGCGCAAAAATCAATACAAGAGGTGCAGAACACCGAAGGGTTAATTCCATCTCAAGCTGGTGGCAGCGAAATCCATTTTTCTGCTCTACCCTGGATCGATTTTACTTCGCTTTCTCACGCTCGCAGTTTCAGTTTCCCCGACAGCTGTCCAAAAATCTCCTTTGGTAAAATAGTGGATAAAGACGGCGGTAAATCTATGGCCGTTTCTATTCACATTCATCACGGACTAGCCGATGGCTACCATGTTGGCCAGTTTGCAGCGGCTTTCCAAAAACTAATGGACGAAACATAGATTGTCATCCTTTTGAAAAAATAAACGCAACATTATTGCAATTAAAAAATATGCCGTACTTTAGCTGAACAAGATGTTATAAGATATGGCAAATGAACAAAACTTTGAGGTAATTATTATTGGCGGTAGCTATGCAGGTTTATCTGCAGCAATGGCCTTGGGCAGAGCCTTAAAAAAGGTTCTAGTCATTGACGGTGGTAACCCCTGCAATAAACAAACACCGCATTCGCACAATTTCCTAACCCAAGATGGTAAAACACCCAAGCAAATTTCTGAACTCGCCCAAGCACAAGTAGCCAATTATGATACGGTAAGTTTTGTAGATGATACCGCCATTAAGGGAGAAAAAAAGAATAGTGGTTTCGAAATTACCACACAAAGTGGAACAGTTTTTCGAGGTAGAAAATTGATTTTTGGCACTGGAGTTAAAGATCTTATGCCCAATATAGAAGGCTTTGCCGAATGCTGGGGCATCAGCGTAATTCACTGTCCGTACTGCCATGGTTATGAGGTACGCCACAAAAAAACGGGTTTATTTGCCAACGGCGATATGGCCTACGAATTTGGCAAACTGCTTTGGAATTGGACTAAAGACCTTACAATTTATACCAACGGAAAATCGAATTTAAGCGCAGCACAAACTAGCAGCTTAGCTAGCAAAAACATCAGCGTTGTAGAAAAAGAAATCGTAAAAATTAAGCACCAGAATGGGCAAATCCAAACCTTGATCTTTTCAGATGGCAGCATGCAAGAATTAGATGCTTTGTATGCCAAAATACCATTCGTTCAACATAGTGATATTCCAGAAAGTTTAGGTTGCGAAATCACAGAAATGGGAATACTAAAAGTAGATATGATGCAAAAAACAACTGTAGATGGCGTATTTGCGGCTGGCGACAGCACCAATATGATGCGCTCTGTAGCTAATGCTGTTTATGGAGGCAACATGGCTGGCGCCGCAGCTAGTAAAGAGTTGATAGCAGAGGATTTTGGAGTAATTAATTGAATATTGTTAATTAACCATTCATCTATGCGTCATACCCAACTCGATTGGGTATCTTAATGCGAAAAACATAATTATTATCGGTTTAAGATTCCCGCCTACGCGGGAATGACGGTAGATAAACAGATTTACACTTACTTAATGGATTTGGCGGAATTAACAATAACCAAAACTCATTCTTTCGTCCCATCATTCACTACTTCTTTTATCATTTTAATCATCTTTTGCCGATGTAGTTTTTTAGCCACATCAATAGAATGTGATTGATGTATGTCGGCTTCCTCTTCCGCCAGTCTGGCTAAAGTAACATAGAACTTATGGAATTGATCCAGCTCTTCTTCTGTTAAATCCTCAATATCTACCATTCGATTGCTCGCTTTTTCATGCGAAGCGATCAACTCATTCAGCTTCAACTGAATTGCTTTACCATCTTTATTCTGCGCCTTTTGTATTAAGAAAACCATCAAAAATGTAATAATGGTAGTACCCGTGTTAATGACCAACTGCCAAGTTTCAGAATAATTAAATATTGGTCCCGAAACGGCCCAAATTACCACAATCGCTACCGCCGCAATAAACGCCGGCGAACTGCCCGTAAACTTAGTGGCTGCGTTAGAAAATCTTTCAAATAAGCTGGTTCTATTTTTTTTGCTCATGATTTAAGTTTTAAGACAGGAATTTACGCACTTTCTAAGAACTTTCAATATGATAAATCAATGGAATAAATAAATCTTCGGGCCATGACAATTATTTTCAATCAACCTTACCACCATGAGCTGATAATTGATTAAAAACATCCATAATTCACGTTAATTTAAGGTAAGCTTCGGATAGCTATAATGATGAACTTTTGTGGTCAGTATTGTAGACAAAATACTAACGCTCAAAAACAATCTTAAAACGCTACGCATTATCATAGTAAAATTGATTTGTGCGTCTGCGGCTAAAAAATCATTAAACAAAAAAGCCGCCCCGAAATATCGGGACGGCTCTACTATAAAGACTTTAAATCTTACAATTTATCATTTGCATTGATGCAATTCAAATCTTCGAAAGCTACTTTTAAACGAGCCACAAATGCTTCTTCCGATTTACGTAACCAAACACGCGGATCGTAAAATTTCTTGTTCGGTTTGTCGTCACCTTCTGGATTACCAATCTGGCCTTGTAAGTAAGCTTCGTTCTTTTTGTAGAAACCTAAAATTCCATCCCAGAAAGCCCATTGCAAATCAGTATCGATGTTCATTTTGATCGCTCCGTAAGAAATTGCTTCTCTAATTTCTTCCTGCGAAGAACCAGAACCTCCGTGAAAAACAAAGTTGATAGGTTTTTCGGCAGTTAAGCTATATTTCTCTTTGATAAAATCTTGAGAGTTTTTCAAAATGATTGGTTGCAATTTTACGTTGCCTGGCTTATATACGCCATGTACGTTACCAAAAGCAGCAGCAACCGTAAACTGATCGCTCACTTTGCTTAATTGCTCATAAGCATACGCCACTTCACTTGGTTGTGTGTATAATTTCGAGCTATCTACATCGCTATTGTCTACACCATCTTCTTCACCACCAGTAACACCTAACTCAATTTCTATGGTCATGCCCAATTTGCTCATACGCTCTAGGTATTTAGCAGAAATTTCAATGTTCTCCTCAATAGGCTCTTCAGAAAGATCCAACATGTGCGATGAAAATAATGGTTTACCAGTCTCGGCAAAGAATTTTTCGCCATGGTCTAACAAACCATCAATCCAAGGCAACAATTTTTTAGCGGCATGGTCTGTATGTAAAATTACTGCAACACCATAGTGCTCTGCCAATAAATGCACGTGCTTAGCTGCAGAAACTGCACCTAATACGCAAGCTTGTAGGTTATCGTTATTTAAGGTTTTACCAGCATAAAACTGTGCACCACCGTTAGATAATTGAATAATTACTGGCGAATTTACCGCCTTTGCCGCTTCCATTACCGCATTAATCGTGTTGGTTCCTGTTACGTTAACTGCCGGAAGTGCAAATTGATGTTTTTTGGCCTGCTCAAACAGTTCTTGTACTGCAGCACCATGAATTACGCCTTTGTAGCCTTTTAAACTCATTTTATATTTAGTTTTATTATTGTTTCGAAGTTAGGAATTTTTAATCTAACAACTCGTGTTCTAGACAAATGTAATGAAAATTTACTTATTGTCAATTATACACTAAGGTTGTTTTTCAGGTTAATTGTTTATTTGGTTATTTGGTTAATCGTTTAATTTGTTTATCTGGTTATTGATAATTGGTTATTGAGCTTTGATTATTGGTTATTAGTTATTTCCTTGAAAGCACTTTCAGTTTTCCAAACGTTCCGCTAGTCCCGCTTTTCGTTACAATCTTTTTGTAATCTGTCTTCCGTCATTTCGAACGCAGAGAGAAATCTAACGGTTAGTTTAACCATTAGCGAGGCTTCTCCTCGTTCCTCGTCGAAATGACGCGACAAAAAGTATCCACTGCAATCGGGTTTGGAGAACCTAAACCTGTGCACAGCACTTGCATTTTAAACCCGACAATAGCGAACACGTAGCGGCAAACCTATGTGTTTGCCCGAAGTAAAGCGGTTGGCGGGACTGAACCAAAATAGTAGCAACACATTACCTTTTCAAAAACTCAATAATAAGACTATGAATTGAAAACTGATTATTGTTAACTTAAAACTGCAGGGAAATCGCTTTTAACATTTTAGCCAGCGATGAGTTTGCTTCTAAACTCGTCGTCCAAAGCAGCCCGTTTTCGTTTCTGTGGTTTGCTGCTTTTCGATTCTGTTTCCCTTTCGATGATATTCA
>NZ_SSHJ01000021.1 GCF_005925345.1 Pedobacter ureilyticus
TGTAAGAACCGACCTAAAGAAAACAGTTTGGCTGTATGTACTTTACAGTAAACATTCTCGCCTCGCTGCGCTTTTGTAAATGATATCTCTTTAATGAACTTCCCGATCTGACCTCGCGGCGATCTATATATCTTGCAATTCCTTACTTGTGTTTCAGCGGTCTTAATGTTCCGCATCTGTTTGGTAATTCATTGTTTCAATCTTTTTTGTTATCGTTGTCAAACTCCGTCTGACAACTCCCGTTTCGTTTGGGACTACAAAGGTAGGAAACTTTTTCTTCTTTCCAAATAAAAAATAAAATATTTTTTATTTGTCTTTCTTCACCTTATCAACCTCTCCTTTCCTTCTTTCAAAACCCCGACCTCTTCCTCCGAAGCGGAGTGCAAAGGTAGAAAAACTTTCCCTTCCTGCAAAAAAAAATAAAACTTTTTTCTCTTCCGTTTGTTGGTGCCTTTCATCCGTCCCCCTTCCTCCGAAGCGGAGTGCAAAGGTAGAAAAAAATTATCCCTGCGCAACACTAATAGCGCTTTTTATTCTTAATAGCTATATAAACTGCTGACAGACAATAAGAAAAAATGGAATGGCTTTGTAAAAAACGGACGCTAGGTGCAAGAAGTTTATCGGGGATGGCTTTTTGAAGTATATATAAGAGCATATATAGGACTTTTTTAACCGCAAAGAAAACGGAGAAACGCAAAGGACGCAAAGATACTTGTACCAAATTGTTGCTAGAGTATGGTTTGCCATCTATTACCTACCCAAATATCCATGCATTGATTTTTGCAAGGTAGATCCTGAAATAGTTTTATGGCAGCTGTCTGCTTTGACAAAGGCCGGGATGAAGGACAGATGCTATATCGCTGGAAAAAAGCTCCGCGGGACTTTTCGGGAGCTTAAAAGCCCTGCGGCAAAAAGACAAAGGTTGGGAAGTTTTGCAAACGACTGGTAGCTGAGCAACATGGCTACCGTTTGGCCAGGGGCAATGCCTTTGTAAAATAAACCCGATGGAAATGGAAAGCCCGCAAGCGAGGTACGAGTGCGGACTTGGAAGGAACAGCGGGACTGGCTAATGATAGCACTACTGAAATAGCGTTTTCTTATAATTTGATAAAGATTAATACTGACCTATACTTAGTAAGACCAAAGTACACGCCTCTGTATAATTTATATCGTTTGCATCGAGTATGCGTTGTAACTCTACATTTTCTGTACCAGGGTTAAAAATTACTCGCTCCGGCTTTGTAGCGATGATGTAATCAAAATATTCTGGCTGCGTTGCTGGACCGATATAAAGTGTGATGGTATCGATATCGCTATGTATTTGGCTCGGCTTTTCAATTGGCACACCAGCAACTTCGCCATTTTTAATACCAACATTCACAATTTCGTGCCCCCGACTGGTTAATATGTGAGCAGCTTTATAAGCATATCTGTTAGCGTCTGGGCTTGCGCCTATAATTAATGTCTTTTTCATTTCAACTTCTTTGATTGCACAGATTTTAAGATTACACCGATTGATTTTTTTTCTTAATTAAAACGAATTTACGGGGTTAATGTTTATGCTGATTTAGAATTGCGTTTGCGCAGTTAACTCCATCTATTGCCGCAGATACTATCCCACCGGCATAACCAGCCCCTTCTGCACAAGGATACAAACCTTTGATTTGGGGATGCTGGAAGGTTTCCTTATCTCTTGGTATGCGAACGGGCGATGATGTTCTACTTTCTACACCGACTAAAATAGCTTCGTTGGTGTAGTAACCTCTCATTTTACGACCAAACAAAGGAAGTGCGCCACGCAAGCTCTCCGAAACAAACTCTGGAAGGATGTTATCTAACATTGAGCTTTTGGTTCCAGGAAGATACGAGTTCTTCGGCAAATCTATAGACAAACGGTTTTCTACAAAATCTATCATACGTTGTGCTGGAGCTACCAGATTACCACCGCCTGCTTCAAATGCCTTTTGCTCTATTTCTGCTTGGAAATGTAACATCCGCAGCGGATCGTAACCTTGAACATCGTCTAAAGTTACCTGAACCACGGTGCCTGAGTTGGCGTAAGGATTATTTCGCTTAGATGGCGACCAGCCGTTAACCACAATTTCGTCTAAGCCTGTGGCGCATGGAGCAATAATACCGCCCGGGCACATACAGAAAGAAAATACTCCTCTATTTTTCACTTGCTCTACCAAACTGTAGTATGCTGGCGGCAGATATTCACTTCTGATATCGCAATGATATTGTGCCTGATCTATGATATCTTGAGGATGCTCTATTCGCACACCTAATGCAAAAGGCTTGGCTTCGACGAGGATATTTTTACGGTTTAGTAACTCGTATATATCTCTAGCCGAGTGGCCTGTTGCCAAAATAACCGATTTAGCATAAATTTCTTGCTCGTGGTTGACGATAACTCCGTGTACACTTCCATCTTGGATGATCAAATCTGTAAGCTTCGAGTCGAAAAGCACTTCGCCACCCGCTTCTTGGATAGTTTCCCGAATGGCAGTGATGATATGTGGAAGTTTATTGGTACCGATATGCGGTCGGGCATCAATCATGATATCTTCATCAGCACCGTGTTGCACAAAAATTTGCAGCACTTTATTGATATCGCCGCGTTTGTTAGATCTAGTGTAGAGTTTACCGTCTGAATAAGTGCCAGCACCACCTTCGCCGTAGCAATAGTTAGATTCGGTATTCACCACTCCTTGTTTATTGATGGCTGCCAAATCTCTACGGCGTTGCTTTACATCTTTACCACGCTCTACTACAATTGGCTTCAATCCGTTTTCGATACATTGCAATGCAGCAAACAAACCCGCAGGGCCAGCGCCAACAATAATTACCTTTTTATCGTCGCTTACTTTAGTATATGTAAGCCTATTTTCTTCCGCTGTATATTCTTCATCTATAAAAGCCCGAACTTGCATCCGATAAACCACTTTTCTAGAACGGGCGTCTATTGATCTTTTTAAGATTTTAAAATGTTTGATTTGAGTTGGACTTACATTTAAAGCCTTGGCTAAGCTTTCTGCAATTGCTGCCGGATTATCTACATGGTGAGGTGCAATAGTTATTTCGATGTCTTTTTGCATAGTTTATGTCGAGTTTTTATCTCGAACACTACAAAATTAGGATTATTGTTGGATTGTTTTATTGTTAAATTGTCTGATTGCTTTTGGTAGATATATTAGATGCTATTATTTTATTTGTTTATCTTGTAATGAATATGGCAACTTGTCAGTTTTTTATACGTTTTAGTAACAAGGAACGAATATTGATATCTAATCATCAAAATAATAAAACCTAAAAAGAAAATCACATGAAAAAAGTTTTAATTGGAATTGTTGCGATTGTGGCAATAGTAGCTTTGTTTAGTGGCTGTGGATATAACAGCATGGTAAAGCTAGATGAGGATGTTAAAACAAAATGGGGAGCTGTTGAGGCTCAATACCAACGCCGATCGGATTTGATCCCTAACTTAGTGAGCACTGTTAAAGGCGCTGCAAAATTTGAGCAATCTACTTTAACTGCCGTTATTGAAGCTCGTAGCAAGGCAAGTCAGATCACTGTTGATCCTGATAAACTTACTGAAGAAAATATGCAGAAGTACCAACAAGCTCAAGGTCAAATTACCCAAGCTTTAGGTCGTTTAATGGTGTTAACAGAAAATTACCCACAATTAAAAGCTACAGATCAATTTAGAGATTTGTCGGCGCAATTGGAGGGAACTGAAAATAGAATTACGGTAGCTCGTACCGACTACAATACGTCTGTGCAGGCTTACAACACTAAAGTGAGGTCGTTCCCGAACAACTTAACAGCGGGAATGTTCGGCTTTTCACAAAAGGCTGCATTTAAAGCAGACGTAGGTGCTCAAAACGCTCCTAAAGTAGAATTTTAGTTATAAAAAGCCTTTTTTACTGGGTAATGTATATCTTACGAGTGTAAAGCATACATTACCCTTTACTATTTAAATTAATTGGCATGTCTATTTTCAGTACACAAGAACAAGAACTTATTGCCCAAGCTATTACTGCAGCCGAAAAAGCTACTTCTGGCGAAATACGCATCGCGGTAGAGAAACATTGTAAAGATAATGCATACGAAAGAGCTACTGTTTATTTCCATGAGTTGGGAATGGATAAGACCTCACAACATAATGGCGTGCTCATTTATTTGGCTACCGAAGATCACAAGTTCGCCATCATTGGTGATAAGGGCATCAACAATTTAGTGCCTTCTGATTTTTGGGACACTACTAAAACTGCAATGAAGGCCCACTTTATGTCGGGCAATTTATGCGATGGTATTATTGCTGGAATTGCATTAGCAGGCGAAAAACTTTCTACGTTTTTTCCTAATCTAAATGATGATGTAAACGAACTACCTAACGATATCGTTTTTATCGATCAAAAATAAAACATAACCGCATTTGCATGCGAGATTAGACCGTGGCTTTAAAAAGTTATTGAACTGAACTTAGCCATTTAACATCAGTTACATGAAAAGAATATTTCTTTTAATTACGCTACTACTTTCGTTTACTTTGGGATTTGCGCAGGATTTTCCTGAAAAACCGAACAAGTTAGTTAACGATTACACCAATACTTTATCTGCTGCACAGGTTGCGAATTTAGAAAGTAAGCTTGTTGCTTTTGATGATTCTACCTCCAATCAGATTGCGGTGGTTATAATGAAATCTGTTGGCGATTACGACATTAACGAATATGCTTATAAGTTAGGGAGAGCTTGGGGAATTGGAGGCAAAGAAAAAAATAACGGCGTAATTTTATTAGTTGCCCTTGGCGATAGAAAGCTGTCTATACAAACTGGCTATGGATTAGAGGGTGCTTTACCAGATATCTACACCAAAAGAATTATAGAAAATGACATTAAGCCTTTTTTTAAAGAAGGAAATTATTACGCAGGTATAGATGCAGGAACCAATTCTATCATTTCATTAGTTAAGGGCGAATACAAAAACGATAAGCCTAGAGCTAAAAAAGGCGTTGGCGGTGCCGGTTCGGGTTTAATCGTATTAATTATGATTATTGTAATTATCATCATCATAAAAAAAGGCGGTGGCGGAGGTGGCGGCGAGGTGATTGGTAGTCGCGGGGTTTCTGATGCCCTTTTTTGGGGAATGTTATTTGGTAGTGGTCGTGGTAATTCTGGCGGCGGTTTTGGTGGCGGTTTCGGCGGTGGAAGCGGAGGCGGTGGATTTGGCGGTTTTGGTGGTGGAAGTTTTGGCGGTGGTGGAAGTAGTGGAAGCTGGTAATTCAGGTATCAGGTATCAGTTGGAGCTGCGCTACTTTTAAACGTTACAACTTTCTAATATTTTAACTAAACAATGTACAGAAGAGACTTACTTACGGCAGAAATTGAAAGGCTTGCGCAAGTGCTGGCCAGAATTATGGGATTGAAGCTAGAAGGCGATTTAGCACAAGCCAGTCTGCTTTTTAATGAAACTATTGCGAGTTCATTCAAACTTCCTGTAGAAATATTAGAAGATATCGATATTACCAAATTTGAAAATTGGCTGGCCGAAACTGATTTACCCGCGGAGAAATTAGACTCGCTAAGTGAGTTTCTTTACTATGAGTTAGGGATAAATGCGGAGCGAAATAAATTAATTGCCCCTAGATTGAACACCATTTATAAAACGCTGGCAGAGAAACACAAGATTGTGCATTTGGTAAACTTCCACAGGCAAGAAATTATACAGCAATACCTTTAACAAGGTAAAAACCAAAAGTCAAAATTTAAAAAGCTACACATGCCTAGCCTTAAAAAGCTAGCTGCTTTTTAATTTTGACTTTTTAACTTTTGAATTATATCCATGGAAATAAAAAAATGGCAAAAACTTGCCTCGAAATATTTAGTGCAAGAAAAATGGGCGACTTTAAGAGTGGATA
Organism: Pedobacter ureilyticus; assembly: GCF_005925345.1. Taxonomy (GTDB): domain Bacteria; phylum Bacteroidota; class Bacteroidia; order Sphingobacteriales; family Sphingobacteriaceae; genus Pedobacter; species Pedobacter ureilyticus. The sequence goes on from NZ_SSHJ01000021.1 coordinate 5,922, forward strand.
CCTGCGAACTTCAGAATGGGACTGTTAAAGATGATTACTATGTACTGGAATATCCCAACTGGGTAAATGCAGTTGCACTAACTAAAGACAACCAAATTATTATGGTGCGCCAATACCGCTTTGCAGGAGATATTATATCGTTAGAAATACCGGGCGGTGTAATTGATGGCGATGAATTGCCAGAAGTGGCTGTTAAAAGAGAACTTTTAGAAGAAACTGGCTACAGCTTTGATAGTTGTGAGCTGATTGCCACCTTGTACCCAAACCCCGCAACATCTACCAACAAAACCTTTACTTACCTTTTAAAAGGTGGTATAAAAACTCATGAGCAACATTTAGATGAACACGAGATTTTAAATGTGGAGCTTTATAGTATTGAGGAAGTGAAGCAATTGCTAAATGACAATAAGATTGACCAAGCCCTACATGTAGCTGGTTTGTTTTATGGGTTAGCGAAGTTATAAGAACTTTGTCGTCAGCAATGACGAATTGGTTGATATAAAAAAAGCTGAACAAGTTGCTCAGCTTTTTTATACACTTTATGAAAATTAACTCATTTTCAGTTTTTTCTGAATATCGTTCACGTAAGCTTTAAACTTCTTATCTGTTTCTATCAAATCTTCTACGGTTTGGCAAGCGTAAATTACTGTAGAGTGATCTCTACCACCAAAGAAAGCACCAATAGTTTTTAATGACGATTTAGTATGGCTTTTAGACAAATACATAGAGATTTGACGAGCCTGTACAATTTCACGTTTACGTGTTTGCGATTTTACCATATCTACTGGCACTTCAAAATATTCGCAAACCAATTTTTGAATATATTCCATCGAAATTTCTTTCGATGTATTTTTAATAAAGTTCTTTAACATTTGCTTAGCTAACGCTAAATCGATGTCTTTCTTATTCAAAGTAGACTGAGCCAACAATGAAACCATAGCGCCTTCTAATTCACGAACGTTATTATCGATGTTATGCGCCACATATTCAATCACCTCTCCAGGCAGTTCAATACCATCTGCATACATTTTCTTTTTAAGGATAGCTACACGAGTTTCCAAATCTGGCACCTGCAAATCTGCAGACAAGCCCCATTTGAAACGGCTCAACAATCTCTCTTCTAAACCAGCTAAATCTTTAGGTGCTTTATCTGATGTTAAGATTACCTGCTTACCTGATTGGTGCAAGTGGTTAAAAATGTGGAAGAAAATATCTTGAGTTTTTTCCTTTCCTGCAAAGTTGTGCACATCATCCATGATGATGACATCCATTGCTTGGTAAAAATTTACAAAATCATTGATGGTATTGTTTTTTAACGAGTCTACAAATTGTTGACAGAATTTCTCGCAAGAAACATAAATTACCAATTTATCTGGTACACTACGTTTAATTTCGTTACCAATAGCTTGGGCCAAGTGGGTTTTACCTAAACCTACGCCTCCATAGATCATTAACGGGTTAAATGAAGTACCTCCAGGTTTTGCCGCTACCGCATATCCTGCAGAACGAGCCAAACGGTTGCAATCTCCCTCAATGTAATTATCAAATGTATAATTAGGATTTAATTGAGGATCAACATTTAGCTTTTTTAATCCCGGTATGATGAATGGGTTTTTAATATCCTTATTGATAGAAACAGGGATAGGCATTGACTGTGTTTTTGCCTCAGCACCATTTCCATTAGACGGCATGTTAGTAGTGTATGGAGAGCCGGTACTAGATGACTTATCTACAACGATATTGTATTCTAATCTACCCTCATCTCCTAACTGCTTTTTTACTGTTTTTCTAAGTAAACCAACATAGTGTTCCTCAAGCCACTCGTAGAAAAATAAACTAGGTACTTGTATGGTTAAAACTTTACCTTCTAACTTAAGAGCAGATATCGGTTCGAACCAAGTTTTGAAACTTTGATTCGGGATATTATCCTTAATGATTTGAAGACAGCTATTCCACACTTCCGTACAAGTTTTTTCCATATCGTTTTCTATAATTTATTGATTTTCAGTTCTAAAATATGCGATTAGGTACCGCACATTTGGGACTTCGAATATTCAAAAAATTATCAACATTTCGAATATTTTTTTGAATTATTTCGTAACTACTTAAACAGCAACAGCATAAATAAGTCCACCTCAATAATTGATGTTAATAACTATTTTTCCACACTGTTTTAGTACTCTCCGAACACTTCTCTTAAACAGTTTGCTATTTCTCCTAAGGTAGCATATTCTTCTACAGCAAGCAATATAAAAGGCATTAAATTTTCACTTCCTTGGGCCGCTTTTTTCAAATCGTTTAATGCAGCTTCTACGGCGCCATTATTTCGGCCAGCCTTTAGTTGTTTTAGCTTTTCGATTTGTATTGCTCTAATCGATTCGTCAATGTTAAACACCTCATCAAAATCTTCTTCCTTTTGGGCAAATTTGTTTACACCCACAATTACACGCTCCCCGCTTTCTACCTCTTTTTGGTATTGGTAAGCGGCATTGGCTATTTCTTGTTGGATATAACCATTCTCAATTGCATTTACCGAGCCACCCATTACCTCTATCTTATCTATATATATAGTTGCGGCCGCTTCAATTTCATTAGTAAGCGACTCTACAAAATAGGAACCAGCCAAAGGGTCAACGGTATCGGTAACACCACTTTCAAATGCAATTACTTGTTGTGTACGCAAAGCGATTTTAGCCGCAGCCTCTGTAGGCAAAGACAAGGCCTCATCATAACCGTTGGTATGCAAAGATTGTGTACCACCCAATACCGCAGCGAGTGCCTGGTTAGCAACCCTCATTACATTATTTAGTGGTTGTTGTGCGGTAAGCGTAGAACCGCCGGTTTGGGTATGGAAGCGCAACATCATCGCCTTTTCGTCTGTAGCCCCCAAACCTTTAACAATATTTGCCCACATGCGCCTTGCGGCCCTAAACTTTGCTATTTCTTCGAAGAAATTATTGTGGCAATTAAAAAAGAAAGACAAACGTTTAGCGAAAACATTGATATCTAATCCTTTTTGTAGTGCGGCATTTAGGTAAGCCTTACCGTTGGCTAGGGTAAATGCTAATTCCTGTACTGCGGTAGATCCGGCTTCGCGAATATGATAGCCAGAAATGGAGATAGTATTCCATTTAGGCAGCTCTTTACTACAATACTCAAAAATATCGGTAATGATACGCATAGAAGGTTTTGGAGGGTAGATATAGGTACCTCTTGCTGCATATTCCTTTAAGATATCATTTTGAATCGTTCCCGAAATCTGTCGCAAATCTGCTCCTTGTTTTTTTGCCAAGGCGATATACATGGCTAACAAAATAGAAGCTGTGGCATTAATGGTCATTGATGTGGTGATCTTTTGCAGTTCTATGCCATCAAACAAGGTTTCTATGTCTTTTAACGAATCGATAGCTACGCCAACCTTACCCACTTCGCCTTCGGCCATATCGTCATCAGAATCGTAACCAATTTGCGTGGGCAAATCAAATGCTACCGATAACCCCATGGTACCTTGCGCTAACAGATAATGGTAACGCTTGTTCGATTCTTCGGCGGTAGAAAAACCAGCATATTGGCGCATGGTCCATAAACGACCGCGGTACATATCTTTTTGTATGCCTCTGGTAAACGGAAACTGGCCGGGCAACTCTGGATTTTGGGGCGCAGTGGTATACACATCTTTAATTTCTATTCCAGATGTGGTGGTAAACTTCTTATCGTCCATTAGTTTATTTGGTTAATTGTGGATTTGGTTAACTGCTGAAATTGATTAATCGGTTAACTGGCAAGCTACAAAGTTAATTGCAACCTGAAAACTGCATCGATTAACCAAATAAACAATTCAAACAGTTAACCTCAAAATAGTTTATGTATATCTTGCTTTACCAATCCAATGGTTAACTCGTAAGGATTTTCCGCAATCTCACTCATGTGATTAAGCACCTTTTTGCTCAACTCCATACCTGAAGCATCGGCAGGTAATTTTTTAACTGCATTATTAATCATTGCAATGGTGTCATCTTTCAACGTTCTTATCACTTTCCATGTAGCAGCATCTAAATAGAGCTGTTGGGTAATATTATGCTGAAATTCGCTTTTAATTTCGTTCACCGCCAACAACTGTAAAGCGCCCACTTCTATCCCCTGCTGGTGCAATCGAAGTAGCAAATTAGATGGATTTATCCTATCTACAAAAATAATCATCCGCTCGTGCGCCTGTAAACGTAAAGGCAACAAACCACTTTTATCATCCGCAACGGCAACACTTTTTCTAGAATTTAGATAATTGATGATATCATTCCTTACCATATAATAAGCAACTATAACGATGATTGTACCACCCAAAGCTAAAGTAGCCGTGTTAAGAAGAAATTTGGTTAGATCCATTTTCAGTTTTGTTTATAAACCGTAATATTAGGTATTACTAGAGGCAAAAATGTACATAAATATTTATATTTGTTTATCATAATTTTAAAATAAAGATGAGTAATCCTGTTGAGACAACTTTTGCACCTGTAAGCTTTACATCTGGTGCTGTTAGCGAATTGATGAAACTTAAAGACCAACAAGAAATTGCTGAAGATTTTGGCTTACGTGTTGGTGTAGAAGGCGGTGGCTGCTCGGGCATGAATTATGTGCTGGGTTTTGATCAGAAGAAAGAAGGTGACCAAGAATTTGTGATAGACGGCATTAAGGTTTTTATGCACAAAGCACACCAAATGTACCTGTTGGGCATGGAGATAGATTGGCAAAACGGTCTTAACTCTAGAGGTTTTACCTTTAATAACCCTAATGCTGCCAGCAGTTGCGGTTGCGGAACAAGCTTTTCGGTCTAGCTATATCAGCCTTAACAGCCAAGCAAAAAAATATTGTAACATTTTAAGAGGTCTCGTTGTCTTAACAGCGGGACTTTTTATTTTTACCTTTACAGGATAAGTACAAAGTATCAATACAACACTTAATTTTTAAATACACCTAATGAACTACAGCGAAAACGTACGACTAGCCATGCAATCTATCAAAAGTAACCGCTTGCGTACTTTTCTTACTGCACTCATTATAGCCATAGGAATTTCGGCTTTGGTAGGCATTTTAACTACGATTGATGCCATTGAGAAAAAAATGACAGATGCCTTTTCTAGTATGGGGGCCAACTCTTTTACCATTAGAAATAGAGGTACAGGTATTAGAATTGGAGGCTCAGGCGAGCGCCCCAAGAGCTACAAGCCCATCAGATATGAAGATGCCATCAAATTTAAAGAACGCTTAAACACACCAGCACCAGTATCTATTAGTGTTTTTGCAAGCGGAGGTTCTACCGTGAAATACGGGCAAGAGAAAACCAACCCCAATATTAACATTAGAGGAATAGACGAGAATGGCTTGGCTGCACAAGGATTGGAACTTGCGCAGGGCCGGAGTTTTAACAGTGCTGAAGCACTAAGCGCCCCAAACATTTGTGTAATAGGTTCTGAAATTGCAAAGAGTTTATTTAAAGGTGCCGACCCGTTGGACAAAGTAATTACCGCCGGCAACAATAGACTTAGGGTAATTGGCGTACTTGCTGCAAAAGGCTCTAGTATGGGTGCGAGCATAGATAGAGCTGTTTATGTATCCTTATTTAAGGCTAAATTAATCAATTCAAATGCTAACCCGTCTTACACCATTACGGTAATGGTACCAAGTGGTGATGTGGTTGACAATATCATTGGAGAATCTACTGCCACGTTTAGAAGTATTAGGAAAATAAAGATCGGAGAAGCCAATAACTTTGAGATCACGAAAAGTGATGCGGTAGCCCAAACCTTAATTGAAAATTTAAAAGTGGTAAAAATAGGTGGTATGGCCATTGGTATCATTACCTTGTTGGGCGCCTCTATTGCTTTAATGAACATCATGTTGGTATCGGTAACCGAACGTACACGTGAAATTGGAATTAGAAAAGCGATCGGTGCAAACCCATCGGTTATACGTAAACAGTTTTTAATAGAAGCCATTGTAATTTGTTTACTTGGAGGTATTTTGGGGATATTTCTGGGTGTGGCTATTGGCAACATCATTTCTATGGCAATGAGTGGTGGGTTCATTATCCCTTGGGTGTTTATTGGTGGCGGTTTAGCTTTATGCATTGGGGTGGGCATAATTTCGGGTTATTACCCTGCGCAAAAAGCGTCGAAACTTGATCCGGTAGAGGCTTTGCGCTACGAGTAATCTTGACACAAAAGTTATTTTGAGAAAATTAAACTGGTAGTACTTGGCAACTGAAGCCCTTCTTTCCGCTATAATCTTTTTGTGTACTGCTAACGTCACTTTGAACGTAGATAGAAAACTGTTCCATAAGTGCCGTTAATTTGAGATTTCTCTCTGCGTTCGAAATGACGCAACAAAAAGTATTTTCGCTGCAATAAGGTTTAATGATTAAAGTAATGGGCTGCTGGTTAAGCATCCTTATAAAACGCATAAATTAGATTTACGAAGTTTTCAAAACTTCGTAAGTGTTAAACATCTACAACAGCAAGTTATTCAACTGTCCCTGTGCAACCAGTTTTTCTACCCTAGAAAGATTTAAACTATCTTTTAAAGCTTGTGCATGACGCAAATGATGCATATCACTCCCTAAAAAAGAAATGCAATTGTGATCTACCAAACTCTCTGCTGCATTTTTTACACTTTTGCCGTAATAGCCAGTTAACGAAATCGTATTTAACTGCAAAAAGCAGCCGTATTCTTTTAGTTGCTGATAATTTTCTATGCTACCGTGATAATAAGGATAGCGTTCTGGATGTGCCAATACCGGATAAAAACCTGCATCTTGTATCCTAAACAACACATCTAACAAATTTGGCGGCTGGTTAATGTATGAAAGCTCAAATAAAAGATAGTTATTGCCAAAACCCAAAACTTCTTTCCTATTTAGCTTGTTAATGAAAGTCTCGTCAAAATAATATTCAGCAGCAGCTTCTACCTCTAAATTTATTTCATTTTTAAACAGGCCTTCTCTTAAAGTATCCAATCCTTTATTGATGGTTTCGGGAGTATTTCTATAGAAATCGGCCATTACGTGAGGCGTAGCAATCACTTTTTTAAACCCTAAAGCCACATATTTCCTGGCCATTGTCAAAGCGGCTTCCAAATCTGGCGCACCATCATCAATACCCGGAATAATATGCGAGTGCATATCTGTAGCTATCGATGAGAAATCAACGCTAGGCTCTTTACTACGTTTTTTAAATAGACCAAACACAGCGTGAAGTTAAAAGTTAAAAGGCGAAAGTTAAAACATTGCGAACGTATCAGTCGATACTTTTTGGCAGACCGAGCATAACGGCTGTTTTTTCGATATAGCTATCGTAAACTTTTGCCAATAGCTGATTTACTTCTTCTTTTAGATCGAACTGTAAATCTTCATGTAGCTTTTCGAACTTACGTAACACCATTAATATCGCTTTCACTACATAATTAGCTAAAAGTTGTTCATGATTTTTAGTTAAAGAATGTACTTTAAACCTAAATTTCATTGGTGCAGCATTAAACATTAAGAGTTTCAATTCTATTTCCTCAAAATCGGCCTTGGTAACTTTATAAAAATGGTTGATTTGCTTGGTAAGTTTACGTAAAAGCAGCAGTGTATCTTTCGAACTTGTTTTTGGAGTAGTGTTTAGATCATCAAACGCATCTACAACCTCATTTTTAATAAAAGCAACCCTATCGTTAAGGTTGCTTTCATCTTCTAATAACAAAAAATGTAAATGTTCGGTAAGCACTTTATCTTTTGCCACCAAGCGTAAAAGTAATTTGTCTTTTTCTTTTACTGGCAATGCCAAGATTTCCTTTTTCAACTCTTTATGCTCACTCAGTTTCATCTGTTATCAATTTTATTTGTCAGATGGAGCTTATCGTGCTTAAATAGTAAATTGATGAAATTTGCAATTACTTTAAACACAAATGGTTCATCTAAAACGGATTATCTTTAATGTTCTTCTCCCACTCCCAAGCAGAGCGCATCATTTCGTTCAAATCTAACTCTGTTTGCCAGCCTAAAATATTTTTAGATTTGGTTACATCACCATAAGTTTTCTCTACATCGCCCTCTCTTCTTGGTGCAATTTTGTAGTTCAATTTCTCTCCAGTAGATTGTTCAAAAGCATTGATGATTTCTAACACCGAAGAACCTTTTCCTGTACCTAAGTTAAAAACATCGTAGCCATCTACTTTTCCATCTGCTAATCTTCTAACCGCAGCTACGTGTGCTTTGGCCAAATCTACTACGTGGATATAATCACGAACGGCAGAACCGTCTGGCGTATCATAATCGTCTCCAAAAACTTGAATTGGACCACGTTTACCTATAGCAGATTGAGTGATGAAAGGTATCAGATTTTGAGGGACTCCATTGGGCAGTTCTCCGATTAAAGCCGTTTTGTGTGCACCTACCGGATTAAAATAACGCAGAGCGATTACATTTAATCCAGGTGTTACCTTTGCCGTTTCTTGTAAAATCTCTTCGGCAATCTGTTTGGTATTTCCATAAGGAGACTCCGCTTTTTTTACAGGGCTATCTTCTGTTACTGGCAAAGTATCTGGTTGGCCGTATACCGTACAAGAAGAAGAAAAAACAAAGTTGGCGGCGGGATAAGCAGTTAATAAGTTGATTAAACTATAAAAATTGTTCTTATAGTATTTTAAAGGCTGCGCTACCGATTCGCCCACTGCTTTGTAAGCTGCAAAATGAATAATACCAGAAAGATCTTGATTTTGCTTAGCGAAAGCATCTACTGCAGAGGCATCTTGCAGATCAAGTTCAACAAACTCAAATCGTTTGCCGGTAATTTTCTCTAGCTGATCTAAAATCTTGATGTTAGAATTAGAAAGGTTATCTACAATGATGACCTCATAGCCTGCATTATGTAACTCGACAACAGTATGTGAACCAATATAGCCTGTCCCGCCTGTAACTAAAATCTTCGACATCTTATTTATTATACGTAGTGAAATCTTTATGGTCTATTTTCGCTAAGGCTTCTGGCGATAACGATTTGAAATATTCGTAAGTGATTTTTAAGCCTTCGGCCCTGTTTACCTTCGGCTCCCATTTCAACAATTCTTTGGCCTTGGTAATGTCTGGTCTGCGTTGTTTAGGATCGTCTTGCGGCAAAGGTCTGTACACAATTTTTTGATCGGTGCCTGTCAGCTTGATAATCTCCTCGCAGAACTGCTTAATGGTAATTTCGTCTGGGTTGCCAATATTTACCGGGCTAGCGTAATCAGACTTTAGCAAACGATAAATTCCTTCGATCAGGTCATCTACATAACAAAACGAACGTGTTTGGCTGCCGTCACCGAAAACGGTTAAATCTTCGCCTCTTAAAGCCTGGCCGATAAAGGCAGGCAATACCCTTCCGTCATTCAGTCGCATACGCGGGCCGTAGGTGTTGAAGATACGTACAATACGCGTTTCTACCCCGTGAAAGGTGTGGTAAGCCATCGTAATCGCTTCCTGAAAACGTTTTGCTTCGTCGTATACTCCACGTGGACCCACCGGATTTACGTTGCCCCAGTATTCTTCTGGCTGTGGATTGATGTTAGGATCGCCATAAACTTCGGAGGTAGACGCGATCAACATCCTAGCGCCCTTTGCCCTAGCCAATCCTAATAAGTTATGTGTTCCCAAAGAACCTACCTTTAAGGTCTGGATTGGGATTTTTAAATAATCAATTGGACTTGCCGGTGAAGCAAAGTGCAGGATGCAATCTAGTTTTCCAGGTACGTGGACAAACTTAGAAACATCGTGGTTATAAAACTCGAAATTTTCTAACTTAAAAAGGTGTTCGATGTTGGCCAAATCACCAGTAATCAGGTTATCCATAGCGATTACGTGGTAATCTTCTTTAATGAACCTATCGCAAAGGTGAGAACCTAAAAACCCAGCGGCACCTGTTATTAATACTCTTTTACGCTCTTTACGTTCCATATTAGCTTACAATTTTGCGGCCGATACTGTTGTAGTAATATCCCAAATCAATCATTTTCTGCAGATCGAAAAGGTTACGTCCATCAAACACTACTTTGTTTTTCAGCACCTCTTCCATTTTATCGAAATCTGGATTACGGAACACCGACCATTCCGTTGCTATCAGCAATGCATCTGCTCCTTCGAGTGCTTCATATTGGTCATTGGCATAATTGATTTTATCGCCAAGCAAAGCCTTTACGTTTGCCATTGCCTCTGGGTCAAAAACAGTTACTTCTGCGCCTGCCGCCAATAAATCATTAATGATATACAAAGCTGGAGCTTCTCTAATGTCGTCGGTTTCTGGTTTAAAGGCCAAACCCCAAAGGGCAAATTTCTTGCCTTTTACATCACCTTTAAAATATTGAAGTACTTTATCCGTTAAAATCGTTTTTTGCTTTTCGTTTACGTCCATTACCGCTTTCAAAATCTTGAAATCGTATTTATGCTCAACGGCAGCTTTTTCTAAAGCCTGTACGTCTTTAGGGAAACAGCTTCCTCCGTAACCAATACCCGGGAACAAAAATCTCTTACCAATCCTGTCGTCAGAACCAATTCCTTTACGCACCATATCTACATCTGCACCTACAATTTCGCAAAGGTTGGCTACTTCATTCATGAAAGTAATTTTAGTTGCTAAGAAAGAGTTGGCAGCATATTTTGTGAGTTCAGAAGAACGCTCGTCCATGTAATAGATTGGGTTTCCCTGACGTACGTAAGGTGCATACAACTCTCCCATCAACTTTTGTGCTTTCTCACTTCTGGTTCCAATCACTACGCGATCTGGCTTCATAAAATCTTCCACAGCTACACCTTCACGCAAAAACTCTGGATTTGAAACTACATCTACTTCTACATTTGTATGTTCTTTGAAAACTGCAGCTACTTTATCGGCTGTGCCAACAGGTACGGTAGACTTATTTACGATAACTTTATATTCTGTAATTAGTTTTGAGATATCTTTAGCTGCACCTAAAATGTAAGAAAGATCTGCAGCGCCATCACCACCTGGAGGAGTGGGCAATGCCATAAAAATAATTTGGGCATCTTTTATACCTTCTGCCAAATTGGTGGTAAACGACAATCTGCCTTGTGCAATGTTACGATGAAAAAGCACATCCAATCCAGGCTCGTAAATAGGAATTTGCCCAGCCTTCATTTTGTTCACCTTTTCTTCAACAATATCAACACAGATTACGTTATTTCCAGTTTCTGCTAAGCAGGTTCCGGTTACTAACCCTACATAACCAGTGCCAATTACAGCTATCTTCATATAGTTATCAATTTTTTATTTTGGAGCGAATATACCAAAACTTGAGCAGAGTGGTTAAACTATGAGTTACAGTTTTTGAGAAAAATCAATTTAATTAAATGATATACACTAAAGCGTAAATCAAGTGGGAGTTACGATAGGAAAGCAAAGCAAAAAAGCAGATAAAAATGTAGGCATGAGTACGCAGGGCTAAGCTATGTTTGACAAATTAACTCTTATTCTCTTGCTAGATCTGGTCTGCAACCCCTACCAAGCTATCAAGCCTAGCTATTTTCTTATCGTCAAAATAAGTCAATTTGTGAATATTTACCCTCCTCAAAAGTTCTGGCAACGGCATGTAATCGTTTCCGTCTACCAAAACCCTCAAAATATGAGGCAAAGTATCTGAAACTACGGTGCACTGTAAATCTTTCAATTGACCATTTATCAATTCGTTGTATAAGATCTGAAAAAAAAAATAATTCATAACCTCATCTTGGGTTTTCCAATAATGCAAGATGAGATCAAACATTGCAGCTATCATTATACTACCTTTTTTTGCAAAAATGATACTATTCAACATTTTTACCCTGTACCTTGGGTTCCAGCTCCAATAACTGGTATGAGGCCCCGCCCAAAACAATTTATTGGGCTCTTCATCACTACGTTGAAATACGAAGTAATCTTGCTCTTTAAATTCCTTTGCCAATGGAGCCGTAAGCAAGATTGTGGCGTCTAGCCAAACCCCTCCGTAAACATGTAGCAAGGCGAGCCTAAGTAAATCTGAAAAGAAAACTCTACCGAACTTAGGCTCACCATTTCCTTGCCAAACAAAGTCTGGAAAATCTAAGTATTCGCTAATTGTTTTATCGTTTAATCTTACAACCTCATAGTCGCCTTTGTATTTTTCTACCGAATTAAAACAACGCTGCACTACATCCGGCAAAGGTTCTCCATTGTCTAGTTGCCCCCAATACTGCCAAATGACTTTGCCACTAATTTGTTTTTTTGGCACTAAAGCATTTTTTTCGATTTGGCCATTAAAATAGGCAGTAACGATGGAATGCCAAAAGTTAGCTACACGCTGATGTTTGCGTGCTACAATTTGATCTCTGATTAACCACCATGCATTATTTACCATTTTTTTTAAACCCATACCTCTTTGTCTGATTAGACTATGTTTTAATTTATACAACCTTGTATTTTACATATATAGGTTATTTTAGCACAAACCTATATAAATTGTTTTACTTGAAAGCAAAAGGTTTTTCTATTCCCTTTTGCTTAAACCCAATAGTTACAAATACTCATTATGAATGTTCTGCTTAAAATGTCTTACTCCAATACTATTTAAAATGCTAAATTGCACGCAAAAAGCAAAAAGCCTAAACTTATATGCCCAAAATATCTATCATTACCGTTAACTTCAATAACTTAGTGGGTTTAAAAAAAACCGCCGAGAGTGTACTGGAACAAAGTTACAAAGACTTTGAATTCATAATTATTGATGGAGGCAGTAAGGATGGCAGTAAAGAATACATTGAGGAGATTAGCACTCATTTAACCTTGTGGGTAAGCGAACCCGATACTGGCATCTACAATGCCATGAACAAAGGTATAAAAATGGCAAAAGGCGATTACCTATGCTTTTTAAATAGTGGCGATATTTTTTTTGACAATAGTACGTTGAGTAGTGTGGCTAATAAAATAAATGGAGAAGTAGGTATTTATTACGGAGACGTAATTTTTGACCAAATAAGAAGAAAAAGAATTATTCCTGCCCCAAGAGAGCTTGCATATCCTTTTTTAATTGCAAATAGTATTAATCACCAATCAACTTTTATCAAGAGAACTTTATTCGATGAAATTTTTTATTACAATGAAGATTTAAAGATTATCGCGGATTGGGAGTTTATCATTTATGCTGTATGCAAGAGGGAAATCCCAACACGACATCTTGATATGGTGATAAGTATATACGATGCCTCAGGAGTTTCAAGCATTAAAGAAAATCAAAAAGCTATAATGGCGGATAGACAGGCAGTAATTAACAAGCATTTCCCTCTTTATTCATTTAACATTGATGAAATTGAAACCTTACAATCTAAACGAGGAAAACAGTTTCAACATATTAAAAATCACAAAGTTGCTTACAGGGTATTAAAATGGCTCATAAGTTTGCTACTAATCTTTCTTCCAAAAGAAAATACAAAGAATTAAAGAAATTTTAATGAAGATTTTATTTGACCATGAGATTTTTTCTAAGCAACGTTACGGGGGAATATCCCGATACTTTGCTAACATTTATCACACCTTACAAAACACAGATAATCATGAGGCGAGAATATCTACTTTTTGTACGCACAATTATTACATAGATGAAATTAACAGTGGTGTTGGCCGCTTCTTGGGCAATACTTTGTTAAAAAAAGAAAGACGCAACTATAGGTGGAACAAACGATATTCTAAATATCTAATTAGTAAAAACGAATTTGATGTATTCCACCCAACATATTTCAACACTTACTTCTTAAAACATCTAAATAAACCATTCGTGTTAACAGTACATGATATGATTTATGAGATCTTTCCAGAATATTTCCCTTCACACGATCCACTACCCTATCACAAACGAATATTAATGAATAAGGCAGAGAAAATTATTGCTATCTCTGAAACCACCAAAGCTGACATTTTAAGATACAGCGATGTTACAGAAAATAAAATTGAAGTTATACATCACGGGATTGATTTCAATCCTTTAGAATATCAAAATGTGCCGAACTTGCCAGAGGAGTATATCCTTTTTGTGGGCGAGAGAACACAGTATAAGAATTTCCATATCGTTGCTAGTGCATTTAAAGAAATATCGTTAAAATACCCCAACTTGAAGTTAGTTTTAGCTGGCGGGGGACCTATAAAGTATGGAGATTCTGAATTTTTAATGAGAAATAAAATTTTAGAAAAGACGATACAGATCTCTGCAACAGACAAGCAACTGAATACAATTTATAAAAATGCGATCTGCTTTGTGTATCCGTCATTATACGAAGGGTTTGGCCTACCCATTTTAGAAGCCTTTAAAAACAATTGCCCCGTTTTATTAAGCAATTGTAGTTGTTTCGAAGAAATAGCTGGTAATGCGGCCGCATACTTCGAGGCGAAGTCGTTACAATCGCTCGCGACTAAAATAGAACAAATGATTGAGGATGCAGCGTTTAGAAAACAAATGATAGCATTAGGAAGTAATAAGGTACTAGAATACCCTATCGATGATTGTATATCTAAGACGATTAATCTTTACAAAAGCATTTAATAACTAATTCTTTCTTCTGATTGAATTTTTAATACCTTTCCAAGTACGAGACAATATGTTTTTTTTCTTTGGTAGAGGATGTTCAATATTTTGAGTATAAATATCTGCTTCTACATTAGGCATAAGGAAAATAGGGTACTTGATTTCTTTAATGCTTCCAGTTTGCAAATTTGCAAAATGATGATCGCCGAAAGTATGGGTTGCATCTTCACCAAAACCAATATTTTTTATTAAATTTTGGTTAGGCATAATACTTAAGTAATTATTAATCAAATTAGAGTAAGCGTACTGGTAATCCCAAGTATTAATTTGGCCTTTGTAGGTGTTTTCTAAATTCCTATACCAAGTTGCTTTATGTAGAGAATGAGTAGGAGAATTTTCCAAATCTGCTTCTTTAAAATCTTTAAAGGTTTTCATCTCAACATCATAATCTTTCCAAACTCGTCTCCACCCTGCCCACCCCCATACGTGTGTTAATCTGGAAAAATAATATGTTCCATCCCCCCTTTTGATACCATCCTGAAAGTTTGAGCCCCCAATATGTCCAATCCTATTATCGTTACGATATTTCTCTAATAATTCAGAACAAAATCCAAAAAAACTTTGCGAAGGCAAACAATCGTCTTCTAAAATAATCCCTTCAGGCTCGTTATCAAAAAACCATGTAATAGCACTACTTACGGCGTACTTACAGCCTAAATTTTTCTCTCTAAATAATGTTTTAACCTCACAATCCCAAGTGATATCCTTAACAATTTCTCTTACTGCATTGCACTTGGCTTCTTCAACAGCATTTCTAGCTCCATCTGCTGCAATGTACAATCTTTTTGGCTGTGCTTTTTTTATCTCATCAAATACCAATGCGGTAGTATCGGGCCTATTGAAGACTAGAAAAAGAATAGGGGTTTGTTTATTATAATGAAGCATTTACAGAACAGGGTTAAAATTTCGAATTTATTAATAATTGAGTTAAAAGGATGTATATTGTGGATTTTACCACTTAATACTATCAATCTTAGTAGCTATTGAATATAAAACTTGAGAAAAACTAGGATAAATTTAGTTTTTTTATAACCCATTGCACCGTCTTTGGAATAGCTTTTCCAACTACATTGTACTCCCCACAATTTGCCGCAATATAATTTGTAAATTCCAGCTGTTTAACAGGATTTGGCCTAAACCAAAACTTAACAAATTTAGTTAGCACTTTCTTTTTAAAACGAGTTTCAGAGATAATAGCTTTAGATATCTCATCGAACTTCCCGGGGAAAACCTCTACTTGTAACTGACTATAACATAGATACGTACCATAAGAAAGACGTTGCAAATATTGAAAATTTGCACGCTTACTTGGCACGATATGTGTCATTTTTAGCTCCGGGGAAACACCTGCCGCAAAACCACTCTTTACACAAAAAAGAACCATTTGTGTATCTCCACCACTTGACAGGTTATTACCTTTTCTATCGGTCATTGAATAAATGCCTTTTTTAAGCATTTTGATATAAGAAATCAACAATTCTTTTCTTACACTCAAACCGGTACCAAAGGGATAACATTCTTGCCAAGATCTCAAATTCGAATATGCAATATAATCAGTTTCTCTTTGCTGAAATGCGGCTCTAGCAAACCCTTCCAACGCTTTTTCAATTCCCGCAATAAAATCAACTTTAACTATACCAGGCCCCCATGCCGCTACATGATTATAATTGGCGTTAAGTCGTTTCAGTTCTTGTAAATAGCCAGTTTCTGGTTCATTATCGTCATCAAAAAAAACGACATATCGTCCTTTAGCCGCTTCAATTCCAGCTGCTCGAGCGTGTGTAAGCCCTTGTTCTTTAACGAGAATAAGTTTACTATCGGGTACTTTTTCTAACAAACTTTCCACGCATTTTAACGATCCGACAGAGTTCGTACTGTTATTGTCCATTAACAATACCTCGACTTTCAAATCTCTTTTATCAAGCTGTTCTACGGCGTTCAAACATCTTGTAAAAACTTCTTCGTCAGGATTATATGTACAAATAATAATGGAGTAATCTAGTTGCATTTTAGGTTTATTAATGATGTCAAAAATAGTCAAAAATGTACAACTAATGCATGTGCTAAAAACCTTGTATTAAATTATTGAACCTTTTACCAATATAAATCAAATCTCAGCTATTAAATAATTTTGACTTCTTAATCTTCCACCAAAGATACCTCAATTTGCCCGTATTCACGCCTGGAATTTTAAAGCCATGCTTTTCTGAAAATGCTTTTCGCTGTGCTTTAGCGTGTTGCCAATCTCTATCACGTTTCGCTTGATATTTATCGCCCACAATGGTGAGTTGAGAGTTCTCTCGATGAACATAAGTATACTTCGCTCCAGGCACAACAACTAAACCGTTTGCAAAATATACTGCGCACAGAGAGAACATTAAATCTTCCACAATTCTTCCCTCTTCAAACTGCAAGTTATGTTTTTTCAGAAACTCCGTTTGAAAAAGATATCGCCATACATAACCAATGCGCCCAACATAAGTTACTGTCAATTTATCTGAAATAGACCTATAAACCTTGATCTTTTTAAAGTAGCTGCTTTGGTTATTCTGTCGTTGGTTAATCATTTCGCCACAGGCGATGTCTACACCTGTTTCTAAAATAGCAGATACTAATTTCTGGTAAAACTCAGCATTAATCACATCGTCAACATCCATGAAATGCAGGAATTGCCCATTAGCAGCATTAATTCCTGCATTGCGAGCAACCGATACACCTAAATTTTCTTGCTTGATCAGTTTGACAGGATAGCTCTCGGCAATTTCGGCAGAATGATCTGTCGAGCCATCATCAACCACAATAATCTCTATATTTTTATAAGTCTGCTGTAGTATGTTCTCTATACATTTTGCTAAATATTCTTCTGCATTATAAACAGGAACAATTACCGAAACCAGAGGTGTTGCGTTTATTTCCATATCCATTTTACCACTTTTCGCAAAATATAAGCGGCACGCCCTGTATCTAAACCCGGTATTTTAATATGATGTTCTCTACAAAATGCAGCTCTATAAGCCTTGGTATGATTATGATCTTCACGACGCTTTTTACGATGCGCTGCATCTTTTCTAGTCATGATAGAATTTTCGCGTTGATAGTACAAATATTCTGCACCGGGAACAACAACCACCTTCTCAGCATAAAAAATCGCAGGTAAAGAAAACATCAGATCTTCAATAAATCGGCCTTCCTCAAAACGAAGTTGATGTTGTTTTAAGAAATCTAATCTAAATAGGTAACGCCAAACGTAACCCCATTTACCAACAAAGGTTGCTTTTAATTTACCGCTAGTATCAGTAAAAACTTCGCGTTTTTTAAATAGCCAAGTTTTATAATTTTTTGTCTCATTGATCATCCCTCCACAAGCCACATCAGCTCCCGTTTCTGTAATCGCTTCAACCAAAGCGCTATAATAACCAGCATTAATTTCATCATCTACGTCCATAAAATGGATGTATTTGCCCTGAGCGGCATCTATTCCAGTATTTCTAGCCGCAGAAAGACCACGGTTTTTATCATGCTTAATTAACTTGACAGGATATGCTTCGGTCATTGCTGAAGATTGGTCGACTGACCCATCATCAATCACGATTATTTCTAGGTTTTTGTAGGATTGCGCCATCATCATATCTAGGCAAGGCTTTACATATTGCTGGCCGTTATAAACCGGAATGACTACGGAAACCAAAGGTCCACTATTCATAACTAAATGTTTTAAACCTCAAAACTTGATTTTTCTGGTAAAATATTATCAAACGCCTGCTCAACCCTTGCCATGGTTTGCTCGTAATTTCTCATGTGTTCATTATCGTTAATGCAAACCAAAGAATAGGTTTGCTCTTTAATGGCCTTTATGGCCTTTTCTGCCTTAAATAACAAAGGAAACATTTTCGTGTTTTGGTAGGTGTTATAGGAATTAAAGTTTGATTTGCAGATTTGCCAAGTTCTAAAAAGCTCCTGCGTATAATCTTTAGGGCTACGGAACTTATGCACAGACATCGCTTTCAATTCATCGCCTTCTTTATCCCAAACTTCCTCAAAAGTAGCTTTTAAATAAGGTTGTGCGTTATGAGGCGTTCTAAGGGTGACGAATTTATCGTAAAAAGACAGTCGCTTGGTTAGCTTGCCCCTACTTCCGTAACTCTCATCGTACCACTTATCCTTATCTCTCTTTAACACCTCTTTTTTATCGAAATGTTTATTGATAAGACGAATGTTATTTTTAAGGCACTTACTCCACAAAGACAAACCTAAGTTCAGTCTAAAAGCGGCAATATCATTTGGTAAACCATTCTTAAAAAAACGCTCTTGTGTAATGTGATTAGTGATAAAAAAATCATCATTAAAGTACACGAAGTGTTCTGCTAAGTTTGGGATTTTATGCAAATAAATTTCAATTAAACTAGAATTAAATACGGGTAAATATTCTTTGGGAATATAGTCTTCGTGGTTTACCAGCACCAATTTCGGATGTGCCGTATTTAACCATTCTGGACTT
This sequence comes from Pedobacter ureilyticus, assembly GCF_005925345.1. Taxonomy (GTDB): domain Bacteria; phylum Bacteroidota; class Bacteroidia; order Sphingobacteriales; family Sphingobacteriaceae; genus Pedobacter; species Pedobacter ureilyticus. Next base: position 25,036 of record NZ_SSHJ01000021.1, read on the forward strand.
TGCCCACAGGTTACAAAATGTATTTTTCGCACCCAAGGAGCGAATTTCTCCACGCCCCTAAACCAATATTTCAACAGACCATGGTCACGAAATCTGGCTTCAGAAACTTCGTTCTTCGTATTGTCTATCTTACCAGAATACTTTGCGAAATCCTGCTTCCATTTTGGGTCGTTCATGTCTACCCAAGTAATTACAAAGTCTATTTCCATACAAAGGATAAAGGTAATGAAAATCGTTTGAAAGATGCTAAACGGCTAAACTTTGTTAATATCCTAGCGATGTAAATATTTGTTTAAAGCTATCCGCCTAACATATATGCTTCTAAAGTTTCGTTATCTTTGGAGAAAAGATTTACAGGGCCAGATACCGTAACTTCGTAGCAAAATGAACAAGACAATTGTAGCCATATTAACCGCATTTATCCCCAACAAAAAAAGTAAGGAAGCGTGGAAACATAAATTGACTAAAATTGATCTTGGCAGCATGGTTAACAAAGGTATTGCCGAACTCATTGCAGGTCTCATCCCTCATAAAATGACTAGAAACCAGTGGCGGGGAATTTTGCGCTACGGAGTTTTTAAAGGCTTGAGGCTACGATATTTCTTAAAAAAGCACAAACACATTACGCCAGAACACTACCTAGCAATTTGTGCCATTGCAAAAAACGAAGGGCCTTATTTTGAAGAATGGATAGCGTGGCATCGAAATTTAGGAGTAGAAAAATTTTACATCTACGACAACGAGAGCACCGACAATACGAAAGAAGTTTTGGAACCCTACATTAAGGCTGGACTTGTGGAGTACACCTTTTGGCCAGGAATGAAGCAGCAATTGATGACCTACGACCATTGTTTGGAAAAGCATCGTTTGGATACGAGATGGATCGCCGTGATTGATCTTGATGAGTTTATCGCCCCTATAAAAGATAAGTCTATACCGGATTTTTTAAAACGTTTTGAAGAATTTGCGGCAGTAGAAATCAACTGGTTGGTATATGGTAGTGGCGGTGCAAAAACCAAAGAAAAAGGTGGTGTGATGCAACGATTCAAAAAACATTCGTTGCCCAACCATTCCGCTAACAGACACGTAAAAAGCATTGTTGACCCACGCCGGGTATTTTCTTTCATCGGATGCCATGAAGTAGCAAGATCTTCGGGAAAAACAGCAGATCCGCATGGCAATGTGGTAAAAAAACATTTCCGTGATCGGGAACCGCAGCAAGACGTTATTCGCATTAACCATTATGCGGTAAAATCTTATGAGGAATTTTTACAGAAACGTGCTCGCGGAAGGGCAAGGGCACTAGAACAACGCGACCTAGGTTACTTCGATTGGCTTGACTTAAATGATATTGAAGAGGAATAAATAATTACAGTTTATCTACCCTTACCCAATCCATGCCTGCTGCAATAGCACCTTGAACACCTAAATCTGCATCTTCAAAAACAATGCACTTTGTTGGATCTACGCCTAAAGCTTCGGCAGCGGCTAAAAATGGATCTGGTGCAGGTTTACCTTTTGCAGTTTCTCCGGCACAAACCATTACCTCTATCAAGTCAACTAAACCTATAACGGTTAATGTATTGGTTACTGTTTTTCTACTTCCACCAGAAACTACTGCAATTTTTACTTTGCCCACATGGTTTTTCAAATGTTCAGCTACGTAAGCAATTGGCTGTGTTTTTTCGATGTATTTATCTATAAAAATTTGAGATTTCTCGCTAGCAAAGGTATCTGGCAAATCAACTCCGTATCGTTTAGTAATTTCTTTTGCAAAAATGGCGGTTGGCATTCCAGCAAACTCATCAACCATATCTAAATCTAAACCTATACCATAATTGGCCGCTACTTCTTGATAGGCCAATTTATGCGCCATCATATTATCTGCCAGTGTACCATCGCAATCATATAAAAATGCTTGGTATTCGCCTTCGGTTCTTTTGGTTAAGATTTCTAATTTTTCTAAGTGTTTACTATCCATTATTTCGACATTTCAGCTAGTGCATCAATAAACCTTGGATCGTCATTTAAGCTTTCTACCAATTGCACATGCTCTCCACCCAATTCCTTAAATTCTTCATGATATTCTACCGTGATTTCATATAAAGTCTCTAAACAATCGGCTACAAAAGCAGGACTGAAAACCAGCAAGCGTTTTTTACCTTCTGCAGCTAACTTTTTAAGCGTATCGGTAGTATAGGGCTGTATCCAAGGCTCTTTACCTAAACGAGATTGGTAACAAACCGAATAATCTTCGCGTGCCAAACCTAACTTTTGGGCAAGTAGTTTTGCAGTGTTATGGCACTGTGCCGAATAACAGAACTTGTTGGCGTCGTTGTAGTTTTCGCAACAATTATTGACCTTTAAACAGTACTTGCCAGTATGATCTGATTTGGTCATCTGTCTTTGCGGCAATCCATGGAAACTGAACAATACATGATCGAAGTTCTCTACTCCGTGTTTCCTTGCATTATCTGCAAAGATCTCTAGCATTAACTCATTATCATGAAAAGAATTTACAAACGATATAGGCGGGATAGTTGGCCATTTGCTCACTAATTCCATTACCAATTGTAACACCGAACCGGTACTTGCCGACGCATATTGAGGAAAAAGCGGGATCACTTTAATGCTGCTTACCAATCCTTTTTTTAACTTTTCCAAAGCATTTTCGATAGATGGATTTTGGTAACGCATAGCCAGTTCAACCTGGTATTCTTTACCTAATTTTTCTTGCAACATTTTGGCCTGCAATTCGCTATAATATAATAATGGCGAACCATTTTCGTCCCAAATCTCTTTATAAAGCTTTGAAGTTTTTGGGCTACGAAAAGGCACAATAATTCCTTTAACTAGCAATGTTCTATTCAGTTTTGGAATATCGATTACTCGTTCATCCATTAAAAACTGATCAAGATACTTTCTTACATCTTTTACTTCTGGACTATCTGGCGTACCCAGATTAACTAGTAATATCCCTTTTTTGGCCATTATTTATTATTTGCCGCAAATATAATGTGATTTACCGTTTTAGAGGTACGATTTTAGATTTTAAGACATGCAGACGACAGAGCAGGCAGTCCACAATTCAAAGCACACAGTTTAAGAGCAGTACAACTATAAGCTTTCCAATTCAGCTTTCACTTGCTCCATTAACCACATCGGTGTTGATGTTGCACCACAAATACCGATTTTATCGTTAGCTTGGAACCAAGCTTGATCTAGTTCTTCTACATTAGAAATGAAGTACGAATGAGGGTTATATTTTTTGCAAACCTCATAAAGTACTTTGCCATTAGACGATTTCTTGCCCGAAACGAAAACGATTTTATCAAAATCTTTCACAAATCTTTCCAATTCGTCATAACGATTAGAAACCTGTCTGCAGATGGTATCGTTAGCTTTTACTTCGTAACCTCTACTGATAAGTTCATCTTTAATTTGGTAAAATTTATCTACGCTCTTAGTAGTTTGGCTGTATAGTGTGAATTTACTAGGAAGTTCTACATTATCCAATTCGGCAATATCCATAAATACTGTTGCTTTACCATCAGTTTGGCCCTGCAAACCAATTACTTCGGCGTGGCCATGCTTACCGAAAATCAAGATATGCTCGCCATCGTCATGTGTATTTTTAATTCTGTTTTGCAGTTTTAGCACTACCGGACAAGAGGCATCAATAAGTGTGAGGTTATTGGCCATGGCCAACTCGTAGGTAGAAGGCGCCTCGCCGTGAGCCCGAATAAGTACTTTCTCGTTTTGCAACTCTTTAAGCTTCTCATGGTCAATAATTCTTAACCCTTTAGCCCTCAAACGTTCCACTTCCTCGTCGTTGTGTACAATATCGCCCAAACAATACAGATATTCCTGTTGATCTAAGATATCTTCGGCCATATCGATGGCGTAAACCACCCCAAAACAAAACCCTGAAGACTTATCGATAGTAACTTTTAAATTATAGCTCATGATGATTACCTAACAAAGGTACACAGAAGAAGTTTAAATTGAGAAAAATTTTTAATATCGGAAAAAATAAATAAATTTGTTAACGATATTAAAAAGATGTGGGATTTTAATTTAGATGATTTACTAGAATTACAGCCGCACATAGACAGGCTGTACGAAAAAAAAGCAAAGATTGACCAATCGAGACCTTTGCCCAACGCTGTATTGCACAAAATTAAGGACCAACTTAGCTTAGAGTGGACCTATAATTCTAACAGCATTGAGGGCAACACACTCAATCTTCACGAAACGCAGCTTATTTTAGAAGAAGGCATTACTGTAGGCGGCAAATCTTTACGAGAGCATTTTGAAGTGATAAATCATGAAAAAGCAATAGATTACCTTTACAGCTTGGTAAATCCTGATTACACTATAAGGAGCATTGATATTTTAAACCTACATAGTTATATCTTAAAAAACATTGAAGACGAATACGCAGGTAGGCTTAGAAATGGAGGCGTACGTATTGTAGGCGCCAATTTTACGCCGCCAAGTGCCAAGAAAGTTCCAGATTTGATTGACGAGCTTATTCTTTTCGTAAATGAAAATAAGCTTGAAGCTGATGATTTAGTTCTGGCAACCTTATTTCATCACAAATTGGCTTGGATACATCCGTTTTTTGATGGCAATGGGCGTACGGTTCGTTTGGCAATGAATTTACTTTTAATGCGCAAAGGATTTCCGCCAGCAATTATTTTAAAAAATGATAGAAAAAAATACTACGATGCATTAAACCAAGCAAATAACGGGAATTACCATAAACTATGCTTATTAATGCTACAAGCAGCGGAGCGCTCGTTAAACATGTACATTAATGCCATGCCGGGCAATAGTTACGATGATTACGAACCGATATCTAGCATCGTTTCGGAACCTAATTTCCCGTATGGCCAAGAATACGTTAGTTTATTGGCAAGGACTGGTAAAATTGATGCTTATAAAGAAGGGAAAAACTGGTTAACTACCAAAGAAGCAATAGAAGATTACGTAGTAAATAGAAAACGAAAAAGGTAGGTGTTTTAATCACCTACCTTTATATCTTACATGCTAACTTATTAGCTTAAATAAACCCTATCTTCTTCCCCTTCTACATCCATAATTACATCTACATGTTCTTTGAGGACAGTGGCCAATTCTAATCCAACAAAATCTGTGGCAATTGGGAATATTTTGTGACTTCTATCTACCAAAACCACTGTTCTAATTTTTTTATGTGGTGTGTTTAAAAATACACCTAAACCATAGGCCAAAGTTTTACCACTGTTTAAAACGTCATCTACCAAAATAATGACTTTATTTTTCCAGTTGCTTTCTGGCAAATCGGTTTTAGCGACTAGCTTACTACTTTGTTTTTCTAAATCGATACGCAACAAAGTAGTTTTAAACTCAGAGATTTCTTTAAGGGTTTTTTCTAAGCGAACGGCCAATTTGTAGCCTCTGTCCCAAATTCCGGCAAGTATAATTTCTTTCTCGTCAATATTATCTTCTAATATCTGATAGGCAATTCTGTTGATCTTTTGCTGGATTTGCTTGCTGTCTAAAATAAGTACTTGATTTTGGGGCATCTTTCTGAGATTTATTATACAAAAGAACGACTTTAAGCCTCAATATCAAACATAGATTTTTTTTTAGTTGCTGATGCAACGTTTTGCTAGTTGCGGGCGTCTAATGATTAAACCAATTTTCGAAAAAAATGAGAAATTCTTTCCTTTTAAAAGTTAGCGGCTTATTTGTTGCTTGCTTTATCACTTTAAATGTAGCTGCTCAAAGCTCAAGAAGCGTAAACGTAAAAAGCTTTAACAACATCGCAGTTAGCAACGGCATCGATTTGTTTTTAACGCAAGGAAACACCGAAAGTTTGGTTATAAAAGGACAAGAAGATGTGATTAAAGACGTAGTAATTGAACAAGAAGGAAATAAACTTACTGTTAAATACAAAGATGGCGTAAACTGGAGCCGCTTATTTAAAGGCACTCAAATTTACGTTTATATCACCTTTAAAAAATTAAACAGCATTTCTGCTTCTGGCGGCAGCGACGTAGAAACGCAAAATACGCTGAACACAGATAAAATGAGCATCAGATCTTCTGGTGGCGCAGATTTAGACCTAAGCATTGTTTGTAAGGACATTACCATTTCTTCTAGCGGAGGAAGCGACGTAAACTTAAAAGGCTCGGCAGAAAATATGGTGCTAAATACCAGCGGCGGTAGCGATGTACATGCTTTTGAGTTTAAAGTAAATTATGCTCAGGTTAGCACAAGCGGTGGCTCTGATGCTAATATTTTTGTAAACAAAGGGTTAACAGCAAGTGCATCCGGCGGTAGCGATATCAGCTACAAAGGAAATGCTGCTTTAAAGAAACTATCGAACTCTAAAAGCGCAGATATTACACACGTAAATTAATCCCGACAGGGATATCCCATAGAAGAACTTAGTTTAGTTAATAGTAAAGCGCCAATACTGCGGATGCAGCATTGGCCTTTTTATTATATAAGTTCTTAAATTAGAATGAAGTTATTTTTGAAATTGTTATTTCTTAGCATAAGGATAGAAGATGAAATTAGCACCTTCTGGAACTATTACAAAAACGCACATAAAATCTTCTGGCTTTTTGTAATTTTTAAGGAAATGCTCCTTTTTTTCGGGCTTAATAATTCCCTTTTCTACAAATTCTTCTAAAGTAGAAGCTTGTATGGTCCAGTTGGTATTTAATTCTTCTCTTTTTAAAATTACTTCACCTAACTTCACTTCGTGCTGGTGCGCAATAAATATTGGTGTCGCCGAAATTCCCTCTACCATAATCTCTACTGCCACCTCCTTGATAGATTCTGCGTAAAATTCTAAATCTTTCTCTAAACTTAACAGCGGACTTTGCTTTTTCTCTTCTTGTTTTTGATCTCCATTTGGATTTAATCCACCTAACAATTCTTCCGATTCCATATTTAAAACTTGATTTCGTTCTTATTAATTATAAATTTATCATCTGCCAAGCTATCTGTGATCAGATAATATTTACTCTCTTTTTCTTCTATCCGTTTAGCCAATGGATATTCATCAGCGCAATAGTACATGCTGCCTTTTTTCACCAACTTCCAAGCATTATCTTTAATACTAAAAAGATTGATGCTTGCCCAGCAACTGCTAAACCACTCTGGCCTAAGTAATAACTCCGGACGATTATCTCCATCTAAATCTTTAACCAAGTAAAGGTCTGCGCCAATGGCTTCCTTAAAATTTAAAGTTGGCCATTTTTTATTGCTAAATAACACGTTTATTTCAAACACCTTCTTTTCCTGCAACGATGGATCTTGCTCTACTTTTGGTTTAATTACAAATGCAGTATCTTTTTCGCTAATGAGCAATGTGTCTATTAAAATCGTATCCGCATCAACCATAAAAGTTTTGGTTTTTACTTCTACATTTTTTGTTTCCTTATTTCTACAGGCTAGGCTTAGCCCAATCAACAGCAGTAAAAAATAATATCGTTTCATCTTTATCATAAAGTTCGGATATTTAATTCACTCTGTAACAGCAGCAAATTACTTAAGTTTTAGCAAAACTACATTTTCTACGTGCTGCGTATGCGGAAACATGTCTACCGGCTTAATGCGGGCTACTTCATATTTTTCAGTTAATAAAGCTAAATCTCTAGCCTGAGTTGCCGCGTTACAACTTACGTAAACAATCTTCTCTGCCTCCATTTCCAACAATCGATCTACCACATCTTGGTGCATACCGGCTCTTGGCGGATCGGTGATTACCACATCTGGCTTACCATGCTCCGTAATAAAATCTCTAGTAAGGATGTCTTTCATATCGCCAGCGTAGAAAATGGTATTGTCAATTCCGTTGAGCTGAGAATTAAATTTAGCATCTTCAATAGCAGATGGCACATACTCTACCCCAACTACCTGTTTTGCGCTATGCGCCACAAAATTAGCGATGGTTCCAGCTCCTGTGTATAAATCATAAACCAGTTCATCACCTTTTAAATCAGCAAATTCTTTAGTGATACGATACAACTCGTAAGCCTGTTCAGAATTAGTTTGATAAAACGACTTGATACCAATTTTATATTTCACAGTTTTGCCATTACCCAAAGGCATTTCTTCGAAAATATGGTCTCGACCTGCGTAAGTAATTACTTCTTGGTCGAAGATGGTATCGTTCTTTTTATGGTTTACAATATATTGTAATGATGTAATTTCAGGGAAATTGGTTTTCAGAAACTCCATCAACCCGTCTATATGCCCCTGCTCGGCATAAGCAAAAACAACGCCCACCATAACTTCTCCAGTACTTGAGGTACGAATAATTAGGTTACGCATTTCTCCCTCGTGGTTACGCAAATCATAGAAACTTAAGCTGTGTTGCAGTGCATAATCACGAACCTTTAAACGAATTTGGTTACTTGGATCGGCCTGTAGATAGCAGTGTTCTATATCCAAAATTTTATCAAATCTGCCTGGAACGTGAAAACCAAGAGCGTTCATCTGTCTACCTTCGGCTTCTTCGGCCATATCTGTGGCATCTAACCAACGCTTATTAGAAAACGTATATTCTAATTTATTACGGTAATATTGATTTTGATCTGAACCTAAAACAGGCTCGATATCGCTAACATCAACTTTACCTAAACGTTGCAAAGCCGATTCTACACTTTTTTGCTTATAAGTTAGCTGCGCACTGTACTGCATGTGTTGCCACTTGCAACCGCCACAGGTACCAAAATGTTTACAAAATGCTTCTTGTCGCAAAGCGGATGGAGTATGCAAAGTTTCAATAATCGCTTCTGCAAAGTTTTTCTTTTTCTTTACCAAACGCACATCAACTACATCGCCAGGAACCGCCTTATCTACGAAGATTACCAATTCATCAGCTTTGCCTACTCCTTTGCCTTCCTCGGCGATATCAATAATACTTAAACCAGAAATCCTGATAGGTTCAGTATTTTTTCTTTTTCTGCTCATTGCCGCAAATATACGAGGATTGTACGACAGAATGATTGAGTTTTAAATGATTGGATGAGTAAATAGCTGCGACAGCAGATAAAAGTTTAGGCATAACAATAGCAAGCAGGTAGTAACCTGAAATATAAAGTAGAAATTAATGACTTAACTTAACCTTCAAAGATGCTCAGAATTAATCCCAAAACACCATCAGCAAGATTGAAATTCATGTCAAACTGTTCATCTACCCTTACAGAAATCTCTAACACTTCTTGACTCATAATTATAATGCTACAACTACAAATCTAACAAATTTGAACCAAAAACTAAATCGGTATAATGTTATTTTTATGTTAATTATATTTAGCCACAGATGCACAGATTACTTTTTTACGATAGTATGAAATCTGCGTATCTGTGGCTAAAAACATATAAATGTTCTAGGAAATGATGTAACGTACTTAGAACCGCCTCAAAGTAATTTTGCATTATCAAAAGAAGATCATGAAAGCTGAAAATCCAATATATATTCCTTTAGAAAATGTAGATAGCGAACATTGTGCGCTGATTGTTGATAAAGGTTTGGCAGAAATCAAAGAGATCAATTCCCACAGCGTGGAACTGAATAACCATAGAGCCGTTGTTACTGCAAAGAAGTATCCTGAAGAAGCAGTACAAGCGGCGGTGAAACAGATTAGAGATTTAGGTTATGAAGTTACTACCATAAAACAAACATTTTCAGTAACCAATATGTCTTGTGCTTCTTGTGCGGCAAACACAGAAGCTACATTGAATAATCAGGTTGGTGTAGTAAAAGCTGAAGTAAATTACGCCAATACTTCAGCGAAAGTAGAATACATTCCGAGTTTGGTTACGGCACAGCAGTTGAAAGAAGCGGTTCAGGCGGCTGGTTATGATCTGTTGATTAATGACAGTAACGAAGCCAAAGAATCATTGGCTAATATTAAAGCCAATCAATATCAAGCATTACGAAAAAAAGTGATTGGAGCTTTAATTCTAGCGGTTCCACTCTTCGTAATCGGAATGTTTTTCATGGATATGCCTTACGCAGATTACATCATGTGGCTTTTATCTACCCCTATGGTTTTTATTTACGGCAAGCAGTTTTTTATCGGTGCTTGGAAACAGGCCAAACATCGTTCTGCTAATATGGATACCTTAGTTGCCATCAGTACCGGAACAGCCTATATCTACAGCGTATTCATTACACTCTTTCCAGAATTTATGCATCGAATGGGCATCCATTCTCATGTTTATTTTGAGGCCGCTGGGATAGTGATTGCCTTTATCCTTTTGGGTAAACTTCTTGAAGAAAAAGCAAAAGGAAATACCTCTTCGGCAATTAAAAAACTGATTGGTTTACAGCCAAAACACGTTACTATAGTTCATAATAACGGGCATCAAATGCAGATTTCGATAAGTGCAGTAAAAGCAGGCGACATCCTTTTAGTGAAGCCGGGAGAGGGTATTGCTGTTGACGGCTCTGTAGTTAGTGGTAGTTCATACGTTGATGAAAGCATGATTAGCGGAGAACCTATTCCCGTTTCTAAAACTGAAGGATCTGAAGTATTTGCAGGTACTATTAACCAAAAAGGAAGCTTCCAATTTAAGGCCGAAAAAGTAGGCAGTGACACCATACTGGCCCACATTATTAAAATGGTAGAAGATGCACAGGGCAGTAAAGCGCCCGTGCAGAAATTGGTAGATAAAATTGCTGCTGTTTTTGTTCCTGTGGTAATGGGTATTGCGATTTTAAGTTTACTTCTTTGGGGTATTTTAGGAGGAGAAAATGGTTTAAGCCAAGGCATTGTCGCTTTTGTAACGGTTTTGGTCATCGCCTGTCCGTGCGCTTTAGGTTTGGCAACGCCCACTGCCATTATGGTGGGCGTGGGCAAAGGAGCAGAAAAAGGTATTTTAATTAAGGATGCCGAAAGTTTAGAGCTGGCCAAAAAAGTAAATGCGATTATCTTAGATAAAACGGGAACCATTACCGAAGGCAAGCCAAGGGTAACGGCCATTAAATGGTTCGAGGAGTTTAGCGAAAAACACCAGCAAATTCTTTACAGCATTGAGAAATCATCAGAACATCCTTTGGCAGATGCAATTACAGAACACTTAAAAGATAGCTCGCATTTTTTAAAAGACATTGCCATAGAAAATATTAGCGGGCAAGGCATTGAAGGAAAATACGATCAACACACTTATATTATAGGAAATGAACTTTTAGCTGCAGAAAGAAATATTGAAATATCTGCAGCAGCTAAAAACTGGATTGACCAACAATTGAATAGCGCACAAACGGTAGCTCTTTTCTGTGATAACAAAAAAATATTAGCAGCTATTGCGATTGCCGATCAAATTAAAGCTACCTCTCAACAAGCGGTGCAGCAATTACAAAAAGATGGCATTACGGTTTATATGCTAACTGGAGATAACCAACAGACAGCCAAAGCTGTTGCCGATAAGCTTAGTATTGATGAATATAGGGCGAACGTATTACCAGCAGACAAAGCAGCTTTTGTAAAAACATTACAGCAAAAAGGCAAAGTGGTAGCTATGGTTGGCGACGGCATTAACGACAGCACTGCACTTGCGCAAGCAGATGTAAGCATTGCGATGGGCAAAGGAAGTGACATAGCCATGGACGTAGCTAAGATGACCATTATTTCTTCTGACTTGACTAAAATTCCTGAGGCGATACAGCTATCAAAAAATACGGTGCAGGCTATCAAACAAAACTTATTTTGGGCGTTTATTTACAATGTTGTCGGCATACCTATTGCAGCTGGCATATTGTTTCCGATCAATGGATTTTTATTAGACCCCATGTGGGCCGGAGCAGCGATGGCGTTAAGCTCGGTAAGCGTGGTAAGCAATAGCTTGAGATTGAAATGGAAGAAATAACAATTACTTGATTGTTGTATTGCCGAATTGCTAGAAAATTATTTAATCATTTACTTATTCAAAATTCAATTATTATAAAACATGGAAACTTTAAAATTTAAAACAACCATAAACTGTGGTGCATGTGTGGCTAAAGTTACACCGGTACTCAACGAACAAGAAAACGTCAACAACTGGTCGGTAGATACAGAAAACCCCAACAAGATTTTAACTGTTGAAGGCGAAAATATAGACGAAACTGATTTGGTAAAATCTTTATCTAAAATTGGGTATAAGGCTGAAAAAATTTAGACTTTTCGTCATTTCGAACGAAGAATGAGGAGAATTCTAGCATAATGTAGTTTTAAGTCGTTAGATTTTACTTCGTAGAACTTCGGTTCTCCTCTTGAAAAACTCGTTTGAAATGACGAACTATTTAAAGTTTGTGCTATTTTATCTCCACCATTAAATTAGGATAATCGGTTACAATCCCATCTACGCCTAAGTTTTTAAGGTAGACGATATCTTTAACCGTATTAACCGTCCACGGAATAATTTTAATGCCCGCAGCGTGGCACTTATCTACCAAGCTTTTACCTACCAAAGGCATGTATGGGCTGTAAATTGTTGGGTTAAAACCTAAAGCTTTAATGTTATTTTCGAAATCCTCTTTTTCATCAATTCCTAGAGATGTTGCAATTTCGGGATATTTTTCGTGTAGATATTGTAGGCTCCGGATATCGAACGAGTGAATGGTTACCCGTTTTTCTAATTTCTTGGCTTTTACAATTGCCATAATTAGCTCAACATACTCTTCTGGACTAGGCTGAAATTCTCCATCGCCCTTGCGGATCAACTTCGTTTCAATATTATAATGCGGTTTTGCCATTTTCTTTCGCTTTGCGGCAAAAAATTCCACTTTATCAATTAAATCAGTAAGCAATGGTTTTTCTACCCGAAACTTCTCTTGGTACGGAAAACGAGGATTAGGTTTAGAACCTACATCAAACTGTTTAATTTCCTCGTAGTTCATTTGGTAGATATTAAAAGACTTTTGGTTTTTAAGTGTGATTTCTTTACCATTCGGTGCCGTGCTAATGGCGTAATTAAAATAGGGCTCTTGCGATACCACTACCTGCTTGTCTTTCGAAATTACCACCTCCATCTTCAGTGTAGTCGCTCCATTTTCCAAAGCTTTGATCATACCTGGAATGGTGTTTTCGGGCATCAAACCTCGTGCTCCACGATTGCCTTGCACTTCGAAAGCCGTAGGAACTTTTTTCTGGGCAAATGTTGTAGTAATGGCAACGGCTAACAACAAAAATGGAAAGATGATCTTATTCATATATGTTTAATCTTGTTTTCAGTTATCATACGAAATAGCCAGATTATATTCATTTGCATTGGTGTTTCGGCAATCATGGCTATTTCATCATATCTAATTTACGGAAGCTTGAACAATTAAGGGCTGTTACAAGTATAATAGTTTTACTCAAAAATTAAGAAACATTAGGGTTCTTAAAAGCTAAAAAAGGATTTCAACTGATGTCGAAATCCCTTAATTTATATTTGATATTTGGTTTCAGAGAAACTTGCTTTGTTTCCTATCTTTCTGCAACAGTAAATATCTGCGCTATGATGTTCCAGGTTGCGTTAGCCTGGCGTTCCCATATAAAAACATAGTTGAAACTTTCGCGTAAATCTGCCTTGTAATCAATAGTTGCTATACCATAAGTGTAGGCAAAATCGCCACCTAAAGCTTTATCTGCTTGCGTAGTTTTTAGGTTAATTTTATCTATCACACGGTTATTGAATGCCAAAATCCCATCTTTACCAATAATAGCTTCTGTGCCAGGGAAGAGTAAACGAGCATCTGGATTAATAAAACCGGAGAAAGCCTGAACGCCATGAGTTTTAAGCATGGTATTTAAAGTTTTTTCGGTACTGTAAATGATATCAGTTGCTACTTTTAGGTCTTTTGCAGAAGCAAATTTAGGACTATAAGTACCTGTAGGTTCTACAAACGTATTTTTAGGCTCTTTACCTTTGAGTGGCTTAATTGCATCCGTACCCAAATCAATTACCAATTGCCACTCGCCATCTTTACCTCTCCATATTGATAGATAATGGCCATAAGTTTTGCCACCTGCTACATAACTACCAGAGGTAAAGCCCCAATCTCTGCTTTTAGATAAGCGGGCATAATTAGGCTCCCAAGTTAAATCTTTGGTATCTGGCGCTGTTGCAAAAAACTTCTTGGCATTAACAGGATTTGGACGAAATACGATACCATCTGGGGCTGAAAAATTGATAAATGCGGCATTTTGACCATCTTTTGCTACTTTTTGTGCAAAAGCTTTTTCGGTGCTAACTAGAGATTTTACAGTACCGTCTGATTTTTGTGCGTATACGTTTGCGGTTAAAGCCACGGATAGTATGGAAAGATATATTTTATTCATGTTTATTTTTTGTGCTACGAAATTAAAATTTGAAGTGTTATGATGTGTAAAAAGTAATTAACAATTGCACATTTGGTTAGTGCTGATAGTGTTATGGCTTAATAGTTAATAGCCGCCAAAGCGAATACCAAAATCTATTTTCCATTAACTATTGTCTGATTTTTTTCTCTGTAAATGGTTTCTAATACAGTCTGTCCAACAGCTTTTAAAGTGTTTCTATCTATGTTATTTAAGTTGTCTAGCTGCGTGTGCCAATTGCTATAAAAACCTGCAGCGTCCGAATAATGAATAATGTCGATTGCTGGAACTCCAGCTTGGTTAATCCAATAATGGTCGTCAATGAGCTGACCAGAAGTAACATTGATAAAGTAATTGCCATAACCTATTTCGTTGGCAATACCCCATACCTTGCTTACCACATTTGGAGCATATTGCCTAGACACCGCATCTTGGGTAAATTGTGCGTTGGCACCACCAACCATATCTAAATTAATAGCATATAAAGGTTTTCCATCTTGAAATGTTGGGTTTTTTGCCCAATATTGCGAGCCTAAACACCAAGTCGTTTCGTGAGTAGTTTCATCATTTGCGCTACCATAATCTTCTATATCCCATAAAATGAAATCGATGCCGACCTCTGGCTGTTGCAGTTGAATTTGACGTGCCATCTCTAAAATTACCGCTACCCCACTAGCACCATCATTAGCGGCATCAAATTGTTTATCTCTCATTCCCATGTTCGGGTCTTCGTCAGAAAAAGGACGGGCATCCCAATGGGCAGTAATTAAAACACGTTGTTTCTTTTCTGGATAAAAAGCTGCAATGATGTTTTTCAACTGATGTGTTTTACCGTCGTAAGTTTTTGCTGGCGCTTGCTGAACCGAAACTTCGCCACCAAATGACTTTAACTTTGCTACCAGGTAATCTGCAGTTTTTGCATGTGCTGGAGTAGATGGAATACGTGGACCAAAATCTACTTGAGCTTTAGTGAAAGCATAAGCGCTATCGGCATTGAAATCTGGAGATTGCAATTTTACTTCGGCGGCAGTTTCCGTTTCTGCTGGTTTGTTTTGTTGGCAAGATTGGAAGCCTGCCATTGCCAAAAATGATATCGTTAATATGTGGTTTAGTTTCATTTGCTTTTTTGAATGCTATATGTCCCCCTTCGAAGGGGGTTGGGGGATGAATTTTTCAAAGTCAATTATAAAATTTTCTATTGCTCTTTTAACGTTATTAATATCATTTATTACCTCACCATCATTAAACCCCAATGTATGATATCCTAATTCCAAAAGTGTCTTATCTCTCTTTATGTCACTTTCTGCTCGTCCTTCCCAAGAATGAGTAAGCCCATCTACTTCAATAATTAAGTTTAGTTCTTTGCTAAAGAAATCTGCAATATAGTTCACAATGGCCCTCTGTCTTAAAAAAGGGTATCCCATCATCTGCTTATTTCTTAAAAGCTCGACCCACAACTTAATTTCAGCTCTTGTACCACCCTTTCTGTTACTCCTAGCAAATTGTTTGAGGTTTTTGTTATAGCTGTTATTCATTATTCATCCCCCTACCCCCTTCAAAGGGGGAACTAGTTTAGTTCAATAACGACGATGTTTCCTACATCTTACTCCAAGTAGTGCCCTCTTTGCTATCTTTTAATTGGATGCCAATTTTCTGTAAACCTAGCCGAATGGAATCTGATGTTGCATAATCCTTATTTTCTTTGGCTTCTTTTCGAAGATCGATTACCATTTCTAAGATCTCGTTTAACTCCAAGTTCGAACTTTCTTCGTCTTTCAAACCAAAAATTTCGAATACAAAATCGTTGATCAAAGCTTTTAATTTCTCTAGCTCCTCTATTGTGATTTTAGCCGTACCATCATAAACCGTATTGATAATTCTAGCTGCTTCAAACAATTCGGCAATAGCTACTGGACTGTTGAAATCGTCGTTCATGGCATTTACGCATTTCTCTCTGATAGGATCTATGTCTATATTTCCATCGGCAGAAGGGATCAGCTTTGGCAATAGTGCAACAGCATTCATTAATCTTTTGAAGCCTCTTTCAGAAGCATCTAAGGCATCATTACTAAAATCTAACGTACTGCGGTAATGTGCTTGTAGCATAAAGAACTTTACCGTCATTGGGCTATAACCTTTGCGCAACAGCGGATGATTGCCAGTAAACAATTCGCCCGGTAAAAACCCATTACCTGCCGATTTAGACATACGTGTACCATTTACCGTTAACATATTGGTGTGCATCCAATATTTTGCTGGCTGATGGCTTGAACAAGCTTCAGATTGTGCAATTTCATTGGTGTGGTGCGTTGCCGCTAAGTCCATTCCGCCACCGTGAATATCGAACTCGCTACCCAAATATTTAGCGCTCATAGCAGAACACTCAATGTGCCAGCCCGGAAAACCCATGCCCCAAGGCGATTGCCATTGCATCAAAGTCTCGGGCTTTGCTTTAATCCAAAGCGCAAAATCTAAACGCCCTTTTTTATCATCTTGCCCACTTAACTCTCTTGTGTTTTCAAGCAAATCTTCTAGCTTACGATTGGTTAAAATGGTATAGTTATATGCTTTACTATATTTTTCTACATCGAAATAAATCGTTCCGTCTACCTCATAGCCGTAACCGTTGGCCATAATCTTCTTCACCATTTCGATCTGCTCAATGATGTGGCCAGTTGCCGTTGGCTCAATACTTGGTGGCAGTGTGTTGAACATCCTTAACACATCGTGGAAACCCAGTGTATATTTCTGTACAATTTCCATCGGCTCTAATTGCTCTAACTTTGCACGTTTTGCAAATTTATCTTCGCCCTCGTCTCTATCACCTTCTAAGTGACCGGCATCGGTAATGTTACGCACATAGCGCACCTTGTAACCACTATATTTTAAGTAGCGGAAAATCAAATCGAATGAAATAAAAGTGCGACAGTTACCCAAATGCACATCGCTGTAAACGGTTGGACCACATACGTACATGCCTACATGCGGTGCGTTTAAGGGTTCAAAAACTTCCTTTTTACGGGTTAATGTGTTGTATAACTGTAACTCTTGTATCATTTTGCAAATGTATAGTTTTTAGAGAGTAAAAGATGTTAAGAGAGTGTCTAATTTAACACTAAGAACCACAAACCGATTGTGCAGTAGAACTATTAAGCCTAGGTTAATAATCCTCATCCTTTTCTCCAGAAAAATTTAACCTTAAATCACTCCGCACCGGGAAATGATCTGATAACTTATCTTTTGAAACATGATGGTTCATAACGTCAAAATCTTTAGTAGCGGCAATATAATCGATCTGGAAGTTAGGAAAGGCTCCGTTGTAAGTCTTGCCAAAACCACTTCCTTTTTCTTTAAACGTATTTTTTAGCGAGTTGGTAATTTGCGTTACGCAGTACGACGCTGGCGTATCATTAAAATCTCCGGCAATAACAAATGGAAGTTTACATTGTTGCATTTCGGCTTTCATGATACCAACCTGCGAACTTCTTCGTTCAAAGGCAGCTTTAAGCATGGAGGCAATCCGTCGAGATGATTTATACTCAGGACCTATTTTCTTGGTTACCTTATCAATATAGTCGTAATCTTCCTTCTGAAAAGAAATAGATTGTAGATGAACATTGTAAATCCTAAAAACCTGACCTTTTACATCAACATCAGCGTAAATACTTCCATTACCGGCAAACTCACCAAAAGAAACTTTTCCTTTATTTTTAATAGGATAACGTGAAAAAATAGCTAGACCCGCCGCTTCATAATTGTTATCTACAGACGGCACAAAATAATAATGCTTTAACTTTAATCTCTTTTTTACACTATCAATTAAATCATATTCCCCTTTTCGGCGGGTAAAAAACTCTTGGAAACAAATCACATCTGGATTTTGATTTTCAATTACTTTGATGATTTGATCTTTAGTAGACAAGTCATTATTTTCACCGTATTTTTTAAACTGATGAACATTGTAGGTCATCATTCTAACGTAGTGTTCGCTTTCTTTAGCCGCATCGCCTTCATCACCTAAAAATTGGTAGGTGGCTGTTAATGTTTTCCAGCCCAAAGCAATAAAAGCTAAGGTGGCTAAGCCAAACATAAACCTGCGGCGAAGTAGCCAAAACAATACAAAAAGCAAATTAGCCACTAGCAAAAAAGGATAACCCAAACCTGCAAATGCTATCCAGATATCATCTCTTGGATCTGTTTGCCCTGCAAGCATACCCACGCCCAATCCAACAGCTGCAAGCACAGCCAAAAAGAGCATAACTTTGTCAAATAAAGGAAGCTTTGCTTTTTTACTACTCATCAGTTCTTACTTGCGTCGAATAAAATTTGCTTTTCTCTTGTGGTTAATTGCTCGTAACCACTCTTCGAAATTTTATCTAAAATGGCATCTATTTCAGCTTGATTGGCCACTTCAGCTTTTTTGGGTGGTGCACTATTTTTTACCACCTTTAATTTAGGTTTTTTAATTAAAAAGCTGCTCAAATCAGTTCCGTTTTGAAGTAACTTGATATATGCAAAACCAAATAAAGCGCCGCCAAGATGAGCTAAGTTTCCTCCAATATTAGCAGAACCAGGCGAAACGCCAACAACATCAATCAACACATAAACCAACAACAAATACTTTAACCTTACATCGCCAAAAAGCAATAAACGTATGCTATAGTTTGGAATTAGCGTAGCGATGGCACTGAAAATAGCCATTACCGCAGCCGAAGCACCGACTAAAGTCGCTCCGTTTGCATTCAATTGCGGACTAACATTATATATTAACGCAAATGTTAATGCTCCAATAATTGCTCCGCCCCAATAAACCACCTGAAATTGTCTGGGCTTTAAGAAATCTAAGAATAGATTGCCCATCCAATACAGCCAAAGCAAATTAAAGAGAATGTGAAACAAGCCTTTGTGTAAAAAGGCGTAAGTTAACACTGTATAAAATCGAACTGGCCATTTCGCTAAATCCGCAGGAAATGCCAAATATTGATATACGATTTCGTCGCCCAATCCTTTTGGCAAAAACAAGCTCCCCACCCCAAATACCAAAAATACGATTACATTGATGCCAATGTACAGCATTGCTGGATTTCCAGATCTGAAAAGCCTATTGATAATATCGTTAAAACCGTTGTTATTCATAGTAATCGTAAAATCTATCTTTGTCTTTCCAAATCTTAACTAAAATAAAACCTATTAAAGCGCCACCCAAGTGAGCAAAGTGGGCTATAGAGTCTCCGGGTATACGAGCAACACCCAAAAACAACTCTATAACGATATAAATTGGGATAAAATATTTAGCTTTTATTGGAAATGGAATAAACATTAGCATTAATTCCATATTTGGATAAAGTACTGCAAAGGCTGTCATAATGCCAAATACCGCACCAGATGCCCCAACCATTGGCACAAAATAAATACCACCTAATTTAGTTGCTTCTTGACGAGATGAAGGTATTAACGTATTTAGATCGTTTAAGAAACTACCCGTAATTTGGTACACCTCAATGCCTTGTACCAGCCATTGTAAAGCCAAAGCACCCAAACCTGTAATGAGGTAAAAATTAAGGAAGCGTTTAGGCCCCCATTTGTGTTCTAAAATACCACCGAACATGAAAAGACCAAACATATTGAAAAACAGATGCATGAAACTACCATGCATAAACATATACGTAATTGGTTGCCAAACACGGAAGTTTGGAGAATCGAAATAATGCGCACCTAAATATTCGGATAGGCGTACACCTTGTTGTTCAAAAATCAAAGTTGCTAAAAAGAAAATCCCATTAATAATTAATAGGTTTTTTACTACTGGTGGTATGTTAATATTATTCATTTATTATGCTTTTCTTTTTGGGTTGTTTCGTTTTTTAGACCTTTCAACCTCTCAATCTTTTTATCTTGTTCGTTACTCCTTACCTCATCTTATTTCTCAAATTTCTGTGCCAAATCTGCCAAACTAATGGTTTGTATAGCTGGCTTGCCATTGATACTAAAATTAGGTGTTTTACAGGCAAAAAGTTCCTCAATTAACGTATTCATTTCTTGCTGACTTAAGGCTGTACCCGCTTTAATTGCGCTATTTCTAGCCATACTTCGTGCCAAAGCATCACGCTTAGTTAACTTTAATTCTTGTTGCGAGTTTTTAAATCCTTCAATTAAATGTTCAAAAAGTTGCGTCTCGTTAATATTTGCACTACCCAAATCAACCGGAATACCTTCTATTACTAATGTGTTTTTACCAAATTCTCGAACATCAAAACCCAAACTCTTGATATCTTCTAGCAAGCTTTTTGCCAATTCAAAATCGCCTGAGCTTAAGCTTACCGTTTGCGGGAACAAACTTTGTTGTGAAGCTCCCTTTCTATCTTCTAAGTGCAGCAAGAAACGCTCGTATAAAATACGTTCGTGAGCGGCTTGTTGGTCAATAACCATTACTCCAGATTTGATTTGCGAAACAATATAGCGGTTGTGAATTTGCATATAGAGCTTGTTCATTACCGTTGGTGTTTCCTCTTCTTTCTGGCTGTCTAGCTCTATTGTAGTTTGTTCTGCTTGGCTATAATTGGCAATTTCATAAAGCGAACCCCAGTTTTGGGTGGGCTGCTTTGGCTGATATTGATCCTTAAAGTAAGTAGAATGATCTCTGGATACCGAAGTCGATTTAGGTGAACTAAACGGATTAAAATTCGGATTAAAAGCAATAGTTGGTGGCACAATATCTTCCGGAGCCTTGGGCGTAATCATATTACTAAAAGCAGTCTCCTGATTAAAATCTAAAGTAGGGCTAATATTGAACCTACCCAAACTTCGTTTCACTGCAGAATGGATTATCGCATAAATAGACTTCTCATCCAAGTATTTGATTTCCGTTTTAGTGGGATGCACATTTACATCAATTTTGGCGGGATCGATATCGATAAAAAGCACATACAGCGGAAAATTATCATCGGGCAGCAAATCTGCATAAGCCTTATTTACTGCGTGGTTCAGGTAGTTATCCTTGATAAATCTATCATTCACAAAAAAGAATTGCTCGCCGCGAGTTTTCTTTGCGAACTCTGGCTTCCCAATATATCCTTTTAGGTTAATGATGGTGGTTTCTTCTTCAACCGGAATTAAACGTTCGTTATAATTATTGCCGAATAAATGTACAATACGCTGTTTTATGGTTGCTGCGGGCAAACGAAAAATCTCGTTACCATCGTTATGCAAACTGAAGGCAATGTGCGGTTTTGCTAACGCTACCCGCTGAAACTCGTCGATAATGTAACGCATTTCTGTAGGGTTGCTCTTTAAGAAATTACGTCTTGCTGGGGTATTATAGAACAAGTTTTTAACCGAAATACTAGTACCGTTGGGCGCTCCCGTTGGTTCTTGTTTTACAATAGAAGAACCTTCAATTTCTACTAAAGTACCAACTTCATCCTCATAGCGCTTGGTTTTCATTTCTACCTGTGCAATAGCTGCAATAGAAGCCATTGCCTCGCCTCTAAAGCCCATGGTGCGGATAGCAAATAAATCATCTGCTTTGCGAACTTTTGATGTTGCATGACGCTCAAAGCACATTCGGGCATCAGTAACGCTCATACCGCAGCCATTGTCTATTACTTGAATAAGTGCTTTACCCGCATCCTTAACAATTAGCTGTATTTTATCGGCGCCGGCATCTAGCGCATTCTCAAGCAACTCCTTTACCGCCGAAGCCGGCCTCTGCACTACTTCTCCTGCCGCAATCTGGTTGGCTACACTATCGGGTAAAAGTTGAATGATATCAGACATTTATTTGTTTTGTAAAGCCGCTAATTTAACGAAAATAAGGCGGACAAGACTAGCCTGTTTTTACTTTATTGATACTAAATGACTTAATATTTACGATTTAAAACTCACCAGCTAAATCTACTTTTTTGCTGTAGCCAAATAAAAGTTTTCTGATTGGCTAAACCTTTCAATTAAATTGCCATCTAAGAAGCCAACACCTACATAAAATTGTAAAATCTTAACATAGGTCAATACAAACTCATTTCAAAATTAAATACCTTTACCATAAAATAACTTATTCAACAATGAAATTAAAAATCACTTCTATTTTAATGTTAGCTCTTTTGGCTATCTTTTCTTTTTCGGCTTTTAAGCCAAAGGCTGATATCTATACTGTAGATGTTGCTAAATCTACTATCAACTGGGAAGGTAAAAAATTCTCTGGTGCACATACCGGCACTGTTAATTTAACTTCTGGCAATTTGCAATTTAATGGCAAAAAGCTGGTTCAAGGTGGCTTTATTGCCGACATGACCACCATTAAGACAATGGATGGCGAGAAACCAAGCCCAAACTTAGATAAACACTTAAAAAACGATGACTTTTTTGGAGTAGATAAATTTCCTGCTGCAAACTTCGTAATTAAAAAAGTTGAAGGTAATGGTGCAGATGTAAAAATTACTGGCGATTTAACCATCAAAGGAAAAACCAACACCATCTCTTTTCCTGCAAAAATTACTTGGAACGCCGACAAAACGGTAACCGCGGTAGCAGAGAAAGTAACCGTAGATAGAACCAAATATGGTATCGAATACAAATCAAAATCTATCTTCAGTAGCATTGGCGATAATTTCATTTATGATGAGTTTACTTTCGCCGTTAAATTGGTAGCAAAAAAATAATATCCTATTAAATAGGCCTTTACAAATCCGAGTTTAACTCGGATTTTTTTTTGTTAAATA
Organism: Pedobacter ureilyticus; assembly: GCF_005925345.1. Taxonomy (GTDB): domain Bacteria; phylum Bacteroidota; class Bacteroidia; order Sphingobacteriales; family Sphingobacteriaceae; genus Pedobacter; species Pedobacter ureilyticus. Next base: position 48,089 of record NZ_SSHJ01000021.1, read on the forward strand.
TTTTAATGTATCTTTAGTAATCCACTTATGAAATATAAGTATTTAAAACAGCTAAAACGTATTTCATAAAAGCAAAATGCAAAGTACACCTCCCTCTAAAATTAACCTCTTGGTCATCGACGACGATGATATCAACATTTTTATCATTAGTAAAATTGTTGAGAAGACGGGGTACGATGTTGAAATATGCGCCAAGCATAATGGCCAGCTAGCCATCGATTATATCAAAGACCTGCTCTCGAACAACCAACCCTTACCACATCTCGTATTAATAGATATCAATATGCCTATTCTTAACGGATGGGAATTTATTGAAGCATTTGAAGCTTTAAACATACCAGCCACTAATGATATGTATATGCTCTCTTCATCTGTTTATGAAAACGACATTGAGAAGGCGAAGAGTTACAAATCGGTTAAAGGGTTTATCTCTAAACCATTGTCAATAGATAGACTGAAAGAGCTGCTTGCAGCAATTCATTAAAAAAACAAACCTTCATCATTATTTAAAAAGATTTAAACAATTTTAAATTTATCGTCTTCTAGCTCGATAAAAGCCTGCGTTTTTGATTTAGAATGATAGAAAAGACATTTCCACTTTTCTGCAGCTGCTTTACGTCCAAACTCATCTCGTAGCTCCATTGCTTTACGTCCGTCGTAATCATATTTAGCTACAAACTTTCTTATCAGCTCTTCTGGTTCTGGCAATACATCGCCACCAAAAAACACCTTGTCCTCTCCATCATCAATTAAAAATACTTGATGGTATGGGCAGTGAGCACCGGTAAATTCGTAACTGATTTCGTTGGTTAACACTCCGCTATCTTCTATCAAATGGATTTGAGCATTGCGTTGCACAAAGTCGAAAATTTCGGTATGGTACGAAGATGATTTGCTAGAAAAAGCCGTTTCCCATTCGCCACGTTGCATTACATAAGTAGCGTTGGGGAAACTCAGTTCCATTTTATCATTGTAATGATGCACCATTCCGCCGGAGTGGTCAAAATGTAAATGCGACATCAGTACCAATTCTACATCATCAGGATCGAAGCCAACGCTTTTGATGTTTTCGTGCAAATGCAATTTCCCTTCTTCGTTGCTATATCCTAAACCGGTATCTAATAAGATTAAGCTGTTTGCTAACTTTACCAAAAAAGGCTGAACGTGAATGAATAATGAAGCTGGTCTATCTTTCGGATTATCCTTGGCAGGATCAAAAGGAAGGAATTTTTTGCTTGCATCTACAGAATATGAACCCTCTGATAAGGTAAAAACTTGTATGGCCATCTCTTTTTACGTAGAAAATTTATGATATATTTACAGGTTGCAAATATACAACTATGGAGAAAAGATGGGTACATAATGAAATTACAAATCGTGAAGTAATTGACGAACTGACCCATCAGCTAACTATAGACAGAAGCCTAGCAGAAATTTTAGTTAGCAGAGGGATTACGACTTTTGAAGAGGCCAGACATTTTTTTAGGCCTCAAATAGCACATTTACATGATCCTTTTTTAATGAAGGATATGGAAACTGCCATTAACAGAATTGATGTAGCAATTGCCGAAGGACAACACATTTTAATTTATGGCGATTATGACGTAGATGGAACTACCGCTGTAGCCTTAGCGTATCAGTTTTTTCGTCAATTCACTAAACACATTGCTTATTACATTCCAGATAGGCATAGCGAAGGCTACGGAATTTCTACACAAGGAATTGATTATGCCCGCGAAAATGGTTTCCATTTAATTATCGCCTTAGATTGTGGCATTCGTTCTAATGACAAAGTTGCTTATGCCAACTCTTTAGGTATCGATTTTATCATTTGTGATCACCATTTACCGGGAGCGGAAATACCAAATGCCGTTGCTGTTCTAGATCCCAAACGTGAAGATTGCGAATATCCATTTAAAGAACTTTCTGGCTGTGGCATTGGTTTTAAATTGGCCCAGGCTTATTGTACGGCTAAAGATTTACCCGACGAACTTTACGAAAGGTACTTGGATTTGTGCATGGTGAGCATTGCCGCCGACATTGTGCCAATTGTAGATGAAAATAGGGTAATGGCTTATTATGGTCTATTGAAACTCAACGAAAATCCATCTACGGGATTAAAAGCGTTAATGCAAATTTCTGGCAAAACAGAAAACTATTCGATTATGGATGTAGTGTTTATGTTAGCCCCACGCATTAACGCGGCAGGGCGGATGGGCCATGCCAATGAGGCCGTAAAAATGCTACTGAGCGAAGAAGAATTTATTGCAGACGAACAAAGTGCATTGATCAACCTACAGAACACCGAGCGCAAGAGCTTCGACAAAGACATTACTTTAGAAGCCCTGGCCATTATTGAGCAAAACGAAGTGCTGATTAACCGCAAAACTACAGTAGTATTTAACGAGAGCTGGAATAAAGGAGTAATTGGAATAGTGGCATCTCGACTGACAGAAAAGTACTACCGCCCAACCATTGTACTTACCCATTCGAACGGAAATTACACTGGTTCCGCTCGTTCGGTTATGGGTTACGATCTATATGAAGCCTTGGTAGAGTGCAGCGACTTACTGATCCAATTTGGTGGACATAAATACGCCGCCGGATTGACCATTTCGCCAGAGAACCTTTCCATTTTTGCAGATCGATTTGAACAGGTTGTAGCTAAAAGCATCCATCCATCCTTATTAATTCCCGAGATCAACATTGATACAGAGATAGATTTTACCCAAATCAACGGTAAGTTTTTTAGGGTGCTTTCGCAAATGGCTCCCTTTGGACCACAAAACATGGCGCCCGTATTTTGTACCAAGAATATCACATTTGTAGGCACGCCACAAATTGTAGGTACAAATCATCTAAAAATAAATGTAAAACAACAAAATTCAGCTATTTTTGAAGCTATTGGCTTTAACCTTGGCGAATTTGAAAAATTGTTAAAACCAAACCAGCCTTTTTCTATTTGTTATACGATAGAAGAAAATAACTGGAAAGACAAAAAACGTTTACAACTAAATATAAAAGGAATTAAGATGGAGGTTTAAGGTAAAAGGCTAAAGGTTTTAGGTCATCATCGACTTAGCTTTGCCAAATCGTAAATCGTAAATCGTAAATCGTAAATATAAATGATTCTAAAAGCCGAGCATCTCATTAAAAAATATAAACAACGTACCGTTGTTAACGATGTTTCATTTGAAGTCAGTCAAGGAGAAATTGTAGGTTTATTAGGGCCAAACGGTGCTGGAAAAACTACATCGTTCTACATGATTGTAGGCTTAATTAAGCCAAACGAGGGCAATATATTTTTAGATGGTGAAGATATTACCAAAGATCCCATGTATCGCCGAGCGCAAAAAGGGATTGGCTATTTGGCTCAAGAGGCAAGTGTTTTCCGTAAGTTAACCGTAGAAGACAACATTATGGCCATTTTAGAAATGACCAAACTAAATAAAGAAGAACGCAAGGAAAAACTGGAAGAACTGATTAACGAGTTTAGCTTACACAAAGTGAGAAAAAACCGCGGAGATTTACTTTCGGGCGGTGAACGTAGACGTACAGAAATTGCTAGAGCTTTGGCTGCAAACCCTAATTTTATTTTATTAGATGAGCCATTTGCCGGCGTAGACCCCATTGCTGTAGAAGAAATACAAAGCATTGTTGCTAAACTTAAAAAGAAGAATATAGGCATTTTAATTACCGACCATAACGTACAGGAAACGCTATCTATTACCGATAGAGCTTATTTACTTTTTGAAGGTAAAATCTTAGAATCGGGAACGCCAGAAATATTAGCGGCGAATGAGATGGTACGCAAGGTTTACCTAGGGGCTAACTTCGTTCTACGCAAGAAAAATCTATAACAGAAAACCTGATGGCGATAGTAAATTCAATTTTTACCTGGTATATGAAAAAGCGAATCCATCAGATTGAGCTTTTCATGAAATACCCATTAGATGTTCAGGATGAATGGTTGCACACCTTAATTTCTAGTGCCGAAAATACCGAATGGGGAAAACTTTACGATTATAAATCGATTTTAACCGTTCAACAATTCAAAGAGCGGGTACCCATACAAAACTACGATACACTAAAGCCTTACATAGAACGGATGTTGCAGGGCGAGCAAAATATCCTTTGGCCTTCAGAAATTAAGTGGTTCGCCAAATCATCGGGTACTACTAGTGATAGAAGTAAATTCATCCCAGTATCTGAAGAAGCACTGGAAGAATGCCACTTCAAGGGAGGAAAGGATATGCTTTCCATTTACTGCAATAACCGTCCACAAGCAAAAATGTTTACTGGCAAAGGCTTGGTTTTAGGTGGTAGCCATCAAATTAATCAGCTTTGTGAAGACATCCATTTTGGAGATTTATCTGCCGTGCTAATTAAAAACCTACCTGTTTGGGCAGAGTATTACCGTACGCCAGATATGTCTATAGCCTTGATGGACAACTATGAAGAAAAGATAGACCGCATGGCCGAAGCTACGATCAAGGAAAATGTAACTAGCATTTCTGGCGTACCCACTTGGACTATTGTTTTGGCCAAAAAAGTGATGGAAATTACTGGCACTAAAAATCTTTTAGAAGTTTGGCCTAATCTCGAAGCCTATTTTCATGGGGCTGTAAATTTTACTCCTTACCGAGCGCAGTTCAAAGAACTGATTCCTTCCTCTGACATGTATTATCTGGAAACTTACAATGCTTCGGAAGGCTTTTTTGGCATACAAGATCAATCTGATAGCGAAGAATTATTGTTGATGCTAGATTACGGGATTTATTACGAATTTTTGCCAATTGAGCATTTAGATGATGAAAACCCGAAAACACTTTCGTTAGAACAAGTAGAACTGCATAAAAACTATGCAGTGATCATTAGTACCAATGCTGGTTTATGGCGCTACATGATTGGAGATACCGTTCACTTTACTTCTTTGTATCCTTTTAGGATTAAAATAACCGGCCGTACCAAGCACTTTATTAACGCCTTTGGCGAGGAAGTAATTATAGACAATGCCGAAAATGCATTGACAAAAGCCTGTGCTCTAACCAATGCTAAAATTAAAGACTACACGGCCTGCCCTATTTACTTTAGTGGAGAAGAAGCTGGTGGCCATGAGTGGATCATTGAATTTGAGCAACAGCCTACCGATTTTGAACAGTTTGTAAATGTATTGGATGATACTTTACGTGAAGTAAATTCTGATTATGATGCCAAACGGTTTAAGGATATGGCATTAAAAAGACCAAAAGTTCACAATGCGCCAAAAGATATTTTCTATAAATGGTTAAAGGAAAAAGGCAAGTTAGGCGGTCAGCATAAAGTACCTCGTTTAGCCAATAACCGAGAATATGTAGATGAGATTCTGAAGCTGATGTAGCTTAGGTACGCTTATTGATAGTTTTAAGAAAAACATACAAAATGAATTTCAAAAAACTGATGCTGAGCTATGTTGCTTTCAATAAAATTGCGGCAACTTTAATTAAAGACAAAGGCAAAACCCTAAGCAAAATTCAAGAGGGTTTTACCAAAGCAAACGACAACAAAAGTGCACTTGCCAATGTGTGGGAGCATTTACAATTGCTTTTCGCTCTAACAAAAGACTATTCTAACGGCACTTACACTTCCATACCCAAAACCACCATGATATCGGTTTTGGCTGCGCTACTTTATTTTATTTCTCCCTTAGATTTAGTGCCAGATTTTTTAGTGGGTTTAGGATTTTTGGACGATGCCGTAATTTTAGGCTTTGTTGTTAAAAAAGTAGCGAAAGAATTAGACAAATACCGATCTTGGAAGATGTTAAGCACTTCTAAAGAACAAACCGATAAAATTATACAAATCTAGTATTTGCTGTAAGAATTTGGTTTTAATTTATTTTAAGTAAATTTAAGTAACCAAACACAGCCAAACATGAAAACAGTTCAACAGATTTTCGGCACAAAACCGTTAGAAACTTTTAGTGTAACCTCAAACACCTCTGTACTTGAAGCACTGAAGATAATGACAGAAAAAAACATCAGCGCATTACTGATTGTTGAAGAGGAAAGTCTACTCGGTATTTTTACGGAACGTGATTATGCTCGAAAAATAGTTCTACAAGGCAAAGCTTCTAAAGATACGCCAATTAGCGAAGCCATGACCGCTAACCCAATTACCGTGACGCTAACTGACAGTATTGATTTATGCATGCAGATCATGACCGACAAGCACATTAGGCATTTACCAGTGGTAGCAGAAAATAAGGCGGTTGGAATGGTGTCTATAGGCGATGTGGTCAAATTCATCATTGCAGATCAAAAACAGACTATTTCAGCTTTAGAGAGTTATATAAATAGTTAAGGATTGGATATTTCTTCAGCTTAATGGGTCTGTTTTAGTCTTTCGCTCTTTCTGCTTTTTTTTTGCTTCGATTTCGCAATAGTGTTTATCCATTCGTTAAAGCGCTTTAGGCTTTGATTTCCAAATCAGTAAGCAAAGCAACATCGAGATTAATGCTGATCCGATCCAGAAGATAGATATATAAGTAAAATCATAGCTTACCTGATTGCCTATTGTTGTTTTACCGTTTGCAATCAGTTTTCCGCTAACAATATCCTGCAAACCAGCACCAATATAACTTGCTACACCCACTACACCTAGGGCAGCGCCAGTTGCTTGTTTCGGGGCAATATCTACAGCCATCAATCCGCCTAAAAAACAAACTAAACCTCCAATAGAAATACCAAAAACCACCATAGACAAAGCAAGTAACCACACATAATCTTTAGAAACACTCACAAAAAGGGTTATAGCCAATGTGTTTAGCATGCCGAACATTAAAGCTGGCACATTCCTGCTTCCCTTGAAAAATTTATCAGAAACAAATCCTGACAATATAGTACCAACAATACCGCAAACAGAACTAATGGAGATAATGGAACTTGCTTCTATAATTGAAAAACCTTTTGCATTTTCTAAATAAAAAACGCCCCAACTGTTAACTGCATACCTGCTGATATACATGAAAGAGCTAGACAATGCCAAAATCCAAATGGCCGGATTTTTTAGCACCGCCATTTGTTGTTTTGCTACTGAAACATTACTTTGTTGTGCTATTTTTTCTTCCTTCAAAAAATAAATCCCTTTACTTTCTGGAGTTTCGTATAAGAACGAAATGATAATCAAAGCACCGATAATACCGAACATTCCTGCACCCCAAAAGCCCCATTGCCAGCCCGCAGCAGTTACTGCAAAAGAGATCACAATAAAAGTAATACTCTCGCCAATGTTATGACTTGCACTCCAAAAACCGTAAAAACTTCCTCGCTCTTTTCCACTAAACCATCTGCTAATTGCAATTACACTCGGCGGTGCCCCCATGCTTTGAAACCACCCATTAAATGCCCAAAGTATAATGAACAGCACAAAAGAAACCTTAAAACCTAAAGCAATACAAAGCAAAGCCGAAGATAGCAAACCGAAAGACATGAACTTCCTGATATTTACCCTATCTGCTAAAAACCCATTTACAAACTTGCCCCCAGCGTAGCTAAAAAACAATGCAGAGCCAACTATTCCTAATTCAGTTTCGGATAATATGCCTTCTTTTACTAATGGTGTTTTTACAACGTTTAGGCATAAGCGACAAACGTAATACAAACCGTAGCCAATTGTGGCAGATAAAAAAACATGCCACTTCAGTGTGTTATAGTACTTCTTTTGCGCTTCTTCCGATAGCTGTTCTCCCGTTTCAGGAACAGGATTAAAAAAATTTATCATGAGTTGGTTAGGTTTAGGAATAGTCCGATTACCTCGCTGCATGTATACAAAAGCAGTGAGGTAACCTAACTATGATTCCGTTTTTGGTAAGTTTGGTTTTACTTACTGATGGTGTTGATGTCGGTTATGTAATTGGCATACTTAAAGTCATCTAGAAATACCAGCGATGCGTTATTGGTATTGCTTAAGCCCATAAACATAAATGCATTTAGTACCGCATTGGCATCCATTTCGGAGGTTACAAAATTCGAATCGTTTGCGGCCTTTAAAAGCAAATTGTTATTAATCCAAATGTGTGATGCGCCAGGCAAGATCGAATATTTCTCGTTATTCTTAACATATTTTCTGGCAGCTGTAGAATTATTAGCATAAACCTGTACATCGTATTCGCCACCATTAATAAAACTGACGTTTGGATTCAATGTAGCATCTATTGCCACTAGAGTTTTATCCTTTTGCTGAATACTTAATTGATAACCATTTGGCGTAATATCCCACCACATAATTAAAAAAACGGGCAGTGCTGCAGTTGGGCTAAAATTAACGTTATTAGAAAACTGGGAAGCATTTAAAGACGGCAATGCGGTGTTCCAATCCATAGTGCTAGCATCTCTGCCTATTGCAAATTTATAAGTACCTGCTGTGCCTGCCTGCAATTTCATTTGGTAACCAATACTGAATAAATTCGTACCATCGATATTGAATACAGAGAACTTACTGGTAGAAGTTGACGGAGGCGCTTTAAAAAGTAGTCTGGCACCCGAACCAATTGTTGCTGCATTGGTTAGGTTAAATCCACCAACGTTGCTATTACCTGTCCATATACGGGCAATTTGATTGCTAGTTGGCGCCGGCAATAACGCATGTAAGTGACTGGCAATACCATCGTTTGAAGACAATACTCCCGCAGCTGATGTTGGCGACAGATTTCCTTCGACTTGGCCAAAATCGTAGCTCCAATTTTTTTGATAATTACCTACAACTACACTTACTTTGCAAACCGAGACAGCATCTTTATAACTTGCACGGATATCTACCGAACCCGTTTTGTATGCGGTAATCATTCCCATATTACTTACCGTTGCCACAGATGCGTCTGAGGAAGCCCACTCCACCTCTTGCGCTGGTGCTCCGGTAACATTTAATTGTCTTTCTTCTCCAATTCCAAGTATAACAATGTCTTCGGAAAGTGTAATGGTAACCGCGGCCGTATCATCCTTCTTGCAAGAAAATAGGCTTAGCATTAACAGCGCAAAACAGGAAAATATTCTTAAAAACTTCGTCATGATTATTTACTTATAAATTTGGTCTTAAACTGATCTTCTTTAGTTTTCAGCACCGCTACATAAACCCCTGTAACTAGTGTTGCTGGCACCGTTAATTGATTAGTTCCTGCCGACAATCTTACTTTTTCGCGAAGCAAGCACTGACCAGACAAATTGTATATCTCAAGCGCTGCACTTTCATCAGCTAAAGAATTAATAGATAACCTTAACGAATTTGCACTTTGTGCATAAACATTAAAATTGCTTTTATCAAATCCAATTTTTGCAGATGCGGTAGCTAAGGTATCGGCCTTACCATTAAAATCAATTTGTACCAACTTGTAATAATTGTTGCCAACTAGTGGCGAATTGTCTATTATACTATAATTGGTTGGTGTAGTGGTATTGCCTTTTGCTGTTACTGTTTTGATGAGCTTGGGTGTTTGATCGATATCGCCAAATCTAAAGATTTCAAACTTCGCATTGTCTTTTTCTGATAGGGTTTTCCAGTTAAGTAAAACCCCGTTATTTTGCTTCGTTGCCGAAAAGCCATCTAAGACTACTGGAAGTACATTGATATTTTCTAGATAATTGGCATAAACAAAATCATCTAGGTAGGCTCGTGCATCATGCACCGCGGAATCATTTGGATCTGTATTATTATAGCCCAAAAATATAAAAGCATTTAATGAGGCGTTAGCTGCCACGCCTGTGCTGGCATCCTTAAAATTGGGTTCGTTAGCAGCAAACAACAACTGAGTATTGTTTATCCAAATATGACAAGAGCGTGCCGCCACAGTTTGTGTAACGCCCATTTTGGTATAGGTAGCACTTGCTGAACCATTATTTGCATATAGCTGCACATCATAAGTACCTCCATTTACAAAAGACACGGATGGGTTTAGCGTAGCATTTAGTGTTTCCCAACCATCAAAAGATACGTTGTTATCTGAGCTTGCCTGTTTTCTAATTTTTAAGGTATAATTGGATGAACTTAAATCCCATTGCATTAACAAAAATGATGGAAGATTGGTAAGCATATCATTAAAGTTAGTGCCATTAGAGAGTTGGGTAGAACCTGAGGCTGTACTCCAATTGATGGTAGACACATCTCTACCTACGGCAAACCTATAGCGTGCATTTGTACCCGCCTCAAATTTAAGTTTAAAACCCACGCTCATCACAGCAGTTCCATCAATATTCAATATCGAGAATTTGGTAGTTGAGGTGGTAGGCGCCGGATTAAAAAGCAATTTCGCCCCCGAACCAATGGTACCAGATGTAGCAAGCGTAAAGCCTCCTACGTTACTGTTTCCAGTCCAAACCCTTGCTATTTGGCCATCTGCTGGAGCGGGCAATAAAGAATGGATATGGGTAGGATCTCCATCGTTGGCAGATAGTAGGCCTGCAGCTGCGGTTGGAGAAAGATTTCCGGTAGCGGTCCCAAAATCGTACCTCCAGCTTTTGTTCTGCGCTTTAGTATATCCTGCAAATAGAACACACACCAATAATAATAAGCTTTTTTTCATTGCTCAATTTTTTTTGTTTTGAATTATTAATTTATTCCGTGTTTAGATAAAGTTTCCTTGATAATTGGATAGATGTAGTTGACCATTCTTTCGAAGCCCAAATCGTTTGGATGGGTACCATCTATTGAACCTTCGTGGTCAAAACCGAGCATTTTCTCGGAAGTAATGAAATACAAATCTTTCACATTGGCCTGTAATAGTTTAAGCACCTCGTTTTGTATCGCTAAATTCTGGTTCCTTACAGCCTCACCCATTTTCTTATCTACGTAACCTCTTTCGCGTATCACACTTTGCATTACAATAATTGGTGCTTTGGGGTGTTTTTTGCGAATGGCATTTACCAAATAGGCTGTTCTTTGTTTGATTTCTTGAGCATTAGCGTTGGGTACACAATCTAAGATATAAGCATCTGCATCAACGGAAGCCACCATATCTGCCACTTCGGGCTCCATTTTAGCACTACCGCTAAAACCTAGGTTAATGAAATTGATACCGCTAAGCCTCGAAAGCTTGGCTGGATAAGCCATTCCTGGTCTACTTGCCGACGCCCCTTGCACAATACTAGAACCGTAAATAAGTATTTTATGTCTAAATGGATTTATGCCTGTTTCAATTTTGGCTTTACTATCCACACCAATCTCTAGCTGTCTAATCACGTCATACAATGGCAGGTACAATAAAAATTCCTTCTCCGTATTATCCATGTTATTGATGATCACCTCATCGCTGCATAAGGCTGTATTTTTACCAACCCCAGCAAATTGCCACTTGCCATCAATTTTCACATACAAATCCAAGCCTTTATTAGCTATAGGTGTAAGGTATTGATTAGGCCTACTTCTAGATACGCACCACTTGGCCGAAATAGAGGTACTATTCGTTTTAAAAGAGATGGCCAAACCTGCCGTATTTGCCAATAACTGAGTTACGCGTTTAGGCAAACCTTTATATTTGTTGGTATCTAGTCGGTGGTAAAAAGAATCTGTTTCTTGTGCCTTGCCCACCATGGTAAACTGCTTGGCGGGATAGAATTTAACTTGAGCACTCGTATTATGTAACAGCGTTATTAAAGCAACGGTATATAATAATCTCTTAAGCATGGTTTTTATTTTTTTAGAATTAGCAATGTTGGATAATGATCTGACATGTAATCTGTTAGATTGTCTTTTACAATAAACATGTCTACACAATCTGGACGGGCATTTTTATTTACCCATATATAATCTATTCGGGTGTAGTTGTTATGGTTTTTCATTTTGGTTGGTGCGCTTTTATCGTAGTGCTTATTGAAGATCTTATAGGTATCATAAAACCCTGCATCCAGTACTTTTTGAATTGTGGTATAATCTATCTTTCCGTTTTTCAGATAAGTATTGCCTGGGTTATTCTTCTCTGAATTTACCAACGCCTTTATTTTTTCTGGGTTGTTATCGTAATACTGTTTATCTTCTGGAGACATGTTATTAAAATCTCCCATCATGATTATTTTTTCATTTTTAGGGATCTCATTTACCAGTTTTAGCACCACGCTATCTACCTCTTTTATACGCTGTTGATAAGTGTAGGAAACCAGATGAGTGATGATGAAATTGTAATCGAGTATCTTTCCGTAAAGAATTCCATGACGCATTCCATCTTTAATTTTCTTTACATTGCTGATGGGATATTTTGACAGGAGCCCCAGCGGATAGCCCTCTTCTTTGTGCATTACCGCAAAAGGATAGCCCATTTTTTTAGCAAACTCTTCCAGTCTTTTGGGGTTAAAGCCGTTCAGTTCCTGAATGGCTATCACATCAGGTTTGCGTTCAATAATCCATTCTTGGAAAGCTTGTTCTATGCCCAAATCTCCACTAAATCCTTTCAACACATTACAAGAAAGCACTTTTAAAACATTAAGATTTGGAGTGTCTGTCTTTCCAAAAAGTGACGCGGTTTTGTTGTAAGATTCTACACTTCCAGCCCCCCAAGTTGGATCTGGTTTTTGAATTTTATCAGTCTTACTTTGAGGAATTTTACGAACTAGCTTTTTAATGTAATTCGCATATACAAAATCATCGAAATAGGCTTTTGCATCATCAGTTCCTTCGCCTAAAAACACAAAAGCATTAATTGCTTCGTTGGCTGGTAATTCGGCGGTAACAAAATTAGGTTCGGCAGCAGATTTATGCAAAAGCTGATCGTCTATCCATATTTGCGAAGCACCTGCCGCAATTTTATACTCTTTTGCTTGATGATAGTATAATGTTTCTTCTGTGGTGTTATTGGCATAAATCTGTACTTGGTATTCCCTACCATTCACAAATGAAACATTTGGATTAAGTGATGCATCTACTTTAATTAAGCTTTTATCCTTTTGTTGTACAGATAAATGATAGCCGGTTTTAGCAATATCCCACTGTAAAATCAGAAATGTGGGCAATACTGCCGAAGCACTGAAATCATAGGTGTTTGAAAAAGGCGTCTTACCATCGCCCGTATCTTTTCCGATAGCAAATTTGTAGCTTCCCTTGGTTCCAGAATCGAATTTAATATGAAAACTAACAGCGAACAGTGGTGTTCCGCTGATGTTACTAATGGAGAATTTATTGGTAGATGAACCTTGTGGAGATGTCATCACTAATTTTGCTCCAGTGCCAAAGTTAGTTCCAGAATCTGAAACACTAAAACCACCATTGGCTTCTTTATTGTTTCCCACTCTTAACCTAATTATTTGCGATTCGGCGGGGATTGGAAGTAAATTGTTGGTTTCGTTTCTTGAAATGGTTACGCTTGTATTTTTAATATCATTTACAATGCCGTTTAAAGAGCCAAACCCATATTCCCATTTTTTTTGTGCGTTTAACTGTGCAATTAGGGCACAATAAAAAGCGCATAGTAATAGTATCTTCTTCATCATTTTTGATTGAAATAGTTCTTCGTTATTAGTTTTTAATGCACTATCGCTTTTTATAAATAAATACCATTGGATAATGATCTGAAGCGTAATCGGTAAACTCGTCCTTTACCATGTACGACTTAGTAAAATCGTTCGAGAGTGCTTTATTGGCGAAAATGTAATCTATCCGGGTGTAGTTATTATGTGTTCTTAACTTGGTGGGGGCACTTTTTTCGTAACCTGTTCTAAACATTTTCCAAGTATCGTAAAAGCCATTATCCAATAAAGTTTGTATCACAGCATAATCTATTTTTCCGTTGTTCAAGATTTTGGTCCCAGGATTATTGATTTCACTTTGTGCCACCAAATTCATTTTAGCGGTATTGTCGTAATCTTTAGCGTCTTGAGGCGACATGTTATTGAAATCGCCCATCATCAATATTTTCTCGTTATTACTGATTTTGTTTACACGCTCCATAATAATGGCTATTTCCTGCTGTCGCTTTTCATAAGTGGCTGCATTTAGGTGTATCACAAAAAAATGATAGCTTAGAATTTGAGCCTCGATGAGGTGCAAATCTGAAGGTACAGTTTTGATATTTGTGATAGGAAAACGCGATACCAAAGCTACTGGCAAACCCGACTCGTGAAACATCACTGTATAGGGATATCCCATTTCGGCAGCAAAGGTTTTCAGGCTTTCTTTCGTAAAATATTTCATTTCCTGAAAAGCAATTACGTCTGCATTTAAAGTATCAGCCCATTTTTTGAATTTGCTGATAGTCGCTTCATCACCTCTAAATCCTTCGTAAATATTATATGAAAGCACTTTTATAGCCTCTACTTGGGTCGTAGTTTCTTCCTTTTTCTTGCAAGAAATTACATGGAGCGTTACCAATAAAAAACAAGCCGCCTTAACGAGAAAGTTTTTCGTTAATTGTTGTCCCACCATACTTTTGTTTTTAAGTTATCGCCACCAATTCTTGCTGCTACTTCTCTATAATTTTCTTTGTTGGTTGCTTTAACAATGAGTGGATATTCTAATCTTCGAGGTAAAATTCCATCATTAGCTACCGCTGGGCCAATCGGCAAATTCGGATACCCCGTACGTCGGTAATCATTCCATGCTTCGAAACCTGAAAAGAAAAGTGCGATGTATTTTTGATTAATTAAACGCTCCATGGTATTGTTAAACTTCACGGTACTTCTTGCCAAATAGGTTGCTCCTGCACCACCATCCCAGGTGCAATTCCATTGTCTCCATGAAGCCTCAATACCTTTATTATAGTACGCTTCTGCATTAGCGTTAATCCATCCTTTTAAAGCCGCTTCCGAAAGGTTAAACATTACTTCTGAATAGGTTAGCAATGGATATGGATAATTTTGCAGTTGTAAAGTGGTAGCATAAGTAGAAGCTCCAACACCTCCATTTACCGCAAACTCAGCCGCCTGCGTTTGCGAATATCCGCTAGGAATACCATTGTAACCTCCATCTCTATTTTTAGTGGCGTACCTAAATCTTCTACCGTCAACTGTAGTATTCATTAAATCCATTAAGGGCTTGCCCAAACGTCTGTTGCCGCTAAACTCCGCATCCCTCCAAGTAGAAAATGTATTAATGAACGGACTGATACCCGTATTTTTCATCATTGCTTCATCTACATTGCTTTCGAATAATGGATATTTTGTAGGATTATTGAACATTTCTGCGATTTCTGCACTGCTGTTCATCTCTGGTCTATCAGACAACCTCAACAGTAAACGTAGTCTTAATGCATTTGAGAATTTCTTCCACTTAATCACATCATTATTGTAAATCAGATCTGTACCATCAAATGCCAAGTTTTCCTTAAACAAATCATTAGCTCTTTTTAAATCGGCGAGTAAACTTTCGTAAACGCTCTTCTGTGTATCAAATTTTGGATACAACAACTCTTCGTCGCCTTTAAAAGCTTCTGTGTATGGAATATCTCCAAACATATCTGTAAGGTTTGATACCAACCAAGCTTTCATTACCAATGCTGCCCCCATGTTGTTCACATCCTTTATCTTCTCGGCCAAATGATACATTTCATGCATATCGTTAGCTCTTCTGTAAAGGTTGGTCCACAAATAATCGGGTTCATTTTCTCTAAATACATATCTGGCAAAATCATTTAAAGTACCTGTTTCTACAGTGTATTGCATTAATTCGTTATGAATACGGTGAGCCCGTAGGGTAATGGCCCAATGTCCATAATACTGAGCTGGTGCCAATAAAGTTCCTGGAGCCACACTTTCTAAACGATTGGGATCATTGTTAAGGTTATCAAAGTCTTTGGAACAAGAAACCAAAATGCCAATAACTAACATTGTCATGATCAGCTTCATTTTGCTAATAGTTTTCATACGATGATATTTTAAAAAGTTACTTTAAGAACTGCTCCCATACTCCTAGTAGATGGGAACTGTGCTGTTTCAAAACCTGGTTCTATTCTATTTCTGTTTAAGGTTGCTATTTCGGGATCGTATAACGGGAAACTGGTAAACAACAATAAGTCGCGTCCGTATAAACTAATTGATGCCGATTTGAAAGCTTTGATTTTGCTTAGCAATTTTTGGCTAAATTTATATTCTATACTAACCTCACGAAGTTTGATAAACGATGCATCGAAAGTATTTCCCTCTACGTTATCTCTAAAATATTTTGCGATGTAATAATTTGGTGCATCTGCAACAATATCATTAGGTCGGTAGCTTCCATCGGCATTTCTTACTACCCCTTCTCCAACAATACCTTCATACCTGCCAGGCAAAGTAGATTTCAGTTTACCAAAACCTCCAAGAACTGAGTGTGAGAAGGAATATATTTTACCTCCCTTTTGGCCATCAACCAAGAAGCTAAAACTTAAATTCTTGTAGTTAAATTTGTTTTGGATACCGGCTTTCCATTTTGGCACTGCAGAGCCGATATACTTAATCGTTTCTGTATCCACTATTGGATAACCACTTTCATCATGCACAATTTGTCCTTCAGGAGATCTCAAAAAGCCTGAACCATAAATATCGCCAACAGCTCCACCTACTCTCGCTTCGATATATCCCCTAGGTCCAGTTGCCATAATAATAGATTCTACGCCTGGTGCAAGCTCTTTAATTAGGCTTTTATTGGTAGACCAAGTAATAGTGCTTTTCCATTTCAACTTACTTTTGTTGCTCAGCGGGCTAACACCTATTGCGGCTTCCCAACCTATATTATTAATTAAACCTGCATTGAATATTCGATGTGTGTAACCTGTACTGGGATCATTTGGCACTTCCAGAATTTGATTGCGGCTGTTAGAGTTATAATAGGTAAGATCTAAGCTTAATCTATTTTTGAAAAATCTGATGTCTAGCCCTAGTTCACGGTTAGTGATAATCTCTGGTTTCAGATCATCTCCTCCTGGGCGGGTAGTTGGACTACTGTAGCTTCCTCCAAAACCTGTGTTAGAGAAATATCTTGCCGTTCGATAAGGTTCGGTATCATTACCTACCTGTGCAGAAGATGCTTTCAGCTTCAAATAAGATAGTGGCTTAATAGCCGACATATCAAACATTTCACTTAAGATGGCACTTCCAGATACAGAATAATAGAAATAAGACCTATTTTTTCGAGGCAATGCACTAGATACATCATTACGACCTGAAGCATCTAAAAAAAGATAGGTTTTATAGTTAAATTGGGCCAACCCGTACAAACTATTTACCACTTTTGTGTATCTGTTGTTATTTATCAAAGGGCGATCTTTGGAATTGGCTAAACTGTAAATATTGGGATAGCTCAATCGCTCTGCAATGGTGTTGTTATTTTGAGATTCTTGTCTAGTAGAACTTCCTCCAGCCGTAAACAACATCCCTACATCTTTCGATAATTTCTCATTGTATTTGTACAAGAAATCGATGTTTTGCTCTTTCATCCCAACGTTTTGTTCTTGATACCTGCCATTTGTAAAACGAATAGAACTGAAAGGTCTTCTGAACGTACGAAAGGATGTGCTCTTGTCTAAACCTCCTCTTACTTGTAGGTCCATTTTTTTATTGATGATATAAGAGGCTGTGATATTTCCGAAAATACGATCATAATCTACCGTATTTAAGTTTTCATAAGCAGTAAAGTAAGGGTTGTCGATAGAAGTAAGCAGCCTGTTATTTTGCGCTATACCTTCTTGGCCGGGCTTCCAATAATTTTCGTACCAACTAAAAGGCACACTCGGGTGTGTAAACATCAAAGCGTACATATAGGTATTAGAATTGTAGCCAGCTAGCGGTAAATTATCACTTCCCTTATGGTAGTAATTAAATCTGGTATTAACCTGAAACTTATTTAGCTTGCTGTTGCTAGAAAATGAAAGTCTATTGTAGGTAAACCCCGTGTTCGGAACGATGTACTCGTTACGCTGATCATTGTAAGAAAACCTTACTGCATTTCTGCTGTCGCCTCCAGCTAATGATACTGTATTGTTATAAGTTACCCCCGTTCTAAAAGCATCTTTCAAAAAATTTGGATCGGCTACCCAAGGTGTGCGTTCTGTAGCCATGGTTTGGGTCACCGGATCGTATTGATAATACAACTGTCCATTAAATTTTGGCCCCCAACTATGAGAAGAATGTGTTGCTGCACCATCTGGACTAGTAGCGAATGAATAATAATCTTGCTTTCCAGGCGCTCCGTCGCCATATTCCATTTGGTAATCTGGAAACCTTAGTATATCATCAATAGTAACTCCGGTATTAAGGCCAACCGTAAAACGTTCGTTTTTTTCTTCATTAGATTTTGTAGTGATTAAGATAGCGCCCGAAGCTGCTCTAGAACCATACAAAGCTGCGGCTGAAGGGCCTCTCAAAATGGAAACTTCTTTGATATCATCTGGATTGATATCGCCTAATGCATTACCATAGTCTACAGGCGTTTCCGAATTTCCTGATGCGCCATAACTTTGCCCGTTATTGCTGATCATTCCAGATGTTACCGGCACACCATCAATAACCAATAGCGGCTCGCCTTTATCCAAATCCAGCGAATTTTGCCCCCTTAAAGTGATGCGAACAGAACCTCCTGGTCCGGCACCTGCCCTAGAAATATTTAAACCTGGAACTTTTCCCGAAAGTGCGTTTACCCAATTTGTTGGTGCAGTTTGCGCAATTTCTTCACCTTCTATTTTAGTAATGGCATAACCTAGTGATTTTTCTTCCCTTTTAATACCTAAGGCGGTAACTACAACCTCACTTAAATCGTTTTGCTGCTCTTGTAAAACTACCACAAGGTTATTTTTTGTTCCTACGGTAACTTCTTGAGTTACAAAACCTAAAAAAGAAAATACCAATACACTTTTTGCACCCGAAGCTTTAATGGTAAAATCGCCATCTACACCAGAAACAACCCCTCCAATTAATCTATCCTTAACTCTAATATTTACTCCCTGTATGCTTTTACCATCCTTATCAACCACTCTACCTTTTACTTCTATATCCTGGTTCAGCTTAGCTTTAAGTGTAATTGTTTTTCCGTTAATAATGTAAATAAGAGGTTGATCGACCAGCAATCTATCCATTACTTGCGTAATAGAAGCATTTCTTATTTTGATAGAAACTGGCTTGATCCTTTTTAATAGATCTGCGCTATAGAGAAAATCATAGCCACTTTGCTGTTTAATACTAATAAATACACTTTCTATGGCCTCGCCATTGGTTTGCAAACTAATTTGTGCATAAGACGCTGCGCTTACTTGTATAATTGCAGCGAAAACAAACACCATTATTAATTTCATGGTACGATAAAATTTCGGATAAATGCAGGAGTACACGCTGCAACTAAATGCAGTATTTTTTTTATACATTTGGATGTTAGGTTTAAATATTTACTGATTGCTATATCGGTTCAATTAACCCTGACTACTCCCTGGATGCGGTGCGAACGTCTCCAGGGTTTTTATTTTCAGGGTATCATTATTAGCGCTAGTCCATAACGATTACCCTCCTTTCATCAGCCGAAGTGCCTTCTTCTATTTTAAACTTCACAAGTCCTGTGAGTTCCAATCCTTTTAACAATTCATCTAGCGTTTTCGATTTATCGTAAATACCGCCAAACAGTTTTCCCTCAACCCTATCTTCATAAACCACCTTCACTTTATACCATCTGGCTATTTGATTCATCACTTCTACAATAGAATTTTCCTTGAAAAGAAAATATCCATTCTTCCAAGAAAGTGCTTGTAAAGTATTTGCCTCTTGTAAAACGATGCCGCCAGCATCCCCTTCCGTTACCGCCTGATATCCAGGTTTCAACAATTTTTGGTTCCCCAAGTAAGATAATTGTACCGAGCCTTCTAGCAATACCGTCTTAATTGGACCATCTTCTGCATAAGAAGAAATATTAAAATGTGTCCCCAGTACACGTACTTCTGTGTTTCTTGCTTTCACTTTAAAAGGCATTTTTTCGTTTTTAGCCACTTCAAAATAGGCCTCACCAGTTAGTTCTACTAGTCTTTCCTCTCCATTAAAATGAGATGGATAACGTAAAGAAGAGGCCGCATTTAACCAAACTTTAGTCCCATCAGACAAGGTGATTTTATAAGTATTGCCTTTTGGTATAGAAATTTTATTTAGCAATCTGCTACTCCCAATCAATTGTTTAGAAGCATGATATGATAACTCGCCGTTATTGATCTTTCTAATTTCTACTCCTCCCTGTTCCGAAAGCATTTTTTCTTTCATCTCGTTTATAGGAATTGTCGTCCCATCAGACAATGTAAGAGTGGGAATGGTAGTATCTATTTGTTCAAGTGCTGGTTTATTAATTTGTACAGCAAGTTTTGGCTGTGCGATTGTGCCTCCCCTATCTCGTTTAAGCAATAAAAGAGCGCTAATAGCCGTAATTATAATTGCTGCTGCGGCATATTTATACCATAGTTTAAAGCTGCGCTTTTTAGCTATTTCTTTGTTTATACGATCACTGATTCGAGTTTTAAGTACTATATCCTCTCTTGTTTCGTGAGCATCAATCAACTGAAAACTGTCTTCATAGTCAAATAATCGCTTTACTTCTTCTGTATTGCATTTACCATCGATATATTTTTGATATAGCCTAATATATTCCTCTGAAGTCATTTATAAATTGGTATTTATCTATATAGAGGTATAAAGAGAATTGCAACACACATAAAAAGGATATTTTATTTTTAATAGCCACAAGTTCATTTTCACTTTACAGTCATTTAACATTACCTGAATATTTTTGCAGAAACAACAGGTTTATTTGATTGTATTTGACAAATAATTACTTTTATCATACCAAACCTGATATAATACCTTCGAGAATGTCCGAACACCCAACAAGTGATGAAGCTTTATGGGCAGCAACTCAAAATAATGACTATAAAGCGTTTAGCACTTTATTTAATCGTTATTGGAAGAAACTGCATGCAACCGTTTTACATTACATGAACGATCCTGAAATAGCGGAGCATGTGGTGCAAGACGTTTTTGTGGTGTTATGGCGAAGAAGAGCGCATTTAAAAATTGAGAAGTTTGCCAGCTATATTCATATTACAGCCAGATATCATGTTTTTAAAGAGTTAAAAGCAAAGAAGAAAACCGTAATAAGTTATATAGATGATTATCAAGTTTACGACGAAGGCACTACAACCAACTTGGGCGAGCTGAAATTAAACTATAGAGATTTCGAAAAACAAGTAGGCAACTTCTTGTCTCCACTGCCTAAAAGATGTAGAGAGATTTTTTGGTTAAGCCGGATAGAAAATCTTTCTAATGATGAAATTGCCGAGAAATTTGGCATATCTAAACGTTCAGTAGAAAATCAGCTTACCATTGCACTAAAACATATCAGAAGCTCAAACTTAGATATTACCTCGGCGGCTTTTACGCTGGCTTTATTGGCAAGTATGATATAAAAAAAAAATAGAGAGAATTAATCTCCCCATTTCCATTCGCCAGCTATTTTTAGCGGCTCTTTTAATTTTTGTCTTTCCAAGAATATTTTTAACTCTGCATTGCTAAATCTCTTTACTGGAATTTGAGGAGTATTTGCTAAAGCGTAAGTTAGCATTGCCGAGTAACGTACCGTATTTTTCAATCCCTGTTCGTCTACCAAGTGGAAACCATCACCATCTGAATGATAAAATGGACCAGAATTATTTGGCAGTTTACCTCCTGCTCCGCCTCCTGTGGGTACGCCTTCTAACATAAAAGGCTGGTGATCGCTGTGTAAGCCTGCGCCTGCGTGAAATAGGTTCCTAAATCCAGTATCAATCTTTACCACTTCGGCTCCCCAAGCTTTAAATAATGGCTCCATTTCTTTTCTAGTGGTCGAAAATCCTTTAGGATCATTCGTCATATCATAATTAAGCATGAAACGAACCTGATCTAAGGTTTTATCCTTCAAGCTTTGTAACACGTACGCTTTTGAGCCTAACAAGCCTTGCTCTTCGCCCATAAACATCACAAATTCTACAGTACGTTTGGTTTGCAATTTCAGTTTGGAGAAAGTTCTGGCCATATCAATGATCGCAAAGGATCCAATACCATTATCGATAGCGCCGGTTGCTAAATCCCAGCTATCTAAGTGGCCACCCACCACAATTTTCTCGTTAGGGAACTCGGTTCCTTTTAAAGTAGCGATTACATTTCTAGCTTTAATCATTCCCGAGAAATTGGTCATTTCTATCTTTGCATATTGTGGAGCCGATTTAAGTTTTTCTTTCAAGGCCATTCCATCTTCTAAACCTATGCAAACTGCCGGAATTGGAATTAGTTTCCCGGTTACAGAAGCTGTTCCTGTTAACAAAACACCGCCGTCAACTTTGTTGATGATAACTACACCAATAGCTCCATACTTAGTTGCAATGGCGGTTTTTTCTGAGCGATGCAGAGATGCAGTTCCCGCTGGTGAGCCAGGCAAAACGCCTATATAAAGCAAAGCAATTTTGCCTTTAACTTTTTCTTTTATTGGTTGATAATCGGCCTCTAAACCATTACCAACATCTATTAACTCAGCAGTTACATTTGCTTTTACTGGCGAGTGCGCCAAGGTTACCGCTTTAACTGCCGAAAGGTTACTCGCTGTATTCCCAACTTTTACAGCTAATGTCTTTCTATCCCAACTTTCTACTTCAAATGGTTGATATCTTACTTCAAAACCATAAGATTTAAAGAGGTTATATGCAAGCTCCTCCGCTTTTGCGCCGTTTGCAGAACCTGTTAAACGGTGCCCAATTTTCTCGGTAGCTTGTTTTAAATTTTGGTAAGCCTGCGAATGGTTTTGAACTTCGGTATTGATTTGCCTAAATGCATTAGAAAAATTGTCTTGGGCATTTGCTTGTAGTAACAAGACAACAAAAGCAACGGAAAGAATAAGTTTCTTCATTTAACGATGATAGTTTAGTTGAATGAAGTTAGGATTTTAACGGCAGAAGTAAGTTGTATCGTTTAAATTTTACAATTAACTTTCGCACGTCATTTCGACGATAGGAGAAATCTAACTTTATGTTTCATTTATTAGATTTCTCCTCGTTCCTCGTTCGCAACGAAGAGGTTAATTACTTGGCGGTGGCAAAAATGTCTTTTCACTTTGCTTTTTGGTGTAGTACTTAATCACAAAGAAAGCAACCAATCCCGCCAAAACAAACATCCACAATCTCGATAAGAACAGAATAAACTCTTTGAAATACATCCATCCATCCATTAGGTTTAAGCCTAATCTCCTAAAGAAATCTGGCTTGTAATCGTAGATGTTATCATTAGCTACGATCATGGTTTTGATGGTATTATCCTGATAAAAACTTAAAGAAATCGTGCTATACTTTACTCGTTTATCAATATTTAAGTTCTCAATTTTCTTATCTACATAATCGTCTTTAATGATTAGCGAGGTCTCTACATTTGCGCTTTTCTTTGTGGCAACTTTGTTAATCTTTTCTACAGCCTCAATTCTATTTTCTGTTTTAAGTTTGTTCTCTAAATAATCTAAGCTCTTATCTTCCATTTTTAGCGATTGATTATCCACGAATACCGCCATACCTGCAATCTGATTGGTTAAGTCGTCCAATTGATCTGATGGTACACGGGCAATCACATAACCATCGGTTCTGTAGGACGTGATTTCTTTTAAAGAATCTGAACTAAATTTAACTTTCTCCGAATTTTGGATAGCACTATTGATGTTAAACTCCATTATCAGGCCACCTTGTTTTTTAATGGTAGCACTTAAATTTTCCTTGGTACGCTGTACATCCCTAACACGAAACCGCATATCTGCAGTTTTGGTCATTTTTTCAACTAATTCACCATTAGAAACTGCTTCAGCAGCAATGGTGTCGGTAGCAGTGTAATCTGCTGTTTCTGATTTATGTTCGGCACTACAGCCTACGAAAATAATTGTAGCCAATGCCACAATTGCAAAATGTCTTTTCATCTTGTTTTAGATTTTGTTTTCAACTGTAAGATGTTCCTCTTTCTAGGTTCATCTTGTTATAGTTTTTAAGTCGTAAACTCATCCTTAACAAAATTGTCTTAAGCATGCTATTTCCTTAAGGCAGACAATTTGTATAGGGGTTTTATGCTTAATGCCAAAAACTGATTAAGGTAACCCAATTCAGTTTTCAATTGGCAGTGATCAGTTGGCAGTTTTGAAACCTAAAAGCATAAAAAATCCCTTCACGTTTTACCGTGAAGGGATTTTCGTAATAAATAATTTATATGTAAATCTGTCCTTTCGGTAGATCTAAAACTCAAATCAAAGTTTAATATTAAGACTTACTTGATCCTAAAATTCTGAAAACACCCATGCAGCATATCACAGTACCTACAGCTAAAATTGCCCAAGATAAAAGCGAAAGCCAAAGCGCATCAAAGGCGAAACGTAAGAAAGTACCCACTACGCAGATAACTACACCAACTAAAATTGTCATATAGATAGATGGCTGATTTGCCGTATCAATGCTTTTTTCTCTTTCTTTAGCATCCATGATTTATTCGTTTTAATTTTATTTAGCGCAAAAATAACATTTCTTAAATAAAAAGCATGATAAATTAATAACTTTTAAGCTTTTCTAAACGTTGTTTTGCTTTCTCTTGCTCGGTAAACTTTCCTTCTTTATAAAGCAATTTCTCCCAATCGCCGTACATAGGGTTAGGCAATACAATAAACTTAGTACCAAACAGGTTTTGGTGCGCATCTACTTGTTCTTTCGTATCTTTTCCTTCGCGATAGAAAACGTTAGAAAAATCACTCAAATTATCACCGCAAAGCAAAAGCACATTGTATTTCTCCAATACTTTATTTCTTCGCTCTTGCTTATCAGAGGTTGTACTTTTTGTGAGCACATGCGCTTCATCCACATACGGGAACCCTAGCTTTTTAAGGTTCTCTATCGTGCCTTTTCTATCAGCTTCATCGCGGTTGGTAACATAAAATGTTTCTACATTTTTGCTCGCCGCAAATTTCAGGAAAGATAGCGCTCCCGGTACGGTATCTGCCATTGCTTTAGCAGTCCAAGCTGTCCAATCGGCGGGTACATAACTTACCCCATGTTGAATTTCGTAACCTTGGAAACGAGAATTATCTATAATCGTTTCATCGGCATCAACAATTACGCAGTTCGGTTTACCGTTTTGATTCTCCCATAAAGCTTCCTTTAAGGACAACCTAGCAAAGTTATAAGCTTGGAAAGCCAAAGCCCTATATTCTCCACTATATTGCTGCCACAACACCGCATTGGTCCAATCTCTTTCGGGCTGTACTTTCTGTGCAGAAGCTAAAGTTGGGATAGCTAACAAGGCGATGATTAAAAATCTAAATTTCATATCAGATAAATTAAGAGTCAAAAGTATAAAGTTAAAAGCTAAAACCCATGCCCTATGAGTAACGTTTTAGTAAAAACAATAGATCTATTAATAAAGCCAACACATAAAAAACCCTTACCGAAAAACGATAAGGGTTTATATCTTTTTAAGCGATTTGCCCAATGATCTATTGAACAAATGAACTAACTACCCATTCAATGCTGCTGCACCACTTACAATCTCAGTTAACTCAGTTGTAATAGCCGCTTGGCGAGCTTGGTTGTAAGACAATTTCAATGCTTTCAATAAGTCACCCGCATTTTCAGTTGCTTTATCCATTGAGGTCATACGTGCACCATGTTCAGAAGCATGAGAATCTAACACTGCTTTGTACAACTGAATTTTGATTGATTTAGGTATCAATTGAGAAACAATCTCCTCCTGGCTTGGCTCTAAAATATAATCAACGTTAGCAGTTTTAACTTCTACTGCAGCTTCCGTTTTAGGCAAAGGCAACAATTGCTCTGTAGTAATAATTTGTACAGCCGCATTTTTAAACTGGTTGTACACTAACTCTACTTTATCAAACTCTCCTTTTTCGAAACCAGCCATAATAGCTTCGGTAATTTTAGTTACGTTTTCGAAAGTAAGCGCTTGATAAACATCATTATTATTACCAATTACATTGTAACCACGTTTCTCGTAAAAATCTTGCGTTTTCTTACCAATAGCAACAATACTTACATTTCCTTTTTTTAACTGCCCGCTATATTTTTCAGCAATTAAGTTATTAGTAGCCTTAATTACGTTCATGTTAAAAGCACCAGCTAAACCTCTGTTAGAAGAAACTGTTACAATCAACACTTTGTTAGGTACTCTTTCTTCAGTAAAAGGAGAGGTAGAACCTTCTAAGCTAGCAGAAAGATTTCCTAAAATCTCTTTCAACTTGGTTGCGTAAGGACGTAATTGAATGATTGCATTCGTAGCACGTTTCAACTTCGCTGCCGATACCATTTTCATTGCTTTGGTAATCTGCTGAGTTGACTGCACAGAGGCAATACGATTTCTTACTTCTTTTAAATTGGCCATTCTTTATTTGAAGTTTCGGGTTACGAGTTACGAGTTTCGGGTAACATCCCATAACTCACAACCCGCAACTCATAACTAAATTAGTATTTACTTGAAATTTCTTTTGCTACAGTTTCCAATACACCAGTAATGGTATCATCAAATTTACCAGCTTTTAATGCCGCTAAGGTTTCTGGATGACGCATTTCTAATGCTTGTAAGTAATCTGCTTCAAACTCTTTCACTTTATTTACTGGTACGCTACGCATCAAGTTTTTAGTACCTGCGTAAACAATAGCTACTTGTTTCTCTACAGTAAATGGAGAGAACTGCGCTTGTTTCAACATCTCTACGTTACGAGCACCTTTATCTAATACAGATTTTGTAGCCGCATCTAAATCAGAACCGAATTTAGAGAAAGCCTCTAACTCACGGTATTGTGCTTGGTCTAACTTTAAAGTACCAGCAACTTTTTTCATTGATTTAATTTGTGCGTTACCACCTACACGTGATACCGAGATACCTACGTTAATTGCCGGACGGATACCAGAGTTAAACAAGTTAGACTCTAAGAAGATCTGACCATCAGTAATTGAAATTACGTTAGTAGGGATATAGGCAGAAACGTCACCAGCTTGTGTTTCAATAATTGGCAATGCAGTTAATGAACCACCACCTTTAACGATACCTTTGATTGACTCTGGTAAATCGTTCATATTTTTAGCGATATCATCATTAGCGTTGATTTTTGCCGCTCTTTCTAATAAACGACTGTGTAAATAGAACACGTCACCTGGATAAGCCTCACGACCTGGAGGACGTTTCAATAACAACGAAACCTCACGGTAAGCCACAGCTTGTTTAGATAAATCATCATAAACAATTAAAGCCGGACGACCAGTATCACGGAAGAACTCGCCAATTGCAGCACCTGCAAATGGAGAATAGAACTGCAATGGAGCAGGCTCAGCAGCAGAAGCAGCTACAACCACAGTATAAGCCATTGCACCGTTTTCTTCTAAAGTACGTACAACGTTTGCTACTGTACTTGCTTTCTGACCACAAGCTACATAGATACAGAACACAGGGTTACCTGCTTCGTAAAATTCTTTTTGGTTGATGATCGTATCGATACAAACCGCAGTTTTACCAATTTGACGGTCACCAATAACCAATTCACGTTGACCGCGACCAATTGGAATCATCGCATCGATAGCTTTGATACCTGTTTGTAGCGGCTCGTTTACTGGCTGACGATAGATTACCCCAGGCGCTTTACGCTCTAAAGGCATTTCGTAAGTTTGTCCAGCGATAGGTCCTTTACCATCAATTGGCTCGCCTAAAGTGTTTACTACACGACCAAGCATGCCTTCACCCACTTTAATCGAAGCAATTTTTTTAGTACGCTTAATGGTATCACCTTCTTTGATCTCGTCTGATGGGCCTAACAATACCACACCAACGTTATCTTCTTCAAGGTTCAATACAATTCCTTGCAAACCGTTAGCAAACTCAACAAGCTCACCACTTTGAACTTTAGTTAAGCCGTAAACACGAGCAATACCATCGCCCACTTGCAATACCGTACCAACTTCTTCTAGTTCAGCTTCTGATTTGAAGCCGGCCAATTGCTGTCTGATAATTGCCGAAACTTCGTCTGGTCTTACCTCTACCATAATTTTATGTTATTTTGATATCTTTTTGTAAAAATGTTATTTGTTAAGCGTTTGGCGCTGAGCGATTAGAACGCTTAACACTTATCGCTGTGCGCAAACTTAGTGCGCAAATTCCTTTTTTAGTTTATTTAACCCACTGGCTATGCTGGCATCAAATTGTCTATCGCCAACTTTTAAGATAAAGCCTCCAATTAATGCTGGATCTACTTTTTCTATTACCACAACTTCGCTAGCACCTAGTTCCTTTTTAACCAAATTAACCACTTCAGTTCTGTTAGCCTCAGTTAAAGCGCTTGCCGAAGTCACTTCTGCAGTTACAATACCTTTAATAGCATTGTACTGCTGTACAAATTGTTTAGCAGTATCAAACAATATCGCCGAACGACCTTTGTTAACTACCAATTTCAAGAAACTTTCCGTAATGGCATGCACCTTACCTCCAAAAATCCCTTGCAAAATACCTTGTTTCTTATCCAAAGGCACAATAGGATTTTTAAGGATAGCTTCCAACTCTGAATTATCGTCTACTACCTGCTCAAAAAACACCATATCATTCTTTACATCTTCTACAGCATTTTGCTCTTTAGAAAGATCTAACAATGATTTTGCGTACCTAGCTCCTGCTTTACTTGACATATATTTTAGTTGTAAGTTGTAAGTGGTAAGTTATAAGTTACTGACAAACGTCGAGCACTAAAAACCTAAAACTTAAAACGTAATACTTATAACTTAATTTAATTCAACGTCTTTTAACAAATTGTTAACCAACTCTTGTTGCTTCGCTTTATCATCTAATTGCGTACGTAAAACACGCTCTGCAATATCTAAAGATAAAGCCGAAACCTGACCTTTTAATTCTGCCAAAGCAGCTTTCTTTTGGTTCTCAATTTCAATACGAGCTTTCTCAATTAACTTCGCTCCTTCTGCTTGCGCTTGAGTTTTAGCTTCGTTAACAATACCATCTTTTAAAGCTTTAGCTTCTTTCAAGATTTGATCACGCTCTTCACGAGCTTGTTTCATCAACTCTTCGTTCTGAGAACTTAAACGAGCCATTTCTTGTCTAGCCAACTCAGCTTTGTTTAAAGCTTCTTCAATATTTTGCTCACGTTCCTCTAATGCATTTACAATTGGTTTCCAAGCAAACTTCCCCAAGATAAAAATTACAATTACCAAGATGATAAGTTGCCAAAAGAACAAACCGTATGAGAACTGATTAAGTAATGCTTCCATTATTTTTTATGATAAATATGATTTTAATTTGTTTTAAGCATACCTTTCCAACCAACCGTTGCAAAGGTATGCTTGTTTTTTTTAATCGATCTGGATTATTTACCCAAGATTAAAGCACCGAATGCCAAACCTTCAAGTAACGCACCAATAATGATCATTGCAGTTTGAATTTTGTTCGTAGCTTCTGGTTGACGTGCGATAGCTTCCATTGCAGAACCACCGATTTTACCTAAACCTAAACCTGCTCCGATTACGATTAAACCTGCTCCAATTAAGTTGTACATAGTATTTATTTATAAAATTTAACAAAAATTCAATTAATGATGAGCGTGTTCCTCTACAGCCATACCAATAAACAGGGATGACAACATAGTAAAAATAAACGCTTGTAAAAATGCTACTAGTAACTCCAGAAAAAACAACACTAAAGTTAATAGCATTGAAATACCAACACTACCCCCAACAGTTAACTGCGTTTGAAACAAATAAACAATTGCAATTAGCCCCATAATAACCGAGTGACCAGCAGTAATGTTCGCAAACAAACGCAGCATTAAAGAAAACGGCTTTGTAAACATACCCAACACTTCAATTGGGGCTAAAATAATTTTAAATGGCACAGGCACACCCGGCATCCAAAAAATATGCTTCCAATAATCTTTGTTTGCTTTGATGGTAGTAACAACAAAAGTAAATAGCGCCAAACATACTGTTATAGAAATGTTGCCTGTAACGTTAAAACCAATAGGAGTTAAACCTAATATATTTAACGTGAAAATCAAGAAAAACACCGAAAGTAAATAAGGCATAAATTCTTTATAGCGATGTCCGATATTTGGTATAGCCATTTCATCACGCACATACAACACCAAGGGCTCTAACACACGACCAAAACCTTTAGGTAAATTACTTGGCCCTTTTTTATAGGTTTTTGCTAAACTTAAGAACCCAACAAACATTAGAAACGCAGCCAAAAACAATCCAAAAACATTTTTAGTTATCGAAAAATCTAAGGGCTTTGCATTAGTTGGGTGGTGTTTATCATCATAACTAATTGTACCAGCAGCATCTGTTTTATAAATTTTACCATGATAATATTTATAAAATTGACCGTCTTTTTCTACTACAGCTTTACCATGTTTAAATTCGCCAGAAGAAAAAACCTTTAAGCCATTGTCAATTAAAATAACGGGCAAAGGAAAACCAACAGTCTCTTCTCCTGCTTTATACAAAGAGAAAAAATGGTCATCTTGCAAGTGGTGAACAATGTACTCACCAATCTCTTTAGACTTATCACTAGGCTCTCCCGCATGCGCTTCCTCATTCGCTAATACACAAATAGGATTTGCACCCAAAATTACCACTGCTAAAACTAAAAGTGTTCTCTTAAGATTTATCATTTTTATTTAGTATCGAAGAATATAAATTTTGCGCAAAAGTACAATTTTATTTTGTGTTAATTCTTTATTAATTAAAACTTTTTAAAGAAAATTTTTAAGCCTTTATTTCATCTTCATTTAACGCCTTAAATGCCACAAATACATCAAAAACTAAAAAGATAAAAAACACAATTATGAAATTATATTTCAAGAAATTATCTTCAGCTACATTAAGAGCTTTATAAATATAAGCATAGAACGCCAACACTTTAACACTAATTACCACTAGAAAAACTGAACCTAAATTTCTAGGCATGATGCGGTTAATGGTAATTAAAACTATTAAAACAATAAGTGAAGCAAAAGAACCAAAAAAATATAAGCCTTTTAAACTAT
Source organism: Pedobacter ureilyticus (assembly GCF_005925345.1). Classification (GTDB taxonomy): domain Bacteria; phylum Bacteroidota; class Bacteroidia; order Sphingobacteriales; family Sphingobacteriaceae; genus Pedobacter; species Pedobacter ureilyticus. The sequence goes on from NZ_SSHJ01000021.1 coordinate 79,088, forward strand.
AATCCAATGCAGCCCATTGCTCGTTAACGTCCAATGCTGAATTCGCTAAATAATGCCCCCCATACGCTACAGCAGTAACTACTAGAAGCACTAGAATATACTTAATATAATTATTCATTTTTTACTGATATAATTTGCTTGTTTAATGAAATAGTATAGCGAAACAACAACACCTAACAATGTACAGCATTTCATCCACCATTCTCCTTCTACTCTCAAGGTTTTGTCTAACCATTTACCAACCCAATGAAACAGATAAATAGTTATCCCCATCTGAAATGGCATAGAAGTAAAAACTATCCATTTATTCACTTTTTTCTTCTCTTTATTTTCCAAAGCAGAAAAATTTAGGCAACAAATATACCATTAATAACTTCATAAGCATGCTAAATCGTAAATAGAAAGCGACATAAATCATTTAAGAATAACATCTATCGGCCTAAAGAAATAGGATATGCCTCGGTAACAAGTTTGAGTAACAATCTATCGATAATAGCTCTAATTGAACATAAACACACTCATTAACTTTTGTAATTAATAGTTCAATTATTAAGATTATATTGCCGAATAAAATATTTTTGCAGATATTTTGTTATATATAAAAACAAACTAAATCATTGAACACCTACAGAAAACATCAAGTTAGCGCTATTTTATGCATTTTACTAATTGCATTGGGTTTTGGCTGCTCTTCTCAGAAAGATACCGCTGTAAACAGGAAACTACAAAACCTGTCTGCAAGATATAACCTTATTTATAATTCTAATGTTTTATTAGACGAATATTTGGAAGGTGTAAATCAAAGCAGAAAGGATAATTTCGACAATTTCTTGCCTCTTTACCATGCTCCCGCAATAGCAGATGCCACCACCGCAGGTACAAAAATCAAAGAACTTGACGAAGTCGATCAGAAGGCAAGAACAATTATTGCGGAAAAAAACATCAGTAATTACATAGACGACGCTTACATTCTATTAGGCAAGACAAATTTTTACCAAGGCAAATATTATAACGCCCAAGCCTACTTCGACTATGTAGCAGGCGCCTATCATAAAAATCACAAAGTATATTTGAATGCCCTAAACTGGAAAGCCCGAAGCTTAATTGAACTAGATGATTTAAAAAATGCAGAGAGAGTATTAGATACTGTAGTTATAGAATTAGATTCGGTAAAAGGTCAAAAATCGGAGCCTTTGGCAACGCTAGCGCAGATCAACATCATTAAAGAAAATGACAAACAAGCCATAACCTATTTAGAAAAAGCTTTAAAAGCTGGTCCAACGTCTCTAAATAAAACTAGATGGACCTATACTTTAGCCCAGCTTTATGAAAGCGAAAAAGAATTTGAAAAAAGTTTGGATGCTTATCGCAAAGTAGAAAAAAGTAATGCTGCTTTCGACATGTATTTTAATGCTAAGCTAAGCCGAATTAGAGTAACCGAACAATTAAGTGGTAATAGCTTTGATAGAAAGCTGGCCCTTACCCGAATGCTGAAAGATGATAAGAATGAAGATTTCAAGGACCAAATCTATTATGAAATTGCAGAAGATTACTATGCTGGAAATGACTTTGGAAAGGCTGAAGAATATTACAATCTTTCGGTAAAAAATAGCATAACCAATAATGTGCAAAAAGCTTTATCGTACTTAAAAATTGCCGATTTAAATTTTAAACATTATAGCGATTATGTAACCGCTAAGCTGTATTATGATAGTACGGCATTGACTTTGCCCAAAACACATCCGCTATATAGTGCCATAGCTAACAAAGCACAAAACCTAGCTTATCTACAGCAAAGGTACGAGACCATTAACCTACAAGATACGCTTCAAAAATTTGCCAAGTTGCCGGCAGCAGATAGACCAATTGCCCTAACTAATTACTTTGCAGCTTTAGAAAACAAATCTACTACAGGAAGTACCAACAATGGACAACCAGCTAGCACAGGAAGAGCAAACGTAAACTATACTTCGCAAACCGGTAGTACCTTTTATTTTGCTAACACCAATGCAATTAGTAGAGGGTTTAACGAATTTAAAAAACGTTGGGGCAATAGAAAATTAACTCCAAATTGGCGTCAAAGTGTAAAATCTTCACAAAGCCAAGCCGATGCACTTGCTGCTGTAGATGATCCTTTTGGCGCAATGCCGCAAAACCCAGATGCACCAGCCACTACGGCTCCAAAATCTGCCAACCAATCTGCATTATATTTAGATTCTATTCCGCTTAGTCCGGCAGCTTTAGAAACCTCTAACCAAAAAATCATCAATGCCTATTTAGATATGGGCAGTTTTTATCAGCAGGTTTTAAATGATAAGCCAGAGGCGATAAAAACTTACGAAGCTTTACTGAAACGATTCCCTAACAACAACAAGCTAGATATGGTTTACTATAGCTTGTACTTGGCATATAAAGGCACAGATAATGCAAAATCTAACGAGTATAAAAACCTAGTATTAAGCAAATTCCCTAATTCTGTTTTCGCAAAAACTATTTTAGATCCTAGTTTCTCTCTAAGGCAAAACCAATTAGAAGCAATGTTAAATAAAGAATACGAAAGCTTATTTTACAAACTGCAAGAGAAAGATTTTAGTACAGTAATTACTAAAGCAAGTGATATCAGTAAACGTTTTCCAGGTAATACCATGGAGCCGCAGTACGATTACCTTAAAGCCATAGCTATTGGCCGCACAGAAAATGTAGACCATTTAATTACTGCCTTTAAAGATATTTCTGAAAGGCATCAAAAAGATGTATTGATAAAACCACTAGTGGATCAACACTTGCTGTATATCAATGCACATTTAAGCGAGTTTAAGAAAAGGAAAATAGCTTTGGTTGGCTACGACCCTTACGAAATCCCATTTGCAGAAAACAAAACGGGCATTAGGCTAAATGAACCTATAATCGCAAATGTTTTGGATCCAACGGGAAAGAAAAAATTTGTACAGCCAGCGCCTCCATTAGTTAGCAAACCTGCTGTAGAAGAACCTAAAATAGAGAAAAAACCAGAGGTGAAGCCTCCAGTAAAAGAAATTAAAAAGGACACGGTAATTGCTAAAGCACCTGTTGTAGAAACTAAGAAAGATACTTTGGCCAATCCTACACTTATCGCTAAAAAAGATTCGGCAACTGTTCTGGCTACCGAAAAGAAAGATACCCTTGCTGATCCAATTGTAATTACAAAACCAGCAGATACCGTTGTACAACCAATTGCTGTTCCAGAACCTCCAAAAGAGACTTTATTTAACCCAGCATCGTCTAGCAATTATTATTATGTAGTAGCGATAAACAATGTTAGTTTAAATGTAAGTACATCCCGGTTCGGCATCGGGCAATTTAATAGAGGTAACTACTCGGGCACTAACCTTCGCCACCAGCTTAAAGAACTAGAGCAAGATCAGTTAATTATAGTAGGCGATTTCACGAGTATTTCTGATGTGCAGCAATATCAACAAAATATAAAATCACAATTAGGCAGAATTATCAAAATACCTGCCGCTAATTATACTACTTTTGCAATAAGTAAAGAGAACCTCGAAAAAATTACCAATCGCGATACTTTAGAGCGGTATATCAGATATATCAATAACAATGAATTATAGAAATAAGAACAACAATTCACTACCTCCAGAATTAATAAAAAAATATAACTGGCGTATTTGGAAAGTACTTATTGCTGGTATTATTGCGTTTGCAATTTTTATTGTAATGATTAGTTTCGGCGTTTTTGGAGAGATACCGTCGTTTAGAGCAATAGAACATCCTAAAAGCAACGAAGCCACAGAGGTGATTTCGGAGGAGGGCAAAGTTTTGGGCACTTATTTCGTAAAAAACCGATCAAACGTCAACTACAGCGAAATTTCTCCCAATGTAATTAATGCTTTGATTGCTACCGAGGATATTCGTTTCCGTTCACATTCCGGTATAGATTTTAGACGTACATTCACCATTTTTCTTTATGCCCTAGTTGGAAAAAAACAGGGAGGAAGTACCATTACGCAGCAGTTGGCGCTTAACCTTTTTTCTGAAGAAGGTAGGGCAAAAAACTTCTCGAAACGTATTATCCAAAAATTTCAGGAGTGGGTAATTGCAATTAAACTAGAACGCAATTACACCAAAGAAGAAATCATTACCATGTATTTAAACACGGTTGATTTTGGAAACCAGGCTTACGGTATTAAATCTGCCGCTAGAGTTTATTTCAATACTACACCAGATAAATTAACCGTACCACAGGCTGCAGTACTTATCGGTCTTCAAAAAGGAATTACACGCTACTCGCCTACCAAAAACCCCGAGCGCTCATTAGACAGAAGAAATACGGTAATGGCGTTAATGGTAAAAGAAGGCTATATTACTAAAGACGAGTTTGCTGGAGAAAAAGAAAAACCATTAAATCTACGCTTTAATGCGGCAACTACTAATGATGGTATAGCTCCATATTTTAGGGCCGTACTAAAAACTGAAGTGAAGAAAATATTAGAGGAGCGTTCTATCAATAAAGCTGATGGTACACCTTATGATTTAGATAGGGATGGTTTAAAAGTATACACTACTATTAATTATCAAATGCAGGTGTATGCAGAAGAGGCGCAAAAGGAATACATGAAAACCTTGCAGGCACAATTTACCAAAAGCTGGAAAGGCAGAAATCCGTTTAGGGGAAAAGAAGCGCTGATAGAACAAGGTGTAAAAAGATCTGATCGTTACAAAGCATTAAAAGCCGAAGGCAAATCTGACGAAGAAATTACCTCTGATTTTAACACGCCCACCAAACTTACCATCTTCACTTGGAAAGGAAATATCGATACCTTGATGAAGCCTATCGATTCGGTTAAATATTACAAATTACTTTTGCGTAATGCGATGATGGCCATGGATCCTAAAAGTGGAGATATTAAAGCTTGGGTGGGAGGCATTAATTTTGAGCACTTTAAATACGACCAAGTAAAAATGGGCAAGCGCCAAGTAGGATCTACCGCCAAGCCATTTACTTACGCAGTAGCAATAGAAAATGGATATTCGCCTTGTTATGAGGTATTAAACGAGCCGGTAACTATATCCAATCCGGGAAGCCCAGATTGGACGCCGAGAAACTCTGGAACGCCATTGCCGGGCAAAATTACCTTACAAAAAGGCTTGGCCTATTCGCAAAACTATATTGTGGCTTATTTAATGAAACAAGTTGGCCCAACAGCAGTAATGAATGAGATCAAAAAAATGGGAATCACTAGCGATGTGCCGGCGGTTCCATCCATTGCACTAGGGACTTTTGATGCCTCAATTTACGATATGGTAGGTGCCTATGGCGTTTTCGCCAACAGGGGCGCCTGGACGCAGCCTAACTTTATCACTAAAATAGAAGATAAAAATGGCGTGGTACTTTACGAAAGCAAGCCCATTATTAAAGTAGCCATGAACGAAGAAGTGGCTTACGTAATGACCCGTATGTTACGTGGCGTGGTTACTGGCGGAACGGGTTCTAGATTAAGCTATAAGTACAAAGTAAATGGCCCAATTGGTGGTAAAACAGGTACCACGCAAAACAATTCTGATGGTTGGTTTATGGCTATTACTCCTGATTTAGTTGCCGGTGTTTGGACAGGCTGCGAAGACCGTGCTTTCCACTTTACCAGTACCAGCTACGGCGAAGGTGCTAATTCGGCACTGCCAATTTACGCAGGTTTCATGAAAAGGGTTTACGCCAACCCTAACTTAAAAATGGGCAAGAACGATTTTGAACCACCAAGAGGTGGCGTAAATATTGTTTATGATTGTAACCAATACCAAGAACAGCAAGTAGAACAAAATACCATTTCAGAGTTAGATAAGAAATTAGGGTTTTAAAGTTAAAAACTCATACTGTAAGACCTCGTAGCTTTCGAAAGCTACGAGGTTTTTTATGTAAATTTGCAATCCAATATGAGCAGTTTCGATTATAAAAAGGCCTTAAAAGATATTCCGCATAAACCTGGCGTGTATCAATATTTTGATGTGGATGACAAGCTAATTTATATCGGCAAAGCTAAAGATCTGCGCAACCGGGTTAGCTCCTACTTTGTACAAGACAAACAGCTTAACGGCAAAACCCGAGTATTGGTTTCCAAAATTAGGCGCATTCAGTTTACCATTGTAGATACAGAAATTGACGCTTGGTTATTGGAAAACAGCCTAATCAAAAAGCACCAGCCACGCTATAACATTATGCTTAAAGATGACAAGACCTATCCATGGATTGTCATCAAAAAAGAACCCTTTCCGAGAGTATTCTCTACCCGGCGTATGATTAAGGATGGCTCTACATATTTGGGCCCTTATGCCTCTGTAGGTATGATGCATACCATTTTAGATCTCATTAAAGAAACCTATACTCTACGTACTTGCAATTTGGCCTTAACACCAGAGAACATCAACGCAGGGAAGTTTAAAGTTTGTTTAGAATACCAGATCGGGAATTGTAAAGGCCCTTGTCAAAACTATCAATCTAAAGCTGATTACGAAAACAACATTGCAGAAATTAAAGACATTTTAAACGGCAAAATTGGCAATGTAATTAAAGAGGTAAAGCAAGTAGTTAAAACTGCTGCAGAAGAACTGAATTTTGAGTTGGCGCACGATTACCAGAAAAAGCTGAGTGTGCTAGAAAAATACCAGAGCAAATCAACCGTGGTAAGCAGCGCCATTACCAATATAGACGTGGTAAGCATTGCCAGCGATGAGCGTTATGCCTTTGTCAACTACCTGAAAGTGATGAACGGGGCCATCATCCAAACGCAAACCATAGAAATTAAAAAACGGTTAGACGAGAGTGATGAAGAACTGCTTTCTATTGCCATTGCAGAATTTAGAAGTAGATTTAAAAGTACCTCGAGAGAAATTGTTGTACCGTTCGAAATCCCTTTGGATGACACGAACCTGAAACTTACTGTACCCAAACTAGGTGAAAAAAAGGCCTTGTTAGAACTTTCGCAAAAGAATGTATTGTTCTTTAAAAAGGAAAAGCTAAACCAATACGAGAAATTAAATCCAGAGCTCAAAACAGATCGGCTATTAACGCAAATGAAAAATGATTTAAGGCTAACACAATTGCCTCATCATATCGAATGCTTTGACAACTCTAACTTTCAAGGCAAATATCCGGTTTCGGCAATTGTGGTATTTAAGGACGCCAAGCCGAGTAAAAAAGACTACCGCCATTTTAACGTGAAAACTGTGGAAGGTCCTAACGATTTTGCCACCATGCAGGAAGCTGTTTACCGTCGATACAAACGTATGCTAGATGAAAATCAAAGCTTACCTCAATTGATTATTATTGATGGTGGTAAAGGTCAGCTATCATCGGCGGTAAGCAGTTTAAAGAAACTGGGCATTGATAAAAAAGTAACAATTATTGGCATTGCCAAAAGATTGGAAGAACTCTTTTACCCTGGCGATAGCTTACCGATGTATTTGGATAAAAAATCGGAGACTTTAAAAATTATTCAGCATTTAAGAGATGAAGCCCATCGCTTTGGCATTACCTTTCACCGTAAAAAACGCGACCAAGGCACTTTAAAAACCGAGCTAGAAGAAATTGAAGGTATTGGTAAAGCTACGGCAGATAAATTGCTCACACATTTTAAATCTGTGAAAAAAATTAAAGAAGCAAATGCTGAGGAACTAGCTAAACTACTCAACAAAAAACAAGTGATTACGCTTTTAAACTATTTCAATAACATAGAAGAAGTTTAAAAAGCTGTTATAAAATCGTCATTGCGAGGCACAAAGCAATCTTACAACTATTAAAGGTAACATTATGCTTTAACGTATTCTAGGATTATGATAAAAGCAAATTAAATTCAAAATATATTTCCATCAAGCTGCTTTTATATAGTTTTCCACATATTTTTGTTTTCTTTTTACCACGGCGAACATTCTAAGTATGAG